>NZ_KZ319336.1 GCF_002744755.1 Leeuwenhoekiella nanhaiensis | reverse complement strand
CCTGACGCTCAGTACCTGGGTCGGCGGCATTGGTATGCGCTATCGTTTGTACTCTCGTCTGGGGTTGCCCGGTAGCACTATTACGCGGATTTTCTCGCTCAGTATTACCACCAACTGGCTGGGCTACATTTTACTGGCAGGGATTATCTTTACCGCAGGCGTGGTGGAGTTGCCGGATCACTGGTATGTCGATCAAACTACGCTGCGTATTCTCGGCATTGGCTTACTGATGATTATCGCGGTTTATTTGTGGTTTTGCGCTTTCGCGAAGCACCGCCATATGACCATCAAAGGGCAAAAGCTGGTGCT
>NZ_KZ319335.1 GCF_002744755.1 Leeuwenhoekiella nanhaiensis | reverse complement strand
GCTGGCGGCGTGCCTAATACATGCAAGTCGAACGAACTCTGGTATTGATTGGTGCTTGCATCATGATTTACATTTGAGTGAGTGGCGAACTGGTGAGTAACACGTGGGAAACCTGCCCAGAAGCGGGGGATAACACCTGGAAACAGATGCTAATACCGCATAACAACTTGGACCGCATGGTCCGAGTTTGAAAGATGGCTTCGGCTATCACTTTTGGATGGTCCCGCGGCGTATTAGCTAGATGGTGGGGTAACGGCTCACCATGGCAATGATACGTAGCCGACCTGAGAGGGTAATCGGCCACATTGGGACTGAGACACGGCCCA
>NZ_KZ319334.1 GCF_002744755.1 Leeuwenhoekiella nanhaiensis | reverse complement strand
AAATTGTCGTGGCTAATCTGACCTTTGGTAGCCATATACTTGGAATGATCTGCAGCCTGACCTTTAGAATCGGTATTGGCTTTAAGTGCAGCTAATCCAATGCTTTCGCGGTGTTTGTTTACTTCAGCAAGCACATCTTGTGCAAAGGCTTCTTCAACAGTGAGGTTTGCAGCAACTTCTAGGGTTGCTTCTTCAGTGGGCATCAACTCTTCGTCTTGTGAACAGCTGGAAAATAATACAGTAAATGCAAGAGCCAAAAGGCTTGTAGTAAAAGTTCTCATGATTTGGGGTTTATGAGTTATGTTGATACAAACATAAGTAGGATTTTTTGTTCCTACAACCTTTCAACAGT
>NZ_KZ319333.1 GCF_002744755.1 Leeuwenhoekiella nanhaiensis | reverse complement strand
TCATTTAGAGGAAGTAAAAGTCGTAACAAGGTTTCCGTAGGTGAACCTGCGGAAGGATCATTACCGAGTGAGGGTCCCCTTTGCGGGCCCGACCTCCCACCCGTGTCTACCGTACCGTGTTGCTTCGGCGGGCCCGCCAGGGGGGCTCCTGTCCCTGGCCGCCGGGGGGCCATCTCCCGTGCCTCCGGGCCCGTGCCCGCCGGAGACCCTCGTGAACGCTGTCTTGAACAAAGGTTGCGGTCTGAGTGGAAAACACAATCGTCAAAACTTTCAACAACGGATCTCTTGGTTC
>NZ_KZ319332.1 GCF_002744755.1 Leeuwenhoekiella nanhaiensis | reverse complement strand
TTGGTTAAATTGCGAGCGAGATCGCGTCTTCGATTGACTGCAATTTAACCAATTAAATTCTAAAATAATCACGAAAAAAATTTTACTTCCGCCTCATGCGGCGAATGTGGGAATTGCCCAGGCGGCGGGGGATAGGGGCTGGAGACAGTTATCCACTATTCCTGTGGATAACCATGTGTATTAGAGTTAGAAAACACGAGGCAAGCGAGAGAATACGCGGCTTGCACGCGAATTGGCGTTAAAGACGGCTCAAAGAAATATCTTTTATTTTTTAACTGGTTAGATAAATGCAATGGCAGTCACTGAACAGGCATCTCTTGCCATAAAACTGTCATCACTCATCTTGACAAATGTTAAAAAAGCCGT
>NZ_KZ319331.1 GCF_002744755.1 Leeuwenhoekiella nanhaiensis | reverse complement strand
GTTTCACGCTATTACCGGGCAGGATAAATTCAACCAGGTCATGGCAGGGATTGATGCTGCATTTGAGGCCGGTTTTGAGAAGGTCAAAGTCAATACCGTGCTGATGCGTGATGTTAATCATCACCAGCTCGACACCTTTCTGAACTGGATCCAGCATCGCCCTATCCAGCTGCGTTTCATCGAACTGATGGAAACGGGCGAGGGCAGCGAGCTCTTCCGTAAGCATCACATCTCTGGTCAGGTTCTGCGTGACGAGCTACTGCGTCGCGGCTGGATCCACCAATTACGTCAACGCAGCGACGGTCCCGCGCAAGTCTTTTGCCATCCAGATTACGCCGGAGAGATTGGCCTTATCATGCCGTATGAAAAAGACTTCTGCGCCACTTGCAACCGCCTGCGCGTTTCCTCCATTGGTAAACTCCATCTCTGC
>NZ_KZ319330.1 GCF_002744755.1 Leeuwenhoekiella nanhaiensis | reverse complement strand
GCTGTTGTTCACTAACCGTGTCTTTTTAATCGGTCTGATCATCGCGCAATTAGCATTGGTTATTGTGTTATCAGCGATGATTCAAAAGCTGAGCGCAGGTGTAACGACGATGCTCTTTATGCTTTATTCGGCGCTGACGGGTCTTACGCTTTCCAGTATATTCATTGTCTATACCGCTGCTTCTATCGCCAGTACTTTCGTCGTTACTNTCATTGTCTATACCGCTGCTTCTATCGCCAGTACTTTCGTCGTTACTGCCGGGATGTTCGGCGCAATGAGCCTGTACGGTTACACCACGAAGCGCGATTTAAGTGGCTTTGGCAATATGCTGTTTATGGCGTTAATCGGCATTGTGCTGGCATCGCTGGTCAACTTCTGGTTGAAAAGCGAAGCATTGATGTGGGCAGTTACCTACATCGGCGTGATTGTCTTTG
>NZ_KZ319328.1 GCF_002744755.1 Leeuwenhoekiella nanhaiensis | reverse complement strand
TATCGGTTTCAGAAGGTACTTCGATGCTGTTCAAGGTCATCAATGCTTTATTACCGACCAAAACGGTTTTTCCGTTGACCGTTCCTTTTAAACCCTTTCCGGCGACTTCGGAAACTTCGGATGCTTCCAAATCTGCACCGTCTGCTTTATATTCCAAAATTGCCTTTGCGATGGGATGGGTGGATTGTTCTTCCATCGCCATCAGGTATTGCATAAATTCCGCTTCCGCGAAAGCGGATTTATTGACTACTTCCTTAATCTTAAAGACCCCTTTGGTAACAGTTCCCGTTTTGTCCATTACCACCGTGTTAACTTTGGTCATTGCGTCCAAAAAGGATGCGCCTTTGAATAGAATACCGTTGCGCGATGCTGCACCCAATCCGCCAAAATAACCCAAGGGAATAGAAATGACCAACGCACAGGGACAGGAAATAACCAAGAAAATTAACGCACGATAAAGCCAATCCCTAAATACATAATCGTCCACAAAAAAGTAAGGCAAAAACGTTAAGCCGATAGCAAGAAATACAACGATTGGTGTGTAAATCCGCGCAAACTTTCTGATGAACAATTCAGTCTTTGATTTACG
>NZ_KZ319327.1 GCF_002744755.1 Leeuwenhoekiella nanhaiensis | reverse complement strand
TTTTTAGTATAAGCTATATTGGCTTTGTCCAAATCCAAATCAAATATTGCAGGTGGTCGTCCGGCAGAATTAAAAACAGCTTCAGCTTCAAAATATTCTGTTTTCTCTGCGCATTTACCCTCTACGCGATACTGGCCATCCACTTTCTCAATAGCGGTAACATCCGTATTAAGAATAAGTTTTATGCCTAAATCTTTTGTGGCAGAAACAAGATGTTTTACAATATCCTGTTCAAAATTTTCCAAGGGACTTTCCCCACTATGAACAATAGTGACTTCTGCACCACATCGAGCTGCAATATGTGCAAACTCAAAGGCGATATAGCCGCCACCGATGAATAATAACAATTTTGGCAATTCTTCTAAATTCAAGAAATCGGTACTGGATTTGGCAAAATGGCCACCTTCGAATTCTAAAATCCTTGGCTTTGAACCCGATGCGATTACAATTTTTTTAGCTTGTACTTTATCGTTCCCAACCTCTAATGTGTTATCTGATAGAAATTTTGCTGAACTATGAAAAGTGTCTATGCCATTCTTTTCATATCCTTTTTCAATTTTTGGTGGCATTTCATCCACAAAGGTTTGTTTAAAGGCCATTATGTCTTTCCAATTAACTTTAGGTATGGTATCAATGCCATTTCCGTTAAGTCTTTTGGCAAAGTCTCGTACTTCCGTAGCGCCAATAATCACTTTTTTTGGGTCGCAACCTCTCAAAGCACAAGTGCCACCATACGGTAATTCATCCGTTATTCCGACTGTCAAGCCTTTTGAGGCACATTTATTGGCGATGGTCATTCCTGCCATTCCCGAACCAATGATGAATACATCGTATTCTTTCATACTAATTGATTTGTTTTTTGTCGGTTACTTTATAGCCTGTTGAGTTAATTGCTTTCTCGATTTCCGTTTCATTCGTTTTGGTTTGGTCAAATTCAATGATGGCATTCCCGTTTTCGTAGGATGCTTTTGAGTTTACAATTCCGTTGAGTTTATTTACTTCGTGGTTGACGTGCTCTTCGCAAC
>NZ_KZ319326.1 GCF_002744755.1 Leeuwenhoekiella nanhaiensis | reverse complement strand
AGCCAAAGTGGTTTCAAACTAAAGGTTTTTTGTTAGGTATTATGCTATTTGCGGCTATATCAATAAGCTTTCCTTACTACTCTCATATTTTCTATCCAAATAATGAGAAAGAAGTAGTTATAGTAAATCAATCCAATATCAATACGGTAAATTTTGATATAAAAGGGATGACTTGTGCAAGTTGCGAAGAGCACGTCAACCACGAAGTAAACAAGCTCGACGGAATTGTAACCTCAAAAGTGTCCTACGAAAATGGGAATGCCATCATTGAATTTGACCAAACAAAAACGAATGAAACGGAAATCGAGAAAGCAATTAACTCAACAGGCTATAAAGTAACCGACAAAAAACAAACCAATTAGTATGAAAGAATATGATGTATTTATAATTGGTTCGGGAATGGCGGGAATGACTATCGCCAATAAGTGCGCCTCAAAAGGCCTGAAAGTCGGAATCACAGATGAATTACCGTATGGTGGTACTTGTGCTTTGAGAGGTTGTGACCCAAAAAAAGTGATTATAGGCGCTACAGAAGTACGGGATTTTGCCAAAAGGCTTAAAGGTATTGGCATTGATACCATACCTAAAGTAAATTGGAAGGACATAATGGCCTTTAAGCAAACCTTTGTGGATGAAATGCCACCAAAAATTGAAAAAGGATATAAAAAGAATGGCATAGACACCTTTCATAGTTCAGCTAAATTCCTCTCAAAAAACACATTAGAAGTTGGAAATGACAAGGTAAAGGCCAACAAAATTGTAATTGCATCGGGTTCAAAGCCAAGAGTTTTAGAATTTGAAGGCGGTCATTTTGCCAAATCCAGTACCGATTTCTTAAATTTAGAAGAATTGCCAAAATCGTTGTTATTTATCGGTGGTGGCCATATCGCCTTTGAGTTTGCACATATTGCAGCTCGATGTGGTGCAGAAGTTACTATTGTTCATCGTGGGGAAAATCCCTTGGAAAATTTTGAACAGGATATAGTAAAACATCTTGTTTCTGCCACAAAAGAGTTAGGCATAAAACTTATTCTTAATACAGATGTTACCGCTATTGAGAAAGTGGATGGCC
>NZ_KZ319325.1 GCF_002744755.1 Leeuwenhoekiella nanhaiensis | reverse complement strand
AAAAAAAGTAGTACCCTGATTGAACGAGCCTGTGAATCTGTACCTGATTTTCGGGAATTGTACCTCAAATTAAAACGCTCGGTAGAACTATCCGGTAAGAGCCAGAGTACCCTGACCAACTATGCCCGCTGTCTTTCCCACGTTGCCCTGCATTTTAACTGTAGCCCTCTTGATCTGGATGAAGAGCAGGTTCTGGATTATCTACACGTTTTAAAATCCCGCAACAAGACCCCGTCGAGCAGTTTCTTCAAGCATACCGTTTATGGCCTGAGGTATGCCTATCGCATCTGTAACCGTAAAGAAATGCAGGTGATGCTCCCGTCAATAGAGCGTCCCAAAAAGCTTCCTGTGGTTTTAAGTTTCAGGGAGGTAAAGCAACTTTTAAAAGCCCCAAAATTATTGAAGCACCGCCTGGTACTGGCACTGCTTTATGGCTGCGGTCTGCGGTGTTTTGAGCTGTGTAACCTTCACGTTAAGGATTTTGATTTTGACCGGATGATGCTGCACGTGCGCCAGGGCAAAGGCCGAAAGGACCGCTATGTACCCTTGTCAAAGATGCAGGTTCGCGGTCTGAAGAACTACCTAGCAGCAGAAAACCCATCAGTCTGGTGCTTTACCGGTAATACTAGCGAAGGTAAAGCTGTCCCGCTTTCTACTCAAGGGGTGCGTTGGATCGTAAGTGAAGCCCGTAAACACAGTGGCATAAGAAAACAAGTGACCACCCACAGCCTGCGCCACAGTTATGCTACCCACCTTCTGGAGATGGGCCTTGATATTATGAGTGTAAAGGATCTTTTAGGGCACGCAGATATACAGACCACATTGACCTATCTTCACGTGGCTCAACTGGGCAGGCAAAAGCCCTTCAGTCCGCTTGATAAACTCTATAAGCAAGACTGATGGCAAGGGCTACGTATGAGGTAGCTCAGGTATTAAATCGCAATACACAAGACTTAGCTGGCTGTTGTGCCACTAGCTGGCAGTTAAGAACTTTACACGCCTTGCGTAAATGCCGCACTGCTGCCCTGGGCGGTCACATTGACCGCTGCTCCAATACCTCTTGCAATACCTTACACCTGAGTTATAACAGTTGCCGTAACCGGCATTGTCCCAAGTGTCAGGGGCACAAAAGGGAGCAATGGATTAGGGCACGGGAAGAAGAACTCTTGAATGTGCCTTACTTCCACGTGGTCTTTACCCTGCCTTTAGAGCTCAACCGCCTGTGCCTGTATGAGCCCAGACTCTTGTATGACTTGCTGTTCAAAACCGCTTGGGAGGTTATAACAGGGTTTGCTTCCAATCCTAAGTTTTTGGGTGCCAGCCCCGGGATGATTGCCATTCTGCATACCTGGGGACAAAACCTGTCCTTACATCCCCACCTGCATTGCATCGTGCCTGGTGGAGGGATCACCAAAAGCGGTAAATGGAAGTCTGGCAAAAACAAAGGGAAACCTGGCTGCCGTAAGGCACGCTACCTGTTCCCGGTCAAGGCTATGAGCAAGGTGTTTCGAGCTCGTTTTGTTGCAGGGTTACGTAAAAAAGTTAAAACAGAACAAGCGGAGAATCTTTACCAAAGCCTGTTCAAAAAAGAGTGGGTCGTCTATTGCAAGCGTCCATTTTTAGGACCGCCTCAGGTGGTTGAATATCTGGGGCGCTATACCCATAAGATCGCCATAAGCAACCACCGCATCAAAAATGTGGATGACACTGGTGTGGTGTTTTCGGTGAAGGATTACCGCCACGGGGGAAAGAAATCCCTGATGCACTTGAGCGACAGCGAGTTTATCAGACGCTTTGCCCTGCACATTCTTCCTAAAGGTTTTGTACGCATCCGCCATTACGGAATCTTAAGTTCTTACCATAAACGAGAAAGTCTTGACCACTTGCGTCAGACCCTGGGTCAGGTACAGCTCGACGAAAAACCGCCCCTGCAACATCGAATATGCCCAACCTGTAAAAAAGGAACACTCATAACCCTGGAGACCTTTACCGCACGGGGACCACCGCAATACTGGATCAAAAAACTTAAAAATTATAGTAAAGCACAGTAAAAAAAGCCCTTTTAAGGGGC
>NZ_KZ319324.1 GCF_002744755.1 Leeuwenhoekiella nanhaiensis | reverse complement strand
CGCAGCTCATGTGTGAAGGGATTTTCTTTTTATACATAGTCAGCACATTTTATTCTGCGCTGCGCTTAAAACGATATTCACGTTCCACTTTACAAACACGCACGCTGTAGGTGTCGTACCAGGTTTTCTTTCCCAGGTGCTGGGCTTTTAAATGATCAAGGTTATTTTTCCAATTGAGGATATCTGATTCGGTTTGCCAGTAAGAGATGGTGATCCCTATAGCGCTTCGGGCGTGGTCCATTCCTAAATAACCCGCTTGCTGCTGAGCAAGGTGTTCCATTTGTGTGGCCATTTCACTATAACCTAAAGTATTTTCGCTTTGCGTGGAAGTGAAGATAACAGCGTAGTAGGGTTTGAATTCTTTCACGATTTAAAAGTATTTCCCGAGTCGTGTTTGGTTAGAGGCTTTGCCTCATCAAGATTGTCCAATACCTGTTGCGCGGCTATTTTGGCCTCATTGACGTAGCCGCTATCTCCCTATATGATGTATTCTAAGTCTTTACGGGATTTTGTTTGATATTGATTGATGAATTTTTGAATTTTTTGTTGTTCTCTTTTCTGCTCCAGCTGAATTTCTTCTTCCAGGGAAGATTTATGAGGAAAAACGGAATTAAGTAAATCTTTATTAGTGGCTAAAAAGGCGATGGTAAGTGTAATAAAGCTAATGTTAAGGCGAAAAAACACAAGAGTGAAAGTTAATTTCACAACAAAGGGATCATAGAGGTTTAAAATACCCCCCGCAAGCGCTAGTGTAAATACAACAACATAGTATTTTTTGTTTCTTAAGTATAAGAACAATGAGCTGCTTAATACGGCAAATCCTATATAATAATCAAGTGATAAGGAGTTGCCGCTGACGACAATTAAGAGAATTGATATTATGAAAAGTACAATGGCTATGAGTAATGCAGTGAGCTCAATGTAATTAATTTCTTCAGTCTTCATTCTCCCCATAAATTCCCAGAATAAGTTCACCCTGATCGTTCATATACGCGCGGTACATCCCTTCGGTGTTGAATTCCATCGATGGATTGCCGTAATGATCAAGTGCGACAATACCACCGGTGCCACCCATTTTGGTAAGTTTTTCCTGAATTACATTATGCGTAGCCTCGGTAAGGCTTTTACCGGCATATTCCATTTGTGCGCTGATGTCGTAAGCGACCTGCCCACGGATAAAGTATTCTCCCCATCCGGTTGATGAAACCCCACAGGTCGCATTGCTGGCATAGGTGCCGCTACCTATAATGGGAGAATCGCCAATGCGATTATATCTTTTATTGGTCATTCCGCCGGTAGATGTCCCTGCGGCAAGATTTCCGTTTTTATCGAGAGCCACACAACCTACGGTTCCAAACTTTTCGTCTTTAATAAAGGGATCAATAAAAGCAGAAGAAGCACTTACCGAATCTTGTTTCTCACGTTCCAGAATACGCTGTAGGGCGTCGTAGCGGTTTTGGGTAAAAAAATACGAAGGATCTACGAGTTCAACTCCGCGTTCTTTTGCAAAAGTTTCCGCTCCCTCGCCGCTCAACAACACGTGATCTGAATTGACCATCACCTCGTAGGCCAGATTGATGGGGTTTTTAATGGTGGTAACGCCGGCAATCGCACCTGCATTGAGGGTTGCACCGTCCATAATCGAAGCGTCGAGTTCGTTTTTACCCTCATGGTTAAACACAGCGCCTTTTGCCGAATTGAACAAGGGCGAGTTTTCCATCACATTAATAGTACGTTGCACGGCCTCAAGGCTGCTGCCTCCATCTTCCAGAATTTTATAGCCGGTTTGTATGGCTTCGGTAAGTGCTGCTTTGTAAGCCCGCTCCAGGGAGTCGGTCATATTCTTTTTCAGGATTGTTCCCGCGCCGCCATGTATGATGATGGCAAATTCCTGCTGTTTGGGAATTTCGGGAGTTGTTTCCTCTTTTTGATTTGTATTGCACGCGATTACTAAAAAGCTTAGAAGTAAGATGGAAAGGGTTCTCATGGTTATGACAGGTTTATGTCTAAAAATACGATGTTTCCGTCTTATAATAAATAGATAGCAGTCAATCCGGTTTATTTAAATAGCTATCCCTCTTAAAACCAGCGGCTAAGCTCCTGTAGTCAGGCTTCAATTTCTTACATCGCGCNATAAAAGACGTTTTTATACATAAAATGATCGATAAAGTGCGCAAAACCTCAATTAAACGATTTAGTACTGTATGATCAAATAACGACAAAAGACACTTTAAATAGCTGAAAAGTGTTAAAGTTTGAATAATTACTGTTAAATTTCGACCTATAATCGATGAAATACACAAAATTACTGTTGAAAGGTTGTAGGAACAAAAAATCC
>NZ_KZ319323.1 GCF_002744755.1 Leeuwenhoekiella nanhaiensis | reverse complement strand
TCCTGAAGCTACCTTTAGGTTTAGTTCAACAATGGCTCCTATGAAAAGCCCTAGTCCATTTCTTTAAAGTTACTATTTAAATTTTAATTACTTCATAATGTTGATTTTGGGGTGTTGAATAGTTGATAATTCCGATAGGATTATCAATCATTCAATACCTATATAACTTGCTCGGCATCCTATATGTGATACGCGCATCTTGGCGGTTCACCAGCATCTTTATGATTATAAGCTATAATAAATCTGGTCACTTGCTAACCGATGTGATTCCCGATACCTATCGGGATCACCTACATTGTTTTGTGATCCAAATTTTGCTACTTCTATGTTGAGCTTTGTTATTTGTTTTTTATTCTATAATCCCTATCTCGTAGGGGATTCCTGTTTTTATTACAGCTAAGGTGCGGCTCAATAATTTACGAGCTACCTTAACGATTATTGATTTTACGTTCTTACCTTGATGTTTGCGATAATACTCTTGTATTACCGGGTCTGTTCTGATCGCTTGCCAAGAAGCCTCGATAAAATAACTGCGTATAAAGCGGTTTGCTCGCATACTTACTCCGGTATGTCTTATCGTATCCCCACTTTGATAAATACCAGGGGCCAGACCTACATAACCAGCCAAGTGCTTTATGCTGTTAAATCGACGTAAATCTCCAAGCTCACTAAGTATACCACTAGCAACAATGGGGCCGATGCCCGGAATACTACGTAAAAGTAAATAGTCCCGCTTAAAATGAGTTTTGGTGTATTTCCTAAGCAATGTAGATACATCCCGAAACTCCTGATCTATAAACCGAAAACTACGCATACGACTGCGTAAAACTTCTGTACCCGTATCATATTCAAACTTCAAGTCATCTAACCAATACCTGAAGTTATGGCTTCAGTGATCATTGTCGTACTCCGGTGGTATTTCTATACCATAATACAGCAACTGCATTTTGATATAACTCTTGATCTGGCGCATGTCTTTGACCAGGTCATTACGACGTCGAAACAAGCTACGCAACTGCTCTCGACATTTGTCGGGTACACAAATGCTTGTTAACCTGCCATCTTTGAGTTCACGAGCTATCAACTGCGCATCAATACGATCAGTCTTAGTCAGGCGCTCCTTGCCTCTTCTAAAAATATCTGCTGGATTTACTACCAAAGACTTCCAACCATAACTCTCAAAACACCGGTGTGGACGGTAACCGCAACATCCAGCCTCGTAGGCCGTGGTTACTTCGTAATCGCTATAATGCTTAATGACATACTCTTTCAAAACTTCAGGCCTCGGAGACATACTAAAGGTCTTACCAGAAAACAAATCGGTCGCGCAATGAATCTTCCAGCTACGCTTGTGGATATCAATACCAATGAATAACTTAGATGATGCAGTTTGTTGAGTTTCCATATCTTATGATTTTTGTGAATCTTAAAGATACTTGACAAGCTGCTTTTACATAGATGCTAACCCGCAATTACGGCGTCCGGAGGCTTCGGGAGACTACGTCCGNAATTGCTAAAGTCTGTGCCAAACCGAAAATTAACGCATATTAACCCGTAACTGACGGTTATACGAGACCGTTGTGACAACATTTACTGTATTTAATAAGAAATGGTTGATTTAGAAAAATATTACGGCGAATTAAACGCGTTTAAATTAATTGAGATTATTGAATCTTTAAAGGACTATAAACCCGAGGTTATTGAGTTTTGCAAAAAAAGAGTTTCTGAAATGAATTTACCCAGAGAAACCCTTAAGGATTATGCAACTACAATTACTAAAAAAAGATTTCACGAATACTTCACAAAAGGTAAATATCTGTCAAACAGCCCGATAATAACTGACAGTTTCTTTCTTAATCAAAAAGAAGTTAAGAATTGTTTCAATAAAACTAAATCTGAATATATTCAAACCCTAAACAGAATGACACAAAATTTACCTGATGGCTAATAAGAAAAACGTTGCACAACATAAGCTAAAGCAAATGCGGGTTGACTGCTTTAAGATTAAGATATTAGAACGAGCAAAATTTATAATTGACGGACAATAAAGCGGATTCAAAATCCCCGCACTTGCCATAGCCAAACCGTTGCCCACAATATGAAAATCAAAAACCTTAAATACTTATAAGTCGAATTTTATTCTTGTTGGGCTACCGATTTTTCACTTTCCCGAACTTTGAAAAAATAAGAAACGAGCTGATAGAAAAGTCTACTGACTTTTAAAATGGAGCCGACGAAAATAAACTGACTTACAACACAGACGTTTTAAGAGAAAAAACAAACGGAATTGAATTCACGAAAGCCGAATTAAATTCAGCTATAATTTTTGGTAATTGACACTATCCTATTAACTGTGTAAGTTAA
>NZ_KZ319322.1 GCF_002744755.1 Leeuwenhoekiella nanhaiensis | reverse complement strand
AACCTTCGTTGAAGCCGTTGAAATAGCCATTTGTAAGCTTTTGAATCTCTTCCGCTTTAAGCGAAATGAATTCCATCTTTCGGCTATTGTTGATGAAGGAAACAGAATCGCTTACCGAGTTGACAAAGCGCTTAACGTTGTCATCCAGTTCTTGCACAATTCCTTTAGAAACTTTCCTAAATGGATTTACATATTTTGAGTTGTTAAGTGCTTTATTCTTGGTTAATATGAAGAACAAATAACACTTGTGCTCAATATGCCCACGACCTTTAAAATGCTCGTGTGTGGCTTTCTCTAAGAAAGTTGAATTCGGAAGTTGTTCCGAAGAATAAGATTTCTTCAAGTAGATATCCTGTTTATGTACCACAGTCCCAATAGGTAGGGACTTCAAAGCCTGAAACCAAGCACCGTGCATATCCTCAAAGTCCTTTTCGGACAACGAATAAATTTCAGGTAGATTACCTTCATAGCTCAGAACGACATTGCCATTATTAGCAAACACGATATTGTCCTGAATATCTGCAATGGGTTGATATTTAGAAAGGTTAATCTTGTTCATAGTCGAAGCCTGAATTTCTTTTGTTGCTGATAATTTTCGGGAATGCGTTGGCAGTTTGAAATAGCTGAGGGTTGTGGGTAATTCTTGTCAATGCTACATAGAGCGCAGCGTTAAAAACCAGTACGCCTATAATTATCCCAAAGCTGAAAGAAAAAATGATGACCAAAAGGGATGCGAGAATGGAAACCATCATTAAAGCAAACAGGGAAATGGGCAGCCCAAAAATAACCGCCCGTTTCCTGATGTTTTTATAGACCTCGAATTTCTTCATTATACTACGATTCCAATTAGGTAAGTGAATATGCCAACTACCGCACCGGCAATCAAAACAAAGACGAGAACGCGGGTAATCCCTTTTTTAAGGTCAGCATTTTCGCCAAAGAAATGTCCTGCATTAAAGAGGAAACCAACAAGGAAAATGACACCAAGTAAAATGGGAAATACGGTTCTTATAGTATCGCCCACATCGTTAACGGAATCTTCAATGCCACCAATTTGAGCAAATAGCGAAGTGGATAAAAGCGAAAAAAAGGATGCTAAATAGAGTGATTTTTTCATAACGTAACAGTTTAAATTTTTGTGTTGTTTTCGTTATGGGAAATTTACATATATTTGAATATAAATAACTGAAAATCAAATATTTGTGAATAAAATATTATTTGATATTGTTTGAATTCCGTTGCTATTATTTGGTATCAAATGCTATGAAATTTTGACGTGAAGTTGTTGATAACCTGAAAATTGAAAATGAAAAAAGTGCTCAAAAACGTCAGTTTTGTGATTTTACTTTTGAAAATGTGCCTCGTTTTCGGACAGGAAACGAGTGCTCATAAACGAATTGTAATTGACGTTGGACACGGTGGAAAAGATTCGGGTGCAATCGGTATAAATGGCATCCAAGAAAAGGATGTTGTACTCAATATTGCAAATGCCACATTAAAGTTGAATGATGAGTTAGATAAACCTTTGGAAATTTACTTAACCAGGTACACCGATACGCTCATTTCTTTAACGCAAAGGTCGAAGCTGACCAAAGCCTTAAAAGCAGATTTGTTTGTGTCGCTGCATTGTAATCATTCGGATAATCCAAATGCAAGAGGCGTGGAAGTTTATGTGGCAGGTGCAACATCTGTATATTCAGATGATGCCACTTGGTTTGCATTTCAAATGCAAGCTGCACTCAATAAAAAATTGGGATATGAAAGTAGAGGTGTAAAGTTTGCCAACTTTCAAGTGCTTCGGGAAACTATTGATGATTGTCCCTCGATTCTTTTAGAATTGGGGTTTTTGAGTAATGAGGATGAAGGCAAGTATATTTCAGATTCCAATAACATCCAAAGTATCGCATTGACCGTTTTGCAATCCCTTCAAGATTAATAGTATTATGAGAGACATTTTTTTAGAATTGACAAAGAGCCTGAAAGCCATTGTAGTACAATTTATTTCTGAAGTGATTCTGTTGTATAAATCGTTCAGAAGTTAAATCATTAAAGCATAGCATCAGCGGTTATAGTTGATACAACTATACTTAGAACTATATAAAACAATATTTATATTTAAGTATTTGCTTAAATACGTAATTAATTATACCTTTGTTCGTCTAAATAGTTATTATGAAAATGGAAATTTCTTGTACGAGAGCTGAAGCTGACCATAAGCAGTTACTAAACTGCAAAACGGTCATTGATGGTATGACCAATGATTTCGATAAAATAACAAAACTACTGTCCATTTCAGGTAATGAGGTACGTTTAAAAATTCTATTCCTCTTAAATATGGAAAAAGAACTGTGCCCTTGTGATCTTGCCGACATTTTAGGTATGAGTGTTCCCGCGGT
>NZ_KZ319321.1 GCF_002744755.1 Leeuwenhoekiella nanhaiensis | reverse complement strand
TCTTCAGGGCTTAATTTTTAAGAGCGTCACCTTCATGGTGGTCAGTGCGTCCTGCTGATGTGCTCAGTATCACCGCCAGTGGTATTTATGTCAACACCGCCAGAGATAATTTATCACCGCAGATGGTTATCTGTATGTTTTTTATATGAATTTATTTTTTGCAGGGGGGCATTGTTTGGTAGGTGAGAGATCTGAATTGCTATGTTTAGTGAGTTGTATCTATTTATTTTTCAATAAATACAATTGGTTATGTGTTTTGGGGGCGATCGTGAGGCAAAGAAAACCCGGCGCTGAGGCCGGGTTATTCTTGTTCTCTGGTCAAATTATATAGTTGGAAAACAAGGATGCATATATGAATGAACGATGCAGAGGCAATGCCGATGGCGATAGTGGGTATCATGTAGCCGCTTATGCTGGAAAGAAGCAATAACCCGCAGAAAAACAAAGCTCCAAGCTCAACAAAACTAAGGGCATAGACAATAACTACCGATGTCATATACCCATACTCTCTAATCTTGGCCAGTCGGCGCGTTCTGCTTCCGATTAGAAACGTCAAGGCAGCAATCAGGATTGCAATCATGGTTCCTGCATATGATGACAATGTCGCCCCAAGACCATCTCTATGAGCTGAAAAAGAAACACCAGGAATGTAGTGGCGGAAAAGGAGATAGCAAATGCTTACGATAACGTAAGGAATTATTACTATGTAAACACCAGGCATGATTCTGTTCCGCATAATTACTCCTGATAATTAATCCTTAACTTTGCCCACCTGCCTTTTAAAACATTCCAGTATATCACTTTTCATTCTTGCGTAGCAATATGCCATCTCTTCAGCTATCTCAGCATTGGTGACCTTGTTCAGAGGCGCTGAGAGATGGCCTTTTTCTGATAGATAATGTTCTGTTAAAATATCTCCGGCCTCATCTTTTGCCCGCAGGCTAATGTCTGAAAATTGAGGTGACGGGTTAAAAATAATATCCTTGGCAACCTTTTTTATATCCCTTTTAAATTTTGGCTTAATGACTATATCCAATGAGTCAAAAAGCTCCCCTTCAATATCTGTTGCCCCTAAGACCTTTAATATATCGCCAAATACAGGTAGCTTGGCTTCTACCTTCACCGTTGTTCGGCCGATGAAATGCATATGCATAACATCGTCTTTGGTGGTTCCCCTCATCAGTGGCTCTATCTGAACGCGCTCTCCACTGCTTAATGACATTCCTTTCCCGATTAAAAAATCTGTCAGATCGGATGTGGTCGGCCCGAAAACAGTTCTGGCAAAACCAATGGTGTCGCCTTCAACAAACAAAAAAGATGGGAATCCCAATGATTCGTCATCTGCGAGGCTGTTCTTAATATCTTCAACTGAAGCTTTAGAGCGATTTATCTTCTGAACCAGACTCTTGTCATTTGTTTTGGTAAAGAGAAAAGTTTTTCCATCGATTTTATGAATATACAAATAATTGGAGCCAACCTGCAGGTGATGATTATCAGCCAGCAGAGAATTAAGGAAAACAGACAGGTTTATTGAGCGCTTATCTTTCCCTTTATTTTTGCTGCGGTAAGTCGCATAAAAACCATTCTTCATAATTCAATCCATTTACTATGTTATGTTCTGAGGGGAGTGAAAATTCCCCTAATTCGATGAAGATTCTTGCTCAATTGTTATCAGCTATGCGCCGACCAGAACACCTTGCCGATCAGCCAAACGTCTCTTCAGGCCACTGACTAGCGATAACTTTCCCCACAACGGAACAACTCTCATTGCATGGGATCATTGGGTACTGTGGGTTTAGTGGTTGTAAAAACACCTGACCGCTATCCCTGATCAGTTTCTTGAAGGTAAACTCATCACCCCCAAGTCTGGCTATGCAGAAATCACCTGGCTCAACAGCCTGCTCAGGGTCAACGAGAATTAACATTCCGTCAGGAAAGCTTGGCTTGGAGCCTGTTGGTGCGGTCATGGAATTACCTTCAACCTCAAGCCAGAATGCAGAATCACTGGCTTTTTTGGTTGTGCTTACCCATCTCTCCGCATCACCTTTGGTAAAGGTTCTAAGCTTAGGTGAGAACATCCCTGCCTGAACATGAGAAAAAACAGGGTACTCATACTCACTTCTAAGTGACGGCTGCATACTAACCGCTTCATACATCTCGTAGATTTCTCTGGCGATTGAAGGGCTAAATTCTTCAACGCTAACTTTGAGAATTTTTGTAAGCAATGCGGCGTTATAAGCATTTAATGCATTGATGCCATTAAATAAAGCACCAACGCCTGACTGCCCCATCCCCATCTTGTCTGCGACAGATTCCTGGGATAAGCCAAGTTCATTTTTCTTTTTTTCATAAATTGCTTTAAGGCGACGTGCGTCCTCAAGCTGCTCTTGTGTTAATGGTTTCTTTTTTGTGCTCATACGTTAAATCTATCACCGCAAGGGATAAATATCTAACACCGTGCGTGTTGACTATTTTACCTCTGGCGGTGATAATGGTTGCATGTACTAAGGAGGTTGTATGGAACAACGCATAACCCTGAAAGATTATGCAATGCGCTTTGGGCAAACCAAGACAGCTAAAGATCTCGGCGTATATCAAAGCGCGATCAACAAGGCCATTCATGCAGGCCGAAAGATTTTTTTAACTATAAACGCTGATGGAAGCGTTTATGCGGAAGAGGTAAAGCCCTTCCCGAGTAACAAAAAAACAACAGCATAAATAACCCCGCTCTTACACATTCCAGCCCTGAAAAAGGGCATCAAATTAAACCACACCTATGGTGTATGCATTTATTTGCATACATTCAATCAATTGTTATCTAAGGAAATACTTACATATGGTTCGTGCAAACAAACGCAACGAGGCTCTACGAATCGAGAGTGCGTTGCTTAACAAAATCGCAATGCTTGGAACTGAGAAGACAGCGGAAGCTGTGGGCGTTGATAAGTCGCAGATCAGCAGGTGGAAGAGGGACTGGATTCCAAAGTTCTCAATGCTGCTTGCTGTTCTTGAATGGGGGGTCGTTGACGACGACATGGCTCGATTGGCGCGACAAGTTGCTGCGATTCTCACCAATAAAAAACGCCCGGCGGCAACCGAGCGTTCTGAACAAATCCAGATGGAGTTCTGAGGTCATTACTGGATCTATCAACAGGAGTCATTATGACAAATACAGCAAAAATACTCAACTTCGGCAGAGGTAACTTTGCCGGACAGGAGCGTAATGTGGCAGATCTCGATGATGGTTACGCCAGACTATCAAATATGCTGCTTGAGGCTTATTCGGGCGCAGATCTGACCAAGCGACAGTTTAAAGTGCTGCTTGCCATTCTGCGTAAAACCTATGGGTGGAATAAACCAATGGACAGAATCACCGATTCTCAACTTAGCGAGATTACAAAGTTACCTGTCAAACGGTGCAATGAAGCCAAGTTAGAACTCGTCAGAATGAATATTATCAAGCAGCAAGGCGGCATGTTTGGACCAAATAAAAACATCTCAGAATGGTGCATCCCTCAAAACGAGGGAAAATCCCCTAAAACGAGGGATAAAACATCCCTCAAATTGGGGGATTGCTATCCCTCAAAACAGGGGGACACAAAAGACACTATTACAAAAGAAAAAAGAAAAGATTATTCGTCAGAGAATTCTGGCGAATCCTCTGACCAGCCAGAAAACGACCTTTCTGTGGTGAAACCGGATGCTGCAATTCAGAGCGGCAGCAAGTGGGGGACAGCAGAAGACCTGACCGCCGCAGAGTGGATGTTTGACATGGTGAAGACTATCGCACCATCAGCCAGAAAACCGAATTTTGCTGGGTGGGCTAACGATATCCGCCTGATGCGTGAACGTGACGGACGTAACCACCGCGACATGTGTGTGCTGTTCCGCTGGGCATGCCAGGACAACTTCTGGTCCGGTAACGTGCTGAGCCCGGCCAAACTCCGCGATAAGTGGACCCAACTCGAAATCAACCGTAACAAGCAACAGGCAGGCGTGACAGCCAGCAAACCAAAACTCGACCTGACAAACACAGACTGGATTTACGGGGTGGATCTATGAAAAACATCGCCGCACAGATGGTTAACTTTGACCGTGAGCAGATGCGTCGGATCGCCAACAACATGCCGGAACAGTACGACGAAAAGCCGCAGGTACAGCAGGTAGCGCAGATCATCAACGGTGTGTTCAGCCAGTTACTGGCAACTTTCCCGGCGAGCCTGGCTAACCGTGACCAGAACGAAGTGAACGAAATCCGTCGCCAGTGGGTTCTGGCTTTTCGGGAAAACGGGATCACCACGATGGAACAGGTTAACGCAGGAATGCGCGTAGCCCGTCGGCAGAATCGACCATTTCTGCCATCACCCGGGCAGTTTGTTGCATGGTGCCGGGAAGAAGCATCCGTTACCGCCGGACTGCCAAACGTCAGCGAGCTGGTTGATATGGTTTACGAGTATTGCCGGAAGCGAGGCCTGTATCCGGATGCGGAGTCTTATCCGTGGAAATCAAACGCGCACTACTGGCTGGTTACCAACCTGTATCAGAACATGCGGGCCAATGCGCTTACTGATGCGGAATTACGCCGTAAGGCCGCAGATGAGCTTGTCCATATGACTGCGAGAATTAACCGTGGTGAGGCGATCCCTGAACCAGTAAAACAACTTCCTGTCATGGGCGGTAGACCTCTAAATCGTGCACAGGCTCTGGCGAAGATCGCAGAAATCAAAGCTAAGTTCGGACTGAAAGGAGCAAGTGTATGACGGGCAAAGAGGCAATTATTCATTACCTGGGGACGCATAATAGCTTCTGTGCGCCGGACGTTGCCGCGCTAACAGGCGCAACAGTAACCAGCATAAATCAGGCCGCGGCTAAAATGGCACGGGCAGGTCTTCTGGTTATCGAAGGTAAGGTCTGGCGAACGGTGTATTACCGGTTTGCTACCAGGGAAGAACGGGAAGGAAAGATGAGCACGAACCTGGTTTTTAAGGAGTGTCGCCAGAGTGCCGCGATGAAACGGGTATTGGCGGTATATGGAGTTAAAAGATGACCATCTACATTACTGAGCTAATAACAGGCCTGCTGGTAATCGCAGGCCTTTTTATTTGGGGGAGAGGGAAGTCATGAAAAAACTAACCTTTGAAATTCGATCTCCAGCACATCAGCAAAACGCTATTCACGCAGTACAGCAAATCCTTCCAGACCCAACCAAACCAATCGTAGTAACCATTCAGGAACGCAACCGCAGCTTAGACCAAAACAGGAAGCTATGGGCCTGCTTAGGTGACGTCTCTCGTCAGGTTGAATGGCATGGTCGCTGGCTGGATGCAGAAAGCTGGAAGTGTGTGTTTACCGCAGCATTAAAGCAGCAGGATGTTGTTCCTAACCTTGCCGGGAATGGCTTTGTGGTAATAGGCCAGTCAACCAGCAGGATGCGTGTAGGCGAATTTGCGGAGCTATTAGAGCTTATACAGGCATTCGGTACAGAGCGTGGCGTTAAGTGGTCAGACGAAGCGAGACTGGCTCTGGAGTGGAAAGCGAGATGGGGAGACAGGGCTGCATGATAAATGTCGTTAGTTTCTCCGGTGGCAGGACGTCAGCATATTTGCTCTGGCTAATGGAGCAAAAGCGACGGGCAGGTAAAGACGTGCATTACGTTTTCATGGATACAGGTTGTGAACATCCAATGACATATCGGTTTGTCAGGGAAGTTGTGAAGTTCTGGGATATACCGCTCACCGTATTGCAGGTTGATATCAACCCGGAGCTTGGACAGCCAAATGGTTATACGGTATGGGAACCAAAGGATATTCAGACGCGAATGCCTGTTCTGAAGCCATTTATCGATATGGTAAAGAAATATGGCACTCCATACGTCGGCGGCGCGTTCTGCACTGACAGATTAAAACTCGTTCCCTTCACCAAATACTGTGATGACCATTTCGGGCGAGGGAATTACACCACGTGGATTGGCATCAGAGCTGATGAACCGAAGCGGCTAAAGCCAAAGCCTGGAATCAGATATCTTGCTGAACTGTCAGACTTTGAGAAGGAAGATATCCTCGCATGGTGGAAGCAACAACCATTCGATTTGCAAATACCGGAACATCTCGGTAACTGCATATTCTGCATTAAAAAATCAACGCAAAAAATCGGACTTGCCTGCAAAGATGAGGAGGGATTGCAGCGTGTTTTTAATGAGGTCATCACGGGATCCCATGTGCGTGACGGACATCGGGAAACGCCAAAGGAGATTATGTACCGAGGAAGAATGTCGCTGGACGGTATCGCGAAAATGTATTCAGAAAATG
>NZ_KZ319320.1 GCF_002744755.1 Leeuwenhoekiella nanhaiensis | reverse complement strand
CAATCCCCAAGAATAGTAATGGTCTGTCTCATTGATAAGCTTTTGAACTGGATAATCTTTCATTCTTTCGTCCCTTGGGGTATCGTAACTAAACACACGCGCCATACCACCCATCATATGGTATAGTACGTGGCAATGAAAGAACCAATCTCCATATTCTTCGTTATAGAATTCTATGACCACTTTCTGCATTGGCGGTACGTTTACCGTATGCTTTAATGGGGAACGTTCACCATTTTCGTTGATGACCCTAAAGTAATGGCCGTGCAAGTGCATTGGGTGGTGCATCATTGTGAGGTTATTAAGTGTAATTCTGGTTACTTCACCTCCTTTTATATTTATCTTGTCGGTTTCTGATAATGGCACACCATTCATACTCCATACATACCGTTCCATATTTCCTGTTAGATTCAATAGTAGTTCGTTTACTGGTAAATCATCTTTAAATGCAGTATTTTCTTTTGCTTTTAAAAAATCATAGTTGAAATAGGTTTTACGGGTTTCGTAATCAAATGAGGAAGTATCCTTTTGCATCTTTGACATATCGTGCTGCATATGGTCACTCATTTTGTCTGAATCCCCTGCTTGGTTCATTTGCATTTTGTCCTTTTTCATTCCCATCGTATCATCCATCTTCATATCCATCTGGTCATTCATTTTGCCATCTTTCATCGACATCTTATCGCGCATCACCATTTTCATCTGACCGTCTTTCATATCCATCTTCATTCCATAATTCTCCTTCAGATATTCTGGTGTTTTCTTCTTTTTGTTGCCCACCATCGCAGGCGCGCCCATTTTCATATCCATTTTAGCCATTTGCTTCATCATCTCCACTTTATCAGGTCTGTCAATTCTTTTAGCTGGATAGAGTGTGCCGCTACCTAATTGTATAGAGGTATGACCAGAGCCATCTTGTGCCGTAGCGGTAATCTCTATAGTACCTTCGGGAATGGTAACGATAACATCATACGTCTCAGCTATACCAAAGAGAAATCTGCTTTTAGAAACGGGTTGCACATCAACTCCGTCACTGGCAACCAACAAAGGGTTACCACCACCGAAATCTACCCAGTAGTAAGTAGAAGCCGAGGCATTGATGAAGCGAAGTCTTACCTTTTCTCCCGGTTTAAATTCTGGATATTCTGCCAGTGATTTACCATTGCTCAAAAATGCGGGATAATAAATGTCTGCTATATCTGCACCTTCCATTCTATCTCTCCAGAACTTAAATTGTGCTCCCAAGGCACCTTCTTTTATGACTCTACTTAACGGTACTGCCGTTCCTTTTTTAACTTGATACCACTCGTTACGTCTTTTAAGGTTTCGCAATACATTCATTGGATCTTCGTTGGTCCAATCTGACAGCACCACTACTAAATCTTTGTCATAATCCAATGTTTTTTCTTTTGGTTGAATAACTATTGAACCGTAAACACCGCTTTGCTCTTGTAGCATCGTATGGGAATGGTACCAATAGGTTCCTGATTGATTAATAGGGATTCTATATTGAAATGTTGTACCTGGTTTTATTGGCGGTGTCGTTAAATACGGAACACCATCGTAAAAGTTGGGAAGTATCAACCCGTGCCAGTGCACTGAGGTTTCTTCATCCATTTTATTGGTTACATTGATAATGGCAAGGTCGCCTTCGTTAAATTCCAAAACCGGTCCAGGAATACCACCATTGATGGTCATTCCCTTAGCGGTTACACCAGCGAGCGTCATTTCATTTTCTTCAATCGTAAGATCGTATTCCTTAACTGGTCTTCCTTCTTCTTTTCTATCTTGTCCGTTAGTTCCCACTTGTGCATTACCCATATATGTTATGAGCAGCGCAAATACTATTGTTATCTTTCTAATCATAATTTGCATTTTTAACTATTTGTAATTTATCAAGTTTGGGTTTCACCCATTGACTGTTTATGTTTTTATTTTATCTTGTTAAATAATTTATCTTAGCATATTCTGTATAATACCCTTTAATAGATTCGATTAAATTGATTTGAAACTTCAACTGTAATTCTTGTACATCCAGTACATCATTAAAATCTATGGTTCCGGTCTCGTAATTTTTAATGAGAATTTCCTCGGCATCATTCGCCTGCTTTAAATTGTCTGTCTGCGTATTGAATTTGATTCTCATAGTGTTCCTGTTATGGACTGCTTGCGCAAGGCGTGTTTCGAGGCTATTAAGCCGCTCATCTTTCTGGGATATTATCTCCAACTGCCTCAGTTCATTTTGTTTGGTTACAGAGTTGTACCTATTGTTGAATATTGGTATGGATATGGATATCATAGGCATTATAATGTCTTTTCCATTATCTGAAAAATTCATATCCGCTCGCTCTGAAACTGGTACATAGTCTAATCCAAAACCAATACTGGGTGCACTTTCCTTTTGGTTCAATAACTCTGACTGTTCAATAGACTCATACAGCTTATCGTATTTTATGAGCTCAGGATTTAACTGAAGATTTTCATTTAAAACGAGAGGGTCAACATCTGGAATCATCATATCTTCTATGACATTTACGGGCATCGTTTCATCTCTATTTAAAAGATTGTTGAAAAGCGTCTGTTCGGCCTGATAATCCTGTTCCAAAACTTCTCTTTGCTGGACGAGTTCGTTTTGTCTTATCTGAAGTCGAAGAACATCTACCGCTGATGCTTTACCAACTTCCAACGAGGTTAATGCAAGACGTTCATAAGTTTCCAAAAGTTCGATATTCTCATCGAACACAAGTTGCTTCGTCTTTATGGAATACAGTTGATAATAGGATTGGGCGACCGCAAGTGCAAGTTTCCGTTTGGCGATGGCAATTTCTACAAACTCGGTTTCCGCCATCGAACTCGCATAGTTTTCTCTCGCTGTTATCGTACCAAACCAAGGCAACATCTGCGAAATAGAGAATCGTGCCCTTTGGGCACCGGTTCGGGTTTCGGGTTCACTTACAAAATATCCCGCGCTTACCACGGTATTTGGCAACCAGTTGACCTCGTTTACTTTTTCTTCGGCAATATTGTAGCGCAATTCAAAAGCCTGAATCTCCGGGTTATTAGCTTCCGCTTCTTCAATGTAGGACTGTAATTGTTGCGCCTTTGCTAAAGCGGAAACAAACAAAAGACAGATTATGATTTTTATATTTTTCATTTGTTTGCTCTTTTAAGTTGGTATTCTTTTTTCCAGCTATATAAAACTGGTACCAGGAAATAGGATGTGATGTCGATTATCATTCCGCCAAAAATGGGTATTGCCATCGGTATCATAATGTCGCTTCCCTTTCCTGTAGATGTGAGTACTGGCAGCAATGCCAAAACCGTGGTAACGGTAGTCATTAAACACGGACGTATGCGTTTTCCTGCGGCTTCTAATGTGGCGAGACGTATGCCTTTTTTACTGTCTGGTTCGTTGCTTTTAAAAGACTGGTCTAAATAAGTTGCCATTACAACACCATCATCTGTCGCAATACCGAAAAGGGCTATAAAACCGACCCAAACGGCCACACTTAAATTGATGGTTTTCATATTGAACAAATCCCGTAGGTTCTCGCCAAAAAAGCTGAAATTGAAAAACCAATCCTGACCGTATAACCAAATCATTATAAAACCACCTGCAAAGGCTACAGCGATGGCAGTAAAAACCATAAGGGACGTAGAAACCGACCTGAATTGGAAATACAAAATCAAGAAAATGACCAGCAAACAAAGTGGCACGACTACCGATAGCGTTTTTTCTGCTCGCAATTGATTTTCGTACGTTCCTGTAAATCGGTAACTGATTCCTTGTGGCACGACCAAATCGCCATTATCGATTCTCTGTTGGATGAGCGCTTGGGCATTTTCCACCACATCTACTTCGGCAAAGCCATCGAGTTTATCAAACAGCACGTAGCCAATCAAGAAGGTGTCTTCACTTTTAATGACCTGTGGACCTTGCTCGTAACGAATATCCACCAGTTCGCCCAAAGGAACCGGACTTCCAGTTGATACAGGAACATAGATGCTTTTTAAATCTTCTGGATTTGCACGTAATTCGCGTGGATAGCGCACTCTAACACCATACCGCTCACGGCCTTCTACCGTTTGGGTAAGCGGCATACCACCCACAGCAACCTGAAGCACTTCCTGAACATCCATAATTGAAATCCCATAGCGTGCCAGCTGGTCTCTTTTAATGTCAATCAGCAAATAGGGTTTACCCACAATACGGTCTGCAAAAACGGCTTGTTCTTTGACACCTTCGGCTTGCTTTAAAATATCTTCCAATTGCAGTCCAAAGTTTTCTATGGTTTTTAAATCTGGTCCTTTGACCTTAATTCCCATAGGTGCTCTCATACCCGTTTGTAGCATTACGAGTCGCGTCTCGATGGGTTGCAGCTTGGGCGCAGAAGTCACGCCTGGGAACTTCGTCACTTTAACGATTTCATTCCAAATGTCATCAGGACTGCTTATTTCTGGTCGCCAGTTTCGGTAGTATTCGCCATCGTTATCTTCAATCAATTCATTGCGTGTTGCACTTGTTTTGAGTTGTGACGCTTCATAGTTTGCATCATCATCGATTTCATTATTTGGGTTGATAATGAACTTGTCATTTTTCAGAACAAATAGACCATCATCGTTTACACGGTAGCGTTGTCTCTCGCCATTCTCGTTTCGCATATATTCAGACTTGTACTGAATGACATTTTCATACATCGAGAGTGGTGCAGGGTCGAGGGCAGATTCTGTCCTTCCTGCTTTTCCCACTACAGTTTCAATTTCAGGGATGCTTGCCACGGCCATATCCAGCTGTTGCAAGACACGCTTGTTCTCTTCGACACCAGCGTGTGGTAAAGATGTCGGCATTAAGAGGAATGAACCTTCATTGAGTGCAGGCATAAATTCTTTGCCTGTGTTACGCATTATGACCACACCTAATATCAGCACCGTGGTTGGAATAATTAAAAACAGAAATCGGTTTTGAAGTGCCCAGCGCAAAATGCTGTCATAGTATCTTCGGAAAACTGTAAACACACCAAGCAGTCCAAAGCAGATAATCGCTACGAAAATCAAATTCATTAGGATACTACGGTCAAAACCCAGTGGTCGCCAGTATTCGGCTAATAGCACGACGATAGCAATACAGGAAATGATGATATTTACTACATTTTGATTGATGTTGAGCCTGTAGCCAGCAATGGTATGGTTGTATTCCTTTTTCGCTTTAAGCGAAAAGAATAAACCACTACATCCAAAAGCTATCAAAATCAACCCAAGCCAGTAACCAAATACAAGTGTAGTGATGCCGAGTGCGATCAAAAGACCATTTAAAAGCAATTTAGATTGCTGGCGAACGTTTGTTTTTCTGAAAAGGAAAGCGGCAAATGGCGGTATTAAAAACAGCGCGATTACAAGCGATGCAGAAAGTGCCATTGTCTTTGTAAAAGCCAATGGTCTGAAGAGTTTCCCTTCGGCACCTATCATCGTAAACACAGGTAGGAAACTGATAATCGTCGTGAGCACTGCGGTCAAAATTGCACCAGAGACTTCGGCAGTTGCGTTGTAGATGATTTCGTTTGTAGTGTATTCTATTCCGCTTTCGCGAAAGCGTAATTTTTCATCTTCCAGATGGCGAATCATATTTTCGGCAAGTATGACGCCCACGTCCACCATTGTACCGATAGCAATGGCAATTCCTGACAAGGCAACAATGTTGGCATCTACATTAAAGAGCTTCATTGTTATGAAAACCATTAAAACGGCAACAGGCAACAAGCCAGAAATTAAAATGGATGCACGCAGATTGAACACCATTACGATGATGACCAAAATGGTAATCAGTATTTCAAGTGTAAGGGCTTCATTAAGCGTATGAAGTGTTTCCTGAATAAGCTGAGTACGGTCGTAAAAGGGAACGATAGTCACTTGTGAAGTACGACCATCTGCCAAGGTTTTAGTGGGTAGTCCGGACGATAATTCAGCAATTTGTTCTTTTACATTATTGATGACTTCCAATGGGTTTGCGCCATAACGGGCTACCACGACACCGCCTACCACTTCGGCACCTTCTTTATCTAAAATACCACGTCGCGTTTGTGGTCCCAGATGAACATTTGCAATGTCTTTGATTCGAATAGAAGTAAAATTTTCAGAAGCGACTACCGCATCTTCGATATCGGCGACAGATTTCACATACCCTAAACCACGAACAAGGTATTCTGCTTGATTGATTTCCAAGGTCTGCGCACCGATGTCTTGATTGCTTTCCTTTACCGCTTTTACAATATCGGTCAAACCGATGTTGTACTGCCGCATTTTTTCAGGGTCAACATCCACTTGGTATTCCTGGACGTAACCACCAATTGACGCCACTTCGGAAACACCGCTTGCCGAAGACAATCCATATTTCACATAGTAATCCTGTATGCTACGCAATTCCTGTAAATCCCAACCGCCAGTTACGTTGCCATCTTT
>NZ_KZ319319.1 GCF_002744755.1 Leeuwenhoekiella nanhaiensis | reverse complement strand
GCGAAATATTTGGAGGGCAGCTTGATTTCGACTTCGGGAGGGAAGCTGCATGATGCGATGTTATCGGTGCGGTGAATGCAAAGAAGATAACCGCTTCCGACCAAATCAACCTTACTGGAATCGATGGTGTCTCCGGTGTGAAAGAACACCAACAGGGGTGTTACCACTACCGCAGGAAAAGGAGGACGTGTGGCGAGACAGCGACGAAGTATCACCGACATAATCTGCGAAAACTGCAAATACCTTCCAACGAAACGCACCAGAAATAAACCCAAGCCAATCCCAAAAGAATCTGACGTAAAAACCTTCAACTACACGGCTCACCTGTGGGATATCCGGTGGCTAAGACGTCGTGCGAGGAAAACAAGGTGATTGACCAAAATCGAAGTTACGAACAAGAAAGCGTCGAGCGAGCTTTAACGTGCGCTAACTGCGGTCAGAAGCTGCATGTGCTGGAAGTTCACGTGTGTGAGCACTGCTGCGCAGAACTGATGAGCGATCCGAATAGCTCGATGCACGAGGAAGAAGATGATGGCTAAACCAGCGCGAAGACGATGTAAAAACGATGAATGCCGGGAATGGTTTCACCCTGCATTCGCTAATCAGTGGTGGTGCTCTCCAGAGTGTGGAACCAAGATAGCACTCGAACGACGAAGTAAAGAACGCGAAAAAGCGGAAAAAGCAGCAGAGAAGAAACGACGACGAGAGGAGCAGAAACAGAAAGATAAACTTAAGATTCGAAAACTCGCCTTAAAGCCCCGCAGTTACTGGATTAAACAAGCCCAACAAGCCGTAAACGCCTTCATCAGAGAAAGAGACCGCGACTTACCATGTATCTCGTGCGGAACGCTCACGTCTGCTCAGTGGGATGCCGGACATTACCGGACAACTGCTGCGGCACCTCAACTCCGATTTAATGAACGCAATATTCACAAGCAATGCGTGGTGTGCAACCAGCACAAAAGCGGAAATCTCGTTCCGTATCGCGTCGAACTGATTAGCCGCATCGGGCAGGAAGCAGTAGACGAAATCGAATCAAACCATAACCGCCATCGCTGGACTATCGAAGAGTGCAAGGCGATCAAGGCAGAGTACCAACAGAAACTCAAAGACCTGCGAAATAGCAGAAGTGAGGCCGCATGACGTTCTCAGTAAAAACCATTCCAGACATGCTCGTTGAAACATACGGAAATCAGACAGAAGTAGCACGCAGACTGAAATGTAGTCGCGGTACGGTCAGAAAATACGTTGATGATAAAGACGGGAAAATGCACGCCATCGTCAACGACGTTCTCATGGTTCATCGCGGATGGAGTGAAAGAGATGCGCTATTACGAAAAAATTGATGGCAGCAAATACCGAAATATTTGGGTAGTTGGCGATCTGCACGGATGCTACACGAACCTGATGAACAAACTGGATACGATTGGATTCGACAACAAAAAAGACCTGCTTATCTCGGTGGGCGATTTGGTTGATCGTGGTGCAGAGAACGTTGAATGCCTGGAATTAATCACATTCCCCTGGTTCAGAGCTGTACGTGGAAACCATGAGCAAATGATGATTGATGGCTTATCAGAGCGTGGAAACGTTAATCACTGGCTGCTTAATGGCGGTGGCTGGTTCTTTAATCTCGATTACGACAAAGAAATTCTGGCTAAAGCTCTTGCCCATAAAGCAGATGAACTTCCGTTAATCATCGAACTGGTGAGCAAAGATAAAAAATATGTTATCTGCCACGCCGATTATCCCTTTGACGAATACGAGTTTGGAAAGCCAGTTGATCATCAGCAGGTAATCTGGAACCGCGAACGAATCAGCAACTCACAAAACGGGATCGTGAAAGAAATCAAAGGCGCGGACACGTTCATCTTTGGTCATACGCCAGCAGTGAAACCACTCAAGTTTGCCAACCAAATGTATATCGATACCGGCGCAGTGTTCTGCGGAAACCTAACATTGATTCAGGTACAGGGAGAAGGCGCATGAGACTCGAAAGCGTAGCTAAATTTCATTCGCCAAAAAGCCCGATGATGAGCGACTCACCACGGGCCACGGCTTCTGACTCTCTTTCCGGTACTGATGTGATGGCTGCTATGGGGATGGCGCAATCACAAGCCGGATTCGGTATGGCTGCATTCTGCGGTAAGCACGAACTCAGCCAGAACGACAAACAAAAGGCTATCAACTATCTGATGCAATTTGCACACAAGGTATCGGGGAAATACCGTGGTGTGGCAAAGCTTGAAGGAAATACTAAGGCAAAGGTACTGCAAGTGCTCGCAACATTCGCTTATGCGGATTATTGCCGTAGTGCCGCGACGCCGGGGGCAAGATGCAGAGATTGCCATGGTACAGGCCGTGCGGTTGATATTGCCAAAACAGAGCTGTGGGGGAGAGTTGTCGAGAAAGAGTGCGGAAGATGCAAAGGCGTCGGCTATTCAAGGATGCCAGCAAGCGCAGCATATCGCGCTGTGACGATGCTAATCCCAAACCTTACCCAACCCACCTGGTCACGCACTGTTAAGCCGCTGTATGACGCTCTGGTGGTGCAATGCCACAAAGAAGAGTCAATCGCAGACAACATTTTGAATGCGGTCACACGTTAGCAGCATGATTGCCACGGATGGCAACATATTAACGGCATGATATTGACTTATTGAATAAAATTGGGTAAATTTGACTCAACGATGGGTTAATTCGCTCGTTGTGGTAGTGAGATGAAAAGAGGCGGCGCTTACTACCGATTCCGCCTAGTTGGTCACTTCGACGTATCGTCTGGAACTCCAACCATCGCAGGCAGAGAGGTCTGCAAAATGCAATCCCGAAACAGTTCGCAGGTAATAGTTAGAGCCTGCATAACGGTTTCGGGATTTTTTATATCTGCACAACAGGTAAGAGCATTGAGTCGATAATCGTGAAGAGTCGGCGAGCCTGGTTAGCCAGTGCTCTTTCCGTTGTGCTGAATTAAGCGAATACCGGAAGCAGAACCGGATCACCAAATGCGTACAGGCGTCATCGCCGCCCAGCAACAGCACAACCCAAACTGAGCCGTAGCCACTGTCTGTCCTGAATTCATTAGTAATAGTTACGCTGCGGCCTTTTACACATGACCTTCGTGAAAGCGGGTGGCAGGAGGTCGCGCTAACAACCTCCTGCCGTTTTGCCCGTGCATATCGGTCACGAACAAATCTGATTACTAAACACAGTAGCCTGGATTTGTTCTATCAGTAATCGACCTTATTCCTAATTAAATAGAGCAAATCCCCTTATTGGGGGTAAGACATGAAGATGCCAGAAAAACATGACCTGTTGGCCGCCATTCTCGCGGCAAAGGAACAAGGCATCGGGGCAATCCTTGCGTTTGCAATGGCGTACCTTCGCGGCAGATATAATGGCGGTGCGTTTACAAAAACAGTAATCGACGCAACGATGTGCGCCATTATCGCCTAGTTCATTCGTGACCTTCTCGACTTCGCCGGACTAAGTAGCAATCTCGCTTATATAACGAGCGTGTTTATCGGCTACATCGGTACTGACTCGATTGGTTCGCTTATCAAACGCTTCGCTGCTAAAAAAGCCGGAGTAGAAGATGGTAGAAATCAATAATCAACGTAAGGCGTTCCTCGATATGCTGGCGTGGTCGGAGGGAACTGATAACGGACGTCAGAAAACCAGAAATCATGGTTATGACGTCATTGTAGGCGGAGAGCTATTTACTGATTACTCCGATCACCCTCGCAAACTTGTCACGCTAAACCCAAAACTCAAATCAACAGGCGCCGGACGCTACCAGCTTCTTTCCCGTTGGTGGGATGCCTACCGCAAGCAGCTTGGCCTGAAAGACTTCTCTCCGAAAAGTCAGGACGCTGTGGCATTGCAGCAGATTAAGGAGCGTGGCGCTTTACCTATGATTGATCGTGGTGATATCCGTCAGGCAATCGACCGTTGCAGCAATATCTGGGCTTCACTGCCGGGCGCTGGTTATGGTCAGTTCGAGCATAAGGCTGACAGCCTGATTGCAAAATTCAAAGAAGCGGGCGGAACGGTCAGAGAGATTGATGTATGAGCAGAGTCACCGCGATTATCTCCGCTCTGGTTATCTGCATCATCGTCTGCCTGTCATGGGCTGTTAATCATTACCGTGATAACGCCATTACCTACAAAGCCCAGCGCGACAAAAATGCCAGAGAACTGAAGCTGGCGAACGCGGCAATTACTGACATGCAGATGCGTCAGCGTGATGTTGCTGCGCTCGATGCAAAATACACGAAGGAGTTAGCTGATGCTAAAGCTGAAAATGATGCTCTGCGTGATGATGTTGCCGCTGGTCGTCGTCGGTTGCACATCAAAGCAGTCTGTCAGTCAGTGCGTGAAGCCACCACCGCCTCCGGCGTGGATAATGCAGCCTCCCCCCGACTGGCAGACACCGCTGAACGGGATTATTTCACCCTCAGAGAGAGGCTGATCACTATGCAAAAACAACTGGAAGGAACCCAGAAGTATATTAATGAGCAGTGCAGATAGAGTTGCCCATATCGATGGGCAACTCATGCAATTATTGTGAGCAATACACACGCGCTTCCAGCGGAGTATAAATGCCTAAAGTAATAAAACCGAGCAATCCATTTACGAATGTTTGCTGGGTTTCTGTTTTAACAACATTTTCTGCGCCGCCACAAATTTTGGCTGCATCGACAGTTTTCTTCTGCCCAATTCCAGAAACGAAGAAATGATGGGTGATGGTTTCCTTTGGTGCTACTGCTGCCGGTTTGTTTTGAACAGTAAACGTCTGTTGAGCACATCCTGTAATAAGCAGGGCCAGCGCAGTAGCGAGTAGCATTTTTTTCATGGTGTTATTCCCGATGCTTTTTGAAGTTCGCAGAATCGTATGTGTAGAAAATTAAACAAACCCTAAACAATGAGTTGAAATTTCATATTGTTAATATTTATTAATGTATGTCAGGTGCGATGAATCGTCATTGTATTCCCGGATTAACTATGTCCACAGCCCTGACGGGGAACTTCTCTGCGGGAGTGTCCGGGAATAATTAAAACGATGCACACAGGGTTTAGCGCGTACACGTATTGCATTATGCCAACGCCCCGGTGCTGACACGGAAGAAACCGGACGTTATGATTTAGCGTGGAAAGATTTGTGTAGTGTTCTGAATGCTCTCAGTAAATAGTAATGAATTATCAAAGGTATAGTAATATCTTTTATGTTCATGGATATTTGTAACCCATCGGAAAACTCCTGCTTTAGCAAGATTTTCCCTGTATTGCTGAAATGTGATTTCTCTTGATTTCAACCTATCATAGGACGTTTCTATAAGATGCGTGTTTCTTGAGAATTTAACATTTACAACCTTTTTAAGTCCTTTTATTAACACGGTGTTATCGTTTTCTAACACGATGTGAATATTATCTGTGGCTAGATAGTAAATATAATGTGAGACGTTGTGACGTTTTAGTTCAGAATAAAACAATTCACAGTCTAAATCTTTTCGCACTTGATCGAATATTTCTTTAAAAATGGCAACCTGAGCCATTGGTAAAACCTTCCATGTGATACGAGGGCGCGTAGTTTGCATTATCGTTTTTATCGTTTCAATCTGGTCTGACCTCCTTGTGTTTTGTTGATGATTTATGTCAAATATTAGGAATGTTTTCACTTAATAGTATTGGTTGCGTAACAAAGTGCGGTCCTGCTGGCATTCTGGAGGGAAATACAACCGACAGATGTATGTAAGGCCAACGTGCTCAAATCTTCATACAGAAAGATTTGAAGTAATATTTTAACCGCTAGATGAAGAGCAAGCGCATGGAGCGACAAAATGAATAAAGAACAATCTGCTGATGATCCCTCCGTGGATCTGATTCGTGTAAAAAATATGCTTAATAGCACCATTTCTATGAGTTACCCTGATGTTGTAATTGCATGTATAGAACATAAGGTGTCTCTGGAAGCATTCAGAGCAATTGAGGCAGCGTTGGTGAAGCACGATAATAATATGAAGGATTATTCCCTGGTGGTTGACTGATCACCATAACTGCTAATCATTCAAACTATTTAGTCTGTGACAGAGCCAACACGCAGTCTGTCACTGTCAGGAAAGTGGTAAAACTGCAACTCAATTACTGCAATGCCCTCGTAATTAAGTGAATTTACAATATCGTCCTGTTCGGAGGGAAGAACGCGGGATGTTCATTCTTCATCACTTTTAATTGATGTATATGCTCTCTTTTCTGACGTTAGTCTCCGACGGCAGGCTTCAATGACCCAGGCTGAGAAATTCCCGGACCCTTTTTGCTCAAGAGCGATGTTAATTTGTTCAATCATTTGGTTAGGAAAGCGGATGTTGCGGGTTGTTGTTCTGCGGGTTCTGTTCTTCGTTGACATGAGGTTGCCCCGTATTCAGTGTCGCTGATTTGTATTGTCTGAAGTTGTTTTTACGTTAAGTTGATGCAGATCAATTAATACGATACCTGCGTCATAATTGATTATTTGACGTGGTTTGATGGCCTCCACGCACGTTGTGATATGTAGATGATAATCATTATCACTTTACGGGTCCTTTCCGGTGATCCGACAGGTTACGGGGCGGCGACCT
>NZ_KZ319318.1 GCF_002744755.1 Leeuwenhoekiella nanhaiensis | reverse complement strand
GGGCAGCATTCAAAGCAGAAGGCTTTGGGGTGTGTGATACGAAACGAAGCATTGGCCGTAAGTGCGATTCCGGATTAGCTGCCAATGTGCCAATCGCGGGGGGTTTTCGTTCAGGACTACAACTGCCACACACCACCAAAGCTAACTGACAGGAGAATCCAGATGGATGCACAAACACGCCGCCGCGAACGTCGCGCAGAGAAACAGGCTCAATGGAAAGCAGCAAATCCCCTGTTGGTTGGGGTAAGCGCAAAACCAGTTAACCGCCCTATTCTCTCGCTGAATCGCAAACCGAAATCACGAGTAGAAAGCGCACTAAATCCGATAGACCTTACAGTGCTGGCTGAATACCACAAACAGATTGAAAGCAACCTGCAACGTATTGAGCGCAAGAATCAGCGCACATGGTACAGCAAGCCTGGCGAACGCGGCATAACATGCAGTGGACGCCAGAAAATTAAGGGAAAATCGATTCCTCTTATCTAGTTACTTAGATATTGGCCTTGGCTTTATCTCAATATTATATGGATCATAGCTGGCAACTAATTCAGTCCAGTAAATATCCTCAATAGGGAATAATATATGCTTTCCATTCCATCGGGAAAAAGTTTTGTTCAACACACCAAGCTCAATCAACTCACTAATGTATGGGAATTGTTTTGATGTAACCACATACTTCCTGCCTTCATTAAGGGCTGCGCACAAAACCATAGATTGCTCTTCTGTAAGGTTTTGAATTACTGATCGCACTTTATCGTTTTGCATCTTAATGCGTTTTCTTAGCTTAAATCGCTTATATCTGGCGCTGGCAATAGCTGATAATCGATGCACATTAATTGCTAGCGAAAATGCAAGAGCAAAGACGAAAACATGCCACACATGAGGAATACCGATTCTCTCATTAACATATTCAGGCCAGTTATCTGGGCTTAAAAGCAGAAGTCCAACCCAGATAACGATCATATACATGGTTCTCTCCAGAGGTTCATTACTGAACACTCGTCCGAGAATAACGAGTGGATCCATTTCTATACTCATCAAACTGTAGGGGTTGTAATAGTTTATCCGATTTCTCGCTGTAGGGGTACACGAGAACCACCGAGCCTGATGTGGTTAAAAGACAGGCACAATCTTTACTACCGCAATCCACTATTTAAGGTGATATATGGAAGAAGAATTTGAAGAGTTCGAAGAGCATCCTCAGGATGTGATGGAACAATACCAGGACTATCCGTATGACTACGACTATTGATAAAAATCAATGGTGTGGACAATTCAAGCGATGCAATGGATGCAAGCTGCAATCGGAATGCATGGTTAAGCCTGAAGAAATGTTTCCTGTAATGGAAGATGGGAAATATGTCGATAAATGGGCAATACGAACGACGGCAATGATTGCCAGAGAACTTGGTAAACAGAACAACAAAGCTGCCTGATAGTGGCCTTTATTTTTGGCATAAATAACAGAATAAACACTGCACTGTGTATTCATTCCAACGAGTGAATACACGGAGCAATGTCGCTCGTAACTAAACAGGAGCCGACTTGTTCTGATTATTGGAAATCTTCTTTGCCCTCCAGTGTGAGGGCGATTTTTTATCTGTGAGGATATGAACAGATGTCAAACATCAAAAAATACATCATTGATTACGACTGGAAAGCATCAATAGAAATTGAAATCGACCATGACGTAATGACAGAGGAAAAACTTCACCAGATTAATAATTTCTGGTCAGACTCTGAATACCGACTCAATAAACACGGCTCTGTATTAAATGCTGTATTAATCATGCTGGCGCAACATGCTCTGCTTATAGCAATTTCAAGCGACTTAAATGCATATGGTGTTGTGTGTGAGTTCGACTGGAATGATGGAAATGGTCAGGAAGGATGGCCTCCAATGGATGGTAGCGAAGGAATAAGAATTACCGATATCGATACATCAGGAATATTTGATTCAGATGATATGACTATCAAGGCCGCCTGAGTGCGGTTTTACCGCATACCAATAACGCTTCACTCGAGGCGTTTTTCGTTATGTATAAATAAGGAGCACACCATGCAATATGCCATTGCAGGGTGGCCTGTTGCTGGCTGCCCTTCCGAATCTTTACTTGAACGAATCACCCGTAAATTACGTGACGGATGGAAACGCCTTATCGACATACTTAATCAGCCAGGAGTCCCAAAGAATGGATCAAACACTTATGGCTATCCAGACTAAATTCACTATCGCCACTTTTATTGGCGATGAAAAGATGTTTCGTGAAGCCGTCGACGCTTATAAAAAATGGATATTAATACTGAAACTGAGATCAAGCAAAAGCATTCACTAACCCCCTTTCCTGTTTTCCTAATCAGCCCGGCATTTCGCGGGCGATATTTTCACAGCTATTTCAGGAGTTCAGCCATGAACGCTTATTACATTCAGGATCGTCTTGAGGCTCAGAGCTGGGCGCGTCACTACCAGCAGCTCGCCCGTGAAGAGAAAGAGGCAGAACTGGCAGACGACATGGAAAAAGGCCTGCCCCAGCACCTGTTTGAATCGCTATGCATCGATCATTTGCAACGCCACGGGGCCAGCAAAAAATCCATTACCCGTGCGTTTGATGACGATGTTGAGTTTCAGGAGCGCATGGCAGAACACATCCGGTACATGGTTGAAACCATTGCTCACCACCAGGTTGATATTGATTCAGAGGTATAAAACGAATGAGTACTGCACTCGCAACGCTGGCTGGGAAGCTGGCTGAACGTGTCGGCATGGATTCTGTCGACCCACAGGAACTGATCACCACTCTTCGCCAGACGGCATTTAAAGGTGATGCCAGCGATGCGCAGTTCATCGCATTACTGATCGTTGCCAACCAGTACGGCCTTAATCCGTGGACGAAAGAAATTTACGCCTTTCCTGATAAGCAGAATGGCATCGTTCCGGTGGTGGGCGTTGATGGCTGGTCCCGCATCATCAATGAAAACCAGCAGTTTGATGGCATGGACTTTGAGCAGGACAATGAATCCTGTACATGCCGGATTTACCGCAAGGACCGTAATCATCCGATCTGCGTTACCGAATGGATGGATGAATGCCGCCGCGAACCATTCAAAACTCGCGAAGGCAGAGAAATCACGGGGCCGTGGCAGTCGCATCCCAAACGGATGTTACGTCATAAAGCCATGATTCAGTGTGCCCGTCTGGCCTTCGGATTTGCTGGTATCTATGACAAGGATGAAGCCGAGCGCATTGTCGAAAATACTGCATACACTGCAGAACGTCAGCCGGAACGCGACATCACTCCGGTTAACGATGAAACCATGCAGGAGATTAACACTCTGCTGATCGCCCTGGATAAAACATGGGATGACGACTTATTGCCGCTCTGTTCCCAGATATTTCGCCGCGACATTCGTGCATCGTCAGAACTGACACAGGCCGAAGCAGTAAAAGCTCTTGGATTCCTGAAACAGAAAGCCGCAGAGCAGAAGGTGGCAGCATGACACCGGACATTATCCTGCAGCGTACCGGGATCGATGTGAGAGCTGTCGAACAGGGGGATGATGCGTGGCACAAATTACGGCTCGGCGTCATCACCGCTTCAGAAGTTCACAACGTGATAGCAAAACCCCGCTCCGGAAAGAAGTGGCCTGACATGAAAATGTCCTACTTCCACACCCTGCTTGCTGAGGTTTGCACCGGTGTGGCTCCGGAAGTTAACGCTAAAGCACTGGCCTGGGGAAAACAGTACGAGAACGACGCCAGAACCCTGTTTGAATTCACTTCCGGCGTGAATGTTACTGAATCCCCGATCATCTATCGCGACGAAAGTATGCGTACCGCCTGCTCTCCCGATGGTTTATGCAGTGACGGCAACGGCCTTGAACTGAAATGCCCGTTTACCTCCCGGGATTTCATGAAGTTCCGGCTCGGTGGTTTCGAGGCCATAAAGTCAGCTTACATGGCCCAGGTGCAGTACAGCATGTGGGTGACGCGAAAAAATGCCTGGTACTTTGCCAACTATGACCCGCGTATGAAGCGTGAAGGCCTGCATTATGTCGTGATTGAGCGGGATGAAAAGTACATGGCGAGTTTTGACGAGATCGTGCCGGAGTTCATCGAAAAAATGGACGAGGCACTGGCTGAAATTGGTTTTGTATTTGGGGAGCAATGGCGATGACGCATCCTCACGATAATATCCGGGTAGGCGCAATCACTTTCGTCTACTCCGTTACAAAGCGAGGCTGGGTATTTCCCGGCCTTTCTGTTATCCGAAATCCACTGAAAGCACAGCGGCTGGCTGAGGAGATAAATAATAAACGAGGGGCTGTATGCACAAAGCATCTTCTGTTGAGTTAAGAACGAGTATCGAGATGGCACATAGCCTTGCTCAAATTGGAATCAGGTTTGTGCCAATACCAGTAGAAACAGACGAAGAATTTCATACGTTAGCCGCATCCCTTTCACAAAAGCTGGAAATGATGGTGGCGAAAGCAGAAGCAGATGAGAGAAACCAGGTATGACAACCACGGAATGCATTTTTCTGGCAGCGGGCTTCATATTCTGTGTGCTTATGCTTGCCGACATGGGACTTGTTCAATGACACCTCAGCAGGAAAACGCCCTTCGCAGCATTGCCCGTCAGGCTAATTCTGAAATCAAAAAAAGCCAGACAGCAGTTTCCGGATAAAAACGTCGATGACATTTGCCGTAGCGTACTGAAGAAGCACCGCGAAACGGTAACGCTGATGGGATTCACACCGACTCATTTAAGCCTGGCAATCGGCATGTTAAACGGCGTCTTTAAGGAACGATGAACATGAAAAGCAAAATCATCAGGGAGCTACAGGCTCCTTTTTTATTATTCGCATTCACCCTCAAGCGTATTAACCAACAGTTCAGGGATTAATGAAAGATGGCAGACATCATTGATTCAGCATCAGAAATAGAAGAATTACAGCGCAACACAGCAATAAAAATGCGCCGCCTGAACCACCAGGCTATATCTGCCACTCATTGTTGTGAGTGTGGCGATCCGATAGATGAACGAAGACGCCTGGTCGTTCAGGGTTGTCGGACTTGTGCAAGTTGCCAGGAGGATCTGGAACTTATCAGTAAACAGAGAGGTTCGAAGTGAGCGAAATTAACTCTCAGGCACTGCGTGAAGCGGCAGAGCAGGCAATGCATGACGACTGGGGATTTGACGCAGACCTTTTCCATGAATTGGTAACACCATCGATTGTGCTGGAACTGCTGGATGAACGGGAAAGAAACCAGCAATACATCAAACGCCGCGACCAGGAGAACGAGGATATTGCGCTAACAGTAGGGAAACTGCGTGTTGAGCTTGAAACAGCAAAATCAAAACTCAACGAGCAGCGTGAGTATTACGAAGGTGTTATCTCGGATGGGAGTAAGCGTATTGCTAAACTGGAAAGCAACGAAGTCCGTGAAGACGGAAACCAGTTTCTTGTTGTTCGCCATCCTGGGAAGACTCCTGTTATCAAGCACTGCACTGGTGACCTGGAAGAGTTTCTGCGGCAGTTAATCGAACAAGACCCGTTAGTAACTATCGACATCATTACGCATCGCTATTACGGGGTTGGAGGTCAATGGGTTCAGGATGCAGGTGAGTATCTGCATATGATGTCTGACGCTGGCATTCGCATCAAAGGAGAGTGAGATCGGTTTTGTAAAAGATAACGCTTGTGAAAATGCTGAATTTCGCGTCGTCTTCACAGCGATGCCAGAGTCTGTAGTGTCAGATGATGACCGTACTCAAACATCGGGTTGAGTATTATCTTACTGTTTCTTTACATAAACATTGCTGATACCGTTTAGCTGAAACGACATACATTGCAAGGAGTTTATAAATGAGTATCAATGAGTTAGAGTCTGAGCAAAAAGATTGGGCGTTATCAATGTTGTGCAGATCCGGTGTCTTGTCTCCATGCAGACATCACGAAGGTGTTTATGTAGATGAAGGTATAGATATAGAGTCGGCATACAAATATTCCATGAAGGTTTATAAGTCTAATGAAGACAAATCCCCATTCTGCAATGTGCGAGAAATGACTGATACCGTGCAAAATTATTATCACGAGTACGGTGGAAACGATACTTGCCCTCTCTGTACAAAACATATAGATGATTAAACCCAATATTACATAACAATCCTCGCACTCGCGGGGATTTATTTTATCTGAACTCGCTACGGCGGGTTTTGTTTTATGGAGATGATAAATGCACTTCCGAGTCACAGGAGAATGGAATGGAGAGCCATTCAACAGAGTTATCGAAGCGGAGAACATCAACGACTGCTACGACCACTGGATGATATGGGCGCAGATAGCACATGCAGACGTAACCAATATTCGAATTGAAGAACTGAAAGAACACCAAGCCGCCTGATGGCGGTTTTTTCTTGCGTGTAATTGCGGAGACTTTGCGATGTACTTGACACTTCAGGAGTGGAACGCACGCCAGCGACGTCCAAGAAGCCTTGAAACAGTTCGTCGATGGGTTCGGGAATGCAGGATATTCCCACCTCCGGTTAAGGATGGAAGAGAGTATCTGTTCCACGAATCAGCGGTAAAGGTTGACTTAAATCGACCAGTAACAGGTGGCCTTTTGAAGAGGATCAGAAATGGGAAGAAGGCGAAGTCATGAGCGCCGGGATTTACCCCCTAACCTTTATATAAGAAACAATGGATATTACTGCTACAGGGACCCAAGGACGGGTAAAGAGTTTGGATTAGGCAGAGACAGGCGAATCGCAATCACTGAAGCTATACAGGCCAACATTGAGTTATTTTCAGGACACAAACACAAGCCTCTGACAGCGAGAATCAACAGTGATAATTCCGTTACGTTACATTCATGGCTTGATCGCTACGAAAAAATCCTGGCCAGCAGAGGAATCAAGCAGAAGACACTCATAAATTACATGAGCAAAATTAAAGCAATAAGGAGGGGTCTGCCTGATGCTCCACTTGAAGACATCACCACAAAAGAAATTGCGGCAATGCTCAATGGATACATAGACGAGGGCAAGGCGGCGTCAGCCAAGTTAATCAGATCAACACTGAGCGATGCATTCCGAGAGGCAATAGCTGAAGGCCATATAACAACAAACCATGTCGCTGCCACTCGCGCAGCAAAATCAGAGGTAAGGAGATCAAGACTTACGGCTGACGAATACCTGAAAATTTATCAAGCAGCAGAATCATCACCATGTTGGCTCAGACTTGCAATGGAACTGGCTGTTGTTACCGGGCAACGAGTTGGTGATTTATGCGAAATGAAGTGGTCTGATATCGTAGATGGATATCTTTATGTCGAGCAAAGCAAAACAGGCGTAAAAATTGCCATCCCAACAGCATTGCATATTGATGCTCTCGGAATATCAATGAAGGAAACACTTGATAAATGCAAAGAGATTCTTGGCGGAGAAACCATAATTGCATCTACTCGTCGCGAACCGCTTTCATCCGGCACAGTATCAAGGTATTTTATGCGCGCACGAAAAGCATCAGGTCTTTCCTTCGAAGGGGATCCGCCTACCTTTCACGAGTTGCGCAGTTTGTCTGCAAGACTCTATGAGAAGCAGATAAGCGATAAGTTTGCTCAACATCTTCTCGGGCATAAGTCGGACACCATGGCATCACAGTATCGTGATGACAGAGGCAGGGAGTGGGACAAAATTGAAATCAAATAATGATTTTATTTTGACTGATAGTGACCTGTTCGTTGCAACAAATTGATAAGCAATGCTTTTTTATAATGCCAACTTAGTATAAAAAAGCTGAACGAGAAACGTAA
>NZ_KZ319317.1 GCF_002744755.1 Leeuwenhoekiella nanhaiensis | reverse complement strand
CAAAAATTGAATGGAAACTATATTAAAATCTAAAATTACCTGCCCGAACTGCGGACATAAAAAAGTAGAAGATATGCCAACAAATGCTTGTCAATTTTTCTACGAGTGTGAGAATTGTAAAACGGTTCTAAAACCAAATGAAGGGGATTGTTGCGTTTATTGCTCTTATGGATCTGTACCTTGTCCACCGATTCAAGAAAACAAAAACTGTTGTTAAGTAAACAAAGTTAAAATAACCTTATTTAAGATAAGTTAAATTCTGTTTTTTTTGATTTTCAAATGCAGTTTTTGCTGCTTCTGTATAAAAATGGTGTTCATTCAAAAATTTTACATTCAATTTTATCCACTCTTCATCCGTGAATGTCATATCCAGAAAAGTTTCCCATTCTCTACGCAGCAATCTATTTCTCTCTGAAAAAGTGGTCATTCCCAAATGGCTTAAATCTGCGTCGTTCAATATTTTTTCTAATAGATTTGTTGGCTCTCTTCCCATTTCCGTTGAAAGGATAGTGCTCTCTACTATTTTAATTTTCTCTTCTGGAAAATTTTGTTTTTGCAAAAATTCTCTTGCAATTGTACAACTTAATTTTTCGTGACCTATTGTTATTTCGATGTTGCCGACATCGTGAAAATAAGCGGCTATCACTACCATTTCTCTTTCCACGTCTGTCAGGTTCGATTTTTGTGCAAGGAAATTTGCATTATGAGCGACTTCTGCTGTATGCCGATAGTTATGGAATTGTAAAGAGCGACACCTTCCGTTTTTTAAAAGTTTTTTGCAGTGTTTTTCTGTCTTAATAATTAATTCAGTGTTCATTCTATACCAACTTCTTTTTATGACTGTAAAAAATCAATAGACCCAATAGTGCAACACTTACTGCCGTTGCGGGAATTGTTCCCAAATCCAAACCGCCTTCAGCCGTCGTTTTTGTAAGCAAATCGCCAAATGTTGCGCCGAATGGCCTCGTGAAAATAAACGCAATCCAAAACAAAATGATATGGCTTATTTTGGTGGTGTAATGCAACAAAACAACAATTACAATAACACCTGCGGTTACCATTGCCCCTTGCAAATAACTCAAGCCTACATTATCACTTAAAAAATCGCCAAAAGCTGTGCCCAAGCTGTTAGAGAATAAAATTGCAATCCAATAAAACAGTTCCACTTTTTTATTTAAAATGGGATATACTTCAATTTTTCCAATGGTGCTTTTCCATATCCAAAGAGTGTTTATCAATAGTGTTATCAAAATCAATGATCCTGCGAGATAGCCTAAATGCAATGTCCTATCCATAAAATCCGATATTTCAGTACCTACAGTTGTGGTGCCGACAATGACCAACCAAAATAACAATGGAATGTACTTTTTAGTCATTAATTGCATCGCTAACACCAACAGAAAAAATACAGCGGTAATGGCAAGACCAATCGCATATCCTAATTGTAGCGTATGTGCCAAAAGGTCGCCCAATGTTTCGCCCAATGTAGTCGCGATAATTTTCATTATCCAAAAGAGCAATGTAATTTTTGCGACTTTGTTTAAACCCTCTGAGATAACTTTTGCCTTTTTCATTTTAGTGGTTTGTTTCGTCTAACAATTTTCGTTTTTTCAATACTTTCAAAATCAGATAAATCACGGTTGTGATAATTGCACCATAAAACCAAAACTCAGTTTCAAATTCAAAAGGTTCTTTTTCAACCAAATCGCCCACCAAATCAAAAATCCAAAAAAGTAGAAATATTGCGCAAAGCCCATTCTTTTCCTTTTTGAGTACTTTTTTAATACTAAAAGCGTATTTCGGTTTTGTATAATTTTTGAGAGATGGAATAAATGCTGGAACATTCTCTGCCCAATCTAAATATGTTTGCCCGAATTTATTCCGTAGAAAATTTTCTTCGGCATACATTATACGCTCATAATAAAAAGAATAGAAGAAAATGAAAGCAACTGTAAACCAAGCATTTTCAGTAAGCATTGCAACACCGAGCCACATAAAGAAGTTTCCGAGATATAATGGATGCCTTACTACTGAATAGATTCCTGTGGTATTCAACTCATCGGCCAATTGTCCACCTTTTGTATTTCTTCCCGATGTATTTTTAGGTGTATGCCCAACGGTAAAAATTCTGATTGCAAGACCGAGCAAGCTTACGCCAAGACAGATATACTCGAAACTTTCTGACAACCACGTTTCGGGTGTTTCAATCTCATAATATTCGGTGTAGATGTATACCGATAGTCCAATTCCTAAAATAATTAAAGGCAGATAACTTCTGTTTTTAAATAGAAAATCGCCCTGTGTTTTTAATTCTTCTTGTAATGCCATTTTTGTTAAAATTTAAATTTGAAACCTACCATATGATTGCCTTCAAAATTTGAATAGGTCAATTCCATATGCTCTTGTTGATACTCTGTAGTGAATAATAAATTGCTTCCAAGACCGATTGCAGCACCTGCAATTACATCGAGTATATCGTGTTTGTTGCTATCGATGCGGCTTGCAGCAGTAAAGCCAGCCAGTGCATAAGATGGCAGGGCATACTTAAAGCCATATCGTCTATGCACATATCCTGCGCTATGAAAAACCGTTGAAGTATGTCCGGATGGAAAAGCGTTGTCATTGCTCATATCCGGTCGCTGTTTGTTGATGGAATATTTTAGGCCATAGGTTACGCCTACGGTAAGCAGAAGGCCTTTGGTAAACTGCCAAGCCCCTTTTTCATCACCAATTATAAAACTTGTTCCTAAAGTTGCGGCAGGCAATGCAAATAAGACGACATCACCAATTTTTTGGGTTGTGCCAATTTCGGGCTTTGTTTCGCTCGTATCTTGCGCTTGTATTTGAAATGTTACAAGGCTAAAGAATAAGCTAAAAAAGAGTAATAATGTTTTTTTAAAAAATGATATTTCCATCTGTGTACTTTGAATTGTTATCCAAAGAACGCACGAGATTTGATGTAAATTTTAACAGAGTAGTGCAGAACAATTAATCTGCACAAAATAGGTAAATTTAGGAAAGACTATTTTTGAATTGAGTAGGTGTTAAACCCTTATGTTTCTTGAAGGTTGCGTTAAATGAGGACTTGGAATTAAAACCAACATCCGTAGCAATACCAAGAAGTGTAAAATGATTATTCTGGTCGTTTTTAAGTCGACAAACGAATTCTTCTACACGATATTCATTCACGAAATCTTGAAAACTTTTATTCATATGTTCATTCAATACTTCCGAAATATATTGGCGTGGAATATTTAGTTTATCTGAAACATCGACAATTGATAATTTGTTATTGAGATACAATTTATCCTTTTCCATTGAGCGAACCAAGTCCGCTTTGTATTGTTCAATTAGTTTCGGGTTAAGGTTGGAATTTTTGTATTTGCCAATTTCAACATTTGGTAGAACATCTTTACCCTTACTTAACAATTTGAAGGCTATAAAATAAAACAAAAAGGCAACGACCAATAGAAGATAAGTGTTGAAATTTTGGTCATTAAGAAAAGGTAATTCAACTGTAATAAAAACATTCAGTAATTCATCCAAGGATGACAAAGCAAATATCAATGCTATCGGAATCGCAAAATAGATTATCCAATGTTTCGTTCTCGTAGTTAAGATTGAATATATTATCAAAGACAAATACGCCACAAATGTTAACTCTATAATGCTTTCAAATATTTCAACAATTGATTTTTCTGCAACCATCCATATTTCGAGTGCTTCAATAAAGAAATAAATGATATTTGGCAAGAAGAAAAGGTAATCAAGCTTGGAAAATTTTTCTTTCCCATTTTTGTAGTATCGGAAAAACAGGAATAGAAATGTTACAAATAGTGAACTATCGAACAGAAACCAATCTGCATCTTGAACAAATAGGTTATTATCATCATCGCCTGCCACATACAGTAGCACGGAAACCAAACTTCCAAAGAGCAACCAAAACGTAGTTTTCTTGTATTCTTTACGATTGATAAACAATACCGAAAGAACAAAAACACCTTGTATTAAGGCAATTATTTGTAGTGTTTTTAGCATTAAAAAAAATAATTATTTGGCAAGATATTAAAATTTGCGACTACGGTTGCCATTCCGTATTGCTTTACGTCAATTACATAAGTCAACGAAAAAAACGGTAAATTATTAGATATGGAATTTTGTTAAGTGTAAGTTTCTCATTCGTAGATTACTTTCTTTTATCCTCAGCCTTCGTGTCAAAAGCAATCAAGTTAAAAAGCTCTCGCATCCGGCTACGAACCCGATTGCCATAGCGTTCTTCCAGTTCTTCGGCATTGAGATTCGTGGTGGCGTGGGTTTTAATTTTGCGTTTAGTATCGAGGTAGAGTTCATATCGGGATAAGAGCACTTCGCCCATCACATTAAGATCCTTACCATAAAATCTTCCAGATGGTTCTACGCCTAAATCATCAAAACAATAGAATTTGGTATTTCCATATTCCTCAACCGTTTTAAAACCGAGGTGGTTAAAACTGAAGGTTACATTACGGCAGGGAATCATTTCATAAGGGCGTTGCAAAGGAACCAAATGGCGTAATAATTTCATCAAACTGGTCTTGCCGCAACCAACAGGTCCAGAAAGTAAAATACCTTTGTCAATATCAATTCCGTAGGTATTACAATTTTCCTTGTCCTTGATGAAGTAAGAACAGAGCTTCAGTAGAATATCCTTATCCTCATCATAAATCCTGAATTTTTTACCAAACAATAGTTTGCCTTTGGCATTCAGGTAAATCAGAATTTTTGGAAAATCGTATAGGACGCTTTTGCCATCAAATTTTCCCAGCGAATATTCCACGCCACCTTCGATAATTTTAGAGGGGTTGTCCATAGTCTTTGTTTTTAGTGGTTCGCAAGTTGTCCTTGATTTGGGACGCTTGTTTTTTGTTTGGTTTGTTTTCTTCTTCGAAAAGTTCGGTTCTATCCATCCAGTTTGTGGCCAATGAGCGCCAATCCCGTATTGGCTTTCCGTCACTTGTTTTCCATTCTCGGTCTGCATAATGCTCGTAGAATTTTTTTGCTTCATCCGCATCAAAACCTTTTTCTTCAAAAAATAAAACAACAGCCTGCCTGCCCTTTGGCTGTTTTATACTGTTTTCTTGTTTGATATTGTTTGTATTAGATACCAATGCTTGTCCATCTATGGGACGGTGTTGGTTCACTACTTGTCCGTTTTTGGGATGGTGGTGTCCCTCAAGCGGTACACCTCTGGGATGGTACTGTTCCGCAAGCTGTTCTAATGTGGGATTGTACTGTCCCACAACTGGTTCATCACTTGTACCGATAATGGCCATCTTGATTTTGCTGCCCTTATACGGATTGTTGGATGGGAAGTAAGACAGATAGAGCCAAGCATCCAATTCGGTAATGCATCGGTGATATGTTGATTTTGAACCAATCTTGGCAACGCGCATTAGTTCCCGTCGATTTACATAGAATTCATCCATAAACCGAGAGCTGTTCCATTCCTGGAACAGCGCCATATACAAACTGATATGGGTAGGATTTAGGCGGTCATCAAAATAGAACTTCTCAAAAGCCGCATTAAGTAGCTTTATATAGTTCATCGCTTAAGAATTTAGACCGTGACACACACGGTTGGCGTCCATCACTTTTTGAATTTCTTCTGTATCGTAATAGATAATACCACCTACTTTGGTATAGGGCAAGGTGCCATTGATACGAAGATTTTGAAGTGTGCCTGGACTCACTTGAAGCAAATCCATAACCTCAGAAGATTTGAGGTATTTTTTTAGTTTTCCTTTGGACTGATTGGTAAGTAGTTTTTTAATGTCATCGAGCAATTCCATTTTGAATTCCCGAAGGTCGTCTGTGGTAATAATACTTGTCGGCATAATAGAACGGTTTTAATAGAAAGGGACTATCTGGGTTCATACTTTTAATTGATAGTCCCTGACCTGATTTGACTTTCGTTCTACAAATTTGAGGTGGTTTATTGGATTTTATTCCCCAGTACGACCGTACTACGGTCAAAATTTAACATCTTGAAATTTGGTGTGTTTTGGTGTGTTTTGAGTTGACTTTTAGGAAATATAGTCATCAAAGCATACTAAAATTTATTAAAAATTCGCGTGAAACTAAATCACCGTAGGTCGACCGTACTACGGTCTTTTTTTAACAGTTTGAAACGTACTACTTATAGAGTGAATTTAGGGTTCATTTCTCACTTCTATCCATTTCTATGAGTAGCGATGTAGCAAGTTGGTCCAGAAAAAGTGTTCGGCTGTTTTTCCTGTTTTTAATGTCCTGATAGGTTTTGTAGATGTCTTTTGGTTCAATATTAAATAGTTGTTCCAACTTTTTTGAAACCTGCATAATGCCTTGATTGTTTTGTTTTCCCAATCCTTTTGAACATAGTGCATAGAGCAATTCTACGTAATCCGTATTTGAAAATGGCCAGTCAATTTTTTCCATTGGTTTGATGCTCTTGTGTTTTCCGTTTAATCCGTTACGAACCCTATCTTTCTTTTCATCAAAATAGGTCACTAAATAATCATAAGCCTTGTATTTGCCCAAAAGCATATCTCTTGGTGTGCAAAATTCAGGGTCTTGGAAGTAGAATTTGGATGTTGTGATATGAAAGTTTTCCAGATAATCCCGTGTGTAATACTCTTTGTCAAAATGGGTAGCCCCAGAATTCACATAACGTCCAAAGTCAATATTATAAAGGAAGAATCGATTTATTTTATTGATTTTTTTCTTTATCGATTTTAGTTGGGCATCCTTATCGCCTTTGGGAAGTTGAATCTCAAATGAATGTATTTCAGAAAAGTAGATGAGTTTAATGAGTGGAACCTGCTTTGTGTTCTTGAAGAAATTTATCTCATCTTGAACTGTCTTAAATTTCGTTTTGATTATTTCTTTTTTATAAGCACTCAGTAATTTGCGACAGGCCTTTATGGAAAGGTAGGCACTTTCTATAATGTTTCCATTCTGAATTTTGATTTCATCCAGATCCTTTAAAAGTTTTTGAGATAGCAATTGTGAGTTCATAAGCAGGAACTTTAATGTTGTAAACCATAGAAATGGGATTTAGTTGATAAGGTTGGTTAGATGATGTCATAGTCCTGCAAAATGGTATAAATGAAAGTCACGTTTCATAAAATTTGTGGTTCATTGATGTATTTTAGGGAACTCTATCTAAAGTAACTTTACGTTGCGATTTTACAAGGAAAACGTACCGTATATATTTACGGAATAGTCCGTATTTTTCTACGGATAACTTGTGAGGTATTGCCAATATTGGGCTCTGTAAACAATTGAATTTGCCTATTTTTTCTTGCGAAATCGTTTTAAAAATTCACGCCTATTCTTCACGCCTGTCTTTTTGAAGATATTGGATGCGTGTTTCGATACAGTACTTTCAGCGATGAACAAATCTTTGGCTATATTTTTATAGCTCAAATTACTCAGAATTGACAAGGCTACCTCGATTTCCCTTCGGGTCAAATCTTCATAAATGATTTTGCGTTCTACCGATTCATCACGTTGTTTTTTCTTTAGGGCAAATACCTCATACATTCGATTGTTGTTTTCTATAAAGTACAAATACCTATCAGCTTCAATAGCGGTTATCGCAAAAAAAGCCAAGTTCATTACGGTAAAAGTTATCCATTGGTAGTCGCCTATAACGGTACAAATGGGTAATAAGGCTATGCTTGCCACACTAACCATCGACAGCTTGTTTCGCCTTACTATAAAGGTATTGGGATTGCTCGGATTTGCGATTCTACGATAAAAAATAAACAGAAAAATAAAGGCTATAATGGATATGGGAATGGTAAAAAGGAAACGTGCCGATTTCAACGAATCTGTCAGAAAGTAGGGAATCAAAAATAAAACTACAAAGCTAACGCTTGCCAGTATAGCGAGATTTCTAATGGATGAGTTGAACTTCAATACAACGATGTCATACTCTTTATAAAGGTAGTAAACAATGTAAACGCAAAGCGCAATGGCCACACCGTATGTGATGATATATTGAAGGATAAAAGGTCCGGGAAAGTTTTCTACGGGTAGAAACCCGCCAGTAGCATTATAGGCAATAAATAAAATTCCGAGATATAGAAATCGCCTTAGGCTACTGCGCGTTTTCTTTCTTGAAAAATAAAGGGTAAGCAATACTATGAACGTATCTATTAAAAGATAGAAGAACGTTGTCCAATGTATTGATGTCCCAAACATTTATATTCCTACTCATTGCGCTCAAATTTGTTGGTTTCTAAATTTTTTGAAATATTGTTCCAAAGAAAAATTTGTCCGTTCATAGCAATATAAACATCCGGTTTTAGAAGCTGAAGCGAGCTGATTGCATATCCTAAATTAAATGGTGCATCCGTGTTCTCAGATGAACCTAAAATGAAAGACCCAACCAGAACAATGGTTTTTTTCAGATTGAGTCTTCCTATATATTTTGCGGTATCTTCCATCGTGAAAGTACCGTGTGTTATTAAAATCTTAGTCGCATTAGATTCCTTAATCTTGCAAGCCAACTGCGCTCGGTCATCATCCGTTATGGCTCTGCTATCTTTTTTGAAAACACTATCTATGGTGTATTCAAAACCAATATTGGCTTTATCAAGAAAGCCTTGAATGCTGATATTTGATTGGGTAATACCTTGACCATCTACATAATCCAGTCCCTCAATGGTGCCACCTGTTGTAAGAATATGTATCATAAAATAGGACGTGTTGTGACCTATAAAGATAGCGGATTTTTATCGGTAAATCTTTAGCAGCAACATTGTGAGAACTTTGAAACATTATGATTCCCATTTCATCCGTTGCAACCGAACCGCATTTAATATAGCAAGCAACGCCACACCCACATCGGCAAACACCGCTTCCCACATAGTAGCCAAACCACCTGCACCGAGGATAAGCACAATTACTTTAACCCCAAACGCCAAGCCAATATTTTGCCAAACGATGCTTCGGGTAGAACGCCCAATTTTAATTGCCCTGGCAATCTTGCTTGGTTGGTCGGTCTGGATGATGACATCTGCCGTCTCGATGGCAACATCGCTGCCCAAACCACCCATTGCGATACCTACACCACTTGCTGCCAATACAGGCGCATCATTTATACCATCGCCTATGAATGCCACTTTCGTTTCAGGTTGTTTTTTGAGCTCTTCTACCTCGTTCAGCTTATCTTCCGGTAGTAGGCCACCTTTTGCCCAATCAATACTTAATTCTTTGGAAACTTGTTGCGTAATGGAATCTTTATCGCCTGAAAGCATTATAATTTTTGAAATACCAGCCTCACGTATTTGCTTTATGGCTTGGTGGGCATCTTCCTTCAGTTCATCGGCAATGGTCACATAACCCGCAAACTTTCCATCAATGGCAACCATTACTATGGATTCTACAATGCTATCGGTTTCAGAAGGTACTTCGATGCTGTT
>NZ_KZ319316.1 GCF_002744755.1 Leeuwenhoekiella nanhaiensis | reverse complement strand
CTGTAAATGATGAAACGGGTTGTGTGAGTTTAGATCGTACGGCAGTAAGCTTAACGATCAATGCAGCTCCTGAAGCCCCTGTAAGTGGTGGTAATCAGGAAGTTTGTGAAGCGGGACCAATTGAGACTTTGACTGCCGAAGCAACGGTTGCTGATGGTTTCAGTATTGTTTGGTACACTCTTCCTGAAGGAGGAGAAGTGGTTGAGAACCCAATATTAACAGATGTAGGTACAGTAACTTACTATGCAGAAGCTGTAAATGACGAAACAGGTTGTATTAGTTTGACTCGTACTCCGGTTACTTTGAGTATTTGTAATAATTCACAAATAAGCCTAATCAAAACAAGTGTTCTTGGAGACGAGAATGGAGATGGATTTGCTCAGGCGGGAGAAACAATTGTTTACACCTTTACCGTAACGAATACCGGAAATACTACGGTTTCTGATATTTCAATAGATGATGCCAAGTTGGCTTTAGCAGATTTGGTTATTGAACCGTCAACATTGGCTCCTGGAGAATCTGGGGTTGCTACTGCGACCTATACCATTACTCAGGCTGATATAGATGCAAAATCAGTATCAAATACAGCGATTGCAACAGGAACAGATCCTTTTGAAAATGAAGTTACAGATGTTTCTGATAATGGAGATGAAACTACAGATGATGATGGTAATGGAGATCCTACCGATGATCCTACAGTAACCGATTTGCCTGCTTTAAGTTCACTTAGCGCCGAAAAATCAGTAACCTTTAGTGATGAAAATGGAAATTTAGCCACAGATGCAGGAGAGACTTTGATTTATACCTTTACGGTGACAAATACCGGTAATACCACACTTTATGATGTTTTAATTGAAGACCCTCTAGTCGAAGTGACAGGAGGCCCAATTGACCTGGCTCCTGGAGCATCAGATAGCTCAACATTCACAGCGGTATACACCATTACTGCTGCCGATATCGCAAATCAACAGATTATAAATCAGGCCTTAGTTAGTGCTTCAACGGCTGGTGGTGACCTTGTGGAAGATTTAACCGATGATCCTGATAATCCAGCTGATGTGGATGCGAATGGAGATGGGGAACCCGATGATCCAACAGTTTATCAGGTTGTAGGAGTTCTTGCTGAAGAAGACATTGTGATTTACAACTTTGTAACACCTAATGAAGATGGCTTTAATGACTATTTTCAGATTGAGAACATCGAAAATTTCCCAAATAGAGTTCAGGTATTCAACAAATGGGGAGTTCAGGTTTTTGAAACCAGAGATTATAATCCAGATACCGGTAATGTATTTAAAGGGTATTCAGACGGTAGAGCAACTGTAAACAGATCTGCTCAGTTGCCAACCGGAACGTATTATTACATAATTAACTACGAGCGCGAGCCGGGTCAAATGCGTAACGTAGCAGGTTACCTCTACATCAATTAATCAACAGGAAATGAGAATCATAAAAAAGCACTTTGTAATGAAGACTACAGTAAAAATTTTTCTAATTGCTTTGATGTGCATGACATTCCTGAAGCAGGAGTCAGCTCAGGCGCAGCAAGACCCGCAGTATACGCAGTATATGTATAATCCTCTGGTAATTAACCCGGCTTATGCAGGTAATCGTGGGAGGACGTCTATAATGCTTTTACACCGAAGCCAGTGGGTAGGTCTTGATGGGGCGCCCAGAACACAAAATTTATCAGTACACAGTCCTATTGGACTGGGTAAAGTAGGTCTAGGATTCAGTCTCGTGAATGATGCTTTAGGACCGGCCAGGGAAACTAACTTCAATGCCGATTTTAGTTATACAATCGAGACGGGAGTTGAAGGTAAACTGAGTTTTGGTCTAAAAGGGACACTTAATCTTCTTGATTTGGACTTTAGTAGAACTAACCCATTCAACATGAATGACCCTCTGCTTCAAAATATTGATAATAAACTTTCACCCAACGTCGGGGTAGGTCTCTTCTATCATGATGACCGTTTTTACGCAGGTCTTTCGGCACCCGCGTTGTTGCAAACAGATCATTTTGATAGAAGTGGGGCCAACTCTGCATCAAGCTTTATTGCCGAAGAGCGTATACATTACTACGGTCTTGCAGGTTATGTTTTTGACCTGGGTGTAAATACCAAGTTTAAACCCTCGACACTTGTCAAAATGACGGCCGGGGCTCCATTGTCAGTAGATGTGAACGCAAATTTCCTGTTTTACGATAAGCTTACTTTGGGAGCATCTTATCGCTGGAGTGCGGCACTTAGTGGCCTGGTAGGTTTCCAGATTTCTGATGCCTTGCTTGTTGGGTTTGCCTATGACCGCGAAAGCACAGACCTTGGGAACGCAACCTATAATGATGGTACCTATGAGGTCTTCATAAGATTTGAGCTGTTTAAAGAATATAATCGCATGGTAACACCACGCTTCTTTTAATACAATAAGATAGTATGAAACAACTAATACTTTTTTTAACGTTTGCTTCAGTCCTTACGAGCCTCAGCGTCAACGCTCAGGAGCGTGAACTGGAACGTGCCAATAAGAAGTTTGATCAGTATGCCTTTGTAGATTCTCAGAAAATTTATTTAAAAGTTGCTGAAGAGGGCTATGCCTCTGCTGAACTTTTTGGAAAGTTAGGGGATAGTTTTTATTACAACGCAGACTACCCGGAAGCTGCACAATGGTATGGTAAGCTGGTTCAGGAATATGCAGCTCAGGTTTCGCCTGAACAGTATTTTAGATACGCGCAAAGTTTACGGGCTCTGGAGCGTTACGATGAATCTTTAGAGATGATTGCTTTGTATAAGGCCAATACGTCAGCTGATGACAGTTCTGTTTACGAGAATAGCGGAAGTCAGGATTATGTTTCAGGGACGTATAAGGTCGAAAAATTAAAGATAAATAAAGCCGGTTATTCTGATTTTGGAGCTTCGTTTTACGGGGACCAGATCTTGTTTGCATCTACACGCGATACGGGTACTTTTTCAACGAAAATCCATTTATGGAATAAACAGCCTTTTCTAGATTTGTATACTGCTGATGTTGAAGGTGGAGCTGTTTCAAATGTTCAAAAACTGGGTGGCGCGGTAAATACCCCCTATCACGAAAGTAACGCTGTTATGAGTAAGGACGGTACTAAATTGTATTTCACTCGTAACAATTTTACTAATGATCAGTTTAGAACGTCAAAAAACCGAACTAATAAACTTAAGATATACGTTTCATCAAGAGCCGATTTAAACTCACCGTGGGGAGAAGCTAAAGAATTACCCATAAATAATAGTGAATATTCTACATCGCATCCAGCCTTGAGTCCAGACGGAAGCATTCTGTATTTTGCTTCAGACAGACCAGGAGGATATGGAGAGTCTGATTTGTGGAAGGTAAGTCTTGAGGGAGACAGTATACAGAGCCAGCCTGTAAATTTAGGTTCTGCAATCAATACCCCGGGACGAGACGGTTTTCCATTTGTGTCTAAGGAGGGAGTGCTTTATTTCAGTTCAGACGGAAGGGCGGGCCTGGGAGGGCTTGATATCTTCGTGCTTGATAATGATGTGGTCAAAACTCTTGAAGCACCTATTAACTCTACAGCTGATGATTTTGCATTTATTATTGATGAGACCGAGAATAGCGGTTATTTGAGCTCAAACAGGGCAAATGATCCCTTAGACGATGATATCTATAGTTTTATAAAGCAACCCTGTGAGACCGTTCTCATTGTAAATGTAATAGACAACGTAACAAATCAGTCTTTAGGTGAGGCTCAAGTGGAGATTAGAAATGAGGACAACAAACTTTTAATCAGCGGTTTAACTTCTGATCAGGGTACATTTACTTTCAGTCAAATAGCTTGTGAGGATACTTATTTTGTACGTGCGAGTAAAACTGAATACAGTACAGAAGAAGAAAACATTGCGGTTTCTGGTGATCAAAACGAAGTCACCATTGCCTTATCTCCCAAACGAATTAAGGTAGGGGACGATTTGGCAATGCTTTTGGCCTTAGAACCTATTTACTTTGATTTCGATAAATCGAATATACGCCCAGATGCTGCTATTGAGTTAGAAAAGGTTATTCAAATAATGAAAGAATATCCCGATTTACATATTGACGTGCGTTCGCATACCGATAGCAGGGGGAATGATGAATACAATATGGCACTTTCGCAGCGCAGGAACGATTCTACGATTCAATATATCATTGAAAAGGGAGGTATTGATGCCAGTCGACTTTCAGGAAGAGGTTATGGTGAATCGCAATTGCTCAATGAGTGCAGTAATGGTGTTTCTTGTACCGAAGAACAGCATCAACTAAATAGAAGAAGTCAATTTATTGTTCTTGAAGATTAGTGAAGCTAAATCTGTGCTTAAATATTGATTTTTTTAGGTAAATATTTAGCTTAAGGTGAGGGAGATGGCTAGTACTAAGTCTCTGATTTCTAAAATAATGTAGGATATTTGCGTGTTGTTTCTTACAAGTAAATACTAAAAGTATAGATTTTTGGGGGGTATTTGTGCATTACGTCTAAAATTACAGGCCTTCACATTTAAAGTTGACAGTGATATATATATTTGCTATACCCAACTTAATGACGTTCACACCCCTTAATTGCAGTAAATAGGCTTTTAAAGCGTGTTTGAAATATAATTTATTAAGATGGGTTCTATCTCGCCAGACAGTCCCTTGTCGGATAAATTTTTTTTCAGAAAATATACCGTATTACAAATCCTTAATTAAGGAGATACGACTAATTTTAGTATAACCCAATTTCAAAAGATTACCCCAATGAAAAACTACTACACTACAGCATTGCTGTTCGTTGCGGTTTTGATGTTTCAAGTCAACGCCCTGGCTCAAAAAGAACATGGTTCAAAAGCTTCCGATAATTCTAAAACCGTAGAACTTTCCTTTTATAAAGGTACAGATGATCCTATAACGGCAGAAACTTTAGATTATTTTGTTGAGTTAAAAAATAACTCGGGTCGCCCGCAAGTATTTAAAATTGAAGGTGAGCCAATCTCTTGTGATGATGCTTCTATAGAGTCATCTGACGTGAAATTCGAAATTTTAGATAAAAACGGAGCTCAATTAAAATTAATCAAAGCTTCGGAAAACCAAACGGTCCAATTTATCGTAAGAACAACCAAATTGGAAATGAACAAAACATCTTGGAGTTGTGTGCAGATTCTTGCAAAGTCTGACTCTTCTTCAAAACAGAGTTTTGCTTCGATCTTAATAAAGCAACTTAACCCTGGCGCAAGCAACTTCAAATAATCAACCTATGAAATTAAAAATTACTCTTTCCCTTGTAGGGCTATTTATTTTTAGTGGAATTTTTACTTCAAACGCGCAGCTGAAGAATTCTTTTGATGTGCGTTATGCGGAAACCTTGCGTGGTAATTTTACTACTATTGCAAATAATATGATGTCTCGTAGTTCTACCGGTAATTATAACGGAGAAGATGGGAACCATGATTTTACTGACAATGTTTACGTTGATATAGACTCTGATGCCAGTACTTTTAATTCAAGTAGTGCAAATTTGAGTTCTTTTGGATCGTCTTCGTGTGTTAGTATTAAAAAGGCCTATTTGTATTGGACTGCAGGTGACAAAGAGCCTGGCTCACTCTCATCAGATAATCAGCCTAACTGGAATTATAATCAGGTGAAAGTTAAGCTTCCGGGGCAAACTACTTATTCGACTTTTACTGCAGATGAAGTGTTATATAGGGGGCGTACAGAACATTTTCAAAATGACCCTTATGCATGTGTGAAAGACATTACGGCACAAGTTCAGGCTCTGGGTGCGAATTATGCAGGGACCTATACGGTTGCAAATGTTGAAGCAAAAACAGGAACTATCATTGGCCACCAGGGCGCTAATGGGGGTGACATTATTGGTGCATCTGCAGGCTGGCAGCTTGTTGTTGTTTATGAAGATGTAAATAAACCTGTTCGTAACATTACACTCTTTGATGGTTTTGCCAACGTAACCAGAAATGCTGGTGAAAACAATTATGATATTGTTTTTAATGGTTTTAGAACAGTTCCTAATGGTTCTGTTAATGCAGATGTCGTATTAGGTGCATTAGAAGGAGACCGTGATTTAGTAGGTGACCGTCTTCAGGTTCTAAATAATAATGGTACATTCTCAGATCTAACCACGGCTTTAAGACCTGCTGATAACTTTTTTGACAGTAGAATTACGCAGTATGGTGTAAATTATACTAATCGTAATCCTGCATCAACGAATACACTAGGTTTTGATGCTGGTGTTTTTAAATTAGATAATCCTAATAATACAATTCTTCGTAATAATCAAACCAGTGCAACTCTTAGGCTAACCTCAACCCAGGAAACCTATAGTTTGTATTTACTAGGTTTTTCTGTTGAAGTTTACGAGCCGGAGTTAAATCCATACCTAGTCTCTACCAATTTATCTAATAAAGAAACTTCACTTGGAGAAGAATTCACAGTCAACTTGCCAATCCAAAACTATGGCAATGATGATATGACCGACTTGACTTTAAAGTATACATTACCTGAACAGGTTGATTTTGTTTCTGCAAACAATTTACCAACAGGAATAAGTTTTACTTACAACCAGTCTACAAGAGAGTTGATTTTTACCGTCGCAGATAATTTGGTGCAGGTAGGTGATGGCGCATCTGTTATAGCTTTCAATCTTAAGACTAAGGAAACCTGCTCTGTTGCTGATACGGAATTTGGTTTGCAATTTGCTGGAACCTATTCGGGTAGAAGAATAAGTTATACAAAGACAGATCTAAGTTCATCATCTATTAATGACAGTTGTCCTGCTAAGGGAGATGAGCTTCCGCTAATTATTAAAGTTAAGCCGTCAGAAGATTTTACGGTTAGCTTTGATGTGACTAAAGTTTTGTGTTTTGGCGATACTACAGGTGCAATTGATTTGACTGTAAGTGGAAACACGAGTCCTTATTCCTATAGCTGGAGTAATGGAGCTACAACTGAAGATATATCAAATCTGGCTGCTGGTGATTACAATGTTACTGTAACAGATAAATTTGGTTGTGCCAAGACCTTTCCGGTAACTGTGACCGAAAACACCCAGATTAATGCAGATGTTAATAGTACCCCAGAATCTGGTCTTACTGTAAACGATGGGACTGCATCTGTTACAAATGTGACAGGAGGTGTTGGACCATATACCTATTTATGGAGTACTGGCGCTACAACAGCAGAGATAAGTGATCTGGATTCCGGAGATTATGAAGTTACTATTACAGATACTAATGGATGTTCTGTTTTAAAAACGGTTTCTGTAGGTACGGTAAATAATTTACCGACTGCTGTTGATGATCAGGTTCGAGTCGATGAAGATACGGCCTTGAACATTGATGTAGTAAGTAATGATGATTTTGGTTTGGATGGTCCTGGTAGTCAGGATGTGGTAATTGCTCAAAGCCCCTCAAATGGCACCGCGCAAGTTAATACTAATGGAACTCCTAGTGATCCAACTGACGATACTGTTCTTTATACACCAAATCCTGGCTTTAGTGGTACAGATACTTTTACCTATACTATAACAGACGGTAATGGAGATCCAAGTACAGCAACTGTAACAGTAACTGTGTCCAATGTAATAGTCGTTCCTCCCGGTGAACGCGGTTGTGATTGTGCTCCTTTATATGGACAGACAAACTTCATTTCGCCTACTTTAGTAAGTGGTTCAAACCTTCAGGTAGGTGCTGTCTATCGTTTTTCAAATGTTTTCCTTGATGCACCGGCTGGATCGCAAGTGGATGCTTTGGTTAAAATTGTAGCATTTAATAACGGGGCTTCACTTTTAAATATTGACGTAAATGATGGTCGTGGGGTTCGTGAGTTCTTTCAGCCTTATATTAACAGTACAAATAATGGAGACCAAAGTGTTGAATTTGAAATCACTTTTGTTTCAAGCGGTGGAAGTTATGGTGACGAAGTTGAAATTTCATTCTTTGCAACTCCATACGATATTGACGGAGACAGCGTAGCTACCAGAGAATATGCAGAAGTAAGTCTTTCCGATGCTTATTATCAATCTCAGAATACGGAAATACGCATTGAGCGTAAAATGAATTCCGTAAGAGGTACTGCGGTAAGTCCTGCAACAGCACCTGGAGGTGATATTTCAACAGATCCGAGATATACGTTTAGTAATTATTTTGAAGGAAGATCAACTCTGAAATACATAGCGGGTAAAGAAAATGGAAATTTTGACCGGTATTATTCACTTGCTCTTGAAAGCGCAAATTATCAAAATCCACAATCTACAATTGTTACGGCTCCTGTTATTTGTGGAAATGTATCTGATGAGGGAGGAGACCCTTTAAGAGGTGTTTCGGTTTCTTTGTCCGGATCAGACGGAAGTTCAGCAAGTACCACGACAGATATTAACGGTAATTATCGTTTTGCAACTGCGATTCCTTCCGCTTTAGTTAATGTTACCTATACCATAACTGAAACAGATTTAGATGGTTATGTAAGTGTAAGCGACGTAGAAGGAGATCCAGCAGATAACAAGATAACGCGAGTAATCAATTTGATCTCTTCTTGCGGAAATGATTTTGTTGATGATGGTCGCCCTGTTGCTCAGGATGATGCAGCTATTGCGAGTCCGCTAAGACCTGTTCAGCCTGTTGATATTGATGTTCTTGCTAATGATACATTTGGTCCTGACGGTCCTTCCTCAGGTACCATCAGTATTGTATCTCAGCCTGCAGTTGGTGAGGCTGTAGTTAATGACGGTGGAACACCAAATGATCCAACTGATGATTTTATTACTTACAACCCCCCACTTGTAAATTTACAGCCTACAAGTTTTGTTTATAAAATCTGTGACTCCGATGGAGATTGTGATGAGGCTACTGTTCTTATCAACATTTCTAATGATGTACCTGAGGCAGAAGATGATACATTCACGGTTTCAGAAGATTCAGAAAATAATGTCTTAAATGTATTGGCTAATGATTTCTTCGGAAATGATGGTGCAGGATTTTTATCTATAGTAAATACTACTCCAAACGGTGATCTATCAGTAAATGACAATGGAACACCGGGAGACGCCTCAGATGACTTTCTGGTATACACACCAAACGAAAATTTCTTTGGAACTGACACTTTTACGTATCAGATTTGCGATGCAAATAATGATTGTGTTACGGCAACGGGTACAATAATTGTGGAAGCAGATCCTGTGCTTTCTGTTGAAAACGTAGAAGTTGTTGAAGGTCAACCACTTGTATTCATGTTTACTTTGGCAGAAGTGTCAGATGAAGACGTTATAATAAGTGTAAGCACTTCGGATGGAACTGCTGCGGCTGGATTGGATTATGATGCTGTTATTAATCAAATTATTACTATTCCAGCCGGGGAATTAACGGCTGAATATACAGTAAATTCTCTCGAGGATAATATTTTTGAGCTTTCCGAAAACTTCACTATAACTGGAACGGTTCAGACTAATAATACTAGAAACCTTGTCGCAGAGGCCACCGGCACCATTCTAGACAACGAAGATCCA
>NZ_KZ319315.1 GCF_002744755.1 Leeuwenhoekiella nanhaiensis | reverse complement strand
GGCTTCATTCAATAGGGAAATCAAAGGGCGACCGGTCAACATAGATGACATAAAGTACTATGCAAAAATAGAGCACCAACGCACATTTAAAGGGACAGATTTTCAGGTAAAAGAGAACCAACCGTATGCCACGAAAATTCTTCAGCTCAAAACGGAAATCCGAAATATTCAAGAAGGACGAGCTGAAGGAAATATTAAAAGGATGAAAAAGCAAATCGCCAAACTGGAACGCCAGGCACCACACCAACAAAACGGAAAACGGATTGTCCAGGGAATGCAAAAAGATGGAAACCAAAGCCACATCCATATTATCGTGAGCCGTAAGGATGCGTCCAACAGATTCAGCTTGTCGCCAGGAAGCAAATACAAAGCATCCGACGTGAAGTTGAATGGGCAAACCGTAAAACGCGGTTTTGACCGAGATAAATTCTTTAAGAATGCAGAAAAAACTTTTGATAAAACTTTTGGCTATAAACGAAACTTTGCCGAGACCTACAAAGCTCGAAAGGATTTTGTAAAGAATCCCAATCTCTATTTCGCTGCCTTGATGAAACTACCAGCTAACGAAAAGGCCTTGGCTTTTAAAATGATAGCAAAAACGGGACTACCGATAGTGCCAAATATTCCAGTTAGTCAAACACAGATTGCACTTCGAGTTCTTAAACGGTTAAGGCGTGGTGCAGAAATAGCGCTTAAATCAAGTTCCATTGGAATCTAATCGGTATGCAAATAGATAACCTCATAACGACACTTACAATTATAGGTCTGGCCAGTATTGTTTTCTATGCGATGTTTCGGGTAAGTAGGTATGCATTCATCGTTAATTTTCTTGTGCTTGGTGCGATGGTGTTCTATTTGAACGAGGAAAACCGACTGATTCTGATTTCTCTTTATCTGGCTTGCCCTCTCATATTAATTAACATAGGAATGTATGTGTTCCTGCATAAAACTGACAAGCCGTTAAATGGCGATAGCAAATATCAGGTCAGCTTTGAGACCACCAAGGGAAATTTTAAACTGGACAACATCAAACGAGGTGCATCCATCATCGGTTCTGCTGGAAGCGGAAAAACCGAAAGCGTTGTGTATGGATTTTTGAAACACTTCCGGAAAGAAAGCTTTTGTGGAATTATACACGACTACAAGGACTTTGAACTGACCGAAATGGCGTATCCGCTTTTTAAGGATAGCCATATCCCTTTTAAGGTCATATCCTTTGATAAAATCATCCACAGGGTAAATCCTATCGCGCCACGCTATTTAGAGAATGAGGAAAGCGTAAACGAAGTGTCGCGGGTATTGATTGAAAACCTATTAGAGCAAAGAGAAAGTGGCACGACTGGCACTACAAAATTTTTCAATGATGCTGCCGAAGGTTTGATTGGTGGGTTGATTTGGAAACTGAAAACCACCTATCCACAATTCTGCACACTTCCACATTTAATTGCCATCTACCAATATCTGGACACGGACAGTCTAATCCAGTTCTTGGAAACCAACACCACGTCAAGGGCAATGGCAGATGCTTTTATAAGCGGCAAGGATTCGGATAGGCAAACGGCTGGCGTAAAAAGTACCTTGGCCAATGCGCTTAAAAGAATTAGTACACAACGCATTTTTATGGCGTTATCTGCAGATGAAGTGCCACTCAATATAAATAATGAGGAAAATCCAGCGGTCATTTCAATAGTCAATAACCCGAAATTTGAAACATCATATTCGCCTGTTATTGCTACCATTATTCACACTATAACCAAACAAATGAGCGTGCGAAATTCAAAACCATCTTTTCTGTTGATGGAAGAAGCGCCGACCATTCGTCTATTAAATATGCACCGTATTCCGGCAACGTTGAGAAGCTATGATATAGCGACTATCTATGTGATGCAGGACAAAATCCAGAACGATATGATGTATGGCGATAAGGCAAGCAAGGCCATTCTTAGTAATTTATCCTATCAATTTTTCGGAAAGGTCAATGACCCGGACACGGCGAAATACTACGAGCGCTTTTTTGAAATAATCAAGGATCCAACCAAAAGTATTAGTCGTGGTCATAATCTCGATTTTGACACTCGAATTACTACAGGCGAAAAGGAAATACCGAAGATTAGGGCTGATGTTTTCTTCAGGTTAAAGCAGGGCGAGTTTATTACGTATGCTGATGGAAAGGATAAAAAGGTGCTGTTCAAATTACCGAGTTTTAAACGAGAACTTCCAAAAGAATCCAACCAATTTTCTCGGGTAGATTTGGCAGCCAATTTTGAAAAAATTTACAGTGATGTAAAGTCTATATTTAGTTAACCAAAAGAGTGGTCCTATAAATCTAAATTATGATTTACTTTCTTGATAGGATAATGTTATATTTATCTTGGGTAAAATGAGTTTTAAAACGTGCAATATATTAATGCTTTAAATGAAAATAGACAACGCTGAAGAAATACAAAACCTAACAGAAATTATTGAAGATTTATGTAAAAAACATCACTTAACAATTGAAATCGCTGAAGACAATTACTTTAGGATATTTACAGATCAATCCTCTGGAATAACACTTTTCCTTCAATTAGATGAAAATTATAATTTATCATTTTATTTTCTTCAAAGAACATACGATGTTTTTTATGCAGGTGACAGATCCGATGCGCACGTTATTTTAAGCCTAATGTTTACTTCTTTTTTGAGATTCTATAAAACAGGAATCTCTTGTGAGCAATTTGACATAGGTCATCCAGTTGTACCTGATGAAATTTGGGGAAGGTATTTGGTACCTGTCCAAGTTCCAATTTTACACGGAATTTCAACTGCCGAACAACTCTTTAAAGTTGTCGAGGAAATCATAATAATGGTTGCATTTTGGCGAGAAAGCTTATGGTATTTTACAGGTTGTCCTTGTGACAAGTGTATGACTGATGGGAATATTAGTAATTCAAATTACAAGTATTCACTTGAAGATGTCGAAGCTTTATTCTCAGATTTACACACTATATCCAGCCGTAACAATTATGGTGACCGTGAACGACCAGAATGGGTATATTTCTATGACATAGAAGAGGAAGTTACTATGATTAAGTCAAGTAGTCTCGCAAAGTTTCTCAATGCAACTTTAGACTTGTGTACAGATAAAACAGAATCGATGAAAGGCGAGAATGGTACATTTGTGCTCAGCGATAACATAAAAAACTTTGTTCACGATGAGACTAAGTCTGAAATGGACGAATACTTTAAAAAAATTAATAAGAACGGTAAACTAAAAGGATACCCGGTTATGCCTATGGAAAATATGGTCGTTACCGTAATGGAAGATTATATTATTGCATTGGGTAGAATTTGTGGATTTGATGAATATAAAAAAGAGAGAGAACTCATAAGACAGCGCCATAATAGAGAATCTGAATTATTGTTTCCTATATCACAATTTATTTGGAAAGAAAAGGTCTGTCCTGATCAATTCGAGCTATTAGTTAAAGCACTATTGGAACGTGAGCCAAACGTAAAAAGCGTTAGAAGACCGGCGCCCATCAATCAAGGTGATAAAGGAAGAGATTTAATTATTGAGTGGAATGTAATAAATGAATATATGTCCGATACCACACCACCAAAAAAGTTGATAAAAGTTGTAGGGCAATGCAAATCGGGAAAATCTACAATCGGAAAAGGGAAAGTATTGGATATGCGAGATACTGTAGAAACCCATAATTCACAAGGCTTCTTTTTAGCCGTAAACACCCAAATTTCTTCAGCACTTACAGAAAAGCTTGAATCGTTACCATCTCAAGGAATTTGGACTTCTTGGTGGAATAGGGAGGATATTGAGATGAGACTGTCTAAAAATCAAGATTTAATCCCAATATTTCCAAATGTACTAACATCTAAAGACCAAGTCAAATTTGTGGATAAGAATAAATAGTTTTATAACTTATCTTTATTCACAACCTTAAGTTTATTTATTTTTTATGATTTGTAATCAAATAGGTGGTCAAATAGGTGGTCATATTGGTTGTCATATTGGTGGTGTAATAGGTGGTGCAATAGGTGGTGTAAAATTGATATTGGGCATCATAAGTTGATAGGCAGTCTTTAATATAACTTACACGTAATTCAGTATAACATTTCAATTTTTTAGACCTATATAGTAAGACTTAAAAATTTTAGTAAATAATTGAGCTTTAGAAACAATCTTAATTATTCATTCTAAATAATCTTTTTGAAGTACTAGCTAAGTTTTTAATACCAATCTTACAATAGTTTGCTTCAATCTCAAAAACAATACAATTTCTGCCGGTTTGTTTACTTGCAATGGCAGTTGAGCAACTTCCGCCAAATGTATCCAATACCAAATCACCTAAATCGGTACTTTTTTCAATTAAATAACTTATCAAATTAACGGGCTTTTCTGTGGGGTGATTATTGTTCTTGGTTTTGGCAGATTTTAAAATATTACAATCACGCTTTCCGTTCAATTTTTTGCTTCCGTTACTACAAAATATAATCATCTCATATTTTGGGGCATAGTCGCCTTTTAGGTCACCAGTTCCGTGATTTTCCTTTTCCCATATTAATATATTTTTTATTCTAAATTCTTTTCCAATAAAAAACTTAAAGACTTCCACATTATGCCAAGAGCAAAAAATGTATAGATGTGCCTCGTCTTTACATACACGTTTCAACTCTTTCACCCAATGATTCAACCAATCTAAATTGTTGTCATTGGGCATTCTTTTATGCCGCTTACCTCGTTTATTACTTCTGTAATCGATGCCATAAGGTGGGTCGGTCAGTACCAAGTCTACACTGTTATTAGCGACGGACTTAATTCCGATATTCCAATCTATATTTAGTATTTTTTGCGCCAATTATTTAGATTGAGTTTATTAAAGACAAAGTATAAGTATGACTCTTCAGAATCTTTTGAAAACTGATAATTAATTAGAATAAATGTTTAGTGATTATTTAAAAGGGTCCTTTATCCCTGGGCTTATTGTAAGTGACCTTCCATTGACCATTTTCTTTGACTAATTTGAAAACACCAGACTTCCCATCAAAAGAGGTTTTATATTTTATCCAGGCAATGTCCCCCTCAATGACTTCATCCAAAATTTCTACCTTGATGTTTTTATCAGAATCAGGCATCATATTTAGAACCGTAATCAAACTGGCATACCCTTCTGATGTGGTATGCTTTTTTAGAACTGACTCATCTTTTGAGAAAAAGCTTTCTGCAACAATCTTGGCAGTTTCTGAAGGCGACATATTCTTGTTTTCTGAACAGGAAATGAATAGAAGTACGAGTGAGCAAATGACGATTTTTTTCATAACAGTATTAATTTGGGTTATTAATATATCTGTGCGATAGTTTCATTTCAATATTTCGTTCACCATCCTTTTCATTCAGTTCTAAAATTGCCCTACGGTCATTGGATAATGAAAACTTGGGCAACACATAAACGAACCGTGCCGTTTGACCTTCTACAATTTTTGAAGGCAGATTATGTTTATAAATCGGCTCTTGATACAAACGTTGTAACGATTTTCTTTTTCCTTTCTGTCGTGTTTCAATCGAAAGATTCAAGAAATTCAAATCGTAGTCCAAGGTAGAATTGTTCTCAATCTGGATAACGAAATAGAGTTCTTCTTTATCAAAAACGATATTCTCAACACTTAAAACAATGCCTTCATTTCGCTTTTTGATTCGACCAATACGTTGTTTTCTATTTAGCAGATACGAGCAGAATTTTTGGTAATAAAAGGCTCTGTTATCTACACGCTCTTCAGAGGATTCAGCAAGAATTGAATCGGTTACAATCGGTTTTTCATTCCCGATACTATGTGATGCCGGAATGAAGTAATTGAGCTTAGAAAGCTGTTTTTTATACCTTACAATATACGAAAAAATCGAGCCATTTCTATTGACTACCAGTAAATTACTTTCCTTCCCAGGCTTAGCTTGTAACAGCCCAAAATACTGTTCTTTATCACGATTGTAAGTAAAGACAAAATTATCTGAACCGGTTATGCCTTGCCGTATGGGTTCGGGGAAAAACAGGGCAACGTTTTTGGTGTCGTTTGCATAAATGGTATCGAGAACTACAGTTTTTTGCAAATTAGTCTGTGCCAAGCATAAGAGAGGTGCAAAAGCAGAATTGACAAGAGCTAGAATGATGATATATTTTTTCATAAGTGTGATTTTTAAATACCCATTAGGGCTTCATAATTTTGGTTTTAGGATTAATTTGTAATTATTGAGCACAGTTATCTTCACACTTCGGTTACTACGTCTGAAAACCTGTGTAATTCCACCCACTTGAGGGACAGTAGGAATATTGATGTCGCCAATAACATCATCTAAAACTTCCGTGGTAGCCTCTGCCCGAAAATTGTTTTGTACGTAGATACCCTCACTTCCATCCAACAAATCGAATGCTTTAAGTTTAGTAGGATGATGTTTTATGTTCTCAATTTCGATTAAAGCACGATTTGGCTGAAAGCTGATGAAACCAAAAATTTGTGTGTTTTTAGGCATCAGTTTACCGTTTATTATTGCAGCTTGTGTAAGACGCATCTGTAACCTGGTATTCGCCTTGACAACTTGGTCGCCATCTACTACGACATAAACGGTTTCATCTGTATTACCTATAATCGAAACTTCATTCGGTTTAGGAGAAGCTGCAAAGAACAGTTGATGTTCAAGACCCAATTCTTTTGCTTCAATTTTCTGTTCTCTTTTGATTTCGGTAGAGTCAATTTCTATTGTTTCATTTTGAGCAATTTTCTTATGACCCAAATTTTGATATTTCTTTTCAGAATATTTAATCTTACCAGCATCGTAAATACTATCCACGATACGCGCTTTTTCACGCTCTGGTAAGTCTGGGTCATAAAAGCCTAGGGAATCAATCAGCTTTTCATCATAGATGCTAGGTGCATTATTTTCGCGCACTTCTTTTAGGTCATTGATAGCATCCAATTTTGAGTCATACTCTTTTTGGTTTTCCTCTAAATCAGGAACTAAGGTTTGTTCAAGATTTTCATTTTCACTTTCATCATCGCCCATCACCATTACGGAATAGGAAATAAGGAATATGAAAATTACAGCCAATACAGCTGCAAATACTATTTTATTCTTTTCAACTTTCATCATTTAGTTTTTTAAGAGTGTTTTCAAAATATTCGGTTATTAAAAGTCCGTGAGGGTTGTTTGGAAAGTTTCGGTCAACTGGAATTAGATTTCCTGTTGAAACAAGTTCGTAGGTGTCTATTATAGTTCCTCTGTTGATTTCAAAAATCGTAACGGTTCTAAAAATATATGTTCCGTTTTGTTCCTCGATTTGGGAATCAATGCTCAATACTTTTTGGACCAATGAATATTGCAATAATCGATTGTAAACACCATCCGCTTTTTTCTGACGATAAAGGTTGTCTATAGAGCTATTGCCCAACCAAAGAGCCTTTTCCAAGTTCTTTTCATAATTGCTTGCATCGATGTTGTAGAAATATCTGTGAAACAAATCCAAATGTGCCAAAGCTTCTACCCTGAAATTTTCTTTTTGGGTAACGAGTTTCAACGGGATAATGCTACCATCTGTATTGATAGCAAAAGCACTATTGAGCGCGTTTTTATTGGTGGTAAAGGCCATCCAAAGTGAAATTGTACTTGATAAGAATGCACAGATTATTACTGCAAGTACTATAAACCGATTCAATTTTAGGACGTTATAAATATTCTTGTATGGTGTTTTCATTGTGAGGTGAATTAGCTAGTAAACAATCTGAGTGTAAATGATGTGGCCCGCTTGTAAAGTTTAAACTTCAGGAATACAATAAAGCCTACCGAGCCAAGCTGGACCACTGGTGCAAAAAATCCCTGGCCAACATCTGTCCCAAAAAGATTTACCCAGAAATTGGTGTTGATTTCGGTGTAAAGCGCATTTATAAATATATTGACCAAAAAGAAGGCAGGCACCAACATATATACCGCAGCATACAACTTAAAAAATGTATATGCCAGTGAACGGAATTTTTCAAAAACAGCGAGACTAATGACCAAAGGAAAAAAAGCCTGCATAATTCCTAAAAGAAAGAAACGTTCTGCCAAAAACAGCGGATATATAAACAGGTCTAAAATCCAAAGAATGATTCCAATAATGAAGGCAAGTATCTTGAACCCATAAAGAGGTGTTACCAATGCTTCATAAAGCAGGGTCATTGCATTTTTTGCAGCATCTATAAGATTTATGTCTTCTTCAATGGGAATATCTTGCATCTGCAAGGGCAATAAAGCTGGTGCTGTACCACGATATTGTGCTTCTATAGAAACCAAAATACTATCGAAGAAACCCAATACCTGAGTAGAAAAGATAACCAGGAGAACTATGGCAAAATTCTTTGCAAGTTCCCCTGGACTCAACCCCCAAGTGTAACCGTCCTTATCCGCAATACCTTCGTTATATTTTTTAAGGATATTGACTAGGAAGAACAATACAGCTAGCGTTTTCATCCCTGCAATGGTGTATTGCGAGAAGCTGCTATTCTGTATCGTTTGAAAAACGGTGTCGATATATTCCAGTCCGATTGACATTGCTTTTAATACTCAGTTTCTCGGTTATTGATTTTATCCTGCATTTTTCTGAAGGAAATAATGTCCTTGTAGCGTTTCGTTTTAGTTGTGATATTAGCAACCATTTCCTTTGATTCCTGTTCTTTCTGTTTCAACACTTCAGCACGTTCGGCGTCGCTCATTTTCAGGTAATCACTTGATAGGATTTCGTCAATAAAATCAAGGGTATCCAAAGAGTTTTGGACTATGGCATTAAATGATTCTGTAACCCGTGTAACCTCTTCAGGTTTTATATAAGGCGAATTCAGGATGTCCTGTAAATCATTTTGCATTACATTGATGAGGCGCTGATTATTTTGGGCAATTTCTTGAACCGCTCTAAGTTGCTGTACTACACTTGATACCTTCTCTATGCTTTCTTTGGCATCTTTCAAGAACTGAACGGACTTTATAAGCTGCGATGTTTGCTTTGCAGATTCTACAAGAGATTTTACCAGACTGATAAAGTTGGTATTGTCGTAAACTGGCATTCCTTGGGCGGAAGTACGACCAGTCATTAAAAATATTAGGGCTATTGCCATTACTAAAATTCTGATTTTTGTCTTCATAATATTATGTTTTAGATGTGTATTGAATTATTGCTTTTTCCATATCTTGATGCTCTTCGTAAAGCTTCATTATTTCTTCGTTTTCCTTTCCGTCGGTCAAGTAAGCTGCATACACTTCTTTAGGAACTTCTAGCCTGAAAATGTTACTTTCCCTACCAATTTTGATGAACATTTCAGTGTACTTCCGTGGTCCGGAAAGATTGTTTTTGATAGACTTTAATTGGTTCAAGTCGTGGCTTGAAAGGTTGAGCCTTTTGACCAATTCGTCATAGCCTTTCTCGTTGTTCAGACTATAGATGACCTGCGTATTTTCAAGAATACTTGCCGAAGTGGAATTATTTGGCAACTGATTGATAGATTGCAGGATGATACCGATGGCACCATTCTGTTTACGTATAGCTTGATAGTAGAATTCCACACTTTCCAGTACATTGTCAAACTTCAGTTGTTTGGCAAACTCATCGAATAGGATGATGCCTTTTTCTGCCCTGTTTTTCCAAATCGTACTTTGGATGGCAGATTTGATGAGTTTCAGCATTACGGACAGGATTTCCTTATTGTCCTTGACTTCGTCAAGTTCAAAAACAATCAATCTTTTGTCCTCAATTTTATAGGTCTGGTCTTCGCTCACTTCAAATAGAAAACTATATAGACCATCGCCGACATACTCTGACATTACGTGCAAGAAGCTCGTGACATTGAAGTAGTCGGGATGGATTTTCAAGGTGTCCAGAAGGTCTTTCTGATTCCTTTCTATAAAGCTGTAGAAACCATCCAAAGAGTGGTTTTCTGAAGTGCTGTCATAATAATGGCGCAGTATCTTTTTGACCGAAACCGATTGTGCTTTTGTCACTTTCAAATCAGATGCGAACAGCTCAAATAGGAAAACTGATAAGTCTTCCAAACGTTCGGGTGTCAGGTCATTTGCATTGCTGATATAAAATGGATTGATACCAAGATTTTTTCCGCTTTCATAGCGCAGCACCGTATATTTTTCAGGATAGAGTTTGGCAAACTTGGTGTAGGACCCGCCCAAGTCGATAATGACCAGACGAACGCCACTTTCAAAATATTGGCGCAGGATGTTATTGGCCAAAAAGGATTTGCCTTCGCCCGTTGGTGCGAAGATGGCAAAGTTCCGTGCCTTGATGCGCTTCTTGCGCTCGTCCCAAACATCCTTTAGAACGGGAATGTTATGCTCACGGTCGTTAAAGATGATTCCGGTTGCATCGGACTTGTAGTTCGTATTGTTGATGAACAGGCAAAGTGCGTGTTTTAAATCCGTTACATATAAATCGTTGTTAGAGAAATTGGATGAAAAACAACAGTAACTATTCAGTATATAGTTCTTTCGTTCTTCGCCTCTTGGATAGTAGGGGATGATATCCAGTTCCTTGAACTCGGTCTTGATTTTAGAGGTTATCTTATCGAGCTCTTTGGCATCTTTTGACCAATACGCAATATTGAGATGACCACGAATGATTCGTGCATTATCATCGGCATTGATTTGGTCAAGGATGTGTTGAATCTTACCAAGGACGACCTTGTTCTGCGAACCGAAATTTGAACTTTTGTTCAGTTCTTCAATTTTCTTATCCAGAAGCTTGCGCCACTTTTGTTTGTCGTCGAGAT
>NZ_KZ319314.1 GCF_002744755.1 Leeuwenhoekiella nanhaiensis | reverse complement strand
TTTTTTTTGAAATGAAATTTCTTCCTTGGTTAGTTCTTTATCAATAGGTATATCACCACCATTTTTATCTAACCATTTCAAGTATTCAGAATAGGTTTTATCATTTTTAATTTTAGCTTGATGAATTTTTATATAGGGATTTTCTTTTGGTAAAAAGAGTCTAAAAAAAGCATTTACAGCTTTAACCCACCAATAACATAGTGTTACACAAAGGACTAATGCTATTATTAATATAAAAATCATATCCAAATATAGGTTAAAAAATTGACAAGATTATTGCAATAAATAGCTTATCTGCCTACCTAATTTCGTTTTTAAATGGAGACAGCACACATTTACATCTACGGCGAGATTGGTTGGATTCAAGATAAGAACTCAAGCGAATATGGTATTGTAACCCTTTCAGACGTTAAAAGACAATACGACGCACAAAAGGATTGTAAAGACGTAAAGGTTCACATTCACACTATTGGCGGTGTTGTTTGGGAAGGTTTTGCCATACACGATTTCCTTAGAAGCTTAGGCAAACCAATCACTACAGTCATTGAAGGCGTTTGCTATTCCATTGGTACCGTTATTTCATTAGCCGGTGACACTCGCATAATGACCAGCAATTCAGAATTTATGATTCATATGCCCTGGGGTATGGTTTCTGGTGAAAGTGCTGACATCCAAAAATATGCAGATTCCTTGAAAAAGGATGAACATAAAGCTGCTGACTTCTACGCGGCAAAAACCAAAATCACTAAAGAAGAAGCTTTGGAATTAATGAAAGTTGAAACTTTCATGACTCCAGAAGAAACCTTGGAAAAAGGCTTCATAACCGAAATAGCTATTGCTATGAGAGCCGTGGCTAAGTATAAACCAAAATCTAGTAAGATGTCTAAAAAAGATGACAACAAAAAGAAAGTCAACGGCTTGATGAAAAGCATTGAAGGTGCATTCAACAAGTTCTTTGGCAATGACGGTGCACCACAGTTGAAAATGGTGGTCGATGCCAATGGTGTTGAGATCGACTTCACAGAACTTGAAGAAGATGATACACCGGCCGTTGGTGATAAGGCAACTATTGACGGTGCAGCTGCTGAAGGGGAACACGTAATGCCAAGCGGTGAAACTTACGTTTTTGCAGCTGGTTCACTTACTGAAATCAAACCAGCTGATGAAGGTGGTGACGATTCTGAAGAGATGCAGCAATTGCAAACTGAAAACGCTCAACTCAAGAAAGATCTTGCAGCTGAGAAAAAAGCGCACAAGGCTTTGCAAAAGGCTAATAAGAAGTTAGAATCAGATACTGCAGCAACCAAAAAGATGGTTGAAACGATGCAGGCTGATTTTAAAAAGCTTAAGAAGTCGATAGGGTCTGACTTCGACACCGATCCCAAAAACAGAAAGGACCCTGAAAAAACAACAAAATCACGTAAGGTCTTTAAAGACAAGGAGTAATCAACCTTGATGACCGAACACACTTTGTATTCATTCATTAATCAAAAACGAACAAAATGTTATTAGATTTAACAGGCCTTACAATGAACGCAGAGGAAGCCTCACAGGTTTCTGAAGCTATTTTTAAAAGAACCATTACCGGCGGCGCACTAGCTGAATATCACGACATCGTGACCGGTATTAACCATAAGCAACAAATTCCTTTCATCGGGAATATGGGTCTTGTGGGTGAAAAGATCACCTCTTGTGATCGTAATCCAAACGGCACATCAATCCCATTAACTGAAAAGTTCTGGGACCCTGTAATCATCGGTGACCGTCTTAAGCACTGCTCGATCGACATCAATAGCTTATTGAAGCTATTCCGCAAAGCGCAGCGTATGAATCCAGACTTCTACGACCGTATCGATTCTGAAGAGTTTGGTGTGATCATCGCAAAACTTGAGCAAGCTCTTACCAAAATGGAAAACCGTTTGGTTTGGTTTGGTGACACGGCTGCTGATAACGTAGCCGGTGGCGGTGTGATCAGTGACGGTACTAACGTGAAGTACTTCAATCCTATTGATGGACTTTTCAAGCAGATCTTTGCTGAAATTCCTACCAGCGCAGCGAACTACGTTGAAATTAGCAAGAATGCCGGTGCATCTTATGCAGCTCAGGCACTTGCAGCTGATGAAGCTCTTGGAATCTTCCGTGCAATGCACAAAAAGATGGATGCTCGTTTCTTCGAGGCTCTTGAAGAAGGTGCTCAACCTCAATTCCTAGTTACCCGCGAAATGTGGCAAAACTACGAGGACACTCTTGAGAATAAATCAATTGTGTTTTCACTTCAGGAAACTCAGGATGGTATCACTAAAAGATCGTATCGCGGTATTCCTATCAAAGTACGTCACGACTGGGATAACAACATCCGCAGCTATCAGGATAATGGTACCAAGTTTAACCTTCCTAACCGTGCGATCCTTACCGTTAAGGAAAACATTCCTGTAGGTACCTTGTCTGAATCTGACCTTGACAACCTTGAGTCTTGGTATGAGAAAAAAGACAAAGCCAACTACATCGACTTTGATCTTAAGTTGGATGTGAAGCACTTGCTTCCTTATATGACCGTGGCCGCTTACTAAGCGGCTTCGGCTATTGTATAATCTTAAAACTCCAAAACAATGGGATGTTTAACCGAAAAATTAACGGCAGATATTACAATTAACTGTGATCATATTTCGATTGCAGGTCTTGAATCTGATATTCTGCTTATTCCACATAGTAACGTTGACAAGACGGCTTCCACAATTGATGCCACCAACAAAATGATCATTACTGATCTCGTGTTGAAAGCTGGTACTTCTGGATACTTACTTGAAGGCGTGAAGCAAACCAACGGAATGAACTCTGAGTTTGTGCCTGGGGATGATCAAACGCTTGACAAACACCGTCACGGTATTCGTGGGCGTATCCTTTCACCTTCAGCTGTTAACATTGAGCAGGCTAATTTGCTTGGAAAAGGCGAAAGCTATATGGCCGTTGTTAACCGCAAGTACAAAGGTGCTTCGTCTGAAGATGCCTTCCTGATCTTAGGTTGGGATACCGGTATGTATCTGAATGTTATGACCATCAATTCAAATGAGAATGATGGTGCAATACTTCTTGAGATGGCTTCCAAAGATGGTATGCTTGAGAACGATCTTCCACGTGTGGTTCTTGATACCGATTACGATACTACGCTAACTGCATTTGGTAACAAGTTCGCAACCGTAGCACCGTAATGACCGACTGGCGCGAAATAGATAAGACTACCATTCTCACCGGTACAGATGAGAATGGTAATCGCTATTTAAGCCGATTCCTGAAGGAATACCAGCAAACCTTTCAGCCGGATATGATCAATGCCGGTTGCCAGCGATGTCTGGATGACTACTATAACAATTTCATTAAATACCTAAACACAATGGGAACTGCAAAAAACGATTCCGGATATATTTTAAAGGCTAAATATGAAGGCATTCCGCTTGAATTTGGCTCTCAAACATTTGTGCGTAATAGCACCATAACAAAAAAACAAGGTGACTTCCTGCTAAAGAACCACAAGCGTGGCGAAGAGCTCTTTGAGCAAATCCCTGAAAATGCTGGTGAGCCTGAAGTAACTGGTGACGATGCTCTTAAAGAACTTCTTAAGCTTGAGCGCAAAGAACTTAATGAGAAAGCTGATGCTCTTGGGCTGGATGGTAAAAGCTATGCCAACAAAGGTGAAGTAGCACAGGCCATTTTAGATAAAGAAGCGGAAGCTGTAAAAACACCAACTGAGCCAGCTGCAGATGCTAATGGTGATGATACTGATACCGATGCCGGTGATCAAGACGATGCTGGTGAGCCTGAAGTAACTGAATAACCTTTTTGCTAATAGATTAACTCCAAGCACATAATGAGCCTTAAATCAGCCTTTATCGAGATCATCAAGAGAGTCGCAAAATTTGACAAGGCGTATGGTATTCACAACAACGGGGTAGATAACAACTACCCCGAACTTGTTGAAAGCCGTATCGCTAATTCTGTGACTGCTTTGGCGTGCAAAGATACCAAGGCTTCATTCTTGTCTGGTAAAGGTTTTGGAGACGATCTCAATAAACTTATAGTCAATAAAAAGAAAGGTACTACCCTACTTCAATTTACTCAGGATATTGCCGATAGTATTGCAGAACACAATGGTGTTTATATTCACGCTAACTACAATTCTCTATATGAAATTAGTACGCTCCAGGTGCTACCGTTTCCTGACTGTAGATTGAGTAAAGAGGATGATGATAAGAATGTTGGCAAAGTGCTGGTGTGCTCAGATTGGAAAGATTCTAAACTTGCTAAAAAGGCACGTAAGGTTGATTTCTTCAACCCTAAAAAGAAGGTCGTTACAAGTCAGGTAAACACAGCCGGAGGTATTAAGAAGTACAATGGCCAGATCTTTTACTGGAAGGCTGGCAAATACATTTATCCGCTCTCACCTATTCATCCGTGCCTGGATGATGCTGATTCTGAAAAGCAAGCCGGTGTTTTCAAGAATACATCCCTTCGCAAGGGCTTCTTTGGTAAAACCTTGTTTGTGACCAAACCGATGGTTGATCCGCATCTTGACAAGGAAACTCAGGCAAAGGAAATACAAGAACAGAAATCAGAGCGCGAGGCATTTCGTAAGACCGTCAAACAGTTTGTTGGCGCTGAGAATGTTGATGGTGTTATGCATATCGAGTTAGAACTTGAAAGTGACAAGCTTGAAGATGAGATATTCATTAAGAACATCGATGCCAACATAAACGACAAGCTATTTGCCCATACCGAAAACAGTGTAAGCAATAACATTTGCATATCCTATCGCATCCCTCCTATGCTGATTAGACCTACTGACAAGAGCCTATTCTCATCATCTGGTGAGGCTATTCGTGAAATGAAGACCTTCTATCAGGAACAAACTTCTGATGAACGAATGATGGTAGAAGAGATTGTGCGAAAGCTTATGGCTTTGCACGCAGATAAGCCTGAAGCTGAATTGAAATTGATACCGTTAATCGCACAAACTAACGCCAATGTTGATCAATAAGCAAGACATAGAGAATTATCGTGAGATCAGTCGCAGCGTAAAGGACAATAAGATCAATCCACACATTGAGGATGCTCAGTATTTAGACTTACGGCCATTACTGGGTGAGCGTCTGTATCAGGATCTTGTAAAAAACTCCACAGATTCAAAGTATGTGGATTTGATGGATGGTGGCGAGTACACATTCGGCGATAACACGTACAACAATCCAGGATTAAAAAAGGTATTGAGCATTTTCGCTTATGCCAGATACATTCTTTTCGGTAGTTACACCGATACAGGCTTTGGATTGGTTCAAAAATCGAATCAGGACAGTACACCGGTTCCTGATACGGGCAAACGTAACATTCACACAAAGGATCGTGATACAGCCATGCAATACTGGTTTGAGGTTGCGAACTTCTTAAACAGAAAATCAACAGATTATCCACTTTGGGCTACCGGGTGCAGCACGTCTCGACCTGGTAAGTTCAGAATATCAAAAATAAGCTAATGGTAGCCATAGTAAACATAGATAGCAATACATTCTCAATCAACGGAATCAAGTATAAAAAGATATTTGTTGCGGTACCAGCTGGATCAGATTCAATTCGTATTGTTTCAGCTTATGATGGCCGCTTTGAAGTATTGCCGGTGACTAAATTTTCAGATGTTACGGTTGATGGTGTTACATCTGCTACGCAAGTAGAACTGATATCATCAGTAATTGATATAATACTTAATCGAATCAGCCCATCAGACGTGACCGGAAAGCTTGACAAAGATGGTTATGAGGGTACAGCCAAAGATCTTGATCAAAAGATTGACTCGATGGCAACTGGCATACGTGGTACGCTATTCATAGCGGGTTTACCGGATGGTAACGGTGGTTTTGAAGCACCTACCGTAGATGGTAACTACAATGCCGGTGAAGCCGGTACTTATACCGGTTTGCTGGATAACACAGGTGCAGCTATTGTGGTTTCTGCAGGTGAACTTACAAACTCGCAAACTATTCTTAACAAGAAAGGTGACGTTTGGACTAAGACGGTTTATCCTTTTGGGTTTGTTGCACCTACTTTGCCTACACCTGTTGCACCAAGTTCAACATCGTCAACAACAGAACCCGCAGGAGCTAAACAGACCTTTGATTTAGTTGATAACATCATTAACACACCCTCATTTGAAAATGCAGCCGCTTTTGTTATAGATACCGGACTAGGTTCAGTCACAGATTTCCCAGGTGGTGGAACTAGAACTGTTATTAATTTCACATCTTTAGAGGTAGGAAAATCTGTTAAATCATTTTCATACTACTATCAATCTTCAGATCAGAGAACATCTTATTTTCAGATATTTAGAAAAAATAGCGAAAACAATTATACTCGTATTTTTTCAACCCCTTCAATTATAACAACAGGTTCAAATAGATCGGTTTATTTTGAATTAGATACACCATTTGAAGTTACCGAAGCAGACTTGTATTTTGGTGTTGCTGTTCAATCTGCTGGCTCAAATACATTTGGTTATATAAACACGGGTGTAGATTCTTTTGGTGGAAACATGTCTTCATCGGTAAGCACAAACATTGACGAAACGATTACAACAAGCAGTCAGCCGATAGATTTCCTTTTTGTTGTAAATGCTTATTATGTAGTTGATAAGGTTGAGAAATTTATTAATGAAACAACCTTATCACAAGTTAGTTCTGCAATTCAAAAAGACATTAATAAATATGACTTTTCTGCGTTTTCAAGAAGTTCCTTAAATTCATTTGCAAACGCTTATTTTCCTAGTCTGGCTATTTCGCCTATTGACGGTTACATAAGCACTTTTAAAGCTGATTTTACAGGAGACGTTACACCTACGGAGGGCGATGACACAACTAATAGATATGTCTACCTTGTAACAGCATACGATTTAGGTGTTTCCTCAAATGGTGGTCGTATTTTAAATATAGCTTCTATTTCAGAAAAAGTGCTAGCTAACAAAGCAGGATTGCAGAATTATGAGTTGCAAACCGCTATACCCATAAAAGAAAATATGCGATTTGGTGTATTTTCTTCTTATGGTGCTAACGATACATCGAAGGCATTATCTAGAAGGGTAACAAGTGGTACAGATCAGCCCTTTTACGGATCTTTTTCAGCTGGTATCAGCAACATCAATAATAAAGGTACTTTTATTGCGCCTACACGAGTTCAGACCTTTACTCCTGAATTGATAGTAGATATTTTACCGGACATCGCTTTGTCTGCTAAATCAATAAATCAAAAAAACGGAGTGGTTGGTATTGATGAAAACAGACAATTCCCTGTTAATGTTTTTTCTGGCTTAAATCGATTAGTGGGCAAGAAAATGTTATGTTTAGGAACTTCATTTTTGCAGCAATGGACTAGTATTGATCGTGGTTATATTGCTCAAGTTGGATTGAAAACGGGAATGACAATGATAAATGAAGGCGTAAGTTCTTCTTATATTGTTGACCGTGGAAATCTAGGCTTAACCAGAACAGTTGCGGCAGGTGGTACAGCTTCCTACGAAACAAAAATGGCATCTTTGGGTGATACCAACCCTCCTGATTTTTTATACATCAGCCATTTAGTGAATGACATTGGCAACTATGGTTCTGCTGTTCTTGCTGGGGATATAAGTAGTACAGATCTAACAAACCTTTACGGGGCTTATAATTTCAGTATTCAACACGCATATAGCCTAAATCCAAAGGTTAAAATCATTATAGACACTCCCCCTAATATCTACACGCAGGAAGATTCTGCAAATCGCACAAGAGCAAATATGCAAGCGGGTTCTGATATTATAAAAAGCATTTGCGCTTACTACAACATAACTTTTATAGATTACGGTAATGATTGCGGATTAAACGAGATTAACTACAAATTGTATAAGGCAGATGTAAACGGTCAAACCGGTGATTTTTTACATCCTTCGTATGAATTGTGCGAATTATGGTCAAATTATTTGGCTATTAATTTGATTAATAGATTCGGGTAGATAATTAAATAAATCATAACTCAATGAACGCCAAACCCGCATTTTTAAATGGAAAACGATAAATCCCAAACCCCTTCACCCTGGTCTAGCATACCTGCTTTTTTTGCCTGGATCAAAACCCTGCCTAAAATCGCTCAGGTATTTTTAGCCGGTGCCATTGTGCTGCTGGTGGGTATCTGGATAATGAAAAATACAATTGATAAAGTCATTGATCAATCATTTGAGCGCCGTGATGTAGAGATTGAAATACAAAGAGAACGCGAGCGTCTTAATGATAGTATCAATAAAGTTAAGGCTGCGCAGTTCTGGAAGCAATCACTAGACGATGAGCTTGAGATACGCGATATCTGCCAGCGTTATGAGCGGTATTTTGAAGGCGAGACCCAGATCTCACTTTTTAAGCTACACGACCACGGCGACCCTTTGGCTCCTGAAAACAACCCGATGGTCACGGTTAAATGGTCATCCCTTTCAGAAATACAGGACAGTTATCAATCTGAGCCGGTTTACACCGGTGCGCTCTGGATGCTTCGGGAAACCCTGCAAAATGATTTTGTGTATGTGCCAGATGTTACCCAGGTTGATAATTATTGGAAAGGCCGTGAGAAAGCCTTTCACGAAAGTATTGGCAGCAAAAGCACCGCTTTCATTTACATTAAAGAAACGAATAGCAGCCGCTGGTTTATAGCCATACACTGGAATATATCAAACCCATACGCCAATGAAGATCTTATCCGTCTGCAAATGGAACGTTTTGCAAATCTAATTAAGCCATTGATTTACGATGTGCCGGAACATTTAAAAAACAGGTAGATGATCACGGAAAAGCAATATAGCCAGATAGCCCAAGAGCAAAATATAGAAGTAGCAGCGATAAAAGCAGTCAACGAGGTTGAGGCGCGTGGGAAAGCCACTTTTAAGGACGGCAGTCTAAAGATCCTGTTTGAAGGTCACGTCTTTTGGCGTGAACTCAAAAAGAAAGGAATAGACCCAAAGGATCACGTTCAAGGCAAAGAAGACATTCTCTATGAAGATTGGACCAGTAAGCATTATCAAGGCGGTCTGGCTGAATACGACAGGCTGAAACGTGCCATTGAAATTGACGAGGAAGCCGCAATGCGTTCATGCAGTTGGGGCGCATTTCAAATTATGGGATTTCACGCTGAAAAATTAGGATTTAAAGACGTGTTTGACTTTGTATCTTTCTTACGTACCGGGGAGTTTCAAAACCTCCAAATGTTCATCAAATATTGCGAGGTGAATAACCTGCTACGACACCTGAGATCAAAAAACTGGAAAGCTTTCGCGCGGGGATATAATGGTCCGGGGTACGCTCAGAACCGGTATGACATTAAACTTGAATCGGCCTACATTGGATTTAAGAAACAATGAAGCCAGTCTTAGTAGGGTCGACTGGCTTCAAAGATTCCCCTTTGTTTAATCGTATAAAAGCTACATAAAAATTTAATACGAATGAAAACTTACGCTATAAATAAATTTGTTTGGCGAATTTCTGCAATTGCTTTTTTGATTGGGCTGTTAATGCTGGCCAGTTCCTGTGGTACGCGCAAGCGTGAAAAATCACGTGAGCAGGAAAAAACCAAAACCGAACTTCGCGAGCAGATTAAGCGCGAGACATCAGAGCAAAAGGAAACGCTTGAAGAATCAACCAAAATCACCAATGAGCAAATACAAAGCATCGCCGACAACATTGATTTTGAAAGTATTGATCAGGATAAAGACTTTGAGCTCAGCATAGGTATTGACAGCACCGGTACCTTGAACATTAAAGGCCGAAATGTGCGCGGTTCCAAATCAAACAGCCAGACTAAAACTAACAAGACCGATACCACAACTTCTATTAAAAAAGAAGTTTGGCATGCTGAAGCTTCTGAGGCTATTGATTTAAATCACAATCAAGAAAATGAAACCGATAAGCTTGATGTAAATGTTGATAGTGATAAAGGCAATTGGCTTGACAGTCTATCATGGTCCTTGTTTTGGATAGTGGTTCTTGTTGCACTGGCCGGTTACTCTTATTACAAACGCGCAGCAATCATACTCAAATTAAAATCGCTTTTAAAGTCGATATTTTGATTTATCGCATTCAATTACGATAATTTTCCCAAACCCATCCAGTTTCAGGCATTTCATATTCCTTGATGTGAAATAGTTTGGTGTATCGCGTATCTCCGGGAAACAAATAGCAAACCTCACATACTTTGCCGTTCCACACCAGCTTGAAGTTTTTCATTTTAGTAGGCTTATGATCTCGATTGGGCAATGACTTTTCAAAACGCACCTTTCCCATACTTTCGAGAATGGTCTTGATAGCATCAATGTCATAATTAACAAAGCGATAATAGATCATATCCAAATTTAAACAACAATCCGGAGTTTCTTTAGTTCTTCACGGTCGCGTTTCTCTTTGTTTACCTGGTAAATTGCTGTAGTTCTTGCACTGGTATGTGATGCCAGCTTTTGAGCTTGATCAGTCTGCAGACTATCCAGAAAAGTATGCTTTAAGCTGTAGAAATCAGCTGTGATATTAAGAGGATCGCCTTCCGGTCCTTTAATCTGATCCGAATTTTTAACGAGGCGGTACCATCGCTTACTTACCTGATCATCGTTGATCTTTTTTGTGCCAGGCACCAATCCTTTTGAGAAAATATATTCACCCGGTTTGGCAATATCAAGCAACTCTTTCCATAATTCTATAGCTCCCAGTAGAATGACTTTCTTAACCTCTTTCTTGCTCTTACCTTTACTAATTACAACAGTGAATTCCTGAGCTTGTAAATCAACCTGACCGTATTTCAATCTCATTAACTCAGAAGTCCTGGCACCGGAAAGCATAAATATTTTGCAATAGCGCCAAAACTCATAGTAATTGATTTTAAGGTAGGCCATAACACAATCAAGATCTTCAGGTAAAAGTACCTCTCGTTGCTTTTTGATTACTTTTTGATATCTCATATCCCGCGCCAGGTTAACATCGCAGCACTCGTATTCAATTAATTCAGTAAAAAGGGAAGATATATATCTTTTAGAATGATTATAATAGTTTGCCGGCATTTTACAGAGCTCAAACACTTCTTTCAGTTGACGTCTGGTAAGATCATCGATTGATAATTGCCGGTACTTAAGTTTTACAGCTGCTTTTTCCAAACGAATGATCAACCAATTAACCTGCTTTCTGTGCTTTTCAGTTATATCAAGCTTCTCAAGAGCCATAAAAAATGCATCAATGAATGGAGTTTGCGGTAGTAGTTTCCCGGCTTCAATCTCTTCATTGATCATATGAACTTTAGTGATTGGATTCCAACCGTTTTTCAGTTCCTGCAATTCAGCTTCCAGTAAAATTGCGGTATAGTCCCTCCTATCCTTCAGGGTTTGATATTTATTCATTCCCTTGATAATACAAAGTTTACCTTTTGGGTATGCAACAGAATGCTTAGGATCCCGAAAGCGATATTGAATGTACCAATCTTTCTGGAGCAGTTCTACGCCGCCCTCTTTGTAATTTTTTGGATTGACCGATGGTGTGCTTACACTGCAACCATTTAACAGGAGTAATCTTTGTCGTTTAGTCATTGTGTTAACTTTTGGATTAACTATTGACCGCTGACGAGTGTTGAAGAAATTCTTTTTAAAAAGGCTAACCCCTTTTGTGGTGCGGGGTTAGACCTTTGTGATCGCGACAGGATTCGAACCTGTGACCG
>NZ_KZ319313.1 GCF_002744755.1 Leeuwenhoekiella nanhaiensis | reverse complement strand
GGCTTCATTCAATAGGGAAATCAAAGGGCGAGCGGTCATCATTGATGACATAAAATATTATGCAAAAATTGAACGTCAACGCACCTTCAAGGGAACAGATTTTCAGGTAAAAGAGAACCAACCTTATGCCACGAAAATTCTTCAGCTCAAAACGGAAATCCGAAATATCCAAGAAGGACGAGCTGAAGGGAATATTAAAAGGATGAAAAAGGAAATCGCCAAACTGGAACGCCAAGCACCACACCAACAAAATGGAAAACGGATTGTCCAGGGAATGCGAAAAGATGGAAATCAAAGCCACATCCATATTATTGTGAGCCGTAAGGATGCGTCCAACAGATTTAGTTTATCGCCCGGAAGCAAATACAAAGCATCTGATGTAAAGTTGAATGGGAAAACCGTAAAACGGGGATTTGACCGAGACAAGTTTTTTGAAAGAGCAGAAAAAACATTCGATAAGACTTTTGGCTATAAACGAAACTTTGCTGAGACCTACAAAGCCCGAAAGGATTTTGTAAAAAATCCCAATCTCTATTTCGCTGCTTTGATGAAACTACCAGCTAACGAAAAAGCCTTGGCTTTTAAAATGATAGCAAAAACAGGATTGCCGATAGTGCCAAGTATTCCAGTTAGTCAAACACAGATTGCACTTCGGGTTCTTAAACGGTTAAGACGTGGTGCTGAAATAGCCATCAAATCAAGTTCCATAGGAATCTAATAGTTATGCAGATAGACAATTTCATAACGACACTTTCAATTATTGGTCTGACCAGTTGTATTTTCTATGCAGTTTTTCGGATAAGTCGGTATGCTTTTATCATCAATTTTCTCGTGCTTGGTGCGATGGTGTTTTATTTTGACGAGGGAAACCGACTGATTCTGATTTCTCTCTATCTGGTTTGCCCTCTCATATTAATTAACATAGGAATGTACGTGTTCCTTCATAAAACGGACAAGCCGTTAAATGGCGATAGCAAATATCAGGTCAACTTTTCGACGACCAAGGGCAATTTCCAATTGGACAACATCAAACGAGGTGCATCCATCATTGGTTCTGCCGGAAGCGGAAAGACCGAAAGCGTTGTCTATGGATTTTTGAAACACTTCCGGAAAGAAGGGTTTTGCGGAATTATCCACGACTATAAGGATTTTGAACTGACCGAAATGGCGTATCCGCTTTTCAGAGATAGTGATATCCCGTTTAAAGTTATTTCCTTTGATAAAATCATCCATAGAGTAAATCCTATTGCACCACGCTATTTAGAGAATGAGGAAAGCGTAAACGAAGTGTCAAGGGTATTGATAGAAAACCTTTTAGAACAAAGGGAAAGCGGCACAACTGGAACGACAAAATTCTTTAATGATGCAACCGAAGGTTTAATTGGCGGATTGATTTGGAAACTGAAAACCACTTATCCTCAGTTCTGTACACTTCCACATTTAATTGCCATCTACCAATATCTGGACACGGATAGCTTAATCCAATTCTTAGAAACCAACACAACATCAAGGGCAATGGCAGATGCTTTTATCAGCGGTAAAGATTCGGATAGGCAGACGGCTGGTGTAAAAAGCACATTGGCCAATGCGCTGAAACGAATTAATACACAACGCATTTTTATGGCATTGTCCGCAGATGAAGTACCGCTCAATATAAACAACGAGACAAATCCAGCGGTAATTTCAATCGTCAATAACCCGAAATTTGAAACATCATATTCGCCTGTTATTGCCACCATTATTCACACCATCACCAAACAAATGAGCGTTCGAAGTTCCAGACCCTCATTTTTGTTGATGGAAGAAGCGCCAACCATCCGATTATTGAATATGCACCGTATTCCGGCGACACTTAGAAGTTATGACATTGCTACGATTTATGTAATGCAAGACAAAATCCAGAATGATATGATGTATGGCGACAAGGCAAGCAAAGCGATACTCAGTAATTTATCCTATCAATTTTTCGGAAAGGTCAACGACCCGGACACCGCCAAATACTACGAACGCTTTTTTGAAATCATCAAGGATCCTACAAAAAGTATCAGTCGTGGTCATAACCTTGACTTTGATACACGAATAACCACAGGCGAAAAGGAAATCCCGAAGATTCGAGCGGATGTGTTTTTTAGATTGAAGCAGGGCGAATTTATTACCTATGCTGATGGAAATGACAAGAAGGTGCAGTTTAAATTGGCGAAAATTAAAAGGGAACTTCCTAATGAAACTAAACAGTTTTCTAAAACGGATTTGGAAACTAATTTTGAGCGCGTTTATGAGGAGGCGAGGTCGATTTTTAAGTGATGGAGAAGTTTAAATATTCAAAGCGGAATATTATAATAAGCTTATTTATCCTATAAAATTTACGTAATATGAGTATATTAATGGCGATATAAATAGTTAACTGCAAACTGAAAAGCCAACCGCATATTCAAGCATATTTGTTTTTTGCCAACGCTAAACCCAACACTCAAAAACACAAAAGAGCTTAAATTTCCCACCGCAATTCTAGCTGAAAGCCAAAAAAAATAATTACATTTGGACAATTATTGTCCTGAATATATTTTCAGGAAAAACTTAGCGGAATGAATACGAAACAATCATTTGGAGAGTACTTGCGAAAATTGAGGGAAGACCAAAATCTTCCGATACGGAAAGTTGCATCAAAACTTGATATTGACCCATCAACGTTGGGGAAAATTGAACGTGGTGAAAGAAGTGCTAATAAAGAAATGCTTCCAATATTGGCGGAATTATTCGGAATTGAGGAGAAAGCTCTTGGACTTATTCTTTTTAGCGACAAAGTAGCTTATCAGATTATCGAAGAAGAAAATACCAACGAAATCCTAAAAGTAGCAGAAGAAAAAATTAAATATTTAAAAAATAAGAATCTTAAACAAGGTTCATTGGACTTAAAATAAATATGAATATTAAAGACCTTGTTAAAAAATATCACTCGAATAGAGAAGCATATCTAAAAGCGGATTACAACGAAACTCAGCTTAGGATAGATTTTCTTGACCCATTATTTGAAATACTTGGTTGGGACATTAAAAACTCGACTGGAAAGCCAACTAACGAACGTGAAGTCTTGGTTGAAGAAGGATTAAAAGCAGATGCTAGTTCTAATACTAAAAAACCTGATTACACTTTTAGGCTTTTTTCTGAACGAAAATTCTTTTTAGAAGCTAAAAAACCAAACGTAAAAATTGAAAGCGACAACGAACCTGCAAAACAAATTCGTAGATATGGTTTCACAGCAAAACTAAAAATTTCAGTTTTATCAAATTTTGAATATTTAGCAATCTATGATTGCTCTCAAAAAGTTGGAAAAGATGATTCTGTAACAAAATCTAGAATCAATCTTTATCACTATACAGAATATGAATCAGCTTATGAGGACATAAAAAAACAGCTAAGTAACGAAGCTGTCTATTCCGGAGAATTTGATGAAACTTGGAAAGAAATTGAAGAGCAATTAAAACTTTCAAGTGTAGACGATTTATTCCTTTCTCATATTAACGAATGGCGAATCGTTTTGGGCAAAGAAATTTACTCGCACAAACCTGACTTAAGTATAGAAGAGTTAAATGATATAGTTCAGTCTTATATCAATAGTATCATATTTTTAAGAGTTTGTGAAGACCGAAATTTAGAAACCTATAAAACACTTTTAAACTTTGCAGAAAATAATGATTTCGCTTCGCTCATCAAAAAATTCAAAGAAGCCGACAAAAAATATAACGCAGGTTTATTTAATCAGCCTTTAACGGAAAAAGTAGTTTCTGATAGCTCTTCCGCATTTTGGGAAATAATCAGAGATTTATATTTCCCTGAGAGCACTTATTCCTTTTCAGTTTTTGCTTCGGATATTCTAGGAAACATCTATGAAATATTTCTTGGAGAACAATTAACGATAGAAAAAGGGCAAATTCTCTTAAAAAAGAAACCTGAAAATGTTAATAGAGATATTGTTACAACACCAACTTTTATTATTCAAGATATTCTAAGGCAAACAGTTGTAGAGCATTGCAAAAACAAAAATGATGATGAAATTTTAAATTCATCATTTGCAGACATTGCTTGTGGTTCAGGGGCATTTTTGCTAGAAACTTATCAATTATTACAAGATACACTTGTCGATTTCTATTTGTCTAACGACCACACAAAATTAATTCAGACATCAATAAACACTTATAAACTGCCTTTTTCCCTCAAAAAGAAAATATTAGAAAGTTGCATTTTTGGAATTGATAAAGATTACAATGCTGTTCAAGCCTGTAAATTTGGTTTACTATTGAAACTTCTTGAAAATGAAGATAATGCAACGATAACAATACCTGCATTGCCAACTCTTGACCAAAATATTCAGTTTGGAAATAGTTTAATTGAGACATCGGAAACAAACAAAAAAAATCAAGATGAAATAAATCCTTTTAATTTTGGCAAAATTCGTTTTGACGTAATCGTTGGCAATCCGCCTTATATGGCAACTGAGCATATGAAAGAGTTTACACCTCTTGAATTACCTATTTATAAGTCAAAATTTGATTCATCTTACAAACAGTTTGATAAATATTTTCTTTTCATTGAAAGAGGTTTAGAACTTCTAAAAGATGGCGGATATTTTGGCTATATCGTACCCAGTAAATTTGCCAAAGTTGGTGCAGGTAAAAAGTTAAGAGAATTACTTGTTGACAACAAAGCGATTCAACAAATAATATCCTTTGGTGCAAATCAAGTTTTCCAAAACAAGACGACATACACTTGCCTTTTAATTCTCAAAAAAGAAAAGCTAGAACAACTCAAATATCTTGAGGTAAACTCAATCAAAAATTGGAAAACAAGAAATATTGGGAAGGAACATTTTGACGAATTTAAGATAGACTCTTTAGAAGCAGAAGGTTGGGTGCTTTACCCAAGTATTTTAAAACCAATTTACACATCAATTGTTTCACAATCGAAGACATTAGAGGAGCTTATTGGTTCTGAAAATATTTACAATGGAATTCAAACAAGTGCCAATAACGTTTATATCCATTCGATAGAAAGAGAAGATAAACACTTTCTTTATTTCAAAAAAGATGGTGTTCAATGGAAAGTTGAGAAAACATTAACTAGACCATATTTCAAGACTTCTAGCGGAGAAGATAATTTATATACTTATCGCCCATTTTTACCAAATTCATTTGTTATTTATCCTTACTTAAAAACCAAAAAGGGAATTGAGTTTGTAGAAATTGATGATTTAAAAGCAAACTATCCAGAAACATATAAGTTTTTAAATCACTACAAGGATAAACTTGATAATGATAAAAGAGACATTAAACCTGAACCTCAGACCAAAAATGAATGGTACAGATATGGCAGACATCAAAGTCTAGACAAATGTGATGTACCTGCGAAAATTATTGTTGGTGTTTTAGCACAAGGCAATAAATATGCAATTGACTACTTCGGCACTTTAATATCATCAGGTGGTACAGCAGGTTATTGTATGATTACTCTACCTGATAACTTTCCTTATTCAATCTACTATATTCAAGCTTTATTGAACTCTAAATATTTAGAATGGTTTTCTGCACTAATTGGAGAAGTATTCAGAGGTGGTTATATCGCAAGAGGTACAAAAGTGCTCAAAAAGCTACCGATTAGGCTTATTGATTTTGACACAAAATCAGAGAAAGATATTCACGATAAAATCTCAAAAATTCAAAAAGAATTAATTGATATTCAAGGAAAAATAGATGACAGCAACGGAAATAAAAGAGCATTAATTCCTTTACAACGCCAGTTTAACGGCTTAAAATCTGAACTAGACGACACACTTAATATTTTGTTCAACTTGGGAGAAGCTGATAGCGATATCCCTTTAATTTCTGAAATTTATGCAACTAATTAAAGAAGCATCAAAGGAAAAATTAAGGGGTGGCTTCTATACCCCTGAACCAATTGCATCATTTGTTTTAAAATGGGCATTTAACGGTAACAAACAACTTGATATTTTAGAACCAAGTTGTGGAGATGGCGTATTTCTTGAAGAAATACAAAAAGGAGATTATGAATATAATTCTGTAACGGCAATAGAATTTGATGAAGTTGAAGCTGAAAAGTCTAAAAAAATTGGCTTGGACAAGACCAATGTTATTAATGCTGATTTTCACGATTTCTGCATTAATACCAAACAAAAATTTGATTTGGTAGTCGGAAATCCACCTTACATTCGTTACCAATATTTTGACAAAGAACAACAAGAATTTGCTTCCAATATTTTTGACAAAGCCAAATTAAAGTATTCCAAATTAACGAATGCTTGGGTTTCATTTGTGGTTGGTTCTTCTCTACTTTTAAAAGAAGAAGGCAAAATTGGATTTGTATTACCAGCCGAAATACTACAAGTTTCTTACGCTCAACCTTTACGAGAGTTTTTAGCACATTTTTATAATAAAATAAACATTGTATCTTTTGAAAAGCTAGTCTTTCCTGATATTCAGCAAGAAGTAGTTTTGTTGTTATGCGAGAAAAATAAATCTAAAACACATTTGATTGAACATTTAGAATTAAAAGATGCAGAAGAACTTGAAAAATTAGATGTATCAAAATTGAAAAGCCCGAAGAAAAAAATTGATTTCAAATCGAACAAATGGACTTTTTATTTCCTTGAACAAAATGAAATTGACTTTTTAGAAAAACTTCAAAATGACAAAATAATCCCAAGACTGAAAGAGTATGCAAAAGTAGAGGTCGGCATTACAACAGGTTCAAATCCATTTTTTACAGTTCCGCTTTCTATCGTTCAGTTTTACAATTTAGGAAAGTATGCAAAACCATTAGTTGGCAGAAGTGTTCAAGTTCCAAGTGCTATTTTCACAGAAAAAGATTGGATTAAAAATAGAAACTCGGAAGCACGAACACACTTTTTATCATTTCCGAAAATGGACGAACTAAATGGCTCAGTTGGAGCTAGGGATTACATTGCTTGGGGAGAAGAAAATAAAATACACAAAGGTTATAAATGTAGAATACGTGATGAATGGCAGATTGTGCCTTCACAAAGAATTTCGGACGCATTGTTTATTCGGAGAAACAACAAGTATCCAAAATTAATAATTAACGAAGCAGAAGCTTTTACAACGGATACTATGCACAGAGTAACCGTTAAAGAAAAAGCGGATATAAAAGCATTGACGGCTAGCTATTACAACTCTCTATCATTTGCGTTTGCGGAGATTTGTGGTAGAAGTCACGGTGGAGGAGTTTTGGAGTTAATGCCGAACGAAGTAGAAAGAATACTCTTGCCTTACAACCAAAAAAACTCGGAATTACTACCGATTATTGACAAAATGATTCGTGATAAGAAAGATATTTCGGAATTATTGAAAATTACGAACGAAAAAATATTAAAAGAAAATTACGGCTTGACTGATGAAGAAATTGACTTAGCGGATAGTATTTGGAAAAAGCTGTCTAACCGGAGATTGAATAGAGGGAAAAAATAAAAAAATGGAAAAATATTCAAACAAAAGAGGTAACTCGCCTATAACTTATTTTCAAATTGAAAATAATAGAATTATTGTGCAGTTCAAAGAAGGAAAATCCTATACATATAGCCATTTGAAAGCAGGAAGGCATCACGTTGAGCAGATGAAAACCTTAGCGAGAACTGGTAGTGGGCTATGTGCCTACATCACTCAAAACGTAAGGTTTAAATATGACTAACCAATTAAACGAAAATATTATTACCATATATTTTGACAGTCCAAAACCATTTGAGGCATCTAATATAAAACCATTAAATGGTATTGCAGGATTGTACTTCATTTTCACCCAATCTATTGATATTCAATATCCATTTGACAAATCAAAACTATTATATATCGGAATGAGCGAAAAGAAAACGAATAGTATTGGTAGTAGATTATTAGGACATTTTGATGGAAAATCAAAAAACTTAGGATTAACCAATTACAGAAAAGTTGAACCTTTGTTATTTACCTACATCAATTTTGAAATGCTCAAAAGTTTGTGGCAATTCCGAATTGAAGATTTGGAAAGTTATTTCATTTTAGATTTTGTGGAGCAATATGGTGTTTACCCAATTTGTAATAATAAATCTGGTTTTGAGATTCAAAACAAAACACTTACTTCCAGTTTTAAAATTGATTGGAAATATTTTAAATAAACTCTTATGGCAGAAAAAGTAAAATCTGGAAAAGAAATATTAGATGATTTTTTCAACGAAATTGAAGAAATTCAAGATGTAGATATTGATATAGCTAAAATGCTATCGGAACTATATCAAAATGATAAGTTGACTGATACTAATGTTAAAAATGAACTTCAAAAACTGAGAGATGGCGACAAAGATTAATAACATAACTATCAAAGGGATTAGAGGTGCGAAAGACAGCTTAGAATTACCATTAAACGGAAAATCTATTTTGCTTTATGGGGACAATGGAACAGGGAAAAGTAGCATTTCAGATTCTATTGAATGGTTTTACACAAACCGAGTTTCTCATTTATCAAGCAATAGCGAAATAGACTTAAAAGATGCTTTAAGAAATTCAGAACTTGATGAGGAAGCTGTCTCAGAAGTAAACATTTCATTTGTTAAACAATCTGATATTGATTGTTCAAAAACCTTATTCAATAAACGAGCAAAATTAACAACAGGTTTTTCAAATAGCTCTGATGCTTTCAAACAATACATAGAAGCATCAAAAGAGGAAAACCTTTTGTTGCGTTATCAATATCTTACAGACTTCATTGATAATACAAAAGGCGATAAATTAAAATATTTGTCTGATATTATTGGCTTTTCAGAAGTAACTAAGAAAAAAGAAGTTCTCAAAAAAAGCTACAACTCGATAAGAACTGAAATCAAAAATCAAAATTTTGAGGCTCAAACAAACACTCAAAAACAAGTACTTATTGAAAAATTAGGAGCCACAATTAGCCAAGAAGAAAACCTTCTTGAAAAGATAAATGAGAAAATTAAACCTCTAAAAACTGGCATTGAGGTTATTAAAATGGAGGATATTGATAAAATCCTTGTTCACTTAAAAAATTCCACCAACAATAAGTTAAACAAAGAATTAGCATTATTAGAAAAAGCAAATACCGTTTTAAATACACTTAAATCGGAGATTGATTTTATTGATTCTGAATATGTGAAATACTATGATGAATTTGAAGTAATTGCCAATGATGTCGAGAGCATTATGCAAACCTTTTTAGGGGATTTATTAAAAACAGGAGATACTGTTTTATCAAAAAAGTATCATAAAGATTCAAGTTGTCCGCTTTGTTTACAACCAAAAAATGTAGAAGAACTACGTACCGAAATTGCAATTAGATTAAAAGATATCGAAGAATCTTCCAAGAAAAAAGCATCTTTTGATAAAGCCAAACAGTTAGTAAACGAAATAACGGTAGAACGAATAAAAAGACTTGACACGGTTCTTTCAGATAATCTAATTACAGCAGATGAAAGCAAACTAATTAAAAAGGGATTTGTAGGTTTAAAAGGGAAAATTACTGAATATCAAAAATCGAGTTTAGAGCGAGTAACTTCAGGAAACAAAATACCTAAAGCTGAAACAATTAAATTATCAGCATCCGATTTTAACTTTCAAAATGGCATAACAACAAGAATTAAGAAAATACAAGAAATTTTCAAAAAAGATAATTCAGCTGTTCAATACTCTAATATTTCTGCTTCAAAAGACGCATTTCTAAAAATAAAACAATTTGAAAAGCAGAAAGTAAAACTTGAAAAACAGCGTAAGACTTTAGAGATTATTTACAATGAATTTGTAAAAAGACAAAAGGAAGGACTTGAAAATTTTATCGCTACATTTTCAAGCACTATAAACGAATATTATCAATATATGAATCCTGATGAACCATTTCAGGAAATAAAAATTGTAACAATCGGAGATGAAGATGAATTGAACGGTATTACGATTGAATATAAATACAATGGAAATTGGGTTTCCCCACCACAAAAATATTTTAGTGAATCACACTTGAACTGTTTTGGTCTTTCTTTCTTCTTGGCTTCTGTAAATGCCTTTAACAATAAAAATAAATTTATTATTCTTGATGATGTTATTTCAAGTTTTGATTCAAACCACAGAAAAAGATTTGCAGAACTTATTTTCGAAAAATTCTCAAAATATCAAATCATATTGCTTACTCACGAAGAAGATTGGTTTACAAATTTTGTAAGTCCTTTAGCAAAAAAGAAAGGTTGGCTTATAAATGAAATAAAATGGACAGAAGATAAAGGAACACATCTTGAAGAAGAACCAAGCGATTTACGAGAAAGAATAGAAATAAACCTTGCTGATAGTAAAATCGAAAATTTAGGAAATCCTATTCGTAAATACCTTGAACATTCATTGAAAGATATTGCGTTAAACATTGAAGCTAAATTAAGTTTTCAGTATAATAATTCAAATGAGCATAGAATGCCTTACGAATTGATTATGGGAATTAAATCGGAAATCAAAAAGTGCAGTACAGAGTTAAAAGCTAAATTTCTTGTTATTGACCGAATAGAAAGTTCATCAATATTGGGGAATATTTCATCACACGACAATCCCTTCAATCCAAAAATTGGAGATTTGAAAGCTTTTTGGGCTGATATACTTGAATTAGAAAGAATATTTATCTGTGAACAATCAGAATGTAAAAGACCAATGGTTTCGTTAAAGAATTATGATACAGTTACAAAGAGAATAAGATGTGGTTGCGACTATACAAAATATGACTGGAAAAAATAAATGCCAACGCTAAAAGCCATACACATTTGCAATTCGCATAAGCCAACGGTCATCAAAGTCGATTTTCAGATAAAATTAAGGTGGTGTAACAGGTGGTGTAATGGGTGGTCTAAAAGGTGGTCAAATAGGTGGTCAAATCGAAAAAACCATAGATGCTATTTCAGAATTAACTCTTAGGCAAAAGCAAAAGCAAGTACTGAAATTGATTGCCGAAGATAACCGCATAAGCCGTTCAGGAATAGCAGAAGTCCTACATATAAATGAATCCGCAATTCAGAAGCATCTAAACAACTTAAAGGATGCTGGATATATAGAGCGTCAAGGCGGTACAAGAGGATATTGGGAAGTAAAGCTCTAAAAAAAATCAAAATTCTTTTAAAAAGGCGATTTATCCTTTGAACCTCTCGCATCTGCCAACCATTTGCCATCCTGCTTAACCAGTTTGAAAATACCAGGCGTTTTGTCATAAGCTGTGGTATATTTTACCCAAGCCACGTCGCCCATAATCGTGTCCTGCAAAACAGTAAAATTGGAATCATCTTTTGGCGTAGCGTTGAACATATTTATGGTATTCATATAGTTGGAATATGCCTGTGGTGTCGAGTTGGCTTTTAAGGTTTCTTCATCCTTTTCATAAAAGCTTTCGATAACAACTTGGGCTGTAGCACTTGGTCCTGAAACATTAGTTGTGGAATCACCACAAGAAAGAAACAGTACTACGAGCGAGAAAACAACAATTTTTTTCATAACAGTATTAATTTGGGTTATTAATATATCTGTGCGATAGTTTCATTTCAATATTTCGTTCACCATCCTTTTCGTTCAATTCTAAAATTGCCCTGCGGTCATTGGATAACGAGAACTTGGGCAACACATAAACGAACCGTACCGTTTGGCCTTCTACAATTTTTGAAGGCAGATTATGTTTGTAAATCGGCTCTTGATACAGGCGTTGCAATGATTTCCTTTTTCCTTTTTGTCGTGTTTCAATCGAAAGGTTCAAGAAATTCAAATCGTAATCCAAGGTAGAATTATTCTCAATCTGGATAACGAAATAGAGCTCTTCTTTATCAAAAACGATATTCTCAACGCTCAAAACAATGCCTTGATTTCGCTTTTTGATTCGACCTATGCGCTGTTTTCTATTGAGAAGATACGAGCAGAATTTTTGATAATAAAAGGTTCTGTTATCTACACGCTCTTCAGAAGATTCAGCAAGAATTGAATCAGTCACAATCGGCTTTTCATTCCCGATACTATTGGATGCCGGAATGAAATAATTGAGCTTAGAAAGCTGTTTTTTATACCTTACAATATACGAAAAAATCGAACCATTTCGGTTGACTACCAGCAAATTACTTTCCTTCCCAGGCTTAGCTTGTAACAGGCCAAAATACTGTTCTTTTTCACGATTGTAGGTAAATACAAAATTATCTGAACCAGTTATGCCTTGCCTAATAGGTTCTGGAAAGAATAGCGCAACATTCTTGGTGTCGTTGGCATATATGGTATCTAATTTTATAGTTGTTTGCGCTTTCGCGAAAGCGAAAATAAATACGGTTAATATGGAAATTGTCACTTTCATAACTTGGGTTTTAGAATTAATCTGTAATTGTTCAGTACGGTTACTTTTACCCTTCGGTTAGAGCGCCTGAATACTTGGGTAAGTCCGCCAACTTGTGGGACGCTGGGAATATTGATATCCCCAATAACATCATCGAGTACCTCTCTCGTAGCTTCTTCCCTAAAGTTGTTCTCAACATAGATGCCCTCGCTACCGTCTTGTAAATCAAAGGCTTTGAGCTTGGTGGGATGGTGTTTTATGTTCTCAATCTCAATCAAAGCGCGATTGGGCTGAAAGCTGATAAACCCAAAAATCGGTGTGTTCTTTGGCATCAGTTTGCCATTTATGGTAGCAGCTTTGGTAAGGCGCATCCGTAATCGGGTATTTGCCTGAACAATTTGGTCGCCATCCACGACCACGTAAATCGTTTCGTCTGTATTGCCGATAATTGAAACTTCATTGGGCTTAGGATCGGCAGCAAAGAACAGTTGATGTTCCAGCCCCAATTCCTTGGCTTCAATTTTTTGTGCTCTTTTAACTTCAGATGAATCCACATTTGGCACTGTTTGTTGAACAGCTCGCCTTTGCCCCAAACTTTGATACCGTTTTTCGGAATACTTAATCTTGCCAGCATCATAGATACTGTCAACAATGCGTTCTTTTTCACGTTCGGGTAAATCTGGGTCGTAAAAGCCCAGGGAATCAATCAGCTTTTCATCATAGATGCTGGGCGCGTTAGTTTCACGCACTTCCTTGAGGTCATTAATTGCATCGAGCTTGGACTCGTATTCCTTCTGGTTTTCTTCCAAATCAGGAACTAAGGTCTGTTGTAGGCTTTCGTTCTCACTATCATCATCGCCCATAACCATTACCGAATAGGAAATGAGGAATATGAAAATAACAGCTAATACCGCTGCAAATACTATTTTGTTTTTCTCAACTTTCATCATTTAATTTTTTTAAGGTGTTCTCGAAGTAATTCGTAATCAAAAGTCCGTGCGGATTGTTGGGAAAGTTCCGGTCTACCATAATCAGGTTTCCGGTGGAAACCAATTCATAGGTGTCTATGATTGAACCTCTATTGATTTCAAAAATCGTCGTGGTCGTAAAACTGTACGTGCCGTTGTTTTCTGAAATTTTTGAATCAATACTCAATACTTCTTGAACCAATGAATACTGAAGCAATCGGTTGTAAACACCGTCCGCTTTTTTTTGGCGATACAGATTGTCCACAGAACTATTGCCCAACCAAAGCGCTTTTTCCAAATTCCGTTCATAATTGCTCGCATCGATGTTGTAGAAGTAGTTGTGAAACAATTCCAGATGCGCCAAAGCTTCCACCCTGAAATTCTCTTTTTGGGTAACGAGCTTCAATGGAATAATACTGCCATCAGTATTAATTGCAAATGCACTGTTGAGGGCCTTTTGATTGGTATTGAATACCATCCAAACCGAAAAGGTGCTGGACAGTAACGCACTGACAACGACTGCCAAAACGATAAACCGATTTAATTTGAGGACGTTATAAATATTCTTGTAAGGTGTTTTCATTTTGAATTGAATTAGTTGGTAAAGAGTCTGAGCGTAAAGGATGTGGCACGTCTGTACAATTTGAATTTCAGGAAGACGATAAAGCCAACAGAACCCAATTGAACGACAGGCGCAAAAAAGCCTTGACCTGTATCGGTTCCGAAAAGATTGACCCAGAAATTGGTGTTGATTTCCGTATAAATGGCATTTATAAACACATTGACCAAGAAGAATGCTGGTACGAGCATATAAACGGCGGCGTACAACTTAAAGAAGGTAAAGGCGAGCGAACGGAACTTTTCAAATACTGCCAAACTAATGACCAACGGGAAGAACGCCTGCATTATCCCCAAAAGGAAAAAACGCTCTGCCAAGAATAGCGGATAGATGAACAAATCCAATATCCAGAGTATGGTACTTAGGATGAAGGCCAATATCTTGAAACCGTAAAGTGGCGTTACCAACGCCTCATACAAAAGCGTCATTGCGGAACTTGCGGCATCAAAAAGACTTACATCTTCCTCTAATGGAATGTCCTGCATTTGTAAGGGAAGTAACGCAGGTGCCGTGCCCCTATATTGTCCCTCGATGGCTACCAATATCCCATCAAAGAATCCCAACACCTGCGTTGAAAATATGACCAGTAGGACAATGGCAAAATTCTTTGCCAGTTCACCAGGACTCAATCCCCAAGTGTAACCATCTTTGTCCGCAATGCCTTCATTGTATTTTTTAAGGATATTGACCAAGAAAAACAGGACAGCAAGCGTTTTCATTCCGGCAATGGTATATTGCGAAAAGTCGCTGGCTTGTATGGTCTGGAACACCGTATCGATGTATTCTAACCCTATCCCTAAAATGATGGTCGCGGTCATCCTTAATATTCTGTTTCGCGGTTATTGACTTTATCCTGCATTTTTCTGAAAGAAATAATATCACGATAGCGTTTCGTTTTTGAAGTGATGTTGGACACCATCTGCTTTGATTCCAGTTCTTTTGCTTTCAGGATTTCGGCACGTTCAGCATCGCTCATTTTTAGGTAATCGCTGGATAGGACTTCGTCTATAAAATCAACGGTATCCAGTGAATTTTGGACAATGGTTTCAAATGAGGCCACGACCCTGTCAATTTCTTCAGGTTTGATATAGGGCGAATTCAAAATATCCTGCAAATCATTTTGCATTACATTGATAAGGCGTTGATTGTTCTGTGCGATTTCTTCGACCGCTCTAAGTTGTTGGACGACGCTTGAAACTTTTTCAATAGCTTCTTTGGCATCTTTCAAGAATTTGACGGACTTAATCATTTCTGCCGTCTGCTTACCAGATTCCAATAGCTGTTTTACCAAACTGATAAAGTTGGTGTTGTCATAAACCGGCATTCCCTGGCACGCAGCGCGTGCAGGCAGTAAAAGGATGAATGCCGTTGCGATAATTAAGATTTTTGTCTTCATAATATTATATTTTAGATGTGAATTCTTTTATGGCTTGTTCCATATCGTTAGTCCTTTCATAAATCCGCGTTATGCGGTCGTTTTCCTGTCCGTCTGTGAGGTAAGCGGCATACACTTCCTTCGGAACTTCCAGTCGAAAGATGTTGCTTTCCCTACCTATTTTGATGAACATTTCGGTGTATTTGCGTGGTCCGGTAAGGTTGTTCTTGATGGATTTTAACTGGTTTAGGTCGTGGGTTGATAGATTTAGTCTTTTGACCAATTCGTCATAACCTTTCTCATTGTTCAGACTATAGATGACCTGTGTGTTTTCGAGTATGCTTGCCGATGTGGAATTATTTGGAAGCTGGTTTATAGACTGAAGAATAATCCCAATAGCACCATTCTGTTTACGGATAGCTTGATAATAGAATTCCACGCTTTCCAAAACGTTGTCAAACTTCAGCTGCTTTGCAAACTCGTCAAATAGGATAATGCCTTTTTCCGCTCTGTTTTTCCAAATCGTTCTTTGGATAGCCGATTTTATAAGCTTTAACATTACGGACAGGATTTCCTTATTGTCTTTTACTTCATCCAGTTCAAAAACGATCAATCGCTTGTCCTCGATTTTATAGGTCTGGTCTTCGCTTACTTCAAATAGAAAACTATATAGACCATCGCCGACGTATTCAGACATTACGTGCAAAAAGCTCGTGACATTGAAGTAGTCGGGATGGATTTTAAGGGTGCTCAGAAGGTCTTTCTGATTCCTTTCTATAAAGCTGTAAAAACCATCCAAAGAGTGGTTTTCTGAAGTGCTGTCATAATAATGTCGCAGTATCTTTTTGACCGAAACAGATTGTGCTTTCGTGACTTTCAAATCCGAAGCAAATAGTTCAAATAGGAAAACTGACAGGTCTTCCAAGCGTTCCGGTGTAAGGTCGTTTACATCGCTTATGTAAAATGGATTGATACCAAGATTTTTTCCGCTTTCGTAGCGAAGTACTGTATATTTTTCTGGGTAGAGTTTGGCAAACTTGGTGTAGGATCCACCAAGGTCAATAATGACCAGACGAACGCCACTTTCAAAATATTGACGCAGGATGTTATTGGCCAAAAAGGATTTTCCTTCGCCCGTGGGTGCAAAAATGGCAAAGTTCCGTGCCTTGATGCGCTTCTTTTTTTCATCCCAAACATCCTTTAGAACGGGAATATTATGCTCACGGTCGTTAAAGATGATGCCAGTAGCATCCGACTTGTAGTTTGTGTTATTGATGAACAGGCACAGGGCGTGCTTTAAGTCGGTAACGTATAAATCGTTGTTGGAAAAATTGGACGAAAAGCAGCAGTAACTGTTTAGGATATAGTTTTTTCGTTCCTCACCTCTTGGATAGTATGGGATGATATCCAGTTCCTTAAACTCGGTCTTAATTTTTGAGGTTATCTTATCGAGTTCTTTGGCATCCTTGGACCAATACACGATGTTCAAATGACCACGAATTATACGTGCATTGTCATCTGCATTGATTTGGTCAAGGATGTGCTGAATCTTTCCAAGGACGACCTTGTTCTGCGACCCGAAATTGGAACTTTTGTTGAGTTCTTCGATTTTCTTATCCAGCAGCTTGCGCCACTTTTGTTTGTCGTCGAGAT
>NZ_KZ319312.1 GCF_002744755.1 Leeuwenhoekiella nanhaiensis | reverse complement strand
CAAAAATTGAATGGAAACTATATTAAAATCTGAAATAACCTGCCCAAACTGCGGGCATAAAAAAATAGAGGAAATGCCAACGGAGTCCTGTCAATTCTTTTACGAATGTGAGAATTGTAAAAAAGTATTACGACCAAAAGAAGGCGATTGTTGTGTTTATTGCTCCTATGGAACAGTTCCTTGTCCACCAATTCAAGAAAACAAATATTGTTGCTAACATCTGATTAATCTTTGCACAACCTGTGCATCGATTAATTTGTATCTTTGTCAAACTTTATGAAAATATTCTTTTCCATATCAATGTCGCTATTATTCTTTTTTCAGGGAATTAGCATTGATATGGACTTTTGTGGACCCATTAAAGAAATTTCAAACATCGTAACCCATTACCAAGACCATAAAGTTTATGGCGACTCTTTCCTTGAATACGTAGTCGAAGATTACATTGACAATGATGCAAAAAATGAAGGGCATCATCATTATCCAGATAAGGAGAATGCGCCCGTACATTCCCATCATCAATGTTGTCACCCTTTAGTATTAATTGTAGCGAACAACAATTCGGCTTTAACCAATCGGTTAAAATTTGAAGATAAAAAGCAATTTAGCTTATATAAAGTAAACTTCAGTTCCAGATATCTGGAATCCCTATTCCAACCCCCTAAAGTATAATTCAGTTTTTTTTTAGGATAGCTATATCCTACCGTGATGCTTTTCAAAGTAAGTATCGCATCATAAACGTATTGCATCTCTTTGCATTGCGATGTTTAAACTGAATTAATACTTTTTCTATGATTAACAAAATCATTTCATTTTCCATTAATAACAAGTTTATTATTGGGCTCTTTATAGTGGCACTTGTAGGTACGGGCATTTGGTCTATGGCCACTATAAATCTGGGTTCTGTACCCGATATTACCAACAACCAAGTACAGGTTATTACAGTGGCCCCAAATTTAGGTACTGAAGATATTGAGCAATTTGTTACCTATCCGGTAGAATTGGCAATGGCAAATCTTCCTGACGTTATCGAGCTGCGTTCAGTATCCCGTTTTGGGCTGTCCGTGGTTACCATTGTATTTAAGGACGAGGCAGGCACTTATCTTCCCCGGCAATTGGTACAAGAGAAATTAACCGAAGTTGCTGGAGAAATCCCCGAAGGCTTCGGCACGCCATTTATGGCACCAATAACTACAGGTCTGGGCGAAATCTACCAATACACCTTAAAATTAAAAGAGGGCTACGAAGATAAATACGATGCAATGGAGCTTCGTACCATCCAAGATTGGATTGTAAAACGTCAAATGGCATTAGTCCCCGGAGTGGTCGAGGTCAATGCTTTTGGAGGTTATGTAAAACAGTATGAAGTTGCAATAAATCCTAATAAGCTGAAAAGTTTCGGTATTACAATGAATCAGGTCTTTGAAGCCTTGAAAGTCAACAATGCCAATACTGGTGGTGCTTACATTGAAAAAAACAACCAGGCCAATTTTATCCGCGGCGAAGGTTTGGCACGTAGCATTGAAGACTTGGAAAATACAGTTGTAACCACACAAAACGGAAGCCCTGTTTTAATACGGGATGTCGCCGAAAAAGTAGGCTTTGGTAATCAGGTACGTTATGGTGCGTTTACCCAAGATGGACACGAAACTGTTGGTGGACAAATTTTAATGCTGAAAGGCGAAAGCCCAGGCAACGTAGTCGAAAATGTGGAGAAGCGCATTGTAGAAATACAAAAATCCCTACCCGAAGGCGTTTACATAGATACATTTTTAAGCCGAAGTGAACTCATTGGAAGAACCACAAGCACCGTTGAAAAAAACCTTATTGAAGGTTCATTGATTGTGATTTTTGTGCTTGTCTTGCTTTTGGGAAGTTTCCGTGGTGGCTTGATTACAGCTTCGGTAATACCTTTATCATTGCTATTCGCATTTATTTTGATGAAACAATTTGGAGTATGGGCAAACTTAATGTCCTTGGGTGCAATCGATTTTGGAATCATCGTGGATGGTGCTGTAATCATTGTGGAAGGAATGGTATTCCACATTCATCAACGGATGAAAAAAACCACAACCGCCATAGACCAGTCTGAAATGGATGAAATAGCCTATGAATCGGCAAGCACGATGATGAATTCGGCATTTTTCGGACAATTGATTATCCTTATTGTATTTACTCCCATTTTGTTCTTAACAGGCGTTGAAGGAAAAATGTTCCGTCCTATGGCGTTTACGTTCGGATTTGCCGTTTTAGGAGCGATTATCCTTTGTCTTACTTATGTTCCAATGATTTCAGCACTATTCCTAAAACCTGCTAAAAATCAGAATAGTTGGTTTGCCAAATTTGAAAACAAGATTGATAGGTTCAGTGATAAAATAATGTCCGGTTTAAACAGAGGGTATGTACCATTGCTCAATTTTGCACTTCGCTTTCGAGCTGGTGTCGTAATTGGCGCAGTTGCTCTATTACTGATTGCAGGATTTATTTTTAGTAATATGGGTGGCGAATTCATACCTAAATTTGATGAGGGCGATATTGCGTTTCAAGCGTTAATAAAACCGGGGAGCAGTCTTACCGAGTCTATTGAGGCTTCAAAAAAACTTCAAAATTTAATCAATGAATTTCCCGAGGTAAAAACGGTAATTTCAAGGATTGGTGTGGCCGAAATACCAACAGACCCAATGCCTATGGACATTGCCGATAGTTACATTATTCTTGAAAAAGATAAGAGTAAATGGACTTCCGCAGATAGCAAAGAAGAACTCATAGAAAAAATTCAAGAAAAAATTTCAGTCGTTCCCGGCGTAAATTTCGTATTTACCCAACCTGTAGAACTTCGTTTTAATGAATTGCTTACAGGTGTTCGTGAGGACGTGGCAATCAAACTGTACGGCGAGGATTTAGAAGTGTTAGCCGACAAGGTACAGGAAATCGCAGCGGTCATCAGAACCGTTCCTGGAGCGGCTGACCTCAATGTGGAAGCTACAAGCGGCTTGCCACAAATGACGGTGGAATATAACCGTGCGAAAATGGCCCAATATGGTGTAACTGTTGACAAGTTGAACGATTATGTGAGTGCATCATTTGCAGGCGAACAGGCAAGTGTGATTTTTGAGGGCGAAAAACGGTTCGATGTGGTCATTCGTTTGGCAAAGGAATTTAGACAGGACATCAACAGCCTTAAAAATCTTTATATCGATTTGCCAAACGGAGCGCAAGTGCCTTTAAAGGAAGTGGCAGATATCAGCTATAAGCCCGGGCCAATGCAGATTTCAAGGGACAATACATCTCGTCGTATTTCGGTAGGGGTCAATGTTCGTGGGCGTGATGTAAAATCGATGGTCGAGGAAATTCAGCAAAAATTGGAAACGGACGTGAAACTGCCACCAGGTTATTTTGTAACCTACGGAGGTTCGTTTGAAAACCTTCAACGTGCTTCAGACCGATTGATGATTGTAGTGCCCATCGCACTTTTCCTAATATTCATCTTACTCTATTTTGCCTTGAGCTCATTTTCACAATCCGTAATGATTTATATGGCAGTGCCTTTGGCGGCCATTGGTGGCGTGTTTGCCCTTTGGATAAGGGGAATGCCTTTTAGTATTTCCGCTGGGGTAGGTTTTATCGTGCTCTTTGGAGTAGCGGTTTTAAACGGATTGGTACTGATAAACAAATTCAATGAACTAAAAGAAAGTGGAATGACAGACTTAAAAAAACGAATATACGAGGCAACACACGAACGCTTACGGCCAATTCTGCTTACGGCAACGGCGGCCATTATGGGCTTTATCCCAATGGCGATTTCTACCTCTGGCGGTGCAGAAGTGCAGCGTCCATTGGCAACCGTAGTTATTGGTGGGTTGATAACAGCAACATTTTTAACGCTTGTGGTCCTTCCTGTATTGTATTATTGGCTCGAATCGAGAAAGGAACGAAACAATAACGATGGAGGTGTAAGCTATGTCAACAAATCAACGAACATTGTAACAGTATTATTGATGGTTGGCGGTTTGATGGCTTCCGGAACTGCGTTTGCCCAAGACACTAATCAAGATGGTACAATTCCAAAAACCTTGACTGTAGATGAGGCCATTGCAATGGCAAAACAGAATTATCCATCCCTTAAAGAGAGCCAAGCCTTTATTGAGCGTGAACAAGCGATGAAGGGTACCAGTTTCGATTTGGGAAATACACAGGTGTTTACAGGAAAGGAAGAGTTTGGTAATGACCTTCCCGGTGTTCAGACCACCATAGGTGTACAACAGGGAAATATTGATTTGCTTTCTGGTTTTTCAAAATCCAAGTTCTATAAGGAACGTGTTAAACTGGGCGAAACGTTCTACGCGGTCAACGAACAGCAATTGATTCGCAATGTGATGCAGGCTTACGACCGTATCAATTATAACAAGGCACAATTGCGGTTTGCAGACCAATTGGACAGTGTTTATGCCAACTTTAGGACCGCTGCCGAATTGCGGTTTGATACAGGGGAAACGGGCAAATTGGAATTTATTGCTGCCTCTTCCGAATATCAGCAGATTCAGGTTTTACGACAGCAAGCCTATGATGACATTGAAATTTCAAAAAGGGCATTGAAGCAGTATTTGGGCATCGACCAAGAAATAGAAACTGTTAATTTGGCCTATGAACCAATGGATTTTTTGGCCAATTTGGATTCGGCTTCCGCAGTCAATAATCCTTTGCTTCAATATTCCTTGCAAAATGCAGAAGTAAGCAAAGCCAATATCGGTGTAGAAAAAGCACAGTTCCTACCCAAGTTCAACTTGACCTACGGCAGGCAGATAGTGGATGATGTGTCGGGTTTCAATACCTATCAGGCTGGTATTAGCATACCGCTTTGGTTCTTTCCGCAGAAATCAAGAGTAAAGGCCGCTAAAGCAGATGCATTGGTCGCCGAGAATCAATATCTCGAACAAAAGGCAGTGACCGAAAGTAGGGTGTCACAGCTCATAAAATCGCTGGAAAAGACCCAAAAAACACTTGACTATTATCAGGAAGGTGCCTTGCTTTTGGCCGAGGAACAAATTACTACGGCAGAACTGGCCTCTAAGGAAGGTGAAATTGATTATGTGAACTATATCACGATACTTAACAGCGCCATCAGGATAAAACAAAATCATATACAGTTTATAAATCAATATAACCAGCAGTTCATTGAGTTGCAATACCAACTGGGTAACCTATAATCTAAAAAAGAATAAGAAATGAAAAATATAGCAATAGTAAGTGTAGCACTAATGACCTTCTTTATGGTTGGCTGCAACGACAAGCCCGATTCGGAATTGGGCCATAACGAAAATAGCGAAACCTCTGAAAATATGAAGGACGACGGGGATGCACACGGCGAAGAAGGCCACGATGAAGGAGAGGAAGAAGGTGGTCACAGCGAGGAAGAAGGCGTTGTGGAACTCACAAAGCAACAAGCTGAAACAATCGGTTTGGAAATGAAACCTTTGGAGGAACGGAATTTAGGGAACAACATTAAAGTAACAGGAACGCTGGAACTTTTCCCACAGGACAAGGCGAACATAAGTCCTTTTGTTGGTGGAAATGTGAGTTCCATAAAAGTAATCCCTGGAGATAACGTAAAGAAAGGTCAGGTGTTGGCATATATAGAACACCCAGATATCATTGCAATGCAACAGGATTATCAGGAAAAAAATGACGAACTGGTCTTTTTGAAACAGGATTTTGAACGTAAGCAGACCCTTTATGATAAAGGTGTTTCTTCTGGCAAGGAATTTCAGATGGCGCAGTCAAAATATCGTTCCACAACATCCAGCGTCAATGGTTTGCGGTCCCAGTTGAGACTGTTGGGCATTAACCCGGACAAAGTGGCGGAAGGCCAAATATATTCCGCTGTTCCCATTACCTCGCCTATAAGTGGGTATGTGGATGAAGTAATGATTAGCCTTGGCGATTACGTGGCACAACAATCCAAAATGTTCTCGATAAGCGACAATTCAAAAATCTATGTCAACTTCAAAGTATATGAAAAAGACATAAAGCAAATCAAGCAGGGGCAACAGATATATTTTTCCACGGCCTCTCGTCCAGATGAACTGCTTAAGGCAACCGTTCGGTCTGTAGGTAAAACCTTTGAGACAGACCCAAAAGCTTTGGAAGTTCTGGCAGATATTGAAAACAAGGATAAAAACCTATTGCCAGGTATGTACGTGGAAGGGCGCATAGTGCAGGGCGAGAAAAAGGGTTTTGCCGTACCGGAAGCTGCCATTATAAAAGAAGGCGAGCAATCCTTCATTTTCATTTTGGATGAAGATGAAGAAATGGAAGCGGGCAAAATGAAATTCAAAATGATACCCGTAACGGTTGGTATTACTGATTTAGGCTTTGTTGAAGTCAATCTTCCTGCCGAAGTTTCAAAGGATGCCAAAGTCGTGATAAACGGAGCTTATAACCTGTCTTCGGAAATGGTTAAAGGCGAACTGGAACACGGACATTAATTCAATAACAATCAAAGATTTTGATTCCGAGTTTGTTTATCGTCTTAATTAGTTAGTTAAAAATTAGAAAACAAGCTCGGTTCAAAATCGATTAAAACATAAAAATATTTTTAAGATGAAAGAAATAAAAGCATTTGTAAAACCGAACCGAATCCAAAGAGTCATTGAAGCACTATCAGATAATGGATTTGAAAGTATGACCCTTTCACAAGCAGAAGGTACTGGCGCATTCAAGGCAAAAGGTGCAAGACCTTCGTTGGATTTTCGTATTACCGATAGTCCTGTGGTTAAGCTGGAATTGGTCTGTCAAAATGAGGAAGCCCAAGCTGCCATTGAAATAATTTTAAAAAATGGCAAAACGGAAGAACCTGGAGACGGCATTATCTATATAGCAAATATTGAAGATGCCTTTCAGATTAAAACTGGGGATTCCTTAAAACGGTACGACCTATAAAACACTTCAGTACAAATGGAAAAAATAGTTCAACTTCTGGAAAACAAAGGGATACGACCTACGGCTATGCGCCTTATGACCTATAAGCGGTTGGCAGAGTTGAATGTGGCCATCAGCCTTGGCGACTTGGAAAAAGATTTTAAGGTCAGTGAAAGAAGTACCCTATTTAGGACTATAAAAACGTTTGAGGAAAAAGGGATTGTGCATCAAATCGAGGATGGGACAGGGGTTATAAAATACGCCCTTTGCGAAGAAAATTGTGAATGCGAGGTCGGCAACGACCTTCATTTGCACTTTCATTGCAACAATTGTAATGAGACGGTCTGTTTAACAGAACATAAAATCCCTCACATCAACTTACCTGATGGTTATATTACCGAGGATATCAACTTGGTGGTAAAGGGTATCTGCGAAAAATGCAGTGGCAATTTGGTTTAAACGTTTGGTTTTTAAATTCAATTATCATTTATAAATAATGAGCAATGATAACAATCTATAAAAAAGAGGCTACTGTATATATGGTAGCAGAGAATAAGCTGGATGCCAAGGATTATGAAAACTTGATACCAGTCTTAACAGAACATATAACTGCCCATCCACAAGTGTATTGGTACATCGAGATGGAAAATTTTGAAGGCTGGACAGCAGAGGCATATTGGAAGGGAATTGAATTAAACCTTCCGAATGAAAAGCATTTAAAGCGTGTTGCTTTGGTGGGTAGCGTTAAATGGCAAGAACAATTTACCGAGGTATTGCTTCCTTTTTCAGAAGCTCATATAAAATTTTATAAGACCGAAGAAAAAGAATTGGCCAAAGAATGGATAGAAATAGAATAACATAAAAAATGGATATACTATTGATTTAAAAACAGAAACACTATGATGGACGATTGGTATTTTGGAGGAATGCACTGGATATGGTGGGGACTTTGGATAATCCTCATCTTTTGGATATTCCTAATTCCTTACCCCACCCCGGGACAGAAACGGAAAAAGGATAGTGCGATGGAAATCCTGAGGGAACGTTTTGCACGGGGCGAAATAAGCAAGGAAGAGTTTGAACAGCGAAAGAAACTGTTACGGGAAAACAAGAAAAAATAAACTGCAATGAAACCGCCTAATGGCATACATAATCAAAAAAGAGGAGGGCTGAACAGGCAAGGACTTCTTATTGCTATTGTTTTAGGGTTTGCGGTGGGCATAATCATTATACAGCCATTGGGCATTTCCCTATTCCAGTATGACCAGAGCGGTGATACGGGCAATTGGTGGTATTTGTTCAAAAATGCAGTTGGGCAAGCTCTTGGATTTGGAGATGTGGACCAAATCCTAAAAAATATCCTGTTTGGTATTATGGGAAGCAGTCTCGCCCTGATGTTCTATACAAGAAAAACAATATTTCAACTAAATAGGGAGAAAGTCGGAATAACCTTGATAAGGGAATTATTGGACAAAGGTGAAAACCACGAGGTAGAATTCAAAAGCACCTTGCGGTGGGACCTTCGACAAGGTAAGGTAAACAAAGCCTTGGAAATGGTAGTGGCAAAGACCATTGCGGGATTTATGAATACCGAAGGCGGCCATTTGATTATAGGAGTTGACGATGAAGGCCGTATCCTGGGGCTCGAACAAGATTACGGTACTTTAAAGAAACCGGGCAAGGACGGATTTGAACAGTATATAATGCAGTTGGTGTCCTTCAATTTAGGCACGCATTTTTGCCCTTTGGCAAAGGTGACCTTTTACCAATTTGAAGAAAAGGATATCTGTTATGTAAGGGTCTACAAATCGCAAAAACCAGTGTATTTGAACCTGGGCGACCGTTCTCATTTCTTTATCAGAACTGGGAACGGTACCCGTGAGTTGGATATGCCCGAAGCATTAGATTATATGGAAACACACTTAAATTAAACAATATGGGATTTTTAAAACATTTATTAAGAGGAAGTTATGGTCATCATTCCAACAAGCATCAACGTAAAAATAATGACCCAAGATTTGATGAACCCAAGGTTGTTGTGAGATGTATAAAATGCGGCAAAAACAATCCTGAAAATGCTTCTTTTTGTCAACATTGTGGCGAGCCTTTAGGTAAAGTAAAATGCAAAAGTTGTGAAGAACCAATACCTATGGATGCAAAATTTTGTTCTAAATGTGGCACTGAAGTATAGTTAAAAACCTTATAAAAAAGAACTCTAACTTTTACCAATATTTCATATATAGCTTTAGGTTAAAGATTTATAGCAAGAAAGTTTATGACATAATTGGAATACAAAATGTAAATAACCGAACTATATGAAATTAATGAATGACAGATTGTACCACAAAATATTCAACGGTGCCATTATTATGATTTTAATTATAACTGTTTCTTTGGGAATCGGGATGCTTGGGTATTATTATTTTTTGAAATTAAGTTGGATTGATAGCTTTTTAAACGCTTCAATGATTCTTACAGGAATGGGTCCCTTAGATGAAGCACAAACCGATGCTGGCAAATTGTTTTCTGGAATTTATGCCTTGTATTCTGGGATAATTTTCCTTTCGGCCATAGCAATCTTTATCTATCCCATTATTCAAAAAATTGGGAAAAAATTTGAACACCACCACTAATAACAATTATAATTTCTCAATATGCTCTTAAATAAAAGAATATCCATTGTCAATTTTATTAAAACCATAAAGTTTGATATTGTATTTATTGTATCTTATGCTGTAGCTGTGGGTATTTTGGACCAATATGGTTTTTTGTCAAAAATCTCTATTCCAATTGGTGTTACTGCTGTTTTTGGCACTGCGGTAGCTTTGCTTTTGGGTTTTCGAACCAATCAAGCTTATGAGCGCTGGTGGGAAGCCCGTATTATATGGGGCGCAATTGTGAATGATTCCCGAACACTGGTCAGACAATGTGTTTCATTTTTCAAAAGGAGCAACGGGCAGTACGATATTTTGGTCAATGAAATGACCAACCGTCAAATAATCTGGTGCTATGCATTGGGTGAATCATTGAGAAAACTACCCTTTTCCCCCAAAGTTAAGGAATACCAAAAATCTTATAAGTTGGAGTCTTTTAATATTCCAAATACTTTATTGTCAGAACATTCTGAAACTTTGCTAAAAGCAAAAGAAAACGGTATGGTCAATGATTTTCAGCAGGTACAAATAGACAGTACCATAGCCAGATTATGTGATTCTATGGGCAAGTGCGAACGTATAAAAAACACGGTCTTCCCCAAAGCACATAGTTTATTAATCCATTTAATCATTTATGTATTTGCAACAATGTTGCCTTTTGGCCTGTCAGACAACTACCTCTCTGTGGAAATTGGCCTTACCATCGCTATCCCTTTGATCTTTATAGCTATTGAAAAAACATCAATTTTAATGCAGGATCCCTTTGAAAACAACCCAATGGACACACCAATGACCGATTTGGCCCAAACTATTGAAATAAATCTAAAGGAGATGATAGGTGATGAGGACATCCCACAGAAAAAGAAACCTGAAACGTTTTACATTCTATAATATGGATTTACAAACTGAAATAACGCTGATTCCCAGATTATTGGTTGCCTTGTTACTGGGCATCTTGATTGGGCTTGACCGTGAAATTCACGGTCACGATGCAGGTATAAGAACCTAAGCTTCCGTTTGTTTGGGAGCTGCACTTTTAACCATCATCAATACATATACTGAGATGGCAGACCAAACCAGGATTGTCGCCAATATTGTCTCTGGTATTGGTTTTTTGGGAGCGGGTATCATTTTTAGGGACAGTTCAAAGAATACCATATCAGGGTTAACAACGGCCGCTACTATATGGGCCAGTGCTGGTGTTGGCATTGCCATAGGATATGGGATGTATTTAATTGGTATAACCAGTACACTATTGATTATACTATTGCTGGTTTCGCATCATTTCCCATTTTTTAAGGCTAAGTACGGTAAAGAAACAAGGGGTAACAATGAATAAACAAAGTGTAATTGAAATAAGAAAATTAGTGTGACGTGTAGAGCGTATCATTTGCACATACAACGCACTAATATTTTAAATAGATGAATATAAAGATATACAAATATGTTACAGATAATAAACTTGGAAAAAGAACATCTTATTGCCGCTAAAATCAGCGGGAAACTTACGGAAAAGGATATGGAAAAGATGCATCCGCTTATCCACAACATCATAGAAAAAGGCCATAAAGTGGACTTCTATTTTGAAATGGAAGATTTTAAAGGCTATACCCTTAAAGGCTTTTGGGAAGACCTAAAGATTGATTCGGCTCATTTGGGAGATTATGGCAAGATGGCCTTTGTCGGCAACAAAAAATGGCAGGAATTGGCCGCGAAGGCAACTGATTTTTTCATAAAGTCTGAAGTTAAATTTTTTGATATTTCTGAGAAACAACAGGCTCAAAACTGGATTAAATCTTAATTAACGATAACAAAACCATTAATAATATGAAAGACAAGGAAAAACACAGCAAAGACGATGGCCACAATCACGACCACGGTGGCATTTTCGGTAAAAACACGGAGCTCTATTTTGCAATTTTAAGTGGGGTCACACTAATTACAGGTTTCCTGTTGGAAAAATATACAGGGGTTTCAGCTAACATCCCTTTTGGGCTCTATATTGCAGCCTACTTTTTTGGAGGTTATTTTACCCTAAAGGAGGCCATTACCAAAGTGTCCAAAGGCGAATTTGAAATCGATTTCCTGATGCTGGTCGCAGCTGCAGGAGCCGCCTATTTGGGCGAATGGGCAGAAGGTGCCTTGTTGCTGTTCCTGTTTAGTTTGGGTCACGCACTGGAAAACTATGCAATGGGCAAGGCCAAGAAATCCATTGCAGCGTTAACAGACCTTGCGCCTAAAACCGCACTATTAAAGAAGGATGACGATACCGTTGAAGTGGGTATTGAAGAGTTACAGATAGGTGATACTATCGTGGTACGCCCCAACAGTAAAATATCTGCTGATGGTGTTATTGTAAAGGGCAATAGTAGTATAGACCAGTCACCCATTACCGGGGAAAGCGTTCCAGTGGACAAAACACCAATAGAAAATCCCGATAAGGAATATACAGCAAAAAGCGATATTCCCGACGAGAACCGTGTATTTTCAGGAACTATCAATGGCAACAATACCCTCGAAATAAAGGTGATTAAAGAGGCAAAAGATTCTACCCTCAACCGCTTGGTCACTATGGTTCAAGAGGCCCAGGACCAAAAATCGCCCACACAATTATTGACAGACAAGTTTGAGCGGTACTACGTGCCATCGGTAATCTTATTGGTCATAGTATTAAATTTTGCTTTTTTGGTCATCGATGAAACGTGGAATGAAAGCCTGTACCGTTCCCTGGCGGTACTTGTGGCAGCCAGTCCTTGTGCCCTGGCCATTTCTACGCCATCTGCTGTATTGAGTGGTGTGGCAAGAGCAGCACGAGGCGGGGTTTTGATAAAAGGCGGTCGCCCCTTGGAAGACTTAGGGGTACTTACCGCTCTCGCTTTTGACAAAACGGGAACACTTACCGAAGGAAAACCAAAGCTTACCGACGTCGAAAGTTTTGGCAGTATAGATAAAAAGGAACTGTTGGAAATCGCGATTGCGGTTGAGGAACTGAGCGACCATCCCCTGGCAAAGGCTGTTGTAAGGGATGGGATGGAGCGGCTTGGGAAGGACACCAAAATTCCCGATGCCGATGATTTGGAAGCCGTACAGGGCAAGGGCATAAAGGCAAACTATCAAGGGAATTCCATTTACATTGGTAACCTGGAACTCTTCGAGGACATTGATAAGGGCGTACCCGACGATGTATCAGAAAAGGTAAGAGCGCTTGAAGGGGAAGGAAAGACCACGATGCTAATAAAAAGGGGCGATGAATTTATAGGGATGCTGGGGCTGATGGACACGCCACGGGAAAAAGCCAAGGAAACCCTTGCCCAACTAAAGGAAATAGGCATCAAGAAAATGATAATGCTTACGGGCGACAACCAGAAAGTGGCAGATGCCGTAGCCGAGGAAATCGGGTTGACCGAAGCACGCGGAAGTCTGCTTCCCGAAGAAAAAGTGGAGGCCATCAAAAAACTTGCGGAACAGGAAAATAAACTGGCAATGATAGGTGATGGGGTCAATGATGCCCCTGCTATGGCAAACAGTACCGTTGGTATTGCAATGGGTGCGGCGGGAAGCGACGTGGCTTTAGAGACCGCGGATGTTGCCCTAATGGCAGACAAACTGGAAACCTTGCCTTTTGCCATCGGTTTGAGCAGAAAAGCGAAGGCGATAATCAAGCAAAACTTATGGGTTAGCTTGGGGGTTGTTGCCCTTTTAATTCCTGCGACCATAATGAGTTGGGCAAGTATCGGCATAGCCGTGGCGGTTCACGAAGGCTCTACGTTGGTAGTGGTGGTCAATGCACTGCGCTTGCTCGCCTATAAGAAATAAATGTAATAAAAGAGATTACTTTTGAATCAAGCTTAAAATGACCAAAACGGAAAAAATATTGTCAAGTCACGGTATTCGCCCTACTCAAATGAGGTCGGAGATATACAAGTTCCTGAAAAGGAAGCAAAGTGCCGTGTCCTTTTCCGATTTAAAAAAGGTCTTTGCCGAAAAGAGCGAAACCAATAAAACAGCAAACAGAACGACCTTTTATCGAAATCTCAAGATTTTCGAGGATAAAGGGCTTATTCATCAGATAAATGATGGAACCGGAGTGGCAAAATTTGCAATTTCTGATGAAAACGTTAAAGGTAAATATGGTTCGGATTTACATCTGCATTTTCATTGTACCGAATGTAAGAAAACAATCTGTTTGCCAAATAAAATACCGGAAGAAAGTTTACCAAGTGATTATAAAATAAACGATGTCAACTTGGTATTAAAAGGGATATGCGTGAAATGTAAGGAAAAATAACAGGTGGGAGTTCCAGAACATTGAACCCTTGCGCCCAAGAGTCAAGTTCAAGGTTCTTCCACCTTATTTAACCAAAAAAATACAATTATGGAAAAATATGATATAACAATTATTGGTTCCGGTCCAGGTGGCTACGTGTGTGCCATACGTGCTGCACAACTGGGCTTTAAAGTGGCCATAATCGAAAGGTACAGTACCCTTGGCGGCACTTGCCTTAACGTGGGTTGTATCCCTTCAAAAGCCTGGCTGGAAGCATCGGAACATTACCACAAGCTCAAACACCAATTCGAGGATTTCGGCATTGATGTCAAGGAGGCGAATGTAGATATTGTAAAAATGAACCAAAGGGTTCAAGACGTCGTGGGGGAAATCATCAACGGGGTAGCCTACCTGATGAAAAAGAACAAGGTTACCGTTTATGAAGGCCACGGAAACATCAAGAACAAAAACACCATTGAAATTAAGGGCGAGGACAAAACACAAACCATAGAAACCGATAAGATAGTCATCGCCACCGGGTCAAAACCTGCATCCTTGCCCAACATAGAAATAGATAAAAAAAGGATTATTTCCTCTACGGAAGCCCTTGCCCTTAAAGAAATCCCCAAACACTTGATGGTCGTTGGAGGTGGTGTCATTGGGGTCGAGATAGGTTCGGTCTTCGCCAGGTTGGGTTCAAAAGTATCCATAGTAGAGTATTTTGATGGGCTTATCTATACAATGGACAAATCCGTAGGGCATCAATTGTACAGGTCCCTAAGAAAACAGGACATCGAGTTCTATCTGGAACACAAGGTCACAAAAGCTGTGGCAGCAGATGATAAAGTAACCCTTACGGCACAGAACAGGAAAGACGACAAGGAAATGCAGTTGGAAGGCGACTATTGCCTGATGGCCATTGGGAGAAAACCTTTTACATCAGGCTTGGGCCTTGCAAACGTGGGAGTGGAAACCAACGAAAAAGGACAAATAAAAGTAGACGATAACCTAGAAACCAATGTAAAAGGGGTCTATGCCATTGGAGATGTAGTCCGAGGTGCGATGCTCGCCCATAAGGCCAGTGAAGAAGGTGTTTTTGTGGCCGAACGCATTGCGGGACAAAAGCCGCATATCAATTATTCCCTCATACCAAACATTGTCTATACACAGCCGGAAGTGGCCGGCGTGGGCCTTACCGAGGAGGAACTTAAAGAAGCAGGTAGAGCAATAAAAACGGGCTCATTTCCTTTCAAGGCCAATGCAAGGGCCAAGATAAGTATGGACACGGACGGCTTTATAAAAGTGATTGCAGACAAGGAAACCGATGAGATTTTGGGCGTTCATATGATAGGTCCGCGCATAGCCGATAGTTATACGGAAGCTGTCGTAGCGATGGAATTCAGGGCAGCGGCAGAAGATATTGCACGGATGTCCCACGGACACCCCACATTTTCAGAAACCTTTAAGGAAGCCTGCTTGGCCGCTACCGAAGACCGGGCGTTGCATATATAAATTTTGGAATGGAGAATAAGGAAAAAGATGTTACTATGAATGAACCCCAAAAAGCACAGTCTGCGTTGGCTTATGTGAGGGAAACCGCACAGAAGTTTCTCGATAGGGAAACGGCGGGCGGCATCCTTTTGATTATTGCTACTATCGTAGCCCTTTTTTTGGGTAATTCCCAATTTTCGGAGATGTACCACCATTATCTTAAAGATGAGTTTGTAATTGAATTCTCAGAACATTTTAATTTTGGGCTAACTATTGAAGAATGGATCAATGATGGCCTGATGGCAATTTTCTTTCTGGTTGCTGGTTTGGAATTGAAAAGGGAAGTCCTGGTAGGGGAATTATCATCCTTTAAAAAAGCATCTTCTCCACTTCTGGCAGCATTAGGAGGTATGATAGTTCCTGCCCTGATATTCGTGAGTTTTAATTCAGAAACAGCTTATATAAGGGGATGGGGAATACCAATGGGTACGGATATAGCTTATTCCCTTGGCATTATTGGTCTTTTGGGAAAAAAAATACCTTCTCAGTTGAAAATATTTTTGGTGGCATTGGCAATAGCAGATGATGTGGGTGCCATTCTGGTTATAGCCCTTTTTTACAGCAGTCAAATAAGCTGGTTTTATCTGGTTGGTGGCCTCGGAATATTTGTTGGCCTTTTGGTACTAAATAAAATTAGGGTTAAGAACCTGTCATGGTATATTACAGGTGGAATTGTACTATGGTACTTTTTTCTGAATTCAGGTGTCCACCCCACCATTGCGGGAGTGTTATTTGCCATTACCATTCCCGTAAGGCCTAAACTGGACAGTAAACACCTTAAGGAAAGAACCACCCGGAATCTGGGTCAGTTGGAAGAAGCAGATATTGAAACTAAAAATCCCCTTCAGGATATAAAGCAACGCCCAATTCTAAAAGCAATCAAAAAAGATACTGAGAATTCAAGGCCTCCGTTACTGAAATTAGAGAACTCCCTTATCGACTTTAATGCTTTTTTTATTATCCCAATATTTGCGATTGCCAACGCTGGGGTAAAGTTAGATGTAAGTTTTTTAGAAGTTGTTTCCAGCTCCTTGGGTTTAGGGGTAATCGCCGGGCTTGCCGTTGGGAAAGTAACTGGTATTAGCCTCTTCACCTGGCTTGGACAGAAAATAGGTGTTTCTTCCATTCATAGTTCTTTAAAATGGAAACATATCCTGGGGGTTGGAATGATTGCCGGGATTGGTTTTACCATGTCCCTGTTTATAACCAACCTGGCTTTTACCAATCCAGAGCTGGTAAAGGTTTCAAAAATAAGCATTTTGATCGCTTCCTCTATCGCGGCCTTAATAGGCGTACTTATTTTATTTTTAAGCTCGCCGGTACAACAAAAAAATAAAAATATTAAAACTCTGCATAGGAACGGTAAATAAGGAAATATGAATAAAAGCACTTTTAAGGTAAGTCAAATGGATTGCCCTTCCGAAGAACAGATGATACGGATGAAACTGGAGTCAAATCCTCAAATCAAATATCTGGACTTTGACATTCCGAATAGGAAATTAGATGTGTACCATCAAGGGAATGCCCAAGAAATAAACGTGGAATTGGGTGCATTAAAGTTGGGGGAAAAACTTTTGGGAACAGAAAAGGCGGAAGCACCTAATACTGAAGATGAGACCAAACAAAAGAAGATACTCTGGTGGGTATTGTAGATCAATTTTGGTTTTTTTGTTATCGAAATGACTACGGGTTGGATTTCTTCCTCGATGGGTCTAATTGCCGATTCACTGGATATGCTGGCCGATTCCATTGTGTACACATTGAGCCTTTTTGCCGTAGGTGGTGCCATTGCACGAAAAAAGAAAGTGGCGAATTTCAGTGGCTATTTTCAAATGGCCTTGGCCCTGCTGGGATTTTCGGAAGTCCTGAGAAGGTTTTTGAGCAGTAGCGAAACCCCTTTGTTCCAATGGATGATCATCGTTTCCATTTTCGCCCTTATCGGCAACCTCGTTTCCCTATGGTTGATAAACAAGGCCAAAAGCAAGGAAGCGCATATGCAGGCAAGTGCCATCTTTACCTCAAACGATATTGTTGTGAACGGCGGAGTAATACTGGCAGGGGTGCTGGTTTATTTTTTGGACAGTAAATGGCCCGATTTGGTCATAGGCGGTGTTGTGTTTGCGTTTGTGATGCGTGGGGCTATTAGAATTTTAAAATTGTCCAAATAATTTAAATAAAACATTTGCAATGCATAAACTGATGAACATTCAAAAGGTCGGAATTAAAAACCCAAGCTAAACACTAAAATTATTAATGGAAAAATCGAGAAAAAAGAATCTTAAAGAAGCAAGGACACTTCAAGTATGGAACGTCATTTATGACGTTACTGAAGTGGTCATTTCGCTAATTGCGGGAATCACAGCAAACAGTTCTGCGTTGATAGGCTGGGGTCTTGATAGCACCATCGAGGTGATAAGTGCCGGAACATTGGGCTGGCGGTTGCACGGCGAAATCAAAGGCATTGATGAAAGGCGTGTAGAGAAAAGAAAAATGATAACGCTCTACGTCATTGCGATATCCTTTGCGCTTATCTGTGCCTTCATATCCTATGATTCCATATCAAAACTGATTAGTCAAGAAACGGCTTCCTGGTCAACGATTGGCATTGTGATACTTATGGTATCATTGGTTGTAAATCCCATTTTGATTTACTACAAAAGGAACTATGGAAATAAACTGGATAGTCCCGCACTGTTAGCGGATGCCAAGGACACTTTTATCTGCCTGTACCAAACCGTGGTAGTCCTATTGGGTCTGCTGCTCGTGAAATGGTTGGGCTGGTGGTGGGCCGACCCTGTCGCGGCATTATTAATTGTCCCCTATGCAGCAAAAGAAGGGTGGGAAGCCTTTACCAAAGCAAAAATATTAAAATGAATCTCAATAAATAATGAAAGAAATAGAAAAAACATTG
>NZ_KZ319311.1 GCF_002744755.1 Leeuwenhoekiella nanhaiensis | reverse complement strand
TGAGACAGACCATTACTATTCTTGGGGATTGTTGCGTGCAGGCTCAAATTTTAACGAACTCTTTTTGATGTCAAGCAATATCAGAAATGGATTTGGTTTAAGGGCAGAGTTCGACTATGACAAGAACCTTGAGGCCGAAGTGAACTATGATAGATATCTAAATGATTGGGTGCGTCTCTATGTAGGGGTAAATACAGAAACAGAAATACCTAATTCCTTCGATGAGTTCAATACCGTAGGATTGGTCGGTGTAAAGTACTTTACACCCTACAGGTTTAATGTAGATGTGAGTATGGACCATCAACTGCGCCCAAGAATTCGTCTGGACAGGGAAATCTTGATTTTTCCAAGAATTTTTCTGGAAGGCGAATATGAATATAGGGCAGACTTTGGATGGGTAAATGATATAGGGAATAGCTCTTATGAGAGTGAAACCCAATGGTTGGTTGGACTTTCCTACATCCTATCAAGAAATTTTTCAATACAAGGAAACTATAACAACCGATACGGTTGGGGTGGTGGTCTTTTAGCCCGATTTTAAATATGTCAGAATATAAAAAAAATAGCCTGAGTTTAACTGGAGCTGTATCGTTAGGTACGGGAGTGATGATTGGTGCAGGAATATTTGCCTTATTAGGTCAGGTAGCAGAACTATCAGGCCAGTGGTTTCCGTATGCATTTTTGATAGGAGCCATTATCTCGGGATTCAGTGCCTATACATATGTTAAGATGTCTAATGCTTACCCCTCGGCGGGAGGAATCGCTATGTATTTAAAAAAAATATATGGGAAAAGTGCTTTGACTGCTTCGGGTGCAATGTTAATGGCTCTATCAATGGTAATTAATGAAAGTTTGGTAGCCCGAACCTTTGGCTCTTATACATTACAGCTATTTGATGTAGGAGAAAATAGTGTTTGGGTACCCATTTTGGGAGTAGTATTGTTGGTGGTAGCCTTTCTAGTCAATATCTCTGGTAACAATATTATTGGAAAGTCTTCTTTGGTTATGGCTATCCTTAAAATTGGAGGTATTGCCATATTTGCTATTGGGGGGCTTTGGGCTGCTGGCTTTTCATTCTCAGAAGTGGTTCCCTCAGAGAGTCTGACTGAAACACCAATAACAAATTATTTAGGCGCACTAGCATTATCAATTTTAGCCTACAAAGGTTTTACAACCATAACCAATAGCGGTGGAGAAATTGTAAACCCAAATAAAAATGTGGGTCGTGCCATCATCATTTCATTACTTATCTGTACAGTCGTATATATGTTGGTGGCTTTTGCAGTCTCTTCAAACCTTTCTATTGATGAAATTATAAAAGCTAAAGACTATTCCCTAGCAGAGGCGTCTAGACCTGCTTTCGGAAAATATGGCCTTTGGTTTACCGTGGGGATTGCCATTGTCGCCACTATATCAGGAGTAATCGCCAGTATTTTTGCGGTATCAAGAATGACTGCAATGCTTACCGAAAAAGAATTGATACCTCATAGACATTTCGGGATGCCGGGTAGATTACAAAAACATATGTTAGTATATACAGTGGTATTGGCATTAACGCTGACTATCCTTTTTGACCTTACACGAATAGCCTCTCTTGGGGCCATTTTTTACTTAATTATGGATATCGGTATCCATTACGGAGTATTAAGGAATATGAGAAAAGAAATTAAAGCTCGCGCCTTAGTACTCATAACAGCAATTATTTTAGATGTCGTTGTTTTGGGTGCTTTTCTGTGGATAAAAGCAAGTAGTGATTTGTTGGTTGTTATCGTGGCAGCCGCAATGATGGTATTGATTTTTTTCGGAGAGAAGTGGTTTCTTAGAAGAAACGAAAATGAAGATTAAGATGAACTATTTATAAACCTTAAAATGAAAACTATGAAAACAAAAACTACCGTTCTGATAGCAATTACTTTCATTGGAACACTTGTAAGTTGTAAATCAACCTTTAATGCAACTGAGACCTTGCGGGTCGAAGAAAATAGAAATGCCATTTATCAAGAAATCATTTCAAATCCAGTTCAATTTACAAATTTCATCAGTGAAGCCAGAAAAAATGAAGAAGCAAAAAAAATACTGATGAAAGGTCATATGGAACAAATGGAATCGGAAAATATGAAAATGATGATGGAAAAGAATCCTGATATGAAAGAGAAAATGCAATCCCATATGAAGAAAATGATGGATAAAAATCCTGAAATGATGCAAAAGATGCAATCTAAAATGCTAGAAAAGATGATGGAAAACGAAAAGGGTCGCAAGATGTTGATGGAAAAAATTCATAATAATGAAATGATGAAAAAAGAAATGAAGAAGAGGATGAAAAAAATGATGGATGAGAATCCTGATATGATGGAAAAAATGATGCAGAAAAAGAAAAAGAAGATGGAGGATAAAAGATAACTCATTGAGAGACGTAATTAAAAGCGAATGTTTAACAATAAAAGAATAGAGATATGATGATGTGGTGGTGGATAATAGGATTTGCCATTTTGGTATGGGTAATATTTCTCGTATCAGGCAGAAGAAAAAAGTAAGAATTTAACAGTCTGCAATTAAGAAGACTGCAAAGAACTGAATAACAACGAATTTTAAAATAAAAATATAACCTCTTAAAATGTAGAGCAATGGAATATTATTTCAATAAAACTTTGAAAGAAGACTTTGATAATGTAATCACAAAAGTTACAAATGAACTTAAAAATGAAGGTTTTGGTGTTCTTACTGAAATCAACGTAAATGAAACCCTTAGAGATAAACTAGGTATAGATTTCAAACGGTATCAAATTTTAGGTGCTTGTAATCCCCCATATGCACATAAGGCGCTTGAAGCTGAGGACAAGATAGGAACGATGCTTCCTTGTAATGTAATAGTTCAACAACAAAGTGATGAATTCGTTGAAGTGGCGGCAATCAACCCATTAGCTTCTATGCAGGCTGTTAACAATGAAAAACTTCATAAAGTGGCCAAGGATATCACTAGTAAGCTACAATCTGTTATTAATCGTCTTTAATAGTCTAATATGGAAAAAAATAGTCGTGATAAAAATATAGACAGTCAAAATTACAGTGATAGCCAAAGCACACAGTATTGTATTGTCAGGAGGTATGGTACTGTAACTTTTAATGAAGTGCAAAACCAAATAAAAGAAAACTTAAGAAAAGCTCAATTTGATGTTGTAGCTGAAATGGATATTTGTGAATATCTAGAGGGCTATTTTAAAGACTTGCCTCAACACTTGATTTTATTGATTTGTAATAAAAAAATTACTGCTGAACTAATTTCAAACGACATACAAATGACCACTTTAATTCCTTGTAAAATTAGTATTAAAGAGGTTGAAGATAATAGTATTATTGAGGTTTCCATTGAAGATATTGAAAAAACTTGGTCATTTTCAGAAAAGCCAGAAATAAAAAAAATAAGTGCAGAAATAAAAAAAGCACTGACCGATTTATTGGACTTTATTGGACCTAAAAATTTTAAACTTTGAATTCACTTAAATAATATACAAATGAAAACACTAATGAAAACAACAATCGCAGCTTTTGCACTTATAGCGTTTATTAGCTGCAAGGAAAAACAAACTGTAGAGATTAACACACCTGAAGAGGTAAAGACCGCAAAGGAAAACACTGCAGATGTGGCAGACCAAGGCTTTATAGACGGGATGACCGGGAAGGTGTGGCACAATTACCTTGAAATCAAGATGGCTCTGGCAAAAAACGATGAGAGCCAAGCAAAATCCATTAGCAAGGATATGGCCGCATCATTTGGTGAAGAACGAATGGAGATGAAACAGCTCGCACAACAAATGGCAGATGCTCAAGATATAGAAGAGGTAAGGGAACTTTTTGCACAGTTCACGGAAAAGGCGGGGCCTATGTTTGAAGATGCCTTATCTGAAGGAACCATATACAAAAAATACTGCCCAATGGCATTTAACAATGAAGGAGCCTATTGGTATGCAGATGTAAAAGAAATTACCAATCCCTATTTCGGAGAGAAAATGCTGAAGTGCGGGTCGGTCAAAAAAACCATTAATAAATAACCCTTAAATATATAATTATGAAAATGATGAAACAAAATGTAATGATTGCCGGACTGGCATTAGTTCTATTAAGTGCTACTGCTTGCAAAGACGGAAACAAAAACGAACCCGCAGCGCCTATGAGCAATGAGATGCATCAAGAATCGATGGATGATATGATGGATGATAAACCAATGAATGAAGTTGATGAAATGGCAATGAACAATGGTCAAGACGCAAAAGCAGAAGCTATTTTGACCGACTATTTTAAACTTAAGGACGCTTTGGTGGCTGATGATAATGCCAAAGCCAAAGAACTTGGGGCAAGCCTCGCAACAACCTTAGGAAAGCTCGATATTTCAGAATACACCGATACGCAGCAATCAGATTTAAAGGACATCGTTGAGGATGCGGTAGAACACGCAGAGCACATTTCAGAAAGCGATATAGCACACCAGCGAGAGCACTTTAAAGTATTGAGCAAGGATGTAACAGATATGGTTGCTATTACAGGAACAGAAAACACCTTGTACCAACAGTTTTGCCCAATGTATGATGGCGGTAGCGCTTGGTTGAGCACGAGCAAGGACGTTAAGAATCCGTATTACGGTAGTAAAATGTTAACCTGCGGTAAAGTCCAGAAAGAAATCAACTAAATGAAGATTGTAAAAATCATAGCGGGAATTTTTTTGGTGGCGCTTGTGCTCATCCAGTTTATTCCAGTGGACTATAACCAAAACGATACCGTGCCCCAAACAGATTTTATGGTGGTGCATAAGGTTCCGGAGGCTATTCAGAAAAAGATACAGGTTTCCTGCTATGATTGTCACAGTAACAACACCCAATATCCTTGGTATAATCGAGTTCAACCAGTTGCTTGGTTTTTGGAAGACCACATTAAAGAAGGTAAGGCAGAGCTCAATTTCAACGAATGGGATTCATTGTCAAGTCGCAGAAAGACAAGTAAATTAAGGTCTATCATCAAGCAAATTGAAAGTGGTGAGATGCCCTTGGATTCATACACCTTAATTCATAGAGACGCCAAGTTCTCGAAAGAAGAAACGGAAGAAATCATCAATTGGGTAACACAATTAAAAGACAGTTTATAAATAACCTAAAAATTAGAATTATGAAAAAGATAAAAATGAGTATAGCAGCAATGCTATTGTTAACGGTTTCTTTTGCTTATGCACAGGAAAAAGATAAAATGGACCACAGCAATATGAAAATGGACCATAGTAAAATGATGGATACCAAGACTGATGCAAAGGCAGAAGTGATTTTAAATGACTATTTCAACCTAAAAGATGCCTTGGTGGCTGATGATACCAAAAAAGCGGCACAATTAGGCACTACATTAGTGGCTTCCTTAAAAGCATTTGACAGCAGTAACTATACAAAAGAACAACAAAGCGAGCTGGCAGATATTATAGAAGATGCCACCGAACACGCCGAGCATATTGCCGAAAGCGCCATAGACCACCAACGCGAACATTTTAAAACGTTAAGCAAGGATATCACGGATATGGTGGCCATTACTGGAACAAAAAATACACTGTACCAACAATTTTGCCCAATGTACGATAAAGGTAGCGCGTGGTTGAGCCAAAAGGATGAAGTGAGGAATCCGTATTACGGGAGCAAGATGCTTACGTGTGGCAAAGTACAAAAGACTATTCAATAGATTATCCCTATCCAAGAAGTCCTTTTCTTGTTCTGGTTTATTAGTTAAAAGATAGTTATAGAGTTTTTGGAGAATCTAGAATAGTTTATAAGTCCTGTCGTGGGAAGTAAAATAATTGATGGTTAGTGTTAGTTCCTTCCCAAGTCAGGCAAAAATTTAAGTCCTAATAAGAGAGAGGGCACGTATTTCTGGTTGGTTTTTAAGGCCCTTTCTCTTAATTAGGCACAATAAATTTATTGAAAAAGAAAAGTTGATTTGGTTAATAGTAGCCCGAATATGGAAGAGACGATGCATCAATTAGTGATGATGAAGCTCTTCCCTTTCGGGGCAAAATAGAGGATTATTGAAAAAGAGAAGTTTAGTGAAGATTACTTGATTTTGGGAGGTGAGCATTTCAGATTGGTTTATTGGTTAATACCAGTTCGCCTCTCATCTTCAAGTATAATCTAATAATTTCAGTTTCATAATCTCAAGCTGAAAAATAAATAAAGTTGATGAAGGATTGCTGCAATACAAATAATGGCAAAGCGCAAAATAAAAGTCCATTAAAGAAGTGGACTAACTATATAGTGTATACAATCCTAACATTAATAATTGGCGGTGCATTGGCGTTGCAGTTTTTTGGTTAGAAGAATAAGCAAACTCGAAACAAAAGACCTATGATGAGAAATTTATAGATAACAAATAAGAATGGATAAAGAAAAAGACATAGAAACCACAAGAGCGTTTTATAGGCAGCTTTTCAGTAGTTCAAAGTATGTTCTATTGGTGCTGCTTTTTGCTTCAGTAATCGAACTGTATGTGCTACCTACTATGGAAGGGTCTTATGCTATCATTATCCTACTGACCTTAACATTTCTAAAGATAGGATTCATTATAGCCTTGTCCTTTAACCAACTAATGAAGATAATTGGTCAGAGCCATCTATTGAGCCACGTACTGGTGTTGTTCGGATACCTGATTGTGTTGATAGTTTTCTCGTTTGCAATAGATTACACGGCGTTGCAGTTTGTAGATGCTATTCATTTTAAAATGAACAACAGTATTGGCAATGATGGACTGTCGGTATTTTTTGATTTATCCTATTTCAGTTTGATAACATTCTCATCAGTAGGATATGGTGATATAGTGCCCATTTCCCTACCTGCAAAAACCTTGGTGGCGCTTGAAGTGGCACTGCGGTTTTTCGTCCTGGTCTTTGGTATCGCAAATGTGAATAGAATTCGAGTAAATAAATAACCCTTAAAAATTAAATGTATGAAAACATTAAAATTAACTACCGTGGTAATGTTGCTAATGATAGCGACAAGCCCACTATTTGGTCAAGATGCAAAAACAGAAAAAGAAGCAGTGCTTACAGTAATGAAAAGCTATAAGGATGCCCTACAAAATCTTACGACCGATGGTACTTTCGAATTATTTACCGAGGATTCCGAGGTTTTTGAATCGGGAGGCGTCGAGGGTACGTACAGCCACTATATAGAACATCATTTAGGACCGGAATTGGGTCACTTTGAAAAATTCGAATTTACAGATTATGAAATCGATGCCAAGGTAGATTTACCCTATGCCTTTACTACCGAAACATACATATATACCATTGTCCTCAATTCGGACGACAAGGGAAATAGCCGGACCATAAAGAAAAAAGGGGTAGCAACCTCAATCCTTAAAAAAATAGATGGAAAATGGAAAATAATAAAAACCCATTCATCTTCAAGAAATACTAAGTAACATCCGATGAGTAGATATATTTCAATTAGTATAGTGTTCGGTCTTCTTCTTATTATCAGTTGTAAAGAGAAGAAAACCGAGCCATTGCCGGAACAGTCGAAAGAAACAACCATAGAACAACCGCCAAAAAAAGTGTTAAGCCCCCACACCTCTGCGATGGCGACCATTGGTAATGCGCACATCCATATTGATTATTCATCGCCAGGGGTTAGGGACAGGATGATTTTTGGTGGTTTGCTGGCGTATGACCAAGTCTGGCAAGCTGGTGCACATATGGCTACGTGGATAGAGACAGATACGGATTTAGAAATAGATGGTAAGGAACTGAAAGCAGGTAAATATGGATTTTTTACCATTCCTTCAAAAGAAGAATGGACCATCATTTTAAATTCCAATTGGAACCAGCACGGAAAGGATGAATATGACGAAAAAGATGATGTAATACGATTTAAGGTAAGACCGATTATTGCAAATAGTCTAAAAGAACACTTAGAATATAATATCAAGAAAATTAGCGATACGGAAGGTGAGATAACATTAGCTTGGGAAAAAGTTAAAGTAGTAATTCCATTCAAAGTAAAATAACAAGATAGGGTCAACAAGGGTACGATGATAAAAAAATTAAAAAAACGTGTATCATCAAAGAATAAAAACTAATACAGTTTAAACCGTGAACGAATTTTTAAAACAATGGGGCGAAGCCGCCTATACGACTATCGGATTTTTCTGGATGGCGCTTTGGGCATTCATTTTGGGTTATATCATCAGTAGTATGATACAGATTTTCGTGACCGAAAAGCGGATGCAAAAAACAATGGGCGAAAACGAAGGCAAAAGTGTGCTTTTGGGCACGTTTTTCGGCTTTATAAGTAGCTCGTGCAGTTTTTCTGCTTTGGCAGGTACAAAATCCATTTTTAAGAAAGGGGCAAGTTTTGTGTCTTCCATTGCCTTTCTGTTGGCATCGACCAATCTCGTCATAGAATTGGGGATTATCATTTCCATCTTTTTGGGTTGGCAGTTCGTGGTGGGCGAATATGTAGGTGGTATTCTCTTGATTGGTATTTCGTGGATTCTGATACGACTCATCAATCCTAAAAAACTCATCGAAAAAGCCCGTAAGAATCTCGAAAATGAAGATGATGATGAGATGGACGGTTCCAAAGATTGGAAGAAACAAATCAAGAACGAAGACAGTTGGGCGCGTGTTGCCAAAAAATATAAGATGGAATGGCAAATGGTCTGGAAGGATGTAACCGTAGGTTTTACCGTTGCGGGTATTACAGCGGCTTTTGTGCCAGATTCGTTCTTTCAGACCTTATTTATCAATAGCGGTCAAGGCAATACAGATTTTACTTTTCTCGAAATTCTGGAACATATCGTGGTCGGTCCAGTTGCCGCATTTTTGACTTTTATCGGTTCAATGGGTAACATTCCGTTAGCAGCGTTACTATTCGGAAAAGGCGTGAGTTTTGCTGGCGTAATGGCCTTTATTTTTAGCGATTTGGTGGTTTTTCCAGTACTGAGAATCAATGCAAAGTATTATGGTTGGAAAATGTCATTGTTTATCACGTTTTTATTGTTTACAGCATTAATTGGTACGGCATTGGCACTTCATTATGGATTTGATTTATTGAATATGCTACCAGATTCATCACAAGTGAAGATTCAGGATAGCGAATTTTTCAAGATTGATTATACCTTTTTCTTGAACGTTGCTTTTCTCATCATTTCGGCCTATCTCGTTTATCTGGGTTTTTTCAAGAAAAAAGATGTAGAACATTCAATGAGCGAGATGGCACCCAAAAGCCCTTTACTCGAAAAGATTTTAAAATATGCAGCCTTCATCTGTTATATATGGCTCGCTGGAGGACTGATTGTAAAATTTTTAGTGAACTAAAATTAGTGGCTATGAAAACATTCGATACCCTTTCCCAAACAATGACCCACTTGCAAGAGCAAGGTTATACTTATGATTTTAATTTATGTTCGGGACACATTGAATGTAATGCGCTAAAGCTAAAATTACATCCAGAGGATTTCGATGTAGATGAGATGCATCGTTATGAAGGAATGAGCAGTACCGATGACAACAGCGTTCTCTACGCTATTTCATCAAAAAATGGAATTAAAGGATTATTGGTCGATGCCTATGGCGTCTATGCAGAGAATATTTCTGAAGCAATGCGAAAAAAATTAAGATAAAATGAAACATACCTATCACATACATGGAATGACCTGCAAAGGTTGCCAGAATCACGTCGAAAAAACCCTTTCCAATATAGAGGGAGTAACCAGTGCATCGGTCAATTTGGAAAAAGCAGAAGCCACCATCGAAATGGAATCTCACATTCCTATCGAGACTTTTCAAAAGGTATTAAATGATGACGGCGGTACGTATTCTATCCACAAACCGGGCGAGCATCATCATAAAGATGATTCCGCTTCCGCGAAAGCGAAAAAACCACAACCCAAAGGCAAAGGAACAGGAACCTTCTACTGTCCAATGCATTGCGAAGGAGATAAAACCTACGACAAGCCGGGCGACTGTCCTGTCTGCGGAATGGATTTAGTCGAGGAACAAAATTTAACCGCCACCACTTCCGAGCAATGGACCTGCCCTATGCACCCTGAAGTTGTTAAAGACGGACCTGGAGACTGCCCTATTTGTGGGATGGACCTGGTGCCGATGGAACCAGACCTATCGGCAGAAGAAAAGACCTATAAAAAATTGCTCAAAAAGTTCTGGATAGCAGTCTCTTTTACATTGCCTATATTTTTCATAGCAATGTCAGAAATGCTGTCAAACAATCCCTTGGAAAGTATTCTCGAAATAAAATACTGGAACTGGATTCAGTTTGTGCTTTCCCTTCCCGTTGTTTTCTATGCCACGTGGATGTTTTTTGAACGTGCGTATCGCAGTATCGTCACCTGGAATCTAAATATGTTTACGCTCATTGGGATAGGTACCGGAGTGGCTTGGGTTTTTAGTGTTTTCGGGATGCTGTTTCCGCAGCTTTTCCCCCAAGACTTTTTAACCGAATCAGGAACTGTATTTGTTTATTTTGAGGCGACCACAGTTATTTTAACGCTGGTGCTACTCGGACAGGTACTTGAGGCCCGTGCGCACAGTAAGACCAATTCTGCGGTCAAGGAACTCTTAAAACTTGTGCCCAATAAAGCTATTAAGGTAGTCGATGGAAATGAAGAAGAAGTTTCCATCGACCAGATAGAGAAAGGAGATATACTACGAGTAAAACCAGGAGATAAAATTCCTGTTGATGGCAAAATTATCGAAGGAGAAACTACTGTAGATGAATCGATGATTTCGGGAGAGCCCATTCCAGTTAATAAATCTGTAGATGACAAAGTAAGTAGCGGTACCATAAACGGCAACCAGTCGTTCTTGATGGAGGCCGAAAAAGTAGGTAGCGACACATTACTTTCCCAAATCATCAAAATGGTAAATGATGCCAGTCGCAGTCGTGCCCCTATCCAGAAATTGGCCGATACGGTTTCAGGCTATTTTGTGCCAATAGTCATATTTATTGCGGTCATAACCTTTATCGTTTGGGCAATCTGGGGTCCGGAACCCGCTTATGTCTATGGGTTTGTGAATGCCATTGCCGTATTGATTATCGCCTGTCCGTGTGCATTAGGATTGGCAACACCGATGTCCGTTATGGTGGGTGTTGGTAAAGGCGCTCAGAATGGCGTACTTATCAAGAATGCCGAAGCCCTTGAAAAAATGGACAAGGTAGATACCCTTATTGTTGATAAGACCGGAACAATTACCGAGGGAAAACCCACGGTGGAGAAGGTAGGTTCTTTTGATGATAAACAATTTAGCGAAAGCGAAATTCTACATTTTATTGCATCTCTAAACAGTTCCAGCGAGCATCCATTGGCCGAAGCTACTGTGAAATACGGAAAGCAGCAGAATGTTGAACTATCAAAAACCGAAAATTTCAGCGCAATAACGGGAAAAGGCGTAGAAGGTACTGTTGATGGCAAGAAGCTCGATTTAGGAAACGATAGGATGATGGAATATGCCAAGGCTACTATTTCATCTGCTATGAAAGATGAAGCACAATCCTTTCAAAAACAAGGGAAAACCGTTTCGTATTTAGCTATTGATGGTAAGGTTTCAGGCTATGTCGTGATAGGCGACAAAATCAAGAAAACAAGCGCTAAGGCCATCAAGGAATTACAGGACAAGGGGATTGCCGTGATAATGCTCACGGGCGATAACCACGATACAGCACAGGCCGTAGCATCAGAGCTAAACCTTGCTGACTTTAAAGCCAGTATGTTACCTGAAAATAAGTTGCAGGAAGTTGAAAAATTGCAGAATGAAGGGAAGGTGGTCGCAATGGCAGGTGATGGCATCAATGATGCACCGGCACTGGCAAAAAGTAATGTGGGAATCGCTATGGGGACAGGTACAGATGTAGCCATAGAAAGTGCGATGATAACCTTGGTAAAAGGTGATTTGCACGGTATCGTAAAAGCTAAAAATTTAAGCCATATGGTTATGCGAAATATCAAGCAGAATCTCTTTTTCGCTTTCATCTATAATACCTTAGGTGTGCCCATTGCGGCTGGAGTCCTATTTCCGTTTTTCGGTTTGTTATTATCACCTATGATTGCAGCTTTGGCAATGAGTTTTAGTTCCGTATCGGTTATTACAAATGCCTTACGATTACGTACCAAAAAAATCGATAGCTAATGGTCAATAGAAAAACAGCAAAATGGATTCGAAAAGCCCACCGCTACTTGGGTATCTTCCTGGGTATTCAGTTCCTGATGTGGACGATTAGCGGGATGTATTTTAGCTGGACGGATATTGACGAGATACACGGCGACCATTTCAAAAAAGAGATTCCTGAACAAACTGCATTTTCAGGTTTGGTGGGAAGTTCTCAACTAAATATTCAGGAACCGATTAAGTCATTAGAATTACTTGAAATAGCGGATGCGCCCTATTATTGGATTAATGAGACTGTGCTTTATAATGCACTTACAGGAACAAAGAAAGACGAGCTCACAGAACAAGAAGCAATCAAAGTGTCAGAACGCTATATGTTGGCAGATTTAGAATTTGACCAAATACGAAGAATTGAATCTGTTGGCGACCACCACGAGTACCGCGGACGACCATTACCTGCTTATGAGATTTCATATAAAACCGATGAAAATCTAAAAGCCTACGTGGCGATTGAGAATGGCGCTTTCCAAACCGTACGTCATCGCGATTGGCGCTGGTTCGATTTTTTATGGATGACCCACACAATGGATTATCAGGGAAGGGATAACTTCAACACTATTGTTTTAAGAGCTTTTTCACTGTTAGGCTTGATAACAGTATTGAGTGGCTTTATCCTTTGGTATATTTCATCACCAACTCTTAGAAAATTAATTAAAAACAATCGTAAATAAGTAACATTAAAATCAACTATTATGGAAAATTCAAATGAACACAAAAAGAAAAATCAATACACAAAATTTGTAGGAATGCTCGCTGCATCCTTTGTTGCAATGTATATCACAATGTATCTAAATACCTATGAGTGGGACCACGTATGGTTTAGCCTAACCCGCTTTTATATGGTTTGTTTAGGGATTGCAGCGATGGCCATTATTATGTTTGTTGCAATGCGCGGGATGTACAAAAACAAGAAAAAGAATATCGCAATTGTTTTAGGCAGTATAGTATTGTTTGTAAGTGCTTTGACCTTGGTGCGTGAACAAAAATCAACTGTGGGTGATGTACTTTGGATGAAAGCGATGATACCGCACCACTCAATAGCTATTCTAACAAGTAAAAGAGCAGATATCAAAGACCCTGAAGCTAAAAAATTGGCAGAAGAAATTATTGAGGCGCAATTACGAGAGATTGCCCAGATGAAAAAAATTATTTACCGATTAGAAAACGAAAAAGAGGAATAGTACGAGTACTAATTTCTGTAAAATTATTATTATGAAAAAGAACATTATTTATATAAGTATTGCAGTTATCGCAGGCTTATTGGCAGGGTATCTCATATTCGGAAATTCGGGAACAGAACAAAATGCTGTTAAGGATTTATCCGATATGTCAGATACCCACGACCATTCCGGCGAGTCGGAAAACCAAATGTGGACCTGCTCAATGCACCCACAGATTATGCAGCCCGAACCAGGTGATTGCCCTATATGTGGAATGGACTTGATACCTGCCGAATCTGGTGCAGATGGCCTTGCAATGAATGAGATTAAAATGACAGAGAACGCAATGGCGCTGGCAAATATCCAAACTTCTGTTGTTGGTAAAGGACAAATAGGAAGCAATTCCCTTAAATTATCTGGTAAGATAAAAGCCAATGAAGAGTCTAATGCAGTACAGGTCACCTATTTTGGAGGAAGAATCGAAAAACTATACGTAAATTCTACAGGAGAGCGTGTTCGCGCAGGGCAGCGCTTGGCAACGATTTATTCACCAGATTTGGTTGCGGCACAGCAGGAGTTGCTTACCGCTTCATCCTTGAAAGAGTCGCAGGCGGAATTGTATAAGGCTGTTAGAAATAAACTTAAACTTTGGAAGCTTTCAGAAAAGCAAATAAACGCTATAGAAGCTGCTGGAAAAGTACAAGAGAATTTCCCTGTTTTTGCAACCGTATCGGGCACGGTTACTTATAAAATGGTTGAAGAAGGCGACTATGTTAAACAGGGTCAACCCTTGTACAAAATAGCGAATCTAAATACTGTTTGGGCAGAATTTGATGCTTATGAAAACCAGATTGCATCCCTAAAAGAAGGGCAAAACATAAAAGTAACCACCAATGCTTATCGCAACGAAGTATTCGACGCCAAAGTCTCGTTTATTGACCCATTATTAAACTCTGCGACAAGAACTGTAGTTGTGAGAGCGGTTTTACCAAATAAGAAAGACCTCTTTAAGCCAGGAATGTTTGTAGAAGGAACAATCGAGGGCACTCAAACAAGCGCAGAAAATACCGTTTCAATACCTACCACGGCCGTTATGTGGACAGGTGAGCGCTCTGTAGTCTATGTAAAGACCAAGCCTGATGTTCCTGTTTTTGAGATGAGAGAAGTTCGGTTGGGTAACGCTACTGGTGATAGTTATACTATCCTCGAAGGTCTTAAAATCGGAGATGAAGTGGTAACCAACGGAACATTTACCGTAGATGCCGCTGCACAATTACAAGGTAAAAAAAGTATGATGAATGCATCAGGAGGTAAAACGATGACAGGTCACGAAGGACATCTGGGAATGCAAGAAGGTAGCTTTGGAGAAAATGCAGATAAAACCAATCATTCTCAAATGAAAGAAAGAATTGAAGTTTCTAACAAATTTCAGAATCAGTTAAAACAGGTTTTCGATGATTATATCCTTTTAAAAGATGCTTTGGTAAAGGATGAGGCTAAAAGCGCTCAACAAGCAGCAAAGCAAATAGACCAATCCTTGAAAAAAGTGGATATGAAATTATTATCCGGTGAAGAAGCACATAACCATTGGATGACCATTCAGAAAGAACTGAAGAAATCTGCCAATGCTATAGAAAAAAGTTCAGATATAGCAAATCAAAGAGTGCATTTCAAGCATCTCTCTGCCCATATGATAAGTGGCGTACAGCTCTTTGGTGTAAACGAAACAGTTTATAGTGAATTTTGCCCTATGGCAGATAATAATAATGGTGCTTTCTGGTTGAGCTTAGAAAAAGAAATTCGCAATCCGTACTACGGTGAGGCAATGCTTAAGTGTGGTGAGGTTAGTCAGACAATTGAATAATTTTTTTTTGGATTAATTAAGTAATCCTTGTCATATAAAGAAGTACGATGATGAGTGAAAGCAGAAGAAATAGAAGAAAGGAAAAAAGAAAAACTTCCAAAAGCGAAATCTCTAGGAAAGATAAAGTTATTGGCATACTAGCGATGGCAGCCATTTTTATGGCTGCAGTAATCGCAATAATATTAATGAATCTTGGTTTTTTCAAACATTTGTTTGAATGATAAAAAATATCCTACATATAAAAAATATGGTTTGCCCGCGATGCATATCTTCTGTTTCGCGAATCTTAGAAGATATGAATATTTCCTATCGTACAATAAAGTTGGGCGAAGTACAATTGGACGCTCAACTTGAAAATGAGGACAGGGCGGTCTTATCCAAAAAATTAAATGAAGAGGGCTTCAGTATCATAAACAATCGTAAAGCACAACTCATTGAAAGAATGAAAAACTTGGTTGTAAAAACCATTCACCATTCCAATGAAGGTAAAGACGTTATTTGGGCTAAGCTCATAAGCAATGAATTTCACCTGGATTATAAATATTTAAGTTCATTATTCTCATCTGTTGAAGGTATAACTTTAGAGCAGTTCATCATCAATCAAAAGATTGAGCGCATAAAAGAACTAATAGTTTATGATGAATTAACCTTAAGTGAGATAGCTTTTAATTTAAACTATAGTAGTGTTGCTTATTTAAGCAATCAGTTTAAAAAGCTGACAGGGATGCCCCCTTCAAAATTTAAGAAGAGTACGAATCAAAATCGCAAATCTTTGGATGAGATTTGATAAAAAGTTCCATTAGAATAAGGGATTTCTTGTTTGTAAGCTCAAGGAAAGTGTACGCTAAAGCCCACATCATTAAGGCTAAAAGAGCTTTATTTCTTAAACACTCTACCGTAAACCTAAAATAATTCAAAATAAATTTGGAGACCACCCCTATGCCAACCCCATCTTTGTCGTGTAATTAATTTTAATCATTAAAATCCTAAAAAGATGAATCGACAAATTGAAGTATTCACGGCTGGATGTCCAGTATGTGAACCAGTAGTAAAAATGGTAAAAGAAATGGCTTGCGACTCTTGTGAAGTTACTGTTTATAATACAGTTGAACAATGTGACGAAAAAGTCTGTGTTGACAAAATGAAAGAGTACAACATCAATTCCCTGCCTGCAGTTGCTGTAAACGGCAAATTACTTTCTTGCTGTAAAAACAGAGGAGTAAATAAAGATGAATTAATCGCTGCTGGAGTTGGAAAGGCAATCTAAAAAGAAGTTGCTAAATTTAACATCAATACATTCCAAACGCTGTTTACAGCGTTTGGAATGTATTTAATTGAAATCATTATGCTGCCAAAAGATTTAACCAAAGACCTTAAAGACCGTCTAAAGAATATCAACGGACAAGTAGAAGGGCTTTTAAATATGCTTGATAAAAGTGATAATCCTGCTCAAATTCTCAATCAGTTTAAAGCGGTCAATAAAGGTTTTGAAAAAGCCCAATATCTGCTTTTAGATGAAGTGTTCAGAAAGACATTAGCTATTAAAATTGCAGAAGCATTGGAAACTTGCCCAGGCAATTGCGGTCAAGAGGAAAAAATTGCAACCATAAGACAGCAGTTTCCAAACTTAAATCTTTACGAGCTTACTGATAAGATGGAAGAAATTGAATCCATTTATGAATTTCTACAAACAAATACAGAAGAAAATATGCAAACTATAACGCTAAAAATTGACAATATGGTGTGTCAAGGATGTGCTGAAAAAATAACGGACATTTTAAAAGAATTAAAAGGAACAAAAAAGATAAAAACCAAAGTGATTAAGAAATTGGTACAAGTTGAATTTAATCCAGACCTGATAAATGAATCAGAAATAGAAACTGCCTTGACCAAATCAGGATATCAACCAAAAAAAGCTGTTATATGAAATCCGTTTTCAATTCTTCATTATTTTTATTGTTTATGCTTTTAACGGGTTGTGCTGAAAACAGTAATAAAAGTAAGCAAACTGACATAAATCAAGCTGATAACGTTTCTGTTGAAATTTCTATTGAAGGAATGAGCTGTATGTCTTGCGTAGCAAATGTGAAAAAGACACTTTCTGATTTGAACGGTATAAAGGAAGTAAAAGTTAGCCTTGAAAACAAAAATGCAACACTACAATACAATCCAAATATCATTCCAATAGACAAGATAAAGCAATCCATTAATGAAATTGGTTATAATGCGGGAACTGTGAAAACATTATCTCAATGAATCTGGAGCAATTTTTAAATGAATTTACAGCTGCATTTCAAGACGGCTCAATTTTAAGTTTAGGAATAGCTTTTGTGGCAGGCTTGATTTCAAGTGGCATTTGTCCTTGCACGTTACCTGTTGGACTTGGGTTTGCAGGTTATATTGGTAGTACTTCTGTGCGAGAATCAAAAACAGGCTTTGCAGTAACGTTTTCATTTTTTATCGGCATAGTATTTTGTTTGACATTATTAGGGGCAATTGCAGGCTATTCTGGAATTTTCTTGACTGAAATATTTGGTAAATATTGGACTTTAAGTATGGCAATAATTTCGTTAATCGCAGCAGGAATTGCATTTTACGGACCATATTTACGTGTAAAACACCTTGAATCCTTACGAATACCAGGAATTGGTGGTTCATTCATTTATGGATTTATATTTAGTTTAGGTACAGCAGCCGCACCTCTATTGCTCTTATTGTCTTTTGCAGTTGCAAAAGCGAATTTAATATATGGTCTACTTCTCGCCTTGTGCTTTGGTATTGGAAGAGGACTTCCTTTTTTGGTTGTAGGTCTTTTTTCAAGTTCTGTTTCAAAACTTGCCAAATTGTCTTGGTTGAGAAAAAGTATTCAAATAATGAGTGCCCTCGCTCTTCTATATTTAAGTTTCTATTTCTTTAGGATCTTCAGCTTTTATCTATAATTAGTTTTCACCCACAAGACGTAATTAACACCAAAATACCTAAAATTTCTCTATTGCTTAAGAACTATGTTTTTAAGTATTTGCTTAAATACGTAATTAATTATACCTTAGTTCGCCTAAATAATTATTATGAAAATGGAAATTTCTTGTACGAGAGCTGAAGCTGACCATAAGCAGTTGCTAAACTGCAAAACGGTCATTGATGGTATGACCAATGATTTCGATAAAATAACAAAACTACTATCCATCTCAGGTAATGAGGTTCGTTTGAAAATTCTATTTCTCTTAAATATGGAAAAAGAACTGTGTCCTTGTGATTTATCCGACATTTTAGGTATGAGTGTTCCCGCGGT
>NZ_KZ319310.1 GCF_002744755.1 Leeuwenhoekiella nanhaiensis | reverse complement strand
TTTTAGTTACACACTTTATGAGATAGTGCTTTTTGTAAGTAGTTTGTTGCACTAGTTTTATCATCGAGAGTTATATAAATAGTTAGAATATCAACAATTGGTATTGAATTTATATCTATCAACGGTCGCGATGAAACATTATTCGCATTTATGACAGCCGAAAGCATTTTCTTTATATTTTCTTGCTCTCCTTCGTTCGATAAATTTATATTCAAGAAGAAAGTAAGATATTCTAAATAATCAAATGTTCGTTTTGTATAGCCGATTTCTTCATAGGTACCCGAATTCTCATAGGATAAACCATCTTGAATGCTAGCAATCGATAAAGTTCGTTTGAAATATTCAGACAAAACAGACAAGTAAAAGTTCAAAACCTCATCAAAGTATGTTTTTATCTTTTTGTCATTTTCCAAGTTATTTTTTAATACCCAATACCAAAACCTCAAAACTAAATGTGTCAGGTAGCGTTTTGCTATATCGAGATTATTATACTCTTTTGACTCTGTATAAATGATAAAAGAAACGAGTTTTAAGGTTTGAAATAGTAATTTCCATTCTCTTTTTTTCTTATTCCAACCTTCCCATTTATTCTTACTGAATAAATCTTCTAATAATCGTTTAAAATCTTCTGAAATGTGATTTGAAGCATTCAAATTCAATAAAACCTTATTGAAAGTTTTGGTAGTTTCCTGGTCTGTTAAAAGATAAGCCCCAAATAAGTTGTCCGTAAATTTCTTAGATAATATTGAAATATTCCATTCTTCAAATTCAATGCCTTTACTAATAAATTCTTTTTGAGATAAATCATTTAATAAGTTTCTAATTTTTTCATTTACCATTCCATTGTATACAAGTATCACTTTAATAGGCAACTTATCAAAATCTTTATAATTAGTGCTAAAATTCTTATCAGCAGTCATTTTAAGAGTGTCTCTAACTCCATTACCATTTATAAACCAGTTTTTATTATCTATATCTCCGGCCTTCAACTCAAAATAAAATCTCTTTTTAATATTGTCATTTGAATCTTTTTTTACTGCAACAATGTCCTTCCCGTATTGCGAAAATCCTTTATACTCTTGTGGAGTGGAAAGTATTTCAAAATCTAAGACTTGTAATAATTGAGTGAAAATTGTATCTAACTCGTTGTCTTCCTTTAAGGATTCTAAATATGATTTAACTATGAGTGGATTTATATTCATTTTGATACATTAAGCTTATGTTCAAAAAGGTCTGGGTTTAAATAGCTATCGCCATCTATTTGAATTTTACTCTCAATCCGATTTAACGGAGTAATTTCTCCTTCTCTTATCATCCAAGAGTTACCCCTAACGATAATTGTATTTTTAGCCATTTGCATAAATGTACCTTGATTTATTGATCGCATCATTTTTGCTTGAGCTTCACGCTTCAGTCTGTGATACAAGTCCATTAAATGTCTTTCATTTTGAAAAGGATTTAAATCATCAATAGATTCTTTCAATTCTTTGAGTTTTTCATAATCATCCAATGCATTTTTAATCGGCTCTAGAAAATCTTTATCTTCTTTGCCATTCCCTAACATATCTTTTATTTGCTCATATAGACTTTGGTGATATGTCTTAAAAACTTTAAAGGCTAAGTTTTTCTGTAGATGATTTCTTACATCATTAAATTTTGAGTTTCTTAAAGGCAATATTAATGGTAGCAGCTTATCGAAAGAATGCGGGTGTCTACAAATACTGTCAATAGCGGTAACTTGATGTTCAACCTTCTTCAATTTTGTTAAATCCACTTGAAAGATTCCCAAGTACGCAGTAAAAATTGTTTTTACGCCTAATACTCCTAAAGTATTACCATGTTTAAATAAATCGAGTATTAGCTTCTCTGTTTCATCTTGATTAGTATTCCAGAAATGCCTTATCCCATTCTCAAAGAGTTCCATAGAAAATCGATAGTCGGGTTTTGCATTGTAAAATCTCATCATAATATCAAACACATAAGCAGGATCATGAAAACTATAACTAAAAAAGTCCTTTATTACGATGAAGTTTTTTGTTTTATTAAGATAAATATGCAGTAGGTCGTATTTCTCTTTTTCATAGCCATTAAGAAAATATATATCACGAAAAACTTGTTCTAAAATTTCATTTTCTCCATTTTTCAAAAACTCCTGCCAATATTTAAAAGCGCTTTCTTTAATATTTTTAGTTGAATTTCTATTTTTTATGATGTTGCTAAGTAAAAGGGATTGTTGTCTTGCCAATAAGATATCTTGATAGGCTAATTCTCCTAGTTGTGTAAAAGACTCATCAACGTCTTCTGCATTTTTAAAGTTAATCCTGCTTAGAATATGCAAAAATAGGATGTTATCTTTTCCCTTTATAGTATAGATTTGTTTCAGAATTGATGTTTCTCCCTCATTGTACAGACCTATTAATAGCTCAGAGAGCATTTCTAAATTTTCGATTTTTTGATTGGCATATTTTAATAATTCTTTGCTTTTTGTAAGGTCTTTACTAGGCAGTTTACACAGTCCTTTCCTTACGCTATAGTTTCTTTGATTATCATTCCATAACCTCAGAAAAATTTCAAAAAATTCCTCTTCAGAATAATCGTAATGAATTAAGTAATTAAAAAATACTTCTTCAAGATAGGCCAATGAATAGCCTCTTTTCTCCGCATCGATGTTCAGAATAAAAGACTTTACATCAACGCCCCGATTATATAGAGTTAAAAGCACATAGCCTCTTAACCCCATAATAAGTGTACTAAACGAGTTTATTACTCTCTCACAATCGTATTCCTTTTTTAGTAAATCCTCAAAATCATCTATAAACTTGAAAGCCTTACTTACATCCTTAGGTAAGGATGTTTTAAGTTTATTTTCTGCCACTTCAAGTACAACCTTTTGTAGGTTAATCGAGTCCTTCTCAAATTCTAAATCGTTCTTGTTTTCCTTTACCTCATACAATATTCCTTTGCTTATCAAGAGTCCATGTTGAGGTATTTCTTTTTTAGAGTACTGTAGTTTTTGAGCTTTGAGATATAATTTAACGAAGTTATAAATTACTTCATGTTCTGTATAATGCTTCATTTTAAACTGTCAATAAGTTAAAGGGATTTTGGAAGGTTAATAATCAAATCCGTAGTTGCTTACTCTTCTAATAATCATCTGAAAATAATAACTCTTGTCATCTTCCTTCCAAATATTCCAAGCTTAATACAATATATAAATTTAAAAATCAACAAATTAACCTGATTCGGAATCTAGTACAACACTGTAATATTGATAAACTTCTAAAATAGAGCATAAAAAAACCTCAATTTTTTTAAATGAGGTTTCTGTATTGAGAGAATGAAATATAATCTATTTCTTCTTAAGCAACTCTTCCAAATAAGCTACCTTATCTTTCTTTGCCTGAACTAAACGCTCGTATAGCTTTTTATTCTCCTCATAAGATTCAACAAGTTTATCAATGGGATTAAAAGTACAATTGTAAGCAGCAAAAGTACCTTGGCTATTACTAAAGCTATTGTCATTGAAATTGTTGAAGAAATTTATAACCCTTTCTTCAGAAAAGTTTTCTATCGCCTCTTTAGTAACTCCCAAAACCTGCGCCACCCGTTCCAGTTTTTCATCATCCACCGTTTCACTTTTTTCAAGAGTAGACACACTTTGTTGGCTAATGCCTAATTCTTCAGCAAGGGTTTCCTGCTTCATCCCGCGCAGTTCTCGGATGCGGGCAATTTTACGGCCTATATGATTGGGTTTGGTGGTAGTCATCTGCTTTATTTTTTGTTAGTACACTTAAGTTCTGCCTTTTTGGTGCCGGTAAAATACAAGTTTATACAGGTAATTCACAATCCGCGTTAGTAGGGTACGCGTCATCTCCGCTATACTTTTAAAGGATAACAGAAACCTGAAACACTCAGAGCTAATCAAAAGTAAGGCTTTTCTTTTAAAAGTTTTAGTAAATGAAATTCAGCCGGAGTTTAGTTAATCCTTTAATCGCCAGCCTATGAAAACACCAGCCAGCACCAGACCCGAAATCCATAAAGTAATAGCTGTCGTCAGCAGCTTATGCAGAGTGCATAAGGTGTATCTGATCAGGCACCTCCAGGTTACAACGACTCACGAGTCTGCCACTAGATTATCCAAAACCAGAAAACCGCGTTCCCACTATGTGCTAACAATGCTTATCATAAGCCACGATCAGGTTTCTGACCCAAGAATATTTATGAATGAGGTATTTAATAAGACTCAGGAACAGATTACCCTCTATTCCATTCATTACATTCTCAAGGAAGCCAACAATAAAATCAACTACGGCTGCAATTTCTTAAACCGGGTACTCAGGGAGGGCACTTTGCTCTATAGCGAAGACAACCGGCTTGAATTATCAGGCTCTTACCTCTGCCATCCCGATGTGTTTCGCGAAATCAAAATGCATTGGGATAAAAGGCTGGAACACGCACTGTACTTTGAGGAAAAATCTACAATCTGTGAAGAAAACCCGAGCAATCAGGGAAGATACCTGCTGTTACAACAGGCCATTCAACAAGCCTGCCTGGGATTGATTTATGTCTTTTGGGAATATCAGCCCACCTATTATTCCCTTCCCTATTTATTGCACCTCTGTGAGCAGTTTTCAGAAGTTCCAAAGATCATCTACCCTAAAAAATCCTTTCGATCTCAATTGATGTATTCCCGTCTTTGTCACGCCCACTATAACCTAAACGAAAAGATACAGGAAGATCCTTCTGAGTCAGACTCCCTAAAAGCGGAACATCTTACCTATAAATTTATTCAGGCCGCTCGAAGAGAGGCCGATAAAAAGCTTGAGGAACTGAAAAAACTGCACCACCTAAAAACAAGTGATGATGAAAACCAATAAGATCAATAAACAAAAACTTAAATGTTTGAGCAAAATAGCCAATTCCCCTTGCGGTTTAAAGAAGGAGCAAAATGCCCGGCATACTTTCAGCACTGCGACGATTCCTTTTGACGATCATACCGATTACCTCTCGAAAGTAACAGCATTACTTGAAGTCTGCGTTCTTGCTCTGGACGGTCAGGGAAGTTTTCATTCTAAAACACTCAATCATCAGGACCTTGACACCTGTGTAAAAACGGTATTAGAAATGGCTATAGAAATGATGCCACATGATGATATGTTTAAATACCAACAAATCCTGGCTATTCTCGAAGAAGATACTGAAGGGAGTCACTTTCCTGATAAACTCAAAAAACTACTTAAATCGAATGCTGATGAAAAAGAAGAAAATGCTTAAACGCCTTAAACAGGTAGGTGAAAACCACCTGAGAAAGCTGAGACCACACCCCCACTTTAGGCATCATCAACAAATTTGCTTCCCCGTTCAGAATCATCTGCATCTGATGTTCTTGATAGAAGACCTCATTAAAGTGAGCGTAATGGCTCTAAATGGTATAGAACGCGGAGGTGATCGCCCTCTAAAAGAACCCGAACGCAGTATTTCAGAAGTAATGAAGCACGCCCTAGACCTTCTTCCCCTTGAAGAAGCGGAGTTTATTGATAAAATCAACGAAATCTTAAATCAGCAGACTACAAAAGACTAGTTCTGAAGTTGCAACATTAAAATCAAGAACTATGGAAACCAAGAAACTTTTAGATCAGCTCCTGGAGCTTAAAAGGAGACATATCGAATTAATTAATGATTCCCGGAACATAAACTACACCTGTGGCCTGGCTACCAATTACTCGGAACTCATGCATCGGATTGCCGATCTACTTAAAACTTCAAAAAAAGCTTTGGAAGGTATGCACGCCGTTCCTGAAACCAATCCAACGGAAATCGAATACAATGTAGCCGATGTTATAGGGATTGCTATTAAACTGCTTCCATTTTCCGAAATGCAGTTTCTAGATGAAACAATAGAGTTATTAAGTGAAGAATCATCAACGCATACAAAACGCTAAACCATTTACTTATTTCATCTTGAGCAAATCCTTTTTTGCTCAATTGAAATAGCATCGTAGATCAAAACGCATACGGAATTTTGGTGTTTCATTTACTTCCTCCAGAGCCGTCGCAATACCTTTTTTGATAGTTTTCACCTTCGGGATTTTAAATTAGAAGAGGGCTATAAATAGGAAGGCAGAGCCGACCGGTTTATGCGCCCGACTAATTTAGAATCCTGTACTTTTGCTATCCTAAAAGGTATGCTGTCGGAAGTGTATTAAAAAGAAACTAAATCAGGAAAGTAAAAGATTGTCATTCTAAGTTAGGATGCCCGGCGAACTCAGGCCAAAAAATGGCTAACACGTAGTCATACTAAAACCCTGACATTTTTGGCCTGTGTTCAAGACCTTCTGGACGAACCTCTTTCCCCGAAGCCCCGTGCAGGGGAATGTGGTGAGGACTACCTAAATTATCCTTCTTTACCCCTATCTAAATAGGATATGTCGCAAAAATCAGCCTGTTTATAGGGCTTAAAAGCACATTTGTCGCAAATTGTTCAAAATCCAGCAGAAAAACAAACCATAAACCACTGAAATAAAATGAGTTACATTCCCGTAACATCGCGCAGCGTGTTACCCTCTTGCTACTCATTTTATATTCGCTACGCTACTAAAAATGATTACTTTTTTAAAACGAAAATCTTAAAGTCGCTAACAATTGAGATGGTCTTAATCGATAACTACTTTGTACGTAGTAATATTGATTATTATAGGCATTAATAAACTCATCGGTATTCAAAATATTTCGCCAGCTAATATTTAGATCCATTTTTGGTTTTTGAAAAGTAAACTGATAGCCTAAATTCATAAAATAATTATTCCCATTCTCAGAAAGGGAATTCCCATAATATTCGCCACTTACATTTAAATATTGATTCTCTTTAAGGTAAAAATAAAGATCGACCGTGTGTTGTTGTGTTTCTATTTTTTGAAAATCACGTTCTCCAAACCCAGAGGTATACGTTACAACAGTACCAGAATAATTAGCATTTAACCAATTCGAAAGTTCGGCATCTACACTCCCTCGTAGCGTGAAACTTCGAGTATTTAGCTCCGTCAGGGTATTATTTAAAAGCTGTTGCTGTTTTGATAAATTATAAGAAGTATTCAGTTTAAATGTAGTCTTTAGTTTTCTGAAATATTTACTTCCATCTGCACTAAACTTATGAGTATCAAAACTATTATCGCGAGCTACAGCTTCTAAAAGTGTTGTCCCGTTCTCACCTATACTAGAGCTATACAATAAGTTTTTTTCTGTATAACTATAGGAATAAGAAGCGTTTAAAAATAATTGCTTTAACGGATTCCGATAGCTTAGACCTCCATTATAATTTTGCCGTGTTTCTTCAGAAATTGGTGCGTTGTACCGATTTAAATTTCGATAGCCATTGAGTAAAAAGCCGTAATATAATTGCTGAAGTTCCCCAAAATCATATACTAATCCTGCTGAAGCCTGTGCGTCCCAAAATGCTGAAAGCTTCTTCTTTGCATAAAAATACGGTTCAAAAACCAGTCTATCTAACTCTCTGGCTTCTTCAAAATTCTCGTCCTCCAGCCGAAAACTTTTAAATTGAAGCGGCGTACTTAAACTTAAATTCCAGGTTTCATCCTTACTTTTAAAACTGAAAGCGTTTTTAAAATAGACCGAAGACTCTACAAATTCGGTTCTGTTTTTAAAATCAATATCTAAAACCTCTTCCCCATTTTCCAGAAAAATATCGGTGTCTAATTGCTGATTCTGGAATGAAAATCCAAATTTTGGAGATATGGTAAATTTGCCGAGCGCCTTGGTAATGCCTGCTGAATTATGAGTATACATTTTCCTTGATGAGACCATTTGCTGAATTTCCTCATATGAATTACCATCATTAAAAATAGCTTCAAATGGCCCTGGTTGCACCCGTAAATCCTGATTGGTTTCTGTAAAACCGTTATTAGAATTGAAAGTGATCAATTGTTTTCCAACAGTTTTAAGCAGGCGTAGATCATTTTTAATTCCGAAGAACGGATTATCCAACTGTTGTTTTATTTGTGAGTTGGAACGATCGATCAAGCCGCGATTGGCATTCCAAAATCCATTAAATTCTAATTGATTTTTCAGATAATTTTTATCGGCATTGTTCTCTAAAGTTAGTTCTCCCTCTAACTTGTTTACAAAGATATCGTTATTGGTATTTTCGATCAAATCGATTGTATCAGTAGGCGTAAAATAACGAGTTTGTGTGCTTCCGTCCTGCTGCTGATAATCATTGAGATAAGAAATATTCAGTTTTAAATCCAAATCTTCTTTTATGCGCTGCAAGATGTTTGCTGAGGCTAAATGTACATTATTATCCAACCAACGTTCCGCAGAAAATGGTGGCTGTGATACATTCTGAACTGAAAGCCAATCGGTTTTATCGATATCAAAGTTTTCCCCAGAATTAATCGAAAAATTGCGGATATCGCCTGAAACGTCACGCCCGGTGTTATTGCTTTGGTAACTAACGATCGCCTGTCTGCTTTTTGTAAAGATCATAGGAGTAACATTTGTTTCCCAAAGCAAAGGCAAAGCTCCGAGCCCTGCCGTCATCGTTCCGCTTACAGTTACATCTTTTTTAAGCTTGATATTTATCGAAGCGCGTTCAGAAAACTCTAAACTATCCAAAACTTTTACCGGCTGATGATTTTCCAGGATCTCGACTCTAGAAACCGAATTGGCAGAAAGATTATTATTTGCCAGATTATAACGACCTCCTAACAGGTCCAAACCTTCGATATAATACTTTTGAATAGGCTCATTTTTATAAAAGATCTGTCCGTTTGGTCGAATATCTATTCCTGGTAATTTCTTTAAAATATCAGCAATCACCCGATCATTTTTATCCTTAAATGCGGCTACAGAAAAACTAAGGGTGTCGCCACGTTGTTGCAAAATTTCAGATTTAACGAGCACCTCTTTCAAAGATTCAGAAGAAGGCGAAAGGATAACTTCCAAGGTCTGTGACTTATTCTGAATCGTTTTTTTAAACGTTTCAAAACCCAGATATGAAACTTTTAAAAGAAGAGAATCACTTTCATTTTTTAGAACTAATTTAAATTTTCCATTTGCATCTGAAATAGCATAAGCCAATATCGAAGAAACAGAATCTTTACTAACCATCACAGTTGCACCACTAAGCTTTTCTTTTTGATCGTTGAAAGTCTGCCCCGAGATTTGCGTTTGAGAATAGCCAGCCAAACTAAAGAAAAGCAATATCAGAAAGGGATATATATGTTTAGAACTATTCAATATTTTTTGATTAATAATGATTTTTATTGCTGAAGTTCAATTGGATTATTTCGCTTCTTGTACTTACTAGTGAGTTCTTTTTTTTGTCTAGCTTCATCTTCTTCGCTCCAACCGAATTTTATACCTGCCTTTTGCATGGTACCAATAGGATCACGATTATAATCGTCTCGAACCTGATCAAGTTCTTGTTGAGAAACAGTTTTGTAATTATCAAAATTCAGTGATTTGTTCACCGGTGTTTTTAATTCCTGAAATCCCGTTAATCTAAAATGATACTGATTTTTCAGGTCTGAAATTTCTACAATGAGTCCTGGTAAACCACTAAATTTATATGGCCCATCCAAAAATGGTAATTCAGGAGCAAACCAAGCAACATAATTTCTACCGGCAAAAGAACCTGTAGCCTTTTGAACGCTAAACCCTAATATCTCCTTATTCTCTGGCTGAATTTCCCAATCGATTATTTTTAAATCTTGTGTATATTTCAATTCATACTGGAATATCTTCTCGGCTAAAATAAGTTCATTGTCCTGGTAATCTTTAAAGATCGTGTATTTAAAATCAGTCATTTGATTGTACTCATCCATCCTCATCATTACAGGATCTATCATATTCTCTAAAGAATCTTTAACCGCCTGACCCAAGCTGGAATATCGAGAGTGTCCCTCTCCTAAATAAAGTACGCCTGTTTCAGATTTAATGGAATTCCTATCGGTTGAATCTACCTGATATTCCAAACGGTATGAGGCTTTATAGGAATAAGAGTTTTGCGCTTGTAAATTCCCTAAACTGAATAAAAGCAATACAAGTATAAGTTTTCTCATTTCTGTAGCTTTTAGGATTATTCTTTTCTCATTATCTTTAATAGTCTTCTTAACTGATCTCCTAGTGTTTAATCGAGACTTTTAAAACTAGAGAATTTCAAGCTTATAAATGCTCAATATCAGATAGATTATTTCTTTATATAAGGTTCTAAATTAGCAAACTCCCATATCTTAAAAATTAAACTAATGGAAAATGTGATACGGGTTTTTAAAGCCTGTCGTAAGAAGGTTTCTACGGATTCAGAGTTCAACATCTTATAGAAAAAGTCTTTTATGATATAAAACATCTAATTCTATTTAACTTCTTGTTGCAGCCCTCTTGTCCTGATCATCTGATCCAATCTTCCCATATCCTTACTAAGCTTATCTTCCATAACCCTCGCATAAATCTGAGTAGTAGATAACTTGGTGTGTCCTAAAACTTTAGAAACGGTTTCAATGGGAACGCCATTGGACAGCATAACCACCGTAGCGAAGGTGTGCCGGGCAGAGTGAAAGGTGATTTTCTTTCGAACTCCAATAGCCAGCATGATATCCTTTAAATACTTATTCATTTTCTGATTAGAGATCACTGGAAAGACCGCATTTGAATCCTCTAAAATATTATGCCCTCTATATTTCTTTAGAATCGTATTTGCAGAGTGCAACAAAGGTATTTTTACTGACTGCTGGGTTTTCTCGCGCTTAGTATAAATCCAATCTTTACCGTCCATTCCCTTGACCAATTGATCTGTGGTCAGTTCTTTTAAATCTATATACGATAAACCGGAATAGCAAGAAAACAAAAACAGGTCTTTCACCCGTTCGAGCGATGCACTTTTGAAAAAGGTCTCTTCCAGTTTATGCAATTCGCGTTCCGTTAAAAACTGGCGGTCATTCTTCTCAAATTTAAAAGAATAACTGTGGAATGGATTTTTAACCAACCATTCCAGTTTAATAGCTAAGTTCAGGAGCTTTTTAAAGCGTTCTAAGTGCTTCATCGTTCCATTTGGCCCACAGGGCTTCTGCCCTTTTTTGGGTTTAACCTTACGCAGGAAATCTTCAAATTCGGTTATGAATTGATAATTGATTTGCTTTAAGTATATGTTGTCGGTTTTCTTTATTTCTTTTAAGAACCTGGAAAGGTATTCCGCTGTAGTATAATAGTTCTTAAGCGTACCCCATTTGAGAACCCCTTGCATTTTGTTATTGTGATAGTCAATGATATCCAACAGCGTCATATGATCCTCGTCAAAACCTAAATAATAAGCTTTGATTCGATCTGCTGTAATGAGTGAGTCTTTATCCAAAAGCTTTTTATGGGCATCCAGCAACTTGGAGTAAACCTGGTCTAAATAACTGTTTAAATTTCTTGCTTTTGCTGTGGTTCCCCGGACTCTTCCCTTAGAAGTGTCCCAATTATTCACTGAAGTTTTTCTTTTTAAGCTCATTTCTGAGCATTTTCCATCTACGGTTATCCGGGCGTAAATAGATAATTCCGGTTTGTTCCGATTTAATTTTCTAGTGAAGAATAATACGGAAAAGGTAGTAAAATCAGGCATTTCGAGCGTCTTTTAATGAAACATTAGTTTTTCAAAGACGAGAGTCAAACCTTTCAAAATGTCCTTCTAAGATAGTGAATCGAGCTTAAAAAAGTATTCACCGAATCATTCACTAAACTGCTTGGTATCAAACCCTATCAATTGATAGGGTATAAAATAAAAAAGCCTGTAAATCAATAGATTAACAGGCTTTTAGTTTCCACTTGTATGTGGTTCGTCGGGGTGGCAGGATTCGAACCTGCGACCTCCTGCTCCCAAAGCAGGCGCGATAACCGGGCTACGCTACACCCCGATTGAATTTCGGTTATCTTTTCAATTTGTTGCGGAGAGACAGGGACTCGAACCCTGGCGACGGTTACCCGTCGACAGATTAGCAATCTGCTCCGTTACCACTCCGGCACCTCTCCTAAGAACTAGCGTCTCTGTCTCAAAACGCGGGTGCAAATATATATTTAAACTTTTGATCAACCAAAGCTTTTTGGGGTATTTTGAAGAGAAATTTTAATTTTTATTCTAACTGATTGATTCTAAGAATTCCGCTAAAAAACTATTCCGGGTATTCAATACGCAAATGATAAATATTATTAAGCTTTAGCTTTAAAACCTTCTTGATTGTCTGAATTTCTTTAAAGGTAATATTGGCATTTAAAAATTGATTTTCGTCCATCTGTTTGTTGATGATTTTCTCTACAAACGAGTCAATCAGGACCGAAGTAGGGTTTTTAAGACTCTTACTGGCCGCCTCCACGCTATCAGACATCATCAATATCGCTGTTTCCTTACTAAAGGGTAAAGGTCCCGGATACTTAAAGTCTTCTATATTTACTTCGCCGTCCTGCTCCTGTGCTTTTTTGTAGAAGTAATAGACCGTACTCGTACCGTGGTGCGTGCGTATAAAATCGATAACGCGATCAGGCAGGTTATTCTTTCGGGCGATTTCAATACCGTTTAGAACGTGATCAATGATGATACGAGCGCTTTCATCAGGCGATAAATCCTCGTGCGTATTGATTCCGGTGGACTGGTTTTCGGTAAAATCAGTAGGGTTGACCATTTTACCTATATCGTGATACAAGGCTCCTACCCTAACCAACATCGAGTTTGCGCCGATTTCATTAGCTGCTGCTTCCGCCAGATTAGCCACATTCAAACTGTGGTGAAAGGTGCCCGGCGCTTTGTTTGCCAACTCTTTCAGCAATTTGGAGTTCGTATCGGTAAGCTCTAGTAACGACAAATCACTAACAAGGCCAAAAATCTTTTCGTAAGCATAAATAAGTGGCTGCACAAACAAGGTTGCGAGTCCGGTAATGATAAACATACTGAAGGTTTCCCACTCGAGATTATCAATAGTTCCCTCGTGAATGATGTGAAAGGCGAAATAACCCAGAATATAAATAAACGTAATCTGGCCTACCGAAATAAAGAGGTTTGCCCGCTTATACAATTCGGAAACTGTAAGAATGGTCACAATCCCGGCAATCACTTGCAGAAACATGTATTCTGAAGTGTTGGGCACAATAAACCCAAGCAGTAAAATCGCAATCACGTGAGTAAATAAACCCAGACGGGCATCAAAAAATGCCTTAATCACCAGCGGAAGAATACACAGCGGTACCACATAAACATAATTCGCATCGTATTTTACGATAAGCGTGGTGAATAACACCATCAGGATGATGTTGAAAAATATAAAAGTGACTTTGGTATTGTTTTCAAATACCTGTTCCCGGTAATTGCGTATAAACAATAATAACATGGAAAGCGCTACCGAAACCAGAAGCACGTAACCAAAGACCACCCAATTGTATTTGCTGGCTGTCCAGGTTTGCGACTCGTACTCAGCCTGCAGGGATTTTAATACCTGATAGGTCTTTTGCTCAACGATCTCGCCTTTGGCTACGATACGGCTGCCTTTATTGACCACACCTTTAGTAGGTGCTATCTTACTGAGTTCGGCGTTGAGCTCTTTGGTAGTTAGCTTTTCGTCATAAAACACATTGGGCTGTACGATGTCGTAAAACAACTCCTTAAACCGGTTTACAGCCTGAACGTAAGGCCCATTAACCAGCCTTCGGTTGATAAGTGTTGTGATCTCGTCTGTGGTGTTCAGGTTTTCAATAGACGTTTCTTCGATCTCGTTGCCCCGTCTTAGATAGATTTTACGTCCGTCTTCAAAGGCTGTCAAATCGCTGATGACTCCGTATTTATAGATGTCATCTAAAATCTGATGTCCAAAAGATTTAAGCTCTTTTTGACGGTTTTTAAAAATTGAATCGGTAAAGACTGAAGCAAACTGATTCTCATAAGCCGCCTTAGCCTCATTGGCGATATCCTGATCGTAGTTGAAATAGGGAATAATATTATCACGAGCTTCTGCACGTTCCACCTCAAGCTGCTCGTCGCTTTTTAAAATAGCAAAATCTACCGGCGCATAAAGATTGTCATACTGCCAGGGTTTATTTTGCTGAAAATCAAACTGAAACTTACCGCTTTTAGGAAACAAATACACAATGAGAATGGTACTGGCAATACACAGCAGCACCTTGTAAATAGAACCTTGATTTTTGTAAAAACGGTTTAATAGGTCACTCATAAAAAGACTCTGGGAGCAGGCAAATTAGTTTAATTCGGTCAGATATGTTCAGAATGCGGCAAATTATGCCTTCGGTTAAAAGAAATGCTTTCTTTTAAATTGAAGCATCTCACTTGATATCCTGCATCATAGCTTCGCGCCCCGTAAAAATACTAAATAAAGGGCTTTCCGCTAAAGACTAAAGCCTTGCTAAAATATAACGTTTTCGTAAGGTATTCTTTAAATTTGCAGAACACTAAAATTAAGACACACTATTATGCAAAAGGAAATTGTTATTGTCTCTGCGGTACGCACGCCTATAGGTAGTTTTTTAGGAAGCTTATCTTCACTGACTGCCGTTCAACTGGGCGTCGCTGCTGTTAAAGGGGCTTTAGATAAAATAAATCTCGATCCGAAATTGGTCAATGAAGTCTTTATGGGCAATGTGGTTCAGGCCGGTGTAGGTCAGGCTCCGGCACGGCAGGTGGCTCTGGGAGCAGGAATCCCCGACACAGTGCCCTGTACCACGGTAAATAAAGTTTGCGCTTCGGGTATGAAAGCGGTCATGCTTGCTGCACAATCTGTTGCGCTGGGCGATAATGAGATTGTCATCGCAGGCGGAATGGAGAGTATGAGTCAGATTCCGCACTACGTGCAGATGCGTAACGGAACTAAATTTGGCCCTGCCACACTGGTTGACGGGATGCAGAAAGACGGTTTGGTAGACGCCTATGACGGAAACGCTATGGGGGTTTGTGCCGATTTGTGTGCCAAAGAATATGAGTTCTCCAGAGAAGATCAGGATGCTTTTGCAATGGAGAGTTATAAGCGTTCTGCCGCTGCCTGGGAAGCCGGAAAGTTTGACGACGAGGTTATCCCTGTTGAAGTACCTCAAAGACGTGGGGAGCCTCTTATCGTTAAGGAAGATGAAGAGTTTAAAAATGTGCGTATGGACAAAATTGCCAGTCTACGCCCTGCCTTCTCTAAAGATGGAACCGTAACAGCTGCCAATGCATCTACCATAAACGATGGTGCAGGGGCTGTAATTGTGATGAGCAAAGCAAAAGCAGACGAACTGGGTCTGGAAGTGCTTTGTACCATTAAAAGTTATGCCGATGCCGCAACAGAGCCGAAGTGGTTTACCACCGCTCCTTCTAAAGCTTTACCTAAAGCCCTCGATAAAGCCGGAATCGCTCAGGATGAAGTGGATTATTTCGAATTTAACGAGGCCTTCTCGGTTGTGGGTCTTGCCAATATGAAAATTCTGGACCTTGATGCCTCAAAAGTGAATGTCAATGGAGGCGCTGTATCGCTTGGACATCCTTTAGGATGTAGCGGGGTGCGTATTTTAATAACACTTATCAACGTCCTGAAACAGAATAATGCTAAGCTGGGAGCTGCTGCGATTTGCAATGGTGGCGGCGGTGCTTCGGCAATGGTGATTAGCAGATAAATTGAGCTTACAGGGCAAATGTTAATAATCTATTTGGTACAGAAAAATCATTTGAATTACTTTTACTCACGAAGTGAGCTTCACTAAAAGAAGACGCTTTCGATTTTTGTTCAATGAAATGCTTCGCGTAATGATACGAAGTTGTTTACCAAAATTTGAATCAGCCTGATGAATTATGGCATTTGCCCTTTAAGTATTGTACCTATGCGTCTGGAACCCTCAGACGCCGGCGAAATGGTAAATCAGGTGCTTTATGGCGAACACTTTAAAGTGCTCGAAATCCGTAAAAAATGGAGCCGCATTCGCTTAGCTCACGATAAGTATGAGGGCTGGATAGACAACAAACAGTTTAAAGAAATCACCGAAGAAGATTATTTTGCAGCAGATGAGCGCACGCCCGTTTTAGCTACCGATTTGCTACAAATGGCTACTTCTTCAGACAATCACGTCTTGAGCATTCCGCTTGGCGCACAACTGGCCAATTTAGATCTTACCGGCGATCAGTATGAAGGCAATACCATTTCCGAAAAAAAAGACAAGAGCGCTTTTGTAAATACGGCACTTCTGTATTTGAAAAGTCCGTATTTATGGGGTGGCCGCACGCCTTTTGGCATCGACTGTAGTGGTTTTACCCAAATGGTCTACCGCCTTAACGGGCACGCTTTATTTCGTGATGCGTCACAACAGGCCGCACAGGGCGAACCTTTAAGCTTTATTGAAGAATGTGAACCGGGAGATTTAGCTTTTTTTGATAATGATGAGGGCAGAATTGTACACGTGGGAATCATGTTACAAGACAATCACATCATTCATGCACACGGCGAAGTACGCATCGACCGCATTGACCATACAGGCATCTACAATGCCGAAAAACGAACGCATACCCATAAGCTTCGGGTAATTAAAAAGGTGGTCTAGAGTTTATATTTCGTATTTCGTATTTCGTATTTCGTATTTCGTATTTCGTATTTCGTATTTCGTATTTCGTATTTCGTATTTCTAAAAACTAATCGTTTTGGTATTTCGCTTTTTTAGAACCCGCGTAGATATCGTATTTCACCAGGCGCGACTCCAGCGAACCGTTGTACAACTTAATTTTTCGGGAAGTGCGCAGGCCAACGTGCTTTAAAGACTCCAGGTTTGAAGTGATAAACCAGGCTTCGGTGTCCTTGTAGTTTTGCTTCAGGGTATCTCCTATATTTTTGTAGAATTCCTCCATCTCTACCGGAATCCGTTCGCCATATGGCGGATTGAAAACCATATGCAAATGACGCTCCTTCTCTTTTTCCGTCTTGAAGAAATCGGCTTTTTCTATCGTAATGAATTCATTCAACCCGGCGTTATTGATGTTTTCCTTTGCTTTTTCAATAACCGAAGCATCCAGGTCATAACCCTTTATCGTAAAATGAAACTCACGAATTTTCTTCAACGCAGCAGCTTCTATAACATCAAACAAATCAGGATCCCAATCATGCCAGTTTTCAAAACCAAATTGTCTTCGGTTTAAATTAGGCGGAATATTGCAGGCGATCATAGCTGCCTCGATGAGCATAGTTCCACTCCCACACATCGGGTCCATAAAATCGCTGTGCCCTTTCCAGCCGGCGAGCATCAAACAGCCCGCTGCCAGCACTTCATTTATAGGGGCAATATTGGTAGACAAACGATAGCCGCGTTGATGTAAAGACACACCACTACTATCCAGAGAAAGCGTGCAGCGGTTCTCCCGTATGTGCACGTCTATACTTAAGTCCGGGAACTTTAAATCTACGTCAGGTCGGTCGCCCGTTTGCTCTCTAAATTGATCAACCACCGCATCTTTGGCCTTTTGAGCCACAAAAAGCGAATGGGTAAACTGCTCGCCACTGATGGTTGCATTCACCGCAAACGTATCGTTAACGCGCATATACTGGCTCCAGTCGATACTTTTAACAGCTGCATAAAGTGCGTTTTCATCTTTGATCACAAAAGATTTTAGTGGCTTTAAAATCTTAATCGCAGTTCTGCAGCATAAATTAGCCTTATACATAAAGCCTTTATCGCCTGTAAAACTAACGCTCCGGGTGCCTATTGTTATATCGCCGGCGCCCAATTCACGCAATTCCTGAGCTAATAATTCTTCAAAACCAAACAAGGTTTTGGCCAGCATTTTAAAGTTGCCTTCCATCCTAAAAATTTAGATTGCAAAAATAGGTTAATTTTACCGGCTTAGTACGACTAACGACGCCTAGCCATTTAGAATATGATTTTTAGTTTACCTGTAGCCGCCGTTCTGGTAGGATTTCTTATTGCTTATTTTATAAAACCCGCAATCAACAATGCCGTAAAATTATTGCTCTCCTTTAGCGGTGCATTTTTGTTATCGATAACCATTTTTGAGTTTTTGCCCGAGTTGTATGCTTCCGGCTCAAAAAATACCGGCCTGTTTATTATGGGCGGATTGCTGCTGCAAATTTTACTGGAATTTCTTTCCCGTGGTGCGGAACACGGCCACTTACATCTGGATAACGAAAGACGTCAAATTCCGTGGTTGCTACTCATAAGTCTGTGCATACATTCGGCTTTTGAAGGCTTTCCATTGGCCGAAAATCAGGATCTTGTTTACGGAATCGTAATTCACAAGATACCCATTGCAATCATCATCTGTTCCTTTCTACTGGTCTCAAACATCAGCCGCATTCAGGTATTGGTATTCCTACTGATCTTTGCCTTAATGACTCCGCTAGGCAGTTTTCTGGGACAATTAGACATTTGGTCACCTGTCATAAAAAGCAATATCAACGCGTTGGTGGTAGGTATTTTACTGCACGTTTCAACCACAATTCTTTTTGAGTCTTCAAAAAACCATCAGTTTAATGCGAGTAAATTTGGTGTAATTCTCTTAGGAATTGGTTTAGCTTACATCCTGTAATATGTTTAGCAAAGAAGAATCGAAACAAATACGTCAGGATTTCTGGATCTTTTTCGGAAAACGCTATCCGCGAAAATGGTTGCTTTACGATACCAAGGTTAAAGAAATCAATCTCAAATTCAGTTTTGACAACCAAAAAGCTCAGGTTTCTTTCGATATTGAAACACACGATGAACTCATTCGCGAGTACTATTTTGAGAAATTTGAAAGCCTGAAAAACCTCCTGAAAGCTGAAATATCCGAAGATGTCAGTTTAAAACAAAACTATTTGCGCAGCAGTGGCAAGATCATTTCAAGAATTTATGTGGAAAAAACCGGAGTGAATATTCATAACAAAACGCACTGGCCGGAAGTCTTTGACTTTTTCAACGAACATATGCAGAAGTTTGAATTGTTCTGGTACGAGTATCAGGATTTTATCACAGCCTAAATCACATCGGTCAGGATAAACAGGAAGTGACAAATACTGCCTCCCAATACAAAGAGGTGCCAGATAAAGTGATTGAAGGGAATTTTCCGGATCACATAAAAAACAATGCCCAGCGTATAAAACGCACCGCCCAGCATTAAAAGCTGAATGCCCTGCTCTGAAGAAACAGCTATCAGATTATCCCAATCCAGTACGATCAACCATCCCATGGCCAGATACAAAATCAGCGAAAGCGCTTCAAAACGCCCGGTAAAGAATAGCTTTAAGATCGTCCCTAAAGCAGCAATACCCCATACCGTCCAGAAAATAATCCACCCATTACCATCGGCTAAAGATATAAGTGCTACCGGGGTATAGGTCCCTGCGATCAGGAAATAAATACTGATATGATCTATTTTTCTAAAAATCTGTTTCCACGAAACGTGCGCAAGCAGATGATACACGGTAGATGCGATATACAGAATAAGAATCGAAGCTCCGTAAAATAAAATGCTTAAGGTGCTGTAATCAGACTTGTAGTGATCTTCTGTCAACAGTAAATAAAGTCCGAATATTCCCATCAAAACCCCGATGCCGTGCGATAAGGCATTCCAAAATTCTTCTTCTTTCCAATTTAGATTGAGATGCTGCATAAAGAGGCAAGTTAATTAAAATAGATGTTTGCTCAGATTTTATCTCGTTTCAAAGCGAAGTCTAATCAGGTAGTAGGTTTTTAGTAACGAAACTTTCAAAAGTCTTCGGGATGTCTATTCTTGTTTTTAGTATTTTTAATAAAGCTCTTGAAATAAATAACCTGTCAATTTCTAATTCCATGATTCCAACCAAAACTTCACCTCTTATCAAATCGCTCCTGCTAAGCATTTTAGTGTTGAGCAGTGTTTCCTGTAAAAATAAAACGGAACAAGCGCAGGAAGAAATTCCTGTTGAACCTGCAGCTCAGGATTGGACGTATCTTTTTGACGGCTCTTCGCTCGAAGGCTGGCGGGGTTATGGCATGGATTCACTTCCGCCGGGCTGGACGGTCAAAGACAGTGTGCTTACGTTTGATACGGAATTAGGCCTTGAACAAAATTATGAAGGGGGAAAAGACATCATCTACGGAGCTAAAGAGTTTGACAATTTTGAACTGTATCTGGAATGGAAAATCCCGGAAGGCGGAAACAGCGGCATCTTTTACCATGTGAAAGAAGGCTATTCGGGTCCACCCGAAGTTGCTCCCGAATATCAGCTTATAGACGATGAGAACTATGCCAAAATACATGATCTCACGAGCTACAACTCCCAATTTGGAGCAGCACATCCTGAAGAATTACAGGACTGGCAGAGTACGGGAGCAGATTATGCGATGCACACACCAGACCTATCTAAAAAACAGCTCAATCCTGCGGGAGAATGGAATACCACCAAAATAGTCTTTACCCCCGAAAAAGTGGAACATTGGCTCAATGGTGAAAAAATTCTTGAATTTGTTCCCTGGTCTGAAGAATGGCAGCAAAAAAAACAATCGGGTAAGTGGGACAATGCGCCTGATTATGGCAAATTTAAAACGGGTAATATTGGGCTCCAGGATCATTCAAGCCCTATTTGGTTTAGAAATATTAAAATCAAAAGCTTATAATGGCAGCACAATACAATAAAAGAAGAGATTTCCTGAAGAAAAGTGGCATTGGCGCTTTAGGGCTGATGACCTCCGGAACCATACTGGCTAAAGAAGCACAAGCCAACACCAAAGAATATGGCTTAAAAAATCAGGATGAAATTGTACGTACGGCGCATATAGGCGTTGGCGGTATGGGTGCCGAAGATTTGAAGGCTATGGCTTCGCATCCTCAGGTCGTTGTAAAAGCCCTTTGTGATGTGGACGCGATCAATTTAGCTGTAGCCCATAAAAATCATCCTCAAGCCCGAATATTCTTTGACTACCGCGCAATGCTCAAAGAGTTGGGAGACGAGATCGATGCCGTGGTTATTTCGGCTCCAGATCATATTCACGCACCGGCTGCGCTCCTCGCGATGCAAAATAACAAGCCGGTTTACTGCCAAAAACCCCTAACGCACTATGTATCAGAATCCCGTGAAATGCGGCAATTGGCGGCTAACAAAAATCTGGTGACCCAAATGGGTATTCAGGTGCACTCGTTTTACGATTACAAGTTAGCAACCCTTCTCATACAATCGGGAATTATAGGCAAAGTACACACCGTTCACGCCTGGTCTCCCAAAAACTGGGGCTATAACGGACCGGAACCGGAAGGATCAGATCCTGTCCCCCCGCAGCTGGACTGGAATCTGTGGTTAGGCACAGCACAGGAGCGACCATACAAAGAAGGCTTTTATCACCCGGCAAACTGGAGAAAACTGATTGATTACGGCTGCGCGACACTGGGAGATATGGGAGTGCATATTTTCGACACGCCGTACAATGCATTGGCATTAGGCGTTCCTCAAACTATAAAAAATGACTGCCGCCCTCCTAATGATTTCGGCTATCCGGAACAGAATATGGTAACCTATGAGTTTCCAGGTACCAAATACACGACAGAAAGTTTAAAATGGATCTGGTACGATGGTCCGGGTGCACCTTTACTAAATGAAGATTTAATCCTTCCTGACTCCACAAATACGAAGTCTGATTCATCAAAAAATGAAAATCTAAAAGAGAAGACCTCCTTAGATGCCGGTATTGCCGAAAAAGGGCAACTTCCCGAACAGGGAGCCATGTTTGTGGGTGAAAAGGGAAGACTGCTTCTGCCCCACTTTATGCAACTACCTCTTAAAATTGTAAAAGGAAAATATGTCGATATCAGTAAGGAAATAAAAACAATTTCTGAAAAGCATAATTTAGGAACACCTGTACGCGACTATGAAGCCGAAAGCCCAAAGCACTATCACGAATTTATTGATGCCTGTTTAGGTAAAGGTCAACCTTCTGCACCCTTTGATTATGCTGCACGTTTAACCGAAACTATCCTATTAGGCGTCATAGCAGGTCGTTTTCCCAATCAAACCCTGCATTGGGATGCAGAAAACGCGCGTTTCAAAGAAGAAGAGGCAAATAGTTATTTAATGGGAACATACCGAAGTTTCTAAACCCATCCTTCTATCTAATTTTCGATAGACTAGGGTCACTTTTATCAGTGCGTTCCCTTCGGGACAGGCTTTTCGTTTCAATCTTTTAAAC
>NZ_KZ319309.1 GCF_002744755.1 Leeuwenhoekiella nanhaiensis | reverse complement strand
TGTACGTCCCTGATATAGGTTGACCACTTAAATGTGATTAACAATGAAAGCAAACGTACAAATTATTCGCAAGCACCGATGTTTTACTGATGATTTTAAACGTCAGATCGTCTCGGACTTTGAATCTGGTACTTATAGTGTCACTCAGCTGAGTAAACTTCACGGAGTATCCGGCACGAGTATTTACAAATGGATTTATAAATTCTCTAACTTTAATGAGAAAGGATTCCGAGTAGTAGAGATGAAACAAAGCAGTTCCCAGAAAGTAAAAGAGCTAGAGCAGAAAGTCAAAGAACTTGAGGCCACTGTTGGCCGTAAGCAGATAATGATCGACTTTCTAGAGACGATGATTGAAGTAGCCAAAGATGAATTGGATATTGACATCAAAAAAAACTACTCCACCCCACCATCGCAAGGATCAGGGAAAAGCCCAAAGAAATGAGTTTTTCCTTAAATCAACTCTACAGCAGCATAGGTATTACCAAGCAGGCTGTGCATCAATATGCCAGGCGTCAGAAGGATTTTGATGCTAAGGTAGCGCAGGTGGTTGTTGAGGCCGATGAGCTCCGGGAAGATTTCCCCGGTTGTGGGGTGGAGAAAATGTATGATATACTTCAACCCGATTTTATAGGAAGGGATCGGTTTGTAGAAACGATGATGTCTTTAGGTTACAGGCTCAAGTTTAAGAAGAACTACAGGAGAACCACTATAGCTTCTAAGCTGTATTACCCCAATCTGATCAAAGGGATGCAGGTAAATAAACCCAATACCATCTGGCAGTCAGACATCACCTACATTCCTATTGAAGGCAAGCACTACTACGCAGTTTTTATAATTGATGTTTACACTAAGAAAATAGTAGGGTATAGCGTAAGTGACCATATGCGTGCCAGTGCCAATGTAAGTGCCTTAAAGATGGCGCTCAAAGAAAACCGGGCACCTGAGATCCATCATTCTGACAGGGGTAGTCAGTACACCTATAAAGGTTACACAGACCTGCTTGAGCAGAATGGAGTAAAGATCAGTATGGCACTATCAGCTCAGGACAATGCCTATGCTGAACGGATAAACAGGACCATCAAAAATGATTACATCGAACGCTGGAAACCCAAAAGCTTCAGTGAACTAAAGACAAGGATCAAAAGAGCAGTAATAAACTATAACTACGTAAGAACGCACAATGCAATACAGAAAATGACCCCAGTAGCCTTTGAGAAACAGTGTTCTTTGTTGGCTAGCCAACAAAGAACAACAATGACTATTTTTAACAATGAAATAATAACCTAAAAACGGTCAACGCTATTTAGGGAAGTACATTTGCGATTCAAAATAATTCCTCACTTTGCACTCCGCATTCAGGATTCAGAATTTGCGAACAGTCCTTTTGAAGGAGCCAGAACGACTGAGAAATCAAACTCGATTGGTTGAACGTTTAAGCTTTAAAATTCAAAATTACATCCATCCCCAGCCCTTCCTTCGAAGGAAGGGGGAAGTTTTTAGTAAGTATAAAATTCCTCCCTTGACTCTTTCCTTACAGTCGGAGGGAGGTTAGGAGGGATGTTTCCTTGCAGCAGTCAGCATTCTGAATTATCATAGCCAAAGCGTTGGCTGAGTTAATTTTGCGTAGCGTAGCGCAGTGAAATTTGTATCGAAGCCAGAGCTTGTAGGTTGACCCTTCGATACGATGCTCCTTTGTCGCATCACTCCCGGTCCCGAAAAATAAAAAATTAGAAATACGAAATACAAAATAACTGCTAACTCTGCACTCCGCGTTCAGCGTTGGTAAATAGTTATTTCGAAGGAGACCGAGCGCTATTGAAGTATAGTAATAAGTATAATTAATCCAGAAATTTACCAAATGCCTTACCTATGCTTATTCCCAGATAGTGTTGTTTATTAAACTCGCGCCATTGCAGTTCAAAGGCAATACTTGATTCTCCGTCTTTGTTTTTTAGATTTAGGGGAATGCCCAATTTCCAGTTTAAGGCATCGTAGCCATTCCAAAAGTTTTGTTCCAGTGCTGCACTAACCCCTATAAAATCTTTATAAAGTGATGTTACTTCAGCTTTTACCTGGCCAGATGTAAACTCTTCATACTCGCCATAATAATACGAGTCTGTTTTAGTAAGAGCAGGCTGTCCTTCTGGAGATCCTTCAAAAGAGGTAAAAGTTCGTTTTTTAACCGCCTCCGTTAATATGTTGTTGTTTTGATAAACTCGAGGAATGGCTGAGAAACTCAATGAGGCATCTTTCCATTTGAAAAATCCATTAAAACTAAGAGATGCATCCCAGGCTTCGAACTGATGGTCAGCGAGTATGCTTGCATCTGTGGTATTGGTAAAGGTTTTACTGCTTTTGGTAAGCGGAATATATCCTTGCAAGGTTACCCAAAATTTACGCATTGATACGTATAAATCATTTTTAAGAATATATTCAGCTTCTTTAGTTGCTATTAATTCTGCCAATTCTACGCTGTCTAAAGGTTTGGTTTCTAAAGCTTCAAGTGCTAAATTTTTTATTGTCTTTTCTCTATAGTCTTTTAAAAGGCTGCTTATCTGTTGATCGGAGTTTTTAGTAAGCGTACCCGAGAAAAAATAAGTGAATTTTAACTGAGCACCAATATTTTGAGCCCAGTTAGAATCTTTGAAGTTATAGAAGGAACCAGTAGGTTCGCCTTTTAATTTAATTCCTCCTGATAACAGGTAGTTTAGATATCCATACGTTTCTGCTCTATGATCATAATTACCCATTAAGCTTAATGAATTATCATCATTGTCTAAGACAAAACTTGCCGGTTGTGTAGAAATTTTGGTGCTGGGCAGGTATTGGTTTAATACATTTCCTATAAGAATATTTAAGGTCTTGTTATTAACAAAAACAGTATCATTGATTTCAGATTCATAGCTTTTCAATACCGAATTAATTTTAGCTCTGGGAGCTTTGTTCTGAGCAAAACATAAAAACGGCAGGAGCAAAAGAAGGTAAACAGAATTTTTCACGGTTCCGGGATTTAGTAAGTTATATGTAAAGCAATCTAATATAGACTTCCGTAACAATACCTAGTAATGGGTATATTTCTTTCCATGTGGTAAGAGTATCAAACAATTGAGGTATATACGATTTAGTCATTTCGAAGGAGCCCGAGGGACTGAGAAATCACATCTGGGTGGTTTAAAATTCAAAATTACATTCAGCCCGAGTCCTTTCCTTCGATTAGATGCTCTCAGGCTCGCAGCACTCCCGGTTTCAAAAAATACAAAATACAAAATTAGAAATACGAAATACGAAAACAGTAGGCAGTCTCAGTGCGCAGTTAGCAGAATGCAGAGTTAAGAATTCTAAGTGTTGAGTTACTTTTTTGCGATTCAAAATAACTCTGCACTCAGCATTAGTCAGCAGGCACAAGTATTCAATTCAGAAAATTTGTAACCCATTAACGTTTAACGATTAACAGAAAACTCTCAAGAGCCTAACCTTCTCCTCCAATAGTCTAATAAGCTCCGGGTCGTAGTAGGGGTAGTGGTCTGGGATGTGAAGGACGGTGACTTTGTTGTAGGGCTTTGAGCTGCCGGTTTTTTTGAGGTGATCCAGATGGCGTTGCTCCATCACCCAGATGCGGTCTGCCCAGTGCAGTAAATCCTCTGTAAGCGGAGTAGTGCCTTCCTGCCAGCACAAGCGCAGATTGGTCCCGGCACTTAAAAATTGCACTTGTGGGTATTTAGCGGCAAAATAGTCCTCAGCGGTTTTAGAACGCTGCTTATTGGCCGAACAGATAAAGAGGTAGTTCACAGTTTAGGTTTACGCTGCAAATTTATCTTAAATAAGGATTTCTACTTGAAATTATTGGCTTTTACGGAATTCCTTATTTAAAGTTTCAATAGTATTTATACATTGTACTTAAGGTTTTTGTGATTCATTAGAATAAGAGTATGCGTGTTAAAATTTAGAAGCAGCAAGCGGAATATTATTACAATAAACTCAATAAGGGCCTTTAAGCTATTCCTGAAGCTATAAGTTTGTATCATGGATTTGATATTATAGTTAGTAGATTATTATCAAAAGCTAATGTCATTTATGTTGGCATAAACCCTGTAAAAGGCAACGGTAGTAGTTTTCAGAGTGTAATTATCGAAAGAAAGGGAACTTCGTATTTAGATGTATTGAATGAGCAGTATCTTAAAGTCATTAAACCTGACAGACTTAAGGCCGGAAGTCTGTCTCTAGCAGAATAGGAGTTAATCAATTATACCAGACATGTGAAATGAATTTCAAAGAGCTACAAGAATTCCTAGACACAGCAGCAATACCCATAATTGAACCCAAGCCCCTAACTTTTTTAGAAATTGCCAGACAACCCCATTACGAGAATGTGTTATCTAACATCTACGCGTTCTTTTTTGACGTAGAACAGGAACACGGATTTCAAGATCTGTTTATATCCAGTTTACTTGAATTGATACAGGAGTCTAAACTAGGTAAGCAGAAAGAAGCCTTGCAAAATTTTAGTGATTTTACAATAGAAACCGAATACAGCACAAAAAAGGGAGGGCGAATTGACTTGCTGTTACACAACGAGCAGCAAGCTATAATCATTGAGAATAAAGTATATCATATTGTAAACAATGATCTTGATGACTATTGGCAGAGTATTCAAAAAAAGGGCATTCAAAAGACTGAAATGATTGGGATCATTCTTTCTTTAGATACCATTCATAAGATTAGTACCAATAAACTAGAAACGGCACTACATTTTATAAATATTAAACATCAAGACTTAATGCTGCGCGTACTGCAAAACAGCGGAGCATATTTACTTCGAGCAAGTGATAAATATGCTGTCTATTTAAAGGATTTTGCCCAAAACATTCAAAATATGAGTACACCAGATATGAAACTAGAGGAACTGCAATTTTATAAAGAGCATCAAGATCAATTACTTCAAGCTCGAAGGTTTCTAGAGCGTTTTGAAGATTATGTGAAAAAAGGAGTAATAAAGGCATTCAAAGAATTAGACCCGGATGATTCTTTTTTAAATATAGTTGCTGGAAGCAATTTAATTCACGTGTATTCGAAACATAATCCAGACTTGTTATTTACTGTAGGCTATTCACGGTTATGGGATATGCAATACCAAAGTATGAATGTCATTGTAGAGCTAAAGGATAAGGCTATCAAAGATTGTTTGGATTTAACTGAAGAACATTTTTCAGAAGAAGAATTTAACTTAGTAAATTTAAATAGTTGTCTAACAAAAAAGAACTGGTGTCATTTTGCATCGGAGACGTATAGCGAAGTAGAGATCGACTTTAATAACTTAAGCAACTATTTGGCTAAACGAATAGAAAAGGATCAATTACTAGCCATCTTTTTAAAGTTAGATAATTTCCTTACCCTGCGAAGAAGTTAAGTTCATAGAAATTTACTTCACCTCCTGAATACTCACCAGTCTATACTTTTTATCCCAAACAGTAATTAGTTTTAGATCGCAGGTGCGCCAGGGTCATGTTTCTTTAGAACGCACTTTATACTCCAGCGGATAGGTGGCATAAAACTCGCTGTTACTTTGAGGTGTGATGCTAAAGCGATCCCAGTCTACCGTGGTTTCGGAATAGGTATACTGCTTGTGGTAGGTCTTGATGATCTGCTGCTTTAAAACCTTGATTAGCCGAACAGATAGAGGTGGTTCATAACTTGGGTGATAAATCTAGATTAGTACTAGAATTAAACTTTATCGCTCTATATCAATATTAAATAATGGAAAATAATGGGCTATAAGAAAATCTTCTACGTAAAACCTATTTATAGATTCACTATACTTATTCATAGGATGATAACTTATAGAGACTTGATTTTTAATTTCTTCAAGCATATCTTTATTGTAAACCGTTTCTAAACCTATTCGCATTTGACTAACGGTGTTGGGCTTTGAGCCACTATTTCGTTTTTTGTTTTTCCAGAGTGTAGGGGAACCCAGTTTTAGATGTTTAGAGATTCTATCTCTTAAATTTGTGGTTTTACCTACATATAAACATACTTTATTATGATGAGTAGCTTTTTTAATCCATTCTTTTGTAAAGCATATTTTAATCTGTTCTTTATGTGTTTTTTTACCATTGATTAAAAATATACTACTCGTGACTGTTTTTGTGAAACCCTCTAAACTACCTTCCCACCAAAAAATATATACACCACTTTGCTCTGTTAATAATGATTTTGAAATACCGTTTTTTTTTATGAAGGTTTTTACAAGCTGAGCGTGATTAGATGTTAAGGCTTCTTTTGCTTTATCAATATTTTCATTTGAATATTTTGCCTCCATTGATGTATATCCAATTTTTTAAGTTAAAATCAACTTTTCAATTTGGTGATTTTTTTCTTTTATAGTCGCAATTAATTCGTCTACAACTATATCTCTAAACTCAAGATTCATCAATCTTAGAGTATCCTCATCTTGGAAACTTTCAAAGTTAATTTTACGACTAATATGTTCCCAACCTAACCAAAATTCTTCAGCAGAATTTTGAAAAATCTTAGGGCTAACCATTTGTTTTAATTCTTCACTTTCTATGGTTTGATAATAAGGTTGGTCTTTATGTAGCACGCAAAGGCCGATGGTTAAAATGTAACCACCTCTTTCAATATAAATAACTAAATCTTTATCAGATTCTATTTGAGCTAATCCTGTATTGATCATCAAGCCATAGCTTAGATTCCTATTTCGAGAACTGTGCACTGATTTGTCAATAGCCTCAATTGAATATTTTTTACATTCAATGACTTCAAAATCTGAGACCTCAGAAACTTTTGAATTTAGCGCGTTCCAGAATTCAAATTCTGTATGCCATTTCATATGTATCCAATTATTTACCAAGAATTGAGCATTTATAGCGTTGTCATTTTGGCCAAGAAAATTCATTAATTCTAATCTTTGTTCTATTTCTTTCTGATCCATTGAAAGCTGTGTTATAAGATTTTTGTATTGTTTAAAAACCTCTGTTAAATTTGATCTATTTGCACATTCTAAAATACAGAGGTCTATCCAGTCTTTTATAAAGTCTCGATATGAAATACATTTAACTTCTTTTAAATCCAGACTTCCAAGGCTTTTTTTTGAGGGTTTTTTTCCATCCAAAGTCAAATAGACCAAGAAAATGTTATGAAAGCCTTGAAGTTGTGCTTTTAAATAATAACGTTCCAATTGCAAATCTTGATCACAGGCCCAAATTTTATTTTCTATTACTATGGCCATTTCCGGGCTTGTTAGGAACAGGTCAATTTTCATAGATTCTTTAAAAATTGAAAATTGACTAGACTTATCTGCGTTAAGGTTTAACTTTTTGAGAAATATTTTAAGGAATAAATTACCCATTAGGTGACTTCCTTCGGTATTCAACATTTCATATAGAAAAGCAGAATGTAAATGTTCCTCGTCGTGCGGTTTTCTAAGGATAGTAAAAATGTTGAAGCTTTTATCACTTCGATTTTTTTCGCTTTTTAGGCGTATGGGGTTAATCCCATTTAAAAGTGTTTCGACGAGCATGAAATTATTTTTGAAACTATAGAATATGGTTATCTACTTAATTCATCTCAACCCATTAATGAAATGAATCATATGTAATGTTTCATTTTCACTGAACTTCTCTGCTTTTGTATTGTAATTGCCCTCAAACATTTTCCAGTTTTCCATCTTAGCACGTATAGCCTTTAGATTATTTTTCTTAAGAACGACCATGCATTCTAAAACAGTATTCAAAAGCTCAATACGATTCATGCTTTTATCTATAAGCGGCTGCTCGTAGATCGTGAGCATATTTTTTACCTGATTTACAAACTGCTTATTTTCTTTGGCATTGATCCATTTGGTAATTTGAGGTATTGCTTTGGGTTTTACCTGTAGGGTTTTCTTAGCGGTTGATAGACTTTGGTAGGTCACAAAAACTTCACTTTCCAATGTTTTTTTGAGAACAGGGGAGTACATACCCCAACCGTGTTCTTGAAATTCTAGGTCTTTAAATATAGGTAGCTCATTCAAAAAGTCAATGTTGCTAAACATTTTATGAACGTATTTTTTACCATAAGTAAAACCAAAACGTTCTTGCGTTAATAGAACCACAGCAGCTACTTCATAGTCATAATTGAGACTTTCAAAGATCTCGTCAAAAGTATTTGTGTTATAACCCTCCTCTGGCTCCGCAGCCATAGATAACGCTACTTTCTCTTCAGCTTTACTCTCAAAAACCTCCCGTAACACACTTTGCATCAAATCCTCAAGTTGCTCTTCACTGGTCTTTACTTCTTGCTCCAGAGTATCGCAAAGACTCATGAGAGCATTTACTTTTTCTACAATAGTTTTTTGTTCTTCTAGCGGAGGGAGTGGAAGAAGAGTATTTTTTATTTTGCCTACATTCAAATTAGGTTGAGCTCCACCTTCTGCTAGAAGCCTTATTTCTTGATATATTTTCCGAAAGAAGTATTTTATATAATCTTTAAATTCGTAAGATGATTGATAAAATACCATTGCAGCGACTGCTTGGTTAGTGGCACCTGGAACAACCAACTCACTTATTTGACCTCGGGTTTTACCTTGACCATACATTGCTATAATTAGTGTTCCTTTTGGAAATACTTTGCAGTTTGTTTCTTTTAGAGCTTTGTCCGAAATTAGTTTTTCGGCTTCTTTTGCAAATAAGTCGTTTGTCGCTGAACTTGTATACCAAGGAATAGTACCTGAATAGTACGCTGAATTGGATTTTGCAGGAGTAGAACCCGTTCCCACATTTACAATATCCTGTAACCTACACCAAACCCAACCCTCTGGTAATTCGTAAGGAATCTCTTCGGGAGTAATAGGGGGTAAAGCTTTCTCTTTTTTGACTTTCTTTTCTTTAATGAGTTGGGCTTTCTCTATTTGGATGTTTTTAAGGAGTTCATTTGCGTGATGTGATCCTGAAACAAGTTCAGGATGACGAGCGCGCCAGTCTGCAGTGAGTTTACCTTGTACGGCCAACTGTAAAATAGTTTCTCGTAGTTTTTTGATGTTCGTAACATCATCAAAAAAAGCGGAGAAGTGGGGAGTCAACTCTTGCCAGGCTGTTTGGGTATTTAGAGTGGCTAACTGGTTTAAAGCCGAAACAACATAATCCTGTTTAAGTTGGATGCGCTTTTGGGTAAGGCTTTCTAATTGTTCAACTTCTTTAAAAAGGATTTCGACAACTCGGACGATTTCTTTTTGTTCCTCCAAAGAAGGCAAGGGAACAGCAATATCACAAAATCTTGATATAGAAACTCCACCAATTATCCCAGTCATTCTAGATTGAAACTGCTCAAAAAATTTAGGGGTTAGATATAGGGATAGGAGAAAGGTAGGTTCGATGTTTTGAAATGGCTCAATAGCATATAACTTATTCCCAAAGCATACATCTTTATTTACAATACCACATTTCTTTCCTGCGCTTCCGCCTTCAGAACAAATTAACACAGAACCTTTATGAGCGACTTTAAATTTATCTTCACCTTTGGGGATTTTAACTCCATTCTCATAGTTTATAGTCTCAAAGCCATAACCAATGTCCTTAGTTCCCAAATATGGATAGCCATTATCAAGGCCTTCATACTTCGCTTGTTTCACACTCTTATTTACACTGTTGCCATTAAATATAGCCCCAAGCTCTCCTAGTTTAATCCATTCCCAATTTTCAGGTGTATCTATGTAATAGTCATTTTTTCTAAAAGCAGATGTTTTAATATTTCTAATTAATTTCTTTTTAATTAGTGTTATTTTTTCAGCTTTAATCGATTTTTTAAGATTTTCAGCTGAGTTCAAACCGCTAATAAGGTCTTGGTTTTCTTTTCTCCAGTCTGCTGTTAATTTTCCTTGTACCGCTAACTGAAGAATCAGCCCTTTAAGATCGTTAGCATTTTTAGGATGAATGCTGAGTTTATGAAAGTGTTTAAGTAACTGCATCTATTGTAAAGCTTCGGTTAATACTTTAACAATCTCATCTTGTATGCTGCTAATTTTAGCCTCCGTTTTACGGTATCGTTCTAGTATAACTTCTGGAGCTGCAAGCGTATCTATTTCCTGATGTGGGTTTTTAAAATCAAGATTGTAGTTCTTTGCTTTAATTTCTTCTGAAGTGACTTTCCAGGCTAATGGGTTGGTTTCTCTATTTTCCCACCAGTCTTTTTCGGTATCAAACTCTGCAATGTTGATAGGCTTGGTTTTATTATAACTTTTTACGCCTTCGGGATAGGGGTGTTCATAATACCAAATCTCCTTGGTAGGAGTTCCTTTTTCAAAGAATAGTAAATTGGTGTTGATACTGGTATAGGGATTAAAAACACCATTGGGTAAACGTACAATCGTATGCAGATTGCATTTATCTAATAGTTCTTCTTTAACCCGCGTTTTTACACCTTCGCCAAATAAGGTTCCGTCAGGCAATACTACCGCGGCACGCCCACCGTCTTTAAGCAAGCGTATTATTAAAGCTAAGAATAAGTCTGCGGTTTCTTTAGTCCTGAATTTTTGCGGGAAGTTGGTTTCCGTCCCATCTTCTTCAACGCCTCCAAACGGTGGGTTGGTAAGAATGACATCTACCTTGTCTTTAGCTCCCCAGTCGCTATAGGGTTTGCTCAATAAATTATCCCTGCGAACAGCGGGAAGGTCAAAACCGTGGAGCATCAGGTTGGTTGTACATAGTAAATGGGGAAGGGGTTTCTTCTCAATACCACGAATGGAGTTTTGTAAAATAGCACGGTCTTGCGGGGTATTTACCTGCTTGCGGATATGATCAATACTACAAGTCAGGAAACCACCGGTACCGCAAGCCGGGTCCAGAATGGTCTCCCCCAGTTGGGGGTCTATCATATCGACCATAAACTGGGTTACAGCACGCGGGGTATAATATTCTCCCGATGAACCCGCAGACTGTAATTCTTTTAAGATGGTCTCGTAAATATCATTAAAGAGGTGGCGGTCTGTAGAGCTGTTAAAGTCAATCTTATTTATGGTATTGATCACCTGACGGAACAAGGTTCCGTTTTTCATATAATTATAGGTATCCTCAAATACCGAACGAATGATATTAGCCTGTGGACTAATAGTAATATCCAGATCTTTAAGCACAGGAAACAGCTCATTGTCAACAAAGTCCATCAACTGGTCTCCGGTCAATCCTTCTTCATCAGCTGCCCAGTTTTGCCATTTTAGTTTTTCGGGAATAGGGCTCTCATAATTGTCTATGGTGATTTCCCATTCTTCTTCCTTATCGGCAAAAATCTTCATAAAAAGCATCCATACCATTTGTGAAATACGCTGTGCGTCACCGTCAACACCAGTGTCTTTACGCATTATATCACGTATAGATTTTATATTTGAAGTGATGTTACTCATTTATCAGTAATATTTTAATTGTGTTAGTATTCCATATCGTTGCATTAGTAAATCTGCTGAATAAAACAATTTTGAAACCAAGCTTTCATTTGCTGTTTTAGTTAATTCTAAATTGTTTACATTATCATCATTTTCTAAGATAAAGTTGTACAAAGTATTTATCAGCCAGATATTATACGTTTCATTATCTACAATATTTGCATCTTCACTTTTTTCAAAAACTATATTTTTAGTCAATCTAAAACCTTTAGGTTTTGAGCATAAATAACCGGTTGTACTAACACTATTATAAACTATATAGTGTTGTCTTCCGTCGTTTATATCAAAATAGGGTGGCTTAAAACCTTGTTGATTAAATTGATTGCAATTTATAATTGCAGAATTTTCAATGATTTTATTATTCCAAAAAAGTGTTTGAAATTCTGTATTGCTATGAAATTTAGGTGCACAGTAATAGACTTTAAATCTTTTATCTAATGCCGCAATAGCTCTAAGTCTATTAAACTGCGGTATATGCCCGTCATTATACACCTTAAATCTATAATAGGGTTTGAAACTTTTTGGAAGACCACTTTTAATCTCCACATCTCCCCTGCGAGCATTCATGAATTCGCTTCGTTTAAATTGAAAAAATTCAATACTTGATAATCCCCTTATTATAAAATCTGATGCAAATACAGGCTCAAGAGAAGTTGTTGGCAGAAAAAATGGGGGCTTTCTTTTAGGGTATTTTGATCTATAGTGATTAAAATACTCACTTAAAAAACCCATCACAAATTGTGTTTCTGAAAACTGAGGCTTAGCCATTATGCTCCGGTGCTATAGATTTCATTTTCTAAATCTTTAATTGCTTGCTCAAAGTCGGTACGTTTACCAAAAGCACGTACCAGTTCTACTGGCGATCCCAACTCATTTAAAGGCTTTACTTTGAGTACGGAGCCTTCCTCAATAGCAGTAATACCTTCATTCTCGTATTTCACCAAAAGGCTGTCTAAAACTTGTTGCGCAATACCCGCATATTTAGCAAAGTAATTGCGCTTTCTTACATTGTTTGCCCGTTCTTTGCGCGTTAGCGCTGGTTGATCAAATGCGATGTGACAAATGAGATCAAAATCGTCTAGGTCTTTTCCTACCTCTTCGCGCAAGGCTTCTAATAATACACCATGCTCAGCCAATTCCCTAAATAATTCATCTTTCTTTTCGGTACTGTTCCAGCGTAGTAAAAAATCATCAAGTGAAGCAAACTGTTTATTTAGGTTTTCTTTGGTATAATCTTTTAGGGATTCGGTAATTAGCTTACCATCTCTACCGTAGTACTGCACGCGTTCGTGCGCTACGCTTACTTTGATATTATTAACGTAAAATTTATTTATTTTATGAGGACCTCCATCAATATCAATATCGGGGGGGTCTCCTTCAGGATAATCGGGCTCATCATTATCTGGCCAATCACCGTCTATAACAGGAGTATCCTCTTCATCTGGAGGTACCACAGGTTCATCAGGTTTTGGTTCATAGATTTGTACCGGTTCTCCATCAAAATCGGGGTCTGCGAAATGGTTAGTCGCTTTTCTAAAGTCCATAATGGTAAAATAGACCTTACCTTCGGCTTCCCGTATTCGTGTACCGCGGCCAATGATCTGTTTAAATTCGGTCATCGAACCTATATTGGCTTCAAGCACAACCACCTTAACCATTTTTGTGTCTATACCGGTAGTAAGCATTTTTGAAGTGGTCGCAATAACGGGGAAACGTTCTTCAACGTCTGTAAAGTTGTCGAGTTCGCGTTTTCCCACTTCATCATCACCGGTAATTTTCACCACGTAATGTTGATGCTTGGCAACCAGGTCTGCATTTTCATTAATAAGTGCAATGCGCATTCGGTTTGCGTGATCTATATCTGTACAGAAAACTATGGTTTTTGCAAAACGATCAGTTCCTTTGAGGTATTCGGTGATTTTTTGAGCGACTAGCTGCGTACGCTCGTCAATAGCCAGAGTACGGTCGTAATCCTTAAGGTTATAAATGCGATCTTCAATCTCATTGCCGTACTTATCCTTTAAGCCCTTTGTGGGTCGCCAGCCTTCATCAACCGTAGTGCTGATACGTACCACTTTGTAAGGAGCCAGGAAGCCATCATCAATACCTTGTTTAAGCGAGTAGGTGTAAACGGGTTCGCCAAAATAGGCGATGTTAGAAATATCTTTAGTCTCTTTGGGAGTAGCGGTTAATCCAACCTGAGTAGCAGAGCTAAAATAATCAAGCACCTCACGCCAGGCAGAGGCTTCAGATGCACTGCCCCGGTGACACTCATCTATAACTACCAGATCAAAAAAATCACGACTGAATTCCTTATAAGCATTTTTTGATTCTTCATTACCGGTTAAGCCCTGATAAAGAGCAAAGTAAATTTGGTAGGATTTATCAATTTTTCGATTCTTGATGATGTGCATGATTTCACTTCCAAAAGGAGAGAAATCCCCATTTTTAGTTTGGGTCAATAATGCATTTCTATCGGCAAGAAAAAGAATACGCTTTTTAATTTGCCCTTTCCATAACCTCCAAATGATATTGAAAGCGGTATAGGTTTTACCGGTACCGGTAGCCATAACCAGTAGAATACGATCCTGCTTTTTTGCGATGGCCTCAACGGTTCTATTCACCGCGTTTTGCTGATAATAGCGCGGACTCATTCCGCTGATGTCTACATAATAATCTTGCTCTACAACCTCTAAAGCTTCGGGAGTATCAATATTTTTATACTTCAGATAAAGTTCCCATAAGTATTTCGGAGAAGGAAATTGATCCATAGGTAATTCGGTTTCGACGTCACCATATAAACCGGTTTTGTCGTGAAAAAGAAACGAATCACCATTTGAGGTAAATACAAAGGGTATCTGTAATATATCAGCATACTCCAATGCTTGTTGCATCCCGGCTCCAACAGGATTGTTATTATCTTTAGCCTCAATAATAGCAAGCGGTGTATTAGGTTTGTGATATAAGATGTAGTCTGCACGCTTACGCTTACCACGCGTATGTAAATTGCCCTGCACAATAATTCGACCATCTGTAAAGAAGACTTCTTCACGCACCTGTTTGCGAATATCCCAACCAGCCCTTTGTATTGCAGGATTTATAAACTTGGTACAAATATCCCTTTCCGTTAAATCCTTTTTATTCATACGTAGACATTTTGAAACTTAAAGCTTATCGAGAAAAGATAGTGCGGATATACACCGCAAAAGAAAAGCGATAATGCAGGCATTAATGTTGTCGGTTAGCTTGGATGTTCAGGTTATGCAGGGGGATTTAAAAGTAGGGATTATTATTAATAAAGTCAAAAAAAGTGTTAAGGATGACTTTTGGAATTTTACGCAAAACAAGATTAAATGTTTTCTTGAGTTAGTAATATTGCAGGAAATAAACTCAAATTAATTATACTTGGCCTTATTTCTTAATACGCAACGCCTCAATCAATTTATTCCGGAACTTATAAAAAGCAGTGAAGACGAACTCGTTTTAATTGTTCCTTATGTTCAAATTTCAAAAAACATTTTTAAAGCATTGCAAGTAGCAAATAAAAATGGGGTGCAGATCATATTGATTTACCGGGAAAATAAGTTGAATGATAGAGAAAAAAGCAAATTACTATCGTTAGATAATGTCAGTTTACTACACCACCCACACATACACAGTAAGTGCTATTTTAATGGAGATCTCTTAATTATAAGTTCGATGAATCTTTATGAATATTCAGAACTAAATAATAGAGAAATGGGTAGCTTATTTGTACATCAGGAATTAGGAGATAGTTTAGGTCTATATACGCTAAGCGATCACGATATTGAAGTTGATAGTAGCGACTTTTTTAAAAATGCCAAAAGAGAAATGGCTGCAATTGTCTCAAGTGCTTCTGTAGAGCATATTAGCACGTATTATAGGGAATCTAAATTTGACGTCACTATATTAATGTCTGTTAACGAGCAATGTCAGGCATTATGCGATCGACTAAGCAGGCATTTTTTGAACAAGAAATTTATACCTGTACATTTCTACGGAGATGTCTATAATCCAACTTGTTTAAACTATTATGATCGTATTGAAGTGAGTTGGGAAGATCGCCGTTGGGTACTAAATATCAAAGAGCCGTATAGTACATTAAATGAGTTATTTGGGGAGTGGAAGCAAACCTATGAAGAGTATGAGTTTAGTGGTTTTAAGTATTATTGGAATAGTATTAAGGAGCCCATTTATTTATATGCAGATTGGAATCATAACATGTGGGAAGGGGATTTGGAGCCTAGTGAAAAGATTCTTCAATGGAAAACAGGTATTGATCAAATTATAGCCAAATACAGAAGCATAAGCAAGCGATAGCCCATTGCCTGTTTTAGTATTTTCTGGTTAAAAACAACCCCACTTCCTCCTCAAACACGTCCAGCGGGGTACGATGTCCCATCTCGGCACGAAGGTGGAGGTGATAGTCAAATCCGGCTTTAAGTTGGTCGACTAAAAAACGCAGCGTATCCGCCGGGTCAACAACCGTATCATTTCCGCCCAAAACCACCTGTCCAAATCCCGATGTTGGTGTTTTAAACGTCGGTATATTTTGAGGCACCGAGCGTTTCACCAGAGCAGGATTAAACAACAATACCGGTTTGTCAAAAGCCCGGCACAGGTGAAAGGCTGCAAAACCTCCCATACTACTGCCCATCACATAGTCTATAGGTTGCCCTTTATACGTTTCATAAACCTGCTGTACCGCATCGGGATTGTGGTGATAGTCCAGATCTGGAGCCAGGACGGTGCCGTACTGTTCCAATACCGCTTTTTTAGCAGTACTGAGTTTACTTTCAAGTCCGTGGAGGTAGAGAATGGTCATAAGGTATGTTATTGGGTAATTAAAGGTACAGAAACTTTTTGCTGTATTTGGTTTGTTGTTTTCCGTTTTTTGTTTAGGGTTTTCTGTTTTCCGTTTGCTGTTTGTGGTTTTCCGCTTTCTACTTTTCACCTCTAACCTAGAATCTGCAACCTCAATCAGATGGGATATCTCGTCGTTTTGGGCTTCTTCGAAATCAATGAAAACTGCCGACTGAGACTGCTCACTGAACCCTGAGTGATGCGACCCCAGGAGCATTGTATCGAAGGGGCTACTTCCCATTCAACCCCCAGTTTCCTTCGCCCAAAGTCCCATCCCGAACAAACACATCCTGAGATTGTAGCAAACCCCATCCCTGCATCCCCGAACCACACCCGAACCAATCTCGAACCTGAACCGAACAAAACCCCCTATTTTTTGCCATGACCCTGCAATGGCGTGCAATCGTATGCAATGGAATGCAATCGCGTGCAATTAACTGCAATGGCCTGCAATCACGTGCAGACTTTTGGAAGTGCTTAAAAGCCGTACTACTTTGGTAATCAATTAACAGTTTAACCTTTAAAAACACAGTATTATGGCAACATTTGAAAAAGGAATCCTGGGAGGATTTAGCGGTAAAGTAGGTTCGGTAATTGGCGCCCGCTGGCGTGGTAAAAACGTATTGCGCAGCTTACCGGCCAGCAGTACCAAAGCACCTACCGACCTGCAGGTAGAACAACGTCTGCGCTTTAGCGTGGCAATCGCGTTTCTCAATCCGGTTAAAAGCGTGGTAAGCCTGTATTTCGGCAAACGCCAAAAAGACAAGTCGGCCTACAACCTGGCGACCAGTTATTTTATTAAGGAAGTGGTGGTTCCTGACGGGGCAGGCGGCTTTACCATTGACGCGGCCAAAGTGCTCATCAGCAAAGGTGATCTGCAGGGACTTGCCAATCCGGCTACCGCGGTGGCGGCAAACCAACTCGTTAACCTGACCTGGGCAGACAACAGTGGGCAGGGTTTTGCCAATGCCACAGACAAGCTGATCGTGGTGGGGTATATAGAAACCCTGGCGCGGGCGGTGATCTTTAATGACGGTATCCGCCGTAATGCGGCAGCAGCAGCTTTGCAGTTTCCGGCTTATATGGCGGGAATGGAAGTGATGCTTTACGCAACCTTTGTCACCGAGTCTGAAGATGAAGCCGCCACCAGTTTGTATCTTGGGGATGTAACCTTAAGTTAGTGTCTTGTTTTGAGGAATTAAGAAACCTGCAATGCCTTGCAGGTTTTTTATTTAGTCCTAATTTATTGAATGCATGAACCTCCTAAAGTCGGTTTGTGTATTAACTAGTTCTATTCCTATTCTGTTTTTTTTAGCTCGTGTCGTATATATATAGGGGAACTCGTGAACCTCGTACCTCGGTTTGCATTGCCCACCCTTTGACTGCCCTAAGGGCAGATAAAAGAACCAACCCCGAAGCGTCCGGGCTAGGCTTAAAAAACGATCTCTAAATTTATCGTTCGACTTCTAAATTTTCTAAACTCCCCTGCGGGTCGAACAGCAGAAAATTTTACGAGCCTTCACTTCAAATTTCACGAAATCTTTTCTATATGCCGGGTTTTAAATAGTGCAAACAAATATTATTTCGTTTAGCCTTTGAGGTTTGAATAATTGAGTTCTTTAAGATATTATAAGTAAAGATTTAGCTCCCTTCTCCGTAGGGAGAAGGGCGGGGGGATGAGGATAAAATAAGCCTTGATTTTCCTGCCCGGCTGACTAGACGGGTTGTTTCTTTCGTATCAAGGCAAAAGAATAGAACTATTAATTGAAGTTGTAGTTTCACTTTTAGATGACATTAGCCTTCTAAAGTTGGTTTGTGTATTAACCAGTTCTATTCGTATTCTGTTCTTTTTTAGCTCGTGCCATTAATATATATAGGGGAACTCGTGAACCTCGTACCTCGGTTTGCATCGCCCACCCTTCGACTGCGCTCAGGGCAGGCAAAAGAACCAAAAAACGCTAGGCTTAAGAAACGATCTCTAAATTTATCGTTCGACTTCTAAATTTTCTGAACTCCCCTGCGGGTCAAACAGCAGAAAATTTTACGAAGCCTTCACTTCAAATTTCACGAGATCTTTTCTGTATGCCGGGTTTTTAACTTTTTAAAGTAAATATGCTTTCGTTTAACCTTTAAGGTTTGGGTAATTGAGTTCTTCAATATATAATAAGTAAAAATTCAGCTCCCTTCTCCCAGGGAGAAGGGCGGGGGGATGAGGATAAGCCTCCCTTCGAAGGGAGGTTTGGAGGGATGTTTTATTTGGTTTTTTAGCTAGGGGTGTTTCTTCCCATTTAAATTTTGTGATTGCACTTCGACTGTCCCTTCGACTGCGCTCAGGGTGACAGCTCATGGTGACAGCTCCGTGTAAAAGGCTTGAAGTAATACTTTTTAATACAGGCGCTCACGAACCAGGACTTTGACAACTGATGTTTAAATGTTTTTAATTGGTTTTCTTAACTTTAGACGTCCCCTTATTAATCAGCCTGATCTATGAAACTTCTTTTTTTCCGTAAGGGGATACCAGGTATTTTGTTTTTTCTGGTTCTGGGAGGTGTAACGTCTGTTTCCGGCCAGGTAAATACATTAAGCTATGCCGAAAAGATCTACCTGCAAACCGATGCCGAGGTGTATACCGCTGGCAGTCAGATCTGGTTTAAAGCAGTGGTCTTAGCAGGCCCCTTGCACAGGCCTTCAAACCTGAGTGGCGTCTTGCACGTTGATTTGATCAGTCCGTCTGAAGAGGTTGTGGTATCGCAGCTTATACGCCTCAATCAGGGTATTGGCTCCGGTACGATTAATCTGGAAAACTCGCTTGCACAGGGGACCTATCTTTTACGAGCTTATACCCGGTGGAATCAGAATTTTGATACGGACTTTATCTTTGAAAAACGACTGCCTGTATTTACAGCCGATGCGCAAGCCGTCTCAAAAGTTGATGCTCCCGGGATTACCCAAACCGATGCAGCGGGTTCCCGCAACCTGAAGGTTTTGTTAGATCCGCTTGCGGTTGACAGTTTACACCGCGGAAAGCTGGCGGTTAGCTTAGCTCTTGATGGAAAGCAGGATACTCTGACTGTACGAAAAAAGGAAGGCGATTTTTATGTGCTTGACTATCCCCTGACTGCAGACAGCGATGTGCTGAGTATCCATTACCGGACTGATACCGGCAAACAACACTTTCAAACCCTGGTACTTGATACGACCGGTATTGATGTGCAGTTTTTTCCGGAAAGTGGAGATTTTATCGCAGGAATTCCATCTCAGGTAGGGTTTAAAGCCCTGGGATACGATGGCTTGGGAAGAAAGGTTTCCGGCAGCATCATAGATGAATACGGAAAAGAACTCGTCCGTTTTAAAAGTAATGTTCTGGGTATGGGGAGTTTTAGACTGCCCTCGCTGAGCGATACGCTTTCGTATTACGCCCGGATAGATCGTGGTCAGGCTTCCGCCTTAAAAATAGCCTTGCCCCGGGTAAAGGATAAGGGTACTACATTGGTTTTACGTGATCTGGGAACCAGCCTGCAGGTCAATGTTCTGTCTACGGCTTTAAAAAATGATACGGTTGTCATACAGCTCAGCAGCCGGGGGCGTCTGCTTTATAAACTGCAGGAACCGATGCAGGAAGGCATACTGCCCGTAATTTTTCCTAAAACCAAACTTCCCTTTGGTATCGTGGCCGTTTCCCTGCACGATGAACAGGGAGCTACTATTTCCCGGCGTCTTTATTTTAATGAGAATCAACAGGAGATGCTCAAACTGAACGTTGATCTACCCAAAAAGGAATATACCCCCCGGGAGGCCGTGCGCGTAAAGCTAGAGGTTAAAGATACCCGGTCGAGGCCCCAGCTGGCAAACGCCTCTATACTCGTGACCGATGCTTCGCAGTTGGGCGAAACCGTGAACTACCGGGAGAACATCCTGTCTTATTTCTTGATACAGTCTGAATTGCGGGGTAATATCGAAAAGCCCGGTTTTTACGTTCAAAACGATTCGCTCCATACCGAAGCGCTTGACGATTTGCTGCTCACTCAGGGTTGGGTGAGCTATAAATACGATACGATAACTACAATACGTAAATTTCAACCGGAGCCTGTGTTGCTTCTGGAAGGTACGGTAAGTGCACCCTTAAATAAGAATAAGCGTCGCGAGGGGGTAAAGTTGGCGCTTATGAGCTTTGATGAAGAGCTGTTTATTCAGGAACAGGTTTCTGACAGCCTGGGGCGATTCCGGTTTACTATCGATGCCTTATCCGGGGGCTATCAGAATCTGCTGATTCAGACTTCAACCGAAAACGGAACCAATAAAGACTACAACCTGTTTTTAACCTCGCATAAAAAACCGGATGTTAACCTGCGGCAAGAGGCGCAATTTGCACTAACCGATACCACAGCAGTTCAGGCTGCGCGGCAGAAGACCCAACAACAGACGGTACTGCGTGAAGCCATGCCTTTTGGTGATGAAGATATAGCCCTGGATGAAGTTTTGGTAAACAGTTATAAAATGACTCCCAAACGCCAGGAGGTAGCCGATGAATACGGAATGCCGGATCGGGTGATAGATGGCAAGGCGATTCAGGCCAAAGAAAAAAAGTGGTCGTATGGTCTCTACAGTGTGTTGCTGTTTAATTTCCCGGATAAAATACGCATTGTAAGAAAAGGAGGAATGCTTAAAGCTGAAGTAAGTCTTTCAGATACCACTTTGGTACTGGTAGATGGTCAGCCGGTTCTGGGGTATAATTACGATATGATACCCAACTTGCCGGTAAGTGAGATCGAAAGTTTTGAGATTATTGAAATGGCCAAAAACTTTAGCAGTCTGTATCTGGAGGCTTATCCCAATGCGAGTCCGCTGGAAGCCCCTCCCTGGGGTCATGTAATTGCGATTTACACCTATGGCGGTAACGGTTTGTTTGCGGCAGAGCGTCCTAAAGGAATTATCAAACAGCGGGTACAGGTATTTACAGAACCCGAAGCATTTTATACTCCTAAGTATGAAACCCGGCAGGATCTGAATCGGAGCGAACCCGATCTGCGGAGTACGCTCTACTGGGATCCCGAATTGGCAATAGACGATACGGGTAAGGCTGAGGTGAGCTTTTACAATCCTGATAATACGGGTACTATGCTTATGCTGATTGAAGCGGTGTCTGCAAATGGAGATTTGGGTTATAAGATGCTTCAGTATGAAATTAAGAAACCGGGTGAATCTGATTATAAATAGGAGGCAGGAGTGCTGAGGTGAATAAAGCTCAGCGTTTGGAGTTTAGCGTGATGTATTTTTGACCTGGAGCAAAGAAAAAAGAGGGAAGAATAAGGGCTAAAAGTACAAAACACGAAATATGAAATCAGTTTATAATCAAGAGTCAGGAGTGCTGAGGTGAATAAACTCCTAACTCTGCACTCCACATTCAGGATTGATAAGCGGTCATAGTTCTTTTTTATGGGGCTTTGATTGCTTTAGGCAATCACCGCGCTGTCGCTACTCGCTTTTTTAACTTCCCTGCGGTCGTAAAAAAGAGCTCACACATGCCGCTCCATCGCTAAGCCGTATTTCAAAGAGATGGTTTTTAAAAGCAAACAGTCTTATATAGTAAAGTTGTTGATTCTTTTAAATAACCCAATAACGCATTTCAGATCATAGACTCCCCCTTTAATACCGTGCTTCTGTGGTCGCACCACTTAGCGTTCTTAAATACGAAGTCAGTTACTAATTAAGAGTTCTGGGTTCTGAGTTCAGAGTTTCGCAGATTTGGGCTATGCACATAGATATCCAGTATTGCAGTTCTCCACTCAGTAAATAATGGAGTTACTTCAATCTCAGAGGAGGCGAGGTATGAGGTTAAGCCTCCCTTAGAAGGGAGGTTGGAGGGATGTTTTATTGGGCTTTTTATTTAGCTTGTTTTTGCAGTTTAGATTTTTCAACTGTCCCTTCGACAAGCTCAGGGTGACAGTTGAAAGTTCTTTTCTGTGTTAACGTTTCAGTCTTGATTTTTGCTCATTAGCGCTTTGCTTTAAATCGACTTTGATTGCAGTCCTCCTTATAAATGGTGTGTTCATAGTATGCGTCCATTGCATTTCAACGCCATTTTCGGGGAATTCGGGATGATTTGCTGTGTTTGAGTTTTTTGTTTCAGGAGTAATTAGGGGTAGAGTGCAGGCTTTTTAGAAAACTTTAAAAAAAAATTTGGTTGTAAGTGATTGGCATTTAGGCTTTATTAAAAAAGATTTTAAAAAGTGGGATAAAGCT
>NZ_KZ319308.1 GCF_002744755.1 Leeuwenhoekiella nanhaiensis | reverse complement strand
TTTTAGTTACACACTTTATGAGATAGTGCTCCTACTATTAAAAAAAGAGACCCTCGCGGGTCTCCTTTAGCATTAATGATATAGGGTCTTATTTAGCTTCTGCTATAAATTACATCAGCATCTTTAACATTCTGGGGTAAGTCGTTCATCGTGTTATAGAACGCGTTTTTATTATTGTACACCCGATCAGGACGCTCGCCTACAATGATATATTTTACAATCATATCGGGGGCATTTAGGTTTACCTGATCCTGAATACGCATGGTCTGATCCTGAATATCAGTTCCCATATCTTCCAGTTTAGCAATTACGTAAAGCATTTTGTTGGTTGCGCGTACTTCCTGAATTTCTAAATCTTTCTCGGTTCCGGTGATTTCGGCTTCGACTACCAGACTTTGTTCCACATTATCTTCGTCAGGCATATTCACATCAATGGTAGGAACCTCAACCTCTTCTTCTTCCATCACTACAACCACTTTCGGTACTTCTACCATTTCTGTGCGGGTACTGATGTCTACTTCGGCCCAGTCCACATCATATTCGGGTAATTCACCGGCTTCAGTTTCTACATCAACATCTACTTCAGGCAGTTCGCCAGATTCTTTTTTATTGATATCGCAGCTCGTTAGTAAGGCTACCGCAAGACCTAAGGGTAAGATAAATTTCTTCATAATATTCTGTTTTGGTTATCAATTGTTTAACTGCAATCTAAGGGTCTGATGATGTGAATTGCGTTAACTGCTTCTCAATTGGGGACATTTTAACCTTAAAACACCTGTTTGTTAATACTTTTAATAATTATTGTTTATTTCAAATCGTACCACAACCTCTTGCTAAAAAATGCATACTTCCTGATAATCGATAAACAGCCCATCTCCTCGCCTTTTGATAACTTAGCAGAAAGACACTTTAAAAAACACTTGAACCGCATGTTCCCTAAAGAAACCTACGTCGAAAGACGCGCCATACTTAAAAATACCCTCAAAACCGGCATCATCCTCTTTCCCGGAAACGGCGAAAGCCCGATGAATTATGCTGACAACTGGTACCCTTTTAAGCAAGACAGCAGCTTTTTATACTACACCGGTATTGACCACATTCCCGATCTGTATTTTTTGATCAATTTGGATACCGATGAAGAAATCCTTTTTGGCAACAACACCACCGCAGAACAAAAAGTCTGGGTGGGCGCTACCGAAAAACTGGAAAGCTACGCGGAGAAATCCGGTTTCAAGACCGTCAAACCACTAAAGGAAATCGATACCTACCTCAAAACACAACTCGGCAAAGGCCGGCAGGTGCATTACCTTCCACCTTATCGCTTTGAACAAAAAATTGCCCTGAGCGATTTGCTGAATATTCCCGTCAAAGAACTCGACGCACATAAATCGGTACCGCTTATCAAAGCCATCGTTGCCCAGCGCGAACGCAAAACTGCCGAAGAACTGGTACAACTGGAAGAAGCGGTAAACATCACCCGTGCGATGCACAAACATGCCATTGTAAATACCCGTCCCGGTATGACCGAAATGCAGATGGCCGGCCAGTTAAATGGCATTGCCGTGAGCGGTGGTGGCGGACTCGCATTCCCCATCATTCTTACCAAAGACGGCCAATACCTGCACAATCACGCTTCGCAAACCGTATTGCAGGATGGTGATCTGGTGCTTTGCGACTGTGGCGCTTACAACACCATGGGTTATGGCGGCGATATGACACGCACCTTCCCGGCGGGTCAACGTTTTAGTCCGCTGCAAAAAGATGTCTACAACATCGTACTCAACGCGCACAATACGGCGGTTGCCGCTTTAAAACCGGGAATACGCTTTAAAGACGTGCATCTTTTGGCCTCCAAAAAACTGGTAGAAGGCCTTACCGATCTCGGTCTGATGAAAGGCAATGCCGATGACGCCGTGGCAACGGGGGCACATACCCTGTTCTTTCAGTGCGGACTGGGGCATATGATGGGGCTCGACATCCACGATATGGAAAATCTGGGCGAGGAATATGTGGGCTATACGCCCGAACTGAAGAAAAGCACCGAGTTTGGCCTGAAATCCCTGCGTCTGGGCAAAGAACTGCAGGAAGATTTTGTGCTTACGGTAGAACCCGGGTTATATTTCAATCCGTTTTTAATTGACGAGCGCAGAGCGGAAGGCAAATACCTCGACTTTGTAAATTATGATGCGGTGGAGCAGTTCAAAACTTTTGGTGGAATACGCGTTGAGGAAGATTTTGTCATTACCAAAACCGGAAGCAAACTGTTGGGTGAACCTTTAGCCAAAACCGCCGAAGAAATTGAAGCCTTACGAAACAACCAAAAATTATGAGAAATCTTTTTGTCCTCTTTCTAGTAATAAGCGCCGGTCTGGCGGTAAACGCACAGGAAACCGACCCTGCAAAATTAACGCTCGACCGGATCTATAACTCCGGCGAATTCAACGCAGACCGTGCCCGCTCGATCTCGTGGATCAACGAGGGCGATGCTTTTGTCATTATCGAAAATGAAAACGGTAATGACCAACTCATCAAATACGAGAGTAAATCAAATGAACGTTCGGTTTTTCTGAGTGCAAACGCGCTTACTCCTGAAGGTGCAAATCAGGCGCTCAATGTGGCCGATTTCAGCCTTTCAAATGACGAAAGCAAGGTGCTTATATTCACAAACACCAGCCGGGTATGGCGTTCCAACACCAAAGGCGATTACTGGGTTTACGATTTTGACACTCAAAAACTGAAGCAACTGGGCACACAGCTACCTGCTTCGTCCTTAATGTTTGCCAAGTTTTCAGATTCTAACGAGCATGTGGCTTACGTATCAGGCTTCAATTTGTACGAAGAAAACTTCAACACCGGTAAGGTAACGCAGCTCACTCAGGACGGAAACGGCGACATCATCAACGGAACTTTTGACTGGGTGTATGAGGAAGAATTTGGCGCCCGCGACGGCTTCCGCTGGAGTCCTGATGGCGAACACATCGCGTATTGGCAACTGGATGCTTCCGAAATAGGCACGTTTTATATGATCAACACGACCGATTCGGTGTATTCTAAACCCATCCCCATTCAATATCCCAAAGTGGGTTATGATCCTTCATCAGCCAAAGTAGGTATCGTAAACACCGAAACTAAAGAAACCAGCTGGATTCCGGTTCCCGGCGACCCGGTGCAGCATTACATTCCGGCAATTCAATGGGTTGATGCCGATTTGCTCCTGATTCAGCAACTTAACCGTAAGCAAAATACCCTCAAGATTTACACCTTTAAGCCTTCCACCCAAAGTATTAAAAACGTGTACACCGAGACCGAAGATACCTGGGTTGATCTGCAATACCCTGATGTTTCGGCCAATCAATGGGGTCAAAATGATTTGTTGCTTACCGAAGATAAGGATGCGTTTTTGCGTATGACCGAAAATGATGCCTGGCGGCATATTTACAAGATTGATTTAAAAACCGGTAAAAAAACGGTACTCACCCCGGGCGATTATGACGTGGCGGCTTTTTATACTGCCAATGCTAAAAAGGTATTTTTTTCGGCTTCGCCGGAAGACCCTGCGCAGCGGTATCTGTTTGAAGCCTCACTCAGCGGAAAAGGCAAACCCAAACGCCTTACTCCTGTCGAATATGAAGGCATCAACACTTATCAAATCGCTCCAAATGGTGAGTTTGCCATTCACAACCATACCGACGTAAATACCCCTACCACCACGCGACTCATCAGCCTGCCCGATCACAAGACGATCAAAGTGCTCGTAGCTAATACTGCATTGAAAGAGAAATTGGCTCAACTCGATTTTCCGGAAACCGATTTCTTTCAGGTGGAAACCGAAGACGGCATTGTGGTGGAAGGCCGCATTACCAAACCCACAGATTTTGATCCAAACAAAAAATACCCGGTGCTCTTTCACGTCTATGGCGAACCCTGGGGGCAAATGGCTACCGATAATTTTATTGGGATGTACGACATCTTTTTGGCCCAAAACGGTTTTGTGATCATCAACCTTGACAACCGCGGTACACCTTCCCTGAAGGGCAGCGACTGGCGTAAATCGATTTATCGGAAGGTGGGCGTGATCAATTCGCGCGATCAGGCAATGGCTACTAAAAAATTACTGAACGACTGGGGCTTCCTGGATGCAGATCGTGTTTCGGTATGGGGCTGGAGCGGCGGTGGCTCGATGACGCTCAACCTGATGTTCCGCTATCCGGAAATCTATACAACCGGAATGTCTGTAGCGCCAGTGGCTAATCAATTGTTCTACGACAACGTCTATCAGGAGCGGTATATGGGACTTCCGCAGGAAAACAAAGAAGATTTTGTGGAAGGTTCGCCTGCCACCTATGCTAAAAATCTGGAGGGTAACCTGCTTATCGTTCACGGTACGGGCGACGACAATGTACACTATCAGAATATGGAATTTTTGGTTAACGAACTCATTGCAAACAACAAACAATTTACGATGATGGCCTATCCCAACCGTTCGCACGGTATTTATGAGGGCGCCAACACCCGCAGACACTTATATACGCTGCTTACCAATTACCTTTTTGAGCATAACAAAAAGTAAATCAAGCCAGCCTTTAAAAACTGAAAAACCCACAAGCTCAATCAACTTGTGGGTTTTCTGGTTTTAGGAGTGCATTATCATGCCGCTACGGCGGTACGTCTTGCAGGCGCAAGCTGCGCCTCAATAAGTTCCTTCCATTTTTTAGCACGCTTCACCTCATAGTTCTGAGCCGCATCAAGTTCAGAATCGTAGAAGTTGATGATTGAAGAAGTCTGGCTGGTTTTAGAAACCAGCTCCAGACCTACACCTTCAAGGGTGTGCTGAAGCTTCCCGTCTATCTTTTTGGTCACTACATTTTCTATAAGATTAACACCACTTACGGTATTTAAATCAACCTGTTGCAGTAAGACTTTTTCGTCTAGAAGCTGACCAAAGAGCAGCTTATTTTTCTGTGTATCTAAAGCGATCTCACGACCGTTCCAGGCTTCTTTTTGTTCCAGATTTATACCCTGACGGGCAGCTTCTGCTTTAAGGCGTGAGGCCACTTTTTTTGTAGCGCCAGATCCAAAAAGGATAAAGGCTATATAAGGAATTGCTACAAAGCCGGTAACTACGGCAAATACGAGGATCATATCTATTTTCATTGTAAGAAGTTTTGTGTTGTTTATATAAGAATTGGATGCAAAGCATCGAAAAATCGACCCAGGCCCGTAGGACTGCGTCAATTGCAAAACGGAAAACAAACTAAAACTTAGGGAAACAAATGAAACGGAAAGATCAACCGCAAACTGCTGAGACCCGGAATAATCAGGGCTGAAGCCTTAATATACTTCGATTCCTGATCAGGATAGAAATGCAGGTTTACAATACTGCTTCTGTAAAAATCAAATGGAAAGACCGACGCAGCGCCATCTTCCTGAGGTTGCAGAAGCTGTTCGGGGGTGCTTAAAACAAACTCCACCGCGCCCAGAGCCTGATCGTTGACGTGGCCCGTTTCAAACTGATGCTTAGAAGCAGGAGCCTCAGCGCGATCAGACTGAAGATTTAAATCTAAAGCATAGGAAGAACCGCCCGCTGTAAAAAACAGGAACAGACACAACCAGAATGCTTGAAATATTTGCTTCATAATACCCCACAAATGTAGAGCAGCAACTGTTAAGTTGCTGCCAATTTTTCTAAAAAATATTGAGGCCTAATTGGAATATTCAGACTCTACATCAGTGTCGGTCAGGGTCCTTACAAAGTCGGTCAACGCCTGTAGTTCCTTAGCATCCAGTTGCAGGTTATCAAAAGGCAGGGTCTGATGCGGCAGCTCAAAACCGAGGCCTGCCCCACCCCCTTTGTTGTAAAAATCCATCACCTCCTCAAGCGTGGCATAAACCCCGTTGTGCATATAGGGTGCGGTCACCCCTGCATTGCGCACGGTAGGCGTTTTAAACATGCCGCGTTGTATAGGTTCTTCATACATAAAGTAAAAACCTAAGTCGTCATCCAATTGTTTATTAGCTGCAGTCTCGGGCACACCTATGACTTCTTTCTCGGTTTCTGCGAAAAAAGGCGGCACCGTTCCGCCGGTTAAGGGCATAAAATGACAGGTCGCACACAGGGCTTTACCCATAAACAGATTCATTCCCAGCTTTTCAGATTCGGTAAAGCTATCTTCCTCCCCACGCATATTTCGGTCAAATTTAGAATCGAAAGCATTCAGGGTCGAAATGTAAGAGGACAAAGCCATAATCGCCTGATCGTTGGTTAATTTTTTGGTATCAAAAACTTCCTGAAAGGCTTCAACATAGGCAGAATCCTGAAGGATTTCCTCTGAAAACTCATGAACACTGCTGTTGAATTCTTCGGCATTGGTAAACACCCCGGAAATCTGCGCCATCAAATCAGGAGCGCGCCCCTCCCAGAAAAACGCCTGCTGAAAAACCGAATTGATCAGCGTTGGCGAATTGCGTTTTAACGAAGTTCCGGCATTGCTAAAATTAGTCACCAGTCCATCGGCATAGGCTTTTTCCGGAATGTGGCAGGTGGCGCAAGCCATAGAACCATCTTTTGACAATTTCACATCAAAAAAGAGGCGCTTTCCTAAAGCGATCTGTGCTTCCGAAGGATTCCGGTTGGTCACCCTTCTGAAGAATTCCACATTAAAAGAATTGTTTTCAAAAAAGGTAGGCGCATCAAAATTATAGGCCTGAGTGTTTACCGGTTCCCAAATCGCGGCTGTTTTCCGGATCTCTACCCAGGCTCGCGTAACGGGATTTAGATAGTCCCGCACAAAAGTATAGCGATCAAAAGTCTCAAAATCAGTATCCTTTCGAATAAAAGCTACCGCGGCATCAATGGCTTCAGTAAACTTTTGATCAGTCTGCTTATCCTTTTGCTTAATCAATTCCTGAAGAGACAATTCGTACACGGTTTTAAGCGACTCCAGCGATTGTGCGGTTTCTTTCAAACCGAGTCCGCTTACAGGAGTGTCAAAACCGGAAATGCCAAAGCTCAGCACCCGCATCAACTGCTGATGCGTCGCGATAAAAAAGCGCTGTGCATCCAGCTGGCGTTGGCCCACATTCTTTTGAAGTACACTTATCAGACCTCGGGTCAATTTAAGTTCGTGTTTAAAAAGCGCCTCATCTTCAGCGCCTTCATAAATAGATTCTTCCAGGCGTTGTAAACCTATGGGTTGCAGCACGCGCTGCGTGTCATCGGTAAGGCGCGGCAATGCCGGACCGTTAGCCTGATGCCCCACCGGCGGATTGAGATAGGATGCATAGGGTTCGGCTTTTTTAAAGGCTTCGCGGGCTTTGATAAAGTAAATTTTAGCCAAAGAATCAGAAGAAGACACTCCATTTAAACTATCGAGATAGGCAGCCGTCTCGTTAATGTGCTTGAAATAATACTGATGCGCAGGTTGCCAGTCTACGGCAATTTCATAGTTTTCCAGGGCCGGTTTATTTTCTTTGCAGGAAGCTAAAATCAGGCAAACAAGAAGACCTGTAACCAGGTGTTTAGTAGAATACATCGAGTGTGTTTTACGTCAAAAACCCCCGGAGTCAAAGCCGGAGGTTTTAAGGTTGATTAGTTTGTTTTTACTTATCTGGGAAGACCCTGTAGAATCACGATCTGTCCTCCCTGAGTATCTTCGGCACCTTCTAGCGTATGACCGTCACGGCCTGCAAAAGAAGCATTAGTCCAGTAGTGTGGTTGTAAGTTCAAAATAAACGTACCGGGCACGCCTACTTTATCTGAAATATCGATCAAAGCACCATACTCCCCGCTAAATCCGGAGCTTCCGTTTTCTACAAGATCCTGACGGATTACCATCTCAAGCACCGGGCGGGCATTGTTACCGTTAAGGTCAGACTGGTAAATGTAAGCCGCGTGATTTCTGGAAAACGAGTTAGGATCTTCCTGAAAGTATACAAAGTTTTCGGTCACACAAATATTATCAGGACTCTGTAACAAAGACACGTTTCCGTCTGCATTGTTAGAATCGGTATTTCCACTTATGATTTGAGTCAATTTACCTTCCAGCGGATTGGTCTCATCCAATTCTAACTTGTAAACGGTTCCCCAATCGTTATAAGTTCCTCTTCCGGGACCACGACCGGTTACTGCGAAAAATACATTTCGACCTTTAGCATCAGAACCTTTTTGGTAATCTACATCTTCCACACGCATAAAAGCCGAAGCCTGAACCCCAACACAAGCGGTTTCCATTTCATCTTTGGTCATATCCTTACCATTAACGATTTCAACAAATTCCACGTCGTAAGACTTCTGGAAATCCAGGTTGCCCTCATTGTAAATTTTACCGGCCTCAACCGCTTTTTTGCCGCCTGCACCGTCAGCTATTTCTTTAAAGCGAAGCACATAGATTTTACCGTTCTCTAAATCGGCATCTCCGTTTTCAGAAAGGTACATAGTAACCTGACCTTCAGAACCACTGGAGTCGTCATCACCACCAATGATTACGGTCTTACCGGCATAGGCACCTTGTGGAAGCGGCACCGCATTTTCCCATGAAAATTCACCCAAAGCATCCAGACCAAAGTCCGCATCCGGATCAGGAGTCATGTACGGGTCAATACCTTTTACGTCATAATTGATACTTTCAGAAGCCGAAAGGTATAAATCCTGAGAACCGCCATGGATCGCAGCTTCCCACATAGTACCGCTACACTGACGGGCATAGTCTGCCACACTTGAGTTTAATAACCACTCGCCGCTTAGAGGCTTCAGGTTTTTATCAAGCATAATGCGCGATACCGCATAGGTATCTTCGGCATTTACCACATAGATATAACCATCACTGTTAGGATCCTTAAGAAAACCGGCACCATCCTGAGCACCTACCAATTTAAAGTCGTTGCTCAAGGTATCAGACGAACTGATAATGGAATAGGCCTTTACATAGTTAAATTGCGGCATCATGGCCACAAGCGGAGCCAGATTTGATTTGTCTGAAAACATTCCCGGGTCTGGAGTAAAATCCTGACCGTCCTGGCCATCTACACCATCTACACCGTTTTCTCCGTCAACGCCATCTACACCGTCAACCCCGTCTTCTACTTCACAAGAAGTAAAAACACTTCCGGCAGCACCCAGAAGCATCAGATTAAATACAAGTCTTTTAATTGTAATCATCTTTAAATAGTTTTTGATTTTTTAGTTTGTTTCAAAACTAGCCAGATGACACTTGGAGAAGGTTAATGTAAAATCGTGTTTGGATTACGTTTCTTTAAATTAAATGTTAAAAATGTTACGAAAACATTACTATTTAAACGTATTCTAAGGAGTTATGTAAACTACTGTCGAGAAAAACCCTTGTAAATCAGACACTAAGCAGCAAGGCATAAAAAAAGTCTGCCCTTTCAGGACAGACTTTTAAATTAACATTGAAAACCGGAGACTTAGGCTTCGCTTAAAATCTGAGCGGCGTGATCTTTAGTTTTCACCTTATCAATCACCCGGGCAACCGTGCCGTTTTCTACAATAAAAGTGGTACGGTGAATGCCGTCGTACTCCTTACCCATAAACTTTTTAGGGCCCCAGACGCCAAAGGCATTGATCACGGTCTTGTCTTCATCGGCCAGTAAGGGGAACGGAAATTCGTATTTCTCCTTAAAGTTACTTTGGCGCTTTTCAGAATCTGCGCTTACTCCCAGAATGGCGTAACCCTGATCCTGAAGTTCTTTATAGTGGTCTCTCAGGTTGCAGGCTTCAGCAGTACAGCCAGGCGTTGAGGCTTTTGGGTAAAAGAATACCACCACCTTCTTATCGGCATAATCACTCCAGTTTATGGTGTTGCCATCCTGATCAGTTGTGGTAAATGCGGGAACTTTATCCCCTTCTTTAAGCATATTCATAGCGTTCTATTTAGATTATTATTGGTATTATTATTCAAATTTTAAGGCAATAAGAAGTTCTTTTGCCTAAAGACTATAAATTTAAAGATTATGACCAAGGCCGAGAAGGTTAGCTTTGTTATAGATACGTTAAAGCGCCTGTATCCCCAGATTCCCATTCCGTTAGACCATAAAGATCCCTACACCCTGCTTATCGCGGTTTTGATGAGTGCCCAAAGTACCGATGTTAAGGTAAACCAGATCACGCCCCTGCTATTTGAGGTAGCAGATAATCCTTATGATATGGTAAAGCTTACGGTGGAAGAAATACGGGAAATTATAAAACCCGTGGGTTTATCGCCGATGAAGGCCAAAGGTATTCACGGACTCTCCCATATTTTAATTGATAAGTACAACGGAAGGGTCCCGGAAAGTATTGAAGAACTCGAGCAATTGCCTGCCGTAGGTCATAAAACAGCCAGCGTGGTGGTAGCACAGGCTTTTAATATCCCGGCTTTTCCGGTAGATACGCACATACACCGCCTGATGTACCGCTGGGGACTGACCACCGGCAAAAACGTGGTACAAACCGAAAAAGATGCCAAGCGTCTCTTCCCCGAACATTTGTGGAACGACCTGCATTTACAGATCATCTGGTACGGGCGTCAATATAGCCCCGCACGCGGCTGGGATCTGGAAAAAGATATCATCACGGCAACGATTGGTCGCAAAAAAGTGATTGAGGAGTGGAATAAAGGAAGGAAATAAAGCCGTTGGCTTTTTAAGGTTAAAAGATGATCAAAGAAGATCTTCATATCTATTTGAAAGCAGAAACAAGGCAATTGCTCGAATTGGCCAAATCAAGGTCGCTATACCCAGTTTCAGAAAATTGTCTTTATATAACCAGTAAAATTGAAAATAATTCAAACGAGAACTTTCTCGAAGTAAGAAAACTTAGAAAAAGAAAAAATAAAGACAAAAAGCCAAGGTTCTTAAATGAAGTTGTCGCCGAACTTACCCACTTATACAAAGACTTGTATGATCTAAATCTATTCATCTACAAATCTTCAAAAAATATAAGTCTTATAGAAATTCAGTACTTTCTAAAAAGTTCTCTTGATAAAGAATACCATAAAAAAGTTAGCCAGGATTCCCCTATGATACATTCCAAGTTAGCCATTCCTCCTTATGTAAAAGGAGATAAACAAAGGTTTGATCTTAACTGGGAATTAGGTGGATTCAAACACCAGTGGAAGCTTTTTTGGTGGAAAATATGTTAATACGTTTATTACCCGCACGCGGCTGGGATCTGGAAAAAGACATCATCATGGCAACAATTGGTCGCAAAAAAGTGATTGAGGAGTGGAATAAAGGAAGGAAATAAAGCCATTGGCTTTTATTTACTCCAAATGTGGAATTCCGTAAGAAAGAGATTTTTCCATAACGTAATTTTACAATTCTGTTTACTTACTTCAAGTAAAACTAAATCTGTTCAGCATCTAAAATTAAAATATCACAACCCGTAAAAAATGAATTGTATTATTAAAAAAACCTTATCCCTACTTTTTTTACTTCTGGCAACAGGCCTTCTTCAGGCTCAAAACAAAGAACATTATATTTTGCTTATCGACGGCGATTCGTTGAGAGTAGATCTCAACAAAGATTTAAAGTATACGCTCAAGTCTGGAAAAGAGATCAATTTGAAGCTGGTACAGCCCGATCTGCTAACCTATGAAGATGAGATGCTTACATTTCTGTATCCAAATGCCGTGACGCTTTCAAAAATTCCTGTAGAAGAGGGCCTGATACAAATAATGGCTATGCGCGCAACAGGCAACGGAGTACTTGTTCAGGAATACAACTTCATAAATCCGGAAAGCATTATAGATCTCATTCTTAATGAAATCACCAAAGAAAGTTTGAATTACGGATATAGTAAAAAGGAAGAACCTTACAGTCTTGATCTTAAAAGCGGACAGACTCTTAAGGGGAAGCGCATTATTATGGAGTATAATGGTGAAAAAGAAATCTATACGGCTTTTGCGCACGGTAAAAAAGATCAGGGAGTCCTATTAATTGTTTTAAATACCGTAGAAAACGACGAAGATACGGCTATCTTAAATACTATTCTTAACAGCCTAGAGCTGAAATTTTAACTCGAATTTTAAAGTATGTATTCCAGATTCCTGATTTTACTTTTAACCTTGTTTACAATTCCTTCTTTCGCTCAGATACCTACAGAACACTACCGCACCAAGATTAAAGAACTCAAAACCAAAACCGAATACAAGGCCTTTTGGGATAGTATTGTGCAACTCGATCAGCAGGTTTTAATGAAAACTGGCCCTGTAAAGAAGTTCGACTCGCTGTCTATTGATCTTATGGTTAGAACGGCTTTAATGTTTGAACAACATGGAGTCGAGGCTTACAACGTGTATAGTCCCGCACCCGTACTGAATTTTGTACATTCTTCAGTGAGCGAAAGTCTCCTTGCCTTTTGGCCCATAATTACAGACTGCGTTAATGCAGGTGATGGAGCAATTACACAAATGGGCGGAGGCTTTCCTGCCTATCAATTGGAGAGCATTTCCCTCAGTTTTTACAGCTATTCGTTATTTCAGAAAGACGATAAATATCCTGCTTTGTTAGAAAAACTCAATCCGTATTCTGAAATTGCAGTTATTCCAAATTTGCTAAAAGCATTTGAAAAGCATAAGGCCACACAGGCTCTTCAAAAGTTGAAAACCCTGAATTCCTGGTATGTTGAAGAACTAAAAGGACTTTTGGACGAACGAACTTTTAGTATAGTTCTTTTAGAAGATGATGCTCTTTACATTACTAGAAGTCACTATCGCCATAAATTGAATCTGGTCTCTGAAACTCCTTCAAAAAAAATATACAGGATCGAAAATGAACCCTTTGGATGGACCTACGATTTAAGCACTGCCGGGGATTTAAAATTGCTGGATCAATTTGGTAATGAGCTAATGGCTTACACGCAAGCCGAAAAATGAAAAAAGGCAATTGATTTACAAGGTAATGGCAACAACTCCCGAAAAAAATTATCATTTTTCTATTTGATTATAAACTACATTAGATTTCAATAACACGAATTATTGAATACTTATGAAATCTATTTTTACGCTACTATCTCTTTTAGTGCTAATCAATTACGAAAGCCTTTCTGCACAGCAAATCACTGCTCCGGGAGGTGCCAAATTTCTGGTCGAAGCCGGCGGAGAATTTGGCGGGGAAGAAATTCTAACCGTCTATTTTGAAGAAGGTGGTGATCAAAAAATGCGTGCCGGTCAGGGTGGGTATGCGGCCGTAGGTGGCGAATTCCATTTTAAAGATCTGAAGTCTTTTATGTTGCGGGGTACCGTTGGTTTTAAGTATGTCACTACCGCAGCAGACAATGCAAACATCAGGCTTACGCGATTTCCCATCAACCTGTTGGGCTATTACAAGATCAATGAAGACTTTAGACTGGGCGCCGGGCTCACCACCCATCAACTCATTCGGTTTAAGGGAGATGGTTTTGTCCCTGATGCCGACCTGAGCAGCGGACTGGGCGGACGCCTTGAGTTCGGCTGGCGTTGGGTTGCGCTAACCTATACAGCGATCAACTATAAAAATGAGTTTGACTACAGCTTTTCAGCCCATTCGATTGGTGTGGCGTTTTCGTTTACTTTTCCACAAAACTGATTTAACTATAGCTATTTTAAAACTAATTGGTTAGTTTTAAAAATATAACACGAGTAGTAAGCTATGAAGTATCTCCAACTCTTAAGCCTAAGCCTTTTTTTAATGCTAACCAGCAGCTGTTCTACAGATGATGAACCGGACGATTATCCGGAATTTGAGCTACAGACTCCTGATGAATTTTCGCAGGAGGAATATGAGCTTTACAGTTTATTTTTAGAAGAATGGTCGGGTTTAAATGATATTGTCGTTGAGCAAAAAACAAGTGCCTGGGTATCAAATTACATAATCAATTCTGATTCAGATAATCAAAGAAATGATCTAAATACACGCTTTGAAGGTTATGATACGCAATTACTTGCCGATCAGGTTGAGATCAATACAACTCCATTATTTCTGGATAATCGCTTTTCCATTGCCGCAAAAAAAGTCTCCTTAATTTCTCAGGAAGAACTTGATTATATACAGGAAAATGCGCCGGATAAAAACGCTCCCGGTGACGATATCCCGTTTTGGAACTATTTCCATCAAATTTATCCAAACTCACAAGGCTTTATATCTCTAAGTCGCATTTCATTTAACGAAACCAATGATCAGGCTCTCTTTGAGTATTCAAGTGGATGTGGCAGCCTTTGCGGTTATGGCGGACTTGTCTATTTCCGTAAAGAAAATGGTGTGTGGAAATTAATTGAAATAGCCCTCTTGTTTATTTCATAGACTTCAGAAAAAGTACCTAAATACCCATAAAAAAGACCCGCTGTTTAGCGGGTCTTTCTTTTAATTGAGAAGGGATTCCACCTTCCCAATTGAGGTATTCATAACACTTAAGGCTTTCGAATAATTTAATATTCGGTCTACTGTTTCCTTAGAAGGATTCAGGTTTTTTCGGTTTAAAGAAGATTTCTTAGAGTAAAGGTTTTCCATGTACTGTGGTTTAGTTTTTTTAGTCTTACTAGAACGCACAGTCTTTGGTTTTATTCTACCCTAATTTGTTAAAATTATATTGTTTTTCTCAATCACCTTGCGCAGGTTGATCAGGGCATAACGCATACGTCCTAAAGCCGTATTGATACTCACATCAGTGCGCTCTGCGATTTCTTTAAAACTCATATCCTTATAGATACGCATCACCAGGACATCGCGCTGATCTTCGGGCAATTCGTCAATAAGCTTACGCACGTCATCTTCTACCTGATTTTTGATAATACGCTTTTCAGCATTTAAATCCGGATCACCCAAAACCGAAAAAATATTGAAATCCCCGGTGTTGTCAAACTTGGGCATACGTTTGTTTTTACGGAAATAATCAATCACGAGGTTGTGCGAGATGCGCATAACCCAGGGCAAAAACTTACCTTCCTCGTTATATCCACCGCGTTTTAAGGTGCGTATAACTTTGATAAAGGTATCCTGAAAGATATCTTCTGTCACGTCCCTATCGTAAACTTTTGAATAAATAAAACTGTAAATGCGTTGTTGGTGTCTCGAGATGAGTATAGAAAGTGCCGCTTCTTCGCCCTTGAGGTAGTTGCTGACCAGGACAGCGTCAGAGATTAACATATCTTCCATAAAATTACTTTTTGTAGGTTAAAATGATCCGTTTATAGGATCGGGGTCAAAACTTTAAAAGTAATTTTCGGATATAGGCCTTTCGCTTAAATGTTAATATTGAGTCAAATATAACAACTATTATTCCAAATAAACAAACGCTGCTCTACAATTTTAACATTAACAGGACGTTGGGCAAAAGAATGCGGGGTTATGCTTCCTATAAATTATCTTTGCACTCCTATTTCAATTGCTATGATCGTAGACGTTTCTAAAGCTGACCCTAAACAAAATATCATCATCAAGGGGGCTAAGCTGCATAACCTTAAAAATATCAATACCATCATCCCGCGCAACAAGCTCGTGGTGATTACCGGCTTGTCGGGATCCGGGAAATCAAGCCTTGCGTTTGATACCCTGTATGCCGAAGGGCAGCGCCGCTATGTGGAGAGTTTATCCTCTTACGCACGGCAGTTTTTGGGCCGTCTAGACAAACCGAAAGTAGACTATATAAAAGGTATCGCTCCCGCAATTGCAATTGAGCAAAAGGTAAACAGTACCAATCCGCGGTCTACCGTGGGCACCTCTACCGAAATTTACGATTACCTCAAACTACTTTTTGCCCGTATAGGCAAGACCTACTCCCCCATTTCGGGCGACGAGGTCAAAAAAGATACGGTAACCGATGTGGTGAATTACATCAAAACTTTTGAAGAGCGCAGTAAATTGCTACTTCTCGCTCCTTTTCTTGTGGAAGAAGGCCGAAAGATTGAAGAAAAGCTCAACATCCTGCAGCAACAGGGTTATGCGCGTATTAAGGTAAATGACGAGGTGGTGCGTATTGAAGAAGCCGGAAGCATTACCTCAACAGACAAACTCTTTCTGGTGGTGGACCGAATCATCACCAAAGACGATGAGGACTTTGAAAACCGCCTCGCCGATGCGGTGCAAACAGCCTTTTTTGAAGGTAAGGGCGAATTGTTTATTGAAGATCTGGCGACCGGCAAGCAGCGGCAGTTTAGCAATAGTTTTGAGCTGGACGGCATGCAATTTCTGGAGCCCAATGTACATCTGTTCAGTTTCAACAATCCGTATGGGGCCTGTCCTACCTGCGAAGGTTACGGAGATGTGATTGGGATTGACGAAGATCTGGTGATTCCCAATACCGCGCTTTCGGTTTACGAAAATGCCGTATTCCCCTGGCGGGGAGATAGTATGAGCTATTACCGCGATCAGCTGGTCAATTCGGCTTATAAATTCGATTTTCCCATTCACAAACCCTATTTTGAACTCAGCGACGCTCAAAAAGACGTATTGTGGAACGGAAACCAGTATTTTGAAGGTATCAATCAGTTTTTTGAATTTCTGGAATCAAAAGCTTATAAAATTCAAAACCGGGTGATGCTGTCGCGCTACCGCGGAAAAACCAAATGCAAAACCTGTGGCGGCAAACGCCTGCGTAAGGAAGCCAATTACGTAAAAATAAACGGTACGACCATTACCGATCTGGTTGCCCTGCCGCTCAATAAAGTAGCCGATTTCTTTAAAAACCTCGAACTGGGCGAACACGATGCTAAAATTGCCAAACGCCTGCTCACCGAAATTGAAAGCCGACTCGAATTCCTGTCAAAAGTGGGACTTAATTACCTCACGTTAAACCGGAAGTCCAACACACTTTCGGGTGGAGAGTCGCAGCGAATCAACCTGGCAACTTCCCTGGGAAGCAGCCTGGTGGGGTCGATGTATATTCTGGACGAGCCCAGTATAGGCCTGCATCCTAAAGACACCGAGCGCCTTATTGAAGTACTTAAAAGCCTGCGCGATCTGGGCAATACCGTGATTGTGGTGGAGCACGACGAGGACATTATGAAAGCCGCGGACGAGATTATAGACATAGGCCCCGAAGCCGGAACTTATGGTGGTAACGTAGTGGCCACAGGTACCTACGACGACATTCTTAAAAGTGAATCGCTTACTGCAAAATACCTCAACGGCACGATGGAAATCAAAGTGCCGGCAAAACGCCGCACTTCTAAATACTATGTAGACGTCATTGGCGCACGCGAAAACAACCTTAAAAATATAGATGTTCGCTTTCCGCTTGGGGTATTCGTAGCCGTAACCGGGGTTTCGGGTAGTGGTAAGAGTACGCTGGTTAAAAAGCTGCTCTACCCTGCTATGCTAAAAGAAACCGGCGGTTACGGAGAAAAAATGGGTCAGATGACCGGGATTGAAGGCAAGTTTGACAACATCAAAAACATCGAATTTGTAGATCAGAATCCCATTGGTCGTTCGTCACGTTCCAATCCGGTTACCTACATCAAGGCCTATGATGATATTCGTTCACTGTATGCCGATCAGAAACTGAGTAAAATTCGCAATTTTCAAACCAAGCATTTCTCGTTTAATGTAGATGGCGGCCGCTGCGAAAACTGTAAAGGTGAGGGCGAGGTTACCATCGAAATGCAGTTTATGGCCGATGTGCACCTGGAATGTGAAGTGTGCAAGGGCAAACGTTTTAAAAAAGAAGTGCTTGAAGTGACGTTTGCAGACAAAAACATCGATGATATCCTCAATATGACCATTGATGATGCCATCGCCTTTTTTACCGAAAATAAGCAGGACAAAATCACCCGCAAACTCAAGCCTTTACAGGACGTAGGTCTGGGCTATGTAACCCTCGGGCAGAGTTCGTCTACCCTCTCAGGTGGAGAAGCCCAGCGCATCAAACTGGCTTCCTTTCTCGTAAAAGGAACGACCAAAGAGAAAAACCTGTTTATTTTTGACGAGCCTACTACCGGACTGCATTTTCACGATATTCAGAAATTGCTGGCTTCCTTTGAGGCGCTGATTAAAAAAGGACATTCCATTCTTGTGGTGGAGCATAACCTCGATTTGATTAAATGCGCCGATCACGTGATCGATTTGGGTCTGGAAGGCGGCGAAAATGGCGGTCACCTTATCGCTTCCGGCACCCCGGAAGAAGTAGCTAAAAACAAAAAATCCTTTACTGCGGAGTATTTGAGGGAGAAGCTTCAGTGAATGTTGAGTTAAGAGTGCGGAGTGCTAAGTTTTTTCGCTCATAAAAAATCATTTCAGTTACAGAGTAGCATCTGGGTTTTGAGGTGATTTCCAATACTTTTCTCATCCGGTCACTTTTAAAAAATAAAACATTGATTAACAGAGTTTTATATAACTACAAAAACTCTTAATTCTGCATTCTGAACTCCGAATTAAAAAATTTGGCACACCCTTTGGAATATACTAAGCGTAATCGGATTGAAACTTAAAACTTCAATCCTAAAATGTAGAATTATGAAACGTATAGTACTTCTTTTAGCAGCGTGTTTCACATTTGGAACTGCTGCGCAGGCTGCAGACTCCCATCCGCCTCGTAAAGTGGATCGCCGGGTAGATCTAAACCGAAACTTTATGCAACCCGTTGTGTTTATCGAAAACGGTATTGAGTTTCTGGTATATCCTGACGGAGCGCTTGATTTTAACGTCACCCCTTCATCGGTACGTTTAAACGGGCAGTACGTACGTGAGGTCTACAACCCCGGGCGTTATGATGTGTACCGCAACGGTCACAACTACCGCAGAGGCTATGTACAGTATAACAGAATGGGTTTACCCGTACAGATAGGACGTTTGAGCCTTGATTATTTTAGAGATGGACGCGTTGCCCGCATTGGTAACATTCCCGTCAACTACAAGAAAGGCCGTTTAGACCGAATCGGAAATATGAAGATGCATTACGACCGCGGTGGTCGCATCTACAAACAAACCGGTTTTATAGATAAATATAGAAATGCAGACGATTGCGATATGGGCAGCATTGAAATCATTGGTGACCGTAGTCGCAGATATTAAGATTTAATTCGGCAATCGGATATAATGTTGATTTTTTGGTTGGTTAGTTGGAAATCCCTGGCAGATTCGTTTGTCGGGGATTTTTTATGAGCGTGCAGGACTGCTTTATGGGCTCCGCTAAAGGCTAAGACTTGAGGCTCGCACCAAAATCAAAGCTTTCTTTACGTTGAATGCCTCGCAGGCTTGCCCCGAGGTAGTTTACATTGTAATTTTGCCGTTATGCACATTCAAGATACTATTACCGCATTAGCGACTGCTCCGGGTGCCGGGGCCATTGCCGTCATACGGGTTTCGGGGGAAAACGCGATCCCGCTTGTTTCTTCGGTTTTTAAGGCCAAAAGCGGAAAGATTCTGGAAGATCAGGACAGTCATACCCTGCATCTGGGGAATATTGTAGACGGAAGCCGAATCATTGACGAGGCTTTAGTATCCCTGTTTAAAGGAAAACGCTCCTATACCGGTGAACCTACCGTTGAGATCTCCTGCCACGGAAGCCCATATATTCAGCAGGAAATTTTGCAGCTACTTTTTAGAAAGGGCTGCCGCGCCGCCAAAGCCGGGGAATTTACCCTGCGGGCCTTTATCAACGGAAAGATGGACTTGAGCCAGGCGGAAGCCGTGGCCGACCTGATCGCCAGTGATAATGCCGGAGCGCACCAAATCGCGATGCAGCAAATGCGCGGAGGTTTTAGTAATGAAATCGCCCAGTTGCGCCAGGAACTGCTCAATTTTGCCTCACTGATCGAGCTCGAACTCGACTTCGCCGAAGAAGATGTGGAGTTTGCCAACCGCGAAGAATTTCAGGAGCTTATCGCCAAAATCACCCGGGTTTTAAAACGCCTTATCGACTCTTTTGCGACCGGCAATGTGATTAAAAATGGAATACCGGTTGCGATTGTAGGCGAACCCAACGTAGGGAAATCAACTTTGCTGAATGCGCTGCTTAACGAGGAACGCGCCATTGTAAGCGATATCGCCGGTACTACGCGCGATACCATTGAAGACGAACTCTCCATAGGCGGGATTGGATTTCGGTTTATTGATACAGCCGGAATTCGCGAAACGATAGACGTTATTGAAGGTTTGGGGATCAAAAAGACCTTTGAGAAGATAAGCCAGGCGCAGGTGGTGCTCTATCTTATCAACACCCCATCAGCTTTTGGCAACGCTACAGATGGTAGCGCATTTACGGACTTACAAATAGAAATAGAAAAAATCAAAAACCGCTTTCCGGATAAACCTTTAATTCTGGTAGCCAACAAAATAGACCAACTCTCCGACTCGGAACAGCAAGCGATAAGTAATCAGCTTTTTGAATTACTGGCAAATACTGTAAAGTCCAGCGTTTTGCTTATTTCAGCTAAAAGCGGAACAGGTATAGACGAGCTTAAAGAACAATTGCTAAAGTTTGTAAACACGGGTGCCCTGCGCAATAATGAGACTCTGGTGACCAACTCGCGCCATTACGATGCTCTTTTAAAAGCTTTAGAAGAAATCGAAAAAGTACAAATGGGTATTGATGCCGGGCTCAGCGGCGACCTGCTGGCCATAGACATTCGGGAAGCATTGTACCATTTTGGGGAGATCACCGGGCAGGTCACCAACGACGAATTGCTGGGCAATATCTTTGCTAATTTTTGTATTGGAAAGTAGTTGAAATTAAAAAAGAGTTTAGTTTTATTTAAGTTTACCCCACCAAAAACTAGTATAATGAGACATTTCATAGCCTTTTTAAGCACAGTAGTATTTTTTTCGTGTACAAATAACAATAGTGTACAACCTGATGATTTAAATAACACCAGTGTTTTAGAAAGGCTTCAAAGCGAAGCCGTCTGGGAACTGGAATATGATGCTGAAGTATATCAGTCGTTTTGGAATTTCGAAGTATATAGCGAGTACCATACTTTTAATCCGGGAACCGACCCAAATGGACTAAGACAACACTATTACTGGAGATATACCAGGGACGAGGCGCCAACAGATTGCTATTATACACTTAAAATGAATGAACTAGATTATGAGGAGTATACCATACTCGTAAATACACCTAAAGAATTAATCTTAAGAAATCCTATTGGCGAAGCCAATAGGATCATTTATACTTATGAAAATGGGGTCATAAGGTATGAATATAAGGAAGATGGTAGTGAGGATAATTATTTCCCCCCTGCTACTTTAAAACCATCTTCTAAGGATCTTAGTACTTTAAAAATCTGCGAGTAAAATAAAATTCAAATAAGACAGATACCGGATACACCCTCCCTGTTCTCTTCATTTGTTAATGAAATGTGAAATTTTCACTTTTCAAAACCTGTTTTCATACAGTCTTCATACTCTATCCTAGGCTTTGCTATGCCTTTAACTGGGGGATGCCCTGGCTGAGGGTTGATTTTAACCCGTTCTGAAACAGCTATACTGATTAATTAATAAATCCTGTTCTAGCTATACAAAGCTAATTTTAATCGGGTGAAGACTTGCCAAATCGGGTTTAAGCTCCCCAATTCGTGCGCAATAGTATCGCCTACCTTAGGTTTATATTCCGGTTGAACCTGTCATTCGCAGCGCAATCGAAGTGCAGGTTGAAAGGTAAATTTGAAATACCAGTAGTAAATTCAATAAAACTTCAGATTATGTGTTCCAAACATGTTATGTTCATTTTTTCCATTGATGAAAAAACGAACCAAAAAAATCTATGCTGACAAAGCTTTATCTAAATTTATCATTCCCTCGCTAAATTTTAGAAACTCGCCTTGATTAATTGAGCTAAGTAGAATAATCCGGTGGGCTCAAACAGTCTAAAATTTTTAACGCTCACTCATTTCAAATTTTTTACGATAAATCTTTGTAGGCCGATGCTGGCGTATTAATTTGCTTAATTACCTTATTTCGAAAATTGCTCGACACGAAGAGTTGAATGGATCTCAATCCCTCAGCTCAAAATAGCCTCGCTTTATCTCCTGTTCGTACGCGATTGTATCGCAATTCAAACAAGCATACCTCCTTCCAAAGGGAGGCTCTTCAATCTATACTACCAGGCTCCCTTCCTTCGAAGGAAGGGCCGGGGATAGATGTTGAGTTAGCCAATCACCGACCTATATCCTGCAGGCCATTGCACGCGATTGCATACCGTTGCACGTCATTGCATACAATTGCATACGATTGCAGGGTCATAGCAAAAAAAGAGGGGTTTGCTTCGGTATTCGTTCGAGATTGGTTCGGGTATGACTCGGGGATCTAAGCCGGGAAATTACAGCTTATTGATGAACTGTTTTGTCGGGATGGGATTTGAGGCGAAGGAAGTAGGAGTTTGAGTAAAAGCAGATACAAATTTTTTATTAACAAGTTGGTTACTTTCACTATGCCCTCCCAGACACCGAGCAGTGCCCCCCTACTTGACCTCAAATCCTCTCGCTTCTAAAACTTTAAAAGCAAAAAGCTTCAATATCTTACGGGTTTCTATAATCTGCTTCAAGGACAAAAAGCTATTTTTATAAAGAGTACTCTAAAGTATTGATATCCGGTAATTTTTAGGGGATATTAATACTATTAGAGTTGATATAATAAGTTGTAAAACAATTGAATGAAACGATTTCCAGCAATCATATTCTTACTCCTGATTTGTAATTTATCGAATGCTCAACATACAGATAAGTTTAAAAAAATAGTGAGTGAACTTGAGGAAATTGACTCTAAACCCGACACCGTATTTTACGAAAATGGAAAAATTTGGTGGATAAGTACAACTACGACTTATAAATACAACTCACAAAACTATACTACTCATTCAGGAAAGCAGACTCAATTCTATGAAAACGGACAAATTGCAAGCGAAGCTATTTTAGGAAAATACGGAAATATAATATCTTGGAACTCTTATGACCGAGAAGGAAATAAAACGTC
>NZ_KZ319307.1 GCF_002744755.1 Leeuwenhoekiella nanhaiensis | reverse complement strand
TTAGTATAAAAAAGCTGAACGAGAAACGTAAAATGATATAAATATCAATATATTAAATTAGATTTTGCATAAAAAACAGACTACATAATACTGTAAAACACAACATATGCAGTCACTATGAATCAACTACTTAGATGGTATTAGTGACCTGTAACAGAGCATTAGCGCAAGGTGATTTTTGTCTTCTTGCGCTAATTTTTTGTCATCAAACCTGTCGCACTCCAGAGAAGCACAAAGCCTCGCAATCCAGTGCAAAGCTTTGTGTGCCACCCACTACGACCTGCATAACCAGTAAGAAGATAGCAGTGATGTCAAACGACGCAGCTGACTTCTTTTCTTTCACGACTTCCCCACACCCAGCATGCATACCTTTCCGCCATAACTGTAGTGAATGTCTGTTATGAGCGAGGAGCGGAAGTTAACACTTATGAAAAATGGCTACGAAGTCCGTGGCTATCTATCGGCTTATTAGTACTTGAAACGCTTCTTCAGAAGCCTGAAGAGCTAATCGTTCGGCGATACTATATATGCATTAATAGACTATATCGTTGGTATAAACAGTGCACCATGCAACATGAATAACAGTGGGTTATCCAAAAGGAAGCAGAAAGCTAAATATGGAAAACTACAATACGATGCCCCGTTAAGTTCAATACTACTAATTTTTAGATGGAAAACGTATGTAATAGAGAGTAACTTAAAAGAGAGATCCTGTGTTGCCGCCAAATAAATTGCGGTTATTTTAATAAAATTAAGGGTTACTATATGTTGGAGTTTAGTGTTATTGAAAGAGGCGGGTATATTCCTGCAGTAGAAAAAAATAAGGCATTCCTACGAGCAGATGGTTGGAATGACTATTCCTTTGTTACAATGTTTTATCTTACTGTCTTTGATGAGCATGGTGAAAAATGCGATATCGGAAATGTTAAAATTGGTTTTGTAGGTCAAAAAGAAGAAGTAAGCACTTATTCATTAATAGATAAAAAATTCAGTCAACTCCCTGAAATGTTTTTTTCCTTAGGTGAAAGCATTGACTACTATGTTAATCTCAGCAAATTAAGCGATGGTTTTAAACATAACCTTCTTAAAGCTATTCAGGATTTAGTAGTATGGCCAAATCGATTAGCCGACATTGAAAATGAAAGCGTCCTTAACACCTCATTACTTAGAGGGGTAACTCTTTCAGAAATTCATGGACAGTTCGCACGTGTGTTAAATGGTTTGCCAGAATTGTCAGATTTCCACTTTTCATTTAATAGAAAAAGTGCTCCCGGATTCAGTGATTTAACTATACCTTTTGAGGTGACGGTTAATTCTATGCCCAGCACGAACATTCATGCTTTTATCGGGCGGAATGGGTGTGGTAAAACAACAATTTTGAATGGAATGATTGGTGCAATCACCAACCCAGAAAACAATGAATATTTTTTCTCTGAAAATAATAGACTTATCGAGTCAAGAATCCCAAAGGGATATTTTCGATCGCTTGTTTCAGTTTCGTTTAGTGCATTTGATCCTTTTACTCCTCCTAAAGAACAACCTGACCCAGCAAAAGGTACACAATACTTTTATATTGGACTCAAGAATGCTGCCAGCAATAGTTTAAAATCACTAGGCGATCTCCGCTTAGAATTCATTTCAGCATTTATTGGTTGTATGAGAGTAGATAGAAAAAGACAACTCTGGCTTGAAGCTATCAAAAAACTAAGTAGTGATGAAAACTTTTCAAATATGGAACTCATCAGCCTCATTTCTAAATATGAAGAGTTAAGACGTAATGAACCACAGATTCAAGTGGACGATGATAAATTCACTAAATTGTTTTATGACAATATCCAGAAATATCTGCTTCGAATGAGCTCTGGACATGCAATTGTTTTATTTACTATCACAAGATTAGTAGATGTCGTTGGCGAAAAGTCATTAGTTTTATTCGATGAACCAGAGGTTCATCTGCATCCACCTTTGCTCTCTGCTTTTTTACGAACATTAAGCGACTTACTCGATGCACGCAATGGTGTAGCAATAATTGCAACTCATTCCCCAGTAGTACTGCAAGAGGTTCCAAAATCCTGCATGTGGAAAGTCCTACGGTCAAGAGAAGCAATAAATATTATCCGTCCGGATATTGAGACATTCGGTGAGAACTTAGGTGTTTTAACTCGTGAGGTGTTTTTACTTGAAGTGACAAATTCTGGATACCACCACTTATTATCGCAGTCCGTTGATTCAGAGCTTTCTTATGAAACCATTCTAAAAAATTATAATGGTCAGATAGGATTAGAAGGTCGAACCGTTTTAAAAGCGATGATAATGAACAGAGATGAAGGTAAAGTACAATGAAAAAACTACCTCTTCCAGCGAGAACTTATAGCGAAATGCTTAATAAATGCTCGGAAGGTATGATGCAGATAAATGTTAGAAATAATTTCATTACTCACTTCCCCACTTTTTTGCAGAAAGAACAACAATATAGAATATTAAGCTCGACAGGTCAGTTATTTACCTACGACAGGACACACCCTCTTGAGCCTACAACCTTAGTAGTTGGTAACCTGACAAAGGTTAAATTAGAAAAGCTTTATGAAAATAATCTCCGAGATAAAAACAAACCCGCTAGAACATATTACGATGACATGCTTGTTTCATCAGGTGAAAAATGTCCATTTTGTGGTGATATAGGACAGACAAAAAATATAGATCATTTTCTTCCTATTGCACATTATCCTGAATTTTCGGTGATGCCTATTAATTTAGTTCCATCGTGCCGCGACTGCAATATGGGAGAGAAAGGTCAAGTTTTCGCAGTAGATGAGGTACACCAAGCGATTCATCCCTATATCGACAAGGACATTTTTTTTCGTGAGCAATGGGTATATGCAAATTTCGTTTCCGGAACTCCGGGTGCTATCAGTTTTTATGTTGAATGCCCGGCGAACTGGAGGCAGGAAGACAAACACAGAGCTCTTCATCATTTCAAGCTATTAAATATTGCTAACAGGTATCGTTTGGAGGCAGGGAAGCACTTGAGTGAAGTGATTACTCAAAGAAACTCTTTCGTAAAAGTTATAAGGAAATATAGTTCAACCGCAACGTTTCAGCAGCTACAGTCAGAATTTATTGAAGCAAATCTGAAACCTATTATAGATTTGAATGACTTCCCCAATTATTGGAAAAGAGTTATGTATCAGTGCCTAGCAAACTCGGAAGATTTTTTCAGAGGGATCTAGAATATGATGAAAGATAGAAAATTACGACGCTTATCGGAAGTGAACGAATACTTTTTATATGAGGAGGGCTGTTTTTACAAAATCCGGTAGTAACTTGCTAACCAATTCCTAGGCAGGTCATTGGCAACAGTGGCATGCACCGAGAAGGACGTTTGTAATGTCCGCTCCGGCACATAGCAGTCCTAGGGACAGTGGCGTACAGTCATAGATGGTCGGTGGGAGGTGGTACAAATTCTCTCATGCAAAAAATATGTAAAATCGGTAGCAACTGGAAATCATTCAACACCCGCACTATCGGAAGTTCACCAGCCAGCCGCAGCACGTTCCTGCATACGACGTGTCTGCGGCTCTACCATATCTCCTATGAGCAACGTGTTAGCAGAGCCAAGCCACAACTCTAATTTTAATACATAATGAATGATAATAATAATATTAAAAATTTCCTGTGTAACTAATTTACTATATGGTTTCTGATAAGAATCATTGCAAAGATCAAACAACTTGTATTACATTGACAGTTAAGCAGTTAATTTTATCACCTCTAAAATATATCAGCATCTAGCATGCAACCTATCAAAATGGAGAGTTTTATGACTAAAAAACCATGGGAAAGAAGACTTAAAGATTTATCGCACTTGCTCAAATGCTGCATTGATACATATTTTGACCCTGAATTATTTCGCTTGAATTTGAATCAATTCCTCCAAACCGCAAGAACAGTAACATTTATTATTCAAAAAAACAAAAACCAGATTATAGGATATGACATTTGGTATAACAATAATGTTATTGAAAAATGGAAAAATGATCCATTAATGGCTTGGGCTAAAAATTCTCGCAATACGATAGAAAAACAAGGCGATTTAGAAATGTATAGCGAGGCAAAGGCTACTCTTATTTCATCTTACATTGAAGAAAATGACATTGAGTTTATTACAAATGAAAGTATGTTAAACATTGGTATAAAAAAGTTAGTCAGACTTGCACAAAAGAAATTACCTTCATATTTAACTGAATCATCTATTATTAAATCAGAAAGACGATGGGTCGCTAATACGCTAAAAGATTACGAATTATTACATGCCTTAGCTATAATCTATGGCAGAATGTATAACTGCTGTAACTCTCTTGGCATACAAATAAACAATCCAATGGGTGACGATGTGATTTCGCCAACATCATTCGACTCTTTATTTGATGAAGCCAGGAGAATAACTTATTTAAAATTAAAAGATTACTCCATAAGCAAATTGTCATTTAGCATGATACAATATGACAATAAAATAATTCCTGAAGATATTAAAGAGCGTCTAAAACTGGTAGATAAGCCTAAAAATATCACTTCGACAGAAGAGTTAGTTGACTATACAGCCAAGCTTGCAGAAACGACTTTTTTAAAGGACGGTTATCACATTCAAACATTAATTTTTTATGATAAACAATTCCATCCAATTGATTTAATCAATACAACATTTGAAGATCAAGCAGATAAATATATTTTTTGGCGTTATGCAGCTGACAGAGCCAAAATAACAAATGCCTATGGCTTCATTTGGATATCAGAGCTATGGCTCAGAAAAGCAAGCATCTACTCCAATAAACCAATACATACAATGCCAATTATAGATGAAAGACTTCAGGTAATTGGAATTGATTCAAATAATAATCAAAAATGTATTTCATGGAAAATAGTTAGAGAAAACGAAGAAAAAAAACCGACTTTAGAAATATCAACAGCAGACTCAAAACATGACGAAAAACCATATTTCATGCGTTCAGTCTTAAAAGCAATTGGCGGTGATGTAAACACTATGAACAATTGAGTCATAGAACTTCCATTATTCTCCTGAAGATAATAATCGCCAAATAAACCAATACTCAGCTTTACAATATACTAACTAACCGCAGAACGTTATTTCATACAACGTTTCTGCGGCATATCACAAAACGATTACTCCATAACAGGGACAGCAGGCCACTCAATATCAGGTGCAGTTGATGTATCAACACGGTTCAGCAACACCCGATACTTCTTCCAGGCTTCCAGCAACGAGGTTTCTTCCTTCGTTGCAATTTCCAGATCTGCAGCATCCTGAAGCGGCGCAATATGCTCACTGGCTACCTGCATCAGGCTTTTTTTTGTTTCTTCCGCCTCCCGGATCCGGAACAGTTTTTCTGCTTCCGTATCCTTCACCCAGGCTGTGCCGTTCCACTTCTGATATTCCCCTCCCGGCGATAACCAGGTAAAATTTTCCGGTAACGGACCGAGTTCAGAAATAAATAACGCGTCGCCGGAAGCCACGTCATAGACGGTTTTACCCCGATGGTCTTCAACGAGATGCCACGATGCCTCATCACTGTTGAAAACAGCCACAAAGCCAGCCGGAATATCTGGCGGTGCAATATCGGTACTGTTTGCAGGCAGACCGGTATGAGGCGGAATATATGCGTCACCTTCACCAATAAATTCATTAGTTCCGGCCAGCAGATTATAAATTTTTATGGTCCGTGGTTGTTCACTCATTCTGAATGCCATTATGCAAGCCTCACAATATAGTTAAATGCAATGTTTTTGACGGTGTTTTCCGCGTTACCCGCAGCGTTAACGGTGATGGTGTGTCCGTGTGAACCAATACTGAAAGAATGGGCATGAGCACCGATAACAACCGGATGCTGGTGCGCACCAATACCAACTGTATGCGCATGTGCACCGGCACTCACGGCTGTACCGGACAATGAGTGACTGTGGCTGCCCTGACTGTCCGTTTTCGATAAATAAGCAATACCCTGTGTGCTGGTTCCTTTAACTGTGGATAAACTTCCTGTAATGGTTGCTGTTCCATACTGACTCCAGCCAGAACTGTTCATCCTTAAACCACTTGTGTGGGCATGAGCACCCGCGGCCCCTGTTGAACCGCTCAGACTGTGAGCATGAGCCCCCGTGTTATTCGTCGATTTGGTGCCGTAATCGAAACTGCCTGTTGTTTTCGTCCCGTAATCAAACGACGATGTGGTTTTCGTCCCCAAATCCGTACCGGATGCACTGGCACTGTGGGTGTGCGACTTAATTCCATCCTGTTCCTGAGACAATACAGCACGACCGCTGGCGGGTTTCCCCTTGATTGTCCAGCCTCGCATATCAGGAAGCACACCCGATGGATACGCGACAGCAAGTTTTGGGTAGGCTGATTTGTCAAACGCCTGCCCCTGCATCAGGACGTAGCCAGACGGAACGATATCTGATGGCCACGGGATCGGCGCACCTGCCGGAAAGGCCGAATTCTCACCGGCCCCAAGGTATTCAAGAACATCTGCAACGGAATTTTTTGCCAGAATATCCCTGCCAACCTGAGTCAGTTCAGTCAGGCTGGCGGCATCATTTTCCGCAAAATACGGTAATTTATTTTTCGCCGTGGAAAGCCCTGCCAGCGCCGTCAGTGTCGCATTCTTCGGTTGTTTACCCGCAAGCGCGTTAGTCATGGTGGTAGCAAAATCTGGATCATTCCCGAGCGCTGCGGCCAGTTCATTCAGCGTATTCAGTGCGTCAGGTGACGCGTCGATAACATCTGCAATCGCGGCCAGTACAAAAGCGGTGTTCGCAATCTGGGTATTGTTTGTTCCCCTGAGCGCGGTTGGTGCTGTTGGCGTTCCGGTCAGTGCCGGACTGTCCAGTGGGCTTTTCTGTTCGTTTCATCCATTACCACCTTAACCGCCTTTGGCGTTGCAGCAAGCGTTTCAGACGTGCTGTTGGTTGCACTGCTGAGCTGCACTATCCCCTTTCTCGTTGTGTCCGCATCCTCAAGCGCGACAGCTGAAGCTATATCTTCTGCACGTTTTGCCGAATTTTTTGCACGTATTGCCGCCGCTTCTGCCGCACTTTTGCTCTGCGATGCTGATACCGCACTTCCCGCAGCCTCTGTCGCCTTCGTGGATGCCGTTGACGCACTCCCCGCCGCCGCTGTTTTTGCGTCTGCCGCGGCAGAGGCGCTCCGTTCCGCTGCTGTTTCAGATGACCTGGCATTCGTCTCGGACGTTTTTGCCGCCCTGGCAGAATTTTCTGCCGCCGTTGCCGAGGAAGCTGCACGACCGGCACTTGATGATGCGTTCGTTTCTGATGATTTTGCTGCCTCTTTTGAGGCCACCGCATCTCGTGCTGAAGTGGCGGCCTCTGACGCTTTCGTGGCCGCGGTGGAGGCAGACGTGGCGGCTGATTGTTGTGACGCTGCAGCATTCGTTTCTGACGTTTTCGCCGCACCGGCACTGGTGGCCGCCGCGTTTTTTGAGGACTCTGCGGCTGCGGCACTTTTTTCCGCTTCAGTGGCCTTTGCTGATGCCGCTTCTGCGCCGGAGGACGCTTCCTGAGCTGACGATGCAGCCTGTCCGGCGGACGTGCTGGCGGCGCGTGCTGAGTCAGTTGCATCAGTCACAAGGGCCGCGACCTGAGCAGCTGATGCACTGGCATCGCCGGCTGATTTCTTCGCGTCTGCCGTACTCTGTGCCACCACGGACGCGTTACGCGCCACCTCTTCCACCATCAGTTCAAGACGACGCAGCACCTCCGGCCGGGCATCATCCTCCGTCATGGCACAGAGAAAATCATTCAGCGTCCCCGGTTGTGAATCTTCATACACGGTGATGGTCCCGGCGTGCGATGGTGGAAAACCGTCAACCTGCAGGATGACACTGTACTGACCGTACTCCACATCCATGCTGTAACGCCCGGCTTCATCCGGATTCTCTGAGCCCACCGTGTTCACCACCACCGTGGTGCTGTTACGTCTGGCTTTCAGCTGAATGGTGCAGTTCTGTACCGGTTTTCCTGTGCCGTCTTTCAGGACTCCTGAAATCTTTACTGCCATATTCACCCCACAAAAAAGCCCACCGGTTCCGGCGGGCTGTCATAACACTGTGTTACCTGGCTAATCAGAATTTATAACCGACCCCAACGATGAATCCGTCAGTACGCCAGTCGCCACTGCCGGAGCCTTCATAAGCAATATCAACAACGACGGACGCTGCCGGATTAATCTGTATACCTGCACTCCACGCCACTGAGGTATGCCGCATTGCACTTTCGTCCCTGGCAGTGGTCGTCTCTTTCATATACCCGGGAGTGATTTCCGTCTTACGGTAATCCATTGTACTGCCGGACCACCGACTGTGAGCCACTCCGGCCATGGCGTACGCACTGACCTGCTTACTGATTTGTAAAACCGGTCCGGCCATCACGCTCACATAACGTCCACGCAGGCTCTCATAGTGAAACGTATCCTCCCCGGTCATCACTGTGCTGCTCTTTTTCGACGCGGCGAACCCCAGGGAAGCCATCACCCCCACACTGTCCGTCAGCTCATAACGGTACTTCACGTTAATCCCTTTCAGATGACTCACACCGGTATCCCCGCCCGACAACGACGGCAATGTACCCGGTTTCACTTGAAAATAGCCCACCGTAAACGTACCATGTCCACCTTCCGCACGGGCCGGAGTGACTGTCACCGCAAGTGCGGCAAAGACAGCAACGGCAATACACACATTACGCATCGTTCACCTCTCACTGTTTTATAATAAAACGCCCGTTCCCGGACGAACCTCTGTAACACACTCAGACCACGCTGATGCCCAGCGCCTGTTTCTTAATCACCATAACCTGCACATCGCTGGCAAACGTATACGGCGGAATATCTGCCGAATGCCGTGTGGACGTAAGCGTGAACGTCAGGATCACGTTTCCCCGACCCGCTGGCATGTCAACAATACGGGAGAACACCTGTACCGCCTCGTTCGCCGCGCCATCATAAATCACCGCACCGTTCATCAGTACTTTCAGATAACACATCGAATACGTTGTCCTGCCGCTGACAGTACGCTTACTTCCGCGAAACGTCAGCGGAAGCACCACTATCTGGCGATCAAAAGGATGGTCATCGGTCACGGTGACAGTACGGGTACCTGACGGCCAGTCCACACTGCTTTCACGCTGGCGCGGAAAAGCCGCGCTCGCCGCCTTTACAATGTCCCCGACGATTTTTTCCGCCCTCAGCGTACCGTTTATCGTACAGTTTTCAGCTATCGTCACATTACTGAGCGTCCCGGAGTTCGCATTCACACTGCCACTGATATCCGCATTTTTAGCGGTCAGCTTTCCGTCCGGTGTCAGGGAAAAGGCCGGAGGATTGCCGCCGCTGGTAATGGTGGGGGCCGTCAGGCGCTTCAGGAACACGTCGTTCATGAATATCTGGTTGCCCTGCGCCACAAACATCGGCGTTTCATTCCCGTTTGCCGGGTCAATAAATGCGATACGATTGGCGGCAACCAGAAACTGGCTCAGTTTGCCTTCCTCCGTGTCCTCCATGCTGAGGCCAATACCCGCGACATAATGTTTGCCGTCTTTGGTCTGCTCAATTTTGACAGCCCACATGGCATTCCACTTATCACTGGCATCCTTCCACTCTTTCGAAAACTCCTCCAGTCTGCTGGCGTTATCCTCCGTCAGCTCGACTTTTTCCAGCAGCTCCTTGCCGAGATGGGATTCGGTTATCTTGCCTTTGAAAAAATCCAGGTAACCTTCCGCATCATCGCTCGCCCGACCGACGGCCTCCACGAATGCCGATTTGCCAACGGTGTTCACACTGCGGATATAAAAGTAATAATCATGGCCCGGTTTGATATTGATACTGGCGGCTATCCAGTACAGCGCCGTACCAAGATAACGCGTGCTGGTTTCAACCTGTCTGATATCCGCAATCTGCTTTTCCGAGAACCAGAACTCAAACTGTACCGTCGGGTCATAAACGGCAAGATGCGGCGTGGCGGTTATCTGAAAATAGCCCGGCGTCAGCTCAATCCTCGACGGTGCTGCCGGTGCGGCAATCCGGAACGATACCGACGCCGGATCGCCCTGCTGCCCCCACGCATTTACCGCCCGGACTGTCAGCCTGTAGTTCCCCAGCGCCAGTTGCGTGAAGCGGTATGTGGTTTCCGTCGTCCGGGCCGTGCTGACCAGCCGCTCACTGCCGTCGTCCGCTGTTACGGTCAGACGGAGCAGGAAACTCACGCCCTTCACCACCTTCGGTGTGTCCCATCGCGCCAGCACCTGATATTCCCCGCTGTCTGCAGTGACTTCTGCGGTCAGGTGCTGCACCGCTGGCGGCGTGACACCATTCACCGTGCCACTCTGTTCGCCGTCAAAGTGCGCCCCGTTATCCACGATGGCCTCTTTTTCCGGCACATGCTGCACGGCGGTGATGGCATACGTGCCGTCGTCGTTCTCACGGATACTCACGCAGCGGAACAGTCGCTGGCGCAGCGTCGGCAGCTTCAGCTCCCATACGCTGTATTCAGCAACACCGTCAGGAACACGGCTCACTTTTACCTTCACGCCGTCGGTGACGGACTGAACCTCCACGCTGACCGGATTGCCACTTCCGTCAACCAGGCTTATCAGCGCGGTACCGGAGGATGGCAGCGTGATTTCACGGTCGAGCGTCAGCGTCCGGGTCTGGCTGTTCACCGCCAGCACACGACCACCGGTGCTGATACCGGCATAGTCATCATCGCAGATTTCAATAACATCGCCCGGTACATGGCGAAGCCCTTCTGCGCCGACGCTGAAATCCACGGTCTGCGTTTCCAGCAGTTCTGTTTTAATCAGCCACAGCCCGGCGCGGTGTGCCTGCCCCCGGCTGGTACAGCCAAAGGCATCCATCTTCGTAACATTACGACCGTAACGGGCAATGGCCTGCGTATCTTCAACAAGCTCTGTCGCCGTCTCCCAGCCGTTGTTCGGGTCAATCCAGTTCACCTCAACGGCATTATGGCGGTCCTTCAGGGCGCTGAAGCTGTAGCGGAACGGCGCGCCATCATCCGGCATCACCACATTACTGCGGTTATAGGTCCACGTCTTATCCGACGGTCGGTCCTGCACGAACGTCAGCGTCTGCCCGTTCCATACCGGCATACAGCGCATCGCCGAGCAGAAATCGCTGAGCACATCCCACGCCTTACGCTGTGTGGTCAGGTACGCATTACAGGTGATGCGCGGCTCCGTGCCGCCAAAGCCGTCCGGCACTGACTGGTCGCAGTACTGGCCGATGACATACAGCGCCCATTTATCCACATCCGCCGCACCAAGACGTTTCCCCATGCCGTAGCGCGGATGGGTCAGCATATCCCACAGACACCAGGCCATGTTGTTGCTGTATGCCGGTTTAAACGTTCCGTCCCAGATACCGCTGTATTGCCGCGTCTGCGGGTTATAGTTCGACGGCACCTGCAGAATACGCCCGCGCAGATGATAATTACGGCTCACCTGCTGGCTGCCGAACTGCTCCGAGTCCACCTGCACGCCGACCAGTGCCGTGTTCGGGTAGCACTGTTTCACATCGATGATTTCAGTGTATGACGACCAGAGCGTTTTGTTCTGCAGCTGGTCTGTGGTGCTGTCCGGCGTCATCCTGCGCATCCGGATATTAAACGGGCGCGGCGGCAGGTTACCCATCACCACCGAGGCCAGATACTGCGAGGTGGTTTTGCCCTTAATGGTGATGTCTTTTTCCGTCACCCAGCCACCGTTACGTTGTATCTGAACCAGCAGGCGGACTTCCGACGGATTCCTGTCACCCTTTGAGGTGGTTTCCACCAGTGCCTGTACACCGAAGGTAAAGCGCAGACGGTCGATGTTTGCAGACGTAATGGTGCGGGTGATCGGCGTGTCATATTTCACTTCCGTACCCAGCACCGTCTCGGAGCCGGAGGATTCAAATCCCTCCGGCGGAGTCTGCTCCTGCTCACCAGCCCGGAACACCACCGTGACACCGGATATGTTGGTATTCCCCTCAGTGTCCAGCACCGGCGTACTGTTCAGCAGCACGCTTTTTAAGCCATCCACCGGACCTTCAATCGGCCCTTCGCTGATGGCATCGATCACACTCAGCAACTGCGTGGACTTCAGGTTGTCCTTCGCTTCGCGCGGGGTATGCCCCTTACTGCTTCCTTTACCCATTCCTCACGCTCCATAAATGACAAAACCGCCCGCAGGCGGTTTCACATAAAACATTTTGCATCAGCGACCAATCACCACAACCTGACCACCGTCCCCTTCGTCTGCCGTGCTGATCTCCTGAGAAACCACGCGTGACCCCACGCGCATTTCCCCGTACAGAACAGGCAGAACATTGCCCTGGGCAACCATGTTATCCAGTGAGGAGAAATAGGTGTTCTGCTTACCGTTATCCGTTGTCTGTATACGGGGAGTTCTGGCTTTCGGTGCCAGCATCTGCGCCACACCACCGAGCACCATACTGGCACCGAGAGAAAACAGGATGCCGGTCATACCACCGGCCCCAATGGCTGCCCCCCATGCTGCAAGGGTGGCTCCGGCGGTAAAGAATGATCCGGCAATGGCGGCAGCCCCCAGGACAATCTGGAATACGCCACCTGACTTGGCCCCGGCGACTCTGGGAACAATATGAATTACAGCGCCATCAGGCAGAGTCTCATGTAACTGCGCCGTTAACCCGGACGTGCTGACGTCCCGCCCGGCAATCCGTACCTGATACCAGCCGTCGCTCAGTTTCTGACGAAACGCCGGGAGCTGTGTGGCCAGTGCCCGGATGGCTTCAGCCCCCGTTTTCACACGAAGGTCGATGCGGCGACCAAATCGTTGTAAATCCCCGTAAAGGCAGATGCGCGCCATGCCCGGTGACGCCAGAGGGAGTGTGTGCGTCGCTGCCATTTGTCGGTGTACCTCTCTCGTTTGCTCAGTTGTTCAGGAATATGGTGCAGCAGCTCGCCGTCGCCGCAGTAAATTGCGGCGTGATTCGGCACTGATGAACCAAAACAGCACAGCAGCACATCGCCCGGCTGTGCCGCTGACAACGGCACCTGATACAGCCCCGTCGCCTCCAGATTATCCAGATAGAGATTCTGGCCGTTACGCCACCAGTCATCCTCACGATGAAAGTCCGGCATCTCAATCCCCGCCAGATGATAAGCATCCCGGAACAGTGTGTAACAGTCCGTCACACCGTGCTCAAAGCGCCGCCCGGTGAGATGCGGCACACAGCGGAACTTATGAATCGTCCCCCGGCAGACCAGCCACCACGGCAAATCACTCTGCACCTGCAGCCGCCGGTCGGCCTCACTCAGCCAGGGCAGACCACCGGGGTGGCTGTGGACCAGCGCCACAATCTCACCCTGCATTTCTGCCTGCAGCCAGTCTTCCGGCGACATACGGAAATACGCCTCCGGCTCACCGGAGATATTCACGCAGGGGAAATATCTTTCCCCCTCCGGCGTGCTTACCACGAAGCCGCACGACTCCGCTGGCGCACATCGCCGGGCGTGCGCCAGAATCGCTGATTCTGTCTGTGTCATGGGATTTACTGCGAAAGTTTGTTAATGGAAAGGAAGCCGCCAAAGTTGCCGACGTTATTGCGGAACTTACAACCGCTCAGGCATTTGCTGCATTTATCCTTCGTGATATCGGACGTTGGCTGGTCATATTCATCCGCGACAGCCGGACCGCTATAACCGCACTCGTCACCGCGATAGGTCCAGGTGCAGGTGTTGGCCAGCATGATACGTCCCGGAAAAACAGCGCCATCCGTTTCCGTCGGCGTGGACAGTACAAAGGAGGCACTCACCGCGCTCAGTTCGCTGCACTGCTCAATGCGCCAGCGGCTGATCACCTCCTGCTCCGGATCGGCGTAACTGTTTCCGTTGACGAAGTTCACCGCATCCAGAAAACGGGCGTAAACCTTACGCCGGACCACCGTTCCGCCGACCAGACTCTGCATATCTTCCGCCATCCCGGTGACCATACCGTACAGGTTAGAAACCGTCAGCGTGGGGCGCGTACTGGTGCCTTTGCCATTCAGTTCAAAACCGCTCCCCTGAATGGGATACGGCTGATACTGTCGCCCCTGCCAGGTGACCGGCTCACCTTTTTCGTTCTGCTCATTACAGAAAAAATAACGTTCTCCACCGACCTCTGTCAGGTCGATTTCCCAGAGCACCACGCTGGCCGACTGCTCCGCACGGGTGCATTCATTCAGTGTTTCCTGCCGGATATCCTGCATCAGTTCACCACCTGTTCAAACTCTGCGCTGAACTCAACACGCAGCATACTGACCCGCGACGACCATTTTGCGCAGGTCACCTTTATCTGCCGCCACTCATAAGGCGGCGTCCACAGAAAGGATTTCCAGCCCCCGTGCTCTTCCAGAAACGACTCCAGTACCGTGGCCTCCTCACGGGGGACAGAAAGCGTCACGCTGTACGTTTTCAGGTTGGCATTCAGCCCGGCAGGCGCTCGCTGAGAATAGCCATCACCAAAGCGCACCTTTCTTACAGAAGGGACCGAAGCCACATCCATACCGGGTTTCACTTTCCAGCGGAAGGTCTTCATCGTCCACCTCCGGAGAACAGGCCACCATCACGCATCTGTGTCTGAATTTCATCACGGGCACCCTTGCGGGCCATGTCATACACCGCCTTCAGAGCAGCCGGACCTATCTGCCCGTTCGTGCCGTCGTTGTTAATCACCACATGGTTATTCTGCTCAAACGTCCCGGACGCCTGCGACCGGCTGTCTGCCATGCTGCCCGGTGTACCGACATAACCGCCGGTGGCATAGCCGCGCATCAGCCGGTAAAGATTCCCCACGCCAATCCGGCTGGTTGCCTCCTTCGTGAAGACAAACTCACCACGGTGAACAATCCCCGCTGGCTCATATTTGCCGCCGGTTCCCGTAAATCCTCCGGTTGCAAAATGGAATTTCGCCGCAGCGGCCTGAATGGCTGTACCGCCTGACGCGGATGCGCCGCCACCAACAGCCCCGCCAATGGCGCTGCCGATACTCCCGACAATCCCCACCATTGCCTGCTTAAGCAGAATTTCTGTCATCATGGACAGCACGGAACGGGTGAAGCTGCGCCAGTTCTGCTCACTGCCGGTCAGCATCGCCGCCATATTCTGTGCAATACCATCAAAGGTCTGCGTGGCTGCACTTTTTACCTGCGACATACTGTCCGTGGCGCTCTCTTCCCACTCACTCCAGCCGGACTTCAGGCCTGCCATCCAGTTCCCGCGAAGCTGGTCTTCAGCCGCCCAGGTCTTTTTCTGCTCTGACATGACGTTATTCAGCGCCAGCGGATTATCGCCATACTGTTCCTTCAGGCGCTGTTCCGTGGCTTCCCGTTCTGCCTGCCGGTCAGTCAGCCCCCGGCTTTTCGCATCAATGGCGGCCCGTTTTGCCCGTTGCTGCTGTGCGAATTTATCCGCCTGCTGCGCCAGCGCGTTCAGGCGCTCCTGATACGTAACCTTGTCGCCAAGTGCAGCCAGCTGGCGTTTGTACTCCAGCGTCTCATCTTTATGCGCCAGCAGGGATTTCTCCTGTGCAGACAGCTGGCGACGTTGCGCCGCCTCCTCCAGTACCGCGAACTGACTCTCCGCCTTCCACAAATCCCGGCGCTGCTGGCTGATTTTCTCATTTGCTCCGGCATGCTTCTCCAGCGTCCGGAGTTCTGCCTGAAGCGTCAGCAGGGCAGCATGAGCACTGTCTTCCTGACGATCGCCCGCAGACACCTTCACGCTGGACTGTTTCGGCTTTTTCAGCGTCGCTTCATAATCCTTTTTCGCCGCCGCCATCAGCGTGTTGTAATCCGCCTGCAGGATTTTCCCGTCTTTCAGTGCCTTGTTCAGTTCTTCCTGACGGGCGGTATATTTCTCCAGCGGCGTCTGCAGCCGTTCGTAAGCCTTCTGCGCCTCTTCGGTATATTTCAGCCGTGACGCTTCGGTATCGCTCTGCTGCTGCGCATTTTTGTCCTGTTGAGTCTGCTGCTCAGCCTTCTTTCGGGCGGCTTCAAGCGCAAGACGGGCCTTTTCACGATCATCCCAGTAACGCGCCCGCGCTTCATCGTTAACAAAATAATCATCCTTGCGCAGATTCCAGATGTCGTCTGCTTTCTTATACGCAGCCTCTGCCTTAATCAGCATCTCCTGCGCGGTATCAGGACGACCAATATCCAGCACCGCATCCCACATGGATTTGAATGCCCGCGCAGTCCTGTCTGCCCAGGTCTCCAGCGTGCCCATGTTCTCTTTCAGGCGGCGGGTCTGGTCATCAAACCCTTTCGTTGCGGCCTCGTTCGCCGCCTGCAATGCCCCGGCTTCATCGCCGGAACGCTGCAACTGAGCAACATACGCAATCTGCTCCGCCGACACGTTATGGAACTGGCGAGCCATCGCCGTCAGCCCCGACGTCGGGTCTGTGGTCAGCTTCCCGAAGGCTTCAGCGACCTTGTCCACCTCCACGCCGGATGCAGAGGAGAAACGCGCCACACTCTGGCTGATGGACGCAATCTGAGCCTCACCGCTTACCCCCGCCTTAACCAGTGCGCTGAGTGACTCGCTGGTCTGGTTAAACGTCAGCCCTGCCGCCTGCCCGGCTCTGGACAGGACCAGCATACGATCTGCCGTCAGTCCCGCCTGATTGCCGGAAAGGACCAGCGTTTTGTTGAAATCGGACAGGGTTGAGTTGCCCTGATACCAGGCATACGCCAGCGCACCGGTCGCCACCGCCAGCGAGGTGGCCCCCACCATCGGCAGGGTGATCGCACCGGCAAGCCCCCTGAACATGGGGATCATCCCGCCGAAGGAGTCCTTCACCTGCCCCCCCTGTTGCAGCAGGATCAGCCACGGACTTTGCCCGCCTGCAAGCTGCGTGGCCACGTCGGTGAACTGTGCAGGCAGCATACGCATGGCGGCTTTATACTGCCCGACGGAAATCCCCGCTTTCTGTGCAGCCAGCGCCTGTCGGCTCAGCGACTGTTCAACGACTGCCGCTGTTTTTTTCGCATCACTTTCCGTACCAGAAAAATGACGCCTGACTCTGGCCATCTGCTCGTCAAATCTGGCCGCATCCAGACTCAAATCAACGACCAGATCGCCTACCGGTTCAGCCATACCGGACTCCTCCTGCGATCCCTTCTGATACTGTCATCAGCATTACGTCATCCTCCGTCATGTCCGCCACATCCGGGGAAGCGGGGATAACTTCATTCCCGTCCGGGCCAAAGCGGACACCTCCGGCAAGCCCTGCCGCTTTCTGCATCAGCACATCATCTTCAGGCTCTTCGTCAGCCTCGCGCCGGTTCAGCAGACTGAAATCCAGCGGATGCATATCCGGATCGCTGAAAAACAGGCTGAGCACGGTGTACGTCAGCCCGGAAAAGTGCATATCCAGCAGAACATCATGAAAATAATGGGTACTGTAAAAGCGGTGCCAGTCGGCATACTCCGTGGATGACATCCCGGCAAGCATGGCACGCCAGTCGGGTCGCCCCATCTCACGCGCCAGTTTCAGGGCAAAACTCAGCTCACCGTCGAACACTTTCCCGCAGAAACAGGCTCTGCGGGCCCGGCGTCCTCTGTCTGTTCAGGGGCATTATTCACCACAAACTCATACATACCAGACAGCCGGTACACCACGTTTTCAGCATGAGAAATTGCCTCCGTGGGCCAGGTGGTAAGCACTTCCTGCTCAATCTGTTTAACGGCTTCATTCATGGACGGCATCTGCGTCTTCTGCGGATGGTTATGCCACAGGGACATCGCCACCAGAAACGCGCCGGTTCTGATGGCGTCTTCCACAGTAAACTTCCGGTTGCTGTCTGACTCCGCCTGTTCTGCCTGCCGTTTCATCAGGGCGAGATGCTCAATGCGCTGCAGGGCTGACAGTTCAGAAAGCGTGACGGTCACACCGTTATGTTCAAATGATTCGGTTTTCAGGAACATCGCTGACTCTCCGGATTAACTGGCGGTGACGGTAATTTCTGCAACCGCAGCAAACTCACCATTACCGGATACAACCGGAATGTTGACCTTGCCTGCAGCAACGCCGTTCACGGTGATGGTCATACCACTGACCGACACGGTGGCTTTTGTTTTATCCGCAGACACCGCACGAAAGCTCTTGTCGGTTACGCCCTCCGGCTGGAAGGCCACGGTCAGCGTGGTGCTCTGCCCTTTCACCACCGAGGTGCTGGCAGGCGTCACGGTCATGCCGGTTGCCGCTGTTACCGTGCTGCGATCTTCTGCCATCGACGGACGTCCCACATTGGTGACTTTCACCGTGCGGGTGATCACTTCCTTCGCCGTCACCGCCTTACCGATACTGCTGACCCAGCCACGGAACACATCGACCGTGCCGTTCGGGAAGCGGATTTTATAGGCACGGGTATCGCCTTCATTAAACCACGCCAGCAGCGCCTGCTGCCCCTGCTCTCCGGGCATCCACGCCAGCGTGAAGCTGGTATCTCCGGCAGATTTCTGCCCCTGCCCGGTCGCAGTCCAGTCTGCATCTTCATCATCGAGATAGCTGTCGTCATAGGACTCAGCGGTCAGTTCGCCGGGCGTCAGGTCTTTAACTTTTGCCAGACGCGACCAGTCAACGTCTGAAAGCGGATTCGCGTAAGGGTCACCGCTCCCCTTATAAACCCACAGGGTGGTCCCGGCACCTTTCACCGGCATTGTAGGATTTGGTACAGGCATAGCGTCCTCACATTTCATAGGTAATGACATAAGTCAGATCGGCTGAACTCCACAAGCCCGCATCATCGTCGCGCCGGTAGTCATAGCCGCTGGCCACCATACTGGTGATCAAATCTGACAGTGCCGGGATATCGCTCATCACCGGATAAATCCGGGACTCCATCCACGCATCCAGCTCTGAATCCGGCACCTGAGCAGGCAGGAAAACTTCGATATGCAGCTCCGCCTGCCAGGTATCGCTGTCCAGCTCTTCGCCCGTGTATTCAGCGCCGGTGAGATAAACGGCAACTGCCGGAAAATCCGCCTCATCAAAAACAGCGGGGCGACCATCAAAAAACGTCGCCCCGGTGTCATGCTTCTCCAGTGCATCCAGTACGGCTGCACGGAGTTCAGTATGTTTCATCGCTTTATTACCATCCTCAGTTGATGCTGCAGCGCATAGCCCAGCTCTTTCGGAAGACGTTCACGCCGTATCCGCTCAATATTTTGTTTAAACGCCGTGGTCAGCGGCACCGCCATCGGGATTTTCACCACATCAATGGGGTAACGGTTTTTCCCAGCCACACGCTGCATGACATGCCACCGGCCATTTTTCAGTTGCTGAATAAACGCGCCGGGAATACGACGGTTACCCACCACAAGCACGCTGCCGCCACCTTTCAGGGATGAACGCTGCCCCTTTTTACGACGCCTGCGGCGCGAAAGGACAACCCGCGCATTACCCAGCTTGATTACGGGCAAATCCCCCCGGTTAACTTTGATTCTGGCCTGCGGATTTTTGACCGTGGCCCTTTTCAGCCTGGCCCTTTCCTTTACCAGTTTCCGGCGTACCTTTGTCTCACGGGCAACCTGTGACGCCGACTGCGATATCGCGGATGAAGCAACGCGGTTAATGGCCATTGCGGCGGCACCAGGCACCGCCGTTTTGCTGATACGGCTGAGGTTTTCAACGGCCTGCTCAAGACCTTTTATGGCCATACATCCCCCTTTCAGCGGCGACGGTTAACGGCAGGCGGTACGCCCCGTCCAAGCCAGAGATGACAACTTCCGCCATCATCCGGCGAAACCCGATCTACCCAGAAATTTTCCTCACCGATGGTCAGCGTGTCTCCACGCCGCAGCTGCCGCACCTCATCAGTCCGGACAAACAGGGACGGGCTGGAGCCTTCAACGCGCACGCCCTGTCCGGCATAGCTGATATTTTCAGGGTCATCAAAAACACCACGTATCACCGCACCTGACTGCTCACCGGATGTAATGGTGGCTGACGTTCCCATGTACCCGCGTATCGTTTCATCGGCGCGGGCAATGGCAGCATCGAACAGGTTATCGAAATCAGCCACAGCGCCTCCCGTTATTGCATTCTGGCCAGGCCGCGCTCTGTCATTTCGGCTGCCACACCGGCAGAGACACGAAACGCCGTTCCCGGCAGCACAAATGCCACAGGTTCATCCCGCGTGGCGTGAAGTGCATCAGTATGCAGCTTCACCAGTGCCACGACCGTGACCAGTTCAGACGTATCCAGAATCACGGTATCCGGCTGCGCTGATCCCACCTCATTTTCATGTCCGGTCAGCACATTTTCCCGGCTGAGAGGGGTGTCCTGACCGGCAGTTTCATCCGTGTCATCAAGCTCCTCTTTCAGCTCTGCCACACGGAGCGCCAGTTCTTCTTTCGTCCCCGTCAGGCTGACATCACGGTTCAGTTGTTCACCCAGCGAGCGGAGACGGGCAATCAGTTCATCTTTCGTCATGGACTCCTCCACAGAGAAACAATGGCCCCGAAGGGCCATGATTACGCCAGTTGTACGGACACGAACTCATCAGGGTCAGCCAGCAGCATCAGCGGTGCTGACTGAATCATGGTGAACTCACGCGCCGGATCGCCGGTGGTCACCCAGTTTTTCGGGTAACGGGCAGAGGCGTTAATGCCTTCGCGCTGTGCGTCCGCATCCTGAATGCAGCCATAGGTGCGCAGACCGCGTGCCTGAGTGTTCCCCAGCACCATCGTGTTGTCCGGCAGGAAGTTCTTTTTGACGCCGTTTTCCACGTACTGTCCGGAATACACGACGATGGCCACATCGCCATACATCCCCTTATAGGACACCGCTTTGCCCAGGTCTTTCACCGCTGTCTCCAGCTCGGAATTAGAGCCACGACGGGTATCCAGCTTCTCCTTGACGGCTTTGAAGGAACGGAACAGCGCCCAGCCTTTCGGATCGAACACGATGATATTCACCACACCGCTGGCGTTCAGCGCGTAGGCTTCGATATCGTCGGTCGGGTCATACGTGGACTTGTCACGCTTGCTCCACTCCGTGCCGCCGGACTGCGTGATGTTATTCTCCTCACTGCGGCCCATATCCACCTCAACCGGATCGAAGGCTTCACCGGTCATGGTGTATTTGCCCTTAAGCACGGCAGAAACTGCCTGCATCTCTTCGACCTGAGCAATGGCCAGCTCTTCGTCACGCATGTTCTGCATGATGATGCGACGGCGGCGGTAAGCCGGGTCCGCCAGATTCTGCGGATCTTCATCCGGCAGGCGACGCAGGGTCATCTGCGGATTCACTTCATGCTTCGGCTTGACATATCCCGGCGTAAATTCAGAGGTGGAGCCGCCACGGGAACGGATAACCTCACCGGAAACAATCGGCGAAACGTACAGCGCCATGTTTACCAGTCCCGGAATTTGTGAGAGATAGACTTTCTCCGTGGTGAAGGGATAGCTCTCACGGAAAAAGAGACGCAGAAACAGCGGATCAAACTTAAATTTCTGCTCATTTGCCGCCAGCAGTTGGGCGGTTGTGTACATCGACATAAAAAAATCCCGTAAAAAAAGCCGCACAGGCGGCCTTTAGTGATGAAGGGTAAAGTTAAACGATGCTGATTGCCGTTCCGGCAAACGCGGTCCGTTTTTTCGTCTCGTCGCTGGCAGCCTCCGGCCAGAGCACATCCTCATAACGGAACGTGCCGGACTTGTAGAACGTCAGCGTGGTGCTGGTCTGGTCAGCAGCAACCGCAAGAATGCCAACGGCAGCACCGTCGGTGGTGCCATCCCACGCAACCAGCTTACGGCTGGAGGTGTCCAGCATCAGCGGGGTCATTGCAGGCGCTTTCGCACTCAATCCGCCGGGCGCGGTTGCGGTATGAGCCGGGTCACTGTTGCCCTGCGGCTGGTAATGGGTAAAGGTTTCTTTGCTCGTCATAAACATCCCTTACACTGGTGTGTTCAGCAAATCGTTAACGGCATCAGATGCCGGGTTACCTGCAGCCAGCGGTGCCGGTGCCCCCTGCATCAGACGATCCAGCGCAGTGTCACTGCGCGCCTGTGCACTCTGTGGTGCTGCGGCCAGAATGCGGCGGGCCGTTTTCACGGTCATACCGGGGGTTTCTGCCAGCACGCGTGCCTGTTCTTCGCGTCCGTGAGCCTCCTCACAGTTGAGGATCCCCATAATGCGGCTGTTTTCTGCCGCAACCGCTGCGGTGATCTGCGCGTTCACGTCCGGCTGCGCCGCGCTGGCGTTCTCGCCCTCCGTCGCTGGCACCACGTCAGTAACGTCAGCCTGCGAAGCAGTGGCTGAAACAGTTGTTGATTGAGTCTCTTTGGTCATTCGCCCTCCTGAGAGACGGGATTTACGTGCATCCAGTGCATCACGCATGACGGTGATCGCATCGGTGCTGTTAACAAGTTCATCAGCCAGTCCGGCATCAATGGCCTCCTGACCGCTGTACACTGCAGCCTCGGTATCCAGCACAACCTGCACGGACAGGCCGGTATATGCCGACACCTTCTGCGCAAACATCTGGCGGGTTGCGTCCATCCGGGACTGCAGTGTCTCCCGGACGTCATCCGGAAGATGGCTGTAGGGGTTGCCATCCACCTTATGGCTGCCGCTGTAAATCAGCGTGATTTCCACACCCTGTTTCTCCAGCGCAGCACCGTAATTACTGTGAGCCATCATGACGCCGATGGAGCCTGTCCGGGCGGTCTGCGTGACCAGACGCCGGGAGGCGGCACTGGCAAGCAACTGACCTGCACTGCAGTTCATGTCGTTGGCAAGCGCCCATACCGGTTTTATGTCACGCACACGGGCGATGATGTCAGCGCAGTCAAATGCCCCCGCCACCATCCCGCCGGGCGTGTCCATATCGAGCAGAATGCCGTCCACCATCGGATCGCTGGCAGCCTGTTGCAGACGGGCGATAATGCCGTTGTAACCGGTCATCCCCGAGTACGGCTGCAGCGCCCGCGTCCGGCTGACCAGCGTGCCGGACACCGGCAGCACGGCGATGCCGTTCATGACCTGATAACTGCGGGCCTGTCGTGGTCCGTCATCATCACCGGATAATGCCAGCGTCGCGAGTGCCTCCTGGGCAGTCAGGCTGTCGCCGGACACCGCATCCGTCAGGCTGCTGATCCCAAGCTGGCCTGCAAGCGCACAAAAGAAAACCCGCGCATAGGCGGGTTCAAGCATCAGCGGCTCATTAAAGGCCATGCTGGCAATATGCGGGAGATTACGCAGCTCTGCTGTCACTCTTCTCCTCCTCTGTTGATTGTCGCAGCCCGGATTCAAATGCTGCAGCCGCCCAGGCGGGCGGTTTAAGACCGGCTGCACGGCGCTCCATCGTTTCACGGACCTGCTGGGCAAAAATTTCCTGATAGTCGTCACCGCGTTTTGCGCACTCTTTCTCGTAGGTACTCAGTCCGGCTTCTATCAGCATCACCGCTTCCTGAACTTCTTTCAGACCATCGATGGCCATACGACCGGAGCCTATCCAGTCGCAGTTCCCCCAGGCACTGCGGGCTTCCTGAAAACTGAAGCGCGCTTTTGAAGGTAACGTCACCACGCGGCGAACGATGGCCTCTTCCAGCCAGCACAGAAACATCTGGCTCGCCTGACGGGATGCGACGAATTTTCGCCGCCCCATAAAGTACGCCCACGACTCGTTCGCACTGGCCCGTGCCGTGGAGTAGCTCATCTGGGCGTAATTCCGGGAAAGCTGCTCATACGAGACACCCAGCCCGGCAGCGATATACCGCAGCAGTGACTGCTCAAACACGGAGTAGCCGTTATCCGTATCCTGAGCCGTCTGCAGGTTCAGTGAGTCACCCGGCATCAGGTGCGGTACTTTTGCGCCTCCCAGCCGGACCGGCGCTGCGGCGTAATACGCGGCAATTTCACCAATCCAGCCGGTCAGCCTTTCCCGCTGCTCCTGACTGTTCGCGCCCAGAATAAAATCCATCGCTGACTGCGTATCCAGCTCACTCTCAATGGTGGCGGCATACATCGCCTTCACAATGGCGCTCTGCAGCTGCGTGTTCTGCAGCGTGTCGAGCATCTTCATCTGCTCCATCACGCTGTAAAACACATTTGCACCGCGAGTCTGCCCGTCCTCCACGGGTTCAAAAACGTGAATGAACGAGGCGCGCCCGCCGGGTAACTCACGGGGTATCCATGTCCATTTCTGCGGCATCCAGCCAGGATACCCGTCCTCGCTGACGTAATATCCCAGCGCCGCACCGCTGTCATTAATCTGCACACCGGCACGGCAGTTCCGGCTGTCGCCGGTATTGTTCGGGTTGCTGATGCGCTTCGGGCTGACCATCCGGAACTGTGTCCGGAAAAGCCGCGACGAACTGGTATCCCAGGTGGCCTGAACGAACAGTTCACCGTTAAAGGCGTGCATGGCCACACCTTCCCGAATCATCATGGTAAACGTGCGTTTTCGCTCAACGTCAATGCAGCAGCAGTCATCCTCGGCAAACTCTTTCCATGCCGCTTCAACCTCGCGGGAAAAGGCACGGGCTTCTTCCTCCCCGATGCCCAGATAGCGCCAGCTTGGGCGATGACTGAGCCGGAAAAAAGACCCGACGATATGATCCTGATGCAGCTGGATGGCGTTGGCGGCATAGCCGTTATTGCGTACCAGATCGTCTGCGCGGGCATTGCCACGGGTAAAGTTGGGCAACAGGGCTGCATCCACACTTTCACTCGGTGGGTTCCACGACCGCAACTGCCCTCCAAATCCGCTGCCACCGCCGTGATAACCGGCATATTCGCGCAGCGATGTCATGCCGTCCGGCCCCAGAAGGGTGGGAATGGTGGGCGTTTTCATACATAAAATCCTGCAGGTCCCCTGCGTCGCTGTGTCATGCCGGTCTGCACTTCCAGCTCTGCAATATATTTTTTCAGGTCAGACACGGAAGTGGCCGTAAACTCCACCCTTCGTCCGTCTTTCTGTACTGTTGCCACCCGTTTACCTGTCATCAGGTCATGCAGTGCCGCACGGGCAGCGGCAAGTTCTTCCTGTCGCGTCATTCATCCTCTCCGGATAAGGCACGGGCGTAATCTGCCAGTGTTTTCTTGTTGGTTGCTGCACCATCCTCTTCCTGCAGGCTCGCCAGCAGCGCACTGAGATCCAGCTGCCAGCGGGAAATACTGATGCGCAGCGCCGCCAGCGCATAAACGAAGCAGTCGAGTGCCTCATTGCGTCGCTTTTTGCTGTCCCACAGTATTTTTTTCCTGCCATCCACCCATTTTTCGACCTGCTCTTCAGCAGTCAGCTGCTGCGCTTCGGTCAGATCAAAAATATCCGGGTTATTCGGGAAGTGAACGGCACCGGGAAGCGGTTCATCCCCTTCCGGCGTCAGTGTGAAGCGGTTATAAATCTGCTCTTTCGCGGTATCCGTACCGATTTCGGTAAGGTAAACCCCGTTTTTGTTTCGCTTACGTGGCATGCTGGCCACCGGCTTTCCGTAGACGGATGCCCCTTTAATGGGGATCACCCGGAACAGCCCATGTTTTTTCGAGCGTTCATACACAATGGTCGGGTCAATCCCGCCAGTATCCCAGCAGATACGGGATATCGACATTTCTGCACCATTCCGGCGGGTATAGGTTTTATTGATGGCCTCATCCACACGCAGCAGCGTCTGTTCATCGTCGTGGCGGCCCATAATAATCTGCCGGTCAATCAGCCAGCTTTCCTCACCCGGCCCCCATCCCCATACGCGCATTTCGTAGCGGTCCAGCTGGGAGTCGATACCGGCGGTCAGGTAAGCCACACGGTCAGGAACGGGCGCTGAATAATGCTCTTTCCGCTCTGCCATCACTTCAGCATCCGGACGTTCGCCAATTTTCGCCTCCCACGTCTCACCGAGCGTGGTGTTTACGAAGGTTTTACGTTTTCCCGTATCCCCTTTCGTTTTCATCCAGTCTTTGACAATCTGCACCCAGGTGGTGAACGGGCTGTACGCTGTCCAGATGTGAAAGGTCACACTGTCAGGTGGCTCAATCTCTTCACCGGATGACGAAAACCAGAGAATGCCATCACGGGTCCAGATCCCGGTCTTTTCGCAGATATAACGGGCATCAGTAAAGTCCAGCTCCTGCTGGCGGATGACGCAGGCATTATGCTCGCAGAGATAAAACACGCTGGAGGGGTCATCCGGCGTCCATTTGAGGCCAAACGGCGTCTCTTTGTCGCCAAATTTAAGATACTGCTCCTCCCCGCAATGCGGGCAGGCAACATGAAAACGCATAAAATGCGGGGATTCACTGGCTGCACGCTCAATCTGACAGGTGCCTCTCACTTTTGGCGTGGAGCCACGGATGGACTTTGGCCAGACCGAGCCTTCAATACGCTTGTCACCCAGGAACGTCGGAGAGCCTTCCTGTTCAATATCATCATCAAAAGCAGCAAGTTCATCATAACCCGCCACATCCACCGACTTTTCACGGTAGTTTTTTGCCGCTTTACCGCCCAGGCACCAGAAGCCACGCCCATTAGTGAAACGCTTCATGGTGAGCGTGTTATCCCGGTGCTTTTTGCCATACCACGGGGCCAGCGCCAGCAGCGACGGAATATCACGAATAGTCGGCTCAACGTGGGTTTTCATAAAGTTCTCGGCATCACCATCCGTCGGCAACCAGATAAGGGTGTTGCGCTGCTTATGCTCTATAAAGTAGGCATAAACACCCAGCAGCATTTTGGAATAACCGACACGGGCAGACTTCACCACATTCACCTCACGGATGTAGTCGCTGCCCATCGCATTCATGATGGCCCGCTGAAAGGGCAGTGTTTCCCAGCGCCCTTCCTGGTATGCGGATTCTTTCGGGAGATAGTAATTAGCATCCGCCCATTCAACGGCGGTCTGTGGCTCCGGCCTGAACAGTGAGCGAAGCCCGGCGCGGACAAAATGCCGCAGCCTGTTAACCTGACTGTTCGATATATTCACTCAGCAACCCCGGTATCAGTTCATCCAGCGCGGCTGCTTTGTTCATGGCTTTGATGATATCCCGTTTCAGGAAATCAACATGTCGGTTTTCCAGTTCCGGAAAACGCCGCTGCACCGACAGGGGGAGCCCGTCGAGAATACTGGCAATTTCACCTGCGATCCGCGACAGCACGAAAGTACAGAATGCGGTTTCCACCACTTCAGCGGAGTCTCTGGCATTCTTCAGTTCCTGTGCGTCGGCCTGCGCACGCGTAAGTCGATGGCGTTCGTACTCAATAGTTCCTGGCTGGAGATCTGCCTCGCTGGCCTGCCGCAGTTCTTCAACCTCCCGGCGCAGCTTTTCGTTCTCAATTTCAGCATCCCTTTCGGCATACCATTTTATGACGGCGGCAGAGTCATAAAGCACCTCATTACCCTTGCCACCGCCTCGCAGAACGGGCATTCCNTTCCCTGTTCCTGCCAGTTCTGAATGGTACGGATACTCGCACCGAAAATGTCAGCCAGCTGCTTTTTGTTGACTTCCATTGTTCATTCCACGGACAAAAACAGAGAAAGGAAACGACAGAGGCCAAAAAGCTCGCTTTCAGCACCTGTCGTTTCCTTTCTTTTCAGAGGGTATTTTAAATAAAAACATTAAGTTATGACGAAGAAGAACGGAAACGCCTTAAACCGGAAAATTTTCATAAATAGCGAAAACCCGCGAGGTCGCCGCCC
>NZ_KZ319306.1 GCF_002744755.1 Leeuwenhoekiella nanhaiensis | reverse complement strand
TTCGAACCTGTGACCGTCTGCTTAGAAGGCACCGACAGAAGCGATTTAAAAAGATAACACACTGATTATCAATTCGTGTTTTAATTCAAAACATTGTCAGAAGGTCTATTTGATTTTGTTGGGTTAACTTTTCGATTAACGTTGGGTACTCCCCTAAATATCTGTTCTTCAAGGCCGAACACCCAATTAACATTAACTATAAATATCGAGCATACCCGTCTGATGTGATCTGGTGTGAAGTGTGCATCACCATTACGAACTCTGGAAAGATTCTGAGGAAGTATATCACAAGCTTCACAGAACTCCTTATCAAAGCGTATGGAACCCTGAGCCTTCAGAATTTCCAACAATTCAAACATTTTATGGTCGGTGTACATACTTACTTTTTATCGAACAATCGGTTAAGCTTCTTTTCAGTCATCCAAATTGAAAATGCTAGTGTTTCATCATTATCATCTATTGAATGATTAAATCTGAAATTCTTTACTCCAAATGATTTTTCAAATTCAAGAAACAGATATCCACCCTCTTCAAGCATTAATTTAACTGGTGTTTCTGGTATCTCATTGTATCCAGAAATGATTCTATTGTACAAATCATCATAATCTGTTTCGGATATTTTAAATGAGCGATACTGGTCTAAGTATTGATATTTAGCATCCGCAAAAGTGATTTTATATTCATCATCCATTTTTTCAATGGCAATGTGGAGTTTTCCCATCGGAGCAATTTTCCCAATAGTTTCAGCCTCTGCCTCTTTTACTTCAGTCATTTGACCATAGGAATAGCTAAAGGCAATAATCATTACTGTAGTAAGTAGTTTTTTCATAATCAGTCAAGTTGTCTTTTGATGATGTTGTACAATTCCTTAACATCATTGAGGTTAATAGTAAAATCTTGGTATTCCGGGCTATCGTTTAAGCTGTGGCAGGTTATGGTACCGCGTTCCACATCGTGTTCTACAATTTCCTTACACATCACAGTATCGCGGTGTACGATTATCCAATGTGGGTATTGCTTTACACGGAGCGGACTGGTCCAATGGTGTTTCTGAAGTTCACGGCCTAGTACTATAGTACCGTGTGGGATGCTGTTTATACTACCATCGTTCATAGAATCGTTGATCACTTCAAATGCTCGGTAGTTACCCTGGCCAATACGATCAACTACAAATGAGACTTTCCCCAGGTCATTAATGTACTCAGCATCCGTGTATTCACTCACATAAGTAGCCTGTGCGCGAACCGGTACTAGTGGCACGGTAAGTAAGTATTTGCCCCCGGCCATCTCTTCATATTGCAAGCCCCTTCCATTCTCATAGTATGTTAGTGGTTCATTGACTTTTATATCAGAAACCTTTTCATTTTTTATTTGTAACAATTGTTCTAAGTGTTCCAAATAGATTTCATCTACACTTTTTCTGGAAAATGCAATCCTTAGCGCAGGGCCTGATACAGGAAGCCCTTCAGCTGCTTTTTCCCAGCTAAGTTTAGCCATTTTACGGGCTTTATTAATTCTTTCTAATCGATCAGACATAAAAAAATGATACAGATAGAAATATTTTAACAATTAGATTGTTCTATTTGTTCCAATTGTTACTATATTTACACCGTTGATGTAACAAAGTAAGGATAAATACCTGAGTTACGAAACAGATCAGAATCGAATTAGTAAAAATCTACCAATGGAATTAACCGCCAGAGAACAAACAATTGCCCGATTAATCACTAAGGGCAAACTGCAAAAAGAGATTGCAGATGAGTTGTACATAAGTCCACGCACCGTGTGCAACCATACCGTGAACATTATGAAGAAATGGGATGCACGTAGTTCGATTGATATCGCACGCAAATACATCGTGAAGAATCCAAAAGAGTTCTTTACCGCACTCACCTTTCTTTTCATCCAGTCGATGATCATTTTTAACTGTGAAACAATGGAATTGCGCAGACCGGTACGATCAGGAAGCCGAACCGTGAAAACCGCCCGTAAATACGAATAGTCTATGGAAACTGTAAACAATCAAATCTTAGAGCTTAAAGGTGAGCAAATAGGCTCAAAGCCAAGCAAGCAATTGCTTGAATACCTTAAGAAGTACACCACTGGTAAAGAACGCGCCAAAGCTTCTGTTAATAGCGGTGTAGGCATACACACTATCATTTCTTTGGTAGTAGGACGCGCCACGATCACAGAGCAAAACATCGCCGGTCTTATCGAGTTGGTTCATTTGGCTATCGAAAACTGTGTAGCACAAGCCGCAGAATATAAAGATGCCGGTGCCAAGCTTCGCAAGCTTCTTAAAACTGCATAGCCATGGCACGAAATCCGGCAATTACGCAAATCTACATTTTAGAAGAGCAGATAAGACAATTACAAAACACCGTGAAGGTGTTGAAGAAGGGGCTTACAGATAGTGGTGCATCTAAGAGCCCCGCCCGAAAGGGTGTAAAAGAAAGCATCAAGCTAGATGTGGAACGCAAACTGGCTAAAAGAAGAATCAATCAAATGAAAAAAGCTACCGGTGGCCGATAGCTTTTAGATCAGAATCAAATCGCTTAATCACAAACAATTTGAATATGGCAAATGTACTTAAAAAAATCGTAGTGAGTAACCCACTAATCAATTTTGAAATGCACGCTCACGCTGAAATGTATGACTGCATAGAAAACGATGAAGAGATGGCTGCTTTTTACCATCACTTACTGGATATAGCTGATCACTATGAAAATCAAGGTATCGATAGACCTCTTTACCGATCGATGATCTATGCAATGATAGCATACTCTACAGACTGTAATATAAACGCTCAAATGCTACTGCTGTGAAAATGGATATAGAATTCCGTTTCGGTCGATGGCTTGTAAACGGCAAACGGATGGAAGACCTCAATATGGATGAACGCCACTTTATGGATGATTTCTTCAGAGAGGTTAAAGTAACTCAGGAAATGTACAACCCTCAACAATCAGCTTAATGGATGCACTAGACAAACAATTAGACCGGCTCGATAAGAAATACTATGCCTTGATTGGTGGAGCTACAGGCTTCGCCGTAGGTGTAGCATTCTCAGCCCTTGTAACCTATTTAATATTCGCTTAATCACTAAACACTTTTTTATTATGAATCAGATCAAAATCAAATCGCTAACCCTTTTAAACTTTAAAGGTATTCGCAAACTTCACATTGATGACTTCGGGCCAGTGACCAGCATCTTTGGTGACAACGGTACTGGTAAAACATCAATATTTGATGCCTTCACCTGGTTACTTTTTGGTAAAGACAGTGCAGATCGTACTGCCTTTGAAATTAAAACACTCGACAAGTCAAACAATGTAATACCTAAGCTGGAGCACGAGGTTACAGCCATTCTTGAGGTTAATGGTGAACTGGTAGAACTCAAACGCATATTGCGTGAAAAATGGGTAACCAAACGCGGTTCTGAAGTGGCTGAGTTTTCAGGTAACGAAACCGTTTATTTCTGGAATGAAGTACCGCTAAGTGCCGGGGACTATTCTAAAAAGGTGAGTGATATTCTTGATGAAAAAATATTCAAGATGATCACCAATCCGATCGCTTTCAACTCACTCAAATGGCAGGATCGCCGCAATGTACTCATTGATATGGTGGGCGGTATTACTGATGAAGAGATTGCTCGTGGTGATAAAGACTTTGAAAACCTTATTGCAAAGCTTTCTAATAAATCACTTGAAGAGTATCAGTCTCAGGTTGGTGCCAAACTTAAGAAAATGAAAGCCGAACTCAAATTGATACCTACTCGTATTGATGAAGTTGAACGTGGTAAACCTGAAGCAATCAATTTCGATCAAATTGATCAGAAAATGGGTCAGGCCGAAAAGGAAATTGAAAAGATTGATGCCCAGATGCGCGATGAACTTGAGGCTGAACAGGGTCTTATTGAGCAAAAGCGTGAGATTAAAAAGCGCATCAACGATCTGGAGGATAAGGTCATTGATATAAAGCACAAAGCACGTAAGGAAGCCTACAAACAGTATTCTGAAGCAAGTTCTGAAGTGCGTAAGCTGCGCGATAAACTAAGCGAACTGGATGCTGAACTTGAAACTGCAGATCGTGGTCGTGATACCTTGGCTCAAAAGAAAGAAGCTAAGGAAAAGGAAATTGAAGCGCTGAAAAATCAAAACAAAGCTCTTGGTGAAAAATGGAAAGCCGAAAATGCCAAGGTATTTGAGATGGATGAGAACGCCTGCAAGTGCCCTACCTGTAAGCGTGAACTCGAAGCTGAAGATATTGATGCCAAGCGTGCTGAATTTGAAGAAAATTTCAATAAAAACAAACGCCAGACTTTAGAAAGCATCAACGCAACCGGTAAGGCTAACACAGATTCAATTAAACTCTTAGAAGCCGAAATCAAAACCCTTGACGAACGTATTGCTAAAGGCACTGATCTGGTTGCTGATTTGAAATCTCAAATGGATTCAATATCCAAACAGATCGACAATGCCGACACAGCAGATCTTCCTTCAGAAAATGAAATCTATGATCGTCTGATCAAAGAAAATGAAGAACTGGAAGCTGCAGAATTAAGCATTAAGAGACTTACTGAAAAGGCTGATTCACTTAAGAAGGTTGACACCAGTGAACTTGAGGCTAAGAAACGAGAGGTTAAAGAGCGTCTCAATGAATTAGCCCTTCAGTACAATAAAAAAGATCAAATCAAAGCAGCTGACCAGCGAATTGAAGAACTCGCAAAAGAAGAGACTGCAATGGCTCAAGAGATTGCGAGTCAGGAGCGTGAGCAGTTCGTTATTGAGAACTTCATCAAGGCCAAGATTGAAACCCTTGAAAAGCGAATCAATTCAAAATTTGAGATAGTAAGCTTCAAGATGTTTAACACTCAGATCAACGGTGGCCAGACCGAAACCTGTGACACACTCATCGATGGTGTGCCCTTTTCAGATGCAAACACGGCTAGTAAAATCAATGCCGGTATTGATATCATCAACACCCTCACTAATTACTACCAGATAAACGCGCCAATCTTTATCGATAACCGCGAGAGTGTGGTCAATCTTATACCCAGTAAATCACAGATCATCAATTTGATTGTATCAGAATCAGATCAAAAGCTTCGAGTTGCAACCCAAAACAAACGTGTAGCAGTAGAAGCTTAAACATTAATCCACAGAGGGACTTTCGTGTCCCTCTCTTAATCCTTTTAAATTTATGAGTAAAAATGCAATTGCAGTAGTAAAAGAAGCTACTATCGAAAATGTTCAGAATCGTATTGCTGAACTTCAACAAGGAGGCTTTAAACTCCCTAGTAATTATTCACCTGAAAATGCCTTGCAATCTGCCTGGTTAATACTTCAGGATGTACAAACACGAGATAAAAAGCCAGTACTAGAAGCTTGTAGTAAGAACACCATAGCAATGGCCTTGTTTAAAATGGTTCAACTAGGCTTAAACCCTGCTAAGAATCAGTGCTATTTCGTTCCTTATGGAAATGACTTGATTTGTATGACATCCTATTTTGGTCAGGTGATGATCGCAAAACGAGCGGGATTACTTGATGTAAAAGCCAACCTTATACTTGAAGGCGATGATTTCAACTATAAGATTGAAGCTGATGGTCGTCGTGTTATTACCGAGCACAACCAGCCTTTTAAAAATTTCGGAAATCCTATCATAGGCGCTTATTGCGTGGTTACACTTCCTGATGGTGTTCAGGATACAGATATCATGACCATTGATGAAATTAAGCAATCCTGGAAGCAAGGTGCTACAAATGGAAATTCACCAGCACACAAAAATTTTGAAGGTGAAATGGCCAAGCGTACAGTTACCAATCGTGCCATTAAAATGTTTGTAAACAGTTCAGATGATAGTGCGGTTCTGGATGATGATGATCCAGGAATATCCCCTACTCAGGCTCACGTGAATCACCAGATCAAAGAAAACGCAAACAGAAAGGAATTATCCTTTGATGATGCTGATGATGCGGAAGAGATTGAAGTAAAAGGCGAAGAAGAGGTTAAATCCGAGAAAGTCATTACGGAACAGAAGGAAGAGCGTATGCCGGAAATGCAATTTGAAGCCTAGAAAGCTATGAGGTTAAAGGTAATCGGTACAGGAAGTAAAGGCAATGCCTATCTGCTTTACAATGATCAGGAATGTTTGATGATTGAATGTGGTGTGAATATTAAGGATATCAAAGTGGCTCTAGACTTTGACTTTTCAAAAGTCGTGGGCTGCATCCTTACACACGAACATAAGGATCACTGTAAATCAGTTCAGGATGTACTAAGATTAGGAATTAAAGTATATGCCACGGCTGGAACTTTCGATGCTCTTAATATACAGAATGGTTATAAGCACAGGGCTACGCCCCTTAATCGCATTGATGATTTCAAAGCTGGCAACTTTAAAGTGAAGTGCTTTGATGTTAAGCACGATGCTGCAGAACCTTCCGGCTTTATGATCTATCATCCTGAATGTGGCAAAGTCCTATTCCTTACCGATACCTATTACTGCCCATACACCTTCAAAGGATTGAATAATATCATCATTGAAGCAAACTATTCAGATGAGATCATCGCAGGTAAAATGACTGAAATGGAATTCTTAAAGAATCGAATTATCCAGTCACATATGAGTTTAAAAACCTGCATCCAGACCATTAAGGCAAACGACATCAGCGCGGTTAATAACATCGTACTCATTCACCTTTCAGACATCAACAGCAATGAAGTTCAGTTCAAAAATGAAGTGATGAAGTCAACCGGATGCACGGTTACAGTCGCAAATAACGGGGACGATATCCCATTCAATAAAACACCTTTTTAACCTATGGACAGTTTAAAAGCAATACAGTTAACTAAATGTATTAATGGCTTAAATGAAGTTCTTCCAGTAATACCGGAAGAAGATTTAAACCAAATCATTTCACTTTTAGAAAAATATACCTTAAAAGTCAAGAATTATAATAAAACAGAATTAACTGTTATCAATCCAACAAAAAGGGAACTAGGTTCATTTTCAAGTTCAACAATTAGAATTATAAGGTCAAAATATAAGCCGGATTTTATTGATCAAAACAAAGACAAAATTGATGTTCTAATAAAGTCTACAAATTTTGATGAAGAAATTATAACGGCTAAAATTTTATCATCTCGAAGACAGCCTAATTATTATCGTAGGGACGATTTAGATAAGGTACTCAACGAACACTTAAACCTACAGATATATCAATCTTTTATAGATCAAAACGAAGAATTTTTCATTAACAATATAAAATATCTTTTATGAAACCAGTAAACAATAAATCATTCAATGCATTCTTATTCGGTCAAATGGACAAATTAGATAATGACCAAATAGATGTAGAAAAAGCAAAAGCACAAGCTGGTCTTGCTAAACAAGTTAATAATTCATTTAGGTATGAACTTGATCGTGCCGAAGTTCAAATGAAACTAGCTAAACATAATGCCATTTATAAAGATGGTTTGAGATTAAGAGAGGTAGAAAGCAAAAATTTTGATTAATGCCACTCAAAGAACACGAATTCTGGAACACAGGAATGCATCCCATAACAGGATGGTTCACCGGTAAAGCTCAATACCCACGAGATCGATACCCAAAGCAAGTACAAAAACCAAATGCAATTCAGTCCTGAAGAAATAGAAAAACTCAAAACAATGATGCTCTTCCTGATCAGGCGAAAGTCAAACGAATCAGCCGGGCATTGTGGTTTTCACCTTAAGGAACTTGAACCCATCCTTCAGCAACTGGTCGATGAAGGTAAAGTGGAATTAAGACCAACAATTAATAACAACAAATACTTTTTACCTAATGGAAATTCACGTTAAATCAGCAGAAATCCGAAGCAGACTATTCCTGAAATGGAGTTATGAAGATCATCAACCAGGTCGCAAAGACAGTATCAAAGCAGACAGTGATGCACCTATTCACGAAGATCTGCACAATGCCTTTCAAGCCCTATTGCCCCACCTCCTACTGCTCACTGAACAAAAGCAAAAGCCTGATGTGGTGAAGCAACTGGACCTTGACAAACCTTTACCCGAAGAGATCACCAACAAGTTTAAGGTGACCGGCTTTTCAACCGAAGAAAAGAACGGTGAAATCTTTGTCAAAATCACCGGTGTACGTCATTTGAATACCGGAAAGAACCTGGCACTTACAATGCCTAGTACAGGCCGCGGCAGCAAAGAAAATGAATACGAGTTCTTTGACAAGATGATTGATGCCGTTGAAACGATCAAAGCCGAAGTAGTTGCCTTTATGGACGGTAAGCAAGCGGAACGTGCTCAGCCTGAGATCGGCTTTGATGATGAGGAGTTTGAGCCTGAAGAAAGTGAGGCAGAAAGTGATGCCGCTATGGATGCAAAAGAAAGCTTCAAGAAACTGAAAAAAGACTTGAAGAAAAAAGGAATGTCAATCGAGGTAACAACTTCATCAGATGCCGCTTAATAAAGTTTGGAACGTGCCAAAGGGAAAGTGGTTGAATCTGGAAAGGTTGCGATCACTTTCTGCGGTGCGTTGTCATCCCCACTTTGATAAGCTAAATGCTGATCAACGGGCAAAAATGGTCATTGAAGACTATAACGCGCTTGACAATAGAAGACCTGAGCCATCGCTTACCATCGCAGAATACATTAAACAGAATCAATAAATAATCACTTAAAGCAAACAATTATGTTATTACCATTATTCGCAAAAGCAATTGGCTTTGACAAGTCCCTAGATGAACTTGAAGACGCTATAAAACAACATCGTATCAACCCTACTCAAGAAACCAGAGAAAAGATTGCTGGATATGCGGCTTTAGTCACAGTTGCCAATGATATAGAAGGAAAGTCCTATGATGATATCGCAGAAATTAGCAAGGATATGGATTCCGCTAAATCTTTTTTAAGCAGATTGAAAAGCAATTAATCAGAATCAAATAATCACAGACAATGACACTAGCATTTAGTCAAAAATTAAACGATAAGCCAACCTATTTTGTAGAAAAGATATGGGAAGGTTTTTTAAGATCAGACCAATTTCAAGATTGTGACGAAACATATCATAGATATATGCGAGCACATAAAGTCTTATTTGGTAAACATTGGGATTGGATTCCTGAAAAAGAACCACGAATGAAATCTGGTAAACTCCACACCATTCGTAGAGATGAAAAGGACCGCTGGAAAGCAGGAAATAAAATTCATTTTGTGATCAATAACCGCACCGCCGATCGTTTTCAGTTTGCACCGGTAGCTGAGTGTAAAGCGATTCAATATATCGAGATATCATACGATGAATTACTATGTGAAAAGTTCAGTTCTGAGCCTGCCGTATTTGTTGATGGTGAACCCTTAAACATTAGTCAAATTGAAGAACTAGCTATAAATGATGGATTTAAAAATACCATGGAATTCTTTCAATACTTTGACAATGACTTCTCAGGAAAGATAATCCACTGGACCGATTTAATTTATTAGCAATGAACTACACAGACTTTTTAAAATCAAAGATCAAGCTGGCGCAAAAAGAAGGTGTTGACCTTGAAGTAAGCAAGATCAACCCGGCATTAAAGCCACACAATCAGCTCATGGTAAAATGGCTGGTTGAAGGTGGTCGACGTGCTTGCTTCGCTTCCTTTGGTCTTCATAAGACCGTGACTCAACTTGAAGCCGTTCGTATAGTTCTCGAGAACACCGGTGGCAGTGGCTTGATCATTTGTCCGCTTTCCGTTCGTGCAGAATTTATCAGAGATGCAAAGGAGCGTTTAGGATGGTCAAACCTTCCTAAGTTCATTCGCCGCAATTCAGAAATGAATGGTGACGGTATCTACCTGACCAACTACGAAAGCGTTCGTGACGGCAAACTGGACCCGACTGTGTTTGAAGTGGCCAGTCTCGATGAAGCTTCCGTATTGCGTGGCCTTGGTGGTTCTAAAACCTTCAGAGAGTTTATGCGAATCTTTACTGGTGATGGTGGTCCTAACGGAAACCGCCGCGGCGCTGAAGGTGTAAAATATCGTTTTGTAGCAACCGCTACCCCATCCCCTAATGATTACATTGAACTACTCGCTTACGCTGATTTCTTGGGTGTGATGGATGTATCCCAGGCAAAGACACGATTCTTTAAAAGAGACAGTACCAAAGCCGATAAGCTTACGATTCACGCGCACAAAGAAGAAGAGTTCTGGATGTGGGTTTCAAGCTGGGCGATATTTGTTTCCAAACCTTCAGACCTTACCGGTGATCCTAAAGATGATGAAGGCTACATTCTGCCACCTCTTGAAGTAATATGGCACGAGATTCCAACAGATCACACAAAGGCCGGTTATGAGAAAGACGGCCAGCAACGTATGTTCAAGAATGCTGCTTTCGGTCTTAGCGAAGCTGCACGGGAAAAACGCGAAACAGTTGATGCACGTGTGGCCAAGTTGATGGAACTGCGAGAGCTATCACCGGAAGCTCATCGCATCCTTTGGCACGACACGGAAGCCGAACGCAAAGCGATCGCGAAAGCAATACCATCAGTGGCCAGTGTGTACGGTTCGCAAAAGCTTGAACTGCGGGAAGATCTCATTCGCGGCTTTAGCGATGGTGAGATTCAGGAACTAAGCACAAAGCCGGTGATTGCCGGTAGCGGTTGCAACCTGCAAAGGCATTGCAACTGGGCTATTTATTTAGGCATTGGCTACAAGTTCAATGACTTCATCCAGTCTATTCACCGTATTCAGCGATTTGGTCAACCACACGCAGTGCGTATTGATCTGATATATACCGAAGCGGAACGCAAGATCAGAAAGGACCTGGAACGAAAATGGTCACAACACAACAAAATGGTTAAGAAAATGACAGACATCATTAAAAAATACGGATTGAGCCATCAGGAAATGGCTAAGGTACTCACTCGAAATATGGGCGTAGAACGCATCGAAATCAAAGAGCGAAGGTATCGCCTCATCAATAACGATAACGTGCCGGAAACTAAAGCAATGAAGGAAAACAGCGTGGGATTGATACACACCTCCATTCCCTTCAGCATGCAATACGAGTACACGCCCAACTATTCAGACTTTGGCCATTCCGAAAGTAATGAAGAGTTTTTCAGGCAAATGGATTTTTTAACGCCTGAATTGCTGAGAGTTCTTAAACCTGGTCGCATTGCTGCAATACATGTAAAAGATCGCATCATTCCTGGTGGCCTTAACGGACTTGGGTTTCAAACGGTTTATCCGTTTCATCTGGATACCATTCAGCACTTCACTAAGCACGGCTTTGCCTATATGGGTATGAAAACAATTGTGACCGATGTGGTTCGCGAAAACAATCAAACCTATCGATTAGGATGGACTGAGCAATGTAAAGACGGTACCAAGATGGGTGTGGGAATGCCGGAGTATCTTTTGTTATTCCGAAAGCCTCAAACATCAACTGATAAGAGTTACGCCGATGAACCGGTCGTAAAAGATAAAGGCAAATACTCACGTGCTCGTTGGCAGGTGGATGCTCACGGTTTTACAAGATCATCGGGCAATCGACTTCTGGTACCGGAAGAACTGGCCAAGCTTGATCACAAAGGTATATTCCAAACCTTCAAAAAGAATAGCCTTGACACGATCTACAATTATGAGCATCACGTCAAGATTGGTGAAAAACTAGATGCATCTGGCAAACTTCCAACCTCCTTTATGCTCCTACAACCTCAAAGCTGGAGCGATGAAGTATGGGCCGATGTAACACGTATGCTAACGCTTAACGGTTCACAATGGAGCAAAGGCAAAGAAATGCACTTGTGTCCGCTTCAGTTCGATATTGTGGACCGTACCATTACCCAGTTCAGCAATGAAGGTGATGTGGTGTATGATCCTTTTGGAGGTCTAATGACTGTACCCTACCGAGCTATACTTCTTAACCGATTTGGATTAGGTTGTGAATTAAACAACGGTTATTTCTTGGATGGTGCAACCTACTGCAAAGCAATGCAGGAAGAAATGGATATGCCTACGCTTTTTGATATGCTCAAAGAGCCGGAACAGGCTTCCGCTTAACTATTATCTAATATAATATATTATGCAAATAGTTCAATACAGCACAGAATTTAGGGTAAATATACCGCACGGCCCCTACCGCAAGGTATTTGAAACCTGTATCAAAAAGATTGAAGGACATTCATTCCACTATCAAGATAAGAACTGGGTATTGCCACTTAACCAATCCCACAATTTGATCAAGCTTTATCAGTGGATCAAAAAGAAATTTCCAAAGGCAAAGGTTGAACATTTTATAGTCGATGATGTTACACCTCAAGAGATCGATAGCATTCCTGATCTGCCTCAGCTTGATCAGGAAGTTCCACTCTCACATCCTGATGGTCACGGCTTTCGCCCATATCAAAAACAAGGTGTAGCCCGTGGTCTTGAATTGAAACGCTATTTGAATGGTGACGAGCAAGGACTAGGAAAAACACTGCAAAGTATTGGCACCATTCACGGTGCAGCTTTACGTGGTGAAGTTGTATTCCCCTGCCTGGTGATTTGCCCGGCATCAACCAAGATCAACTGGAAACGCGAATGGGAAATGTGGACCGATCGCAAAGCAATGATTCTTGATAACAAGATCAAAGATACCTGGCAGCAATTTCACGCCGTAGGAATGGCAGATGTATTCATCGTGAACTACGAGAGCCTGAGAAAGTATTTCGTGCGTAGGATGCCACCTAAAGGCAGCGGATACACCTCTGCGGATATCATTATGGATGAGCGTATCAACCTGCTTAAAAGCGTGATCGTTGATGAATCTCATCGATGCAAGGACACCAAAACACAGCAAGCAAAATTCACGCTCAAGATTTGCCAGGGTAAGGAGCGCGTGATCCTGCTATCAGGAACGCCGGTTGTAAACAAACCTATTGATCTATTCCCACAGCTGGCCATAATGGGGCGCTTAAAAGAGTTTGGTGGTCGCAAGGGATATCTGTCTCGTTACTGCGAAGGTGGTCGCGGCGCTTCAAACCTTAAGGAACTCAACTACAAGCTGAACAAATACTGTTTTTTCAGAAGGGAAAAAAAGGAGGTTGCCAAAGATCTTCCTGAAAAACAAAGGCAAACCATCCTGTGTGATATCACTACCCGCAAGCAATACAATCAGGCTCGGGATCAGTTTGTCGAATACTTACGCGCGAATGGTGCAGATGATGCTGAAGTAGCCAAGAAGCTTCGCGGTGAGATAATGGTTAAGATGGGTGAACTCAAAAAGCTTTCAGCCTATGGCAAAATGAATGAAGCCAAAGAGTTTATCGAAGGTGTTTTGGATAGCGGCGAAAAGCTGATCGTGTTTGTGATTCACCACGCGATTGTAGATGAACTCAAAAAGAACTTTCCGGGAGCCGTGACAGTTACTGGTAGAGATTCTCAGGATCAAAAGCAATACGCGATCGATAGCTTCCAGAATGATGCTAACACCAATCTGATCATTTGTAACATCAAAGCTGCAGGTGTAGGTATTACGCTTACCGCCTCATCACGTGTATTGTTTATTGAATACCCGTGGACGTATGCAGACTGTGCCCAGTGTGAAGATCGTGCACACCGTATTGGTCAAAAGAACTCTGTGATGTGTACCTACCTCCTTGGCCAGAATACCATTGATGAAGAACTGTACAGAATGATTCAGGAAAAACGCCACACCGGAAACACCATCACCGGTGCCACTGATGAAATGAAAATGGAAATGATTAACAACGTAATGGACCTGTTTAAATGAAAGATCAACTCAACATATTTGGAACTGAAAAAATCAGCGTTGCTGAATCAATCGAGCTTACGATCGCAAGTATGATTGAATACGGATCACGTCATAAACATTGGGCTGCAGCTTGGTCCTGGGGAAAGGATAGCACAACAGTGGTGACCTTAATCACTCAGCTCATCACTACCGGCCAGATTCCAAAGCCTGAAACCTTTACAATATTCGCAGCTGATACCAGAATGGAACTACCACCACTTTGGCTATCTGCCCAGGTTCTTACAAAACAACTTGAGGAACGCGGTGTAAAAGTTAATGTGGTAACGGCACCAATGGATGATCGATTCCTTGTTTACATCCTTGGCCGTGGTGTGCCCCCACCTTCAAATACTTTCCGCTGGTGTACTGGTCAGATCAAGGTAGAACCAATGGAAGCCGCCTTGTCACAATTTCAACAGGAAAAGTCTGAGAAGATCTTAATGCTTACCGGTGTAAGATTGGGTGAGAGTTCAATTCGTGATCAAAGGATAAATGTCAGCTGCTCAAAGGATGGTGCTGAGTGTGGTCAAGGTTGGTACCAGACCGGTCTTCAAAATGATCTATGCGCAACACTCGCGCCTATTCTACACTGGCGAGTTTGTAATGTTTGGGATTGGCTTAAGGTTTTTGCTCCTATGCCAAAGTATGGTGGCTGGGATACATCAATACTTGCAGATGCTTACGGTGGTGAGGAAGCTGAAGAACTTAACGCGCGTACGGGATGCATAGGATGCCCCCTTGCTTCAAAAGATAAAGCACTCGACTACTTGATCAATATTCCAGATTGGAGCTATTTACAGCCTTTAAAAAGGCTTAAGCCTATCTACCGGGAAATGAAGAAACCACAGTACAGATTAAGGAAAGCTGGTGGCCAACGTAAAAAGGATGGAACCCTTGCTAAGAATCAACAGCGAATGGGTCCGTTGACACTTTCAGCAAGGTTAAAATTCTTCTACGAAATCATTGACATTCAAAACGAAATCAATGAACAAGCTGTCAATATTGGTAAGCCCAAAATATTCCTGATTAACTCAGCTGAAGGAAAACGCATCAAAGAACTGATAGCTGCTAAAACCTATCCAAATGGTTGGGACGGTACAGAGCCTAAAGCATCAAAGCCCCTGGATAAGATTTACAGTGATGGCAGTGTAATGAAAAGATTATTCTACTAAAAATATAAATATGTCACAATTAGGATACACTTGGTACCCCCAAGACTGGTGGACCTCTGAAACGTTTAAACGACTTAAAAGATTCCCTATGGTGCGCTATGCACTTAGGGAACTTTTTGACTTGATGTACAAGGAAGGTGAGCCCGTAGAAATGAATAGAGATTTTATCTATGACGATTACAATATCGAGCTATCTGATCTCGAATACCAAAAACTGATGGAATATATCGACGTTCAACCCAATGGAAAGTGGTGGATAAACAACATCAAAAAACGAATTTCTAAAGCTGAAGCTGCTCGTGAAAATGGTAAAAAAGGTGGCCGTCCAAAAAAACCCAAAAACCCAGAAAAAAAACCCAAGACAGAAACCCAAGAAACCCCTCTTTATAAAGAGAAAGAGAAAGAGAAAGTAAAAGAGAAACATGAAGTAGAAAATAAAGAAGGGGTTTTCAAAAACATCGACGCTTTAAAAAATGATTATCTCAACGATCAAAAACTGTGTAATGCGATAACCCAAACCTTGAAACTAAAATCACGTCACCAGCTCGAAGAATTACTCCGGGAATTCAATCAGCATTTAACCAGCACAGGATCCCATGCAAAATCCTGGAGCGATTACACATCACACTTCCTGAACTGGAACAGACGCAAAAAAGATATCGAGGTTAAAAATCAAGTTGGTTCCGGTTACAACGTACCCATCGGATGAAAGGAAAAATTCCACCACAGGCAAATGATCTGGAGCAGATAGTTCTGGGAGCAATGATGATCGATTCATCAGTCGTTGATGAAGTCCTGAGCATTATCAAAGCCAAGGTGTTTTATAAATCTCAACACCAGCAGATCTTTGAAGCCATTGAATCAATCTACCACCGTAGCGAAGCAATCGACCTTGTGACGGTTTCTGATGAACTCAAAAAGCAAAAAAAGTTAAGCGATATCGGCGGTGATTATTACCTGATCCAGCTTACGCAATTGGTTTCTTCATCAGCTCACACAGAATACCATTGCCGAATACTTCTGCAAAAATTCATTATGCGTGAATTGATCAGGAACTCATCCGCAGTGATTGAAAAAGCTTACGATGATGGCAGCGATTCTCTGGAACTTCTGGATAACGCTTATACGCACCTGAACGATGTTTCAAATCTGCTGATCAAAAACAAAGAGATCGACATTCGTGAACTCACAGTCGATCTGGTTGAATACGGCAAAAAGCTTTTCAACAATGAAATCAAACCCGGCATTGAAACACCAATCAGGCACCTTTCTGAAAAAATGGGAGGTTGGCGAGACGGTGAACTCATCATCATCGCTGCACGTCCCGGAATGGGAAAAACCGCTTTTGCATTGAAATCTGCCTGGCACGTTGCATTGAAGAAAATACCTGTAGCATTTTTCTCTTTGGAGATGGGAGCCAATCAACTCCTAAGCCGACTGTGGTCGATGGATTGCAAAATCGAAAACGACAAGTTCATCAAATCGGGTTTGAACGAGGTTGAACAAAACCGGGTGATCAGCAGAATGAACGAACTTGAAAAGATTCCGCTGTTCATCGATGATGATACCACGCTAACAATCCAGTCGCTTTCGGTTAAATGCAAAAAATGGAAAAAGGAAAAAGGCATCCGAATGGTTGTGGTTGATTATCTGCAGCTGATGGAAGGCAGCAACAAAAACCGTGAACAGGAAATCTCAAAGATTTCCAGAGGACTAAAGCTACTGGCCAAAGAATTGCAAATTCCTGTGATTGCTTTGTCTCAGCTTAGCCGATCGGTTGAACAACGTGGCGGTAATAAACGCCCATTGCTTTCTGACTTACGCGAATCAGGAGCAATCGAACAGGATGCTGACGTGGTGCAATTCATCTACCGTCCGGAGTATTACAATCAGGATACTTGGGATGATTATAATCAAGCACCTTGTGCCGGTGAAGCTGAATACATCATTGCTAAAAACCGAAACGGTGCACTTGTACGAAACCGAATGAAGTTTGAAGGCCGTTTCACGAATTTCAGCAACATCGATGATGCTGAGCCAATGGATGATTTTATTCCACCTCCACCAACACCGGCCACAACGAAACAGGCATTTGATGAACCAAGCTATCAACCAAATGCAGATGATGAAGACGATCTGCCATTCTAAAACCACAACGATGAAAAAATGGAACGCACTCGCATTGCGACAACTTGAAGCCAAAGGAATCAAAACAGATCTTGATCAACAGCCTAAACGCACCAATGTGCAAAAGATCAGCCACGAAAAGCGAAGCATCGAATTGGTTCTCTGGGCTATGAAGCGCGAAGGAAGTATTCCTGATTACCTACGGGAATTGCAATTCAGTGACGATCGCAAATTCCGATTTGATTGGGCTATTCCTGCCCTCAAGATAGCCATCGAGTATGAAGGCATATTTAGCGAAAAGAGTGGCCACACCACCATCAGCGGATACACCAAAGATTGCATCAAGTACAATCTGGCCACGCTTGAAGGCTGGAAAGTTTTGCGTTACACTGCCAAGAACTATGAAATGCTTGGAACTGATTTAAAAATTCTGATAAAAAAATAATATATTATATTACTTTTGTTTCGAGATGTTTCGTATAACCTATGGCCAGAGCAACTAAAATCGAGAAGGAAAAACGAATCAGACAATGCCAAAAATGGCTTATTGACTGCGAGACAGACACGGATATTCTCAAAAAGTGCCAATCCAAATGGGGCATTACCAGACGTCAAAGCGAGAATTATCTCAAGGATGCATACGATGGCTTTCGAAAGGATGAAGAGATTAAGATCGAAAGCAAACGAGCCCGAAGGATTGCCCGCCTTAACAAACTGATCAAGGATATGGATGATCAATATCGCAAAACTCCACAAGGAATGAATGCGATCGGCCGCATTGAAAAAATGATCATCAGGCTTGAAGGTTCCGAATCCCCAAGACAGCACCAGGTAGAAACCAAAACCGCAGATATTAAACCTACAAAGTTCATCAATGCCACAGCAGACCGTTGATATCGCCGTACTTCCACATCAGATGGAATTCATTGCTTCTAATGCTACCCATACGGGTATCGTTGGTGGTTTTGGCTCTGGTAAGTCAAAGGCTGGTACGATCAAGACGGTTGAAAAAAAGAAGGAATATCCAGGTATCAATGTGGCTTACTATCTTCCCACCTACCCGTTGATCAAGGATATTGCTTTCCCTAACTTCAAAGAATATCTTGATCAGCAAGGCATCCCTTACGTGCTTAACGAAACCGACAAGGAGTTCAGAACGCCGCTTGGTAAGATCATCCTTCGCTCGATGGATAAAGCCGATACGATCGTGGGTTATGAGGTTGGCTATTCGCTGATTGATGAGGCAGATATCCTACCCAAAAAGAAAATGCGTGACGTGTTTGTCAAGATTGCCGGGCGTAACAGAAAGCCGCTTCCTGATGGCGCTGTGAATTGCATTGATATGGTTTCCACTCCTGAAGGCTTTAAATTCCTGTATGATTTCTTTGTGCGCGATAACAAGCCTAACCGCAAGCTGATCAAGGCTAAGACCAAAGACAATCCATTCCTTCCAGAAAGCTACATCGAAACGCTGATGGATATCTACACTGAGCAGGAGCTTGAAGCCTATCTCAACGGTGAGTTTGTCAATCTGAATTCAGGTTCGGTTTATTACGCATTTGACCGTAAAGTCAATCACAGCGATCGGGAAATGAAACCAGGGGAAATACTGCACGTGGGAATGGACTTCAACATCACCAAGATGAGCGCGACTATTCGCGTTACTGATGGTCCGGTCTCAACCGCAGTGGCTGAAATTACAAATGCCTACGATACCGCAGATATGATCAGCATATTGAAAGAACGGTACTCAAAACATACGATTGTTGTTTATCCAGATGCATCAGGTAACGCACGTAATACAGCTGGTGAGAGTGATATCAAACTGCTCAAGAAAGCAAGATTCAAAGTGATTCACGCTCCTAAAAATCCAAGTGTACGCGATCGAATTACCACCGTGAACGGAAGCTTTAAGAATGCCAAAGGTGAGATCACAAACTTCATCAACACAAACAACTGCCCCGAACTAACAGAAGCTTACGAACGCCTACCCTACAAGAACGGAGTGCCAGACAAAGAAAGTGGATTTGATCACATCACAGACGGTGACGGCTATTGCGTTTATACGATCAAAAAGAAGACAAGTTTCACCAGAGCAAACGCAGGATAATTATGGAAAATCAATTAAGCAAATCGATTAAAAACTGGATAAATTCAAAAGGATTGAAAGTAAATTCCGGTTTATGTATAGATCAATTGTGCGATAATACTGCACATAAAATTATTACAGAAGGTTCTGATTTAGTAAGGGAATGATTTGGAATTTAGATAAAATATCAACTGGTGAATTTTTATTGTTGAATGATCAACAAGCTTTGCCCTATTGGTATTTACAGTCAATGTTCAACTTCACACCTAGGTTTGGAAATTTCAAGGCTAAACGATTGGGCGAATTAGAATTCGGTGAAATAGCAAATATCAAAAGTTCTATTACAAAAACTGATTTTGAACGTATTGTAGAGATTTTCACTTTGATATTCGGGATAAAGCGTTCACAGTTTATTAATGCTCCAGTTACCGATTTTTTAAACGCTATTGGTTGGCTAAGATTAAGTATTGAAGAATTAATCATAAAGGAATACAACGCACTCAAGTCAGACACTGATCCGGATATGCAAGCTGCAGGTGTTGAACGATTAAGTGTGTTTGCAGAAATGAATACACTCATCGGAATTGGCCAGCAGTACGGAAAAAGTCCTCAAGAGATTGAGACGTGGCCCTACAATATGGTTTTCACGCTGATGCTGCATAACAAGATCTTGAGCGAGGTGCAAAAGAACTATTCAGAAATCAAATCAAAAGCCAAGTAATGGACTTCAAAACCTTTCTCGAAAATACAGCCATTGCAAAAGGATGGCGATTCATTCACGCGAGACGTGACTACCAAAACCTGACGGATGTTCTTGAGTTCTTTAATCAGGAACTTGAAAGCTTTGAGGACAATGAGACAGGCATATTCTTAGACCCCGTCACCACCCAGCGTGAAGCAGATGGCATCAGATACACAGGCAGCTTTATGGTTCTTACTCACGCTGATCTTGATATGCCTTACGCTGAAAAGTATGACAAGTTTATCGTGCCAGCTAAGGAGTTCGTCAATCAGGAGCTTTGGAATAAGATGAAGTGTGATTTTGATGTTACCACTTGGACCACGATTGAAGTGATCAACATACACGATTTTAACGGGGACGGCGTATCCGTTCAGTTTAACCTTAAAGGATATTAGGATGGGATTTAGAAGAATAGGAGTTATAGGATTTGCTTTAGCTATGGCAGCAATGCAGGAAGATATGTTAATAACAGAACGTGGTTCAGTTGCTAAATCAATACCAGACTATAAACCTCAAAGAGTAAAGAATGATTATGGTAATCAAGGATTGAAAAAAATGATTGAGGATTATAAGCTTATTCAAAGAGGCGAATGCAAAAAAGGTGCTCGTAAGCAAGCAATGATTATTTCTAAAATCGAAGGATTTATTGCAAAAGGCTTAATTCATCAAAATGATCTTTCATAAATGACCAGTCAATCAGCCATACTTGAAAGGGAGTTTGAATCAATCAAACAGGATCTGATCGCAAAGCATATCGAACTGGGTATGCCGGCATCAGGAAACTGGGAGCGATCTCTTGTGGTTGATGTGCAAAGGTTAAAAGCAACGATCACCGGTGCACCTTACACCGAGCAGCTGGTCAACGGTAGAGAGCCTGGTAAGTTTCCACCTATCGCAGCGATACGCCAATGGATACTGGATAAACCTATTCCATTCTTAGGTAAGATCAAGTTAAGCAGCTTGGCATTCCTGATCGCCCGTAAGATTGCAAAGGAAGGCACCAATTATTTTAAGCAAGGCGGCACTGATCTGGTGGAAGCGGTGATCACTCCAGAGCGTATTCAAAGCATCATCGATAAGGTCAGCGAGTTTTATATCGATTCATTCACAACCCAAATCACAGGGTTTCTTAAAAAAATGGCAGCGTAATGGCAATATCATTCATCACATCACTACCTAAAGATCAGGTGCTCAATGCCTATAACAACAACGTCATTGAATTCTCATCTGATGTTGAAAAACCAAACATCAAAGCCATTATAACTATCGGCTCTTTGAACTTTGAATCGACACCATCACCAGCTGATGAGTATTATTTCAATTTTAAATCAATCATACAGGCATTGATCAACGCAAACTACTTTCAAGACCTGATCGAACCTGAAAACGAAAACACGATGGTTTATCCAGATGCTACGTTGTATCAGGAAATCACAGCAGATCTTTCCGTGGAGTTCGATGACGGTACCACAGACGATCAGAGCATCAATCTGGCATTCATTAAGGCAGTTGATCAGGAAGAAGCCTACAAGCGCAACACCATCAACCAGATTAACAATCAGATCGCTTTACTATTGCCTTTCATCCCAGATAGTAATCAGGACTACCATGCTACCTACTTTGAAGGTTATCCCTTTGATGTAGCAATCTATTCTGATGCTGATCGAGCAATTACGATTAATAACCGCGCCACCGGCATATCAGCAGAATTTCAAATCAACAAAGGCGTTAACCGGCTATTCCTTTCGGATGGTGACAATAATTTCAGTGTTGATGAGATCGTACCGCTTCAACCCGGCATTAACAAGCTTGACTTTTATATCGGTGAGACTTCAAAAGTCACATTGCACCTTACCAAGGCTGATTCCATTTGTGGCAGTTACTACAAGTGGTTTAATGATCAAGGTGGATGGTCCTATTTCCTATTTCACAAATACGATGAGACAGTAAACACCAAGTCAACGGAATCATTCTTTCAGGACTTTAAAAATCTCAACAATTCAGATGATCGATTTTTTGACTTAGGTCTTGAGGTTGAATATTCCGATAAGTATTTCACCGAAGGAATCAGCCAGAATGAAATGGCCCTCATAAAATCGCTGATGGAATCGCCTAAAGTTTATCGGTATCTCAATAAACAGTTCCAGACTGGTAAACGTACCGACTGGATCACTGAAAAGATCAAGCCGGGTAAGCTTAGAACCTTTAACCGCATCCGGAATACCTATGATGTAGTTATTGAAATTGAAAGACCTAAACAAAACCGAATCGTACTCTAATGGAAATACTCAAGCTTGACGGCTACATAGTGGACCTTGAACCAAAAAAAGTGGCTCAGACCTTGCAGATTAATGATCTGGCCGAGGTGCAAAACCGTCAGGCTAATTACACTAACCGGTTTACGCTACCTCCTACGCCTAAAAACGTTCAGGTGATGGATTACTTAGGCATTTCAGGGAATCAATCCTTGAAGCCTTACCAGCGTATTCCTGCAAAGCTAATCGTCGACGGTATCGAACTCATATCAAAAGGCTACGCTCAGATTAATGAAAGCGGAAAGGGCTATGATGTGGTTGTGTATGACGGCAACATAAACCTTTATGAAGCACTAAAGGGCCGCAGACTTGATCAGCTGAACTACAGCGACCTCAATCACTTCCTTTCTGAATCGGTTTACACCGGTTCTTTTGAAAATACGGAAGGATACATCTACGGCTTAGCAGACTTTGGAGTGAAGAAACCTTTTAGCCTTATTCGCATCGATTACCAGGCACCATCACTTTTCTTGCATACGGTTTGGGATAAGATTTTCACAGACCTTGGATTCACTTACGAGGGTGACATCTTTGAAAGCAACGATTTTAAAACCGAATTGATTGGTCCTGCTAACGGTTATGAAGTGAGCAATGAAAGTATAGTTACTGAGGACTTGGCCACTATGGAAAGCCTTAACGTTATTGATCGGAATGCCGCCACTAACGGCCCTCAATCATTTACTGATTCATTCAATTTTGGTTTTACCAATGTGAACGGTGATAAAATCAACATATTCAGCAATGCTGAGGCTACAATGAGATTCAACGGACGAATCAAAATTGATATTGGTTATACGCTTCAATTGAATGCCGGCAATGCATACATCAACATTTACAAAAATGACAAGGCCGTCAAAACTATTTACGGTACCACTGGTTCAAGCTATGAACCGGCAACACTATTTCTTGAAGTCAAGGATTTAGATACGATCAGCGCTAAACTAATATCAGCTACCCAGCCGGACATTGAAGAGTATGGACCCGATACTGAAAATGCTATTTGGTATCTCGATGTTACATCAACACTCAAGATGGAACTATCCGAGCAAATCGGAGGCCAGTTCATAGACTTTGCTACGCTGATGCCCGCAACCTCACAAATCGACTTTGTTAAAGATGTGATGCAGCGCTACGGCCTTATGTACACACAGGATCGCAACAGCAATAACTTTAAATTCATTCGATTTGAAAAGCTTTTGAACGATCGTGTAAATGCCGAGGACTGGTCAAATATGCTGGTTGATACCGGTACTGAACAATATTCATTCGGAGACTATGCTCGTTCAAACAAAATGGCCTATACCTATGAAAAGGATGTTCTTAATTTGGACTATGATGGTGAACTTATCGTCAATAATGAATTACTAAACTCTGAAAAAACACTCTTCACCAGTATCTTTAAAATTCGTCAGGCTTCATTGTTTCGATCATCTGAGCCCGTTTATTTACTTCCTATTTGGGAAGAGGTTGAAGACGATGGTGTGTTGATCATTCAACCGGCCAAGACAGAACTAAGCCTATTCCGTTTATTTAAAAAGCAATTGAGCACAAGCTATCAGCTTTTTGATAATGGTGCAATTGAAACTTTTACCGGTGAACTGCCAATTTTGTCACAAGACAACATCCAGTTCCAGTATTACATCAATAACTATTACAAAGCCTTTGGCAGATTGTTGGAGTGGCCAAAGAAACGTATATCAATTTTCAATTTGAGCCTGATTGATATTTACAATATTGATTTTCTAAGATTGAAATACATCAAGCAGCTTGGCCAGTATTACTATCTGAACAAAGTAAACAATTATCAGAATGGCAAAACAACATCTTGTGAACTGATACAGGTTGTAGGTACATCAAGAAACTCACCACCAACACAGCTTGGAACTTATAGCACATTCATTGGCCATGGATCATCTTTCAATCCGTCACTGATATTCTTTACTGAGCGTACCACACCCAAATACTTTGATCCGGAATATGATCAACCGGAAATGATCAAGATCCTAGGTGGCTTCGCGCCTAACGTTCAGGTTTTACTTGATGGAGTTGAGCAAACTGAAGAGTTTGAATTTGATGCGAATAACTACGCGCTTTCATTCATTGACCTTGAGAACGACAAAGAGGCTCACAGCTTCACGTTCCCGTTCAAAATCAAGTCATTCAATTCTGATCAATATTCAGATGTAACTGGTGAGCTCCGGATAAATGTTCGCGCCAAGGTATTGATTGCACCATCGGCTGATGCTGGTCCAGATACAACATACACCTATGATCAACTTGACACAACACCTGATCCCGATAAAAAGTCTTTTATACTTGATGGTACCGGTAGCACAGACAATGAAACTATAACAACCTATGCCTGGACATTGATCAGTCAACCTTCAGGAAGTGATATCACCATATTCAATGCAAACCTTCAATCTGCTTATGTAGAAGTATTGGATAATGGTTCCCAATATGGAGCATACACATTTGAACTTACAGTCACAGACAACGATGATCTAACCGACACAGATCAGGTAACCATAACCATAAATCCAGTATAATGGCAGATAAAATTAAAATCTTTGAATTGGACATAGACGTCGATGCGGCTATTCAATCAAACTCAGAATTAGCGAAGTCTCTTGAAGTCACAAAGAGCCAACTTGACGCGCTTAAAAAGTCTGGTGATACGAGCTCTGCCACCTACGTGGAACTTGAAGCCACTTACAAGTCTTTGAGATCAGAATACAATAGCAGCCAACGTCAGATCGGAAAAATGTTGGAGCTTCAAGGTAAAGAGATCAAGACTGTGCAGGAAGGCCGTAATGCTTTAAGTGTTCTTAATCGGGAATGGGCGAAGCAAGCTTCACTTTATGGTGAGAATTCAGAGCAAGCTGATGAACTGGCTAAGCGTACTAAAGAAGTACGGGAACGAGTTAAGGAACTTGAAAAAGGTGTCGGTGACAATACGCGCAATGTGGGTAATTATGCCGAAGGTATGAAAGAAGCCATCGGCCAGTCCACGATTTTTGGCCGTGCTCAATCCTTTGTAACTGATATTATGAATGTGGCTAAGCCTGTATTCAAAGCAATTCGTTCAGAGTTGTCAGGAGTTGCAGCAGGTTACCGTACTGGTATGGCTGAAGCTCGCGCCTATTCTGGTACTCAAAAGGCCGCAGCTGTGAGTACTACCCTTGTTAATTCTGCTTTAAAACTAATGCGTATCGCATTAATCAGTACCGGTATCGGTGCAATTATCGTGCTTATTGGTTCGCTCGTTGCCTGGTTCTCTAAAACTCAGAAAGGTATTGATCTGGTCAATAAAGCTCTTGCAGGTCTGGGAGCATTCTTTGACGTGGTAATCGATCGCCTTTCCAAGTTTGGCGGTGCTATTGTGAAGTTGATATCTGGTGATCTTACAGGATTCTTTAACGATGCCAAGGAAGCAGCTTCAGGTTTTGGTGATGAGATCGCACGCGAAGTACAACTGGCCATTAAACTTGAAGAGGTATTTCAAGCTGTAGAAAAAGCTGAGATAAATCTTGACATCAGAAGATCTGCTGCCAATGCACGTCTTAAAGAACTTAATCTGACGATTGAGGATATCACTAAATCAGAACAAGAGCGATTGAAAGCCGCTCAGGAATTTGCCCGAATAGAATCTGCTCTTGTTGATGAAGAAGTCAAAAATCAAGAACGTAAAGTTGCTGGTTTATTAGGATTCACAGTCGTTACAGAAAATGTGCGCGATATTATAAAACAGATTGGTCAGGAAGGTGTTTCACTTGATCAGCTTGGTCTTAGTGAATCAACTATCGAAGATGCTAAAGAGTTTCGTGATGAGATAAGTAAGCTTTTTGATTTACAGACTCGTTCGTTTGAAGTGCAGACAACCAACCAGAATAAGCTTAATACTATCACAGAGCAGGTTCGAAGACAACAAGAAGCAGCGGCCAAGGAGGCAGAAGCCCGAAGGAAGAAAGCTATTGACGATGCGATCAAAGAGCAAAAGGTTCGCCTGGATATATTCATCGAGCAGAACGCGGCTGAAACCAAATCACTAGAAGAAAGCCTAAAGAATAATGAGTTCGTTCGTGATGAGCGCCTTAAGATACTTGATGAAGAGCTCAAAGCCGGGAAGAAAACCCAAAGCGAAGCCGAACTGGAACGCCTCAAGATCAAAAAGGAATTTCTTGATGAGCAGAAAGAACTGGTCGTTTCATTTGCTGAAGAAGAACTGGCGATATTCAAGAGCGCTAATCAATCCCGTATAGAAGAAAACCAACTTCTTAATGAAGCCTTGGTATCTCAAGAGGTTGACCGCTTACAGGCCATAGCCGAAAAGGAGCGCGAATTTCAAGCTGAACGCCTTGAACAAGGTGTTATTTCAGAACGAGAGTACAATGAGGCAATTAAATCGATTAATGATGAGTACAGAGCGGCTAAGACCGAAATAGAAAACCAACTCAAAGAGCAGCAGCTTGAACAGGAAGCTATTGAATTTGAGAATGCCCAGGCATTACGTGTTGAGCGTGATGGACTAATCTTTGAAGCGAAGCTGGCGCAGCTTGAACGCGATCGTCAGGTGGAAGTCAGAGCAGCTGAAAAGGTTGGTGCAGACATCACGCAGGTCGATGCAAAGTTCGCTGCACTACGTGAACAAATAAAACAACAGGAAGCTGATTCCAAACTTCAGACTCAACAAGAGTTATTTGGTGGTATTGCTCAACTCTTAGGCCAAGAGACGATCGCAGGTAAAGCCGCAGGTATCGCAGCTGCCACTATAAACACCTATCAGGGTGTGGCTCAGGTTTGGCGTGCACCATCTGTATTACCTGAACCACTTGGAACTGCTCAGAAGGTTGTGAGTACCGGAATTGTTTTAGGATCTGGTCTTTCGGCTGTCAAGAAAATCGCATCTACTAACGTCAACGTACCGAAAGCTGAGAAAGGTGGTGTGTTTGATATTGGTGGTAAACGCCATGCTGCAGGTGGAACTAAATTTTGGGGCGAAGACGGTACCCAGTTTGAAGCGGAACAAGGTGAAATGCTTTTAGTTCTCAATCGAAATGCAGCTTTCGCAATGAATGGCCTTAATAAACTATATCCGGCCGGCGGTCGCAGATCAGGAAACTACTTCGCCGATGGTGGTATCGTTCAACGTTCCATTTCTGCAAATCAAGGAGGCGCACCGGTAACCATTAAAACCGAAAGCATCGACTATGATCGTTTTGCTCAGGCTACATCGGATGCAGTAAGACAACTGCCACCGCCGATAACCGATGTAAAAGACGTAATCAACCAGGTAACTAATTATAATCAAGTGGTCAATGGGGCAAATATCTAACATAGTACAGGGATGGGGTAAGTACTTTAAAGGCAAGGTATCTGATCTCGAGAAAGAACGTGCAAAAGAGTGTGAGAAATGTCTGGATGCAAAGGTGGGCAGTTACGAAAAGTTTATGCCGGATACCTCTTTGAAAAAAGTACAGGGCCTCAAGTGTGACATTTGTAAGTGTCCCCTATCTGCTAAACTCAGGAGCAAAAATGAATCTTGTCCGAAAGGTAAATGGTAACTAAAAAGTAATATATTGTATTACTAAATGGCAAACTACGATCTCATATCAAAGCTTGAAAAGCTTGACTACTTCAACAGTCTTCTAAAAGGCGGTATCATTCCGGTGAACTGGATTGACTATAAAGTGATCTATGAATGGTACCTGAATGAGTTGAAGCGTTTGTCACCATCCGGAAAGCCAACTCCAAAAATTAAACGCCAGGCTAAAAGTAACACCGCGGAAGAGTACTCGATCAGTGAAAGAAGTATTTACCTGATTATTAAAAAGATGAAAGAATAATTTTTTTAATCACCTTTTTTTATTCTTAAACATATTCTTTATTTCAAATTCCATTTCAGCTTGTTCTATTTTTTTT
>NZ_KZ319305.1 GCF_002744755.1 Leeuwenhoekiella nanhaiensis | reverse complement strand
TTTTAACTTACACAGTTAATAGGATAGTGTCGATTAATGCGAAAAGTCAAGCTGCCGGTTCTCGTCAGCAGCTTTTTTATCTAATCTTTTGCCGAAAATAAGGCCAATGAACATGCCAATCGGTAAACCGACACCCAATAATCCCATCTTTCCCGTAACCAACCCCAGGAGAACACCAATCGGTACTCCAAAAGCAGACATACCCAAAACTAACCATAGTCTTTGATAGTGATTTTTGGGTACTAAGTTTTCATTTTTCTCCAAATGTTTTAAAACTGCCATCTTAGCTTTTATCAACTCTCTCTTCAATTGCTTTTCGCTTTCATTAAAAGAATTAATACGCTCAATCTGAGAATTGATATAGTCATTTGTTTTTGTCTTAATGTCTTTCGATTCTAAAGATTTAATAAGCTTTTGAAAACCTTCCAGATGAGATTTCAGCTTGGAATTATTCAAACTGGATTTGGAATACTTAAGAGGTGTAAACGTATCTTGATTAATTTGATTAAATGCCGCTAAATTTTGTAAAACTTTTAAATACTTATTCTATTTGCAAAAGTGCTTTCGTTATAATCTGTTCAATGTAAATTGAGGGCTCTCCTATATCTGAGTTTATTAATTTACCCTTTTCGTCTATAAGAATATATCTTGGAATAGACTTTACGTTATAATTCTCTCTAAAACTGGATCGCAATCCATCTTTGATAAAAAGATTTATTCCCTCGGAGTCTTTCTCTCTATCCAAAAAAGACTGCCACTTATCTTTAGAAGAATCCACTGATACCATAAGCACTTCAAAGTTAGGATTTGCTTCATATTTCCTAGCTAATTCTAAAACCTGAGGTCGTTGACTTAAACAGGGTGCACACCAGGTTGCCCATACATCAATAAATAAAACTTTACCTTTAAAATCATTTAAATCAACCTCCTCATTATTTTTGTCAATAGCAGAGAAATTAGCTGCTACATCACCGCTCTTTAATATTGAAAACAATTTTGATGCATTGATGATAATGTCTGAATACCTATTTTCTTCCGCCATTGATAAAATCGAGTCAAACTCCTGACTGTTGAATAATTTTTCGTGCTTATACCAATAAGAGGGTGTTTGAATTAGTTCCTTTATATAACTTGCTTTTAAATAATCTGAAAGATCTTCTGATGATGTTTCATTTTCAATATAGTGCAAAAAATCAGAAATTTTTTTAAGCTCTTCGTGCTCCCGTAAATACTCGATTTCATATTTATACAGGTAAATATCTGGAAGTGATTTTAATGCAATATCTGGCGAAGGAATAGACTCAATAAAGTTAAAAAAACTGTTCTCTGCTTCTAACTCCTGAGCTATTCTGCCAAAATAAAAAAGAAACGAATAGATTCTGGATTCATTTTGATACTCAAGTATAGTAAAGGTCTCGGGGTCAATAATATTTTTATAAAATTTTAAATTAGACCTACGCTCCTCTTTAAAATTCTCAAATACTTTAACAACACTATCAAGATTGCTAGTCGTAAAGATAAAATCCTGCTTTTTTGAAATAAAATCCTGATTAGAATGCCACAAATAATTAAGCAGCGAATCTGCTATAGAATTGGTTTGAAGATTACCATACTCATCTTTGACAATTTGAGTATTTTTCCCTGGCTCAAGTATTGCTAAATAACTATTCTCAGCGCCTGATTTAGTGATTTTTGCAACTAAGGGATTTTCGAGTGATATTCCCTGTTTAAAATTCGGATGAAATAATTTTAGTTCCGTAGATGCATTTGTAAGCTCCGAAACGTAAACAGTATCTATTAAAGAAGCTTTCTCAATTGAGACAGTTGTTTTCGTGTTTTGATTTGTGCAAGAGCACAAGCTGAAAATAAAAATGCTTAATAAAGCGTGAACCAAACGTATCATAAAATCTGCCGTAATTTTTCGGTTAACGCTTCTCCTCGCAAATTACGAGCTATTATTATTCTGTCCTTATTGATTAAATAATTACTTGGTAAAACTTTTATTCCATAAATGAATGCAGCATCACCGCGCCAACCTTTTAAATCGGCTAAGTTTACCCAATTCAACTGGTCATCCTCAATTCCTTCTTTCCATTGATCAAGATCTGTATCTAGAGAGATACTTATAATTTCAAACTCCTTATCTGAGTATTTTTCATATTCTTTAACCAGGTGCATATTGTCTTTTCTACAAGGTTCACACGAGGTAGACCAAAATTCGAGCAAGACTGTTTTCCCCATAAATGCTGATAGTCTTTTGACTTCGCCCTCAGGATTTTTAAGTGAGGCATCTACAAATTGATCGCCAATATCAGGATTCGTATTAAGCCTAAGAAAATGATCGATTTCCTTGCCATATAAGGTTGATTTATTTGCTTCGGAAAGGGCATTATAGACAGGTTCAGTAAGATCTTTACCCAAATTTATAAACCAGTGATAAAGTGTTACAACTCCCAATGGATTATCCTTGTTCTCCAGTATAAAATTCTGAATAACCACATTACGCTCTTTACGGGATAATGTGTCTATTTGTTTGACTAATTTTTCAGATTGCCTTTGAGACTTTGAGCCGTAAATAGTCGCATAATAGAAATTCTTATGCTCGGCATCAAATACCATAGGGTTGTTCTCGAGCCATAATTCAGTATAAAATAAATCATATTTGGTTTTCAGTTTAGCATAAATTGGAGATATGGGTAGCTTTGTTTTAAAGTTAAACCTGCCGTTTTCAATAAGCGTAGAATCGAGTGTATTGCCTGATTGCGCATCAATGAGATAGAGCATCTTACCGTTACCTTCCGATTGTATTTTCCCGTTTAGGGAAAATGTATTTTCCTCTTGGGTGTTACAGGAAAATAAAAGGATTGAAATAAAAAAGTATAAATATCGCATAGCTATAAACTAAAAATCCCCTGCAATCTTTTAAAATGCAGGGGATTTTAAAGTTAAAATATTTAATTCAATTTAAACCTCAACGGAGCTGCCTGCTTTCACAGTCACCTCTTTTCCGTGTATCAAAAGATCAAGATCCTCGCCTTCGTTAAGCGTAAAAACGGTTTTGTTTTTACCTACGGCAACTTTAAGGATTTGATCTCTATAATTCAGTTTGAAGGAAAATCCATCCCAGGCATCCGGCATTTTAGGATCAAATGACAGGGTGTTATCCTTAATGCGCATTCCTCCAAAACCTTCAACCACACTCATCCAGGTACCGGCCATACTCGTGATGTGCAAGCCTTCGTGAACTTCTTTATTGTAATCGTCCAGATCCAAGCGTGACGTTCGCAGGTAAAAGGCATACGCCTGATCCATCTGCCCGAGTTTTGCAGCCTGTATGGCGTGTACGCAAGGGCTTAGGGAAGATTCATGAACCGTAAACGGCTCGTAAAAATCAAAATGTTTTTTCAATTGCTCTTCACTGAAGTCTTCTTCAAACACATAGAAAGCCTGTAAGGTATCGGCTTGTTTGATGTAAGGCGAACGCAGAATACGGTCCCAGCTCCATTTCTGGTTGATAGGGCGTTCTGATTTTGACAAATCGGCTACAGTGACCAATTCTTTATCCAAGAAACCATCCTGTTGCAGGTATACGCCTTTTTCTTCCGAATAGGGCAAATACATTTTCTCGGCAACTTCAGCCCAAGCCTTTAACTCTTCCTCTTTCAATTCGGTCTGACCCACGATACGCTTGTAATCTGAACCGAACTCCTGAGCTACATTCTTACAATGCTCAACGGCATATTCCAAACACCATTTTGCCAGGTAATTGGTATAAAAATTATTGTTTACGTTGTTTTCGTATTCATTAGGACCGGTCACCCCAAGAATTACGTAGTTTTCTTTTTGAGCAGACCAAGTGGCGCGTTGTTTCCAGAAACGGGCAACACCTATCATCACTTCAAGTCCTTTCTCAGGAATGTAGCTGTAATCGCCGGTATACTTCACATAATCGCGAATGGCAAAAATCATCGCCCCATTACGGTGTATTTCTTCAAAAGTGATTTCCCACTCGTTGTGGCATTCCTCCCCATTCATCGTTACCATCGGGTATAAAGCCGCTCCATCTTTGAAACCTAGCTTTCCGGCATTTTCAATCGCTTTAGGCAAATGATTATAACGATAGGTCAAGAGGCTGCGTGCAACATCCTGATTTTTGGTCGCCATATAAAAATGCAGACAGTAGGCTTCGGTATCCCAATACGTAGAACCCCCGTATTTTTCACCGGTAAATCCTTTAGGACCAATGTTTAAACGGGAATCTTTACCTAAATACGTTTGGTTCAGATGGAAAATATTGAAACGAATCCCTTGCTGAGCCCGTACATCGCCATCTATAACAATGTCAGCCATAGACCAGATCTCGGCCCAGTCTTCTTTTTGCTTTGAGAGCAGTTTGTCAAATCCGGCATCTAAAGCCGTGTCAAGAACCTTTTGAGCTGCCTGTTTCAACTCGTTTTGATCGTGATTGAATGAAGTGATATACCCCGCGTATTTCTGAATAGCAAAAGTCTCACCCTCACGAATATCAGTCTCGAAAACGTGGCCGATGTACGTATCGCTTTTGTTAGTACTAAGCGTTAATGAAATTTCTTTACCATCTACGGTAAAGGTATTGGCCATCGCTGTACACACATAGAAAAAGGTTTTCATGGTGTGCGCAGTGATGTAGGCTTTGTTTCCGTCTTCCTCGACACTCAAGGTGTTCCAGAACTTATCGTCCCAATTGGTGTCCTCATTGGTAATGCCACTATCTAGGTAAGGCTCATAGCTGATGCTTACATCTTTATTAAGCGGAGTCACCTCATAGTTTATAGCACCTATCTCATCGTGTTCCAGACTTAAGAACCGTTTAGATTGCACTTTAAGCTTCACGCCGTTTTGCAGTTCTGCTTCAAAACTACGGCCCAGCCAGCCTTCTTTCATATTAAGTTCTCTTCGGAAATTAGATACACTTTTAGCCGTGTTCAAATCCAAAGACTCGCCATCTACTTTAACTTTTATCCCTATCCAACTGGGTGCATTAAGCACTTTTGCGAAGTATTCAGGATATCCGTTTTTCCACCAGCCCACACGGGTTTTATCGGGGTAATAAACTCCGCCAATGTAACTTCCCTGAAAGGTTTTACCGCTGTATTCTTCCTCAAAATTGGCACGCTGGCCCATGGCACCGTTACCTATGCTGAACAAACTTTCAGATGATTTAACGCGGTCTTTTTCAAACCCTTCTTCAATAATGGCCCAGGGTGCAGGCACTATATAATCCTGATTCATAATACTATGCGTTGATTAGTTGGTCTAGAAATGCGGTATCGATTTCTGTAAAATCTTTAAAATTGTGATCGGCTTCGTGTAAAACTTCAGCATCGCCTATGCCTACACTCACCATGTCTACCGAATTGGCAGCCTGAATACCGGCTATTGAATCTTCGAAAACAATCACATCTGAGTACGCAAAGCCCAGCTCATCTGCCCCAATGGTAAATACTTCGGGATCTGGCTTGGCTTTTTGTACGTGATTGCCATCTACAATAATTTCAAAAAAATCAAAAAGCCCCACGCGCTTTAGGATGGGCTGCGCATTTTTACTGGCAGAACCCAAAGCCATAGGGATATTTTTCGATTTTAAGTAATTTAGCGTTTTCATGACACCCGGCAAAATATCGGCCTCCGTCATTTTTTCGATATAGCTTAGGTATTCTTCATTTTTAGAAACCAGCCATTTATCCTTTTGCTCCTGAGTTGCTTCAACTCCGCCTATCTCGAGCAGAATCTCCAGCGAGCGTACCCGGCTTACACCTTTAAAGCGCTCATTCTGTTCTTCGGTGAACTCAAAACCGAGTTCGTTAGCAAGGCTTCTCCACGCCAGGTAATGAAAGCCTGCCGTGTCTACAATAACGCCATCCAGATCAAAAATAAATCCTTTCTTTGCCATACTATCGGTTTAATTTTCGGGTTGATTCACGCTCTATGAGACTGGTCTCAATATAGCTTGTGCCGTATTCTTCGGTCTCGTCTTCAGGTCGCTCCAGTTTATTGATAAGAATTGACGCCGCTTTTCGGCCCATCTCCTCACCGTGCTGGCTTACCGCTGTAATACTGGGCATCATATGTTCTGAAAGTTCGCCATCTGTAAAACAAACGATAGAGATATCATCGGGCACTGTTTTGCCTGCTTTAGCGATTACCCGGGCGGCGTAAACAGCAAAAAGTTCATTTACCGTAAACAAACCATCCAGATCATTGTTTTCGATAAAGGTTTTGATTCGCTTTTTAGCGCTTTCATCCAGGTCATCAATATTGTCTAACTTCAGAATTCGGTTTTCATCAACCTCAATACCGAAATCGTCGTGTGCATCCAGGTACCCTTCGGTACGCAGTCTACCTACACTCACGTAATCTTCACTGGTTATAATACCAATCTTACGACAGCCGGAACGGATCATATGGGTCACCCCTTTTTTAGCTCCCTGCGTATCGTTGATGAGTACCCGGTCGCACGGAATACCTTCAACAACGCGGTCAAACATCACCACAGGCATACCCTGCTCAATCACCTCATTTAAATGATGATAATCTTCTTTTTGCATGGTTTCTTTAGAAACCGATAAGATAAAACCATCTGTACTCCCATTTGCCAGAAGTTCCATATTAAGAACCTCTTTATCGAAATCGTTATTGGAAAGGCAAATGATTACGTTGTAATTGTTTTCGCGCGCCTCAGCTTCAATACCCCGGATTACGGTTGTAAAGAAGTGGTGCACAATCTGTGGAATGATAACGCCGATGGTATTGGTCTTACGATTTTTAAGACTCAGGGCGATGTTATTCGGTTTATAGTTGTAAAGCTTTGCGTAAGCCTTGATTTTCTCGCGGGTTTCTTCGCTGATTTCGGGGCTATCTCTCAGCGCTTTAGATACTGTAGAGATAGAAACGTCCATCTCTTTAGCAATTGACTTAAGGGTTAATTTCCTTTTCATGGATATTTATTGACTAATTAGTAGGTTCACTGATGTTAAGTTAACCGTTTAGGCAGCAAATTTAATTAACTAAATCGATTAAGTTAAGTTGAATTATACTAACTTTCGGTGCTATTTTAATCAAAGTCTATTGATTATGTTAAAAACTCTAAGCATTAGCTGTTTAGTTCTCTTGATTTTTAGCTCGTGTAAAACAGACCCGGCTCAAAATTCAAATCCTAAAGATACAGCAGATATGTTATATTCCGAAAATTTTCGTCCACAATACCATTTTAGTCCTAAATCACACTGGATGAACGACCCAAACGGCCTGGTTTATCACAAAGGGACCTATCATTTGTATTATCAATTTTACCCCGATTCTACCGTTTGGGGACCGATGCACTGGGGTCACGCGACCAGCGAAAATCTCAAAGACTGGAAACACCAACCCATTGCACTTGAACCCGATACGCTGGGATATATCTTTTCGGGAAGCGCGGTGATTGATCATCAAAACACCTCTGGTTTTGGAACTGAAGAAAATCCTCCGCTGGTTGCTATGTTCACTTATCACGAGCCCAACGGCGCACAGGCCAAAACAAACGATTACCAGTATCAGGGCATTGCTTACAGCCTCGATAATGGCAAAACCTTTACCAAATACGAAGGCAATCCTGTTGTACCTAATACCGAAGGTTTTATCGACTTTAGAGATCCAAAAGTCTTTTGGCACGAAGATTCTCAAAAGTGGATTTTAATACTGGTGGCGGGCGACCGGGCGTTATTTTACAATTCAGACAATCTCAGAGACTGGAATTATTTGAGCGAATTTGGAAAAGACACCGGCGCTCACGGCGGCGTCTGGGAATGCCCTGATCTCTTCCCCTTGAAAGTCGTAGAAACCGGTGAGACCAAATGGGTTTTACTCATCAGCATCAATCCCGGCGCGCCAAACAGCGGCTCGGGCACGCAATACTTTGTGGGCGAATTTGACGGTGAACAGTTTACCACTTCACAAACCGAAGAACTTTGGATTGATCTGGGGCGTGACAATTATGCCGGTATCACTTACAACAACTTACCCGAAGAAGAGCGCATTTTTATTGGCTGGATGAGCAATTGGGAATACGGCCAGGAAGTCCCAACCGAAAAATGGCGCAGTGCGATGACGCTTCCGCGAAAGCTAAACTTACATAACAACAACGGATACTTTCTAAGCAACTTTCCGGTTGCCGCGCTGACTGACCAATTAGAAAAACAAAAACCCGAAACTTTAAAGGAAGACGGAATCTTTCATTTTACAAATCCTAAACTCAATCAAGCCGAAATTTCATTTAGTCTACCTTCACCCTTGACTGACTTTGAAATTATGCTGAGCAATGATGACGGGGAGCGTTTAAGCATAAGCTATAACGCTGAGCAAAACGAGTATAGTCTTGACCGTTCCCTAAGCGGACTCACAGATTTTGCCGATAGCTTTGCCAAACCCGTTATGAAAGCCCCGGCCCGGTTCACAAGTGGAGATTCCGTTCCTTTTTCGATTTATATGGATACCTCATCCATCGAATTTTTTGCTGATGGCGGAGCCAATGCAATGACAGCCGTATTTTTTCCTCAAAAACCCTATACCCATTTTGAATTGAAAACCGATGCAGCAGTTTCTGATTTAAGCCTGACTCCTATCCCTTCAATCTGGAATACCGAAAGCCACTAAAAACGCACAACCTCATTATTTATGAAAGCAGTACAAAAATGGTCAATAACCGTAGCGCTAGCTGGATTTCTCTTCGGTTTTGATACCGTAGTCATCTCTGGTGCTAACTTACCGGTACGCGAACTCTGGAATTTATCACCCTGGTTTCATGGACTCTTTATTATGTCTATGGCGCTTTGGGGGACGGTTTTAGGTTCCCTAACCGGCGGAATACCCTGTGATCGTTTTGGACGTAAAAAAACCCTGTTCTGGATTGGGGTGCTGTATCTCGTTTCGGCAGTGGGCTCAGCTTTATCACCAGATCCTTATCTGTTTTCGTTCTTCCGCTTCATTGGTGGCGTGGGCGTAGGCGCTTCTTCGGTAGCAGCACCTACCTATATTTCTGAAATTTCAACCGCCTCAAACCGCGGTAAACTGGTGGCGCTGTATCAGTTCAATATCGTTTTTGGGATCCTGATCGCGTTTTTCTCCAATTATCTGCTTGAAGGTTTTCAGGGCGCAAACGACTGGCGCTGGATGCTGGGTGTAGAAGGCATTCCTGCTGTTCTTTATGTCTTACTCGTTCTGGGCGTGCCCGAGAGTCCGCGCTGGCTTCTGCATAAAAAGAAAGACGAAAAATCAGCTTTTGAAATTCTAAACCGGGTGTATCCTAAAGCGGAAGTACAGCAAAAAATCGATGCTATTAAAACCGAACTTGCTAAAACTTCAGACGAGGTTACTTTATTCACCAAACGCTATAAAAAACCACTGATTCTGGCATTTTTGATCGCGTTCTTCAATCAGCTTTCGGGTATCAATTTCATTCTCTATTATGCTCCTGAAATTTTAGTAAAAGCCGGTTTAGCGACTGAAGATTCGTTATTCAATTCCATTTCCATAGGTTTTGTAAACCTGATTTTCACCTTTGTGGGTGTGGGTCTGATTGACAAACTGGGGCGCAGAACCCTGATGTATATCGGTTCGCTGGGGTATATTATAAGCCTTTCAACTGTAGCCTGGTGTTTTTATGCTTCGGCAAGCCCTACCTTGCTGCTCGCGTTTATTTTGGTATTCATTGCCTCGCACGCTATAGGACAGGGCGCCGTGATCTGGGTTTTCATTTCTGAAATTTTCCCGAACAAGGTACGTGCCTACGGGCAATCCTGGGGAACCGGAACCCACTGGGTTTTCGCAGCCTTAATCACTCTGCTTACCCCCGTATTTTTAGACAGTGATGACGGAATTTTTAAAGACAACCCCTGGCCTATTTTCGCGTTTTTTGCCTTTATGATGGTATTGCAATTGCTCTTCACTAAATTTATGATGCCTGAAACCAAGGGTATTTCGCTCGAAGAGCTGGAAGAAAAACTTTTAGATTAAATCGCTCATTTAACCAAACTAACTAAAACTACCTGTAAACTCGTAATGCTATGAAAGACTCCTTAAAAGCAGTAAGCTATGGTGAAATCCTGTGGGATGTATTTCCTGACGGGAAAAAACTGGGCGGTGCCCCGCTTAATCTGTGCCTTCGTTTAAAAAGTCTTGGAGTTTCGGTCGATATGATTAGCCGTCTGGGAACCGATGCTCTGGCCGAAGAAACCAGGGCTAAATTAGATCTGCTTGACTTAAACCAAAGCCTTATTCAGGAGGACGACGAGCTGGAGACCGGGCAGGTACTGGTTACCCTTGACGATTCCGGCAGCGCATCGTACGAGATTAAAGAGCCCGTGGCCTGGGATGCTATCGCTATTTCCAAGGAAAACCAAAAAGCAGTCGCTCACGCCGATCTGTTTATTTTCGGTTCGCTGGCAGCACGTTGTGAGACGTCGCGCGCCACGTTAAAAGAATTGCTTCCGCAAAGTAAATACGCCGTTTTTGATGTAAACCTTCGGGCACCGCACTACAAAATGGAGCATTTGGTGCAGTTTATGAAACAGGCGCAAATGGTTAAAATGAATGACGAAGAACTGGAGATACTTGCGGATCATTTCGATATAAAAAGCGGTGCTATTGAAGATCAACTGGCTCAGATAAGCAAAGAAACCGATACCTCGCTGATCTGCGTCACCCTTGGGAAAGCGGGCGCTGTACTGTACAAAGACGGAAAATTACACGCACATCCCGGTTATCCCACCACCGTGGTTGATACCGTGGGAGCGGGAGATTCCTTTTTGGGCGGACTGCTTTACCAACTTTTTAAAGAAGAATCAGAACCCGAATACGCGCTGGGCTTTGCCTGTGCTCTGGGTGCTATGGTCGCCGGTAAAAAAGGCGCCAACCCAAAAATCACTAAAGACGAGATTCTGGATAAGATGGAGGAGTAATTCAAGATTCAAAACTTAAGGTTCAAGGTTCAGATTTGAAACTTTGAATCTTGAACTTTAAATCTCTTCCGCAACAGCTTCACACAATTCAATAGTTTCCTTTACATGATCAAAAGTCGTACGCGGATTTATCAAACACATACGCAACACGATTTGTCCGTTTAGAATGGTGGTTACCAGCATTGCCTCACGCGATTGTACAACCGCTTCCGATATTTTTGAATTGAGTTTATCGAGTTCAGCTTCAGAATATTTTTTGTCAATAGGATTGTACCTAAAGTTGATGATGGCAAGCGTTGATGGTGAAACTACTTCCCATTTTTTACTCTTACGCAAAAGCTCTTCGGTCGCATCACAAAGTTTAAAATTGTAATCTATGGCTTCGCGAAAGGCGTTCAGTCCAAAGGTTTTGACACTCATATAAAACTTGAGCGCCCGGAACCTGCGTGTAAGCTGAATACCGTGATCGTAAAAATTGATTTCAGAACTGTTTCCTTCTACATCCTTAAGATATTCGGGCTTTTCGGTAAACGTACCGCTCAGCCATTTGTGATTGCGCACCAGCAAACAGCCCATTTCGTAAGGCTGGTAAAACCACTTGTGCGGGTCAACAGTTAAAGAATCGGCTTTCTCAACACCCTTTAGCAATTGCTTACCGTCTTTGGCCAAAATTGCCGCACCTCCATAAGCCCCATCAATGTGAAACCACAAATCTTCGGCTTTTGCAATTTCAGAAAGTTCGCTGAGCTGGTCAACAGTACCTGTATTGGTCGTCCCTGCAGAAGCTAACAGGCAGAAGGGTTTCCAGCCTTCCAATCGGTCTTTATTAATTGCGTTTTTAAGTTTGTTAATCGCAAACTTAAACTCCATATCGGTTGGGATGATGCGTATTTGCTCTTTGGTAAACCCCATCACCCGTATCGCTTTCACATTAGAAGAATGCGCCTGATCTGAAAGGTAAATAACCGCTTTCGAAAAATCATCGCCGCATTTTACATTACGTGCCGTAACCAAAGCCGTAAGGTTGGCCATAGACCCCCCGCTGGTAAAAATACCGCCACCCCGCTTTTTAGGGAAGCCATAGAGATTCAACAGCCAGTTGATGGTAATGATCTCCAGTTCGGCAGCTGCCGGAGAAGCAGCCCAACCACCCGAAAACACATTAAAACCAGTCGCCAGGGTATCTCCCAGAACACTTACAAAATTGCTAGGTCCGGGCACAAACGAGAAAAACTTGGGATGACTCAACAGATTGATATGCGGAATTACCTTTTCCATCACGCCCTGCATCACGGTTTCAAAAGAAGTAGCCTCTTCGGGAGCATTTTCGGTCAAAAGTTCATCCATTTCGGCCCTGCTGGCTACAGCTACAGGTTTTTTCTGTTCCTGCCCGGCGTGATGGGCGACTAAAGCATCTACTACCTTATAGCCGTATTCCCGCATTTGAGCTTCGGTTAACTCCAAACGAGCCTCTGTTTTTGCTTTCATCCTTCGATTTTTGGCAAAATTAAGTTTTTAAAAAGCCTTAGCACAACAGTCATCAGTAGAAGTGTCGTGCTTTAACGCTTTAGGCTCAACTTTTAGAATACTTTAAGACCGAAATCTGAACTGGATTTAGATTTGCAATACCTTTGTACGTGCTTTTAATGTTTGGGATTTGAACGACACTTCATCAAAATCTAAGTTCCTTAAGACGATTTACCGAACGGCTTTTATATTGAGCCTCATTGGTGTTTTTGCATTTATCATCGACTTTGGCTACGAGCAGTCTTCAACCATTCAACAGGGACTTAATGCCTTCTATCTCATCATTTTATTTATAGGAATTGGCGCCACGCTTACCCGGTATTTTGCCGAACACATCAAGCGCAGTAGGCAGGTCGTCATCTTTGACTACGCCAGTATCGCGGTAACCCTCTACATCATTGCCATTCACTTTCTGGGTCAGGAAGCACACCGGCATCTTAGCTTTTTTTACGACGATAACTGGATTAAAATAGCCATTCTGCTTACGTTTATACGTGAATTTGCCGAGCAAAAAGTATCGTATAAAAAAAGTGCTTTAAACCCGGCCCAGCTCTTTATCGCGAGCTTTCTGGGAATTATTCTTCTGGGTGCCTTTCTATTGATGCTTCCCAGAGCCACTTACGAGGGAATCAGTTTTCTGGATGCCTTGTTCACCTCCACCAGCGCGGTCTGTGTGACCGGTCTTATTGTGGTTGACACGGGAAGTTATTTTACGCCCTTTGGCCAGAACATCATTGTATTTCTTATTCAGCTTGGCGGACTGGGCATTCTTACGTTTGCCAGTTACTTCAGCTATTTTTTTAAAGGGGTTTCATCTTTTGAAAATCAGGTGATGCTGAGCGATATGAATAATTCCAATAAAATTGGTGAGGTTTTTTCAACGCTGAAACGCATTCTTGCCATTACCTTTTCTATCGAGATCGTAGGCGCCTTTCTCATTTTTATAAGCCTAAAGGCGAAAGTGCTTCCCGAATTGGGTGACCGCATTGCTTTTTCTATTTTCCATTCGGTTTCTGCCTTCTGCAATGCCGGATTTTCAACCTTATCAAACGGCATTTACGACATCAACTACCGCTACAATTATGGCTTACAGCTCACGTTAATCGCGCTGTTTGTTTTTGGCGGACTCGGTTTTCCCATTGTAATCAACATATTGCGGTATTTGAAATATAAAATCATCAAACCTCTTTTAGACCGGGATCACGAGATTGTTTATAAGCCCTGGTTGCTGAGTCTGAGCAGTCGCATAACGCTTATTACGACAAGTAGTCTGCTCGTTGTAGGTACTGTTTTGGTCTACATCAACGAATATTCCAATACGCTGGCAGAACACACCGGCTTCGGGAAAGTAGTCACTGCGTTATTTGGAGCGGCGACTCCGCGTACAGCTGGTTTCAATACGGTAGATATGACCCAGCTTCACTTTTCGACCCTGATGCTTATCTTCTTATTGATGTGGGTAGGAGCCTCGCCGGCTTCAACCGGAGGAGGGATTAAAACCAGCACCTTTGCCATCGCAACCCTTAATTTTTTCAGCCTTGCTAAAGGAAAAACCCGCATCGAAGTCTACCGCCGGGAGATTGCAGACATTTCGGTACGCCGGGCCTTTGCTATTATTTCGCTTTCTCTGGTGGTAATCGGTTTTGCAGTAATTGCGATTTCGAGTTTTGATTCCCAAAAAACGCTGCTCAGCATTGCTTTTGAATGCTTTTCGGCTTACAGTACAGTAGGACTCAGTTTGGGCATTACCTCAAGTCTTTCGGCAGCCAGTAAAGGAGTGATCATTGCCGTAATGTTTATAGGCCGGGTGAGTATGCTCACAATTATGATCGCATTATTTAAAAAGGTAAAGCAGAAAGCTTACCGCTATCCTACTGAAGAAATTTTAATCAATTAAGACATTCGTTTATGAAATATATCATTATTGGATTGGGCAGTTTTGGTGCTTCTTTGGCCGAAAAACTCACCGCACAGGGCAATGAAGTCATAGGTATTGATATCAATATGCAGAAGGTTGAGGCCTTTAAAGAAAAAATATCACATACCATTTGCCTCGATGCCACAGACGAGCATACTGTAAACGGACTGCCTCTGAAAGACACCGATATTGTGATTGTGGCTATTGGCGAAAATCAGGGAACCAATGTGATGGTAAGTGCCCTGCTCAAGAATTTGAAAGTCAAAAAACTCATCAGCCGGGCCGTAAACAACCTGCACGAAAATGTACTGAATGCCATTGGGGTTGATGAAATCGTGCACCCGGAGCAGGAAAGTGCGGAGCGCTGGGCCAAAAAATTATGTATGCACGGGGTGGTAGACTCCTTCGAACTCAATGATTATTTCAGCATTGTTGAAGTAAAACTGCCCAGAAAATACGAGAATAAAACGGTTGAAGATGTTCAGTTTCGCGAACGCTATAATCTACTGGTGCTTACCACGCTCAAAAACGCGCAGGTCGATACGAACATTGGCAATACCAAAACAATCGTTGATGTACAAAGCGTGGCCACACCTTCTCTCGTTTTGGAAAAAGGCGACATTCTCGTTTTATACGGTAACAATAAAGACATTAACCGTTTTATCAAATCGGCTTAAACCGAAGCGCTCCGGTCGAAGCATTTTTTATTTTCATTTTTAAATGTTTTTATTACATTTAAAAACTAAACCGGAATTATGCATAATTTCATTTCCTTTTACCGCAAGGCTTTTCTGTTTACAGCAGGCCTTATTGCTTTTACTTCCTGCTCAACTGCACAAACCACTGGTGTAGCCTCAGCCAACACCGTTGACAACTGTGCAGAACTGCCTTATATCAATCCCATCGTTCCGCAACGGGCAGATCCCTGGGTGTATAAAGACAGCGACGGCACCTATTATTTTATCGCCACGGCACCGGAGTATGACCGCATCGAAATCAGAAAATCAAATACGATAAACGGTTTGGGTACGGCAGAGACGAAAGTAATCTGGACCAAGCACGAGACTGGTAAAATGGGTGCGCACATTTGGGCTCCTGAGCTTCATAAAGTAGCTGGTAAATGGTATGTCTATTTTGCGGCAGGCGAAGTAGAAGACGTCTGGAAGATACGCATGTTTGCCCTTTCTACAGATGCGGCAGATCCTACTGAAGGAACCTGGAAAGAAGAAGGCCAGATCACCACCGAAGAGGATTCGTTCTCTTTAGATGCCACTACCTTTGAACACAACGGCAAACGCTATTTGTGCTGGGCTCAGGCCAAAAGTCCGTATGAAGGCACATCCCTCGTATTAGCTGAGATGGACTCCCCTACCAGCATTACCGGAAAAGAGCTCATCATCACCTATCCCAAATACGACTGGGAGCTTATAGGCTACAAGGTCAATGAAGGTCCCGCGGTTATTAAACACGGAGATAAATTGTTTTTAACCTATTCGGCCAGTGCTACAGACTCTAATTATGCCGTTGGTTTACTTTGGGCCGATATGGATTCTGATTTGATGAATCCCGAATCCTGGAACAAATCTGAAACTCCTATTTTTTCTACGAATGCTGAAGTGCGCCGTTTTGGCCCCGGTCATAACTCGTTTACAAAATCTGAAGACGGTAAACGTGATGTGATGATTTACCATGCACGGGTTTATGAGCAGGTGCGCGGCAATTCGCTTTACGATTTTAATAGGCATACCCGAGCCCGAATCATTGAATGGGATGAAAACGGGTTTCCAAATTTTAGGCAGGCAGAGCAGGATTAGTACTTGAAGCAGAAGCACTAAAAATCGGAAGGCTTTATTTCCTATTTTTGGAATATACTTTAAAACCTTCGTTATAGATGATACGATTTTTTGGCTTCCTAAGCTGTTTGTTACTAAGCCTTAGCGCTGTGGCGCAAGATCAGGTTACTGCCCAGATAATCAAAGAGCGCGATTCCCTGCTCCTTAATCTCAACAAACAGCTTGAAGCAAATGCGGTAAAATTAAAATCCCTGCAAAATGAATTCTCAGACCTCAACCCTAATAGTACAAGCCAGCGTTTAGGCAGTTTGGACAGCATTATTTCAAAACAGGAAAACCGCATTACCCTGCTCGAAAATTCCAAAAAAATTCAACTTAAATTAAACGGACAGCTCGCCTTTACCGAGTTGATGAGCATTCACCGCGACATAAAGCCCAGCAACCTTTTACTTTCTTCTCAGGAATTTTTCAGCAAAGTGGCCGCAATGAATAATCCTACTCAATACAACTCTTACAAACAATGGTATAAGGAGTATGAGGACTGGTATTCCCGCAAAAAAGGAAAAGACAACTGGCTCGATTTAATCAACAACAGCCTTACCATGCTGAATGAACCTTCCAGTCAGGTTCCTTTATACGGTTCTTTGTACCAAACCTTTTCTACCGGAATTTCTACCGCGATTGATCTTGTAGGCGGTGCCGGAAGGGACTTGCGTGATAAGACTCCTCAAATGCTTCATGTGCTCAATACGGCAAGTCAGTTTAGCCAGCAGCAGAGTATCATCGATAACGAATGGCAAAGCATCAATGAAGAGCTGAATAAACTTGAAAACGAATATAAGCGCTTGCTTCAGGAACAGGCTGCGTATTATAGCATTGATGTGAATACCCTAAATCAATATCAGGTAGCTACACTAGACAGCGAAAGGGAAACACTAAAGAATAAAGTAAGGAAAGTCATCAGTAATTCCATAAACCAAAAAGAAAATCAAAATACCAAAGAATGGCTGGCCGAGGTAGAACGTTTTATGGTGAAGACCCAGTCGTTGCGACTTCGTTTTGGCCAATTAACCCTTCGCATGAAGGGGAATATTGCAAAGTATAAAGAGCTGATAAATACATTTGCCAAAAATGAATCATTTGCAGAAGAATTTAGAAGCGAATTGAGGGGTTTGGAAAAAAGTATAGATCAGGTAGATGCAAATTTTGATTCGGTTTTTAACCCTTCAAAATACATAGAGGATTCCGCTGTAATGTATATCACTCAATAGATTCGCCTAAAATATTTCACCTATGAAAAAGCTTAAAAAAGAAGATATCAGTCAGGAAGTTTTCGATCTCTATGATGCCTATGCGCATAACAAACTGGAACGCCGGGAATTTGTAGAAAAGCTTTCACTCTTTGCGGCAGGAAGTGTTACTGTACCTGCTTTGCTGAGTTTTCTTATGCCCGATTATAAAAACACCATGCTGGTTGATCCCAATCATCCCGATTTGGAGTCAGACTACATGACTTATAATTCTCCCAAAGGAGGCGGTGAAATCAAAGCTCTGCTTTCAAAACCTAAAAATGCTACGGAAAAACTAGGCGGTATTGTGGTGGTTCACGAAAATCGAGGACTCAACCCCTATATCGAAGACACAGCCCGACAGGCAGCGCTTGCAGGCTTTATCACCATCGCACCTGACGCCCTGACTCCGCTGGGCGGTTATCCCGGTAATGACGATGAGGGCCGGGCCCTGCAACGCCAGCGGGATAGTAAAGAAATGCTCGAAGATTTTATAGCCGCGTATGAATACCTGAAATCTCACCCGGACTGTAACGGTAAAGTAGGTGTTGTAGGCTTTTGCTTTGGCGGATCGATCTCTAATATGATGGCGGTTAAAGTTCCTGATCTTGCTGCATCGGTACCTTTTTACGGCGGGCAACCTACTGAAGACGTTGACCAGATACAGGCTCCGTTGTTATTGCAATACGCCGGGCTTGACGAGCGTATAAATGCCGGCTGGCCCGCTTATGAAGCCAAGCTGAAAGAATACAGCAAAGAGTACGGGATGTTTATGTACCCGGATGTCAATCACGGATTTCACAATACCACGACACCACGCTATGACAAAGAAGCTGCCGAATTAGCCTGGGAACGCACGATTGCTTTTTTTAAGGAGCATTTGGCTTCTTAACCTTTGCAAAGCTCCAGATAATCTTTGGCAAGTTTTTTATAATGCTGCGGAAGTTTGGGATAGTAGTTACCCGCTTCAATCTGTTCTAAAAGCTTCGGGCAATCGCTAAAAATACGTTCAGCAGATCGTTTGAAAGCTTTTTCGTTATTGTAGTTGAGGAAGTATGTGTCACTATCATAAACCGAGGCATCCCCGGTTTGGATAAAGATGAGATCGTGAATCGCATAATAACCCTTCCAGTTCAAAGCTCTAAAAACACGAATGTCTCCGTAATCGTAAACGAGTTCGTTAAGACCATTACCCACCGCACCTTTCATCTTTCGCAGATAATACAGTTTGACTGTATCAATCTCGGCTGAAGCGGCTGCTTTTTCCTGCTTTTCTTTAGGCACCAGCGAATCGACATAGCGTTTGCCCATCACTTCTTTAAGGGCGTCTATCAAATTGTCTTTTTTATACAACTCCACGTATCGCACCTTGACAGATTTCCAGTCTTTTGTTGTTCCTTCCGGCTTAGTTGCGGTAAAAACAATGGCATCTGCTGCTGTAGGGTTGGGGAAACCATATCCCTCAATACTATTCCCATCAGCGTCTATATATTTTAAGGGCACAAAAGATTCAGCGGCCTGTTCCTAATATAGGTTTCGGGTTGCAAACTGTGCCTGTAATCCCTGACTTATAAAGCCTAGCACTAACACGAATATTCTAAAAGTTGTTCTCATAAGCACGTAAAAATGAAACTCTAATTTAACTATTTTGGTAAATAGTAGATTAAAAGCTTGCTAAGCTATTACCCCATTTTTCCAGTCACTTAGAAAAAACTGTTGAGCTCTTCGGTAGTTTCAAACTGTTTTAACACAGCCTCTTTAAACAATTCTTCTTTCTTAATAATGGTCTGAAAATTAAAAAATAGTAAGAACTTACCCTCGCTATTTTCAATTATGCACTTCATGAGATTGTGCTATTTTTAAAAACACAAAAGCTGGATGTGAATCCAGCTTTTGTTTTTATTTCTAAGGATTTTGCTTATCCTAGTAATCCATCACTACCGTTAATAATTCTTTACTTTTTTCCATAATAATCTAGTCTTTTAAATGATTGAGTAATTGATGTTCAAACAAATATATACATTCACTTTAGTTATTCTGATTTATCTTTTGTTAAAACTAAGTCCAAAACCCTGTTTTGGAAGTATTATATCTTCTCTATGCCTCCTACTTAATGAGTTTTTGATATCAGTATGAATAGGTTTAAAATCATTAATTAGGCCAATATTAAAAAAAGAAACTTCAACATCTTCTGGGTGTGATACTGTAACGTCAACATTACGCGTAATTGTATTAAATCTAAGCAATTTGAAATTTTCTCCTTTCAGAGAATAAGTATTTTGAAATCTCAAAAGAATTTTAAACCTTTTTTTACCCTCAATGTTTACACTATAAAAATACTTTTTCTTACCATCCTTTTCAATATTGTCGTCACTAACCCGATTATCCTTACGATCAATGCCATCAACTTCAAAGAGCAATAAATCATTTTTTTCATCTACTGCTGTATTATCCGTAATTGATTGAGTGTATTGAACAACAGAAGAATTACTTTCAGAATCTAGTACTGCACAGTATTCCATAGTTTGGGTATAGTTTATAACAAAATCATCTGTTATACTATGAATTACTATTGAAACAACTACATCTTCATTGTAATGATTCTTATTCATAGGAAAATACGTTTCAAGAATTCGATCCTCTAATTGAGAGCCTATTTCAGGAAATTTTTCAAAATAAATTGTTTTTGATATTCGTTTCCATAACTCAGGTAAATCTTTCCTATTATTTAGAAAATCAGATCCAGATATTACTCTCGTTAGTTCTTCCTTAAATAAACCTGAAAACTGAATTGATTTTAAAACTCCAGCAAAAACACCTGAGGTTAAAGCAACAAAACCAATTTTTTCAATAACTCTATTAGCAACTTCACCAAATGGTGAAAAGATAGAATTCGGAAATAAAATAAGGATCAAAGACAGAGTGAAATAAACCCATGTCATATTCCTTTTTAACCATTTTTTTGATTGTTCAATAAATGCATCCATAGCAATAATCAAGTCTAAGATGACTTCTGTCTTTAAAGATTATAATCAAAATCGAAATAATACATACGCAATCTAGTTTAAATAATTAAAATATAGCGTGTTACCTCAAATGAATTCCTATAAGGAAATTCCAATCGACAATGCTATATCCTATTATTTAAAAATAGAAATTTAGTATTCAAGCTCTTTAAGCAAATCCTCTGCCTTGTCAGCATTGTACGAGTTATTGGTAACGATTTCCTCAAGAATGGAAACAGCTTCAGACTTCTTATCCATCTTTAAATAAGCCAATGCCAGATACCATCTGGACTTGTAGTAAAAATTATCTTGGGTTTCCTGATGGGATTTAAAAATGGTAATCGCTTCTTCGGTGCGTCCCAAAGCCAAAAGCGCGTTACCCCGGTAAAATAACAGATACCGGTCACCGGTTGCCTCATACAACGTACTAAAATCTTGTTCAGCCTGATTGTAGTCACCCCGTTCATACAGCGCAAAGCTTTTTTCAAGTAAACCTTCTGTGTTTTCGCCCCGCACCACAGGCGCGATAATATTGCGATAAGGCTCAAAATTGGCAGCATATAATTCTTCGGGTGTGGACTGATCACCCATAAAAAGTGCTCCAAACAGACTCAAACCGATAATTAAAATTGCAGCCGCGGCATAGCGCCACCATTTTAGATTAGAAGATTTTTGATCTTTCGGGAATTTTTCGGCCTCCAGACTTACAAGCTTTGATTTGAGAGCGGTCTTATCCTTATCTATTAGAGCAGCCTGCAAATCCTTTTCAAGCTCAAATTCTTCAGCAAACGCAGCATCCTTTTGCAATGCATCATTAAGTTGACGGGCCTCGTCTTCACTAAGCCGTCCTGTAAAATAGCGTTCAACAAGTTCTTCTCTATTCATGACTAGGGGATCATTTTTTCTTTTAACTGCTTCATACACCTGGATTTTGCAGCCTTAACCGTATTGATGTTTTCATACTGCTCTGCTTCCTGAATATCCTTCAGGCTCATTCCCTTGAGGTAAAAGCAGGTCAACAGCATTTTGCAGCGCGTTCCCAGGGTTTCAAAATGTTTTCGCAAAGAGACTTGCCATTCACTAAGCGGGGTTTCTTCAAAATCAGGCTGTTCAAAGGCTTCGCCTTGAAAGTCTAACTCATCGCGGGTAATACGCTTTTGACTATACCGCAAATGCTCATATATTTTAAATTTTCCAATGCTGAACAAATATGTTTTAAGCGTACTCGTGAGGGTGCTTAGCTTTCCGCTCATCACGTTCTCGTACAGTTTTACCACACTATCCTGATAGACCTCTAAAATCTGGTCTTCAGAAAGTTCATACTTCCTGGCAAAACCAATAAAGCTACTGCGATAGGCCTCATAAATTTTAGCGTAGGCCGCAGCATCTCCCGTTCTCAGTTGTTCAAGCGTTGGTTCTTCAATCATTTATGAAGCTTAGGGCAATAGGTTAACATTCAAAACTAAAAATACAATTTTTTAAAAATGATGTTAACCTTTTAATACTGAAAGCATAAAAGGTAAATCTTAAAACTTAATACTATGAGACGCATTACTTTTTTACTGCTTTTGATGGCCTTGTGCTACAGCAGCAACACCGAAGCCCAATTCTTAAAAAAACTGACTAAAAAACTCGAGCAGAAGCTGGACAAAACCACGAAAAGCCTCGAAGACAAAGCCGATAAACAGGTGGATAAAATTTTAGGCCTTGATGAAGGTGATTCTATACCTTCTATAGACGGCAGCGATATGGAAATGGACGAAATGGGAGCCGGAGAAATGGATTATCCTGATGAAACTGCAGAAAGCTATGGCGAAGCGGGCTTTGAAGCCTACAGCAAATACGACTTTGTGCCGGGTACAAATCTGGTGGCTTTTGAAGATTTCTCTGAAGATTCTGTGGGTGATTTACCTCAAAAATGGAATACCAACTCCAGCGCAGAGGTCGTAACACTCTCAACGCTTCCCGGTAAATGGCTGCGTATAGGTAACGGCTGGGGCACTTATGTGTTTGAAGGGATTCCTCAGGATTTACCGGAAGACTTTACGCTTGAGTTTGATATGCTTTACGATTTTGACGCAGACACCTATGCCTTTAAACGCTATGTAAATGTGGTGCTCTCTGAACTTGAAAACCCCAATATGTATATGGACAAGTTTAGTTACGGAAAAGAAGTGACCACCATAAGTCTGAGCAATTCGGCATCAGCCCGCGCAGTAGTACTTGATAAGAAAACTGCTCAAAAGGGGATGAATGTTTCAGGAAGCAACAACCATCCTGCATTTTCAAAAACCGGAAAAAGCGGTATCCCCTACCACATCGCCATCTTAAAAAAAGGCAGTCGCATTAAAGTCTATGTTGATCAGGATAAAGTGCTCGATATTCCACGTGGGGCTGATGACAACCTTAATTACCGTACGCTACGCTTTGAAAGCAGCGTAAGTCCTGAAAATGAATACTTCTATCTGGGCAACGTCAGATTTGCTACCGGCGTAGAGAGTGGAGAGCGCCTCTTTAAAAACGGCACTCATACCGCTTATGGAATCACCTTTGACAGCGGTAGTGCCAGCATTCAGCCTGCCTCATATGCCAGCCTCAAGCAAATCGCGCAAGCTATACAAAGCGATGCTAACGGCAACTACCTGATTACCGGACATACCGATTCTGACGGGGATGCTTCTTTGAACGTGCCTTTATCTGAAAGCAGAGCCGAAGCGGTGAAAGAAGCTTTGGTTGGTCAATTTGGTATAGATAGCTCGAGGCTTCAAACTGCCGGAAAAGGATCTTCTGAGCCTGTTTCAACGGAAAGTAGCGCCACGGCTAAGGCCCTGAACCGTCGTGTAACGATTTCTAAACTTTAATCATCTATTTAGCATCATGAAAAAAATATTATTTCTTTTAGCAATCGTTTTTAGCATCGCTTTCGCGGAAGCACAACAGATTTGGGACGATTTTACAACCGGACCCTTAAAACAAATTACGACGCTACAGGCCGAAAAAATAAAAATTGAACAACCCGGAGAGAACATTCTGGGCGGCACACGCTACATCACCTATAACGTGACCGAAAATCCCTATCAACAACTCTTTCAACTCGCTATTCAAAAAGGTGCGCTCATTAGCAGTACCGGCTTTGGCACCGCAAGTTCGATGAGTATTACCTATGGCGGCAACAGGGAACGGGCGCTGAATATGGATCTATCTCAATACAAAACCATCAAAATCGCCTTTAAAGGCGAAAGCAATTTTGCCCGGGTATATCTCAATATGTGGTCTAACGGTGCAAACCGCGCATTCTGGAGGGGCAACAAAGAAAATCACGTCCCCTTTCACGGTTCAATAAACGCTATGGGAGTAAACAGCGAAAAAGTAATCAGTATTCCGCTTGAACAGCTAACCACCAAGGACGCTACGACTGAGAGCCCGTCTGCTTTTAACATTGCCGATGTAGATAGCGCGCTGATTCAATTTTATGGCTTTCCGGCCACCGGAGTCAATTATGCTATAGACAAAATTTGGGTCGAATAATATCCTCCAAAAAAACGCCTAATAACTTTTAAACCTTTTAATAATCCATTTCAATTTAACATCATGAAAAAAATAACACTCTTTTTAGCAATCGTTTTTAGCATCGCTTTCGCGGAAGCACAAATCTCAAAAACCAGTTTAACCCGAAGCCTCTCGCTTAACCAAAAAGCTCAGGTTACAGGCCAGCTGCTCGTAAACGGAAAATCTTCAGTAGAAATTCGCCTTACGGAAGGCAATGTTGTAGACCTGTTTAAAAACTTTAAAACAGGTAAGCACCAAATACAATTTAACTTTAAAGGAGCGGGCTTAGCCAAAGATCACGAGGGTCGTGGGGTGGCACTCTTCACCTTTGTGACCGAGATCTATAAAGACGGCAAACTCATGCGCAGTGTAAAGCGCGAACCGCTTACCTTTTTTCCGGGCGAAATGCTCGAACCTGTAGAAGCTTTTGATGTTATCCCGCTGCTCACTTTTGCACAGGGGAACCCGCTTGAAAACGGCGCCTATCCCGGCAAACTCACCAAGGGCAAGTATTTGGTAAAAATTAAAGCCATCCCTATGGGCAGCAGTGGTAAAATTGAAGAGGCCAATCTCATTGTCTGGATTTAAATCATTAAACCTCAACCTATGAAAACATTTAAATCATTTGCGATTATAACGCTTTTACTGCTATTAAGCTTAACTGCCTGTCAAAATTCAAACACAAGCAGTCCTGTGTCATCAAATAGTTTTACGGCTGTTGTAAACGGGGAAGACTTCAAGGCACAATTTGTTGACGGGCAGATTACTGTAATTACAAACACCTTACTATTAAGTGGCAGTATGGGTGACGGCGAAGACATTCAGCTTTTTTTACCTCAGGATATTGGCGCCGGCACATACAGCTACGAAACAGGTATACAAGGTAAATACCAAAAAACAGACGAGGATTTTGTTTTTGCGAATTCAGGCCAACTGATTATCGAGACCCATGATACGGAGAGTAAGCACATCAAGGGAAGCTTTAATTTTACCGGCAAACCGATGGATTCTGACACCGCTACTTATACCGTAGAAAACGGAAGTTTTTCCGTTCATTATTAAGAAAAAGGAGTTCTGGAGTATTAAGTTTAGTGCAACGCCTTTTTAAAGCCCCTCATTTGAGGGGCTTTTTTTATTTCTCAAAAAGAAATGATCATTGAGTATTATCTAATTTTCAGACCGGAAACGGAAAGTAGAGAGTTGGAGTTTTTAGTTATAAAACAATGCTTTTTCTAAATGATCTTTAGTTATTTCCTCATTTAATTCGATCATATAAAATATAAGTTCTCGAAGCAGATCATAAGATTCAGCCATCGCTTTAATTACATCCTTCTCTTTTATAGGGCTTCCATGAACTATTCGTGATCTTAAACCGTAGAGTTTTTTTAATTTTTTAAAAGCCTCGTATCTAGAATCTCCTTTAGGATTTAATATTGTAGAAATATAAAGTGAAGATTGGAAAGTAATTTCTCTATCTACTTTAACTATACTTTCAATAGAAGACCACAATAATGCAATAGCAGCCCTATAATTAGGTTGCGCTCGCCAGTCGCATATTGTTGTAATTGCCTCTCTAAAGATATCGGATTCATTTGCTAATCTATTAACCTTTTCGTAATTATCACGAATCCATGCTAAATCCTCATCTTCTACGAGAGTTTTACTTGATTGTGGAGCCCAATTGTTTACTTTATGCTCATCCAAAAGCCCTCCTATAAAATTATTTTCTAGAGGTCCGGTTTTGTTAATTCCTGAAATCTTTACCCAACTATGATCTAAATATGCCAGTGGCGTACATCTTGAATAATTCTTTAAAATAAACAACGCAGAAACTAGCCACGCTCTATTTAACAAATCGTATCCGCAATCAGGTAAGTTTTCATCCGTTACAACAATCTCAATGCAATCCACAGTTCTGCCTTCTAGCATAGTCCAATTCCTGAAGCCTGTGGCTCCTAAGCTTGCTAAATCAAAAATTGAAAACTTATCAAAAATGTTATTTATCCAGATATTTTCAAGTAAATCTTCAGATGCCGATTTTAATCTTAACCCATTAACCAAAACATGCCAAATTTCCATATCTTAAAACTAATACGTAAACCTCTGAATGATCAGGAGGTAACGCCAATTAAAGATTACGAAGTTAATGTAATAACCTTTTAAATAAATCTGTTTACCAGAAGGATGAGCTATAGAAAAAGAGTTTAAAACAAAAAAACCTCTGACTTTCATCAGAGGTTTTTTCTTTGTACAGGCGGAGAGACTCGAACTCTCACACCTTGCGGCACTAGATCCTAAGTCTGGTATATCTTGCACCAATAAAACATAAATTAACTCATTTTCAATGATTTATGTTTTTAATCATTTTATTTAAAGTCATATAATATCAGTTAATATCAACATTTGTTGTACCTATGTTGTACCTAAAAAGCCCAATAATTTCGTACCTTTATCAAAGGTATAAACCAAAAATTGAGCAAAAATCACAATGTTGTACCTATGTTGTACCTGATTTGACTTTCGTACTCAAAACAGGTCAATTATGTCATCAAACGCCAAGATAGTTCTTCGCAAAAAACCGAACAGTAAAGGACTCTATCCATTAGCTATTCGAATCACAAAAAATCGTCGTTCAACATATCAATATGTTGGTCATTATATCGATTTAGAAGATTGGGACGAAAAAAATATTCGGGTAAAAAAATCAAATCAAAACGCGGACAGTTTAAACAAGTTGTTATCAAAAGAACTCTCAAATGCAAATAAAGCACTGATTGATTTGCAATCCGAATATAAAGATGCGTCTGCCAATCAAATCAAAAAAGAGATTTATGCGTCGGGAAATTCTTCTACCTTTTTTGAACTAGCTCAAGAGCATCTTGACGAATTGGAAATTGCTAAAAAATTGAATCGTCTATCAACAGATAGTGCTTTGATTAGCTATGTCATAAAGTTCAATAAAACAAAGCAGCTCGCATTTCAGGAAATAGATGAACGCTTTCTAAAAAAGCTGATGTTATATTTGAAGTCTAATCACGGACTCTCAGAAACCTCTGTGATGAACGTCTTAGTTCTCATTCGCTTGTTATTTAATAGAGCCATAAAGCTAAAGATAGTTAGTAGGGAATTATACCCTTTTGGCGGCGACAAGATTAAAATTAAGTTTCCAGAAACGAGTAAGGTTGGTTTGAATATTATTGAAGTAAGAGCCATAGAAGCTCTTAAGAATTTGACATCAAGTGAGATGCATACGCGAAATGTTTGGCTCTTCAGTTTTAATTTTGCCGGAATGAGAGTTACCGATGTATTGTGGACAAAGTGGTCCGACATTTACGATAAAAGGTTGCATTATAGAATGAATAAAAACTCGAAATTATTATCATTGAAAATACCAGATAAAGTTTTTAAAATTTTAGACTACTACAGGGACAATAAGAGATACCCAACGGATTTTGTTTTCCCTGAATTGAAAAAAGCGAATCTCGATGACGCTAAAGACATCTATAACAAAAGAAAGACAGCTACCAAGAAATTTAATGATAATCTAAAGTCTATTGCTAAAAAGGCAAAAATAGATAAGAAAATCACTATGCACATTGCGAGGCATACTTTTGGTAACATCGCTGGTGATAGCATTCACCCCTTAATGCTTCAAAAGCTATACCGCCATAGCGATTTAAAAACAACATTGAACTATCAAGCTAATTTTATACATAAAGAAGCTGATGATGCCTTGGATAGTGTAGTCAATTTTTAATTGTATTTGCTAGTCTTTGATTAAAACACTTCACCAACATTTTATACAGCTCTGGATGTTTCCTTTTAAGCAAGTCTGGACGTTCGAAGAAATATTCTGAAGCTACTGCAAAGAATTCTGCTTGGTTTGTACCACCATATTTACGAATGTCGGAATGATTATCATTAATCGCTTCCATTTCCTTATGGATTAAATTCAGCCAAGGAATGGCATATTGATGCTCTAATAATCGTTCTGGCACACCATCTGTTCTATCATCCAACTTATCAATTAAATGTACGAATTCGTGTATGCCAGTATTGCTTTTATCGGTTGTGTTTTTAAAACCGTGATACAATGCTTTTTTGGATAAAATCATTTGCTTCTCGAAACGTCCATTCCCAACGATACCACCAATATTGCGTGAGTTATCCTTACTGCTAAATTGCATATCTTCATTAAAATTATCTGGATACAATAAAATACCGCTTAAATTGGTGTAGTGCCATTCTTTAAAGCCAAACACAGGTATAACTGCACTTGCCGCAACTAAAATTTTGTCCAATTCTTCCAATTCCAACTGCACACCATCAATATACACCTCACTTAAGAATTGCATCATTCGTTGCTGAAATGCGGCTTGCCTTTCTTTTGAAAGATTACGGTAGTAGAGCACATTATCCATCAACAATTCGTGCCAATGCTCTGGAAATGGCTTCACGCTATGCCGCTTCGCTTTTCGATAAAAATGAATAGCAAACAGAAGAATCACAACCAAAATTAAAATATAGACCATATTAAAACGAGAATATTAATCTACGGCTTCCGCTTTAAAGCCTACTTTTTGCAATGTAGCCTTTACATCTTCTTCGGTAGCGCCATCGCTTTCAATGGTTAAAATTTTATCTGGATTGGTGGTATCTACTTCCCAACTTTCTACACCTTCTTGCTTGTTTAAAAAGGGGGTTACTTTAGAGACGCAACCACCACAATTGATATTTGTTTTAAATTTTAAAGTTTTCATTGTATTTGAATTTATAATTAATAATAGAGGTCATTTTAAAAGTTATCAATTATTTTTTTATGCTTCTTTTTGCACATTACTTCGTTAAAATTTTGAACGATAGCCCTGCTATCCTTAAAAGATTTTATTTCGTTCTGCATCAAAAATAATCTATAAAAATTCTAACCATACCTTTCAAAACGGCCTCTTAAAGTTTTACTCGTTTTAGCCTTAAGCTATTTAGAACTACAGATACGCTACTGAAAGCCATTGCCATTCCTGCAATCATTGGGTCCAATAAAAATCCATTTACGGGATACAAAACGCCTGCTGCAATTGGAATCCCAATGAGATTATAAATGAATGCCCAAAATAGATTCTGACGGATACCCAAAACAGTTTTCTTTGATAGTTCCAACGCCTTGGAAATGGATTGCAAATCTGACGTTATCAATGTCATTTTCGCTACGTCCATTGCTATGTCCGAACCTTTACCCATTGCGATACTTACATTGGCTTGTGCCAAAGCGTGGGAATCATTGATGCCATCACCAACCATAGCTACTATTTTACCATCGGCTTGTAATTTTTCAACAAAAACTGCTTTCTCTGAAGGCATTACTTCCCCTTGGAAATTTGTTATTCCTACTTGTTTTGCGACAGCAGATGCAGTTTTATTATTATCTCCTGTAAGCATATAAACCTCGATGCCTCGTTCTTGAAGCGTTACTATGGCCTTTTTTGAAGTTTGCTTAATCTTGTCTGCAATAGCGAGTATCGCCAGCACTTGTTCATCATTTCCATAGAAAATGACTGTTTTCGCTTGCTCTTCGAGGCTTTCTGCTGTTTGCATCAAGGAAGAATCGATTTGAATATTTTTCCCAAGCATTAGTTTATGATTCCCCACATAATATTGCGAACCATTTTTTGCTTGAGCTTTTACACCCATCCCTGTAATACTTTCAAAAGAAGCAATTTCAGCTTGCTCAACTTTTTCATCCTTTAAATGGTTGACTACCGCTTCCGCCAAAGGATGTTCTGATTGTGCTTCTATTGCCAAAAGAATTTGTTTGTATTGATTTTGATTTTCAAGCTTATCCTTCCAATGTATATCAGTTACTAACGGTTTCCCTTCTGTAATTGTACCTGTTTTGTCGAGAATGACCGCATTCACTTTATGACCGAGTTCTAAACTCTCGGCATCTTTTATAAGAATATTGTTTTCTGCACCTTTACCAATACCCACCATAATGGCAGTAGGTGTTGCCAAACCTAACGCACAAGGACAGGCTATAACCAATACTGCTACAGATGTCAACAAGGCTTGTGAAAATGCATTATCGCCTCCAGCCGACATCCAAACAATAAAGGTAATAACAGAAATCCCTAATACAATCGGAACAAATATTCCTGCGATTTTATCAACCAGTTTCTGTACAGGTGCTTTACTTCCTTGGGCTTCCTGAACCATTTTAATGATTTGGGAAAGCAAGGTTTCTCCACCTACTTTTTCAGCGGTAAATTGAAAACTTCCTTTTTGGTTTACCGTTCCTGCGAAAACTTTTTCATCTTTTGTTTTTTCTACGGGAACAGGCTCTCCCGTAATCATACTTTCATCTACATATGAGCTTCCTTTGGAAACTTCTCCATCTACAGGAATCTTTTCTCCTGGGCGCACCAAAATAGTTTGACCTACTTGCACAGCCGAAATGGGAATCTCCTTTTCTTCCCCATTCTCAATGATTTTTAGTGTTTTGGGTTGTAATCCCATCAACTTTTTAATGGCCGAAGAGGTGTTTGATTTGGCCTTTTCTTCCAATAATTTTCCAAGGGAAATGAACGTAATAATGACCGTGGCCGCTTCGTAATAGACGTGGGGTTCAATGTCACGACTCAGCCAAAATTCAGGAAAGAGGGTGTTGAAAACACTGAAGAGAAAGGCAATACCTGTGCTCAAGGCGACCAAGGTATCCATATTCGCCTTGCCACGTTTGGCCTGTTTGAAAGCATTGATAAAAAAACTACGCCCAAACCAAAACAGAATAGGGAAAGCCAATAGTAAAGAAATCCACTTACCTGGTTCCCATTGCATAAAAAACATTCCTAATACAAAAATGGGAAGCGTAAGAACGGCTGACCAAATAGTACGATTTTTTATATCTTGATAGTGCTTTTGCTGTAGTTCTTGTTGTAATTCCGAAGGATTCTCCGCATCAATGATAATATCATAGCCCACTTCGCGAAGTGCATTTTGCAGTTGATTAGGACTCAACTCTTTGTTGTACTCTACAAGAACAGAGCTATTGGCAAAATTTACGCTTGCATCAAAAACGCCTTCCGTATGTTTTAATACAGATTCAACGCTTGCTGCACAAGACGCACAGGTCATACCTGTTACGGGAAACGATTTTTTTATTCCCGTTTTTTGCTCCTTAGTTTTAGTCTCGAATATATTAGTTGTCTCCATTTACTCCTCGCTTTATTTTACACAAATTTCGGAATAGAATATGGGTGAGCTATTACATTATTCTCTGAAAGAGTTGTAGAATTTGCTCATTCATTTTCTTTTATTAGTTGGTTTCTGATACTTCTTTAAATTAAATTATTCAGTATACCATTTGCGTTTTAAAACATCTCTCTATGTACTTTTTATTACCGTACGTTAACTCCAAATCATCCGTTGCAACCGAACCGCATTTAATATAGCAAGCAACGCCACACCCACATCGGCAAACACCGCTTCCCACATTGTGGCAAGACCACCTGCACCGAGAATAAGCACAATTACTTTTACCCCAAATGCCAAGCCAATATTTTGCCAAACGATGCTTCGGGTAGAACGCCCAATTTTAATTGCCTTGGCAATCTTGCTTGGTTGGTCTGTTTGGATGATAACATCCGCCGTCTCAATGGCAACATCGCTACCCAAACCACCCATTGCGATACCTACACCACTTGCTGCCAATACAGGCGCATCATTAATACCATCGCCTATGAATGCCACTTTCGTTTCAGGTTGTTTTTTGAGCTCTTCGACCTCGTTCAACTTATCTTCTGGTAACAAGCCGCCTTTTGCCCAATCAATATTTAATTCTTTGGAAACATTTTGCGTAATTGAATCTTTATCGCCCGAAAGCATAATGATTTTTAAAATACCAGCCTCACGTATTTGCATAATGGCTTGGTGGGCATCTTCCTTAAGTTCATCGGCAATGGTAACATAACCTGCAAAATTTCCGTCGATGGCGACCATTACGATAGATTCGACTATAGTATCGGTTTCAGAAGGTACTTCGATGCTGTT
>NZ_KZ319304.1 GCF_002744755.1 Leeuwenhoekiella nanhaiensis | reverse complement strand
TGAGACAGACCATTACTATTCTTGGGGATTGGCTCGTGTAGGTTCAAACTTTAATGAACTTTTTTTAACATCGAGCAATATCCGAAACGAATATAGTTTGCGTGCCGAATTTGACTACGATCAAAATGCCGAAATAGAAGTGAATTATAATAGATACCTGAACGATTGGGTACGTGTTTATGGAGGAGTAAATACCGAAACTTCAACACCAGATTCTTACGATACATTTAATACCGTAGGATTGGTTGGTGTAAAATATTTTACGCCTTATAGATTTAATGTAGATGTGAGTATGGACCATCAGCTACGCCCAAGAATACGTTTGGACAGAGAATTATTGATTTTTCCTAGAATTTTTCTCGAAGGCGAATACGAGTACAGAGCAGATTTTGGATGGGTCAATGATTTAGAGAACAACAAATCATTTGAAAGTGAAACACAATGGTTAGTAGGGGTTGCATACATACTTTCACGTAATTTTTCAATCCAAGGCAACTATAACAACCGATACGGTTGGGGTGGCGGCCTATTAGCAAGATTTTAATAAAAACAGGAATAAAGAAATGAAAGACGAAAATAAATATACTAGAAGAAATTTTGTAGGGACAATAGGTCTCGCTACTGGTGGACTTTGTTTATTACCATTAGCGGTTTCCTGTAAATCGGATGCTTCTCAAAAGAGCATAAGTGCAGGAAAAAATATATCAAAAGATTTCAATGCCGACGTGGATATTCAATTAAAGGCGGAGAAATCTAACACCAAAATAGTATCAAGTGGCACGGCGGATACCTATTCTTACAGGGCATCCCTATACAAGGGTGCCAAAAGTACCTTACAAGAATTAGAAGGAAGTTCTCTTGGCCCAATAATACGGGTAAAGAAAGGAAATAAGGTGAGGATACGATTTGAAAATGAAATCCCTGAGAAATCCATAATTCATTGGCACGGGCTGCATGTATCGCACGAGAATGATGGCCATCCAGAATATGTGATAGGTAATGGCGAGACGTATTTTTATGAATTTGAAGTAATGAACAGCGCAGGTATGTATTGGTTTCACCCCCATCCGCATCGCACTACAGGCGAGCAGGTTTACAAAGGGCTGGCAGGTTTGTTTATCGTTGAAGATGATGAGGAAAAAGCCTTGAACTTACCAACTGGAGATTATGATATTCCGGTCGTTATTCAGGACAGGACATTTGATGAAAGTGGTCAATTAGTCTATTTGCCAAATGGAAAAATGGACCGGATGCGTGGTTTTTTAGGAAACCAAATACTCATCAACGGTAAAATCGATAACACGCTATCACTAAACAAAGACGGTAAATATCGCTTACGATTACTCAACGGTTCCAATTCTCGTGCCTACAAATTGGCTTGGGATACCGGTGAACCGTTGACGGTTTTCGGGGTCGATGGCGGACTTTTGCAAAAGCATAAAACGCTACCGTATCTACTATTGGGTCCGGCTCAACGGGTTGATGTTTGGCTAGACCTGACCAATAAAAACGAGAACGAAGAGATAAAGCTGATTCACCTGCCTATTCCATTGGATGCGATGATGGGAGATGGAATGATGGACGATGGTATGATGGGTAATGCTAGTGATAATGCGCTGCCTTATAATAGCCAGTTCGATATTCTCAGCATCAAGGTCGGGGTTTCAAAGAAAAATGAAGCAAGCCTGCCCGAAACCCTATCAAGAATTTCCCCTTTGAAACTTACCGATGCCATAAATAGAAATACGCCAAGAACCTTCAATTTTGGAATGGAGAATATGATGGAGTGGACTATAAACGGCAGAACCTATGAAGGAATGCAAGTGGCCGATGATGAAATCGTGAAACTCAATACCACTGAGATTTGGAGAATCAATAACGGTGGGAACACTACTAGCGCAGCTGGAAATGACGGAGGCGGTATGATGGGAATGCACGGTAACGGTGGTATGATGGGTAATGGAGGTGGTATGGGGAATATGATGCAAATGCCCCATCCTGTACATATTCATCAATTGCAATTTAATATCGTAAACAGAAATATAGACAACATTGACCAGAACTTATGGAATGCAGTAAAAGATGGGTTCATAAATGAAGGGTGGCAAGATAGCGTGTATTTATTGCCGGGAATGTACATGGATTTAGTAATGCGCTTCGAGGATTTTAAAGGGTTGTTCCTCTACCATTGTCATAATCTGGAACACGAGGATATGGGGATGATGCGAAATTTTAAAATTGAATAACATAAATCAATTCTTAAAAAAAATCAGTTTGAAATAACTGTCTAATAATCTAAAAATGAAAATTATGAAAACAACAGTAAAAATTTTAATGGTAATCGGATTAGTGGGAACAATGATAAGTTGCAAATCAACTTTCAACGCCACCGAAACATTACAGGTCCAAGAAAATAGAGATGCCATTTATCAAGAAATCATTTCCAACCCTATTCAATTTACCAAGTTCATCAGTGAGGCGCAAAAAAGCAAAGAAGCCAAAAAGATGTTGATGAAGGCACATATGGAACAAATGGAATCTGGCGATATGAAAATGATGATGGACAAGAATCCCGAAATGAAAGAGAAAATGCAGTCTCATATGCAAAAGATGATGGACAAAAACCCTGAGATGATGGAGAAGATGCAATCCAAAATGCTCGATAAAATGATGTCAGGCGAGAAAGGTCGCAAAATGCTGATGGAGAAAATCCACAATAACGAAATGATGAAAAAGACGATGAAAGAAAGAATGATGCAAATGATGAATGAAAACCCCGAAATGATGGAAGCAATGATGCAGAAAATGATGGAAAAAAACCCTGAAATGATGAAGAAGATGAAAGAGAAAATGGAAAATAAAGGATAATCAGTTTCTAATTTTAAGATTAGTGTAACTGCAAATAAAAACAATTAGTTAACTATTAAAACTATAAAATTATGATGATGTGGTGGTGGATATTGATACCGATTGTACTTGTCTTAGGTGTATTTCTATACAATGGAAGAAATAAACAAAATAATGTGCAAAGGGAAAATCCTATGGATATTCTGGACAACCGGTTCGCCAAGGGCGAAATATCCAAAGAAGATTATGAAGAACAAAAACGAACATTGAACAGTAAAAATTAGAAGAATAAATAAAGCAATTTCAAACACCAATAAAATGGCGACTAGGATGAGTTACTAGCTTTTTGGTTAGAATTTAATTTAAATGAAAGAGTATAAAAAAAATAGCCTGAGTTTAACCGGAGCGGTATCGTTAGGTACAGGGGTAATGATAGGTGCAGGTATTTTTGCCCTGCTGGGCCAGGTGGCAGAACTGTCCGGCCAATGGTTTCCCATTGCGTTTTTGGTGGGTGCCATTATATCAGGCTTTAGCGCTTATTCCTATATCAAATTATCGAATGCCTATCCATCAGCTGGTGGAATTGCCACCTATCTAAAAAAGATTTATGGTAAGGGAGCACTCACGGCTTCCGGAGCATTACTGATGGCTTTTTCTATGGTCATTAACGAAAGTTTGGTTGCACGTACTTTCGGCTCTTATACGTTGCAATTGTTCGATGTAGGCGACAATAGCGTCTGGGTTCCAATTTTAGGAGTCGTGTTGTTGATTACCGCTTTCTTAATCAATATTTCGGGTAACAACATCATTGGTAAGTCATCTCTGGTGATGGCCATTCTAAAAATTGGAGGCATTTCCATTTTTGCGATAGGCGGTTTGTGGGCTGCGGGATTCTCTTTTTCGGAAGTAGTTCCCTCAAGCAGTTTATCCGAATATTCGGTTTCCAGTTATCTAGGAGCTTTGGCTTTATCCATTTTAGCCTATAAAGGTTTTACGACCATAACCAATAGCGGTAGTGAAATTGTAAACCCAAATAAAAATGTAGGGCGAGCCATTATTATTTCATTGGCCATTTGTACCCTTATCTATCTTTTGGTCGCTTTTGCAGTTTCCTCTAATCTGTCGATAGCAGAAATTATACAGGCAAAGGACTATTCGCTAGCGGAAGCTTCGAAACCTGCCTTTGGGAAATACGGTCTTTGGTTTACCGTTGGTATTGCCATTGTAGCCACAATTTCTGGGGTTATTGCAAGCGTTTTTGCAGTTTCAAGAATGACTGCTATGTTGACCGATATGGATTTAATTCCCCATAATCATTTTGGAATGCCAGGGGGCATACAAAAACATATGCTGGTCTATACCGTAGTATCGGCAATCACCTTGACCGTTTTATTTGATTTGACAAGAATCGCGTCATTAGGCGCCATACTTTATCTGGTTATGGATATCGGCATCCACTGGGGTATTTTAAAAAACCTAAGAAAAGAAATAGAGGCAAATGCAGCCATAGTTATTACCGCTATTGTGCTAGACATAATTGTACTAGGTGCATTCTTATGGATCAAGATTTCTAGTGACCTATTAGTAGTGATTGTAGCATTAGTGTTAACGATACTTGTTTTTACTGGAGAAAAATGGTTTTTAAAAAAAATAAACAACACTTAAAAAAATAAAAATGATTATGATGTATTTGGTGGGTAATTGGTTTGCTAGTTCTATTTCTGGGAATATGGATTTTTTCAGGCAATAAAAGTAACGGTAATGGGAAAAAAGGAAGCAAAATCCTTCAGGCATTTTGGACGACCGTTTTGCTAAAGGCGAACTTTCCAAAGAAGAATATGAAGAACAAAAACAAACGTTAAACTCTTAAATTAAAAACTATGAAATACTATTTTAATACAACTCTTAATGAAAATTTCGATGAGGTAATAGACAAAGTAACCGAAAAACTCAAAAAGGAAGGTTTCGGTATCCTTACCGAAATCAATGTAAACGAAACCCTAAAAAAGAAACTCGATGTAGATTTTAAGCGGTATCAGATTTTGGGAGCCTGCAACCCGCCCTTTGCTCATCAAGCCTTAGAGGCCGAAGATAAAATAGGTGCCATGTTGCCTTGTAATGTTATTGTTCAGCAGAAAAATGAAAATACTGTTGAAATAGCAGCAGTAAACCCTCTAGCTTCAATGCAAGCTGTAAAGAATGAAAAACTTACAGAGATAGCCAATGAAATATCAGAAAAATTAAAGCGTGTAATTAATCAATTAAATTGATATGGTTATGGGAACAGAAAAGGATACTATACAAGAAACACCAGATCAAAACTATACAGAGAGTAGAAATACGCCCTATTGCTTTGTAAGAAGATATGGCTCACTCACATTCGATGAAGCACTTGCACAATTAAGGGAAAGTCTAAAAAAAGGCAGACTTTGATATTATCGCCGAAATGGATATTGAAAAATATCTCAATAACCATATCAAAAATCAGTCTAGCCATAAGATTTTATTGGTCTGTAATAAGAAAACAGCAGCTGATTTACTGTCTTACGATGTACAGATGACAACTTTAATTCCCTGTAAAATTAGCATTAAAAAAATTAAAGGAGAGACCTTGGTTGAAGTTTCAATTGAGGATACAGAGAAAACTTGGTCATTTTCAGAAAAATCTGAAATTAAAAAGTTGAGTGCAGAAGTAAAAAAATCCCTAACGGATTTATTGGATTACATCGGACCAAAACAAATGAAATTATAAACCGAAAGCTAAATAAAATGAAAACAGTAAAAAGAACAATGAGTACAATGGCACTGGCTGCCACAATATTTTTAACAGTTTCCTGTAAAAACGGAAACAAAGAAGAAGCTGCTGCGCCGATGAGCAACGAGATGCACCAAGAATCTATGGATGACAAGGACGATATGGTAATGAGTGACAATGAGGATGCAAAAGCAGCAGCAATCCTGAATGATTATTTCAACTTAAAAGATGCGCTTGTAAACGATGACAATGGTAAAGCAAAGGAATTGGGGAATACAATGGCTCAATCCCTAAAAGCATTTGATGCATCCAACTATTCGGACAATGAAAAATCAGAATTAAATGACATAATCGAAGATGCAACAGAACACGCAGAGCACATTTCGGAAAGCGACATCAAACATCAACGCGAGCATTTCAAAGTTTTAAGTAAAGACATTACAGATATGGTAGCTATAACAGGAACAGCAACAAAACTGTACGAGCAATATTGCCCTATGTATGATGGTGGTACTGCTTGGTTAAGCAAAGAAGAAAATGTCTTAAATCCGTATTACGGTAGTTCAATGTTGAGATGTGGTAAAGTACAGAGAGAAATAAACTAAATGAAATTTCTAAAAATCATAGCTTGGGTAGCGCTTATTGCGTTAATCGTTATTCAATTTTTTCCGGTGGATAAAAATGAAAGCTATACAACACTTGAAACTGATTTTATGATGGTTAATAAAGTACCGTTAGATATTGAGAATCAACTCAAGGTGTCCTGCTATGATTGTCACAGTAATAACACTGCTTATCCTTGGTATAGTAAAATTCAGCCCGCAGCTTGGTTTTTAGAAAACCATATTAAAGAAGGAAAAGCAGAACTGAATTTTAATGAGTGGAGCAATTATTCTGATAGGAGAAAGAGAAGTAAGTTACGGTCTATCATTAAACAAGTAGAAAGTGGAGAAATGCCTATGAATAGCTATATAATAATACATCAAAATGCTAAACTAGACACGATGGCAAAATCGAAATTGGTAAAATATATACAACGATTAAAAGATGATTTATAAAGTCCTGATATGGGAAGGGAAATATGATGGTTGGTTAGTAACTCTTCCCTTGTCAGGCACAAATAAAAAGCATTAAAGAAATTGGAAAAGATAGATTCGTTTTACAAACAACTTTTCGGAAAAGCTTGGCTTACTATTTCAGTAGTAATAGCAGCTGGTCTGATAAATATTGTGCTCTTTTCTAGGTTAGATAATAGCTGGTCAGAGTATGTGATTTTAGCTCTGTCAATCGTCAAAATCTATTTCATTGTAAAGCTTTCGTTTAACCAGTTGATGAAGATTATAGCGCAGAGTCATTTAATGAGCCATATTCTCGTACTATTTGCTTTACTGATTGGATTGATACTCTTGTCCTTTGCAACCGACTATGCAGCCCTTCACATTTTTGATGAAACGAATTTCAAGAATAGTTCTGGTCTCGTTAGCTCAACATCAGAAATACTCTTTGAGTATTTGTACCTGAGTACAATTACATTTTCCTCGGTTGGATATGGGGATATCGTTCCGGTATCAATGGTGGCCAAAACCTTGGTGATGCTACAAGTGGCTTTACGGTTTTTTGTCTTGGTTTTCGGTATCGCTAACATCAATAATATTAAAATAGAAAAATATGAATGATTTTTTAAAATCCTGGGCAGAAGCAGCCTTTACCTCAGTAGGATTTTTCTGGACAGCTCTATGGGCTTTTGTAGTTGGTTATATAATCAGCAGTATGATTCAAGTTTTTGTAACTAGGCAAAAAATGCAAGAAGCAATGGGTAAGAATGAAGGCAAGAGCATATTGCTGGGTACCTTCTTCGGTTTTATCAGTAGTTCTTGCAGCTTCTCGGCGCTAGCTGGTACGAAATCAATCTTTAAGAAAGGTGCCAGTTTCGTCTCATCGATTGCATTTCTATTGGCTTCCACCAACTTGGTTATCGAATTGGGCATTCTTATTTCAATCTTTTTGGGCTGGCAATTTGTAGTAGGCGAATACTTAGGTGGTATTCTGTTGATATTGGTCAGTTGGTTACTGATTCGAATCATAAATCCTAAAAAATTAATAGAAAAGGCACGCAAGAATCTCAAAGATGATGGCAACGAAAATGACGAGAGCAAAGGTCAAGATGACGATTGGAAATCAGAGATAAAAAAAGAAGCAAACTGGGCTAAAGTTGCCAGAAAATACAAAATGGAATGGTCAATGGTTTGGAAGGACGTAACTGTTGGATTCACCATTGCAGGGATTACGGCGGCATTCGTCCCAGATGCATTCTTTGAAACCTTATTCATCAATAGCGGCAAGGGTACTAATGATTTTACCTTCTTAGAAATTCTTGAACATATCATAGTGGGGCCTATCGCAGCATTTTTAACATTTATAGGAAGTATGGGCAATATTCCGCTGGCCGCCTTACTTTTCGGCAAGGGTGTAAGTTTTGCTGGCGTAATGGCATTTATTTTCAGTGATTTAGTTGTGTTTCCCGTATTACGTATAAATGCCAAATATTATGGCTGGAAAATGTCACTTTTCATTTTGTTCTTACTCTTTACGGCTCTTATATCGGCTTCATTAATACTTCACTATGGTTTTAATTTTCTTGATTTAATACCAGACCCTTCGCAAGTAAATATTCAAGATAAGGACCATTTCAAAATAAACTACACTTTCTTTTTAAATATAGCCTTCTTGGCCATATCGGGTTACTTAATCTACCTGGGGTTCTTCAAGCGAAAAGATGTAGAGCATTCAATGAGCGAGATGGCACCAAAAAGCCAATTGTTAGAAACCATCTTAAAATATGCAGCATTCATTTGTTATGTATGGCTTGCAGGAGGTTTGATTATTAAATTCATAATTCAATAAAAATGAAACACACCTATCACATACAAGGGATGACCTGCAACGGTTGCCGAAATCACGTTGAGCAAACACTATCTAAAGTGGAAGGTGTGACTAACGCTTCGGTTAATTTAGAAAAAGAAGAGGCTACTATTGAAATGGAATCTCATATTCCTATCGAAACATTTCAGAAAGCATTGAAAAAAGACGGCGGTTCGTACAGTATTCACAAACCAGGCGAGCATCATCATAAAGACGATTCCGCTTCCGCGAAAAAGCAAAAACCCAAAGGCAAAGGAACAGGCACATTCTACTGTCCAATGCATTGTGAAGGCGACAAAACCTACGATAAGCCAGGCGACTGCCCAGTCTGCGGAATGGATTTAGTCGAAGAACAAAATTTGTCGGCTACAACTTCAGAACTCTGGACGTGTCCAATGCACCCAGAAATTATCAAAGATGAAGCTGGAGCTTGCCCTATATGTGGTATGGATTTGGTGCCGATGGAACCTGATTTATCTGCCGAAGAGAAAACATATAATAAGTTGATTAAGAAATTCTGGATAGCAGTAGCCTTTACGCTTCCTATTTTCATAATCGCTATGAGTGAAATGATTCCCAACAATCCACTTTATGATATAATGGAACAGAAATGGTGGAACTGGATTCAATTTGGGCTTTCCATTCCCGTGGTATTTTATGCCACTTGGATGTTCTTTGAACGTGCCTACCGTAGTATTAAAACGTGGAATCTCAATATGTTCACCTTAATCGGTATAGGTGCAGGCGTGGCTTGGCTCTTTAGTGTTTTTGGGATGCTGTTTCCAGACTTTTTTCCCGAACAGTTTAAAACAGAATCAGGTGCGGTTCACGTGTATTTTGAAGCTGCTACCGTAATTCTCACGCTGGTACTGATGGGTCAGGTTTTGGAAGCGCGTGCGCATAGCAAAACCAATTCAGCAGTTAAGGAACTATTGAAACTCGCACCCAATAAAGCCATTAAAGTAGTTGATGGAAAAGAGGAAGAAGTTTCCATAGACCAGATTGAAAAAGGAGATATCCTTAGAGTGAAACCGGGAGATAAAATCCCTGTGGACGGCAAAATTACCGAAGGCGAAACTACCGTAGATGAATCAATGATTTCAGGAGAACCTATTCCAGTAAATAAGACTGTAGAAGATAAAGTAAGTAGCGGTACCATTAACGGGAATCAGTCTTTCTTGATGGAAGCCGAAAAAGTGGGTAGCGACACCTTGCTTTCCCAAATCATACATATGGTCAACGATGCCAGTCGCAGTCGTGCCCCAATCCAGAAATTGGCAGATACCGTTTCAGGCTATTTTGTACCCGTGGTAGTAATCATTGCGGTCATCACCTTTATTGTCTGGGCAATTTGGGGACCAGAGCCAGCTTATGTATTTGCCCTTGTAAATGCCATTGCCGTATTGATTATTGCTTGTCCGTGTGCGTTAGGATTGGCAACACCGATGTCCGTTATGGTAGGTGTTGGTAAAGGCGCCCAAAATGGTGTCCTAATTAAGAATGCCGAAGCCTTAGAGAAAATGGACAAAGTGGACACCCTTATCGTTGATAAAACAGGAACCATTACGGAAGGGAAACCAACGGTTGAGAAAATTGGGTCGTTTGATGAATCTCGCTTTCGCGAATGCGAAATTCTGCATTTTATCGCATCCCTAAACAGTTCCAGCGAGCATCCCCTTGCCGAAGCTACCGTGAAATATGGAAAGGAGCAGAAGGTCGAAATATCAAAAACCGAAAACTTTAGCGCAGTAACCGGAAAAGGCGTAGAAGGAACAGTTGATGGCAAGAAGCTCGATTTGGGAAATGCCAAAATGATGGAGTATGCCAATGCCACACTATCGCCTGAAATGGAAACCGAAGCACAATCCTTTCAGAAACAGGGAAAAACGGTTTCCTACTTATCCATTGATGGCGAAGTTTCAGGCTATGTGGTTATTGGCGATAAAATAAAAGAAACGAGTGCCAAGGCAATTAAAGAATTACAGGATAAAGGTATCGAAGTAATAATGCTTACCGGAGATAATCGCGATACCGCCCAGGCAGTTGCCAGCGAACTCAATCTCGCCGACTTCAAAGCGGGTATGCTACCCGAAAACAAACTGGACGAGGTTAAAAAACTACAAGAACAAGGTCACATAGTTGCAATGGCAGGCGATGGTATAAACGATGCACCAGCTCTGGCTAAAAGTGATGTGGGTATCGCAATGGGCACAGGAACCGATGTCGCTATAGAAAGCGCGATGATAACCTTGGTAAAAGGCGATTTGCACGGTATCGTAAAAGCAAGAAACCTTAGCCACAAAGTTATGCGGAACATCAAACAGAATCTGTTTTTTGCTATGATATACAACACGCTGGGTGTACCAATTGCGGCAGGAGTATTATTCCCATTTTTCGGAATTCTGTTATCGCCTATGATTGCGGCTTTGGCAATGAGTTTTAGTTCGGTTTCTGTAATAGCAAACGCACTTAGACTCAGAACAAAATCAATTAACTAAACCATCCTATAAAATGAAAGATTGTATCATTCTATTATGTATTATCCTTTTAGCTTCTTGTAAAGAAACTTCAAAGGAAGCACAAGAATTGCCCATTACCGAAAAAACAGAGCAAAATTCAACAAATGCAGTACCTGCTAATAAAAAACCATTGAGTCCGCATACAAGTGCAATGGCGATGGTGGGCGATGCACATATTCATATTGATTATTCATCGCCAGGAGTTCGTAAACGTATCATTTTTGGCGGTTTACTGCCTTATGACACCGTTTGGCAAGCAGGAGCCCATATGGCCACTTGGATGGAAACCAATAAGGACTTGACCATTGACGGTAAAGAATTGAAGGCAGGGAAATACGGGTTCTTTGTTATTCCGAACCAAGAGGAATGGACTATTATTTTTAATACAAACTGGAACCAGCACGGCAAAGATGAATATGACGAGAAAGATGATGTGTTGCGGTTTAAAGTAACCCCCAAAATTTCCGAAGAAATCAAGGAACATTTAGAATACAACGTAACAAAGACCACCAATGATTCAGGAACAATTAGCTTGAGTTGGGAAAAGGTTCTTGTTGAATTTCCTTTTGAAGTAAAATAAAATGGTCAAAAGAAAAACAGCACTAAAAATAAGAAAAGCGCATCGCTATCTGGGTATCTTTTTAGGTATTCAGTTCTTGATGTGGACAATTAGTGGAATGTATTTCAGCTGGACAGATATTGATGAGATACACGGCGACCATTTTAAAAAAGAGATTCCTGAACAAACTGAATTTTCAGATTTGATAGGAAGTTCTCAACTGAATATTCAGGAACCGATTAAGTCATTAGAATTACTTGAAATAGCGGATGAGCCCTACTATTGGATTAATGAGACTGTGCTTTATAATGCACTTACAGGAACAAAGAAAGACGAGCTCACGGAACAAGAAGCAATCAAAGTAGCAGAACGCTATATGTTGGCTGATTTAGAATTTAACCAAATACAACGGATTGAATCTGTAGGCGACCACCACGAGTACCGCGGAAGACCATTACCAGCTTATGAGATTTCATATAAAACCGATGAAAATTTAAAAGCCTACGTGGCGATTGAGAATGGCGCTTTTCAAACCGTACGTCATCGCGATTGGCGTTGGTTCGATTTCCTCTGGATGACCCACACTATGGACTATCAAGGGCGAGACAATTTTAATACAATAGTGTTAAGAGCTTTTTCGCTTTTAGGCTTGATAACGGTGTTAAGTGGATTTCTACTTTGGTACACCAGTTCACCAACTATTAGAAAAATAATTAAAACAAAACGTAAATAATTACCTTAAAATCAACTATTATGGAAAATTCTAATGAACACAAAAAGAAAAATCAGTACACAAAATTTGTAGGAATGCTCGCAGCATCCTTCGTCGCTATGTACATCACGATGTACCTAAACACTTATGAGTGGGACCACGTATGGTTCAGTCTAACCCGCTTTTATATGGTCTGTTTAGGGATTGCGGCGATGGCCATTATAATGTTTGTAGCAATGCGTGGAATGTACCAAAATAAAAAGAAGAATATCGCCATTGTTTTGGGAAGTATCGTTCTATTTGCAGGTGCGTTGGGACTGGTACGTGACCAAAAATCAACTGTGGGCGATGTGCTCTGGATGAAAGCAATGATTCCGCATCATTCAATAGCAATTTTAACAAGCGAGCGTGCAGACATTAAAGACCCAGAAGTGAAAAAATTAGCCGAAGATATCATCAAAGCGCAACGAAAGGAAATTGAAGAAATGAAGCAAATGATTGATAGGTTACAAAACGAAAAATAGTATGAACAAGAACATTTTATATATGGCAGTCGCAGTAATTGTAGGATTATTAGCAGGTTGGCTCATTTTTGGAAATTCTGGAAGTGATGCCAATGCAAACAAGGACGTCTCTGATATGTCAGATACCCACGACCATTCGGGCGAATCAGAAAACCAAATGTGGACCTGCTCAATGCACCCACAGATTATGCAACCAGAAGCAGGCGACTGCCCTATATGTGGAATGGATTTAATACCTGCTGAATCTGGTGCTGAAGGTCTCGCAATGAATGAGATTAAAATGACAGAGAATGCAATGGCACTGGCCAACATTCAAACCACTATGGTTGGTAATAGCACAATGTCCGAAACCGATGGGATGATTTCACTTTCGGGCAAAATCGCCACCAATGAAGAAAACAATGCCGTACAAGCAAGCTATTTTGATGGCCGTATCGAGCGCTTGAATGTCAACTATGAAGGCCAGAAGGTAAATCGTGGTCAATTACTGGCCACTATTTATGCGCCAAATTTGGTCGCTGCACAGCAAGAATTGCTCACGACAGCTTCTTTAAAAGAATCACAGCCAGCATTGTATAAAGCAGTGCGAAATAAATTGAAAAATTGGAAGCTTTCTGATAGCCAGATTGATGCCATAGAATCCTCTGGAAACGTGCGCGATAATTTTCCAATCTATGCTACCGTTTCAGGAACGGTTTCAGAAGTGATGTCACGAGAAGGCGATTATGTAAAACAAGGTCAGCCCATTTTGAAAGTAAGCAATTTGAATTCGGTCTGGGCAGAATTTGATGCCTATGAAAATCAAATTTCAGATTTAAAAGTAGGTCAGAAAATAAAGGTAGTAACCAATGCCTATGCCAATAAAGAATTTGACGCCACGGTTTCTTTCATTGACCCCATCTTAAAAAATGCAACGAGAACGGTTACGGTTAGAGCAACACTTAAAAATACAGATGACCTCTTTAAACCAGGAATGTTTGTAACTGGCAAACTCAAAGGGCAAATGAAGATGAACAACCAAGTTATTACGGTTCCAGCAAGTGCTGTTATGTGGACAGGCGAACGTTCATTGGTCTATATAAAGACCAATCCCAACGAACCCGTTTTTGAAATGCGTGAAGTGACCATCGGAAATCGTAATGGCGAAAATTATGCTGTAATAGAGGGCTTACAAAATGGCGATGAGATTGTGACCAACGGAACCTTTACGGTAGATGCAGCAGCACAGCTACAAGGCAAAAAATCTATGATGAATCAGGGAAAAGAACAGGCATCTGAGATGCCAATGTCTGAAATGGAAATGGAATTTTCAGAGAATTTTCAGAGGCAATTTAAAAAAGCGCTCAAGCCTTATTTACAGATGAAAGATGCTTTGGTAGCGAGCGATGCAAATCAGGTTTCCGCTTTCGCGAAAGCAACATCAACATCTTTAAAATCCGCTGATATTAAAAGTCTCGGTAGTATGGAACAATCACATATCAAGAAAAGTATCGAAATGCTCGATGCCATTGCAACGAACGACAATCTTGAAAATCAACGTGACCATTTCGTGATATTAAATGAAAATATGGTGCCCATTGCGATGAGTGTAAATGGAACCGATGCGATGCTATACGTTCAGAAGTGTCCAATGGCAAATAATAATAAAGGCGCAGTTTGGCTAAGCACGGAAGAAGAAATTCGTAACCCCTATTATGGCGATGCGATGCTCACGTGTGGTAGTGTGATTGAGGAAATTAAGTAGTTTTATTCCTTTAGTATTTTAAGAAGCTAAATACCGAAAACCTTTAAGATACTTTTCAATTTTTTTATAACCCCTTTCGATAGAGAGGGGTTTATTATCATACAATATACCCGCAAGGTAAACTCGTAAAATACTTCCATCAAAAGACTACGGCATAAAGCCGACGCTTCTTCCTTTGCTTATTTATTCCGTTTCCTTTTGAGCCAAGATTTTATCTTCCGTTTGGTTCCTGCTCAAATATTATTTAATCAAAAATTTGAGAATTATGAAAACAAAAGCGAGTACCACAAAGAGAAGAAGTAGAGCGAAGACCGCTGTAGCTTCTAAAGTAAACGGAAATCCGGTAAAGCTGGAAATTCAGAACCTGCCTATCCGCAAAATCAAGCCTGACCCAGAACAGCCTCGGAAGACCTTTGACGAAAAACATTTGGAACAACTTTCCGAAAGTATCCAACAACACGGTGTACTGCAACCGATAACAGTTCGGAAATCTGGAAAGGACTTTATTATCGTGATGGGCGAAAGAAGATTTCGCGCAAGCAAAATGGCTAATAAAGCAACTATCCCGTGCATTGTCAGAAATTATGAGAACAATGAAATTTTGGAACTTCAAATTATCGAGAACTTACAGCGACAGGATGTTGAACCTACCGAGGAAGCTGAATCAATAGCTTACCTAAGCGAGAAATATGCACCGGCTGAAATTGCAAAGCGACTGGGCAGAACAGACAATTTTATCAGACAACGCCTGAAGTTGGCAGGATTGATAGATGGCTTTAAGCACTTTGTTCGCAATGGCGAAATGACCATTTCATTAGGTGTAGGTGTAGCGCTTTTTGAACCAGAGGAACAGCAGATGATGTTGGAAACGATGGGTGAAGATTTCAATGCGCATCAAATCAACAGGATGATTAAAGACCAGACTTACGACTTGGAAAAAGCATCTTTTGATGTAACGGATAAGAAGTTGGTGCCGAAAGCCGGGTCTTGTGTTGAATGTCCGTTCAATGCAGCCAATCAAGGCAATCTGTTCGGAGAGGGTAAAATGGTCTGCACAAAATCAGCTTGCTTTGAATCGAAGAAAAGTAAATCGTTCTTGAATCTGATTGAGAAATCCAAGAAAGCGAATGTTCTATTGATTCCTGAAATACGACAGTATTGGGTAGATGACGAAAACAACCAGCTCATTATCTCGCAATTGGAAAATAACGGCTTGAAGGTCTATCTGCTGGATGATGTCGAAATCATCGAAAATCCGATTAAGCCGACAATGGATGCCATTAAGACTGAATACCAGCATTATGATTATTCCGAGGACGAATTGAAAGCAGAATTGGACGAAGCCATACAGAGCTATAAAGAAGACCTGGAAACGTACAATTCAGCAGATAAGAATGGTTTTGTAAATGGTATAGTCTTCCATCCTGAAACGTATCAAAACAAGAATGTTTTTATAAAAGTGATTGAGAAATCAAAGAATGATTCTTCTGAATATGCAGCACCATTGGCCAACAGGAAAATGGCAGATTGCACACCTGAAGAACAAATTGTGAAAATCAACGAAAGGGAAATCCGGAAGAAGCATATTGAGAACAACAGACAGTTTGAAGAAATTGTTCAGATGATTCGTGAGACCGAATACATCAATACGAAGAAGACACTTTCAACAGATGAAATGGTTGCGTTTTCAATCTCACTCTTTGAAAATAATGTGGACTATATGAGCCAGCAAAAATACTTTTCAGGATTATTAGGCGATACTGCCAAGATGACCAGAATTGAAATTGTCGAGAAATTCAAGAAGAATTTCAAAAAAGAAATCTTTCACAAGCTGATACGCTATATGCTGACCAAGCAAGTACACTTTGGCGAAAGCAATCACGTAAATAACCTGACAAATATTTCGTTCTACAATGCGATGAAGGGATATTACAAATCCAAGATTGCCGGTATTGAGAAGGAATATACCGAAAAACGAGACAAGCGAGAAGCACGTTTGAAAGAGCGCATCACAGTTCTTGAAAAGAAAACTCAAGAACTAAACGATTAGCTTTTGTTGTTTGAAGAAGGGTTGGCATTCGTGCTGGCCCTTTTTCTTTTTTATGATTGTGCCTAAAAAATGTATTTATCAAGAAGGGGTTATCAATCAATAGTTAGCGCAAAGGTAAACTCGTAAAATACACCCATCAAAAGACTACGGCATAAAGCCGTTGCGCACATTCCCTCACTTCTTTATTCCGTTTCCTTTTGAGCTGTGATTTTGTCTTCCGTTTGGGAACTGCTCAAATATTGTTTAACTAAAATACAAAAGCTATGTATTTACAAAATTTGCAGCAGGATGAAATCTTCGTTCCATCAGAAATGAAATCCTTAAAGAGTCTGACTCAGATGGAATCTCGCAGAGGACTTGAAAATGCCATTATCTCAAATGGAAAAATTGTCAACGTGGTATCGAACAGTTACGGGCACATTCCGAATCAATTGTTCTTCAGGAAAGCTGAGGAAATGCTGACTGATGCACAACTGAACTTCCACAAACGCACCATCAACAAGAATGACAGGTCGTTCATTACCGACTTTATCATCGATGACACAAGCCAATTTACGGTTAAGAACGATAAGGACTTGATACTGCCAATGCTACGGTTCAAGAACTCGTATGACGGTAGCGAAAAGACCTCTGGCCACTTCGGTTTCTACAGAAAAGTATGTTCCAATGGCTTGCACGTTTCCCAAGCTGAAATTGAGTTTTCCATCAAACACAGTAAGAACAATACAGACCTGATAATGCCAAGGCTGAACAATCTTTTCGATAAGTTTGTGGATAATGAATTTTACTCGATAATCCAAAAATTTGATACATTGAAGAATGTTAAGATTATCGACACCAAGGAATTTGTAAAAGCAATTCTCGATAAAACCAAACTCTTTAGATACGAGTGTAGCGACAAGAACAGCGACCCTTCAAAAAAGTCTCGTGAGGTTATCGAAATTTTGAATTATGAAGCCTTGTTGCTTAATGAAGAACCGAATCTTTGGCTGGGCTACAATGCATTCAATTCTGTACTTCATAATGTATTGAAGAAAAGCTTCGGCCTACAAGAACGGTTGGATAAAAAGCTGTTTGATGAAGTCTATGCTATGGCATAAATTAAATAAAGGTTTGTCCAGTACCTTAAACTGGATTTTTTCTTTTTTCAAAAGAACATTTAATGGGTATTAGTTGAGTATAAATTATTCAAGACCAAAAAATTGTTATCTTTGTACATAATGCAAAAACCAAATAAAATAGCAGCATTTTTCTTTTTAGGCTTGTTTAGCCTAATGATGCTGCATCAGGTTTTTTCGCATTTACATCATCAACACGAGGACGCTCATTCCCATTCAGATATTGCCCATACTGGCGAACATCATCGTCACGATGATGATTCCCACGATGAAGAATCCTCTTACGGTTTCCTTGGATTATTTATGGAGATGCACGTACATTCCACGGTATCCAGCGATATAGTCCTACTTGAAAGGAATACAATCGAGCAACAAACCGTTGTTGAAAAGGATGTAGTAAAAAATTCTCTTGAAACACAAAATATATTCTCAATTGAATACAGGCAAAATAAGAAAACGCCTGTCTATCATCCACCCAATAAACACTTTAATCCCTACCTCTCATCCCTCGATTCACGAGGCCCACCATCTTTAGGTTAATCGTTTAGGAGAATGGTATCGCTATGATATTGTTCCCTTTTATAATTGCAGCCCTGTCAGACGACAGGTAAGATTAAACCTAAAATTTCAAACAATGAATAAATATATCGTATCCGCAATTTGCGGATGCCTGTTCTTTGTTAGTGGTTTCTCACAGGATAAAAATATAGAGGAACTACTCAACGAAATAGAACAGAATAATACAGAGTTAAAAGGCTATCAATCGTTTGTTGAAAGCCAGCAACTCGAAAACAGGAGCAACAATAATTTACCCGACCCACAGCTTTCTGGCTTTTATTTACCATTTGGCGACAATACAACTGGAGATTATACCGAATATCAACTATCGCAATCTTTTGAATTCCCAACGGTATATGCAGCACGTGGCAAATGGAACAAATCTAAATCGCAACAATTAGCGGCGGCCTATGCTAACAAAAGACAGGAAGTCTTATTAAAAGCAAAGAACACGCTTTTAGAGCTTGCTTTCTTGCAAAAGCGAAAAGCTATTGAAACGGAAAGAAAAACCCAGAGCAAACAGGTTTTTGACCAAATCCAAAAACTTTTTGATGCAGAGCAAGTTGGGATTTTAGATTTGAATAAGGCAAAAATTGCTTGGATTCAAGAACAGTTTGTCGTGGAACAGATTGAAAGCGAAATCCAAATTTTGCTATCCAAACTCAAAACGTTGAATGGAGGTAATGTAATTGATGGTGTTCCATCAGGTATTGCATTGCCTATCAAAGTTGGTACAGTAGAAAGCCTCTGGCAGGAAAAATTAACAAAAGACCCTTTGCTACAGGAATTAAAGGCTAATGAATCCGCTTCACTTCAAAAAGTAAAACTGGAAAAAAACAAGGTGCTGCCAAACGTGGCATTTGGCTATAATTATCAAGGCGTTAGCGGTAGTAATTATTCTGGTTTTTACGGCGGTGTTTCAATTCCTCTATGGAGTAGCAAGAACAAGGTAAAAGCTGCCGAAGCAAATTACGAGTTTCAGCAATCCCATACTGAAGTGGCGACATCTTTGCTTTATGCAGAATTTCAGGAAACCTATAATCGATATGAACTGATGCTCACAAAATATAATGAGTATCAAACCACTATGGGCAATTTAAATAGCGAGCAACTGCTATTTAAGGCGTATATGTTGGGCGAGTATTCGTTTATGGAATATTACGTGGAGCTTCAGTTTTATCGAAATGCATCAGATAAAATGCTGCAAATGGAAAAGGAACTGCAACTGCTTCAAGCACAATTATTAAAACATCAGTTATAAATTTTTAAACATACAATTATGAAATCGAAGATTCACGAATACCAAAACAATTATTTAGCAATGAGTAAATTTTCAAAAATAATATTCGCAATAGCAATTGCATCAACGTTATTAGTAACCTCTTGTCGAGAAAGAGCAAAGGAAGCAACAGATGACCACGGTCACGAACACAATGAAGATGGTAGCCATATGGAAGAAAACGTAGAGCAAGAAGAGTTTAAAGTAGGAACGGATTCTATGGAAACAAAAACAGATGACCACGGCCACGACCACGATTCAGAGGGGAATCATACAGATGATGATTCAAAAACTCACAAACACGATAATGGTGCTGAACACGACGACCACTAAAAAAAAATAATTATAAACAAATGAAATATATAACAATAGTGCTTGCCTTTTTGGCAATGTCTTGTAATAACAAGGCAGAAGATGCACACGCACATAATGAAGATGGTAGCCACGTGGGAGAAGAAATTCCACGCCTATCTCATACCCTTTGGACAAATAAAACCGAACTGTTTGTAGAATTTCCAGCCTTAATAGTAGGCAATCCGAGCAAGTTTGCAGCCCACTTTACGGTGTTGGACAAGCATCAGCCTGTTCGCGAAGGTTCGGTTACGGTCAGTTTGATTAAAGGCGATAATGGTATTCGCAATACTGCCGAAGCACCTTCATCGCCAGGCATATTCTCACCTATCATTCAACCGAAAGAAGCGGGTAGTTACCAACTTGTTTTTGAATTGAAAACGCCAGACTATTCAGATACAATAACGATTGATGATGTTACGGTTTATGCTAATACGGATGAAGCCATACAAGCTTTGGGTGTTGCCGAAGATGATGGGAGCATTTCGTTTTTGAAAGAACAGGCTTGGAAAATCGATTTTCAGACCGCGCCTGTGGTTTCAGGTAAAATTTACGATGTCATCAACACCTCTGGTGTTTGGATGCCTTCGCCCGGTTCTATAAAGTCATTGGCGGCAAAGTCTAATGGTGTTGTAGATTTTAAAGTAAGCAACCTCACGGAAGGCACAGCTGTAAAAAAAGGTCAGCTTTTAATGAGTTTGAATAGCCAAGGTTTGGCATCCAATAATTTGAGTACGGATATCGCTTCCGCGAAAGCGAAATTCCAACAGGCCAAATCTGAATATGAAAGAAAGAGAGAGCTCTACGAATCTAAGATTGTCCCAAAATCTGAATTCGAAAAAGTACAGAGCAATTTTGAAATAGCCAAAGCCAATTATCAATCATTGGCATCAGGCGTTTCGGGAGGTAGTAAACAAATTCGTGCGCCCTTCGACGGCTTTATCAAATCCATTACGGTTTCCAATGGCGATTATGCTGCGCAAGGCGTTGCATTGGTAGCTATTGGTACACATCAGTCAAAAGTATTGAAAACCCAGTTAGCACCTAACTATGGACTCACAATGGAGAACGTGCAGGGAATTTGGTATCAAACTAAAGATGGGCAATGGCGAAATGTGGCAACATCTGGAGGTTCAATCCTATCCATCGCTAAAGATGTAGACAATAACAGACCGCTTATTTCAGTATTTGCAGAAGTAAATAATGAGGTCGATATGCCAGAAGGAAGCCTAACGCCAGTGCAAATTGCAATGGGAAATGCTACTCAAAATACAACGATTCCTGTGAAGGCCTTATTGGAAGATTATGGAAGTTATTCCGTCATCGTACAGCTTTCAGGGGAAAGTTTTGAAAGACGACCTGTGAAAATAGGAAAGCGTAATGGCGAGAATGTAGAAATTATTCAAGGCTTAAAAGTTGGCGAAGTAGTAGTAACCACAGGAGCATATCAAGTTAAAATGGCTTCAATGTCCGGTTCGACACCCGCACACGGTCACGAACATTAAAAACGAAGAGAAATGTTAAACAAAATATTATCAATTTCACTTCAAAACAGATTGCTCATTCTATTGGGTGCGGTCGCATTGAGTGTATTGGGCGTGTATTATGCACGTACAATGAACGTCGATGTATTCCCGGACCTTACAGCACCAACGGTAACTATTCTTACCGAAGCGCACGGAATGGAATCTGAGGAAGTAGAAAAATTAGTGACCTATCAACTGGAAACAGCCTTAAACGGTTCGCCAAATGTGAGACGAATCCGTTCGTCATCGGCAGCTGGGGTTTCCATAGTTTGGGTAGAGTTTGAATGGGGAACCGATATTTATCGGGCGCGCCAAATTGTAAGCGAACGCATCCCAATGGTAAGGGAAAATTTGCCCGAAGGAATTGGCGCACCCACGATGGCACCTATTTCATCCATTATGGGCGAAATAATGTTGTTGGGCGTGACGTCCGATAGCTTATCGCCAATGGAATTAAGAACCTTATCGGATTGGACAATTCGCCCACGAATTAAAGCAATTGGCGGTATAGCCAATGTAGTGGTCATCGGTGGCGATTATAAGCAATACCAAGTATTTGCCAATCCTGAAAAAATGAAGCATTATGATGTGAGCCTTTCTGAATTGGTAGAACAAGTAAAGGAAGCAAATCAAAATGCACCAGGTGGTATTGTTAATCAATACGGTAATCAATACATCATAAAAGGTAGTGGTAGAGCTTATGCAATTGAGGATTTACAGGAGGCTGTTCTCAAGGAAGTGAATGGTCAAACCATCAAAATAAAAGATGTGGCAACGGTTCAAATAGGTGCTGCCGATAAAATTGGAGATGGTTCATTGAATGCAAATCCTGCGGTAATTCTGACCATTTCAAAACAACCTGATGTCAACACCTTGGAACTCACAGACCGATTGGATGAAGCGATTGCCGATTTGGCAACAACCTTGCCAAAAGGTGTCAATATCAAAAGTCAAATTTTTAGACAATCTGATTTTATTGATGCATCTATTAGCAATTTGAATGCAACCCTGTTGGAAGGCGCATTTTTTGTAATGATTATCCTCTTCATCTTTTTAATGAATTGGAGAACGACCTTAATTTCCTTGTTGGCGATTCCTATTTCGTTATTGGTGTCCATCATCATTTTAAAATGGTTGGGCTATACGATAAACACAATGAGTTTGGGCGGTATGGCCATCGCAATTGGTGCATTGGTGGACGACGCCATTATTGATGTGGAAAACGTCTATAAACGCTTGCGCGAAAATATTAGAAAGCCAAAGGCAGAGCGTCAATCGACCATTACGGTTGTGCGCGATGCTTCCGTAGAAATACGAAGTTCTATCATTATCGCTACGCTTATCATTATCGTTTCATTTGTCCCCTTGTTCTTTTTAAGCGGAATGGAAGGCCGTTTATTACAACCGCTGGGAATTGCATTTGTGACGTCAGTTTTAACCTCATTGATTGTCGCTGTAACCGTAACCCCAATTTTGTGTTCCTATTTGTTGAACAATGAAAAATTGTTGAAGAAACAATCCGAAGGAACCCGTGTGGAACGCTGGTTACAGAAACATTATGGCAACCTCTTGGAACGTGCGACCAAAATTCCGAAAACCATTATTGGAACTACAGTAATTGCCTTTATCATAAGTCTTTTAGTATTAACCCAATTGGGTAGAAGTTTTCTGCCGGAATTTAATGAAGGCTCATTAGTGATAAGTGTCGTTGGTCCACCGGGAATGTCTTTGGAAGAAAGCAATAAGACCGGTAGGTTGATTGAGACCCTGTTACTCGATATGCCTGAAGTGGAAGTGGTAACACGAAGACAAGGTCGTGCCGAACTCGACGAACACGCACAAGGCGTTAATGCTTCGGAAATTGATGTTCCTTTCGTTCTCGAAGACAAGACCAAGGAAGAATTTTTTGAGGAAGTCCGAAACAAGTTGAGCATCGCACCTGGTGTAAATATCACATTGGGACAACCCATCGCACACCGTATCGACCATATGCTTTCGGGTACACGTGCCAATATTGCCATCAAGATTTTTGGGTCCGATTTGCAGCGTCTTTTTGAAGTAGGTAAAAGCGTAGAGCAGAATATCAAGGATATTGACGGATTGGCAGATGTTGCGGTTGACCAGCAAATTGAAGTGCCACAAATACGCATCAAACCCAAACACCAAATCCTTTCAGCTTATGGAATGACCGTTGGTAATTTAATGGAACAAGTGGACATTGCTTTTGCAGGCGAAGAAGCAGGCGAGATTTATGAAGGGCAGCAGTATTTTGATTTGATTGTCCGCTACGAAAAACCGTTTCGGGATAATATTGAAACCATTGGCAATACTTTAATCAGTTTGCCAAATGGTGGTCAGACTACATTGGGCGAACTGGCCACTGTTCAATCGGTAAGTAGTCCGAATACCATCAATCGTGAGGATGTGCAACGTAAAATCGTTGTCGCAGCCAATGTTCAGGGCAGGGATTTGAGAAGTGCGGTAGAGGAAATACAACAAGTGGTGTCCAATAATGTGAATATGCCAGAAGGCTATCGAGTACAATATGGCGGACAGTTTGAGAGTGAGTCCAAGGCATCACAATTGCTTTTGATAACGGCGATTGTAGCCATTGGTATCATTTTTCTCTTATTGTATTATGAATTTAAAGATGTAAAACTGGCATTCGTAGTATTGATAAACCTGCCTTTGGCTTTAATTGGTGGTATTTTGATTGTGTATTTCACATCGGGAATCATCAGTATTGCAGCAACAATCGGTTTTATCAGTTTATTCGGGATTGCAACTCGGAACGGTATTTTATTAGTATCTCGTTATGAAGATTTAAGGAAGGAAGGAGTAAAAGGGTTTCAGTTAATTAAGACAGGAGCTCTGGATAGATTGAATCCCATCTTAATGACTGCCTTTACCACAGGTCTGGCATTGATACCATTGGCCTTAAAAGGTGGCGAACCGGGAAGTGAAATCCAAAGCCCGATGGCGGTAGTTATTTTGGGTGGTTTGTTATCTGCAACGATATTGAATTTGGTTGTCATTCCTTGTGTTTATCAATTGGTAGTTAATAATCGAAGATATTCCACTGGGAATAATCCCAGTTTAGAAAATAGATGAAAGTGTCAAACTTATTAGAGCCATTCCAGGCCCTGCGAAATAAATTATTCGCAAGACTTTATTTGGCACAGACCATTAGTTTATTGGGAGATGCCTTTACTTGGGTTGGATTGGCATTGTTGGCATATCAATTTGGAGAAGAAAGGGCTGCCGTCATTCTGGCGACAGCTCTTACTTTACGAGTTACCGCATTCATTATATTTTCGCCTTTTGCAGGCGTACTGGCAGATAGGATTAGCCGAAAGAAAATACTCTACACCACACATTTTATCAGAATGGTTATAGTAGGTTGTTTGCCTTTCGTGACTGAAGAATGGCAAATTTATGTTCTCATTTTTCTTATGAATGTGTTCAATGCATTTTTCAGCCCCACCTATCGCTCTATTATTCCGCAGATTGTAGATAAAACCATATATCGTCAAGCCATTGGTCTATCGGCAGCTACCTATCAATTGTTAGGTGTATTGGGGCCAGGATTGGCAGGCATTCTTGCCATTTGGCTGGGTTCAAGGGAAATATTTTTTGTGGATGCTGCTACTTTTGTAATCGCGGGTATTTTATTATTGAGCCTTCCAAAAAGTAAGTTGGATATTGTTCCAGACGAAATCGAGGGTAAGATAAAGCCAACCACGTGGCAAGATGTTTTAAAGGGTATGAGGTTACTGTTTTCCAATCAATATGTGCGCTTTGCATTATTTATTGAATTGGTTTCTGCGGTTGCGGGCGCACTTATTTTGGTCAACACCATCGTATTGGTTAAAGGTGGACTGGAACTTACAGATAAGGACTATGGAATTATTATGTCTGCTTTCGCTATCGGTGCAATGGTAGCAGCATTTGTTTCTGGAGCAATTGATAAATCCAAATCAAGACGCATCTCTCTTATCATTGGAGCCCTGATTTTAGGGGTCGCCATCAGTTTTGCCAATTATCTCGATTTTTCAATGCTCTTCATTGTATGGATTGTTGCTGGACTTGGACAAAGCCTCGCGGAGATTCCATCGGAAACGCTAATTGGCGAAACAGTCCCTGTTGAAGAACAGGGTTAAGTGTATGGTTCTAATTTCGCATTTTCACATCTCTGGTGGGCATTTGCATATCCCTTGGCAGGATTCTTGGGTACAACGTTCCCAAATCAAAGTTTTTTGTATGGGGCATCATAACAATAGCATTATTGTTGGTAGTGGTTATTTTTTTAAGACCAAAAGACATTCATAATGGATAATAATATTATGGAAGAATGTAAAAACGACAAACCAGTTATTTATCGCTGTTAGGGAATAAATTGCCGAAAGTATTTGTAAACATTTATTTTCATTTTATTAGATGAGGCCAACAGTTTTAAAAGATAAAATAATATAGGATGCCGCATGCAATACTTATGATAATGGTTTTAAGCATATCCCATTTGAGAATGAAGTAGACAAAAGCTGCTATAAGCCCGATTATCAATGATGGGATGTTAATAGTTTCCCATTCTGGGATTAACCATCTTATCCCAAATGAACGGCTTTCATTTACCTCCCCAAAAAGTGTATAAATGGAAAACCAAACACCAAGATTTAACACCACTCCAACCACGGCAGCGGTAATTCCCGACAAGGCAGTTGTCAGGTTTTTGTTCCCTCGGAGATACTCGATGTATGGAGCTCCAGTAAATATGAATAGAAAGCAAGGGACAAAAGTGACCCAGGTTACCACTAAGGATGCTAGAATCCCGGCCAGAAGCGGATCCATGGTGCCTGCAAAGCGATAGGCTCCCATGAATCCCACAAATTGTACTACCTGTATAAGCGGGCCTGGTGTGGTTTCCGCCATGCCCAAACCGTCCAGCATTTCCCCGCTTTTCAGCCAACCGTAATCTTCCACGGCCTTTTGGGCAATGTAAGCTAGAACAGAGTAGGCCCCTCCAAAAGTAACCACTGCCGTTTTGCTAAAAAACACACCTTCTGCAAAGAAGATGGAATCAACGCCCACCCACAATACGATTAGCACCAACGGGAATGCCCACAGAGACAGGTACAATAAAATCGTCCGAAGCGTGTTCTTGAATGAAGGTTTGGTCTGCTGGATATGACTGTCAATCAAATAATCTTTTCCCTGTCCTGTGCTATCCTCATGTCCTTTTATAACGTGAAATTTCTCCTCCCAAAACTTACCCCCAATGAATCCCGTTAGACCAGCGGCAAGAACAATGTATGGAAAGTCTACTTCAAAAAAGAAGATGGCAACAAATGCCAATGCAGCCATAATTATCATGACCTCATTTTTAAGGGCTCTCTTACCGATTTTTATAACTGCACCAATAACAATGGCCAGCACTGCTGGCTTGATGCCAAAAAATATGGCGTCCACGATACTCACAGTCCGATAGGCCGCATAAAGAATGCTCAGAACCAGTATGGATATAAATCCTGGCAGGATAAACAGTAATCCCGCAACCAATCCGCCCTTCGTTTTATGCAAGAGCCAGCCTATGTATGTGACAAGCTGCTGGGCTTCAGGGCCTGGTAACAGCATACAATAATTTAGCGCATGCAAAAAGCGGTTTTCACTGATCCATTTCTTTTCCTCAACCAGAATTTTGTGCATAACAGCGATTTGTCCTGCCGGACCGCCAAAACTATGAATGGCCACTTTTACCCAAACTTTCAGAGCCTCTCTGAAGGGTAACTCTCTTTTTTTATTTGGATTGAATTCACCTGGCATTATGGTCGGATAATATTATTACCTCAATTAATTTTTTTTGCATTTGCAAAACGTTGTGCTACGTTATCCCAGTTTATGATTTCCATTATAGTATCAACAAAATCTCCTCTCATGTTTTTATGCTTTAAATAATAGGCATGTTCCCATACATCAATGACCAAAATTGGTATGACCCCCCATTGCGTAAGCTTTTGATGATTTTCACATTGCAATAATGTAAGAGATTGTGAAAACGGTTGGTACCCAAGAATTCCCCAACCACTGCCTTCAACGCTTTTTGAAACTTTAGCTATGTAGGACTTCAGTTTATCGAATGAACCGAAATCCTTTTCTATCTGCCTCAAAAGTTCTGCTTTAGGCTCATTTTTCTTGTTCGTGAGGTTTGTCCAGAAAATCGTGTGCAGAACATGGCTTGAAAAATGATAGGACAATTTCCTGGTCCACAAATCGACACTATCCATTTCACCGGAGTCGAGATTTTTCTTGATATTTCCCAAATCCTTATTGGCACCTTTGACTGCACCACCGTGGTGAAATTCATAATGTAAGTGCAAGGTCTCTTCGTCCATATAAGGCTCTAAAAAGGTCTTGCTATATGGTAATGGCTTTTGGATAAAGTTTCCGTTGCTGTCTACCAGTTTGTCAATACTAGCTTCATTAACGCTTTGGGAAAAAACATTGTTGATAGGAAGAATGGTTGCTCCTCCGAGAATTGCTGAATTTTTTATAAATTCTTTTCTGTCCATTTTTCTGATTTTTATTATTATAACTCGTTACTTTCAATTGTAAGATGCCGAATAAGAAAGGCAAATGAAACCGATGCCGGTGTAAATTTATTCCGCATTATTTACTCCCGTTTTGTCCAAAGCCTCTCTTAATCCTATTGCCAAGTTTTCAGCGGGCCCGATTCCCCAATAATGAAGAAAGAAAATTCTTGGATCCTCGTGCACCATGTGATTGTGTACCGCTACCACTTCAATGTCATTCTCAATAAGTGCTTTGATAACCGGAGCTACTTCATCTGCCAGCATAGTAAAATCACCGGCCACTGCTGCTTTTTCAGGGGTGCCTTGCCAGCTCGCCCAGGTGTTGAAGCCCATGAATGTACTTACAGGTGCTCCGTGTTCCGTCAACTTCACATCGGGTCGGCCGATGGTGATTTTATACACCCCATTGGTCATAGTCCCGCTATGCCCTAAGATGCTGTCAATCCTTTTGGTGTCCAGCGTGTTCTCCACCGACGGCATTTCTACGGCAGACGGGTCTGCTCCCCTAACTTCTGTTACTTTATCAAAAATGGCTTTTACACTTTTAGCCAATTTTTCTTCACTAGCCATGCCACCGATATGCATGTACATCACATCTGGCTCATTCCTTACAAAATGGTTGTGGATTGCCGTAACCGTCAACCCCTGTTGGATTATTTCCTGTTGTACCGGTTTTAGGTCCTTTTCCGTAACGACAATATCGCCCATAACCATTGGCTGTGCCGAGGTTGGTGCGAAAGCTGCCCAACTGCCCAAACCCATAGGGGGAATAATCTTAAAACCATCGACCATTACGTTTAGGTCGTTTTGCGGAACGGTAACCTTGAATTGCCCATCTTCTTCCTTCCCTTCCATCCCAAGTTCGGATTTTAAGGTTCCAATATCCATCGCCTTTAATTCCTTATTATCATTCAAGGGTTTTTCGGCCGGTTCTTTTGAATCATCTTTCTTGGTGGATTGCTCGCAACTCAAGGAAATCAGTGAAAACATTACTGCATAAATCCATACTTTCTTCATAATTCATTTTTTGTTAATTGTGTATTCGGTTATACTTAATTCTATAGTTTCAAAATAAAATGCCAAATTGAAATGCAAATGTTACCGATGTAGGCAATTCGTTACCAAAACGGATAGGTATAGGCGTGGCCAGAAAATAGGTCACTTTATCCCTTTTGACTATCGGCCTGTTGATAACGGCTGTTATACCGTATCTCCCATTCGTATTATAGGCGAGTCTCGTCAAGAAATTAAACCCGGCAATATTTCGGTAGATTACCCCGGGATGAAAAAGCAAACCACTTACCTTGGATGTGCCGTCCTCGGCACTAATAAAAGGAACGAACTCAAGGCTAAAGGCAACTTTTTCACTTTGCAAAAAATTGATGCCCGTTGGGAATCCAACTGTATAACCGCTATCGAAATTGAAGTTCCGACCGCTGTCGGAAAACGTGACAATGGGGTGAACTATACTGAAATACGTTTTGGTTATAGGAAAACCATTTTCTGATACGGTCTGTGGAGTTTTCGGGTTTTCTGTAGCCAGTTTGGATTGCGCATTGCAATCCACATTGCAATAGCATATCGCGAGAATGCCGATTAGAACGTTCAGTTTACAAATATTCTTCGTTATGTCTTTGATCATACGCTAGTTAGGCCCCGTATTAAAGCTTGGGATAATTAAAAGCTGGGAAATGTAAAAGCCATCAATCACTCTTTCCAACATTTCCCAGCTTATATCAATTATTAAAATAATTAGACTTTCATCATCGCAATATTATCGATGATCGTCATCGCCGTCCGAGTGGCTTTCCTCTCTTTTAAGCACCAGTTCACCTTTGGGGCTAAAATAGAGTTCAAAATACGTCTCGTTCTCGTTCTCGACCTCAAGTTCATACATTGTACCCATATTGGTCTCGACCTTTTCCACCTCCTCGATTTCCCATTCGGCATATTCGGAATTCTTAAAGGCATCCTGTACTGCCTTTGGAAGATCGGAGAACTCAATGGCCTCCTCACTTAGCTCTTTTATATCGGATTGTGCCGTAGCCGTAAACATTCCGCCACCAATAAATATCAGGGATAACAGCACAATGCGAAAAAACTTCTTACTTGTATTCATAGCATTAAAATTTAAAGATTAACATTTAACTCATATCAAATGTAAAAACCGAATCTGTAGAAATTTGGGATAGTCAAAAATCGACGGTGAACGTGTGAAGCGAATTTTTATGACTGTAGGTTAACCTCCAATTGCCCTTATCGGCAATCTTGTGTGCAATGGCTAACCCAAGGCCCCACGAATCTGGATTGCTGGACGATTTATAGAACCGTTGGAACAATTTTTCCTTGTCAATCCCCTTTTCGCTGCCGGTGTTGGTAACAACCAATCCTTTCCCGTCCAGTTTTATGATTACTTTTCCATCTTTGATGTTGTGCAGGAAGGCGTTTTTAAGCAGGTTCTGAATGAGAATCTCGATAAGCAAACTGTTTCCCTGGACAATTGCCCCATTCCTGATATCGATCTCGGTCCTAATGTTCAAGGCCTCTTTCTGTTCCTCATAAAATGCCAGCGACCTGACGATTATTCCATCAACATTTACCTCTTCCGTTGTTAGGAACTGGTCATTCTCTATTTTCGCCAGCAGCAACAGGGTTTTGTTCAGTTTTTTCAGCCTTTGTGTGGAACCGATGATACCTTCCAGGATGTCAGACTGCTTTTCGGAGAGCTGTGTTTGGCCTATAAGTGCTTCCAGTTTTGACTGGATTATGGACAAGGGGGTCTGCATTTCGTGGGAAGCATCCCCGATAAACTGTTTTTGGTTATCAAAGACATTCTTGTTTTTCAAGGTCAACTCTGTCAGTGCAACATTGAGCAGTTGGAATTCCTCGATCTTGGAATTGGGAAATTTGGGCAACCTTTCTTTGTCCACACGATAATCCTCAAGTTTTTTGAGCATTTCGTAGAAAGGGAGCCATATTCTTTTTGAAAGTATTTTGTTTGAAAAGTAGACACAAATTGCGAGACCAAAAAATAGCCCACTCAATGTAATGGCGATCGTATTGATGACTTCGTTCGCTTCAAGATGGGGTTTTACCACCTCAAGCTTGTAGTAGCCACCATTTAGCGCAACATAAGAGGTCAGTTTCCGATACTCGTCCAGTTCAACATCCGTCGGTTCATAGATAAGTGTGTCAGTATATCTTTCAGCGTTTTTCGCGTTTTTTTCATACAAAGCTTTGTTTACGGGGCGAAAGATAAAATCATCAAGAGGGTTATCTTGTTCTACGGTCGTTTCAGGGTATTTCTCAATATACGCCAACAAGTTCATTTTGCGATTATATAGAACTTCATCCACGTTTTGCATTATGTTCCATCTTATTACCAAATAAAACACTGCCGAAAAAACACCGAACAGTAACAGGAAAATGAACAACTGGGTGCGAGTGGTGTAGGAAAGTAACCTCATATTGACTTAATTTGATAACCTACTCCATAAATATTCTTGATTTCCACCTGGGCTCCGGCATCCTTTAGTTTGCGTTTCAGGTTTCTTATCTGGGAGAATAAAAAATCAAAGCTTTGGGCTTCATCCACGAAATCGCCCCAAATGTATTCCGCCAAGGCGACTTTGGTAAGTACCCGCTTGTGGTTGTTGATCAAATAGGTGAGGATGGCATACTCTTTTTTGGTCAGGGACAGCCTATTTTCACGTTCATTGATGCCGATGGCGTGTTGATCTGGTTCTATTATCAGGTTTGAGTAATGAACAATTTTATTTGTTTTGTATTGTTTCCTCCTAATGATCGCTTTTACACGGGCATTCAACTCGGAAAAATAAAACGGCTTTGTCAGATAGTCATCGGCCCCCAACCCCAATCCCTTTAATTTATCGTCAAGTGAATTGCGTGCGGAAAGGATGATTACCCCATCGGACTTGTCTTCCTTATGGAGCGTTTCGAGCAGGTCGAACCCACTGCCATCCGGAAGATTAATGTCCAGAATAATACAGTCATAATCATAAAGGCCGGTGCGCTCCAGAGCTTTCGAAAGATTATTGGCCACATCACACTGATATCCTTCCTCCACAGCAAATTCTTTTAAGCTTTCGAGCATTTCAGGTTCGTCTTCAACAATGAGCAGTTTCATATCTTCAAAATACGGAATTAAATCTGTAGAAATTTTGTATTAAGGCTTGACTCAATTGGTATGGCCTAACATTTTTGAAACTGTTTCAATGGGGACATCGTTTAGAAGCGCGATAGTGGTCGCAAATGTGTGTCGTGCCACATGAAAGGTCAGGTTCTTTTCAATATGGCACAGCTTGGCTATTTCCTTGAGGTATTCGTTAACCTTTTGGTCGCTGAATACCCGTAAAAGCGAATAGTTGTTTTCAATGGATGGGTGATCAGAGTATTTATCGAGGATCGCCTTTGCTTCGTCCAACAATGGCAACTTTACGGGAGTATTCGATTTCTGGCGTCTGACCATAATCCATTGCTCGCCATCTATTCCATTTACAATGTCCTTTTTGTTCAAGTTCTTGACCTCGATGTAGCACAGGCCGGTATAGCTAAATACCCTTTTATGGGACACTTCAAGTTCATTGAAATGCCCTCAATTACCCATGTTCTTGCGGAAGTCGAAAAAAACTCCGTGGTTCGAAAAATTTCGAACCTCTCCATTTTTGCCGACCCCCTCGGAACCGCTCGCAAGAGCAGAAAGTTTCTACGTACCTCCGAAATTTATGCACTTGCTTCTGCCTTTGCGCTTTTTCAATAGTTAGTACATTCAAACAGCCAATTATCTAAATATTTTCCAGCTTCCAAGGTCTATTGGTTTCATAAAGTTCAGATTGCCATAACAAATAAATGCTTGCTATCTTAACATTTATTTAAACTTTTGGATTATTATATAAAGAAATACAAGTTAAAAAATAAAATTGAGGTTGACGATATGGACTGCAACAACAAGTGTGAACAAGCACCCGTTATGCACCTTCATCCAGAGGATATATGGTTTTCGGAGAAAGATTTAGGAACAATAGTTAAAAGGCATATTTTGAATAAATAATCAGTTTTAATTGGTAAAAAAATACCTTCTTACTTTCGTAGGGAGGTTTTTTTATACCATTACATTTATAATCCATTCAGCACATTCCCCTACATTCCGCGCCTGCCTTCTGAAAAAGCAGGCAACCACTTCATTTCGGGAAAAGAGCTTCACTACAAAGGTCTTGGACACCGTACCCGATTTCTACTTTTCATTTCGCTAACCCTGCCCGCTACGCTGGGAAGGGACGCTTCATTCCCAATCCGAAATAGGGAACGAAGTCCGCTTTTTTTATCGGAAAGCCATCACTTCGGTTTTCTTAACAGGATTTTCGGCGCGGTCTTCTTGAGCCCTCACTCGAAAACCCCTAAAAATCGAACCGCTGTCTTACACATTTTAAGGGGTTTATAATGGATAAAGCCTTTATTGTTTTTCGGGGCATCGAAAAACAGGCACGTCATAACCAATTCTACACCTGCCCGTCCGGTCAGGCGGGTTAAACCCAGCCACTCATTTCGCTTAACTGTCGGTACGCTCAAATCGTAACCGGCTTTAAAAGAATTGCTAATGCCCTTATGGAACTTGTCAAGACCGTAGCAAATTTTAGTGAAAAATAAGGCTTCTACTTCCTTGAATCCCGCAAAAAAAGGCGGGATTACTACGTCGCAAACACACCTGATTTATACCCTAAAAGTCTTGACAAAACCCACTCTATCCATTGTGCTATGCACGAAAGAAAAGAACAAACACCCCTTAAAATTTAATCTGAATTGAAAAGGGAAATATTAATCAAGCCTGTAAAGGGCATTTAAAACCATTGTATTATGAGTACTATTAGAAATCACGTACAGTTAATCGGAAACGTTGGGCAAGAGCCAACCATTACGAACCTTGAAAGCGGTAAGAAAGTAGCCCGCTTCTCACTCGCTACAAACGAGTACTACAAAGACAGCAAAGGCGAAAAGCAAACGGACACCAACTGGCATACCGTAGTTGCTTGGGGCAAGACTGCTGAAATCGTTGAGAAATATGTTGAAAAAGGCAAAGAAGTAGGAATTACGGGAAAACTAAAGACCCGAACCTACACCACGGACGATGGAAACCAACGCTATGTTACCGAAGTGGTAGCAGATGAAATCCTTTTACTTGGAAGCAAAAGCGACAAGTAATCTTCAAAATTAAAGAGGGCGTTACCGTCGAAAGATGCGCCCTCTTTTCATTATTAATTCCATAAATAGAAATCACAATGAAAGCACAAGTTAACGAAATAAAAGAGCGGTTGCAATTTTTTAATGGAACAGAAATGTTCTATCAAATCCCGCTATTGAAAACACGATTTACCGATGGATTGAAATACCTTTCCGAAGTTGCCGAATGTTTTTGGCTTATTACGGATGCTTCCGTAATTGCAAAAAGTCTGATGAACCGAACCGAATTTATCACTATCGATTTTAAAAGATTGCCCGAAGAAAAACAGGATTATTCGGGTTACGAAGCCGAAATAATTTACAGCGATGGCAACGATAACATTTTAGAAAAACACGGCTATCGTGCTACCGATTTTCCACTCGATGAATTGCGGTTGTTTTTTGTAAATGATACGCTGATGTTACCAAGTGAATATTAAAATCTTCAGCTATGGTATATCTCAATTTTACAGACTTGAGCGAAGAGGCTCACAACCGACTTTTGGAAACTTCCAAAGAAGATGTGAAACGAAAATTTGGGGATAGCATTCGCAAATACGTAAAAGAAAATTATGGCTGTTTTGAAACGTTGATAGAGGAAGAAGCACTTCGGAATTTATATTCCTATACCTACGTTTTCAATATATAGTTTTCGGCAAAACTGAACCAAGCACCTCTAAAATTTTAGGGGTGTTTTTGTGTGTAATTAAACCTACATCAATAAAAAATCACTATCTTTATTTCGCTGAAATTCAGCATTCAAATTAAAGTAAGGTTATCCACTTTTCGACTTTCGCCGATACCCTTACACATCGAAAAATAACATATCGGAAAATCATTTCCCTGAAAATGGCAATCGGCTTTTTTGCCGGATTGTATGGATTTTTGTCACGCTTGCGCGTGACGAAAAGGAATAGCAAGAGGGTAACGGGCTGCGCCGCGTTACATATTCCATTTTCGCTTTAGTCTGTTGATTTTTAAGCAGTTAAAATCAATCAGGATTTAAAAATTCCAACAATTTGCGTCAAATGGTCTTGGAACACCAGTAAATAGGGATGGATTTACGTCAAATCTTTAAAAAAGCGAAAGGAAATGGATTCATTCATCACTATCAGGTTCAAACGAAAAACAGCCAAGCGATTTCAGGAATTTTCCAAAATGCACTTTAAAACGCACACCGAAGCAATGGAAAGCATACTTGATTTTTTTCTCTATAACGAGATTTCCCCACGAGAAAAATTAGGTCCTACAGGTAGAACCATTGAAGCCAAGCTCTTAAAAAGAATCAATGCGGTCATCGCCATAATGCGTGATGTAGAAAAGACACAAACCAAACCTACGGTCGCAATGTTGCAATCCCTTTTTGTGATGGAAGAACCCAACAAAAAACCATTGATAGTTGAAAAGAAATATGCCGAAGAAAAGAAAGAAGTGCGCTTTCGCGAAATCGAGTCTACGAGATTCACGAACGAAGAGAGAGCGAAGCGGTAAAAGCGAAATCTAAAAAACGAACTCTAATATT
>NZ_KZ319303.1 GCF_002744755.1 Leeuwenhoekiella nanhaiensis | reverse complement strand
TAACGTTGTCATCCAGTTCTTGCACAATTCCCTTAGAAACCTTCCGGAAAGGGTTGACATATTTTGAATTATTAAGTGCCTTGTTCTTGGTCAGTATGAAGAACAGATAGCATTTATGTTCTATGTGTCCTCGACCTTTGAAATGCTCGTATGTGGCTTTTTCCAGAAAGGTTGTATTCGGAAGTTGTTCCGAAGAATAGGATTTCTTCAAATAGATATCCTGTTTATGAACCACAGTCCCAATAGGCAATGATTTTAGAGCCTGAAACCAAGCACCGTGCATATCCTCAAAATCCTTTTCTGAAAGGGAATAGATTTCAGGTAAATTCCCTTCATAGCACAGTACTACGTTGCCATTGTTAGCAAAGATGATATTGTCCTGAATATCTGCAATGGGATGATATGCCGAAAGGTTAATCTTGTTCATAGTCGAAACCTGAATTACGCTTGTTACTGATAATTTTAGGGAATGCGTTAGCTGTTTGAAATAGCTGAGGGTTATGGGTTATTCTCGTCAATGCCACGTAAAGCCCAGCATTAAAAACCAGTACACTTATAATTATCCCGAAGCTGAAAGAGAATATGATAATGAGCAACGAGGCCAAAATGGAAACCATCATTAAGGCAAACAGGGAAATGGGCAGCCCAAAAATAACCGCCCGTTTCCTAATGTTTTTATAGACCTCGAACCGCTTCATTTACACAACAATTCCTATGAGGTACGTGAAGATGCCGACTACCGCACCTGCAATCAAAACAAATACAAGTACTCTGGTAATCCCTTTTTTTAGGTCTGCATTTTCGCCAAAGAAATGTCCTGCGTTAAACAGGAACCCGATGAGGAAAATGACCCCTAATATGATTGGAAAAATAGTTCGGATGGTGTTAGAAACATCATCGACCGAATCTTCAATGCCACCAATTTGAGCAAAAAGTGAAGTGGATAAGAGTGAAAGAATGGATGCTAAATAGAATGATTTTTTCATAACGGAACGGTTTAATTTTTTTGGTTCATTTTTGTTATGGAAATTTACATATATTTGTTTATAAATAACTGATAATCAAATAATTGTGAATAAAATATTATTTGATTTCATTTGAATTCGGTTGCTATTAATTGGCATCATATTTTATGAAATTTTGAAGTGAAGTTGTTGATAACCCGAAAATTGAAAATGAAAAAAGTGCTCAAAAACGTCAGTTTTGTCATTTTGCTTCTAAAAATGTGCACCATTTTTGGACAAGAAACGAGTGCTCAAAAACGAATTGTAATTGACGTTGGACACGGTGGAAAAGATTCCGGTGCAATAGGTGTAAATGGCATCCAAGAAAAGGATGTTGTATTCGATATTGCAAATGCCATTTTAAAATTGAATAACAAAATGGAAAAGCCTCTTGATATTTATTTGACAAGATATAGCGATACGCTTATTTCGTTAACCGATAGAAGTAAATTGTCCAAAGCTTTGGAAGCAGATGTGTTTATTTCGTTGCATTGTAATCATTCGGATAATCCAAATGCGAGAGGTGTTGAAGTTTATGTTTCTAATGGAATATCACAATATTCAAAAGATGCCACTTGGTTGGCTTTTGATTTGCAAACTGCTTTCAAAAAGCAATTGAGATTTGAAAGTAGGGGTGTTAAGTTTGCGAATTTTCAGGTGTTGCGGGAAACCATAAGTTATTGTGCTTCGGTCCTTTTGGAACTTGGCTTTTTATCTAATAGGGATGAAGCCGAATATCTTAAACAGCAAGAAAATGTTTTTGCCCTAGCCTTGTCCATTTTAAATAGCTTACAAAACAGAAAAATGAAATTATGAAAGATATGTTTACAGAAGTGGTAAAGAGTATAAAAAAGGTTTTGATAGAAACTTTTTTAGAGATTAAACTAATGATTGCAACATTACGAAAACTCTAATTTTCATTGGTTTGCCAAAAAGGATATTCATTTTTCAAGAAATAGATATTTATATTTTTAACTTTGCTGTTGTTATTTAAAGAGCGTGAACGAAGAACCAATATATTTTGATTTTGCATCTACTACACCAGTAAACGAGGAAGTTTACGATGCAATGTCGCCATATTTTCTCAGTTATTATGGAAATGCTTCGAGTAGTACTCATAAGCAAGGGGAAATGGCTTCTATAGCCGTTGAAAAAGCCAAAAATCAAGTTTCCAAGCTTATTAACTGTGATGAGAATGAGGTGTTTTTTACGAGTGGCTCAACTGAATCTATCAAGTTGGCCATAAGTCGAGTTTTCTACAATAGTTTAGATGCAGGAAACCATATAATCACTTCCAAAGCAGAGCACAAAGCAGTTTTGGATACGTGTGAGGATTTAGAAAGAGTCGGTGCTCGGATAACCTATCTTGATGTTGATGACAATGGAAAATTAGATACAAGTTTACTGGAAGATAGTATTGGAAGTGATACAATACTTGTAGCATTAATGCACGTTAACAATGAAACCGGTGTTATTGCCGATATTGGGGATATTGGTACTATATGCAAGAAACATAATGTTCTTTTTTTTACAGATGCGACACAATCTTATGGAAAACTTCCACTCAACTTTCAAGATGAAAATATAGACTTACTTTGTTTTAATGCGCATAAAATTTACGGACCTAAAGGCATTGGTGGTTTATTAGTCAAATCAAATGCTAAAACTAAATCTGGTGTATCGGTTAAACACCTTATTGATTCTGTAAATTTAGGGACACAGAATGTTCCAGGAATTGTAGGCTTGGGAAAAGCTAGCGAAGTGGCAATGTTTAAGATGGAAACAAATTACCAGAAAATTCAAAAGTTGAATACTCATTTACAACAAAAATTGCGGCAATCAAAATTGGGTATAGTTAATGCAGTTTCAGCTAATAGAAGCCCCTTTATTCTTAATATACAACTTGCAAATCAAGATGCCGAGTCATTTATATTAGGAAATAAAAATGTGCTTTCTGTCTCTACCGGTTCTGCTTGCAATTCTCGCTTATTAGAACAATCTCACGTTCTGAAGAGTATGGGGTTGAGTAAGGAAAAAGCTGATAGAAGCATTCGCGTAAGTTTTGGTGCTATGACAACTCAAACTCAGTTGAATAAGCTGATTAAAGCCATTAGAAGCGCGAATAGTTAGTTTCAAAGGAATTTACAATGGACGCCGCTAATTTTTTGATTCTCGAATTTCCTGTTCTTGGGCTAAGTCTTACCCACGAAATAACATCAAAAGTAGGATTGAGTTTACCACGCAATAAAATCAGTTCTTTTTGTACTAAATATTCAACAGCTTCCCTATATGATTTTTCTACTGATGTAAATTCTCTTGTTTTAGGCAAAGGGAAGGACAGTAACAATATATCATCTACGTCGTTGACTTCATAACCTCTGGTTTCGACAAACCGTTTTCGTAAAGTTCCCTTTCTATTAAAGTGTGCACCGGCTCTACCAATTGTACCAGTATAACTGTTGGTCATTCCTACATAAACGATTTTGTGTTTTTTGGAAAGCCAAATATAGATATATGCTTGATCCGAACCATTGAAAGTCCCCAATATACTAGTTTCAAGCATACTTTTCGTCACTGTAATTTGGTGGCAAATCGTTTTCTAGTTTTCTACACATATTAGCTAGAAATTCCGATACTATCCTTCTGGACTCTCTTAAAATAACTTTTAAATCGTCGTATTCATATTTTCCAATATTCTTGTAGGCGTATAATTCGGAATCGGCAAATTGAAGCATCATTAAATCGAAGAGAATCTGTAAATCTCTATTTTCGGCATTATCTTCATAGATTAGTCTTGCAAATCGGTGAATTTTATTAATCCTTACACAATTCCCTAAATCGGTATCATAGTAAGGTTCCCATAAAAGGTTGTCCTCAACAGATGATACCCTGAATATTTTAGTGAGGTTAGGGTTTTTTTCACCTTTCACGGCCTCTTCTTTTTCATCTTCGGTGTAGTCATCATCCACATCATCCACTTCTTCACCCTTATCCTCTTTCATCATTTTAATTATCCACTTGATTTTCGAGGTCATATCGTCCGTAATAGCTTTTAATCTCTCTAAAGCTATTTCCTCATCGGGTAGGTCATCACCAGGCAATATTTCTATCTGCTCAAATTCTTCTAAGAGTTTGTTCGCGATTTCGTTTGGTGCTTTATTAATTATGTCTCTACTAATCTTACCTGCATTTTTCCAAGCAGCCTTACTTTTACTTTTTGCTTCTTTGGTAAAATCGCTGATATTTCTAAACGCTTCTTCAGAAAGGGTGAGCGAAGATTTTTTCACATCAATGTTGAAGAAATCATCTGCCTCATCATTGATAAGTATTCTTCCTCTAAAGGCATAAAAATCTTGGTCGTATGGAATAATACCTTGTAAGTTTGAAGCCCAGGATATCAGTCTTTTGTTTCTATACACATAAAATCCATAGTTACCTGCTTCAATTAAATACCTTTCACGGACTTCCTTGTCTCTCGATTCCCCAATATTTTTGATTCTATAAATAGGTGGATAAGGCAGCTGCGTTATCTCAATAGTAACATTTATTTGTAGTTCATCATCAAGGGTAAGCTCTTTTGGTTTTTCTATCCATCTTACTTCGGTTCCGTCCCACTCATTTTCGTTTAGATTTCCATTTTCGTTGGCTTCAGAAACAAACAACGGGTCAATGGCATCTATTTTTTTGTCGCCAATTGTAATATTGATTCCGCTTTCAGATAGGAAATAGAAATAGATGACACCAACTTTTGTTTTAAGTTCCTTAATTGTATTTCTAACACTTGGATGGTTGTTTAATCGAATAGCAGAAATAATAATGATGGTACCCTTGCCTTCCTTTAGATAGGTGTCAATTAATTCAGATTCATTCTCGTCAATTTCAGTTTTTTCAGCAAAATATTCCTTGGCTTCCATCACTTTTGGAAGAGAGACTTCGTACTTGTTAAATCCTGTTCCATCCGAAGAAATTACCTTAAGAACATCACCCTGAGAAAATGAAGCTGATTTTAAACCTAAGCCAAATTTGGATAGGGATTTATCATCATAATGGTCATCTGTTGAGCCAAGTTTAAGCGCTTCTTTTATGGCATTTTCGTCCATACCATCACCGTCATCTATTATAATGTATTCCTTGACATTGTTTCTCTTGTTATCTGAGAAGTCCTCGCGCTCTTTTTTGATTAACAGATTTATATTCTGTGCATTTGCCCTTACTGAATTATCTATAATATCGCAAATGGCGGCGGAAGTTGTGTAGCCAATTCTGCTCAATCCAAATAAAAGCCTTCCGGCATCTATGGATAAATCGATTTTATCACTCATATATTTATATTTTAAATGAAGCAGCTAGCACAACCAAGACCTTCCGCTTCAATAATTTCATCTTTCCAACTGTTGGTGGTTCTTTTGCTAAGCTGCCTTTTCATTCTCGTAAAATGTTCTTTTTTAATGGCTTTAACTCGTTCTGGTTTAGACAGCTCTTCTAAGGTCTCGCTATCCATCCAATTGTAACCGTCTTTTTCATATACCATAGCTTTTTTAAATAAGGCTGGATGATTTTCCAAGAGCCAAACCCATTCTATTTTTTGCTGGTAAAAACAAAAGAAACAACCGGACCTGCTTCGAGAATAGGTACCAGTTTCTATTTTACCATCAATTTCTACTTGGTATGATTTTTTTATATAGTACGCTGGTATGCCAACACCACTCTCATCTAGTATTTTAAAGATGTCATCCAATACCAAAACTTCATCATTATCTATTAAAGGGAATTCTTCCAAAAGGCCTACAGGATAATTGGTATTTTCTTTTAAATATTCAAACACTACCCGATTAAATAATTTTACATCGCTGTTTAGAAGGAATTCTAATTTTTGTCCTTGTCTAAAGCTTGGCGAAATTGGCTGATTGACCCTATTGAGAATATCTTCTTTTAAATGGTTTGGACTTAGACTGTTATATAGTTTTGCAATCTTTGGAATATTATTATTAGCCAACACTTCTTTTATAACGTCTTCGCTCCAAATATTTTTTCTAAACGGAAAAATAGATTGCACGTTGGTTTTTTTGGATATATAGCCCTCTCTGTTTTCATCTCCTCGTATTCCCACGTATGATATTGTAGGCTCATCACCAATGTATTTCTCAAAGGGTTCTAACTTTAGTTTTTTGGTGCACCATCTTGCAGTTGAAGAGGGAAGATAACCACCATATTCAGCTAGAAAATGGTCAAATGTGGTTTTGTACGGGGTTTCTTTTTCCGGTTCGACAGCAAAAATTGTTTTAATGTCTTTACCTAACCTGCTGTTTAAGGCTTCTATAAGTTCATAGGTTTCTTTTAATTCTTTTCCTGTGTCGCAAGAATAATAGTCTACATCCAAAGTGGGATATAGATTTTTAAGATAAAGTGCTAGTGCGGCGCTATCTTTTCCTCCAGAAATTCCAAGTACGTGTTTAACCTTCATCGTGCAAAGTTTTTAAATATCTAATTATAGCAGCTGCACTCAATTTGTCATTTTTGGATAGTACCTTGGCTAAATCTTTCTGTAATTTTGAAACTTTCTTTTCTTCAGAAGCACTCAGAACGATATTTTGTTTTATGGTTCTACCTGAGATATCTGTTAGTTGAAATTGTACTATTTCATTATTTACAGTTTCATTTGCCAAAGAATGTAACTCCAATAGATTATCTAAATTTGAGAGTACCTTTCTTGTATTGTCCATCAAAAGGGCTTCGTCTTCATCAGTCATTTTCTCGATAGACTTTCCAAGAATCACATCAGCAATGGATTTTAGCCAAGAATCACGTTCGTCTAGTTTGGACATTATGCGGTTAAGAAAAACTTTTTCTTTTTGAATCAACAAGTGTGGTTTCAAAGACTTGTAACGCGCTTGAATTTTACTCTTGTAAACAGTAAAATCATTACTTTTCAGATTTAGAGCGTCGCATATATTTTCTTCATACCTGTTTAACAAGCCTTCGTAGGCAACTCTAATTTCACTGATAGCCCCATTTAAGCGTTCAATGAAGTCATTTAGGATTTCACTGTCATTTTCTTCGAGGTTAATGTTTTTATATCCTAATCCTTTAGGTATTTCTGATAGTAGCGCATTTTCTGGGTCCTTCGCAGATGCAATGGCATCCCTCAAGCCCTTAGACGATGGACTTAATCGATTGGTTTTTTTAACGTAATCTGGTAGGGCACTATAAAAAGCTATGAAACTACTGAAAATAGAAATCAGCGAACTTTCGGGTTTGTTACTAGATGTATTAACACCTGTAATCTCTTTATATTTATTGAAAAGGTTTAGTCTTACGCCTTCAATCTTATATGATTTCAGTTCATAATCGGAAGGTTTCTTATGCACAAGGTCAAGAACTTCACTGGTTAGGTAAGGGACATAACCAGAAGCTTTGTGAAATAGTGCATAGTCTTGATTTTTTACAATAAGGAATATAGGAATCCAAAAATCTATGAACCCCTTCTTAAGTTTAAATGGTGGTTTAGATAGCGATTCGTATAATTCAGACAAGTTCTTTTTAATATGTTTTGAATCCTCTAAGAAATTATTGCAATGTTTCCATAGCGGTTTAAAACTAGAATTCGTAGGCTCAGTGAGAATATATCCGTTGTTTTGAGCCTGGTGTATTCCTGTCTCTTTTATAAGTCCCAGATAAATGGATTTTTGAGGTGGAAACTTGTGGTCATCATAATTTAAGTTTTCCTCTTCGCTATACTGCAGTAAATCCTTCAAGAGGTTTTTACGTGCGGTTAGAATAGGGGTGCTTAAATACTCTTTATTGACCATCTCGTTTAAATAACAAGGTGTGTCAGGATATTCTTTTTTTACTATTAAGGAAAAATTTCTGTTTAAGGTTACCTTTGAATCAATTTTGAGTTTTTTACCATCATAGAACCAATCAGCATTAGATTTTTCATAAATACCATATTCTAAAAGTTTTTGCAGTTTTTCTATTTCGTGGGCTTTCTCTTCCGTTAGTATTTTTTTTACAACATTATCCTCTGCATACTTTTGTAATACAAAATCCATCTTTTCGATTTCATAGATACAAGACTTTACAAATTCAAAGTCTTTGAGAAGTACGTATAGTTGTGCCGGTTGTTGGACATCGGTATTCTTTAAATCCTTTTGTTTTATGTCTTTATTGAGAATTATATGTATGTAGCCGTCAATTCCCCCTTCAGGTTTAATGTTTTCTATGTAATCCGATACATTTACCTTGAAGAACCTTGGGGTGCCAATTTCAAAATAAGCTTCCTTGGCAAAATGATATTTTTCTTTAAAATAATATCTGGCTTTTGAAGCAATGTTGATGGCGGTATCAATATGTGAACTTGCGTCAATCAATTCCTGTTCTACATCAACATCCGTTCCGTCAATAAAGAAAAACTTATTACGATAATTATAGAACTTAATTATTTTTTGACTTATGAGCTTTTCAATATATTTTTCGGAATCAGGAATGTTTAAGGCATACTTACCATAATTTTCTAGGAAAGTTTTATCCAGCCTACCGAAAGATTTTGCAAATAAGTTTACCAAGCCAATGGTCTTTATGATTTTGGCTAAATGCTCATATCCAATATCGTTTATAGCCTCTGCCTTGTCCAACGCCTTTATGATGGTATTCCATTGAGGCTTGTGTGGGTTTGAATATCTATCTTCTAATTCACTAGTTAAATGAAGTGTTAGATAATCAAATACGTCAGCTACACTAAAAAATGTATGATTGTCTCCATCTATTTTATCAAAGAAAACTTGACTGTTAGCCAAAAAAGAGAACAAAGACCTTTCGTTTTGACCATACTTTTGTAAAGACTGAGCCAAGACATTTGCTGATAAAATATCGAATGGATAAAGTTTATTGGCTAAATCATAATTCAGAGTTTCTGAATTGCTCACCAATTTGCTTTCGTTTATTGTATTGAATAAATTTTGAAAACCAATTTGCTTTGGTTTTTTAATATTCAAACCTTCTATTCTTTCGGATGCTAGATAAAGTAGCTGCTCAATGGGCTCATCAAACGAAATGTCAATTAATCGCCCTTTTACTTTATCCCATTCGTTCTTTTGATTTCGAGATAGGTCAATGGCGTAAGAACCAAAATTTTGATGCAACGTTGTAATCAAAATAATATTCCTATTGGAATCGTTTACCAACTCAGCCAACTGCTGTATGAAGTATAATTCGCTATCTGGATTGTGTTTGGCTGCGTATTCAAGAAATTTACCAAACTCATCGATTAAAATCACTAATATTTCATCCTTGTTATTAAGTGATGTAGCACGCCTGCTTATCGTCTCAATAAGGTCTGAATTGGTAGTATCTTCCTTAACCTTGAAAGATTTCTTTAGTACTGTTGTCAAGGGTGCGGCTTCCCCAATAATTTTTAAGAATGAAAACTTCTCAAACCCTTTAAACTGGCCATTAAGATTAGCAAAATAAGGTTTTCTGTCATTAAGGTTTTTTTCGAAAGCCCAAAGGAAACTGGACTTCCCAGTACCATAAGATCCAATTATATTAAATGAATGATGTCCCTGTTGAAAACCAGAAACTATTCTTTCAAAAACATTTTTTGTATTAGGTGTAACTACGTAATGGATGTCGTTTACGGCATCGCGCTCAATATTTGTGGATGTTGTAAACTTATGCATTATAGTAACGTTCTAATATGTCCCACTTGCTAGGGATATTTTTAATTTGTATTTCTTTTCTTCCGGCATCCTTCTTATAAACAACTTCTTTAAAAGTTTCCGATATTTCCTGAATTTTGAGTTCTGTACCTTCAGTAGAGCAAGCAAATACATCACCTATATTGTTTTGTATATCATCAAAACTTATAGAAGTAAACTCTGGGAAATTGTCTAAGATTAGAAAGTAAAATATTTCTTTGGGTATCTCTGGTCTCTCACTTACCTTCAATTGAAAAACTGACCCTTCCTCGGTATCGGTAACTTTAGTAATAAGATTGAGGTCGATGAAGATGGATGATAAATCGTCTTCCATATCCTTAATGTTCTTATCGGCTATATAGTATGTTTTTATAAATACCTTGATGTCGTTTTTCAATGAGTTTTCAGCTATCGAAGTTTCATTGTTAGTGGCTGTCCTTAACAAATACCTAAGCAGCTGTTGGGTTGTAAATTGTGAATTAACCCTACTTTTTCTGAATTCCTTAAAAACTAAAGGGTAAATAGAGGCTAGGTTTGTGTCTAACAGTTTATAGTGCAATAACCACAAAGTACCTTCATACTCTAAAAAAGGGTCGTAACCTGTATTGCTATCAAAGATTTTATCGGCGAATACAGTGGCTTGGTCTTCTTGGTCATTTATGCCGAAAGCCTTAAGCCAGAAGTTAATGGACATCACCATATTTTTCCCAACACCTAGAGCTGTTACCGCATCAGGGTTTTTGAAAGACTGCCCCTTAGAAAGGTAATCGTAGCCTTTCTTCAACCAAAAATGGCGACAGTGAAATGTTTCGTGTCCTGTAAACGTTAGTTTATTCATTTATTTTCGATTCGCCGTTTTTATTTTTTAAATAGTTCAATTTGTCTTTACATTCAACTAAAATACGCTCTGGATTTTCTTCCTCTAAAAGGGTAAATACAACCTTGTCGGTTAAGTATTTTTTTTCCAATTCAGAAATAGCAACATTATAGAATGAGGCAAAGTCTGACAGAAGCTCTCTTTTAGGAAGCCTCTCATTTCTCTCATATTTACCAAGTGTTGACTGGTCTATATCTAGTGCCGCTGCAACTTTTCTTATAGGCAGATTTTGCAATTCTCTTAGTGTTCTGAGATATTCACCCAATGTTTCCATCGTTGTTGAATTTTATTTTAGAGACAAAATTTGTCCTTACAAAAATAGGATTATTTAAATCAATACCAACTATTGGGATAGGATATAATGACATTATTTTCACACCACAATAATTCAGCTGAAAAACACTTAGTTTTAATCGCCAATTCCCTGCATCATAGCTTCCATACCACCAAAATTTAAAATAAAGGTTGAATAGTAGTGGTCAAACAAGTCTTTAAGATATTGACCCAAATCCACGTGTTCTAGCTCATCTTTTCCTTCTACTTTTTGCCTAATCTCATAGCCTCTATTTTTACTGATTGTATATAGAAACAAAGTGTGAAAATATACCGAGGTGTAATATTTCCGGTTAGCAAGTTCTAATTGCTCTTGGTTGATATTCTTTTCTTTCGATTTGAAGTTTTTCAGTACAGTACTGTCCATATTGATGAAAATGCGGTTGAGTAAGTCACCTTCAGCATCTGGAATCATAACAGTAGAATAATCTACATCAAGGCTTGTGGCTTCTTCAACCGCTTCCCAGGTTACGTCCGTATCAGAATTCTCATCCGTGCTCTTGTACATAAAGACTAGCTTTGGCAATCCCAACAAATCATTATCGCTTTCTTTTTTCGGTGCCTCACTTTTTGGTTTATTGTTGTCGGTAATTTTTACCCAAAATAATTCCTCTATATTGCCATTTGGTGATGAGAGGCTCGCTTTCATTTGAATGCTGTCGCCAATTTTCAATTCATTTTTGGGGTTAAGGGAAATTTTTATTTTCCCTTTGTTTGGGCTACTTTTTACCACGTTAAAAACTTCATCAATTTCTTTGGGTTCACCAGGTTTATTTCCACCATCGGAATCATTGGGTTGTATGTTGAGTACACTAACCTTTAAATCCCCAGGTTCTTCAATTCTATCAAAATAATCATTGGCTACATCTGTAGAAAAACGAATCGATTTTTCACCATTTAGCGGTATTGTGGCAACTTCTTTTTTATTACTACTGTTAGCGTCGATTCTAAAAAATGATGGAAATCTTTTAGGCTCAAAAGGTGTGGGTTCTTTTTCATTTGAAGTTCGATTCTTCCTTCCCTCAGTTTTCTTTTCCTTTTTTATGTCAAGCTTGAATGTTTGGTTCAGCAATTTTGCCAACTCAGAATCAAGTGGCAGATTTTTGGTAAAACTTTTGAGTAAATCACTTGTGTTTGAAGAAGTATCAATATCAACAGCCTGTTTTCGTCGTTTTTCTATTTCTGCCAACCTTCCATCTTTTGAGCTCAATTTTTTTGCCAGATAACTTCTAAGGAATTGAGTTTCATCACCGTCCTTGAGCCTGTCCCTGGAAGCCATAAAAAGTTCCTTCCGGAAGTTATATTTCATTTCGGTACAATCGACGTGAATCAACAAATGGCTTTTTAACAGATTAAGCTTTAATGAACGTGTAATAAATTCAGAAGTATAATGCCCGTGGGTTTGTCCATTAAGTGAGAACATCACCGCCATTGAATTTTTAAAGTATCTATCCTGTATGATTTTTTTGGTCTTCTTGAGGTCATAATCCTTTACCTTGGTTTTGAACACGTAGCAGGATACTTTCATTTTTCCGAAGACATCATCCGTGAAATTCTCTGAAAAGCTTTCGTCTAAATATTCGGATTCCTCAGCTGCTAAACGCCTCTTTAAACCGAATAAATCATTTTCCAGAACTTTATTATTTGGATAGCGCTCAGCGGTATCGACTGTTAAAATTGGTAATGCGGGTTGAAATAAAAACTCATTGATACTCTGGTTCAAGTCTTGGGCAAACCCGGAATAGCCCTTGGGAAATTGATAAGAATACAGTTTTAATATGGTGCCTGTTTCAAATTGGCGATTGTTAAGTCCAAGGTCTAGTTTTGAAGCTGCGAACGAAGGTATTTTTCCATCAATAAGTAAGTACTCATACCACGTTTCTTTTGCTTGGTCAGATTCTTTTTTAGGGTGCTCACGAACCAGGGTGAAGCCAAAATTACCGTCATTCGAGTACCTTTTAGAAGCAATAAGTTGGTATCGTTTTTTTCCGCAGAATACAATGGCACCACTTCCACCCATATTGTATTTACCCTGTACAAAATGAATGTCGTTCTTATTACCACGAAGTAGCGAGAGAAAGGTGTCCTCAAACTTTTCGGGATGCTGCCCTTCGCCGTTATCATAAACTACGACTGAAGTTGGATATTGGTTTCGCTGATTTCTTGGTCCTTTACCGTCAGCAATAATTTGAATATTCTCGGCTTGCTCTTTGCGAAATGAAGATAGATCCCAATTATTTTCTGGATAAAACTTTTGAATGGCTTCATCCATTGAATTCGGTGCAGTGTCAGATTTTGGGTCAATTCCCGAAAGAATGCATTCTTTTGTTAGTAAAGCATCAATGGCATTGGTAACTTTTTCTATTAACGCGGCAATAGGACTTGATTGTTGATTTTTTACCACACCATAATTGCTAAAATTTCCACCCAATGGTTTCCAGTTTGAGTCGTCAAATATTATAGAATACGTATTAATTATATCCAATAAATCTTCTTCATCTTTGGAATTATATAACTTGAAAAAGAGTACTTGATTATCAATTTTTGCTGAAGGTTGAGTAAATAGGTCTGCCATAAATTTGAACGAAATATTAAAACCCCTAATATAGTAAAACGGGATGCTAGCAAAAACAGTTTTCAATTATTTCTAATTAGGTTAGCAATACATTCAGTTTAATTTTTTTTGATATAAAATTCAATTTCTTTTATCGCAAGCTTTGGTATCAAAAGCAATCAAATTAAACAGCTCACGCATTCTACTTCGAACACGATTACCATAGCGTTCTTCCAATTCTTCCGCATTTAGGTTTGTAGTCGCGTGTGTTTTAATTTTGTGTTTACTATCCAAGTAAAGTTCGTAGCGAGAAAGCAGCACTTCGCCCATTACATTTAAATCCTTACCGTAAAATCGACCAGCAGGTTCTATGCCTAAATCGTCGAAGCAGTAGAATTTGTTATTACCATATTCCTCGACTGTTTTAAAACCAAGATGGTTAAAACTGAAGGTTACATTCCGGCAAGGAATCATTTCATAGGGCCGCTGCATAGGCACTATATGGCGTAGCAATTTCATCAAAGAGGTTTTTCCACAGCCCACTGGTCCAGAAAGCAAAATGCCTTTGTCGATATCAATTCCATAAGTTTCGCAGTTTTCTTTATCCATAATGAAGTAGGAGCAGAGCTTCAACAGTATTTCCTTGTCCTCATCATAGATTTTAAATTTTTTACCAAACAGAAGTTTGCCTTTGGCGTTCAAATAAATCAGGATTTTTGGAAAGTCATACATCACGCTTTTTCCATCAAACTTGCCCAGTGAATATTCTACGCCACCTTCAATAATTTTAGAGGGGTTGTCCATAATCTTTGTTTTTAGTGGTTCGCAAGTTGTCCTGTTTTTGGGACGCTTCTTTTTTGTTTGAAATATTTTTGTCGTCGAATACTTCGGTTCTATCCATCCAATTGATAGCAACTGCACGCCAATCTCTAATTTCTTTTCCGTCACTCGTTTGCCATTCCCTTTCGTAGTAATGCTCAAAGAATTTTTTTCCTTCATCAGCATCAAAACCTTTATCTTCAAAAAATAAAATAACGGCCTGCCTACCCTTTGGCTGTTTTATATTGTTTTCTTGTTTGTTATTGTTTGTATTAGATACCAATACTTGTCCACCTATGGGACGGTGTTGGTACACGACCTGTCCATTTTTGGGATGGTTGTGTCCCTCAAGCGGTACACTTCTGGGATGGTACTGTTCCGCTAGTTGTTCTAATATGGGATTGTACTGTCCCGTAACAGGTTCATCACTTGTCCCGATAATGGACATCTTAATTTTGCTACCTTTATATGGATTGTTGGAAGGGAAATAGGAAAGATAGAACCACGAATCTAAATCGGTTATGCACCTGTGATATGTGGATTTTGAACCAATTTTAGCTACGCGCATCAATTCTCTTCGGTTTACGTAGAATTCGTCCATAAAACGACAACTGTTCCACTCTTGGAACAGTGCCATATATAAACTAATATGGGTAGGATTCAGGCGGTCATCAAAATAGAACTTTTCAAAAGCCGCATTAAGTAGCTTTATATAGTTCATCGTTTAAGAATTTAGACCGTGTTGAACACGGTTTGCTGTCATCACGTTTTGAATTTCTTCTGCATCATAATATATTATGCCACCAACCTTTGTGTATGGCAATGTACCATTGATGCGAAGATTCTGTAATGTTCCTGGACTGACTTGAAGCAAATCCATTACTTCGGAAGATTTTAGATATTTCTTAAGTTTTCCAGTTGCTTGTTTAGATAAAAGATTCTTAATGTCATCGAGTAATTCTATTTTAAATTCCCGAAGGTCGTCGGTGGTAATAATGTTTGCTGGCATAATAGAACGGTTTTAATAGAAAGGGACTATCTGGGTTCATACTTTTAATTGATAGCCCCTAACTTGATTTGACTTTCGTTCTACAAATTTGGAATGATTTATTGGATTTTAATCCCAAGGTCTACCCAACTTGGGTGTTTTTATCTGCTGATATTCAATGACTTAATTTAGTTTGATTTAAGGGCTGTTCTTTAAATCATATATACCAAATGATGATAACTAAAATTAATTTTATTTTCTCACAAGTTCTACCCAACTTGGGAGAAAATTTAACATTTAAACTGAATGTGTTTTACCCATCAGTTTCTTCCATTCTCCTTAATAGTGTTGTTTTTAGTCTATCGATAAACTTGGTTTGGTCAATCTTCCGTTCTCTAATTTCTAGGAATGTTCTATAGACATTTCCGAGTTTAAGCTCAAAGATGTCTTCACAAGCCGAGGCCATTTCTTTAATTCCTGCCGTCCCACTTTTTATTGCTCCAGATGCCTGTAATGCATAAATTAATTCTATCAAATCTGTTTTTGAGGCTGTCCATCCTAAACGCTCACCGTTTGTTAAAGTATTAAGCTTGTTTGGTAAACCAAAAGACAAATCCCTCAAATAACTTAACTCCTCAACGTAATGGTTTATTAACAAGTCATAAGCCATAATTTTAGCAATTGTATTATCGTGACTTGTGGAAAACTCAGCATCAGTGTAAAAATGAGAAGTGTTTGATAATAGGCTAATTTTATCATTTCCACGTAGAAAATAAAATTCATCTAGAAGCTCAGAATCCTCCCTATAATATTTGATAAAATCTATATTTTGCCTATTGCTTTCTTGTAGTCTATTTATTTCTGAATCAATAAACTCCTCTTGAGATTTTATCGTTCCGGCAGGTCTATTTATTAAAAACTTATAGAGTTTAGCATAAAATTTTAATCTGCTGTAGATATAGGGTTTATGCTTTTTAAAGAATATTATTTCATTTTGTTTATCAACAAATTCATTTTCTCTCACACAGACTCGCAATTTCTGTAAATATTGTCTTGAAATGGAAATTCCCTTTTCAACATTATTGAAATCGTTAAGACTGGACTCCTCAACTATCTTTATTTCTTCTTTGTAATTGTCTAGTATTTTTTGAATTAGTTTATGCAAAATATTTGAGGCTTTAAAATTAATTTAGTTATCAATATGTAATTTTTATGAGTGCTATTTTTTGTGTCGATATGGATTTTTGAGAAAAAACAGAAAGCTTATTGCAATCAAAACGATGATTCCCGCTACTATAAAGGGATAATAAAATCCACCTGTAACCAACCAAGTTCCCAACACAGGTCCTAGAATTTGACCAACACTGTTTGTTGAACTCTGTATTGAAATATTTCGACCTGTATTTGTTCTGGATAACAAGGATACTGCAGATAGCAAATTAGGGGTAACCATAGCGCCTCCAGCAGCAAATACAACTATTAAGCTATATACCAGAAATTCACTTTTGAAAAATGGGAAGGCAATTAAGGATGCACCAGATATTAGTAATCCTAAAGCAATTTGGTTTTTTGAGGATAAAACTTTCCCCCGTAAGTAGCGAACACAGGTTGTAAAATAGCCATTACCGAGCCACAGAGCATAAAGCCGATGCCCACTTGGTTGCTATTAAACCCCAATTCATCTTTTCCATAAATTGAAAATACCGTTTCAAACAGCGTCACTACAAATTGGATGACAAACGACAGCACTAGTAATATGGCAAAATATTTGGAAAATGTGAGCCGCAACCTCACTTTTTGGGTTGTGAACTTATGTACACGTGTAGTGTTTTTTAACCATTTCATAACAATAAATAGGACAATCAATCCTAGTAGTGCTGCGAAAAGAAATGGCGTTGAAAATCGGTCTAAATGTAGCAGACCAAAAGAATATTGTAAATGAAGGTCAGTTTGTGAAAGAAACCCACCAATAACAGGACCAAAAATAACCCCAGAACTTATTGCAACACCAGACCAGGCCATTATTTTTGTTCTTCGCTTTTCAGAAGTAATATCGCTGAGATATGCGTTGCTAACTGGAATAACTGACGACGTGAAAATACCACCAAAGATTCGAGCGATATAAAGCATTGCCAAGGATGTGGCTAGACCAGTAAGCAATTGCATAATTACAAACCCAATCAGACCAATTAATATAATTGGTTTACGTCCATATCTATCCGAAAGCTTTCCCCAAACTACCACGAATAGTAATTGGAAAAATGGATAAATGCTCGTGAGCAATCCGATATGGAAGTTGACAAGGTCTGTGTCAAGATTGTCTTTTAAAGCTAATCTTTCGGTATAGTAAGGAAGGGTTGGCAATAATATGCCATAGCCCAACATCACTACAAATAAACTCAATAGGATTAAAAATATCCTGTTGAGTTTTTCTTTTCTTTCCATTTATTTTTTACCGATTTTTCGCTTTAATAATTGCGCATTAATAGCCACTATAATTGTGCTCAAACTCATAAATACAGCCCCTACTGCCGGCCCTAAAACAAAGCCTGAAGAATATAGCACACCCGCTGCCAGCGGAATGGCAACAACATTATAACCAGTTGCCCATATTAAGTTCTGAATCATTTTATTATAGGTAGCTTTTCCGAACAGAATAAGGTTTGCGATATCTTGTGGATTGCTATTGACCAATATAATATCGGCAGTTTCAGCAGCTACATCAGTACCAGAGCCAACAGCGATTCCAACATCAGCTTTTGCAAGGGCAGGCGCATCGTTTACACCATCACCTGTCATTGCTACAAACTCACCTTCTGCTTGAAGCTTTTCTACAATTTCGACTTTTTGATGTGGTAACACCTCTGCATAGTAACCGTCCAATCCTAATTTTTCACTTACGGCTTTAGCTGTCTTTTCGTTATCGCCAGTAGCCATCAATACCTTGATGTTGTTCTTTTTGAACACTTTAATCGCATCCGCAGATTCTGGTCTTATTTCATCGGCAAGAGCGATGTATCCTGCTAACTGTCCATCGATTAATACAAACACAACAGTTTCAGCAGCGTCACTATAAGCATCTTCAGGTATATTGATTTTTTCGTCCCTTAAATAACCCGGACTTACTACTTTTACTTGCTTCCCTTCCACATTGGCCTCTACACCTTTACCAGTAATAGCATTAAAGTTTTCAGGCTTAGGAATTGTTATATTATCTTCTTTGACCTTTTTTATAATTCCAACTGCAATAGGATGTTCCGAGCTCTGTTCCAAAGCACTTGAAAGCCTTAAGATTTCTTCTGTTGAATAATCTTGGTTTGTGGATTCAACTCTTGTGACACCAAAATCACCTTTTGTCAACGTTCCAGTTTTATCAAACAATAAAGCTGATATTTTTCGGGATTCTTCAAAAGCTGTTCGATTCCTTATCAATAAGCCATTTTGGGCAGATACTGCGGTAGATATAGCGACAACTAACGGAATGGCAAGTCCTAATGCGTGTGGGCAAGCAATAACCATAACCGTCACCATTCTCTCTAAGGCATATACAAAAGGAAAACCTAAAATGAGCCAAACGGCCAATGTTCCAAAACCAATAGCCAAAGCAATGTAGGTCAACCATTTTGCAGCCCTATCAGAAAGGTTCTGCATTTTAGATTTGGTCTTTTGTGCTTCCTCAACCATTTTGATGACCTTATTGAGATAGCTATCCTTACCTGTATGTTCTACCTTAACCTTTAAGGTGCTATTGCCGTTTACCGAGCCACCAATTACTTTATCATTTTCATCTTTTTTTACAGGTTTGGATTCCCCTGTAAGCATTGATTCATTTAAGTAACTCGAACCATCTACTATAATCCCATCAGCTGGGACTTTTTCACCAGGCTTTACTAAAATCACATCGTCTTTTAACAAATCTTCCAAGGGAATATCTTCTATAGTATCACCCTTTACCCTGTGGGCTTCGGCGGGCATCATACTTACTAATAGCTGTAGGGCTTTTGATGCACCTAGTACACTTTTCATTTCTATCCAATGGCCTAAAAGCATAATTGCAATTAGTGTTGAAAGTTCCCAGAAAAAATCTTCACCACGTAAACCGAAAACTGTAGCAGTACTGTAAAAATAGGCGACGCTAATAGCCATAGAAATTAGGGTCATCATTCCTGGTGAACCCTTTTTTACTTCAGACCAAAATCCTTTTAGAAAAGGCCAGCCACCGTAGAAATACACCACGGTTGAAAGTGCAAATAAGATATATGGGTTTCCAGGTAAGAGAAATTCATATCCAAAAAATTCTTGAATCATTGGGGATAAGAATAGAATTGGAATGGTAAGTACTAGGGTTACCCAAAACCGTTTTCGAAAATCGGCAATCATCATTTTATGATGGTCGTGACCCATTTGACCGTGTCCCGGATTATGGCCAGAATGGTCGCCTTTTCCGTGGTTCATTTTAGAATGGTCTTCTTTTTTGTGGTTCAGTTTCGAATGGTCCATTTTCGAATGGTCCATTTCCTCGTGATTGTGATGTTCGTGATTTTCCATTATTGGTTTTGTTTAAGTGTTATCGTAATTTTTTTCTCATCGCTTCTGAAATATTTTCGGCATAGACACCATAGGCATCTACCAAAAGTCCCTTTATACCATCTTTTGATGAAATGGCATAAAGAACACTGTTATCGTCCGTACTGCTCATACCTTCAAAACGATGGGTTTCATCCACATCAAAATCTTCGGGCTGAATTTCTATTTTCAGTGAGGCACATTGCAAACATTCTGGTTTCAAGTTGAAATCATAGGCATATCCTCTTTGTTGAAGGTCATTGATTGCTTCTGAAAGGGTGTCGTAGTTGTTCATTTTCTTTTATTTATAGGTCATTGTGAAATAACTGTTGTCTTCTTCGGTAAATTTTTGAAAGGTCAATAGGCCGTTCTCATTTAATTTTTCTATTACATTATAATTTAATTGCTTGATACGAATACCCAACGCATAGGCCTTAATATTGATTTTTGATTTAATATTGTTTTTGTTACTGTCTAATTTTCGGTTGTAAATCTTTATGGTACTTTTTGAACCGAAGAAATTCAACAATCCTGAATCAAAGCTCATTTCCAATTCTATATTTGCCAAGTTTTCCAAATCATATAGCTCTTTAAAATTTGCAGATGTGGTATTGATTTCGGTTTCCTTTGATTTTGGTTTTGAAAACGGAAATGCCATTACCATTATACTGGCTTCATCAGGTTTACAGCGATATGTGGTTGTGTATTTGTCGGTAGATTTTTTGTCCTGGTCAAACAATTCTGTAACCACCTTAATTTCATAATATTCATTTTTCTTTATTGTTTCACTAGCCTCAAAAGTTTGTTGGTTTAAAAAATCGCCATCTTCATCAAAATTTTCTCGAACTACAACCCTGCCCGAAATCTGCCCAATAAGCATTTCAGTTTGTCCAGTCATTGTAATGCTGAATAAAGTAAGTAATACTATGAAGACTCGTTTTTTCATATATGGTGCATTAATTTCTTTACTTCTTTTGCCAGTATATCACTTAAATCAATCCCATTTGAAGGATGTGGAATAGTATTACAGGTCACTATTTTTTCTACTCCGGAATCCAACAAATCCCGATAAGCATTACCTGAAAAAACGGCGTGAATACCAACACATATTGGTGGTTTCATTCCTGCTTTTTTCAAATGTTGTACGGTTTCAATCATTGTTCTAGCTGTAGAAATAATATCATCTACCAAAATTGGTGTGGCGTTTTTATATTTTTCCACATCAGGAACCGAGACTTCTACATCGCGGTCACCGTGACGCACTTTTTGCAATACTGTAAATGGTGCTCCTGCATTTTTTGCTACTTCAGAAACCCATTGTTCGCTTTCGGAATCCGGACCTATTAATACTGGGTTTTTTATATTTTCTTTTATCCATTTTGAAATGTCATCTGCAGCGTGAATGACTTTGTTTGGAATTTGATAGACTTCACCCAATGAGTGTATCCTGTGTAGGTGAGGGTCGACAGTTGTAATGCTATCAGCAAAACCGGAAATTAACTTCCCGAAATAGGTAGAGGTAACGCCTTCACCCTCATTAAATATTTTGTCTTGTCGCATATATGCCAAATAAGGTGCTACCAAACAAGTACACATAGCACCTAATGATTTTGCTGTATGGCTTAAAAAATATAATGGTAATAATTTCTCATCAGGGTCGTGTAGGGTGCAGACCAAGACCACACATTTATCTTTTACGTCAGATAATATGCGCGTGTAGGATTCGCCGTCAGGGAACTTTCGTAAGGTGGTCTTTCCCACTTCAGCATTCATTTTTGTTGCCATTAGCTCTGTTAATTCCTCGTTTCCCGGAAGGCTAAATAGTATAGTTTTCATTTTATTTTTTATTTAATAGTTATAATGTCGTTATGACTGTTCTTGTACTCTAAGGCGTAATTTAATTCACCCTGCGATTCTGCAAAAAGCGTGAATAGTAAGTCATCTTTTTCAATTTTTTCATCTAAATGGACATTCAAAAGAATCCCAGCCGATTTAGACTGCGGTGCGCCAGAAAGCTTGGCGAGTTTTGCAATCTTTCGATTATCTATCCGCTTTAGACTGCCCGATTTTTCTGCTCTGATTTCAATTTTATAAGGTGCTAAAACAGGTTTTGAAAAGCGGCCTTGGGCCTTACAAATGGCAAGGAATTTTTCATAAGCCTGACCAGATGTAAGCACTTCTTTGGCGGTTTCCGTTCCTTTTCCTTTTTCGACTTTGCCCGAAAGCTCTATAAGTTCTCCAGCCAAAAGCAACGCTCTTTCCATTAGGTCGATTGGGGCATCTGCCTCATTTTGTAAAACCTTCAATATATCGATGGCTTCCAAAGTTGGACCAATCCCTCTTCCTACAGGTTGCGTACCATCAGTAATGACCACTTTCACATTCAATCCGACAGAATTGCCTACCGTTTCCATATGGTTCTTGAGTTTTTCAGCCATTTCTGAACTTCTAACTTTTGCAGTTTCTCCCACGGGAATATCTATAACAACGTGAGTGGAACCTGCCGCAGATTTTTTTGAAAGGACCGAGGCTATTAGCTGCCCTTCACTATCAATATCCAAGGCTTTCTCAATCTTAATCAGAACATCATCGGCAGGGCTTAATTGCGCTGTACCACCCCAAACAAAACAACCTCCTTCTTTTTCTACCACAGCAGTTATTTCTTCGGAAGAGAGCGTAACATTGGTCAGAACTTCCATAGTATCTGCTGTACCTGCGGGCGAAGTAATGGCTCGCGAGGACGTTTTTGGCATTGTAAGTCCATATGCAGCGACAATGGCAACTACCAAGGGTGTTGTTCTATTGCCTGGTAATCCGCCTATGCAATGTTTATCGACAACGATTTCTTTATTCCAATTCAATTGTTTTCCAGAGGCAATCATAGCTTTTGTTAGGTCGGATATTTCATCAATATCCATTCGGTCTCCTGCACAGGCAGTAATGAATGCTGAAAGGTGTATATTGGAATAGTCGCCTTCAACGATGTCGGTTATGATTTGGTTGTAGGCGTTGTAATCCAGTTTTTGGTTATAGATTTTTGCCCTGACGTGGCTTAACGACTCTATAGGTTCTAAATGGGAAACATACAGGGTGTCATTGTCGGATACATTCAACTTTTTTGCAGCAGCATCCGATAGTCCTATTTCGTTGGGCAGCAGGATATCAGAATTTAAAACATTTAGACTTGCAACGATTGAGGTGCTTGCATTGGATATCCTTATTCGTGTTAATGCTTCAAAACCTTCTGAAATACACACGTGGCAGTCTTCACGCATATACACCACATTTTCGTTTTGGGTGTAGATTCCAAGATGTTTGTATTTTAATATATTTGAATGTTGTTCCATAGTTTATTTTATTTCTTCAATGCTATATAATTGTGGGATTTCAGCATTCCAATCATAGGTTTCCTTGATACCTTTTTGTAATGCTTCTGCACTTTCTTTTTCACCGTGCACTATGAAAATCCGCTCGGGCTTATTTTTTATTTTACTCATCCAATCCATAAGTTCTGTGTGGTCAGCGTGTGCCGAAAGTCCTTCGATTTCTGCAACTTCCATATGAAATGGCACCCATTTTCCGTACACTTTTAATTCCTTATCACCTTCCAATAGCTTTCTTCCACGAGTGCCTTCAGCTTGATAACCCACAAAAAGCAAAGTGTTTTTTGGGTTTTGTGCCTGTGTTTCAAGATAGTTGAGCATTCTGCCACCCGTAAGCATTCCACTTCCCGCAATCACGATTTTTGGCTTGTTATCTATTCTTAATTCCATAGTTTCCCGATAACTACTAACGACCGTGAAATGTGAGCACATTTCATCACATTCATTGTCCTCTAATCTGTGCCAATCCCTTGTACGGTGGAAGAGTTCGAGTACATTCGCTCCCATTGGACTGTCCATTATCATTTGTACTTTCGGTATTTTGTTCTTTTTTAGCAATCTCCAAAAAATGAGCATCATCAATTGGGCACGTTCTACCGAAAAACTTGGTATAAACAGGCTGCCACCTCTATTGATGGTATCGTTGACCAATTTTTCAATCTGTGGCAGTGCTTCTACTTCATCTGGATGAAATCTTCCGCCATAAGTGGATTCAATGAAAAGCATATCTGCTTTTTTTGGTTTTAGTGGTGGGTAGAGCAATAAATCATTGGTTCTTCCAATATCTCCCGAAAAGACAAAACGTTTTCCGTGTATATCCAACTCGATGTAAGTGGCACCGAGAATATGACCATTGTATTGAAATCTGGCCTTTATATTTTTCATCAATGGCATCCATTGCGCAGGTGGTACTCCCTTGAAATGTGGAAGGGTTTTTTCAACATCGTTTAAATCGTAAAGCGGTTCTGCCGGGCTATGTTTGGAATAGCCTTCTTTGTTGGCGCGTTCGGCTTCCTGCTCTTGGATTTTTGCACTATCGTTCAAAATGATTTTTGCAATGTCCAAAGTGGGATTAGTGCCGTAAATCGGGCCTCTAAACCCTTGTTTTACCAATCTAGGTAAATACCCTGTGTGGTCCATATGGCCGTGGGTAAGCAAGACCATATCAATTTCTGAAACTTCAACGGGTGGATATTCCCAGTTTTTAAGGCGCAATTCCTTCAACCCTTGAAATAGTCCGCAGTCTATCAATATCTTTCTTTCTCCCGTATCCACTAAATATTTTGAGCCGGTTACTGTACCAGCTGCGCCCAGAAAGTGAATGTTTATTTTAGTGTTATTCATCTTTGTACTATTTATTTAAAGTTCACCACAGCAAGAAGGTGTATTCCCTTTATCTTGGTTAGATTTACTCAATTCTACTATTTCTTTATATAGGTTTCGTGAATCCTCTTTGATATAGAGTGCTACCTTTTTTATGGATTTAGGTTCAAAGTCTACCATATCCAATAGTATTTCCAAGGCCTCTTCAAGCAGTTTTGGGTCGTCTTCCAATGCTTCGTAAAAAGGCTCAAAATCTATGTTGTTCTGTTTTTTTAACTCTTCAGTTTTCATATAATTATTTTTTAATTGTTTTTACACAACGCTTCAGAATCTTCCAAAATATTTTTATGTCTTGTTTTATCAATTCCGATTTGATTTAATAAAGTAGGTTTTTCGTGAAGCTCTTTACATAGTACAATACCTTTATCCAATAATTTTGTCTTTTCAGATTTGGTCATTGTTGTTAATGCTGTTAAGGGATGAAATCCAGACTTGTCTATTCTGTCTTTTAAACCGTTTCCCATTGGATAATCCCAGCTTGTCAATAACAATCCAACACATTTGCCGTACTGTATTGCATCCATAGTAAATCGTGTATTGGTATATACACCTCCTTTATGTAGTTTAGCTTCGTGACCTTTTTGATGTTCCCATTGTTTTTCAACATCCAAAAATCGTGAATGGATGTACAAGGGAATCTTGACATTACAAAACCTACCTTGGTCACTATGGTATTTGCACTCAATCATATAATGGTAATTATCCTTTTGGGCTATTACATCTACTTCGTGCTGTACGCAGTTGCCTTGTACAATCACGCCAACCTTCGTTTCAAATCCTTCGTGTGCCAATAGTTTTCCCACTAACTTTTCAAACGGAAAGCCAGAAGGGCCCAATTCCATCAATGCTTTTTTGAGTTTGTATTTTGAAGCACTTACACGTGATTTACCTTTAAGCATTTTAAATGCCATTTTATAGATTTGTTTGGTTGTAATTCCATCGTATAATTGACTTTCAACTTGCTCTACAATTTGCTGAATCAATGCTTCACTCGCTTGTACACGTCTTAAGGAATTGATGAGTTTATCCACATCAAAAGCTACGACGTCGCCAGAATACTTTATTATGTTGATTGATTGTTTCATTTTTTGATATGTATGGTCATCACAGGAAGTTCTGAATGATTAGTTACACCCTCGGCAATGCTTTTTGAAAATAAGCTCAAAAATCCTGTCTTACCGTGTGTACTCATTGCAATCAAATCTGCGGGCTGATATTTTAAAAATGTATTGATACCTTCTTCTACTGACGATTCGTTGTGAACGTTCATAGAAAAGTTTTTTAAGGCGGGAAACTTTTCAAGGAATTGCTTGACAGGGTTTAATCCAGCATTAATATTATTAAAGTCTGTTTCTGTGTTGATACGTAACAAATGAATTTTAGCATCACATTTTTCAGCTATGGAAAGCACAGCTTGAAATGGATGACTAACATCTTCTTCAAAAGAAGAGACGAATAGAATATCTTTAAATGGAAACGTTACTTCCTGCTCTTTGACCACGATAATTGGTGCATTGGCTTTTCGTACAATCTTCTCAACATTACTGCCTGTAATTTCCCTAATGACACCTTTAGTGCCACTGCTTCCGGTAATGATAAAGTCGTGGTGAAAATGGCCTGAATGTTCCAGAATATCTCCCTGTCCAGCATCATATTGAAGAAATGTACGGCATATCAAGCCTTCGTGTTCTGCTATTCTTTCCAGTTCACGTAATTTGGCTTTAGCAATACCAATTTGCTTCACGGTTTCGGGATAGCGTTTTTCTTTGAGTTTATCCAATTTCACCCAATCTACAGGGGTTTTCAATAGGTGTAAAAAGTGTATTTCGGCCTTATACAGTTTGGCCATTTTAATCCCGAGATGTGCAGCTTTAGTGCAGTTTTCAGAGAAATCGGTGGGTACGAGTATGTTTTTCATAAATTTTTAATTTTTAGGTTATCCATTATTGTGCAGTATAACCACCATCAATGACCAACTCAGAACCGGTCATAAATTTTGATTCGTCCGAAGCTAAGTAAACGACACCGTAACCTATGTCATCAGGCTCTCCCAAGTGTCCAACTGGATGTAGACTTTCTAACTGCTTTTTGCCCTCTTCCACATCGCCTTGGGCTTTTAGGAAATTTTCTACCATTGGGGTCCATATATATGCTGGATGAATGGAATTAACCCGTATTTTGTAACCCTGCTTCGCACAATGTAGTGCTGCCGATTTGGTAAATATGGTTACACCTCCCTTACTTGCATTATAGGCGGGTAGATTAGGGTCTCCAATAAGTCCTTCAATTGAAGAAAAGTTAATAATGGAACCACCTTCTCCAGTTTCCTTCATTCCCTTTATGCCATATTGGGTGCCTAAAAAAGTACCGTGAAGGTTTACGTCTATAAGATTTTTCCAGTCATCTAAAGTTACATCTTCAACCGTTCCGCCTATTCCTATTCCGGCAGAATTAGCTACTATATGAAGCTTTCCATATGTTTTGATCGTAGTCTCAATAACCATTTTCCATTCTTCTTCTTTAGAGACATCTTGTTTAATGAAAATTGCCTCACCGCCATCATTGTTAATGTCTTGAACTACTTTAGTTCCGTTTTCATCATCTACATCAGTTATCACAATTTTAGCACCTTCACGAGCCAATAAGATTGCACTTGATTTTCCTAGGCCAGAAGCACCTCCCGTGACAATGGCTACTTTATTTTTTACTCTATCCATAATTTTAAGATTTAAGTGTTATCACTAATTTTTGTTTCTTAATCAAGAAACTTCGTTTCCTGAGACTTTGCCATTTTCAAAACAGTCTATATTATAAATTGTGGTTTCAGCAATATTGGTCAAAGCTGTTTCGGTTAAAAAAGCTTGATGACTAGTAATGAGAACATTATTAAAAGTCATTAATCTGGCAATGACATCGTCTTGCAAAATGGTATCAGAGTGGTCTTCAAAAAACAGGCCTTCTTCCTCTTCGTATACATCTATTCCGAAATACCCAATCTTGCCAGATTTTAATCCTTCAATAACGGCTTTGGTGTCAACTAGACCTCCGCGACTTGTGTTAATGAGCATAACACCTTCTTTCATTAGTGTTATGTGTTCTGTGTCTATTAAGTGCCTGGTTGATGGTGTCAATGGAACGTGCAGACTAATTATATCTGCCTGTTTGCAAATGGTGGTACAGTTGGTGTATATGACATCATATAAATCTATCAGGTTCTTATCTTCAGAAACATCATGGGCTAGTATCTTACATCCCAAACCGTGCAGTATTTTTACGAGTACTGCTCCTATTTTTCCTGTCCCAATAACACCTACGGTTTTTCCATTGAGGTCGAAACCAGTCAGGCCGTTCAATGAAAAGTTTTGTTCGCGAACCCTATTGTGCGCTTTAATTAATTTTCGGTTTAATGCAAGTATCAGCGCCATTGTATGTTCGGCAATGGCATAGGGCGAATAGGCAGGAACACGAGCCACTTTTATACCCAGTTCTGATGCTTTTTTTAAATCGACGTGATTGAAACCTGCCGAGCGTAAAGCGATGAATTTTATGCCCTGCTTGTGTAAAATCTTCAACACTTCCGAAGAGGCGTCATCACTGGAAAAAAGTGCTATGGCCTTTGAACCTTCTGCCAATAAGGCGGTTTCCTTTGTTAGTCGAAATTCTAAAAAATTCAGTTGATGCTTTCCTTTATTGGCGTTTACAATGGAAGGTTTATCGAATTTATGTGTGCTATATATGGTTGTTTCCATTTCTATTGATTTTACTTTCCAAATAGTTCTAAAAGTTCATATAATTCAGTATTTACCTGATGTTGTTTGACTACCTCTTTAAAAGGGGTTAGGTGCAATTTATTATTCAAAATTCCAATCATCGCGTTCTTTTTACCTTCTGAAAGAACGTTTATACTTGCCACTCCAAGTCTAATTCCCAACATTCTATCTAAAGCAGAAGGATTTCCGCCTCGCTGTACGTGGCCAAGTTTGGTGATTCGTAAATCGACATTGGGATTAACCTCCTTTATTTTTGAGGAAACCAGTTCAGCGCCTATTTCATCACCTTCAGAAACCACGACAAGGAAGGCATCTTCGCTATCGTAGTTTTTAACCTTGTCCAATAGGTATATAAAGTCTTTCCCGCTTTCTGGAATTAGGATGGCATCTGCACCGACCATCAAACCCGAATGAATAGCGATATAGCCTGAATCCCTTCCCATTACTTCTACAATGAACACACGGTTGTGGGATTCAGCGGTATCTCGTATTTTATCAATATTTTCAATAGCCGTGTTCACTGCGGAATCAAAACCGAGGGTGTAATCTGTACCGGAAATATCGTTATCGATTGTTCCGGGAATACCAATAAAAGGGATGTCACATATTTCTGAAAAGGCCAATAATCCTTTAAATGTGCCATCACCACCGATTGCAATTAGGGCATCAATTTTATTTTCTTTTAAGGTTTGTAAGGCTTTTTGACGACCTTCCAATTCCATAAAGCGTTTGCTTCGTGCGGTTTTTAGGATGGTGCCTCCTTTGTGTACTAACTTTTGTAACTCGTGAGATTTTAATGGAACTAAATCACCATCTATTAGTCCTTCATATCCTTTTCGAAATCCACTTACTTTTATACCATTTACTTCCGCTGTTTTTGAAATGGCGTACAATGCTGCGTTCATTCCAGGGCTATCGCCTCCAGAGGTAAATACGCCTATATGTTTAATTTTAATAGTGTTCATTAGATATGGTTTTTTGTAACTTTTTTTCTGAAATAGTAAAACCTTGGATTGTGTTCCAAACAAATTCTGCTTCTTTCAGAAAGAATTGATGGTCTCCTTCCGATGAAGTAATCAGGTGTGCATTTTTAAATTCCCTTGATAATTTTAAGGCATTTTCTAAAGGTGCCGTGGTGTCTTTTTCTCCGTGGATAAAAAGCACGTCTTTATCTTTAATTTTCCTTGCCATCGCATATAAATCTGTTTTCAAGATGACTTTAGTGAGCGAATAATAATAACTCATCCAATGATGTTTTTTTGCATCTTCATAAACTTCATCCGTTAGGTTATCGGGTTTGAATGCACGTGACATAAATATGGGATGAATCATACAGATGTATTTTGAGAATTTGCTTGTTGAAATCCTATCTACAAAGGAATGTGTGGACATTACTTTCTTAAATTCATCTGCATCCTTATAAACAGGTATACCGATAAAAATTCCTGCCTTGAACCAATGAGCATATTTCTCTAAAAGGGCTAATGAAATTATAGCTCCCATTGAATGTCCCGCGATAGTTGTTTTTCCATCGTTGAACCCTTCTTTTTTTAAAATCAATTCTAACGCTTGCAGTTGCACCGATAAGGAATAATCACTTTTTGGTTTTGGCGAATCACCAAAGCCGAGAAGGTCTATCAAAAGCAATGAATGTGTTTTTGTTATGCTTTCTAATTCACGTTTCCAATAATTCAACGAGCCTGTTAAACCGTGCAGCAAAACGAGTTTGTTTTTTCCAGAACCTATTATTTCATAATTCAAGAGCGTTTCGTTGGCATCATAAGCTGGTTGCGTACCAATCTTGTAATGCTGATAGCCTGCAATAGCTACTACAGGTAAAATGAACACTATGAATATGAGTAATAAGGTCATTGTTTTAAAGTTGGTGTATTAATCGTTTTCTCAGTAACCAAAATTGGTATTTTACCATAGAGCCTATTGAATACCATACAGGCAGTCAAATCACCAGTTACGTTTACAGCAGTCCTGAACATTCCCAAAAGTCTTTCTACCCCAATTATAATGATGATGCCTTCGGCCGGTATGCCAACACTTCCCAAAACAGAAGCGAGTATAACAACGCCACCTCCTGGTATGGCAGGCGTGCCAATGGAAGCAGCGACAATGGTTACAATGACCACTACAATATTGAGCAAGCTCATTTCCAGACCGTAAGCTTGAGCTATAAAAAGTGTTGTAATAGTCTGATAAAGTGCCGTTCCGTCCATATTGACGGTTGCACCAATAGGAATTATAAAATTGCTAATAGTTTTGTCCACTTTCAATTCCTCTTCGGCGGTTTTTAATGATAAGGGCATTACTGCCGCAGAACTTGTGGTGGAAAAAGCCAATAATTGAACATCCCTTATTTTTTTAAGAAAGTGCAATGGGTTTGTCTTTCCGAGAAGTACGATGAGTCCCAAGTAGAAAATTACCAATAACAGAAGGCCCAGAAGCACCACTCCAACATAGTATGTTAGACCAGATAAGGAACTTAATCCAACACTAGAGGTAAGCTGCGCCATAAGACCAAAAACGGCGATAGGCACTAGAAGCATTGACCATTTTACCACCGTCATACAGACTTCCTGAATGGCACTTAAAAGAAGCTTTACTGGGCGCAGTAAAGAATCCTCAAGCGATAGCACAGCTACACCAATAATGATTGTGAAAATCACGATACTTAACATTTCACCACTAACCATAGATGCCAAAGGGTTTTCTGGAAGCAAGTTTGATATGGCATCTGGGATGGTTTCAAGACCAAAGGAAAGCTCTGGACTCTCCGTTGGGACAGCTGTAATTTCGTTATGTTCATCTAGAGCCTGCTGATGTAAAAAACGCCCAGGTCTAAAAAGTTGAGAAAGTATAACACCCAAACTTACCGAAACTATGGTCGTACCTAGAAAATATAAGAGAACGCCACCACCTAATTTTTTTAGGCTGTCCTTATCATTACTTGCGATTCCGGTAATAATGGAAGCCACAATCAAAGGAATCATAATCATCTGCACCAACTTTAGAAATAAAACACCAGGCAATGCCAGCCAATTTCCTGCGATATCAGCTGTTTCTTTAGTAATCCACCCATTTTGAGGACTTAAAAGCAAACCGAACCCAACCCCTAGAAACAAGGCGATGATAACCTTTAGCCATAGACGACTTTCTACCAATTTTGAGAGGTAGTGATTAAATGATTTAAGTGATTTTATCTCTGTGTCGAACATTCTTTTTATTGTTATGCTATGCTAATTTTAGAATTCAAATAAATTTTCTGAACGGATTGTAGAACCTTCACTCCTTCGCCGAAGGGCTTTTGAAATGCCTTTCTTCCCAGAATCAACCCAGAACCACCAGCTCTTTTATTGATTACAGCTGTAGTTATTGCTTCCACTAAATCTGATTCCCCTTTAGAACCACCACCGGAATTAATCAACCCTATTTTTCCCATATAGCAATTTGCTACTTGTAATCTGCATAAATCAATAGGGTGTTCTGTAGCGAGCGTTTCATACATTTCATCATCATATTTACCGAAATTGATATTCTTAAAACCAAAATTGTTGGTTGGAAGTTTTTGCTTAATAATATCTGCCTGAATGGTAACACCCAAATGATTTGCCTGCCCGGTTACATCGGCAGCGGCGTGATAATCGTCTTTTTCGGTTTTAAAAGATTCGTTTCGAGTATAGCACCACAAGATGGTTGCCATCCCCAAATTACGTGCTTCTTCAAAAGCCTCTGCTATTTCTTTAAGCTGTCTGTTACTTTCCGCTGAACCAAAATAGATGGTAGCGCCAACGGCAACAGCTCCCATATCCCAAGCCGCTTTAACCTTGCCAAAGAGAGTTTGGTCATATTTATTGGGATAGGTAAGCAGTTCATTGTGGTTAATCTTAACGATAAAGGGAATTTTATGGGCATATTTACGAGCATTCAATCCCAAAACACCAAAGGTGGAAGCTACTCCATTGCAACCTGCTTCCAACGCCAATTTTATGATATTCTCTGGGTCAAAATAGTCTGGGTTTTTATAGAATGAAAAAGCGGCACTATGCTCAATGCCTTGGTCAACAGGCAGGATGCTTAAATATCCAGTTCCTGACAGATTTCCGTGACCGTATAACTGTGAAAGACTTCGCAGAACCTGCGGATTTCTGTTACTTTGAGCAAAAACCTTATCTAGGCTTGTTCTACTTGGGGTTTGCAGTTCATCCTTGGTTATTTTTTCACAGACGTGTTCTAAGTAGAAGTCTGCTTTTTCCCCCAATAGTTCGGTAATATTTATGTCTGTTTTCATTTTATTAATGATTAATAAATTCCTAAACTTTCATTTGTTTTGGCGATGGATTTTGCTCCGTCTGTTTCAATTCCAGTTAATGCTCTAATGGCATCAATTGTTTCAGGGATAACAATAGCTTGGTTATCGACCACGTAGGCATAAAAGAGTTCATCACCTTGTACCTTTAACATATCTTCCCAAAGAGCAACCTCATACATATCGCCCCAAGGTCTTCCCATATCCAAAAACATTTCCTTAATAGTGTTGTTGGACACCAACCCTTGGTCATATCGAATCAATTTAATACGGCTTGACGTTTTAAATGCATTTAGCACTTCTTTTTTAGAGGCTTGTTTTTTTAACTTCACGTTCCAGTAGTGCATATGGCTTAAGGTTTGGGGTACCTTTACTGCGGCAGTGATGACATCCAAATCTGGGTCAACGCTTTTGGCATCCGGACCTTGGTGACTTGGGATGTCTTTTTCCGGCACCATAGTATTCATAATACCACCTAAATGGCTTTCCCAAGGGTCAGTAGCTCTTCTTAAAAGTGTCCCCCTGGCGTAATCCAATAAGTCAGCTCTTTTTAATGCGGTTAACGTTCTTAGTATAGAGGTTGTATTGCAAGAGACTACTCTGGTCGCATCCTTATTTAACGCCGATTCATAATTATTTTCCGCACTAAAGGAATGCCCTGTGGTTTCGTGTTTTTCACCTCCGTGCAAAATGAATTTTATATTTTGTTCTCTATAAATCGCTACATTTTGAGCAGCAACTTTTTTAGGTGTACAGTCCACAACGAGGTCTGATTTCTTTAAAAGTTCCTGCATATTTCCTTTTACTGAAATGCCTTCGGATTTCATTTTGTCCTCTGCTTCTTGAGTTGCCGCATAGATACCGTACTCCTTTCTTACTGCATTTTGAATGCGCCAATCGCTTATGATATCACAGACTCCAGAAAGAAGCATATCATTTTGTAGATTAATGGCATCGGCCACTCTTTTTCCAATGACTCCGTATCCTATTACTGCTATTTTTTTCATTTGAATTGTTTTTAAATTATTCTTCTGTTTCATTTACTAATGATTTCGGTTTAAAATTTCTAATAATCAGGCGGTTGCTCTTTTCGTAAGTGAAATAGCTTATCGCCCAATTAAAACCAACCATCAATCTATTTTTAAATCCGCTTATGGATAATAAGTGCACAACTGACCATAGAAACCAAGCGAAATAACCTGCAAATTTGAAGTTGCCCAAATCTGCTACTGCCTTGCGTTTTCCTACGGTGGCCAAAGAGCCTTTGTCTTTATATTCAAAAGGTTTAGGTGCCTCGTTCTTAATGATTTTTAATAGTGAGTTGCCCAACCATTTGCCTTGCTGAATCGCTGTTTGCGCAACCTGTGGATGTCCTTTTGGCGTTTCTTCTGTTATTATAGCCGCTATATCACCTATGGCAAAAATGTTTTTGTAACCTTCTACCATTAAATATGAGTCTGTTTTTAAGCGGTTGCCCTTTACCACGTGTTTATTATCAATACCTTTTGGGAACTGTCCTTTAACACCTGCCGTCCAGATTAAGTTTTTGGCTAAAATGGTCCTACCTCTTTTTGTAGTGACCTGTAAACCATCGTAATTACTTACTGCCTCATTCAAAAGTATCTTTACATTTAAATCTTCTAAATATTTCAGGGTTTTTGAAGATGCCTTGTCTGACATTGTGTTCAGCAACTCATCAAGGGCTTCTATCAAATAAATATTCATTATGGAAGAAGGATATTCCGGGTAATCTTTCGGTAGGATGTATTTACAAAATTCTGCCAAGGCCCCTGCCATTTCTACGCCAGCGGGTCCACCACCTACGATGACGAAATTGGTCAGCGCATCCTGTTCTTTATCATCACAAGTGATTGCAGCTTGTTCCAAATTTTGCAGCATCATATGGCGAATATTTAGGGAATCGCGAATGTCTTTCATCCCAAGGCTATGGGACTCGACATTGTCCATACCAAAAAAATTGGTAGTTGTTCCCGTTGCCAGCACGAGATAGTCGTAGTGAACGCTTCCCTTATTGGTTATAATGGTGTTTGTAGAAGGTTGGATTTCTTCCACTTCAGCCAAACGAAACAGTACATTTTTATATCCATTGATTTGTTTTCTGAATGGAAATACAATACTGTCAGGCTCCAAAGCACTCGTTGCCACCTGATAAAATAATGGCTGAAACTGGTGGAAGTTGTTTTTGTCGAACAATACCACCTGTACCTCTTTGTGTTTGAGTTTTTCAACCAATGCCAAACCTGCAAACCCGCCACCTATAATAACCACACGGGGTAAATTAGTATCTGGAAGACAGATTTCATCCGTTACTTTACAAGCCGTTTCATTTTTATGGTTTTTTGTGTGGTTAGCCGTCATATTCACAGTATTGATTTTTTGTTTGAAAGCACAAGGTTCACTTATGCTTTATTAGCTATCTTTTTCTTTAGCGATTAGGACCGAGCATTTGGCGTGGGTTGCTAAGTATTGAGAAACTGAGCCCAATAAAAAGCGTGAAAATGCGCCCTGTCCTTGTGAACCCACTACAATTAAATCAGCCTCAAAAGATTCTGCCTTTTCCAAAATTTCTTTTTTGGGCAGACCGCTAACAACACTGGTTGTAATTGTTATAGTGCTATTACTTTTCTTTAATTCTTCAGCTGCAGCGGAAACAATCCTTTTTCCTGATTTTTCGGCATTGGCAACAAACTCGTGAAAATAGTTGTCAAGAGTACCTGCGGTTGCCATTAGCTCTGGGGTTGCCATTGCGGGATGCTCATAAACGTTTATGATGCAGACTTCACTACCATTTGGTAAAGGCATTTTTGTAAGTTCCTTAATAGCTACTTTGCTAAAATCAGAGCTATCTATCGCTAATATTATTTTCATAATCTAAGTGGTTTTATTAATTATAGGCTTTATTTAAGTGTATAAGCTTTCTCCAATACAGGTGTTCGTATAACCCAGACCAGTACATCCCAAATGTGAAGGCAAAAAGCAATTCTTCAATAGGGATTCCTAGGATTAGAATATGAGTCAGGTTGTCAAGATTCCAGTATAGCTCCACGTATTGGGGATAGAACGGAAGGATGCTTCCGAAATAAATGAAGTACAATATCGTAAACAAGATTCCCCCGACCCATATTTTCCCTTTTAAATCTGGTCGACAGTACAGTGTCGCCAATCCACCGATGAACAAAGCGATAATGCCACAATAAATATGATTTATCGAGGTGAAAAGTGCCAGAATGATGAAGACGAATACTGGTATAAAAAGTATGTAAATATGCAACCGATGCTTGCTATGCTTTCGTTCACTATGAGATATTTCGGCAAATCCTCTTTTAAAAATAAGGTTATAGAGCACCGTGCCAATTCCACCTATAGCAAATGAGAAAATCAAACTTTCAATATCAAAACCAGTTTTTTCAGCTAAATTGAATAATGATGGCGGCAGCCAATAGTCAGGTACAAACAAGGGTTCTGTAAGACCAAAAGGCATTGTAATCAGGCTCATTTTGAGCATTTCTTTTCTCGAATCTTTTTTGAAGAGATAGAATACTGCCCAAAGTGCCAAAATAATTAGTGACCATATAAACCAGACGTATTGCATAGATGCTTACTGTTTTTTAATTTGTGCGTTATAAAAAGCAGCAATACAGGCGCCAATAAGCCACCCAAGTATAAAGGTTTGTACTATACCCAAACCTGCTTCCCATAGGGGAACATCCATCCTTATAATGCTTGTGGTGTCCAAACCGTGCAGCAGGCTGTTAAAAAAGTCGATTGTGGCTTCCCTACCTGCGGTTGACATCACAATCATACAGCCCAAATAGATTAACGCACCGGTAAGACCGAAAGCGAAACCAAGTTTTTTTACGTTTAATCGATACATAATTTTATGATTTAAGGTTAGTTATCTGACTTTAAAATCTTTTTAGATTCTTCAAATTCTTCCTTGGATATTTCACCTTTTGCAAAGCGTTGTTTTAGAATATCCAGAGGGTTTTCTTGCTTGTTTTTTTGATATGGGATATCTGTTGGAATGAAAAATATCCAAGCCAAGAAAATAATCTATATTATCCACCATATTAGGTGCATTCCTCCAAAGTGTCCGTCGTATAAATGCATAGTTGTAAATTTTTAATTGTTAGTTTATCTCTGTAATTGTATATCCGTTGAGTTTGCTCAGTTGTTCTTGTATTTCTGAAACAGCAAGCATCTCGTTCATAGTGATAATTGCAGCCCCTTTTGGTGCCAGAAAAATCTCTGCTTTTTCGATGTTGGGGTGTTCCTCCAGAGTCTTCTTTACTCTTGCTACACATCCGCCACAACTGATTCCGTTGATTTGAAATTTTTGTTTCATTGTGTTTGATTTTTAATGATGTTGATGTTCATTTCGTTTTTCTGCTGAATCACCATCAAGGTTTTTTTTATTATGGTCTTGACCATTATTACTTCTATTAGTATGATTGTGCCCTCTGTGGCCGTGAGATCCGTGGGGCATAAATAGGTGAATGGCGAACATAAATAGTATAAAGATGAAAAGGGACGAGCCTCCACCTATGCCAAAAGAAGGGGCTAAAAAAATGAACAGAAGCGGTAATCCACAGCCTATGACCATCCATATCCAGTGATTTTTTTTCATTGTTTTATGTTTTTAAAGGTTAAACATTAATGATGGTCGGTATGGTCTTCTTTAATTGAGCTATCCATATTCATTCCTTGCATATCCATTCCTTTTTCGCCCATCGTATTTTTACAGGATTCCATACAATCCTTGCTCATCATCCCTTTTTCGTGCATCATTTTCATCATTTTTCCCATCATTTTCCCGTCTTTCATCATCCCGTCCATCATAGAATGCATCATCATACTGTCCTTCATCATCATTTGCATTCCTTGCCCATTCATCATAGCACCCATCATTTTTTCATTGCCTCGCATCATTTCCATTGTATGCTTATTGCCGTGCATACTTTCCATAAATTCGTTGGTATAATCATCGTTTTCAACAATGGCATTATAAATCGCTGTACGCTTCTCAGGGTTTTCCATTAGAGCCTTAGGGTCTTTTTCTTGTTGGCAACTGTATAGGCTTAAAAAGCCAATTGCCATTAAACCGATAAATAGTGTTTTCATTTTTAAAATTATTTTAGTTAGACATTGTTTGTAAACCCATTCCCAATAGCTAATTGGGTTATAGAGAGGGAATGGGTTATCAGCTATTAACAGGGCTGAGCTTTAATCTTTTTTGATATCATAGTTTTGACTTTATTGTTCAATTTTTTTAATACGCCATTTAGCGTCATCACCTTTTACCGCAATCAAATTTTTAGAGATTAGTTTTGATGTTATTTGCGGTGGGCTGTTGTCATTTCTGTTTTGGGGCGAAACGTGCAAGGCTAGTTGGGTTAGATGTTCTAATGTAGTTCCATTACTATCTATTGCCACTTCAAAATAATGGTAGCTTACTACGTCTTTCTTGAAAATGTCGTTATAACCTATAGTTTCTCTGTGCACCTTTAGCGCTAATGCTTTTCCTTCTTTAAAATTGGTGGCATTTAGGAACTGTGGTGTAATGACTGTTTTTCCGGATTTATCAATATATCCATAATACAATATGTCATTTTTTTGATGGGCAATTAGACATTTATCATTGCTGAATATGGGATAGCTATCATTGTTTGTCTTGGTCGGCACCAGGTCGCTTCTAAAATCTACGACGATTTTACCTTCATTATTGATAAATGCCCATTGGCTACCTTTTTTGATAGCCGCAACCTCGTTATGGAAAGGTGAGATATAGTCTATGTTCTCAATTGTTTGTGCCATTCCCAAAAAAGGAATTAATACGAATGTGATGAATAGTTTACTCATTTTGTTTGATTTGTTTGGATAAAATTAAAGACTGCCATATGGGTTCATCTGCATAACTTTCGCTGTTTTCTATATAATTTCATCATAGAAATTCCGTTTCCAATTTCCTGTGTTCTTATAGTCGGTCATACTCATTCCCACAACTTCTTTAAACTGCCTGGACAAGTGGTTAACGCTGCTATAATCCAGCAGATAGCCAATGTCAGAAAAGGTATGTTGTTTAAGTTGTATAAGTTCTTTGGCCTTTTCTATCTTTAATTTGATAAAGTACTTTTCAAGGGTGGTCTGTTCATTGGCTGAAAATAATTTGCTCAATGTCTTGTAGTCCTTATGAAGACTTGACGCCAATAGTTCAGATGTTTTTACTTTAATATGTAATGGGAGCTCTTGCAATTGCTCGATTAGAATAATCTTCATTCTCTCTACGAGCATTTCTTCTTCACTGTGTACGATTTCAAAATCATTGGCGTGAAGTACGGTTGTTACCGCATCGATAATTTCATTCTTGGTTTTTTTTGGTGCTTCCACCAATAGTCTACCCAACTCTAATGAAAGCACAGTTACTCCCAATTCCTGTAGTTCTTGCTTAATAACTTTTAAGCAGCGGTTACAGACCATATTTTTGATCCAAAATTCTTTTGATTTGCTCATTGTATTTAGTGTGTTGTCATCGAGTCTTTAACTCAAGGGTTTGAAAGGTCAAGACCTAACATTGTTAATGGTGTATGATGCTGTTGAGAATTGGGTACAACAAATGCTAGCCAAAAGTGAAACTATGGCTATAGAGGTAATGCAGATTACTTAGTGTTATCTGCGATGTGGAAAAATCAAATTAGGAAGGTCTCGTGAAGTACTAGAATATCCCTGTACAACAAGGGCGGCCTGTATTGCTCGAAAGGAATAACGTTTGTTTCTAATCCTTCAAATAGATTGAGGTATGTATAAAAGAAAGTATTTAAAAAAACAATGTTTTCAAACTCATTATGAGTTTGAGCTTTTTTTATAGATTCATCCGCTGTTTTAACAATCGTTTTATTACTACAACAGTCTTTTTCTTGTATGGAAGTACATTGCCTAGAATTATTATCTTCTTTTTGAGCAATATCAGAGCAAGATTCTGCCTTGCCAAAATAAGTCATATCCACTAATTTATTACAGCAAAAGTGCATATCTACTGCAAACGATGCCGTACTAAAGAATATAGTAGCGGCTAAAAAGAAAGATACTATTTTGGTAAAAAAAGATTTCATAGTAAACAATTAATAAATTCTGTCTACGATTGGTAGTTTTTCATAGATTGAATACGGATTAATAATCTTATTATCAAATTCTTATGAAGTAATCGCAAATAAATTTATGCGAATATAATTTTAAAGATTCAACAGAAATATGACTTTTATCATACATTGTAAAATTGAAAAAAAATTTATTTGCGCTTGATGTTTAGATAGCTTAACGGGCAAATTGTATCTTGATGAAATCTAAAAGAATTGTTAAATAAACAAAATGATATAAGTTTTTTATAACTTTGCGACATTAATGAAAAAAGTCTTTCATAAAATAGCATCCGTTTGCTTGGCACTTATCGTGTTATTGTCAACAGTTTCTTTTACCGTTGATAGTCATTATTGTGGGGATATTTTAGTGGATTCTTCCTTGTTTGGACTCGTTGAAACCTGTGGGATGGAAGTTCAACAAAATACGTTATCATCAGAGTGCAATATCTCAAAAAAAGATTGCTGTATTGATGAGCAAGTGACCATACAAGGCCAGGACGCCCTAAAAACAATTTTTGACAAGTTAGAAAGAGACCAACAGTTATTTGTTGCTGCTTTTGTCCACGCCAATATGCTTCTGTTTGTTGAACCTCAAGCAGATTTCAATTCCCATAAAGAATATACACCGCCCCCCTTGGTCAGGGACGTTCAAGTTTTAGACCAAACTTTCCTTATTTGATTTTTAAGTAATTGCTTCTTAAGTCCAACATTAATTTGTTTGGGCTAAACTGCCTGTATCTTGTTTTTTCAACAAGTAGTCTAATTACTTAATAATTATTTTTATGCTGAATAAAAGCATCAAATTTCTTATAGAAAACAAACTTGTCGCCGTTATATTGCTCGCCTTATTCGTGGGTTGGGGAATCGTTAACGCACCCTTCAATTGGGAAACAGGTATTTTACCAACTGATCCTGTAGCTGTTGATGCCATTCCGGACATCGGCGAAAACCAACAAATCGTTTTCACAAAATGGCAAGGGCGTTCACCGCAGGATATCGAAG
>NZ_KZ319302.1 GCF_002744755.1 Leeuwenhoekiella nanhaiensis | reverse complement strand
GTCGTACCGACCGCACGAACGCTAGTTATTTGTTTAGTTTTTTAATTTAATTATGTCTTTAAGTTTACTAATTTTAACCGTTGCGTTGTTGTTATATTTTGAAATTAGAGCATTTACTATAATTTCTTCAGCATTTGTTGTTTCAGGTCCTAAAGTGATTTTCATTTTTTGGAATATTTCTGATCTGATTTCCATATCATAGTAATCATATTTATATGAAAAATCCTTTAATTCCGAAATTTGAGAATTTTTAATACTGTCAAACATTTCTTTTGATAATTGATAAAGGATAAATCGCCATTCACTTTGAAATGCCCATTGATTGTTTTTTGTTTTACCAATCTCGGAAAAGTCAAATTTATCTTCTTTTCTAATGTTTTTTAATTCAATACTTGATTTGTACTCAATCCGAAAAAGATTATTTACAGGGTACAATAAACTTAATTCTTTATCTGTTGCAAAATACTTATCCGTTTTCTGTCCCATATTTCTTGTAAACAAGTCACTCGGTAATTCAATTCTACAGCCTGTACCATTTTTTGAATACAGATTCCATTGTGCAATACTTTCTTCACCTATATCCGTCCAACAGCTAACAAGTATCAGACTTCCAATATTTCCAAAATCTTTTGAAAGTGGCTCTGTTAAATCATCTAACCTATTTATACTATTAAATCTAATTTTCCCGCTCTTTAGAATCAGAGCAAGTGTTTCGATAGTTGTATAGTGATATATCGTTTCTGGAATCATTTATTTCTATCTCTGTTGGCTTAAATTAAACACAACGGTTTTGGCTATGAACAGTTGGGGGTTTTTAGCCCTAACTGTTCGGTTTGGCACCGCCCTTTGTTTTTTACTTTTGTTTAATCACTTTCGCCCCAATTGTTTATAGCCAATGTTGGCATTTCGTTATTTTATCAGAGTACTTTTCTCCACAAATCCATATATCCATATTCAGTCCAATACTTCTCTAAATCCGAGTGCTTTAATGATTTTGGATTTTCCTCAAAACTCCATAATTCTCCAAACTTTTCTTTTGCAACTTTCAACGGTCTTAAAAAAACATCAGAACTTCTAATTTCGACTGAGCTTGTATCATTGTGATAGGCTCTCCACTTTATTGCACTTTCAGTTTGCCAATCTTCTTTTTTTCCTGCAACCAGTATAAATCTAAATTTCGATACAGCACCAAAAATTCTTTTCTTTTCAAGTGGGTTTTCCTTAAAATATCTATCCCAAGATTTGACTTGTTCGATTGAGTGATTTAATTCAGAAGTTGGTTCATTATTTTTCGTAAACAATTTCATTTCAGGTTTCTCAACTTCAACTAATACCCATTCAGGACCACCTGAATTATCATTTAACCAAGCAAAGTCACATCGGAACTTTCCTCCAAAAGAAATTTCAGCAAAGTTTGGTGAAATTCCATATTTTCTTGAATATAACTCATAGAATAAAAATGAGTTGTTTTTCAATATTTCTGAAAGTTGAGTTTCTGAATTAGCGCTAAAAGCTTTTTTTAAATCCTTTTCAACGTTTTGTAAATTCCAAGTACTCATAATTATAAGCCGTTGAAAATTGCAATTATCTCTTCATAAGTTGTAGAGTTGTCAAATGAATGTAAAACTCCACCTTTATGCGTTCTTTCTTTAAGTTCAATCTGTTCAGTAGAATGATTATAGGACATCGCGTATCTTTTTCCATCTACCCAAAACCAAATCATATTAGCAGGACTTCCATTATATTCTCTAACTTCAATTTCACGGTCAGATTTCCATACGATAGCACCCAATAAAGCAAGGGAAACTCCCTCTACATTTCCAGCGTGATGGTCAGCTCTGTCCAAAACTCCATTTAAGTATCGTTGTAATGTTTCTATTGAATCAATTGATATTGCCATATTTTAGTTCAGTGGTTTAATGTTAGTTTTCAGTCAAAATGAATGCCAACGTACATATAACACGACCAGTTGTGTTATATCTATTTTACATTCACGAATATAACCAAACTAATCCCCGTTCCTTTACGGCATTCCTCAAAACGCATAAAAAAAATCGACCGCTCTTTGACAAGCGGTCGATTTCCTAATAACATTTAACCCTTAACTTGTAACTACTCAATCCGCGTATGCGTGTTTATAGGGTTCGCCTTTTAAAATCTTTAGCATATCTGCTTCCAGACTTTCGATAGGGTACTCTACAATACGGCCCAATTCTTTACCGTCTTTGCTTAGAATAAGCGTAGGTACGCGTTTGATGTCTTTACCTTCTTCAAGTCCCTGTGGTGTGGTTTTGGAGCGGTCTACAGTGATCAGCTCAATATCCTGAGTCTTTCCGGCAGCATCCAGTATTTTGTAAATGCGAGGCGTTTCGCGCTTACTGTCGCCACACCAGGTGCCCATAAACAGGGTGATGTCAACATCTTTAAGCAGCGGTTTAAGTTCGTCAACCAGGCTTTCATCTACCCGGTACGACGCGTAAAACGGGTTAAACCATTCCCCAAATTTACCTTCCTGCAGGTCACTGCGTTCTGCAGGGCCAGTAAGCATATCCGGTTGCGGGTTTTTTTGCGAGGTAGGAATCTGTGCGGCTTCCGGCGGACCGGGAGTTTGAGGCACTTCAGAGCGACTGGCTACAGCGTTTTGTGATTTGCACGCGCTCATCAGTACAATCGCCAGCATTAGGCTGAGGTATTTTAAATTTTTCATCTTTTTCGGTTTAACTGACCAGGCTTTCCTGATCCATTTCTTTTGCTTTTTCAATGCCCATCATATCAAGAATGGTGGGAGCGACATTGCCCAAAACGCCATCTTTTACGGTCTTGATGTCGTTATCTACCACAATGACGGGCACGGGATTGGTCGTGTGGGCGGTATTTGGAGAGCCGTCTTCGTTTTTCATGGTTTCGCAGTTACCATGGTCTGCAATCACGATGGCGCTGTAGCCGTGTTCCTGACCCGTGGTGATCACGTCTTTGGCACAGGCGTCAACGGCCTCACAGGCTTTAATAGCAGCTTCCAATACGCCGGTATGGCCCACCATATCCGGGTTGGCAAAGTTGAGGCAGACAAAATCTACTTCTTCTTTTTTGAGTTCGGCAACAATTTTGTCGCGCACTTCATAAGCGCTCATTTCCGGTTTCAGGTCGTATGTCGCCACATCGGGAGATTTGGCGATCAGGCGGGTTTCGCCCTCAAATTCCTTTTCCCTTCCGCCCGAAAAGAAAAAGGTTACGTGCGGATATTTTTCAGTTTCCGCAATGCGAATCTGCTTTTTACCGGCTTTGGAAATTACCTCGCCAATCGTATTGGTCAGGTTATCTTTATCAAAAATGATGTGGATGTTCTTAAAAGTCTGGTCGTAGTTGGTCATCGTGACGTAGTACAAATCCAGTTTTTTGGTATCCTGCTCAGGGAAATCTTCCTGCGAGAGCATACGGGTCAATTCGCGTCCACGGTCGGTACGGTAGTTGAAAAACAATACCACATCACCGTCTTTAATGGTGGCAACAGGCTGATCGTTTTCGGTAATGACTAGAGGCTCAAGGAATTCGTCGGTAGTGCCGTCTTCGTAAGATTTTTTAATCGAAGCAACAGGATCAGTTGTTTTGGTACCGATGCCTTTTACCGTTGCATCGTAAGCTTTTTTCACGCGTTCCCAGCGGGTATCGCGGTCCATCGCAAAATAGCGCCCGGTGATGCTGGCCAGTTTGGCACCGTTATGTTGAGCGTAGTCATTCAAATCTTCAATAAAACCGGCGCCGCTTTGTGGGTCTACATCACGACCATCGGTAAACGCGTGAACGTAAACTTCTTCCACACCCACCTCATTGGCAGCCTTGATCAAACCTTTGGCATGATCAATGTGCGCGTGCACGCCTCCGTCTGATACCAGACCCAAAAGGTGAATGGGTTTGTTGTTTTCTTTAGCGTATTTAAAAGCGTCTTTCAGCTCCGGTTGATCGCGCAGTTTATTTTCGCGCAAGGCCTTGTTGATTTTAGCGAAATCCTGATAGACAATGCGCCCGGCACCCAGGTTCATATGGCCTACTTCGCTGTTGCCCATTTGCCCGTCTGGCAAGCCCACGTTTTCTCCGTGGGTAAGCAATTGCGCGTGTGGATATTTGGTATATAGTGAATCGATAAACGGAGTTTCTGCCTGATCTACTGCTGAAACTTCTTTATTAGGTGCAAATCCCCAACCGTCGAGGATCATTAAAATGACTTTTTTATTCATGGTTATTTTGAGTTGTTTCACAAAGATACGGACTAAACCAACTAAAGGCTAAAACTTTGCAGGCCAATCGCGATAGCGTTTGAGGAACTTATTGCTATTACTATTGGTATTATTATTATTTCAATCTGAAGGGGACATCCCTCCAACCTCCCTTCAAAGGGAGGCTTTTAAATTTCAATGAATAGCAAGTCCCCTTCCTTTGAAGGAAGGGCCAGGGATGGATGTTTCTGAAGTTTTCTTCTTCAATTCAAGTTTCTTTTTCAGTCAAAAATCAAACTCACTTCTCTCCCGAATGGCCGGGAGAGAAGGTCTAGGGGGTGAGGCGACAATAACAATAACAATAACAATAACAATAAAAATAATAATACCAATACCAATAATCACCCCCTATACTTCTCAATCGCTTCCTTGATTTTAGCGATGCGGTTTTCGGGGTCGGGGTGGGAGCTTTGAAACTCAGGTACGCGCTGACCACCGCTGGCTTCCTTTAAGATTTGCATCACCTCAATAAGCGCTTCGGGATCGTAACCGGCTTCCAGCATAAACTTCACCCCTAGATCATCGCTCTCGAGTTCGTCACCACGCCCGTTCTTAAGTAGCAGCGTTTGGCCCAGCTGACTCGCGAGCATTCCGGCATCGGCGCCTACCTGTGCACCGGCGGCAACGGTATTGGCGAGTTCGCTCTGCGCGATGCGCTCAGCCGAATGCCTGCCCACCACGTGACCAATCTCGTGACCTAAAATGCCGGCGAGTTGGTCTTCGGTTGAAAGACGCTCGAGTAGGGCATAGGTGATAAAGATCTGACCGCCGGGCAGGGCGAAAGCATTTACCGTTTTGGGATCGCGCAGCAGATGAAATTCATACTGATACGGCGTCTCACGGGCAATGGTGTTGTCAACCAGTTTTTTGCCCACACGATCTACCATGTTTTGCAATTGCTGGTCGGGATGCATACCGCCATGTTGCTCGGCCATAATGGGGGCGTTTTGCAGGCCGATGGCGATTTCCTCTTCGGTTGTCAGGCTAACCGACTGTGTGCGCCCGGTATACGGGTTTTCTTCCTGACTGCCGTAGTATCGAATCAGTCCAAAAACGACGATACCTACGCCAAGAACTATTTTAAGTGCTCTTCCGCCTAGTTTCATATTGATAAGAATAATTGGTTAGTTTCAGTTAACTAAAGCCTCCCTTTGAAGGGAGGTTTGGAGGGATGTTTCAGATATTTTTTTAAACAAATTCACTTTAAAAGTTTCGGGTTGATGTCCAGAATATTTTCAGTTCGGTATTTTTCAATAAAGGCCGAAGTAAAGGCGTCGCTGCCCATCAGGTTTTTTTGCTGAAGGATTTGTGCGATATCCAGTTTTTTATAGTCTTTAAGATAATTTCTAGAAAGTGGGGCGTAGCTGAAATGCCAGGGCTCATACTTGAAGCCTTTTCGCCCGTAAGCATTGGTATAGACTTCATAAAAGCCGAAGGATTCTGCATTTTCCTCTAGCCAGGCTTTTAATGCGCAGAAGGGTCCGGTACCGTGAAATTTATCGGGGTCGAGTACATTATTTGTGACTCCCGTTCCCGCCTGAATGATGTCAAGATCTGTAGCCCAGTGATGACGCGAGGTTCCCGGGATGGTGCTGTATTCAATAATCTTTTCAATAGCAACCAATGGTGCCATTCCTCCGGCTTTATAGTCTTTGTATTTGCGTTCCCAGATACGGTTTTGGTGCGCATAATCGCGATAGCTCGAAACGACCTGTATGCCGATGCCTTCTTTTTTTGCGGCAGCAGCCATCCGGTCAAAGGCCTCCGCAGCTTCAGGACGCAGGCGATAGCCGCTTTTTTCAGTCAAAACGGGATTGCCACGACCCAGAAGTTCGGTTTCCGGAAGACCGGTATTTGCCTTTAACAGCTGCGGAAAAGTCGTTACGGCAGCGGTGGTTAATAGCGTGTTTTGTATAAACCGGCGTCTTTTCATCAGAGCTTTTTAAAAAGTAAATAATGCGTACCTACATTTTCAATCTCAAAAGGCTCTCCTTCTATGCTGAAACCTTTCCGCAGGTAAAAATTTAGCGCTTTGATGCGGGCGTTGCACCACAGGAGTTCGACTCCCCGTTGTTGCAGTTGCTTTTCGGCCTCATCAACCAGCAGGTTGCCCAGTTTTTGCCCCTGATAAGCGCTCAAAACGCCCATCCCTCTTAACTGGTATTGCTTTCCTGTAAATTGGGGTTTTGAGTTGTTCATCAGGCTTACAACCCCAATAAGTTTTTCAACATCAAAAAGGCCCATATGTAAGGTGTCTTCAGCCTCGTCGCCGGGCATCGCGCAACTTTCCGCAGGTTTCCCTTCACGTAAAACCGGATGGCGTACTGCATAGGTTTCTGCAGCGGTGATCTGACGGATTTGCAGTTTTTGGGTGGTATCAGGCGCGGACATCAGCGTATTCGGGTTTTTCGTCAAACTTGATTTCTGCAAATGGGCAAAGCGGCTCGATCTTGATGTCGTTTTCGCGAGCCCAGTTTACTACATAATCCAGTAACTCACTGGCATAACCCTGATGTTCATAGCCCATTTTGGTTTCGGTATGATCTATGACGATCAGATTATCACTCTTAATAGTGTATGTGAGTTCCGAAATTTTATCGCCGTTTCCTTCTATGTAAAAAAGACCTCTGCTTCGGTTTTCCCGGTGGTGTATTGCTTTATCCATTATTTTTGTCGCCTTTATGAAACAGCTGTTTGCTGTTCTATCTAAAAATAGCCAATTATGCTCAAAATTAAGATTAGACGATTTGATAAAGATGAGATTAACACGTTTTTACCACTGGTGCAGGAATTGATGGAGCATAGTGTGGAAGAAAATCTGCTGAAGGCTCGTTTTAGCGAAATGTTTGAACACCGTTATGAGTGTCATGGCATTTATGTGGAAGAAAAACTAGCCGGGGTTTTTGGATTGTGGTTTGCTACCCGGCATTACTGTGGAAAAACCTGCGAAGCCGATCACGTATTTATCAAACCGGAGTATAGAAGCAAAGGCCTGGGGAAACAGGTTTTTCAATGGATTTATGAGTACGCCCGCGAGCGGGGATGTGAAACCAGCGAACTCAATGCCTACGTGCACAATTTTGCCGGGCACAAATTTTACCTTAATGAAAACTACGTCATTAAGGGGTATCACTTTCTCAAAAAACTCTAGCTTACGGTAATCACAGAACCCGATTCGATCTCATAAGGAATTTTACCGGCTTCAAAAATGCGGGCGCTGTGCGGGCCGCGCAGGGTATACACGCGTTTATAGGCTTCAATCCAGCTGCCTTCGCGCAGGCCTACAACCGGCACATTATTAAACTGATGGAATTCTTTTAAACGGGTTTCACGGGTTTCACCCATATGGGTACTGTTGGGATCAGGATCCTGATAATGAGCATTGATGTTAAAGGGCACGGCTCCCAGCGTTTTGAAACTGGGCGGGTAAACGATAGGCATATCGTTAGTCGTCTGCATACTGATGCCGGCAATATTAGAACCGGCGCTGGTACCCAGATAGGGCATGTTTTCGTAAAGCCGGTCTCTTAAAATGGCCATTACTTTGTTTTGGTAAAGTTGCTCTACCAGTAAAAAGGTATTGCCGCCTCCGGTAAAAACGCCTTCAGCATGAGCGATGGCTTTTAGGGGATCTCTAAACTCATGCAAGCCTAAAACTTCGATGCCCAAATCCTTGAAGAACGCCCGGGCTCTGCTGGTATATAAGTCATGAGAAATACCGCCGGGCCTGGCAAACGGAATGAAAATTAAGCGCTTTACTCCCTCAAAATGCTTTTCGAGTGTCGGTTTCAGGTAATCAAGATACTCGCCACCGTGAACTGTTGAGGTGCTTGCAAGGATTAAATTCTTCAAAATGGACTGATTTGTGTCAAAAGTACACATTGGCTTAGTATGTCACAGGCATTTAACAAAAAATTACCCTGTGAAAGCCCTGAATTTTGAGTAACTTGTTGTTACTTCAACAGGGAAATAAACACTTTAAAATAAATTGGGATGAAAACGGGAATATCGCTTGTAATGATACTTTTTACAATCGCTTTGGTGCATAGCCAGCAGCTTGCACGGGTAATGGTAGGCGGGCAGATAATTGTTCCCGTGGGGGATGATCCCGGTGGGATCGTTGTGTATAACAACACCTCGCAGCGCGGTACCGTGACTTCAGAAGCGGGTACCTTTGACATTGCGGTGGCCCGTAATGATGAGTTAGTGATACAGTCCCTGCAGTTTGCACCCATTACCGTACTAGTTGACGCGGGCATTGTGAGTTCAAGACGCATCAGTATTACGCTTCGCGAAACCGTTAATGTGCTCGATGAAATCATCGTACGGCCTTATGATCTTACCGGAGATATCGTGGCCGATGTAAACCGGGTACGCACCATAGACCCTGTACCGTTTACCGGTGGGCAAATCAAAGCCGAAGACAATGCGCCAGACCGGTATACCACTCCCGAAAATATTGCGTTAGATGACATGCGCTGGCGATATGGTTTAAACTTCATCAATATTTTTAAAGCGATTTTTGATAAAAAAGATGAACCCACAGCACGCAGTGCAGAGCAGGAACTGGCCGAGATGTATTCTAACGAATTCTTTCAGCAGAATTTAGATATCAAACGCGAAAATATCAATGATTTTATGGATTATGTGTCTGAAAACGGACTCACAAAACCGATGCTAGAGCAGGGTAATGAGTTGGCGTTAATTCAGTTTCTACTGCAAAAGCGGGATGCCTTTAAAGCTTCACTAACCGAAAATTAAAATACCCGAAATAACACTATAGAAAAGCTGCTACAATGCAGCTTTTTTTATTTCAAACAGACCGTTTACCGGAATGCGGTGTAACATGTTTACTTTTGAGGCGTATTTAAGTGAAATTCTAATACGCATCATTCGTGTCAAAAACCGGTCTCTTAGTTTTCTTGTTTTCGCTGGGCCTCTGCAGCGCCTTTAGCGGGTTGTACGCTCAGGAGGCCGTGATGCTTGAGGGTATGGTGGTCAATGACTCTATTGAGCACGAGTATTTGCATATACTCAACCTCAGTTTACAAAAGGGTACCGTAACCCGGGAGAGTGGGAGTTTTACGATACCGGCACGACGTGGTGATACCTTATACATTTCTGCAATTCAGTTTAAGCACCGCGAGATTGTGGTTTCTGCGGAAATTTTTAATCAAAAATACCTGGAAATTGAGCTGGAGCCTGAAGTAACCGAACTGGAAGATGTGCAGATCAGCAATATTGAACTCAACGGAAGACTGGGCGATGATATGAACCGCATCAAGCTTGAAAAACCTTTTGATCCCGGCGAGGCGGGGTTACCCGTGTATAAAGGTCCTGTTTTGACTCAGGAAGAACGGCGCCTGTATACCGCAACCCACAGCGGCGCGGGTATCATCCCGGTTGATGCCGTCATCAATGCGATTACGGGTCGTACTAAAATGCTCAAAGAACAGGTGCGCATCTCTAATATGGAAAGACGTGTGCAAAAAGCCCGCAACCTGGTGTCTGATACGACCTACATCAAACAATTAAAAATTCCGCCAAGGTATATAGATGACTTTGTGCATTATGTGTATTTTGACAAGCCGGAAGCTTTGGCTGTAGCGGCAAGTAAAAATCCGCTTTCCTTACTTGAAATGCTTATGAAACAGGCACCTGCATACCTTCAGCATAAGGAGGAGGAAGGTGTTGAGGTCAGCTTCAGGGAAAAAGAAGGTCAGTAGGCTTTATTTTTTTGGAATGACTCTTGATCTAAAACGTCAAAAACCGATAACTTGCTTCGATGAAATTTAGAAAATTCCTTTTACTTCTTGCTGTAATCCTTCCGCTTTGCGCATTTACGGCTCATAAATATTACTTCAGCGTTACACAGGCAGATTACGACGCGAAATCTCAATCTCTAAAAATTGTCACCCGCGTCTTTTATGACGATCTGCAAAAGGTCTTTCAGGAGCGTTACGATAAATCAATACGGGTAGATGCTTCCTATGATCAGGAAAAACTGGATGGGTATATCTCGCGGTATTTTGACCAAAAATTTATTGTAACCGTAAACGGCGAGCAGCGTGATCTAAACTATCTGGGGCATAAGGATGAGATTGACTATGTGGTCTGCTTTATTGAAGTAGAACATATTGAAAACCTCAAGTCAGTAAGTATTGAAAATACTTTGCTGATGGACCTGTTTCCCGAACAAAAAAATGTGGTGCACCTCAATACCGGGAGCACCAAGAAAAGTTTCTTATTAACCCGTGAAAATGATAAAGCCGTGTTAAAACTTTCTAAATAATTTATTAACATAGGCCTAATCTTTATTTTTATCAGATTCACAAGCACAAAACAGATTTATACTTTATGAAAAAACTTAAGTACAGCTTTTTGGCTGTTTTCTTTCTGGTAGGAGCCGGCGCTTTTGCTCAGGAACAAGAACAGGAACAGCCGAAGGAAAAACAAATGGGGCATACTAACGTCAATAAGTTTAGACAACTTTACGATGAGTTTGCTACCCCTAACCAGTATCGTACGGCATCTGGGGCTCCCGGTCCTGCCTATTATCAAAATGAGGCCGATTATGAGATGAAGATTGAACTTAATGACGACAATCAGACCATCACAGGTTACGAAACGATCACGTATATAAACAACTCGCCAGATCGTCTGGAGTACTTATGGGTTCAGCTTGATCAGAATATCCGTAAGAAAGATTCTCCGGCTTTAGAAAAAGACGGTAGTGGGATGGCTCCGGTCATGCAACCGGGTTCTGTGGTTTCTACCTATATGAAAGAGCCTTTTGATGGAGGATTTAATATTACCGAAGTTTCAAAAGACGGTAAGCCGCTTAAATACACCATTAATTTTACTATGATGCGTGTTGAAATGCCTCAGCCGCTTGAGCCGGGCGAGGAATTTGAATTCAGCATCGGGTGGAATTTCAACATCGTTGAGCACACGGTAGACCGTGCCCGTTCAGGATATGAGAGTTTCCCTGACGGAAACAAAAACTACATCATCGCACAGTTCTTCCCAAGAATGTGCGTGTATAACGACGTAGAAGGCTGGCAAAACTACCAGTTCTGGGGTAATGGTGAGTTCGCATTGCCGTTTGGTGATTACGAGGTGGAGATTACCGTGCCTGCAGATCACTTGTTAGACGGTACCGGTAATCTGGTAAACCGCAAAGACGTATACAGCAAGGAAGAAATGAACCGCTGGGAGCAGGCTATGAAAAACTATGACAAGCCGGTACTCATTCGTACTCAGGCTGAAGCCGAGCAAATTGAAAAAGGCCGCAGCACTAAAAAGAAAACATGGAGATTGGAAGCAGAAAACGTAAGGGATTTTGCTTTTACATCCTCTCGTAAATACATTATGGATGCACAGGCGGTTAAATTTCCTAAAGGAGATGTGATGGCTATTTCTATTTATCCGAAAGAAGGTAACCCGCTTTGGGAAGAGTATTCTACTAAAGCTGTGGTGCAAACCTTAAAATCATACTCGCGTATGACTTTTGACTATCCGTATCCAAAAGCGATCTCCGTTCACGGTCAGAATCAGGGTATGGAGTACCCCATGATTTGCTGGAACTACGGTCGTCCTAACGAAGACGGTACATACAGCGACCGTACCAAATACGGTATGATCTCTGTGATTATTCACGAGGTAGGTCACAACTTCTTCCCGATGATCGTAAACAGTGACGAGCGTCAATGGGGTTGGATGGATGAAGGTATCAACACCTTTGTACAGTATGTAGCTGAGCAGGATTTCGGGGAAAACTATCCGGAAGCGATTGCACCTAACGCCAAATACCCTTCACGAAGAGGAGCTCCTACTCAGATTACCGGTTATATGGGCGGTGATCAGGATTATATAGCTCCTATTATGTCAAACCCTGAGAATGTGTACCAATTGGGTAACAATGCCTACGGAAAGCCCGCAACGGCTTTAAACATTCTTCGTGAGACGGTAATGGGTCGTGACTTGTTTGATTATTCGTTTAAGACTTACGCACAGCGCTGGATGTTTAAACACCCAACGCCTGAAGATTTCTTCCGTACTATGGAAGATGCTTCAGCAGTAGACTTAGACTGGTATTGGAGAGGCTGGTTCTACAGCACCGAGTATGTTGATATGGGTGTTGAAGACGTGAAGTCGTATTACTTAACCATTGAGCCTACGGCAGCCGGTAAAGAGCTTTTAAAGCGTTACGGTTACGATGATCCATCTGCAATTGACGCGGTTTATGTTGTTGAAGAAGATGGGGAAGATTATGATGCTGCGATGAAAGGGAAAGGAATGCTTGACAATGCTCCTAACGTGAAGGAGTTTATGATGGATAACTTCACTCCTGAAGAGCGTGCTAAATTGAAAACTCCGAAGCATTTTTATGCGGTTAAGTTTAATAAGCCGGGAGGAATCCCAATGCCGCTTATCGTAGAGTACAGTTATGCTGATGGTACTAAAGAAAAAGTAACCTATCCTGTACAGGTGTGGCGTAAAAATGACGCTGAGGTAACCAAGGTACTTGCTACCGATAAGGAACTGGTAGGCGTTGTGGTTGATCCGGATCAGGAAACTGCAGACGTGGACGTGAGCAATAACAACTGGCCGCGTGAAGCTCAGGAAAGTGAGTTTGATAATTTCAAAGAAGGTGTAGAAGACTAAGCACACGCTTCTTTAAGAATTAACTTTTTACATTAAGAAAAGCCGATGATCGCTCATCGGCTTTTCATTTTTCCCGTTATATTTGCACTATGATGATGTTACCTTTATTTATTAGCGGTGGAGAAATTGCCTTTATCATTTTTATAGTGATTATGGTATTTGGTGCAGATAAAGTTCCTGATATTGCCCGGGGATTGGGTAAAGGCATGCGCACCCTGCGTAATGCTACCGATGACATCAAAAATGAAATTACCAAAAGCGCGGAGAAGCAGGGCCTTGATCCTGATATCACAAAAGATATGAAAAAAGAGATCGAAGACGCCAAGCGTAATATCGAAGAAATAACCGGTCCCATTAAACGTAAATTTTAAGCGCAATCCAGCTGAAACATCCCAAATTGAAAACTCTTCACTATTTGGGTTAAAAATTACCGATTATCCATTTTTTAATGTAATTTAATGCGGAAATTCAATCTGATGGATTTCAGCTTAAAAACAGATAGCAGTATCTATTTTGGGTGTTACGTTTGAAAGGCATGACTTAACCTGAGGTAGTTAAACTGTTATCTTTTTTTTAATCCGTACTAAGTGTTAATTATAATTCCCGTTTGCGCGTAAGCCCAGGCGGGATTTTTTTTGCTTCGCCAAAGGGGTAGCATATCCTGATGCTTGCATTGAATTTGGAGCTTTGTTGGCGTTGTATACTTCCCGGGAGTGCTCTAGGATAGTTTAGATTCAGGATTTCTTTCGGCTCAGGGTGAGTCCGTCCCGAATGGTAAGCAATACCGTCTCTAAAGAAGCTTCTTCGGCCAGCATTTTGTTGTACTCCAGCAATGCTTTGGTAGAGGTGTCTTTCGGGTTAAGGGGTTCTACAACTTTTCCGCTCCACAATACATTGTCTGAAAGTAAGAGCGCCCCGGGATTGAGTCGGTTTATGATGAGGTCAAAATAAGCCGGATAATTCGGTTTGTCGGCATCAATAAACACGAGGTCAAAGTTGCCCTCAAGTTGTGGGATGATGTCAAGCGCAGAACCCAGATGTTGTTTGATTTGGCTTCCATAACCCGAGGCGTCAAAATACTTCCGCTGAAAGTCTACCAGCTCTTCATTTACATCAATGGTGTGCAGTATGCCATCCTGCTGCAATCCTTCGGCCAGGCATAATGCTGAGTAGCCGGTGTAGGTTCCTATCTCGAGGATGTTTTTGGGAGTTTTCAGTTTTGAGATCAGGCTTAAAATACGCCCCTGATAATGCCCGCTTAGCATACGCGGCTGTACCATTTTTTGATAGGTTTCGCGGGTTAGCCGGGCCAGGAGTTCGGGCTCAGGCGAAGAATGCGCTACCGCATAATCGTCAAGATCTTCAGAAATGAAATGCATAATTAATCTTCTTCAAGTCCTTCAACCACTTCATCATCGTGAAGCATTTTTCGGGTTTCCTGTTTAACCAGATCAAGTTTGTCGTGCAACGACATCGCCTCTGTAAACTTACCGTCGTGAATCAGGTTTAAAATCGCTTTATCCTGTACACGTCCCCGTCGCATCGCTTCCGAATAGCGTAAATCTTCCCGAAAGGTAACCAGACTGTATTTTGAGAAATATTCTTTGGGAAATTGCTCTTCAAAGGCGATTTCGAGTTTGCGCTTCTCCTGAAAAATAGGTCGTGCCGTGTGCGCTTTCATCTCGTGAAAGTTGTCTACCGCCAGATCTGCAATAGCGTCTGTGTCTTCTTTGCGCTCGTCCTGATAGGCTTTAAAAATAGCCTTCCAGTCGCCTTCGTGCTGATCTATGTACTTATCCAGAACGTGAATGTCTTCAAAAGCCGAGTTCATACCCTGCCCGTAAAACGGCACGATGCCGTGAGCCGCATCGCCCAGTAACAGGACTTTGCCATAGGCGTGCCAGGGCGAACATTTAATAGTTCCCAAAGGTGAAGTGGGGTTGGCTTTAAACTCTTCCAGCAAATGCGGCATAAGAGCTAGGGCATCGGGAAATTCCCGTTGAAAATAATCGATTACAGCCTCATCTGTATCCAGACTTTCAAAACTGTCTGTGCCTTCTTCCCACGAAAGGAAAAGGGTTACGGTAAAACTGCCATCGAGATTGGGAAGTGCGATCATCATATCTTTCCCGCGGGGCCAGATGTGCAACGCGTTTTTTTCTACCAGATAACCACCGTCTGCCGCAGGTGGAAAGGATAATTCTTTATACCCATGCGTTAAAAAATCCTGCCCGTAGCTGAATAGAAATTTACGATGATCGAGCATGCTTTTACGCAGGGCAGAGCCTACACCGTCTGCACCCATCACCACATCAGCTCTATAGGTTGTGGTCTTTTTGGTATTGTGATCTTCAAAAGTAGCTTCTGCAGTTTCCAGCGTAACACCGGTGCACTTTTGATTGAAAAGCATTGTGATGTCTGTCATTTTTTCGCACTCATCAAGCAGCATCACGTTGAGATCTTCGCGGGATATTGAGTTGATATACTCGTGATCTCTGCCGCTGTAAGGGCTCATAAACTGCTCCCCTTCGGTATTGTGTATCATTCTGCCTCGCATAGGAATGCACAAAGGCAAGACCTTTTCTTCAAGACCGGCAAGACGCAGGCCTTTCATGCCGCGGTCTGAAAACGCCAGATTGATGGAGCGGCCGCGGTCTATCACTTCTTTGCGCAGATCAGGGCGTTTTTCCATCAGGGTTACTTTGTAGCCGCGTTGTGCCATACGTAGCGCAAGCAGCGAACCGCAAAGACCGGCGCCTATGATGAGTATGTGTTCTTGGTTTTTCAAAAAGTGGTTGTTAGTGGGTAATACGTATAATAGGCCTAGATCTTTGCCAGCAATTGTTTTAGTCTTTGCGCCATCTCGTATACATCTTCAAAACTGTTGTATAGTGGAGCAGGAGCCACCCTGATTACATCGGGCTCGCGCCAGTCGCAGATTATGCCTGCCTGCATAAAGCCATCGTGCATACTTCGGTCTGCATTTTTAACCTGAATGGAAAGCTGGCAACCCCGCTCATCGGGGTTTAAAGGTGTCAAAATCCAGATTCGTTCGTCGTCGATTTCGTTAATGAGGTACTCGAGGTAGCCCGTCAGTTTTCGGGATTTAGCGCGTATGTTTTGAAAGCCCGCTTCCGCGAAAATTTCTAAAGACGCGCGAATGGGAGCCATAGAAAGTATAGGCGGATTGCTCAACTGCCAGCCCTCTGCTCCCGGAATGGGGTCAAAATCAACCCGCATATTGAAGCGGCTTTCCATCTTATGTCCCCACCAGCCGGTGAATCGGGGCAGGCTCGCGTCATTGGCATGACGTTCGTGTACGAAGCAACCGCCCAGCGCGCCCGGCCCGCTGTTGAGATATTTGTAGGTGCACCATACCGCAAAATCAGGACCGTTGTCGTGCAGGTCTGCATCAATATTCCCCACGCCGTGCGCAAGATCAAAACCTACCTTGCAGCCGTATTTATGCCCCAGTTGGGTGATTTCTTTAATGGGATATTTTTGCCCCGTGTAGTAATTGCTGTTGCCAATCATGACCAAAGCAATTTCCTCCCCGTGCTGTTCCATCAGGGTTTCCAGATCTTCAAAACGGCAGAGGTCTTCGCCCGGTCTGGGTTTCCAAAGGATCAGAGACTCATTGGGGTTATAGCCACGTTCGTGTATCTGCGACTTTACCGCATAGCTGTCTGACGGAAAGGCATCACTTTCTATTAAAATCTTATGCCGCTTAGGTGTGGGCCGGTAAAATGAAACCATCATCAGGTGCAGGTTGGTCGAAAGCGTATTCATAATTACAACCTCACCGGGTTTAGCACCCACAATCTCCGCCATAGGCTGCGCCAGGATTTCGTGGTATTCTGTCCAAGGAACTTTAGCTTTAAAATGCCCTTCTACTGCTATTTCTGCCCAATTGTCAAGCTCTTCGGCAACATATTCACGGGCTTTTTTGGGCTGCAGACCCAGCGAGTTTCCGCAGAGGTAAATAAGGTTTTTACCGTTTTCATCCTTAGGAAGATTGAACTTTTCACGAAAGTGTGCCAAAGGATCTTCGGCATCAGCCTGTTTAGCAAAGCTTAGCGTGTTTTGATACTGCACTTTTTCTTCTTTTAACATAGACTGTAAAAATAGGAATTAAATAGTTTTAAGCAGTCCTGAGAATTTTGGTAATTTGAATCCTTCATTGAGAGGCAAATTTTAAAGACTCAACTCGAAATGTTGCGTGAATGTTCAGGCAGGCTTTAGCTCCTGACTTTTGCGCAGGGACCTGATTCTAAAACCGGAATTTATGAAGGCATTGCGTATCATTTTTAGCAGTTGGAGGTATTTTGCCCCGGCTTTTCTATTTGCAACGCTGAACATCGTTTTTGGAACCTGGGCGATCTATATTCCAAAAATCATTCAGAAACTGGGTATTTCTGAAGGCGAACTCGGTTTTGCCGTGTTTTTTATGGCACTCGGGACGCTGTGTACCATTCCTTTTGTGCCAAAAATCATCAATGCCCAAAAATTGGGTAAGGCTACCTTACTTGCTGTGCTGGGATTTTGCGTGATTTTTATGGGTCCATTTCTGGCCAACACGTATGTACAGCTTTGCGCGGCTTTGTTTGGTGTGGGGGTCTTTTCGGGCCTGCTAGACGTAACAATTAACACGCTGGTCACCGAGATTGAAAAACGCGATGGCGTGCACTTTATGTCAGTTTCTCACGGTTTTTTTAGTCTGGGTGGAATGTTGGGCGCAGGTATAGGTTCATTGGTTTTAGACCTTGTGCAAATACCGGCTTACCATGCCGGGGTGGTAGTGCTGGCGATGCTGCTTATTAATGTGTTGCTATCCCGTCATTATGTGCATATTGATGCGGTTAAGGAAGAACGGGAGGGTAGTTTTAAATTAAAAAATCTGAGACCACTACTAGGTCTAGCGGTTATTGGATTTTTGGTGATGGCTTCAGAAGGTGCGATTGTAGACTGGAGCGCGCTGTATCTGGAAAAAGTTACCCTTGCCAGTCTGGCTTTAGCGGGCTTGGGCTACACCATTTTTAACGGGATGATGGCTTTAGGACGGTTTTTTGGAGACAGCATCAGCGCGCGTTTTGGATCGCGCCTTATTCTAATTGCCGGTTGTCTTGCCGCGACTCTGGGATTTGGACTTACACTTACGGCAATCACAGGCTGGGCTTTGCTGGGGTTCGGCTTTGTGGGTATTGGTTTGTCGCTGGTAGTGCCCGAATTGTTCAGGTATAGCGGAAAGCTGAAAGGCATACAGGCGGCCGAGGGAATTAGCTTTATCGCCGGAACCGGGTTTGTAGGCTTGCTGATAGGACCGGTATTTTTAGGCTTTCTGGCGGAAACCTTTAATCTGAAAGGCAGTTTTATCGCACTGATGAGTTTTACCGCTGCCGCCGGAATTTTGGCAATGAGCCTTAAACGGAATACGAAATAATTTTTATGGATAACGCTAAAGAGATTAACTGCCTGTAAGTGATCTTTTGCGTGAAGGAGAAACGAACATCCCCTCGCGGCCTCCCCTTCAAAGGGGAGGAGCTTGAAGACTATCTGCTACCAAATGCAGGCATGACCCGCAGGGGCACGCCCAAATCACCATTCACAAAAAAAGCCACCTGATTTCTCAAATGGCTTTTACAAGGTTGTGATCTAGAAATTACTCTTCGGTCTTGACCGCTATGTCTGTAAAATAGAGGCGAAACTTTTCGTCAGCAGTTTTATGGTCTGAAGCGATTTTAACGCCGTTATAATCCTCATAATCTTCCCAGGTAGTTACCATAGAAAATTCGGAAACATTTCCTCTTCTGAAGATCCATTCACGTACCATATACTCGTCGTCATAAAAGAAATCGTAAGCATCTCCCGGAGTGTAGCCACCCTCGCCACCGTAGGTAAGTGTGATCTTGTGCATCAAGGTTTTACTAAGCGGAGACGTGGCAGTATCCTGAACGCTTAGCTGGGTGTTTTCTTTATCCCAAACCAAATGCATAGGCGCCAGCAACCAGTAGGAATCGTTGATAAACGCTTTATCTGCATTCATACTCGTGCTGTCAACCGTTGCACGGTTAAAGCTCACGGTATCCTGAGCGGTCATCATGGTGATGTCCTGACTTTTGGGTTCCCAGATCCACGATTTTTCAAAGTGTTCATCGCCGCGATCTACGTTAAAGGTAAACTGTAGCTCTTTAACCTTATCCCAATTGGCAAGACCGTTAGCCTCTGCGATTTTATAGGCCACTTCCTGCTCTGCAGTGCGGGGTTCTTCAACCACTTCTACAACTTCAACAGATTCTTCCGTTTCGGCTTTAGGTTCATTTTTGCAAGCGATACAAGCCGCAAGACCTGCAAGACTGAGTAGTAATTTTTTCATAGTGTGTAAATTAGTAAATTCAAAAATACGAAGCTTAGGCTTTGTATTGTATAAGTTAGCTTTATATTTTAAGATAGTATTCCAGGCGATGGTGTTGTAAAATGAATGTAAGTTTTACATCTATAACCGACTAGTATTACCAAATCAATTGGATTCTGATTGGTTATCAGGATTCTTAATTTTAAATCTCAATTCTCATGAAAGCAGTTCTTCATAAAGCCGATACCCGTGGCGATGCCAATCACGGCTGGTTACACAGTAAGCATACCTTTAGTTTCGCTAATTATTACGATCCGCAGCGGATGAATTTTGGTGTTTTGCGTGTGCTTAACGATGATAAGGTAAGTGGAGGTATGGGTTTTGGAACCCATCCGCATCAAAATATGGAAATCATTTCCATTCCGCTATCCGGTGATCTGGAGCATAAAGACAGTATGGGCAACACCACGGTGATAAAAGAAGGCGACATCCAGGTGATGAGCGCCGGTACCGGGGTTCAACATTCTGAATACAACAAAAATAAAGACGAGGAGGTTCGTTTCTTACAAATCTGGGTTATTCCAAATAAACAGAACGTCGAGCCGCGTTACGATCAGATTACGCTTGATAAAGCAGACCGAAAAAATAAACTGCAGCAGGTACTTTCGCCCAATAAAGAAGACGAAGGCGTATGGATTTATCAGGATGCCTGGTTTCATCTGACCGATCTTGAGTCGGGAAAAAGCTTAACCTACGACTTTAAAAAAGCTTCAAACGGACTCTATATTTTTGTTTTGGAAGGCAGTATCACAGCCGGCGAACAGAAACTGGAACGCCGCGATGGCCTTGGGATTTACGAGAGTAATCCTGTTGAACTGAAAGCTTCAGAGAATGCCTCGGTTTTATTTATGGAAGTTCCGCTTCAACTGGGTTAAGACGCATTTGGGGTGAAATTTTGACAGTTTTATTTGGGCGAAAGACTTCCGGATTCAAATGGTATTTTTTTTGTTTGGCTTATGCCAAAACTATTAATTAAACCTTATGATTATGGAAACACCCATTGAGTTAGAGTTAGTAGGAAAAAAGGGAGATATGTATGCCCTGAAATATCCGGGTTTACAGATTCCGATTCACGTAAATTTTGAACTGCTCGAAAAGTTCAGGAAGAGTACCGATTATTGTGTTCGGGAATCTGAAGACTTCAATTCTCATCCCGAGGAATCCTGGGTAGAGCCCAGGCAGGCATCCGGTTTACGCGCCTGAAATAGATTAAAAGAGATGCTGACTGCATCTCTTTTTTGTTGATAGAGCCAGGTCTTATTAGGAGCCCGATTTTATTCAAAAATTCATTTTTCTTTCTGCATTTCCTGTTACTTGACTTAAGGTCATTTAGTGGCCTTTTACGATATCGTTACCTTAAGAAAACAGGCTGTAGTTTTACCATTTTAATAACAACCTGACGCCCGTTATTGCTGCTACAAGCTGTAATTTTGCACTTGCAAATAAGTTATGACAAAACGTTTCACCACATCCTCGAGAAATCTCATTATCCTCATCCTGGGGACACTCATTGCTATAGGGCCTTTTTCTATAGATATGTACCTGCCGGGCTTTGCAAATGTTGCAGACGATTTTGGAGTTGATATCAGTAAAGTAGGTCTTACCCTGACCAGTTATTTAATTGGGATTGCCATTGGGCAGCTCGCGTATGGCCCGCTTATGGACCGTTTTGGAAGACGCCGTCCGCTCATAGGCGGATTGCTCTTATTTATCGCGACTTCGCTAATTTGTGCCTTTAGCTTCAACCTCAATATGCTCATCATCGCCCGCTTTTTTATGGCGCTGGGCGGTTGTGCGGGTATGGTAGCGTCTAAGGCTATTGTACGCGATCTATTTGAGAAGAAACAGGTGGCTGATGTCCTTTCAACGCTGATGCTCATTATGGGAGTTGCTCCTATAATCGCACCTACAGTGGGCGGTCTCGTCATTGCAGCTTTTGACTGGGAAGCCGTATTTTTTATTCTGGCGACTTTTGCTGTGATCATGCTGTTGCTGATTACCTATGTTTTGCCCGAAAGTGCGAAGCCCAACAAGGCGACCAGCTTGAAGCCCAAAAAAATTGTACGCGAATATATTTCGATACTGAAAAACCGGGAATTCTTCATTTTTGCGATGACCCGTGGTTTTACAATGGGTTGTCTGCTGGCTTACGTAAGTAGCGCTCCTTTTGTGTTTATTGAATATTTCGGGCTTACTGAGCAGCACTTTGGGTGGGTTTTTGGAAGTAATGCCCTGGGATTAATTCTGGGTAGTCAACTGAATCGTCTGGCATTAAAACGCTATTCGCTGTTGCAAATTACCACAGCCACTTGTGTCGCGCTAAGCGTATTGACCGGTTTAGGTTTAGCCATAAGTTTCGTCGCTATTCAATTCTGGATTGTATATCCGTTTCTATTTTCGATGCTGTTTTTAGTAGGATTTCAAAATCCAAATGTCACGGCTTTGTCGCTAGACCCTTTCAACAAGCAGGCGGGTAGTGCCTCGGCATTAGTGGGAAGTATAGGAATGATTTTTGGCTCAGTGGCCAGTATTCTGGTATCTCAACTGGTGACTGAAAGTATCATCCCATTACTTTATATCTTATTTGGAAGCGCTTTATGCAGCCTGACTTTGATAATCTATTATCGAAATAAAAATAAAACTGTGCAATTGCAGACTTCCTGATGTTTACCCGGGTAGCGGTACATACGTATCGTCTCCTGAAACTTCGGGAAATTCCCGGTCTTTCCACTGCTGCTTAGCTTCTTCAATGCGCTCTTTTGAGGTGGCGACAAAATTCCAGTAAATGTGGCGTTCTTCTTCAAAAGGTTTTCCGCCAAAAAGAAATACGTGAGCTCCTTTAAGGAGTTTGATTTTACACACTTCATCCGTTTTACTTACCAGCATATGACCGGCAGTAAAGATTTCGCCGCAGGCTTCAACCTCGCCAGAAACCAGAGTAACCGCAATTTCACCTTCCAGCTTACCGGCAATGTCGAGTTTGTGATCCTCTTCGGCTTTTATTTCGATCATAAACAGATCTGAATGTACCGGCACCGGACTCGTTTTACCATAACCCTTACCGGCGATAAGCTTGTATTCTGCAGTGTTTTCGCGCCAGCGTGGTAAAACTTCAGCCTCTATGTGATGAAAGGCCGGCTCGGTATGTTCGAGTTTTTTGGGTAAGGCTACCCAAATCTGATAGCCGTGCATGGTAAATACATGGCCATCACGCATATCTTTAGGGGTACGTTCGGTATGCACCACACCCTTACCGGCGACCATCCAGTTAACAGAACCGGGTTTGATGCGCTGATAAGTGCCTATGCTGTCTTCGTGCATGAGTTCGCCTTCAATAAGATACGTAAGGGTAGAAAGCCCAATGTGTGGATGCTGATCTACATCCATATACGAATCGGGTCCCAGTTGGTTAGGCCCCATATGATCTATAAAAATAAAGGGGCCTACCATTCTTTTCTTGCGAAAAGGCAGCAATCTTCCCACTAAAAAGTCGCCGATATCCCGGGCGCGCTCTTCGATTATTAATCCTGTATTAGACAATTTTTTGATTTATTAGCGTTATAAACTGAAATAGTATTATTTTGAAAGTTAAGAAATAAGCTGAATTCACTTGTCAATTTAAGCCTATTTCTACGCCCCCTAATCTGCGATCATACAAGTGCTTCAACCTAAAGGGTTTTGAGGGGATAGCCCTATTCGGGTTACACTCAAAATAAGATTTTAGTTCAATCAGAACTCTGGGAGTAAACACCCCTGGGTTCCTAGTTTAAACCGGCATTTTATGATTTTTCGAATTTTTACAATATTAAGCAGCTTTTTTATTTTGGGTCTGCATACAGTTGCGGCACAGACTACTTACGATCTGGGTTTATATCTGGGTGGAGTTAATTATTACGGTGAAATTGGAAAAAAGGCGTTTGTCGCTCCTAATCGGGCATTTTTTGGCGTGATTGGCAAGATGAATTTTACTGAAAGTCTCAGCGCACGGGCCAGCGTTACCTATCTCACGCTTGCTGATAACGACCGGGACGCCAATGATGGTTTTCGTGGAAACGGGAGAAATCAGAACCTGTATTATTCTTTTGAGCATACCAATATTGAAGCTGCAGTAGCCCTTGAGTTTGTGCCTTTTTCGTTTTTTAAAAACAAACCCAATCCCATTGATTTTTACATTTACGGAGGTGTGGGAGCTATTTATGGTGATGAGGGGTATTACCCATTATCCAACGGTTTTGAGGATGTGGAGTCTGTAGTCTACGGCACCCGTACCCGGCTCACCTTACCTATGGGTGCCGGATTCAAAACTTTTGTGGGACGCAATTTTATGCTGGGGATTGAACTGGCGCCAAGGTACAGTCTGAATGACAATCTGGATGGTTCTTTTCCCGATGATGAGCGCGTAGAAGCTAATCGTCTTCCCAATTTTGAGAATAACGACTGGTACACGTTTATAGGTCTTACGCTAACCTACCGTTTTGGTAAAGGAAGTGATGCGTATTGCGATTGTACGCTGTAAACTTTAAGCAACAGCGTTTGATTTTCTGTTTGCGGTAAGAGTATCTTTGCAGTATGGCAAAAGGCTTAAGTAGTATTCAGGATCAAAAGAAAACCAGCGTCAGGACTTCCTTTCAGGCGCTGCGGTTCATCCCCCGCTTTTTTAAAGAAATATGGAGTGTTAGTCCGCCTCTGTTTTTGACCAATCTGTTTTGCAGATTGATCAATGCCTTTTCTCCGGTAGTGATTCTTTGGGTAGGAAAGCTCATCATTGACGAGATCATCGCTCAGGTAGCCGCTACAAATCCCGATTACACAAGCTTATGGAATTATGTGCTGTTGGAGTTTGGTATCGTAATCCTGTCTGATATTTTAAATCGCCTTACCGGGATTACCGATGGATTGCTGGGCGACCGCTATAACATCGCGTCTTCCGAAAAGATGATACGCAAGACCAGTAAAATTGATATTGGTCAGCTTGAAGATTCTGAATTTTACGATAAGCTGGAGCGCGCCCGCCAGCAAACTCAGGGCAGGGTAGGGCTTATGAGCACCGCGCTGGCTCAGGCACAAAGCACCATTTCTATAGGCACACTCATCGCGGGGCTTATTTACTTTCAGCCTATCTTAATCGTCTTGCTTGCGCTAAGTATTATCCCCTTATTTATAAATGAAATTCGCTTCAGCGGGCAGCAATATTCAATTTCCAGAAGCTGGACAGCCGAAAGGCGTGAACTCGACTACCTGCGGTACATCGGGGCAAATGATAAAACGGCAAAAGAGATCAAACTCTTCGGTCTTACTGATTTTATTGCCAAACGCTTTAGAAACCTGAGCGAGCAATATTTCGAAATCAATAAAAGGCTGACCATAAAACGTAGCGCTTATAGTGCCGGTTTTAATGTTTTGGGAGTAGTTTGCTATTATGGGGCTTATTTGGTTATTATTCGCAGTGTTTTAGTGGGTGAAATTACCATTGGTGAGCTCACCTTCCTTTCCGCTTCATTTAACCGCCTGCGCACCGGTCTGCAAACCTTTTTCACCAACTTTACGCGTATTACCGAAAGCGCCTTGTATCTTAAGGACTATTTCGATTTTATCGATTTAAAAATAGCCGATGAGGACCGGGAGTTTTTGGCCCTGCCAAAAGAGATACATACCGGTTTTGAAATCAGGGATTTGCATTTTGCCTATCCCGGAAGCGATCACGAGGTGTTGAAAGGTGTGAGTTTTAAATTGAATGCCGGTGAGAAGATGGCCTTTGTAGGTCAAAACGGTGCCGGTAAAACCACGCTCATTAAGCTGATGCTACGCTTCTATGAGCCTACTCAGGGCGAAATTTTACTGGATGGAATAAATATCAATAACTACGATAAGGCGGCCTATCAGCAGTTTTTTGGGGTGATTTTTCAGGATTTCTTTCGCTATGAATTTACGCTTCGCGAAAACATTGCTGTAGGCGATATTTTGGCCGTACAGGATGATGCGCGTATTGTAAATGCGGCACAATTGAGTCTGGCCAATGAAGTGATTGAAACCTTGCAGCACGGCTACGATACGCAACTGGGTAAGCGCTTTAAACAGGGCCAGGAGCTTTCGGGCGGACAGTGGCAGAAAGTGGCTCTGGCGCGGGCGTATATGAAAGATGCCAAAGTAATGGTCCTTGACGAGCCTACATCGGCTCTAGACGCTAAAGCCGAGTATGAAGTTTTTGAGCGCTTTATAGATTTGACCAAAGGAAAAACCAGCATCATCATTTCGCACCGTTTCAGTACCGTGCGAATGGCAGACCGTATTTTGGTTTTACAACACGGAAAAATACTCGAACTGGGCACGCACGAAGAACTGATGCAGAAACCTAGGCTTTACGCCGAATTGTTCAACCTTCAGGCGCAGGGGTATAAATAGGAGTTCTTAGTTAAGAGTGATGAGTTCTGAGTTTTTTTGTTTCAAGGATTTAGCGCAATGCATTACATTCTGTATTTACGGTTTATAAATAGAAGACCTGAGTTAAGAGTGATGAGTTCTGAGTTAAAACTTTATAACTCAGCATTCAGCACTCTGCACTCTTAAAGCGCATTCGCGCTGAGACCACCATCTACCTGAAGATTTTGTCCGGTGATAAACGAAGCTTTATCCATGGCAAGAAACGCGATGGTATTTGCCATTTCTTCGGGTTCTGCAAAGCGTTTCATGGGAGTGCGTTCCACGATTTTTTCATAGCGTTCCTTTTGATCCATAACTTCCTGAACTAAAGGCGTAGCGGTATACCAGGGAGAAACCGCATTAACACGAATGTTGTGGGCTGCCCACTCGCTTGCCAGACTTCGCGTTTCCTGAATTAGACCTGCTTTTGACATCGCGTAGGGCGTGCCGCTTTTTACATCCTGCGACCCGGCAACAGATGCCACATTGATCACAGATGCCTGAGTACTGCGTTTGAGCAAAGCGAAAAATTTACGGGTAAGTTCAAAAGGAGCGATGAGGTTTACTTCCAGGATCTTGCGGTATTCTTCAGGCTCATAAATGTGAGCCTCTTTTCGAATATTGGTACCGGCATTGTTCACCAGAATATCAAGCGTACCGCTGCGCTGAAATACAAAATCGGTGAGTTTATCCTGATCGTCTTCGTTAGTAACATCACCGGCCATACCTGATGCGATATAGCCTGCCTCGCTAAGTTCCTGTTCTAAAGCTGCAACTTCAGCACCATTACGGGCGGTAAAAATGACTTTGGCACCCAGTCTTGCAAATTCCATCACCGTTGCCCGGCCTATCCCTTTAGTTCCGCCTGTAATCAGAGCGGTTTTTCCTTCTAAATTCCACATAAATCAAAAAAATGCTTTCCGGCAAAACTACAAAGTCTCCTAGGCTTTGCCCGCCAAAATGCTGAAAAATCTTTCCGATACGGCATTAAAAAAACCTGCCGGACAGGCAGGTTTTCATTGGCGCCGCCAGGGGGATTAATCCCATCGGGCTTGCCTAAAAAGTAAAATTTATTTTTAACTAACACCCTTAGGCCTTAACTCAGGTAGTTTGCCAAAATATAGTTCTTATAATTAAAAATCAAAATTGTTGGGATCGGGCCCTATGCGCTCACCTTTATCTAGGGCGTTTATGGTTTGAATATCTTCTTCACTAAGTTCGAAATCAAAGACATCAGCATTACTTTCTATATGATCTTTCGAGGTCGACTTAGGAATGGTAATGACTCCGTTTTGCAAGTCCCAACGTATAACCACCTGTGCCGGGGTTTTGTCATACTTCTCACCAATTTTTTTCAAGGTTTCGTTTTTGAAGGCTTTACCCTGCATCAGCGGAGACCAGGCTTCATATTGGATGTCGTTTTCAGCACAGAATTTTTGCAAGTCTTCCTGAACCAACCAGGGGTGAAATTCCAATTGGTCAACCATTGGTCTTACCTCGCAGTCTTTCATTAAGTCTATAAGCTGATGTTCTAAAAAGTTACTTACGCCGATAGCTTTAATTTTTCCTTCTTTATACAGTTTTTCCATCGCTCTCCAGGTGTCCTTGTATTTGCCCTCAACAGGCCAGTGAATAAGGTAGAGATCCAAATAATCTATATCTAAACGCTGTAGTGTTTTCTCAAAGGCTTTTAAGGTACTTTCATAACCCTGATCGCTGTTCCATAATTTACTGGTAATGAACAGGTCTTTACGTGCAACACTACTTTCTTTTATGGCCTTGCCTACACCCTCTTCATTATCATAGGCTTTTGCGGTATCAATGTGGCGGTAACCGGCCTCAATTGCCCATTTTACGGCATTTATGACTTCTTCGCCGTCTTCGGCTTTCCAGACACCAAGACCTAAATAGGGCATTTTGTAGCCATTATTGAGTTCCCAGGTTCCCTGTAAATTGGTAATCGGTTTTGTTGTGATTTCAGTATTCATAATTCTTTGTTTTTATTTAAAGTTAACCAGTACCTGAGGGAATCCAAAGTCATTTAACCCATATTAACTCCCGTTTGTTAAGGCTTTTTAAAAATTTGAGGCATAAAAAAAGCCGCTATAAAAGCGGCTTTTATGATTAGGGTCTTATTCTTTAATCAACAGCATCTTCCATGGCGTCTCCTACATCATCTGCAGCGTCTTCCACTTTGTCTTCGGTTGATTCACGGCAACTGTAGAGCGTTGTTGCCAGCGTACCCATCAGGGCGAAAATTAAAATAAAACGTTTCATAATTTTTGGTTGTTTAGTTAAAGACGTCTGCCTGTGGCCAACTTGTAAAGTATTGCAATTACCGCAAGTACTAACAAGATGTGGATTAAACTTCCTACAGATTCGCCGAAGCCAAAAAAGCCAACAAGCCATCCGATAATTAAGATCACCACAATAAGCCAAATAATATCTCTCATAGTTATAAATATATTGGTTAGTTAACTAAAAGTACTCTATGAAAGTGATGTGGCAAATGCGCTTAACATCGAATTAACTTGAAAATCAGAAGTTTTGAGGATTCTTTATGATTTCTTGCGCTCTATCGACCAGGGCCTCCAAATCCTTCTGATCTTTCTTCTCCAGCATACTCATCATCATATTCATACGCTGATTATCTTTAAAAAATTCCTGCTTTTCGTAGAGAAAATTCCAGTATAAACTGTTGAAGGGACAGGCATTATCTCCGGTTTTCTTGGAAACGCTGTAGGCACAGTCGCCGCAATAATTACTCATTTTATTGATGTAGCTTCCGCTGGAGACGTAAGGTTTTGTGGCCACCAGGCCACCGTCTGCAAACTGACTCATGCCCCGGGTATTGGTGATTTCAACCCATTCAATAGCATCAATATAGATGCCCAGATACCATTCATCTACTTCATCAGGATGGGTTTGTGTAAGCAGCGCATAATTGCCCGTAATCATAAGTCGCTGTATGTGATGCGCATAAGCATGGTCGAGACTTTGCTTGATGGCGTGGCGCATGCAGTTCATTTTCGTGTCTGCTGTCCAGTAAAAATCAGGAAGCTTATTTTGGTTGTCAAGTTTGTTGCTACGTCTGTAACCCGGCATTTTCATCCAGTACATCCCGCGCATATACTCACGCCAGCCTAAAATCTGGCGTACAAAACCTTCAACCTGACTGATGTCGATTTTGTCTTTATGTTCGCGCCAATGCGCGATTACTTTTTCAATTACTTCTTTGGGATGCAGCATCTTGCTGTTCATCGCAAAACTCAACCGGCTGTGAAAGAGGTAAATCTGATCGGGATCCATCGCATCTTGATAGTCGCCAAAGTGTACCAATAAATTTTCGCAGAAATAATTGAGAACACTCAGGCAATCGGGGCGGGAGGTAGGCCAGTTAAATGCCGATGCGTCAATATTGCCTATAGTTTTAATTCTTGCCTCTTCTATTTGCTCCAGGGTCTTGGAGACGTCTTTACGGAAACCGCGTTCATGGGGGATTTCAGGTGTACCTTTCCATTTTTTGCGATTGCTTTGGTCAAAATTCCATTTGCCACCCTCAGGATCTTTGTCGTTCACCATCATAATATCATATTTCTTACGCATATCGCGGTAGAAATATTCCATAGTGTAGGCTTTTTTTCCTTCGTAGAATTTTTCCAGATCGGTACGTGAAGTTAGAAAGTGTTCGGTATCAAAAGCTTCGGTTTCCAGATCGAGATCCTTGCAGAAGTTCTTCAGTTGCTCATCAAGCCGGTATTCATCCGGGAGTTGGTATTCAAACTTTTCGATATCGTGCGCCTTGATGAGTTTTTTGAGATTTTTGACCAAATCCTGTTCGTTATCCGGATGATCAATTTTAAAATAAATGACGCTTTTGCCGCGTTCTTCCAGCCATTCCGAGAAATTGCGCATCGACTCAAAAAACGCCACCACCTTTTGAATGTGATGCCTTACATAATCAGTTTCCTGGCGCATTTCGGCCATAAAGTAGATGATGTCGTTGTCGTCCTGATCGTACCAGGAATGTTTATGATTAAGTTGGTCTCCCAGAATGAGGCGTAAAGTTTTCAAAATCTTAAGTATTTAAATGAATCTCATTTGGCTCTTCCAAAAAATTAATCAAATAAGGTTTTAGCTAACCAGAGATCACGGTATTTGCGATCGCCATCGTAGCGGTCCGCCTGGCTTTCTATATTGAATTTACGATCGCGCGGATCATTGCCCACCCCGCTGTTATAAAGCCAGTTGCCATAATTGCTGTGCACGTCATAATCTATAAGCATACTCTCAAAATAGGCAGCGCCAATGCGCCAGTCCTGCTGCAGTTCTTTCGCCCAAAAACTCGCCACATTTTGCCTGCCGCGGTTGCTCATAAAGCCGGTTAGAGCGATTTCTTTCATATTGGCATTGACAAAATCATATTTGGTTCGCCCCTCAATCCATTCTTCGCGGGCAGCTTTAGTGGTGCTCCAGTGGTAGTCTTTGTCTAAAATACCGCTCAGATGGAAAATTTTATCACCGTGTTTAAGCGAAACATATTTAAAGAAATCCCGCCAGTAGAGTTCAAAAATCAGCCAGTAGGTGCTGTCGTTTTTAGTTTCTTCCTGTTCAAACTTTTTTACTTCGTAATAAATGGTTCGGGGCGAAATGCTTCCGTTTGCCAGCCATGCCGAAAGTTTAGAACTGTAATCTTTGCCCACCAGCCCATTACGCGTTTTTTTATAACGGGCTAAGTTTTTGGTCTCCCAAAAATAATTCTTCATCCGCTTCAACCCCTGAAGCGCTCCACCCTTGAATGGAAAAGCAGTACGCTCATCTACTTCAAAGGATTCTAAACCCAAATCTTCAAGTGATGGAATGGCTGTTGCTTCACCGAGTAGATTTTCTGGATTCAGAGGTTTAATCGCTACGGTCTTTCTAATGTCAGCCTGCTTCTCACATTTCTTCCGCCATTGGGTAAATACCTCTGGGATTTTATCAAAGGAAGAATAGGTCAGGTCATCGGGATGAATGAGAAACTGATCATAGGTTTCTACAAATGTCACCGAATTTGAACAATTGGCTTTTACTCCCTCAACAACCATACGCTCTTCAAAAGTCCATTCCTTTTGGAGGAACACGTTTTCAATCTTATAGTTTTTGATGATCTCAGGAAGTTTGGTTTCGGGTTCTTCAGCAAAGACCAGTAAGGAGATATTTAATTTTTCAAGCTCGCTACGAAGCTCCTGAACGGTTTCAATTAAAAACTGTGCCCTGTATTTTTCAGTTTTCTTAAACCCAAAACGGTCTGTTTTAAATTGTTTAGGGTCGAAAAAGTAAACAGCTATCAGCGGTTTTTCGCTTTGTGCAGCTTGAAATAGGCTGTTGTTATCCTGTGTTCTTAAGTCGTTTTTAAACCAGGCAATATTCATGTTTTTGATTTTGATCTGCGGCAGCGTTCGCTGCAGTATTTAACGTCGTCCCAGTTTTTCTCCCATTTTTTTCGCCACGTAAAAGGTTTGCCGCAGGTTGCACAAATTTTTTGAGGAAGGTTTGGTTTTTTATGAGCCAAGGTCAGAAAGGGATCTTACGTTTTCATCGGGCTTTGCGTAGGAAAAACGATTTAAAATCTGCGGAAGGGCATACCCGTCAAGTCCGTCAATGCAAACGGTTTGAGCTGTTTCCAGGTTGAGCCAGCCGTCTTCAGCCTGTATTTCTTTATCTACATAGATGTGCTTGATCGCGCCTATGATAAAGTGGCAATCGTTTTCTTTAATGAAATATTCATTTACAAATTCGCAGCCTAATTTCACCCTGCTTTGTTTTACATAAGGGGCTTTAAAACCATCCAAATATTCTTCATTAAGGAGTGTTTTGTCAAATTCAGAAACGCCGCCATCATACTTTGCAGATGTGCGATGGGCTTCTCTGATAAAGTTTTGATTGACATGGTTAACGGTAAAAACACCCATTTTTAAAATGTTGTCGTAGGTGTTGCGCTTAACCGTGTTGGGTCTTAAAATAAAACTGAGCAGGGGAGGGTTGCTTCCCAAATGCGTTACCGAACTGAAAATGGCAACATTAGTAATACCGTCTTCAGAAATGGTGCCCAAAAGGTTAGCAGATTTGAAGCCGGTACAACTGTTTATAAAATGGGCTCGATACCTTGAGGGTAGATTTTCAAGGTCTTGTGCATCATAATGTTTCATAAAAAAAGGGTCAATTTAGGAACTGACCCTTAAATTAGTTTATGTTTAAGCATTAAGCTGTTAACATTAAACGAAATAACATAACATTTAGATATTAGGCTTCCTGCTCCTTAGGTTCATAAGCCGGGTAATCTGTATAGCCTTTAGAACCCTGTGTATAGAATGTGTCCTGATCCCACTCAGCCATCGGAGCATTTAACGCAAAGCGCTGTGGTAAATCAGGGTTTGAAATAAACAGTTTACCAAAAGCGACCAGATCAGCATTTCCTTCTTCGATCACGGTATTACCGGTCTCCTGAGTAAAACCTGCGTTGATCATTAAGTTTCCTTTATAACGGGGACGATAGCGTTTAGCGATTTCGGTTACCAAAAAGTCAATGTCACTTACATCAGTAAAAGGTTCTGAAAGATGCAGATAGGCCAAATCATAATGGTTGAGGCGCTCAATAATATGATCAAAAGTAGGGATGGTTTCTTCGGTAGCTTCTATCCCGAACGTTCCGTTTAAGGAAGGATTAAGGCGCACGCCAATTCGGTTTTCAGGCCAGATTTCTTTTACTTTGTCTAGTGTTTCAAAGAAAAACCGCGCTCTGTTTTCAATGGAACCACCATATTGATCTTCTCTTAGATTGGATTTTTTATTAAAAAACTGATGGAATAAATAGCCGTTTGAACTGTGTATTTCGATTCCGTCAAAACCGGCTTCCTTTGCGTTTTTAGCGGCGTGTACAAATTCCTGTTGCGTTTCCGCAATCTCTTCAAGTGTCATTGCTTTAGGCTCAACCGTGTCTTTAAAACCTTGAGGCGTATAGGATTTTGCATTGGGATTTACGGCACTGGGAGCAAGTGGCTTTTCACCATTGTGAAAGTCGGGATGCGACATACGGCCTACGTGCCAAAGTTGAATAAATATTTTTCCGCCTTCTTCGTGCACGGCGTCTACTACTTTTTTCCAGCCTGCAACCTGAGCTTTATTATAAATTCCGGCAGTATGAATATATCCAACAGCGCGTTTAGAAACCTGAGATCCTTCAGTAATGATGAGACCGGCGCCGGCGCGCTGGGTATAGTATTCAACGTGTAAGTCAGTAGGAGCCGTGTCCGGATTGTCTGCCCGGCTTCGGGTCATAGGGGCCATAACGACTCTGTTTTTTAGGGTTATAGCGCCCAGGTTGTACGATTCTAGTAAGGGTTGATTCGTTTTCATAGTATAATTTTTATATAAGACAGAGCTTTATGGCCCTGTCAGGGTATTATATTTAGTAAGTCTAAAAATTAATACAGCCTGACAATACAGGCTGTTAAACGTTTGGTAAAATGAAAAAGAAGATCAGATATATACTGTGCTGTAAGTGCCTACCTTACCACTTACTAATAAAAAAAAGGGATAGACGTTTACATAAAACAGGTCTATCCCTGACGTTTTTCTAATTTAGTTTGTTTTAATCGTCAATATTCTGACGCATCTCCTGCTGGCGCATTGGCATTTGATCTATGGCTTCAAAAAATACCCGGGGCTCTGTATGCAGCGGTTTTTGAAGTTTAACCCCTCCATCTTTACCAATCAGCGTAATGCCTTCATAAGTTTGAGGGATGTTGTATTTTTTACGTAAAGGAGCAATGTGATAACTGGGAATCACTTTGAGATCTTTATCAAGTATCCTTCCTTTTGATAATGCGAAAAGCAGAATATTTCGGTCGTCAATTTTTTTAGAGGAGCTTTTAAAATTTTCCCACTGAGCTACGAAAGTCTCATCTTTCAGATTTTGGGTTGAAAACACCAGAATGCGATTGCGCCATTTGAGTTTTGAAAAATCTTCCTGAGCGGCAGCACTCATGGAGAACAGGACTAAGGCAAGGTTGGTAATGGTTTTCATTAGTGAGCGTTGTCTTTTAGAAGTTCTGGAAATTGTTTTTTAAATCGATTATAGCGTGGTATAGATACACCCTGAATATACGGATCTCCGGGATTTTTTTCTTCATAATCCTGATGGTAAGCTTCGGCTTTCCAAAATTCTCTGAAAGGTAAAACCTGAGTTACGATTTCACCATCAAAATCCTGTTTGTTTAATTGTTTTATGGTGTTTTCGATAATTTCTCGTTCCTGCTCATTTTGATAAAAAGCGATAGAGCGGTATTGCCTTCCGCGATCGGGTCCCTGGCGATTAAGCGTGGTGGGGTCGTGTGAGCCAAAAAATACCTTGACCAGTGTTTGATGACTTATAACTGAAGGATCGTAAAACACCTCTACTGCTTCGGCGTGATTGGTTTTACCATAACTTACCTGTCTGTATGTAGGGTTTTGCTCGGTGCCCCCGCTGTAACCGCTAATGACTTCATTTACGCCTTTAAGACTTTCAAATATGGCTTCTACACACCAAAAACAGCCACTTGCAAAATAGGCGCGCTGATAACCATTCACGGGTTGGGTTTGTACCGGCTCAAGCTGAGCCATTTGTCTATCTGCTTCATTTCCGGTGTTTGCATTCTTGCAGGAAACAAGCAAAATCGTAGCAGCTATAAAACTAAATAATCTCATGAGTTGGGAATTTCAATAAAATTAAAGGAATTCTCGTACGCAAGCTGCTAACAGCCTGTTAAACTAGCCGTATGGACATAAAAAAAGCCCCGAATGTCGGGGCTTTCAGTACTTTGATTTATGATGAATTAGATTTTTGCGAAAATCTCATTCATTTTTTCCTGCTCTTCTCGTGCAAGCTCCTCATCTACCAGAATACGACCACTGTGCTCGTCTGTGATGATTTTTTTGCGACCTGCAATTTCTACCTGTACCTGTGGAGGGATGGTAAAAAATGAACCACCTGAGGCACCACGCTCAATAGCAACTACTGCAAGACCGTTACGTACGTTAGAACGAATGCGCTTATAGGCTTTTACCAGACGCTCGTCAATAGTTTCTTCGTAGCTCTCGCTTTTAGCAAGCAAAGCTTCTTCTTCTTTCTGAGTTTCTGCCAGTATTTCTTCAAGTTCGTCTTTCTTGTGTTTCAGGTGAGCCTTACGCTCTTCAAGACGTTCTTTGGTAGTTTCGATTACTTCGTTTTTCTGCTCAATCTGTGCGCGGTACTCACGAATGTTTTTCTCTGCAAGCTGAATTTCCAGTTCCTGGAATTCGATTTCCTTGCTCAATGAGTTGTACTCACGGTTGTTACGTACATTCTTTTGTTGCTCAGAATATTTTTTGATCGCTGCTTTAGCGTCTTCAATCAAAATCTTCTTAGCCTTGATTTGATCATCTATAAGGCCTAATTCACCTCCTAATTTTTCAAGTCGGGTATTTAATCCCGCAACTTCATCTTCAAGATCTTCAACTTCCAAAGGAAGCTCTCCACGCACGTTGCGTATGGTGTCGACGCGTGAATGTATCAGCTGCAAATCGTATAATGCTCTGAGTTTTTCTTCTACGGTCGCTTCGTTCTTTTTTGCCATATTATAAATACTTAATAGGATTGGTGTTTTCTTCTGATAAAACGACTGCAAAATTAGTAAATTTTTTCGTAAGAAAGTCGGCCAGGATATTTTTTGTGTATTGTTCGCTTTCGTAGTGTCCTATATCCACCAACAGGATCTGATTTTCAGCCTGATAAAATTGATGATACTTTAAATCTGCCGTGATGTATGCGTCTGCTCCTGCGGCTTTTGCGGCATCAATGGCAAAGCTTCCGCTTCCACCCAAAACCGCTACGCGTTTCACTTCTTTGTGAAGCAAAGCAGAATGGCGAATTCCTTCCGCCTTAAAAGCCTTTTTTACCAGGTTTAGAAAAGTCTTTTCATCCAAAGCATTTGGCAAGCTGCCTATCATTCCCATCCCCAGATTTTGATTGCTGTTGTCTAAGCTTGTAACCTCAAAGGCCACTTCTTCATAGGGGTGTGCTTTAAACAATGCCGAAAGTACTTTTGACTCCAGCCGGGCTTCAAAGGTCAGATTGAGTTGCTTTTCAGCTTCGGTATGCAGCTGTCCTTTTTCACCAAGTGTTGGGTTGCTGTCAGCATTACCCTTAAATGTGCCTTCACCTTCAAGGCTGAAGCTGCACTCATCGTAATTGCCTATACTGCCCGCTCCTGCTTCAAAAAGCGCATTTCGAACCTGATCAAAAGACTTATGCGGAATGTAGGTGACCAGTTTTTTGATCGCTCCTTTTTTCGGGATTAGAATGTTACGATCCGTAAGATCAAGAGCGTCACACATGCCTTTGCTCACCCCGTGCGGAACGTTATCAAGCGCGGTATGAATGGCGTAAATGGCGATATCGTGCTGTATGGCTTTAAGTACTACCCGTTCCACGTAGTTTTTACCGGTGATTTTTTTGAGTCCGATAAAAATGATAGGGTGAAAACTTACAATAAGGTTGCATTTTTTGTCAATCGCTTCGTCTACGGTTTTTTCGAGCGTATCGAGGGTGACTAGGATTCCCGTGATTTCAGAATTGCGGTCACCAACCAGAAGTCCCACATTGTCAAAATCTTCGGCGTTAGCGAGCGGAGCGAAGTTTTCAAGCGCTTCAATAATTGTTTGTAGTTGCATAAATAATAAGTCTGCTGTATTTGGTAAAGTTATGCAATGCTTGCTGGAGAACAAGAGCAGTATTCAAATCCTGTTATTGGTATTGAAATACTGCATTTAAGCTAAAAGTAATACCTTCGGGCTTGTGAAAAAGTTACGTTTAATTCTTTGGCCTTTTGCTGTGGTATACGACGGTATTACTCGTGTACGCAATTTCTTTTTTGCGAATGGAGTTTTTCAGGAGCGGGAATATGACTTTCCGGTGATTGGCGTGGGTAATCTTTCGGTAGGAGGTACCGGGAAAACACCTGTTGTCGAATACCTAATCCGCTTGCTTCAGGATCGCAATCAAATTGCAACGCTGAGTAGGGGTTATGGTCGTAAAACAAAGGGGTATCTGGATGTCTTGCCTGAAAATTCGGCTACAGAAGTAGGAGATGAGCCGCTTCAGTTTGCCCGGAAATTCAATCAGATTCAGGTAGCGGTTTGTGAAAAACGCAGTCTGGGTATTGAACGCTTACGCGAAAAAAATCCGGTTCCCGAAGTTATTTTACTGGATGATGTTTACCAGCATCGTCATGTCAAACCGGGCTTTCTGGTGATGCTTACTGCCTATTCTGATTTGTTTTATAGCGATTTTGTATTGCCTGCCGGAAACCTGCGTGAGTCCAGATCTGGTGCGGCGCGGGCTGATGTTGTTGTGATAACCAAGTGTCCTTTGGAGTTGTCGAAATCTGAGCAGGACAAAATTAAGGGTCGAATAGCGCAGTACACAGAAGCTCCTGTTTATTATGCGGGTATCGCCTACGGTATGCCTGCAGGTGTAGACGGGCAGCTCAGTTGGGACGTTCTTAAAACTGAACCAATTACCGTAGTAACCGGGATTGCAAAACCGAAGCCCTTTATAGATTATCTGGATCGGCTAGGTTTAGATTACGAGCATCTGGAATTTGGAGATCATCACACTTTTAGCCCGGCAGAATTAAAGGCTTTGGATGGTAAAAACAGAATCCTGACTACCGAAAAGGATTATGTGCGATTACATGATAAATTGAATAACGCACAGTTGTATTACCTACCTATTGCAGTGCAATTCCTGGAAAATGCGGAAGCTTTTGATAATTCGGTTTTGCGTTTTACGGAAGGCCATTCCCGTACTTAGAGAATCACATTCTTGCGTTTTAGTGCATTGTGAATTTTGAAGAAGAATTCTTCGACCTTGTAGGGTTTTGGTATGATGTCGTTAAACCCGGCCAGATAAAAGTCGTCAATGTTTTCATCAATAGTTACGGCTGTCAGCGCAAGAATAGGCAGATCTTTGTTGAATTCTCTAATCTTTTGTGTGGCTTCAATACCGCTGATTCCCGGCATGTGAATATCCATCAGCACCAGATCGTAATTTTCAAAACGCACCTTTTCAATCGCAATCTCACCATTATCGGCTACATCGCATTTCATTTCGTTTTTCTCGAGGATCTTGCGGGTGATCATCTGGTTGATCTTATTGTCTTCTACAACAAGAATGTTTCGGCCTTTAAGGGCATCGTAGTCAATTTCGTAAACACGCTCTTCCGGCTCTTTTTTGTTTTGAGTCAGGCCGTATTTAATGTCGAAGAAGAACTTAGATCCTTTACCTAAAGTACTCTCCAGCTCAATCTTACTTTTCTGAAGCGTAAGTAAGCGCTTAACAATAGAAAGCCCCAGGCCGGTACCGCCAAATTTGCGGTTGATTTGTACAGACCCCTGAGTGAAATTCTGGAATATGTCTTTTTGTTTTTTCTTGCTAATTCCCTCGCCGGTATCTTCAACCTCAAAATGTAAATAGGTTTGGGTCTCGTTGCGGCTCAGTTGCTTAATACGCACAAAAATATCACCGTCACGCGTAAATTTGTTTCCGTTACCGATAAGGTTGATGAGGATTTGCGAGATCATTAAAGGATCTCCGATTATTTGATCAGGAATTTCTGAATCGTATTCCAGATGCAATTTATTGCCTTTCTCCTGAGCCGAACGTTCCAGGGCAAATAGCACGTCATCTACGCGTTTCCGCAGATTGAAGGTTGCCTGCTCAACTTCTACCTTATCAGCCTCAAGTTTGTTAAGGTCAAGAATGTTATTTATAAGTGAAAGCAGGTATTCTCCCGAAAATTTTAAAGAATCGAGGTGTTTTTTCTGTTCTTCTGTGGGGTTTTCGCTTAACAGTAAATGGGTAAGCCCGGTCACGGCATACATAGGAGTACGCAGTTCGTGGGTGATAGTAGATAAGAACTGAGCTTTTACTACCGATGCTTTTTCGGCATTTTCCTTGGCGATTACCAGTTCGGCATTTTTAGCCTGTAGTAATTCATTGGCTTTAGCTCTAAGGTTGTTGTTTTTATAAAGCGATAAAGCTAAAAGACATAGAATTGTAAAAAGTGCTATAATTAAAACAGTGGTTATTTTATTTGCCTGTACGCGTTTTGAAACGTCATAATTATGAGGGTTTATATCGGCCATTAAGGCATTGCGGGCAGCAAGATTGCGCGTGCTTGCAAGATCTTCCTGAAAATACAATTGTGCTTTTTGAATGTACTGCTCCAAATATTTTAAGGCATTTTCTGGGTTGCCCATTTTTCGGGAGATGGTGCTCAGCAATCTCAGCGCGTCAGTTTCGATTAGCGGGAAACTGCCTTCTTTACTCAAATTGTAAGCTTCGGTGGCCTCAGCTAAACTTTTATCAAGTTTATTAAGATTATTGTGGCTTCGGGCAATGAGGAGTTTCAGTCTGGCAATACTGTAGTTATTGCGGGAGTCACTGAGCTTAGAGAAAAATTGTAAGGCCCGTTCAAACTCTTTAATAGCTGCATCGTCTTTTTTCTGCTCCTGAAGTATAGCGCCTTTGTACAGGTGTGCCGTAGCTAAGCTTTGCTTGGCATTCTTTTCTCCCGAACTCTCAAAAATAGCAATTGATTGGTCCAGGAATTTTAAAGCTTCAGTCTTATTATTGGTTTTATCGAGAAGTTGGGCATAAGTCAAATAATCTTCTGCCAATTTACCGGACTCCTGTAACTCCTGATGGATCTTGATGGCCTCGTGAATTTCCGGAAAAGCCTTGTCGTATTCGCCCTGCTTCAAATATACATTTGCGAGCAACTGCTGGCTAAGGCCAACACGGCTTTGATTGTTTATCTTACGTGCCAATTGCTTTGCCTCCTGAAATTTCAGAATAGACTTGTCAAACTCTGCCGTGTTGATGGCATTGATGCCCTTTATGAGCAGGGAGTCTACCAGAATCTCTTGTGTAGTCTCCAGATTTTTTGGTTTTTGACCAAAAGAATAGAGGCAGGATAACGTAAAAAGTACAACAACAAAATTTCTGAGGGACAGCATTATTGTGTTCATTAAGCCACTAATATAGACACTTTGGCGAAAATATGGAGAGTTTTGCCTTATATTTTTAAGATATCTTTAGAATGAGATCGATAAGTCTTGAGGAATAACCTGTTTCGTTATCATACCAGCCAATTAGCTTAACCAGATTTCCAATCACCGAAGTCATTTGACCATCAACAATGCACGAGTGTGTATTGCCCACAATGTCAATGGAAACAAGAGGCACGGTGGTATAGTCTAGAATACCTTTTAAATGACCGCGTGAAGCTTTTATAAAAGCTTCATTGATCGCCTCGCTTGTGGTTTCTCTGGCGACATTAAGGGTAACATCGGTTAAAGAGCCGTTAGGAACGGGAACCCGAATGCCGCAACCACCTATGACATCATTTAAATCGGGAAAAATTTTTGTAAGCGCTTTTGCTGCCCCTGTTGTCGTGGGTACAATAGACTGTCCCGCAGCCCGGGCTCTACGGAGATCGTTATGAGGTTGATCGTGCAGGCTTTGATCTGTAGTATACGAATGTACTGTTGAGATATAGGCCTGTTTAATACCGCATAGGTCTTTAACAACCTTGATCATAGGAGCAGCATTGTTAGTGGTGCAACTCGCGTTTGAAATTATACGGTCCTGAGCATTTAAGATGCTGTCATTAACGCCCAAAACCACCGTTTTGATGTGATCGTCAACAGGGGGTACGCTCAGAATGACTTTTTGAGCTCCGGCATCCAGATGCCCCTGTAAATCTTTGAGGGTTTTAAATTTTCCGGTGGCTTCTACGACAATATCAACACCTGCTTTTTTCCAGGCATTTTCCCGGGGACTCTGATTTTGAAATAGCAGAATCGGCTTATTATCAACAAAAAGTTGCTCATTCTCAAAATGGATCTCGGCGTCAAAAATACCGTGTATGCTGTCGTATTTTAAGAGATGCGCTAAGGTAAACCCATCTGCAAGATCATTAACAGCAACTACTTCAATATCCGGATGCTTGTGCACTAGCCTGAAAAGTCTTCTGCCAATGCGCCCAAAACCGTTAATACCGATTTTGATTTTGCCCATAGCTGTAAAATCTAGTTGATGTGTTTTTGAGCCTTATAGGAAGAACGCACCAGGGCGCTGCTTTCTACGTGTCTGAAACCCATTTCAAGGCCAAAGGTCTCGTATTTTTTAAACTGATCTGGTGTGATAAACTGTTTTACCGGAAGGTGTTTTTTGGAAGGCTGAAGGTATTGACCTATGGTGACCACATCTACATCAGCTTCGCGCAAGTCACGCATGGTTTGCAAAACTTCTTCTTCCGTCTCCCCAAGGCCCAGCATAATGCCAGACTTGGTGCGGTTAATACCTTGCTGTTTTAAATATTTAAGGACTCCCAGACTTCGGTCGTACTGCGCCTGAATACGCACTTCGCGAGTAAGTCTTTTTACGGTTTCCATATTGTGGGAAACCACTTCTGGAGCAACTTCAACGATTCGATCTATATTACGCTCGTTACCCTGAAAGTCGGGAATTAGGGTTTCTAAGGTGGTCTGAGGATTCATCCTGCGAATGGCGTTAACCGTTTCGGCCCACATAATTGATCCCATATCCTTCAAATCATCGCGATCTACAGATGTGATAACCGCATGCTTTATACCCATCAACTTAATAGAACGAGCAACTTTTTCAGGCTCTTCCCAGTCCAGGGTATCAGGTCTTCCGGTTTTAACGCCGCAAAATCCACAGGAACGTGTACATACATTCCCCAGGATCATAAAGGTGGCTGTACCCTCACTCCAGCATTCCCCCATATTAGGACAACTCCCTGAGGTGCAAATGGTATGCAAATCGTATTTGTCAACGAGGCTTCGGAGTTCGGTGTATTTTTTTCCGGTAGGTAATTTAACCCGTAACCACTTGGGTTTGGGTTGGCGTACCGGTGCAGTTATCGTTTCACTATTCATGCTCAATTTTTTTGCTTTGCAAAGATACAAACTGCGGACCAATTATAAGTCTTTGTCGTTGAAGCTTGAGCCTGGCCTATAGATTCTGGAATATTAATCTGGGAGATGTGTTAACTATCTTAACATCAATAGCCTGTAAGCGTTAAAGATATAGCAATTAGGAATTCGTTGGGAGAAGTAACCGCCAGATGCTAGTACTTTTACATCAGTATTAAACCTAAAAACAAAGAATCATGAAACGTCTAACAGTACCATTTTTAATTACAGCAATTTTGACAGGGGTATATGGTTTCGGAGGATTCAATTTGTGGGGTACAGAAGCTTCAAGAGTTTTGTTCCTAATCTCTGCAGACCTTTTCGTGGTTTCTTTATTCGCAAAATTCCTTTTCCGAAAAAGAGCCCGTGTCGCCCAACGCGTAGAATCTTAAAATTACATATAACTTTCACCTCTAAATTAAAACTGCTTTAATACAAAGCAGTTTTTTTATTGTCTAAATTGTAGCACAATTCTTGTTGTTCATTTTTGAAACACCTTTTATGCGCGTCTCTTTACTTCTATTTTTATTCGTTTTTACAATTAGTGCCGGTAATGCTCAGGACCAAACCTTTACAAAGGGTATGGTTACCCAAACCGAGGTAAGTAATGATACGCTCAGCTTGCCGTATTCCATTTATTTGCCGGTTAATTATACGGGTCAGGAGCCCTCAAAAGTGCTTTTTGTTTTTGATCCTGATGGGGAAGGCGTAAGAGCAGCTCGCTTATTTACGGCGGCAACAGAGCCTGATGATTTTGTAATTGTTTCCAATAATTTTCCGTTGCCACAGGCATTAGACAGTCTGGATGCCAATGCCAATAAGGCCATCCTGATGATGCGTGATGTGTTTTTAAAAATACCCATCAAGCAAAATGATATTTACCTCACCGGATTACGAAGCGGAGCCCGGGTAGCAAGCGCTCTTTCCTATGTGGTTACCAATGCCTCACGTCTACTGCTGGTTGATGATATGTATTTTGCCAATCGCTTCAGTCGCAGAGCAGGGCGAAATTTGGTAATGGGGCTGGTAGGTCGCTCTTCTCCGAATTACTATCAAATGAGCGACTATTTCTATCTGCTGAATACCTTTAGCAGGGATAATGAATTGTATGCTTACGAAAATACAGGAGAATGGCCTGATGCTGTTCTTTTACGCGTTATGGTCAACAGGCTGAAACACATCAATGATGAGCGTCTTAATAGAGAACAATCCGATAGCGCTTATGCGGTTGATTATTCAAAAGATCTGGAAGCCCTGAAGTCTATAATTGATTCCAGGGAGTACCTTACTGGTTATGACCTTATTCAGGATGCGAAGAGCGACTACCGCGGGTATGTTGACCTTGATCCCATTCGTGATTTGCAACGCAGTGTAAGACGTTCAGACGCTTACAAACAGGCACGAAGAAATGATCGTTCCGGGAATATTGAAGAGCAACTTTTACTGGAGGACATTGATTATTTTCTGGATGAAGATTTTGCAATGGCCAATTTTGAAAACCTGGGTTATTGGGATGAGCGCATACGGCAGTTTGAAGCGGCATCAAAAAATAGCAGCAAGCCCAAAGAACAACAGGTGGCAAAACGTATTCTGGGATTCATCGATTATAAAATTGAAGATTTTCTATTTCTGAATACTCAAAGATTGATTCCGCAGCGCATATTTGTGAATGTATTGAATACAATACTACATCCTGAGGAACCCAAATCCTATCTAGACATTATCAGCCTTTCTGCTCAGGATCAGGATTACAATACAGCTTTCTTTTATCTGGAAGAATTATTAAAGCAGGGTTATGAGGATTACGAAAGTCTTTACGAAATCCCCAATACCGAGTTGCTTAAAATTAAGCCGACCTACAATGAGCTCATAAAAAGCTATCTGGGTAAGGCTAAATTTTAGAGAGCGCACTGCCTGCTTCTACTTCCAGTTTGTTTTTAATGTAATACAACAGAGCGATTGCTACAAGACATAGGCCGGCCATAACCAGCCAGGTTATTTCGTACCCAAAACCGTTTACAAGTTGCATTCCTGAATTGTGCCCAAATATGTGCGAAAGCGAAAATGACATGCTGTACAATCCCATATAGGCACCCTGACGGCCCAATTTTGCCCGGCGCAGCGCAAATGCATTTCCAAATGGGAATGCAATCATTTCGCCCAAAGTTGCCACAGCCATTCCTACAATGAGAATTCCTGCCCAAGAATTGATAAAAAACGCGCCGAAGCTTAAGCCGGTAAGCAACAAGCCCAGAATCACATTAGTTACCTGTGACCACTTTTTACCTTCCATAAATGCGATAAGGGGCATTTCAAAAATGAAAATCAGCAATCCATTCATTCCTAAAAGCAGTCCTATTTGAGATTCTGTCAAGTCTCTGACCTCTTTATAATAGAGGGGTACAGTTGAAAAATACTGAACGAAGACCACTCCAAATAAGGCCAAAGCGATCAGGAACAGCACATAAAGATGATCTTTATAAGGTGAAAGCGGAGATGCTATTAAAACCTCCTGATCTGTCTCTTTAGCTTTTTTAGGATTCAGGGTCTGGAATAAAAGCAAGCCTGCCAAAATACAGGTGATACCATCTACCCAGAATAAGCCAAAATAGCCAATACTTGCAATAATGAGTCCGCCAATGGCCGGCCCGGCTGAAAATCCCAGGTTGATGGCCAGTCTGATTAGCGTTAGGGAACGGGTTTTATTCTCAGGTTTGCTGTAAGCGCTAAGCGCGACAAAAAAGGCCGGTCTTGACATGTCGGCGATGGCAATAAGCAGAAAAAACCCAAGGCATATTGGCCAAAAGCCTGTAATAAATTGAAGGAAAAAAAATCCCAGCCCGGTGCCCAGCAAACTGAATAAAATGGTCTTATAGTAACCCAAACTGTCTGAAAGCTTACCGCCCAGCCAGGAGCCAAAAAGCGAACCGAAACCGAAACAGGTCATCACCCAGCCTACATCGCTGAGGCTAAATTTAAGATCATCTCGTAAATAAAGCGATAGAAAAGGAATCACCATGGCACCGGCTCTGTTTACAAAAGTGATGAGCGCCAGCCACCAAACCTCTTTAGAGAGGCCTCTAAAGGTATTCAGGTATGCGTTGAAAAGGGTTTTCATGGGTTCGTTTTGGTTGTTGGAAATAAAAAAAAGTCTGGCGATGGGCCAGACTTTAGAAGTGATATATAGAAACGTTTAAGTATCAACACAACAAAGCCGGCGGGGTCTTAGAGACCTTCAGTTGACGATAGGATGTGAAGAAAATGGTCATTTTAGTTTAGTTTGGCAGCAGTACCTGCTACGTTATACATTCAAAGCTAATCAAAAGATTGAATTTTAAGCCTTGAGTGGTTCATTTTTTTCTCAGAAAGCTTTGGTGAGCCACATTCCTGCAAAGACGGCAGCAAAACCAAGAATCAAACTGGTCAGCGTATAAATGGCAAAGGTGATGAAGTCCCCGCTTTTAAGCATCAGGTGATTTTCGTAAGCAAAAGTTGAGAATGTAGTAAAGCCGCCACAGAATCCGGTAGCCAGGAGTAAGGTACTGTTAGCGCTGAGGCTGTTGTTTTTAAATGCCCACCCCAGAATCAAACCTATTAAAAGACTCCCCAGGATATTAGCGGCAAAAGTACCGTAAGGAATTCCGTTTTGCGAGGTGTTAAGCCAGCGACTCAGTACATAACGTAGGGTACTGCCGGCACCTCCACCTAAAAAAACGAGGAGCAATTGCTTCATAACAGTTCATTCTCGGGCTCAGCTATTTGAACCGGAATATACAATTCGGTAATCCAGGTGGCCGGGTTAGGATCTTCTTCAGCACCTTTTACATAAACTTCAAAAATAGCTGATCCTTCTACCTGATTGTAGCCAGTTTGCGAAAGGTAGTCTTCCGTTTTCTTCCAGGCCTCTTTAAGATAAGTCAGGTCGCCCGTGAGCGTGGTTTTTATGACGGTGTACGAAGGCATAAAACCACATAAAATGGCACTGTCTTCAGGGACAACAATTCGTGAGGTTGTAGGTATTCCGCCAGAGATGATTGCGCTGTTTGTTGAAGTGTCTCTCGCATTATAAAGCGTAAGAGGTTTGCCGCTGATGGTGATGTTATTACCTTCCATAAAACTTCGTACCTGAGGAAGCAATTCGTTTACTTTATCAGTTACGTTTTCTAAAGTTGTTGAAGTAGTCGTGTACATATAAAAGCCACCGCTATACTGCGTAAGACCATCTACTTTAATGGTATACGCTTTCATAGCTTCAACTACTTCCTGATTCAGATTATCAAGACCCAATTGATACATTTTGCGCATTTCACCATCAAAGTCATAACCGGTTAACGTAAAATAAGCTTTATCGGTAAGGGTGTGCTCGCCGCGTATTCCCCAGGTGACCTCGGTTCCTTTTTCTACCTCCTGAAATTGCCAAAACACTTCTGCCTCGCGTTCACCTGCGGGAGTGATAAAAGTGATTTGCTGCTCAATGCGCTGGTTTGGGATTACCTGTGTGGTGCGCATAGATCCGTCAACTTCTTTGCCATTCCACGAATAACTGGCACCTTCGCCACTCGTTTTCTCAGGGTAATTGAATACCATTGTGGGATCTTCCTGCTTCCAGGGCCCCCATTCTTCCCAGGTTTTGTAGTCATTTACCTCATCAAAGACGAGACTCAAGGGAGCTTCAATCACTTTACTTTCTGAAATATCATAAGTGCCGTCTTTGGTTGCAAAGTAGATGGCGCCTGCGATAAAAAGTATCAGCAGTAAAAAGAAGAGGTATTTTAGAATTTTCATAATAAAGGGGGAAGGTTATACTGCTAATTTAACACTTTGGTCTAGAATAACACAGTATTGGCGATATCAAAGTAAGAATTATTCTTTCAGGTAGAGTTTTATTCCGAAGAGAATCAAAACAAATGCGATAAAACCTACTAACACCCAAAAACTGCCTTTGTATTCTTTGCGGTGCAGCTTTCGGTCTTTCTTATAACTGAAACTCACAAAAATGACGAAGGCTATAAAAAACAGAATGGCAAAAATGATCTGACCGGTGCTAAACATTATGAGTATTTTTGGGCAAAATTAAGCCATAACAAACAGAAAACGATAGTACTTTATCTGACAAAGACCTGTTTTTTGGTTATTTACACGGTAAAGTTTCAACCTTTAAAACAAAACAATGAAAAAAAGATTGGCAGCAGTACACGAATTTCACACCGCATTTGGATTAGGTATCCAAGAAAAGCCCACGGCAGATTTAGGCAAAGCCAAAAATCAACTCCGGTTTGAGTTGATGCGCGAAGAAAACGAAGAATACCTGGAGGCCGCTAATAATAACGATCTGACTGAAGTCGCAGATGCTCTGGGCGATATGCTTTACATTCTTTGCGGAACTATTCTCGAGCACGGAATGCAGCATAAGATCGAGGAAGTTTTTGATGAAATTCAGCGCAGCAATATGAGTAAGCTGGGTGCCGATGGTAAACCCATTTACCGCGAAGACGGCAAAGTACTTAAAGGCCCTTCCTATTTTAAACCGAATATTGCCGACATCCTGGCTAAATAAGTGAATTTTTTGGCGTTGCTAAATGCAAGAAACTATCGCGGTTTGTCTAAGAACATTCAACGCATCACAACAAATGCCTCGTGGGCTTGACGCGAGGTACGTTATTCCCGTTTTTATAAGCTAAATTCGCAGCCTATGAGCGCAATCAATTATGTTTCGGTAGAATCTATTTCTAAAGCCTTCGGCGAAAGGGTTCTGTTTAAAGATTTGTCTTTTGGTATTAATGAAGGCCAAAAAATAGGCCTGGTCGCCAAAAACGGGACCGGAAAAACCTCTATGCTTGATATTTTGGCAGGTGCCGAAAACCCCGATAGTGGTCAGGTGATTTTCCGTAAGGGCATCAAGGTGGCCTTTTTACCACAGGAGCCTAATCTGGATCCCAATCTTACGGTGGAAGAAACCATTTTAGATAGCGATAATGAAATCCTGAAAGTGATTTCGGCCTACGAGCACGCGCTTCAAAATATGGAAGATTCGGAAGCCTATCAAAAAGCTTTTGATCAGATGGAAGCGCATCAGGCCTGGGATTTTGAGACCCAATACACGCAGATTTTATTTCAGTTGAAGCTAGACGATCTGAGCCGGAAAGTTGAAAAACTAAGCGGTGGTCAAAAGAAACGTCTGGCTCTGGCCAATATGCTGCTCAGCAAACCCGATTTGCTGATTCTAGATGAGCCTACCAACCACCTCGATTTGGAAATGATTGAGTGGCTCGAAGCTTTTTTCGCCAAAGAAAACTTTACCCTTTTTATGGTTACGCACGACCGCTATTTTCTGGAACGCGTGTGTAATGAAATCATCGAGCTTGATGAAGGGCAGCTGTACAGCTACAAAGGCAATTACGCCTATTACCTCGAAAAACGGGATGCGCGTATCGCCAATGAGGAAACCGAAACCGGAAAAGCCAAGCAGCTTTTTAAAAAGGAACTCGAGTGGATGCGCCGTCAGCCCAAGGCGCGTACGACCAAATCAAAATCACGAATAGACGATTTTGCCGAAATCAAAGATCGTGCTTCCAAACGCCGTAACGATCACGAGGTACAACTCGAACTCAATATGGAGCGTTTGGGTAGCAAGATTGTAGAGCTGCACAAAGTCTCAAAATCCTTTAAAGACCGGGTAATCCTCGACAAGTTTGACTACAACTTTCAGCGTGGCGAACGCATTGGGATCATTGGTAAAAACGGAACCGGAAAATCTACCTTCTTAAATATTCTTACCGGGCAAATGCAACCCGATGGGGGTAAGATTGTGATTGGCGAAACCATTCAGTTTGGCTATTACACCCAGAAGGGGATCGAGATCAAACCGGGGCAAAAAGTAATTGAAGTTATTAAAGAATTTGGGGAGTACATTCCGCTTAAAAAAGGCAGACAGATTTCTGCCGGGCAGTTGTTGGAGCGCTTTTTATTCGATCGTAAAAAGCAATACGATTTTGTTGAAAAACTGAGCGGAGGAGAGCGTAAGCGGTTGTACCTCTGTACCGTTTTGATTCAGAATCCCAACTTTTTGATTCTCGATGAGCCCACGAACGATTTGGATATCGTAACGCTTAATGTGTTGGAGAGCTTTTTGCTCGACTTTCCCGGCTGTTTGCTTGTAGTGTCTCACGACCGCTACTTTATGGATAAAATTGTAGATCACCTTTTTGTTTTTAGAGGGCAGGGCGAAGTAGAAGACTTCCCGGGTAACTATTCTGATTTCAGGGCTTACGATTCGGGACCGGCGGTGGTTCAGGAAGAAGAAAAGAAACCGGAAGCAGCTAAAGAAACCAACAAAGACAATTGGAAAACCCAGAACAATACCCTTTCCTATAACGAGCAAAAGGAGTACAACCGTCTGGAGCGCGACATCGCCAAACTGGAAAAGGAAAAAGTGGCTAAAGAAGCCGAATTTCTAAATCCCGATTTGTCTGGCGACGAAATCAACAAGCGATCCATCGAGTTGCAGGGAATTCAGGATAAAATTGACGAGTTTACCGAGCGCTGGTTTGAACTGGGTGCTAAGATGGAAGGGTGAAAGGAAAGTAGTAAGTAAAAAGTATTCTTTACGATTCAACGTTTCAACGCTTCAACCTTATTTAGAGCTTAGAAATACGAAATACGAAATACGAAATACGAAATATTTCTTTAGAGAACAGAGAACAGAGAACAGAGAACAGAGAACAGAGAACAGAGAACAGAGAACAGAGAACAGAGAACAGCGCATGTGGTACATCCCTAAAGCATATTTAAAATTTCTGCGGAAGGCGACCAACCAGCATGGGGTGCATTCGCCTTTTGTTTATGCTTTTGTGACTCAATGTTTGTACGACCGTAAGTCAAAAGATTACTATCAAAAGCTGAAGCAGTACCGCCGGGATTTGCTGAGCACTTCAGAAGTAATCGAGGTAACCGATTTTGGCGCCGGTTCCCGGGTCTTTAAAAGCAATACCCGGGCAGTAAAGGATATTGCCAAACACGCCGGGGCTACTTTAAAACGTATGAAGTTGCTGTACAGGGTGGTGTCGTATTTCAAACCCAAAACAATTCTCGAGTTGGGTACTTCACTGGGTTTGGCGACTTCAGCTTTGGCATTACCCAAAAACGGAAAGGTAACTTCCCTTGAAGGCTGTCTGCAAACTGCAGATGTGGCCCGGAAAGCCTTAAGCACAGGGAAAATTGATGCTGTTGAAATCCTGACCGGAGATTTTGCTGAGACAATCAAGCACCAAAAAAACAGGAATTTCGATCTGATTTACTTTGACGGCAATCACAGTAAAGAAGCGACGCTGGCCTATTTCGAAGCATTACTGCCTACCGCGCACAACGATAGCATCTGGATTTTTGATGATATCTATTGGTCTGAAGGAATGACCGAAGCCTGGGAACATATTAAACAACATCCCAAAGTTCGGGTGACGGTAGATTGTTTCTGGCTGGGGTTTGTGTTTTTCAGAGCAGAGCAGGCTAAAGAACATTTTAAGATTCGCTTGTAAATTTTGTAACTCAATCGGTTATCTTGCTACATATATGCCGTACCAGCAATTTTTAATACGTTCTATTTTATGAGCAGCCTTATCGACATTACAAACATTAAGCGGGACTTTCCTTTAGGAAACGAAATTGTTCACGTACTTAAAGGTATTGATCTTCAAATCGAAAAAGGAGAGTACGTTGCGATAATGGGGCCGTCAGGATCGGGGAAATCTACATTGATGAATCTGTTGGGTTGTTTGGACACGCCTACTTCCGGCAGATATGTGCTCAACAATCGGGATGTGAGTTCGATGACCGATGATGAACTCGCTGAGGTGCGTAACAAAGAAATTGGCTTTGTGTTTCAAACCTTTAATCTGCTGCCGCGTACTACGGCTTTGGATAATGTCGCGCTGCCTATGGTCTATGCAGGCTATTCAAAAACGGAGCGTCACGAGCGGGCAAAAGAGGTTTTAGCCGATGTAGGCCTGGCAGATCGTATGGATCACAAGCCTAACCAACTCTCCGGAGGTCAGCGTCAACGGGTTGCCGTAGGCCGGGCCTTGGTCAATAAACCGTCGATTATCCTGGCAGATGAGCCCACCGGTAACCTGGATTCCAAAACCTCCGTAGAGATCATGAGCTTGTTTGACGCCATTCACGCAGCAGGAAATACGGTTATTCTCGTTACTCACGAAGAAGACATCGCCGAACATGCGCACCGGGTAATCCGCTTGCGGGATGGTTTGATAGAGAGTGATGTGCGTAAGAGTTTGGTGGGTTAGCCGGTTTATTGCTATTATTATTATTATTATTTATTGGAACTCGGGTTGGAGTTAAATTTTAGTTTTTAAGGACTTTACGCTCTTCGCTTTGTTCTTTAGTCTTACATCTCAAGTCTCAAATCTCCCGACGAGGTTATTTAAAGATTATGAAATATGCCTGTAGATGGAACATCTGGAAGGTTTAGTGCGCATAACCAAAGGTTTAAAGAATTACGTCGCAAAAAACTGGAGCGCCGGGAAGAAAAGCTTTTACAAAATTCGCTGAAAAATTCCGGGCAGCCCAAACCATCTACAAAAGAGCCTATCGATCCGACTAAGCTGGCAGAGCTGAAAGTTGAAATCAAGAAGAAGGCTCAAAAGCAGCTCCTAAAGGAGTTTTATCTTGTTCTCCTTTCTATAGTTTTAGTAGTACTATTTTATTACCTCTTCCTGTCTTAAGTTCAATTTCTGAAAGATGCAGGATAAATGAGTAACTTCTTTGTTCTCTGCTCTCTATTCTTTAGTCTTACTTCTAAAGTCTCATATCTCAAATCTCAAATCTAACGTCACACATCTATCCCCCAATTGCCAAAACTTATCAAAAGCCGTTCGATAGCTTTTTGTGAATGCTTATTTTTGGTCAAAAGAGTTAGATATGAAAGCAGTTGTTTCCCCGGCAAAATCACTGAATTACGAAGACAAATTGCCCACCACACGGGCGACGCAGCCTCAGTTTCTCGAAGAGGCCGAAACCCTGAATAAAAAATTAGAGCGCAAGACTAAAGCCGAGATTTCAGAGCTCATGAGCATCAGCGACAAGCTGGCTGATCTTAACTACCAGCGTTATAAAGAGTTTAATACCCCGTTTACCAAAGACAATGCACGCCCGGCGGTTTATGCTTTTGATGGGGATGTGTACACTGGTCTTGATGCCTACACCATTCCAACCGAAAAGCTGGATAAACTTCAGGATACGCTACGCATTCTCAGCGGACTTTACGGTGTGTTGAAACCGCTGGACCTGATACAGCCTTATCGTCTCGAAATGGGCACGAAATTGAAAAGCGGTCGAACCGAAGACCTGTACGAGTTTTGGGGCGAAAAAATCACGGATGCTTTAAACAAAGAACTTAAAGACGATGAGCTGTTTTTGAATCTCGCGAGTCAGGAATATTTTAAATCGGTTAAGCCTGAAAAACTTAAAGTGCCGGTGATTACTCCGGTTTTTAAAGACTATAAAAACGGAAAGCTCAAAATCATTTCCTTTTACGCGAAAAAAGCCCGTGGCTCTATGGTTCGCTACATTATAGATAAGGATGTGCAAACCATAGAAGACCTGAAGGGCTTTGATTATGACGGGTACGGCTTTAGCGAGCAGTACTCTGATCTAGATAAAAACGAACTTGTTTTTGTTCGTTAAGATTTAGGGCTTTTAATCTGCTAAACTTTTATCTGAGGTCGCTTTGCCGGCCTCTTTTGTTTTGGTAGCCGTTTGTTTCGTAGGAACATCAGCAGTAGTCGCCGGATTCTTCTTTCCCTTTTTTGGTCTTAGCTTACCGTAAGTGCCCCGGTGTATTTTTCCGCGTTTGGTTTTTTGATCTCCTTTTCCCATTGGACTTTAATTTTTTGATTAGTAGTACCTTCAAAATAAGAAATCAAGCCCGAAAGCGCAAATGTTCTTCAATTGGGAATTCAGAATGCAGAATTAGGAGTATAACTTTTTTTATTTTTTTAATAACCCAATAACCCAATAACCCACTAATCAGTTATGAATTAAGAATTCAGAATTCAGAATTCAGAATTTCACAGTGTACGTCCCTGATATAGGTTGACCACTTA
>NZ_KZ319301.1 GCF_002744755.1 Leeuwenhoekiella nanhaiensis | reverse complement strand
TTTTAGTTACACACTTTATGAGATAGTGCTTGGTAATTTCTTTTCATCCTAGCAAAAACCTGTAAATGAAATTTCAAGGCGTTCTGCCCCCAATAATTCTTGGCTTAATTTTGATTGTTATTGGATTCTTGTATAGAAGATACCTATCAAAAAATGGCAATGAGTTTGATACACCGATAGGAAAACTCTACGGTATTTCAATCCTTTTTATTTGTTGTGGATTTCTTATCATTCTTTTGGCTTTACTAACCTGAAACCATATCATATGAGTTTAACAAGAGTATTTTCAGGTTTACGACTTGCCAAAAAGGCTTTTCAAAACTCTCTATAATTTTCATTTTAAAATGAAAGACATTTAACACTAAAAGCCTTGTGATTACTGGGCTTATAAAGTTGTTGGGTTGTAATTTTAAAGTATCTAAACCGGCTGTGTCTGAATCTTTTCACAGCTGCGAAAACTTTAAAAAATGGATACCGAATTACTTGCCCGAATCCAGTTTGCCTTTACCATCGCCTTTCATTATATCTATCCGCCGCTTAGCATCGGGATTGGCCTGCTGATGGTCTTTTTTGAGAGTATGTTTATCAAAACCAAAAAAGAGCAGTATCACATTCTGGCCAAATTCTGGACTAAAATCTTTGCGCTTACTTTTGGTATTGGGGTGGTTACCGGAATTGTGATGGAATTTGAATTTGGTACCAACTGGGCGACCTACTCGCGCTATGTGGGTGATGTTTTTGGCAGCGCCCTGGCGGCTGAAGGAATCTTTGCTTTTGCCCTCGAAAGCGGTTTTCTGGGCGTGTTGCTTTTTGGCTGGAACCGCGTTAAGCCCTGGGTGCACCTAGTATCAACTATTGGAGTATTTCTGGGATCTATGTTTAGTGCGATCTGGATTGTGGTCGCAAACAGCTGGCAGCAAACGCCCGCAGGCTATCACATCGTGGGAGAAGGCCTGAATGCCCGTGCTGAGATCACCGATTTTTGGGCGATGGTTTTCAATCCGTCTAGCGTAGAGCGCATCATACACGTTTGGCTCGGTGCCTTTTTAGCAGGCGCGTTTTTGATACTGAGTGTTCACGCCTATTATATTTTAAAGGGACGTTATGTGGCGATCTCTAAAAAAGCCTTTAAAATCACCTTGATTGTGGCTACGATAACTTCCCTAGGGCAGCTGGTTGCCGGTCACGCGAGTGCAGACGGAGTTGCCAAAAATCAGCCCGCAAAGCTTGCTGCGCTGGAGGGACATTTTGAAACGGAAGCTCCGGCAGATTTATATCTTTTCGGCTGGGTAGATAAGGAAAAACAGGAAGTTACCGGTCTGGCGATACCCGGCGGACTTTCTTTTCTGATAGATCAGAACTTTAAAACGCCGGTAACCGGGCTTAATGCCTTCCCCGAGGAAGATCGCCCCTCACAAATTAACGCGGTGTTTCAGTTTTACCATCTTATGATTGCTATTGGCATGTTTTTAATAGCCCTGAGTCTTTATGGCTGTTATTTATTATGGCGCAAAAAGCTGTTTCAAAAGCGCTGGTTGTTATGGGTGTTTGTGTTTACCGCTTTGCTTCCGCAGATTGCCAATCAGGTAGGTTGGTTTGCCGCCGAAATGGGCAGACAGCCCTGGGTGGTTTACGGCTTGCTGCGCACAGATCAGGCTTTTTCGCAGGCGGTGTCAGCCAACCAAATTTTGTTTTCGCTGATCCTGTTTATGTTAGTGTACAGCTTGTTGTTTGTGCTGTTTGTGTACCTGCTGAACAAAAAAATAAAGCATGGCCCTTATGAGGAGTCTGAGGAAGATGATGACAACCGCCCGCTCACTAAAGAAATTTCAAAAGCAGTAACCGGTTAAAACACAGATTATGGAAACATTTTTAGGATTAGATTACCCCACCTGTTGGTTTCTGGTTGTAGGCGGACTTTTTTCGGGCTATGCCATTTTAGACGGTTTTGATTTTGGCGCGGGTGCCTGGCATCTGTTTTTTAAAAAGGAACAAAGCAGGCGTATCGCGCTGAATGCCGTGGGGCCGGTTTGGGATGGTAATGAAGTTTGGCTAGTTATAGGCGGCGGGGCGCTGTTCGCGGGTTTTCCGGTGATGTATGCTACCCTGTTTTCGTCGCTTTATGTACCCTTTATGCTGTTTTTGGTATTTATCATATTTAGAGCGATCGCTATTGAATTTCGTGGTAAAGAACCGATGCTGTGGTGGCGCAGGCTTTGGGATGTGTGTTACAGCATTTCGAGCATAATGCTGGCGTTTTTACTCGGAATCGTTTTAGGCAATGTGCTTCAGGGAATCGCTATAGGGCCCAATTTTGAATACGCGGGATCGGGCTTTTTTGAATTTTTAAATCCGTACGCGCTGATGACCGGTGTTACGACTTTGACACTATTTATGGCGCATGGTGCCATTTATTTACTGCTAAAGACCGAAGGCCGACTTTTTGCCAAGCTTACCTATCTGCTCAAGAAAGGCATGATCTTCTTTATGGTAAGTTTTGCCATTACCAGCCTGTATACACTATTGTACATTCCGCATCTGTCTGATGATTTTAAGAGCAATCCCGCGCTGTTTATCGTGCCCCTGCTCACCTTTATGAGTATCGCCAATGTACCGCGCCTCGCCAGCAAGCGCAATTATAAAATGGCGTTTTTCTTCTCCTCACTTACGGTAAGCCTGCTTATGGTTCTGGTGGCCATAGAATTATATCCCAACCTGCTGTTTTCAACCCTGGACCCTAAATACAGCCTGGATATTTACGAGGCGGCTTCGTCCGACAAATCCCTGGGTATTATGCTACTGTTTGTTGCTATTGGCGGTCCGCTTGTGCTGGGCTATACTTTTTTTGTCTACCGAACCTTTAGAGGCAAGGTGCAACTGGATGATCACAGCTATTAACGCATATACTCCTGCCACGCTACGATAAGGTATTTTTCTTTTCCGTTTTTCTTAAGGCTAGAAAGCCGTAGTCGTATTTTTCCTTTTTGGTGTTTTTGGAAATCCAATTAACGCATTAATAAACGGTTCACGACAAGGGCTATAAACGCATTGCTGTCGATTTTCCGCTCGGAAAATCAACACCTTTTAGTATCTTCACCTGAACCAAAAATCCTGCGGATTTTTTCCGCAACGATTTATAGCCTAAACCTTGGGTACCAATTTGATGAAAACAAAGTACGAAAGAATTTTATGGTTGATTTTAACGATTCTGTTCGTCACTTTGATTATTAAAATGACTAATCTTCCATCTGCATACGGATTTTGGTTTCCTTTTATTCTATCATCTCTTTTTTGTCTTGTGGCAATTGGAATTGGCGGAATCATAATGGCTGGACTCCTGAAAGCTGTTTTGAACTATGAAATCAAATTCTGGAATTTATTCAGCATTACCTCATTAATAATTACAACCGGACTTCATGTTTACTTTCATTATCCACCATTGAAAATAATCGTACCGAACAATTTTGCTGGAGAAGTAACTTTAGTGGTTGACCCGAATAATAAAAAAACCCTAATAATTGACTCGGACGGAACTGGATACATAACTGAATCTATTTATTCAAACTCAAGCGGAGATAAAAAACCAAATGTTTATTTCCAAAACGGAGAAAAAATCTCGGAAAATAGAATAGTAGGATATGATTCACTATTTTTCTATGGACGAGGAAATTATAATGGAAAGTATACTTTGAAATTTGAAATAAAACGTGAATAAAAAATTGGTGCCAAAAATATATAACCGCAATTACGGCATCCCGAGGCTTCGGGAGACTACTTCCTAAGCCACTCGGAATTGCTAACGCCAGTACCAAACTAAAAATTAATGTTTATTAATCCGAGACTGATTGTTATAGGAGACCATTGTAGTAAATATGACAGAACAGCCGACATTTAAAATTAAATGGATAATTGACATGATTAAGGAACGGGAACCTGAACGGACTGACCTAATTAAGCAATTGGAAAATTCAGAAATCAAAGAGTGGTTTAAACAGGCTTATGTTCGTTTTGTAAGCGGATTTAAGCCTAATCAATCAGATTCTGAATGGCAATTTGAAGAATGTATTGAATTGGAGCATTCTTCAGAAGGAATAATTGTTTTGGATATTTTAAAAGACGGCAGAATTGGTGGAATTGAGTTCTTGAATTATATTCCACATTATTGACTTGCGGATATGAAGTGTGACTGAATTAATAAAAAGATAAAATACGTTGCACAAGTCTCTAATTCTTAATGACCTCAATTATTTAAACCTCCCGAAACCTCGAGATTAAGCGGTTTTCTCTTTTTATATAATCTGTACGTTCTAGATTGTTTCTAAATCAATCACTAAACAATCAATTAAAAAAGATTGCTTTTATGGAATTCCTTAAAATTTAGTGAGGTGATTTTCATAAGTTCACAAATTATCAGATTTTTAAAAAATATGCGTAACACCATTTTAATTTGCCTTTTAACTTCAGTTTTAAGTCTTTCAGCAACAGCACAAATCACCTTCGAACCTGGGTATTACATCACCAATGAGGGTCAAAAAGTAAACGGTTTAGTACGCAACGCAGACTGGAGCAACAATCCAACCAGTTTTGAATTTAAAGCGAATGCCTCTGCAAAATCTCAAACTATAGATATTGTTTCTGCAAGGGAGTTTGGTATTGATGCCAGTTCAAAATATGTGCGTGCCCGGGTTGATATTGATCGTTCAACGGAAGACATCGCAACCATGAGTACGAGCCGCGCCCCAGATTTTAACGAAGAAACCCTTTTTCTTGAGGTTTTAGTAGAAGGTAATGCGACCCTTTACAAATACAAGGACGGTCAGCTCATTCGGTATTTCTTTAAAACCGAAAATTCAGACATCAATCAGTTGATTTATAAAAAATACCTCTTCAGCACCCGAACAACAGCAGAGAATAAAGCTTTTCAGCAACAACTTTACGACCAGGTTAATTGCCTGGATCAAAGTGTTACGCAGATCAGCAATCTCAGCTATACGAGTCGCCAGCTCGTAGCCTACTTTGTGACAGAAAATGCGTGTTCTAATGAGGCTTTTACAAATTATGAAGCTAACCGAATGAAGGCAGATTTTAATCTGCATTTAAGAGCAGGCGTTAATTTTTCGAGCCTAAGCGTAAGCAATGTCATTGCGGTATACCGCGACAGCGATTTTGGTAATAGTATTGACCCACGTTTTGGTATCGAGGCTGAAGTAATCCTTCCTTTTAATAAAGGCAAGTGGAGTTTGTTTACCGAACCCTATTATGAATCCTATAGCGGGGAAAGCTTTAGAGAAGGTAATAGTGGCCCGCTAAGCAATTATGAAAATCGTGTTGATTATGAATCTATAGGCTTACCATTTGGCATAAGATATTATGCATTTTTAAATGAAAAATTAGCAGCTTACTTAAATCTGGGAGTGCAATGGCATTTTGATTTTGACAACGAGATTGTGTTTGCCAGATCTAGCGGAAGCGAAATACCCATCACTATAAAGGCCGGACAAACGCTCTTTTTTGGTGCAGGCCTTAGTCTTAACAAAAGGTATTCTTTAGAATTTAGATACAACACCTCCCGCGATCTCACCTCTACTTCGGGTACCGTAGCAAGTGAATTTCAGGTAGTATCACTCTCCTTAGGTTACAAACTATTCTAAAATTCATTCTCAACAGGTTTTAAAAATAAAGACAGAATAAGACTCTAGATAAGCCCTGATGCTCAATTCGTTTTGAAAAAGCATCAGGGCTTTTTTTATGAATGTAACCGGTGTTACGTAACCTTCATGCAAGTTTTTGGTTCTTTGCGAGACTAAGATGAAGCATTGAAAAAGAAACCCCTAAAAACCCCTTCACATGAATTGGATTTATGATCCCTGGCCCTGGTATGTTTCAGGCCCCCTGATTGCGCTTACCATGTTTATTTTACTTTTTGCCGGCAGACAGTTTGGTATGTCGTCTAACCTAAGAAACCTCTGTGCGGCAACGGGAGGCGGTAAAGCTGCAGATTTTTTCAAATTCGACTGGAAAAAAGAACGCTGGAATCTACTGGTTATGGTTGGTGCGGCCCTTGGAGGCTTTATTGCCTCTCAATACCTTTCAGACAATACGGTTGAAATCAATCCCGATGTAACCCAAAAACTGGAGACTTACGGTATTTATTCGACCAATGAGGCTTACCTGCCTAACGAGATCTTTAGTCTGGAAGCACTGAGCAATCCGGCTAATATTCTAATCCTGATCGTGGGTGGCTTTCTGGTAGGTTTTGGCGCACGCTATGCGGGCGGTTGTACTTCAGGACACGCAATTTCAGGCCTGAGCAATTTGCAGCTCCCCTCGCTTATCGCCGTGATTGGCTTTTTTGCCGGTGGCCTGGTGATGATTCATTTCATTTTCCCCTTAATATTTTCATAATGAAAACCATATTTTATTTAGTTGTAGGAACTTTTTTCGGAATACTGATGTACAAATCTGAAGCGGCCTCTTGGTTTCGTATTTACGAAATGTTTGAGTTTGGCTCCTTTCACATGTATGGAATTATTGGATCTGCACTCATTCTGGGCATTTTGGGTGTTCAGCTTATCAAACGCTTTAATGTAAAAACCCTCAAGGGCCAGGATATGCATTTAAAGCCTAAAAACAAAAGTTTTTACCGCTATGCGATTGGCGGAACTCTTTTCGGCTTAGGATGGGCATTGGCAGGTGCCTGCCCCGGACCTATGTATGTACTTGCGGGTGCAGGCTATATATCGATCCTGGTTGTAATTTTTGGCGCCCTACTCGGTACCTTTATATACGGCTTGTTGCGAGATAAGCTTCCGCATTGATGATTAAGATTGGTCCCTTACCCGTCTGATTTTAAATTTATGTTGATAAAGCCTCCTTCAAGGGGGCTTTTTTAATGCACGAAGTTTCCTATTTTTACCCCCAAAGTCACAAAAATGCTCATTATTGGTATCGCCGGGGGGACCGGCAGCGGTAAAACAACGGTTGTTAATCAAATCGTACAGGAACTTCCTGAAGGTGAGGTAACCGTTATTTCCCAGGACTCCTATTACCGGGATACTTCGCACCTCAGCTATGACGAGCGTGTAAAAATCAATTTTGATCACCCTAAAAGCATCGATTTTGAATTGCTTTGTGAGCATCTGGATCAATTGCGTGCAGGTGAAACCATAGAACAACCCGTCTATTCATTTGTAAAGCACAACCGCACCAGCGATAAGGTGATCACGCATCCGCGAAAAGTCGTAATTGTTGAAGGCATTTTGATTTTGACCCATCCTGAAATACGGGATCTTTTTGATGTGAAAATCTATGTTCACGCAGATTCAGATGAGCGCCTTATACGTCGCCTGAAGCGGGATATTGCAGAGCGCGGTCGGGATCTGGAAGAAGTGCTTACGCGCTACCAGACCACCCTTAAACCCATGCACCAGCAGTTTATAGAGCCTACCAAAGAGTATGCAGATATTATCATACCTTATAACCGCTACAATACAGTGGCGATAGATATCGTTCGCAGTATTATAAACGAGCGTCTGGTCTAAACTAAAGCATTATACCGTGTCAATCCTTAAAAAACTTCGTCAAAAAAAATGGTTTCGCATTTTGGGTAATAAGTACGTGCTGTTTTTAGTAATTTTTACCGTTTGGATGGTGTTTTTTGACACCAATTCCTGGTTTATTCACGACGAACTGGACGATGAGATCGAAAAGCTTGAGGGAAACCGGGCTTATTTTAAAGAGCAAATTCAGCAGGATCGCAGTCAGATCAATAAACTTAAAGACAGTCAGGAGCTGGAGCGTTTTGCCCGCGAAGAATACCATATGAAAAAAGAAGGCGAAGAAATTTTCATCATCGAGTATGAAGACAGCCTTAAACTCAAAGAACATGAATAACCCATCGGACGAAAATTCCAATAAAAAACCCAAATCTGCCCTTGACGTGGCTTTTGAGGCCAGTAGGGAATCACAAGACAAACGAACCGGACTGTTTGCCGAATTTAATGCTGTAAGCGAAAAAGGGTTTAAGCAACAGATTCAATACGATCTTAAAGGCGCAGAGTATAACGAGTCTTTGGTTTGGAAAAGCCCTGAAGGCATTCACGTAAAGCCTTTTTACCATCGGGAAAGTACTGCGGTCACCTCAATTCCCGGACAGCCGCAATCCTGGCAAGTCGCTGAAGAAATTTATGTTCTTGACGAAAAACAAACCGCCAGAACCGCTCACGAAGTGCTTCAGAAGGGAGCCGAAAGTATTGTTCTAAAAGCTGATAAACCTTTAGACAGTAAAAAATTGCTGAATGCCCTTCCGGCGGAATCCTTCAGCCTGTATTTTAATTTGAGTTTTTTCGATCATGAATTTATGCTTTCGCTTTGCGAAAATTTGAAGTCAAAACCTTATAAATCTTTCCTCAATATAGATCCGGTGGGCAATCTAGCCTTTACCGGAAACTGGTTTTCTGATCAAAAAACCGATTTTAAAGGCCTCGAACGGCTTTTTCTAAACACCGCTAACGATAACGTTATAGGTGTTGATGCCACAGGATATCACAATTCAGGAGCTACGGCTGTTCAGCAATTGGCCTATGCTTTGGCGCACGCCAATGAATACCTCAATCATTTTGGCGACCAACTCAACAATCAGACGATCACGTTTAAAGTAGCTGTTGGCTCTAATTACTTCTTTGAAATTGCAAAAATCCGTGCCCTGCGTCTGCTTTATGCAAGCCTGGCATCAGAATACAAGCTACCGGAAACCTGCCACATTCTTGCAACTCCTGCCCTCCGCAACAAAACGCTTTACGATTACAATACCAATTTACTGCGCACAACGACTGAAGCGATGAGTGCTGTTTTGGGTGGCGCTAACACAATTTGCAACCTGCCTTATGATTCGATTTATCATAAGACTAATGAATTTGGCCAACGCATTGCGCGCAACCAACTGCTCATTCTAAAGCACGAAAGCTATTTTGATCAGGTAACAAATCCCGCTGAAGGCGCTTATTATGTTGAAGCCCTGACCACTCAGCTGGCAGAGCAGGCGTTGGCCCTGTTTAAAGAACTGGAAGCCGGCGGCGGACTCGTGACTCAACTCATTGAAGGAAAAATTCAGAATAAAATCAAGGAAGCTGCTGCAAAGGAACAGGCGCTTTTTGATACGGGCGAAAAAATTCTGGTAGGGACAAACAAATATCAAAATGCAGAGGATCGCATGAAAAATGAGCTGGAATTGTATCCTTTCCTTAAAGTCAAACCCCGAAAGACGCTGATACAGCCCATTATTGCCAGACGCCTTTCGGAAGCAATGGAACAAAAACGTCTGGAAGATGAATAGAATGTTATTTTTTGTGTTCATCGTACTTCTTGTTTCGTGTAAAGAAGTCGTTCAAACGGCTACCACACTCTCTAGAGCAACTGAAGAAGAGGCGCCCATGGTGGTAGAGGGGAGCTATTTTAGCCTTGATAAAGACGCGGTGTCAATCTACCTGCCCGATACTTTCGAAAAATATACGATTAGTGAATATGCGTACGAGGCAAAGCAGCTTAACGATAGTATTACTGATCCGTTTATAGCCTTATTTACCAATTTACGGGATAATTTAAAGGGCAATTTCTACCTGCTCTACGATAAAGAAAATTACTCGTTTTGCGCAGTAAATAGTATTCCGTACTTCGATTTTAAAAGACAGGATGCCAAGTATATGCTTGCGATGATCCGTAAAAATCAACAGGATGCTTCAGGCCCTGATCTGTTCTTTGAAAAGCAAACCGCAAAGTACAGTGCGACAGATGATGTAAAGATCTTTAAGGCTGTTTTCAAACTTTCTAATTTTGAGGAAACCTTGATGAATTATAGGCATATTTATCTGATAAGTACCCGTAATAATCAAACCTTTCAATTCATTTTCAATACGCCATTTGAAGCTGATTTTGATCCGTTTATTAGCCGAATGAAAATTTAAACTATGCGCAAAAACCTGCAACATATTAAAATCAAAGCATTTCAAGCGGATAGCATTTCGAGCGATTCTCAGCTTACCGCCGAAGAAATCGAGGTAAAAAAACAATACACCGCTCAGGATCTGAAGAACCTGGAGCATCTGGATTTCGCAGCCGGGATTCCGCCTTATTTACGCGGTCCGTACAGTACGATGTACGTGAGCCGCCCCTGGACGATACGCCAATATGCCGGTTTTTCAACCGCTGAAGAAAGCAATGCGTTTTACCGCCGCAATTTAAAAGCCGGGCAAAAAGGACTTTCTGTGGCTTTTGACCTCGCCACCCATCGTGGTTATGACAGCGATCACGAGCGCGTGGAAGGCGATGTAGGTAAAGCCGGCGTTGCCATTGATAGCGTTGAGGATATGAAAATCCTTTTTGACCAGATTCCGCTTGACCAGATGAGTGTCTCGATGACGATGAACGGTGCGGTGCTTCCCATTATGGCTTTTTATATTGTTGCTGCCGAAGAACAAGGCGTAAAACCCAAACAATTACAGGGAACCATACAAAATGACATTTTAAAGGAGTTTATGGTGCGCAACACCTACATCTACCCTCCTGCCCCGTCGATGCGCATCATTTCAGATATTTTTGAATTTACGTCTAAAGAAATGCCGAAATTCAATTCGATCTCCATTTCGGGTTATCATATGCAGGAAGCCGGTGCAACCTGTGATATCGAACTCGCATATACACTGGCAGACGGACTCGAATACCTACGCACCGGTATTGCTGCCGGAATGAGTGTAGACGACTTTGCGCCCCGGCTGTCGTTCTTTTGGGCGATTGGGATGAACCATTTTATGGAAATCGCCAAAATGCGTGCAGCGCGTATGCTCTGGTCGAAAATTGTGCAGCAATTCAATCCCAAAAATAAAAAGTCGCTTTCCCTGCGCACCCATTGCCAGACCAGCGGCTGGAGTCTTACCGAGCAGGATCCGTTTAACAACGTGGCGCGCACGACCATAGAAGCAGCTGCGGCAGCTTTTGGAGGAACACAAAGCCTGCACACCAATGCGCTCGATGAGGCGATCGCTCTGCCTACCGACTTTTCGGCGCGCATAGCCCGCAACACGCAAATCTATTTACAAAAAGAAACCGAAATCACCCGAACGGTAGACCCATGGGCCGGGAGTTATTATGTGGAAAATCTCACCCACGAGATCGCTGAAAAAGCCTGGGCTCACATTCAGGAGATTGAAGCGCTTGGCGGGATGACCAAAGCCATTGAAAAAGGAATTCCCAAACTGCGTATTGAGGAAGCAGCAGCCCGTAAGCAAGCCCGTATAGACAGCGGTCAGGATATCATTGTAGGCGTCAACAAATACCGCCTGGACAGCGAGGATGACATCGTTACCCTTGAGGTTGACAACGACGCCGTGCGCAAATCACAAATAGAACGCCTCAAAAAACTAAAAACAAAACGGGATTCTAAAGCCGTTGAAAAAGCCCTGGCTGATTTAACAACCTGTGCTAAGACCGGCGAGGGTAATTTGCTAACTTTAGCAGTAGCAGCAGCCCGTAAACGTGCTACTTTGGGCGAAATTTCGTCTGCTCTGGAAGAGGTTTACGGCAGGCATAAAGCACAAACCAAATCCTTTAGCGGCGTGTATAGTAAAGAAATTAAAGAAGATCCCGCTTTCGCGAAAGCCCGGGAACTGGCAGATCGTTTTGCAAAACTCGAGGGGCGTCGTCCACGTATTATGATCGCCAAAATGGGCCAGGACGGCCACGACCGCGGAGCCAAAGTTGTCGCAACCGGCTATGCCGATGTAGGCTTTGACGTTGATATTGGTCCGCTGTTTCAAACGCCGAAGGAAGTCGCCCGCCAAGCGGTAGAAAACGATGTACACATCCTGGGCGTTTCTTCCCTCGCGGCAGGTCATAAGACCTTAGTGCCACAGGTGATTGAAGAACTCAAAAAACTGGATCGCGAAGACATAATGGTAATCGTGGGTGGTGTGATTCCGCGTAAGGATTATCAGTTTCTGTTTGACGCGGGCGCCGTGGCGGTTTTTGGTCCGGGATCGAAGATTAGCGAGGCGGCGATTTCCATTTTGGAGATTTTGCTGAAGACTTTTGAAGAGTAAAAAGCATTTAGATGTTACTAAGACTTTTTCAAATGTTACATGAGACCTACAATTCTGTGAATTAATGAAATAGATACATTTTTTAAGTTAATTTCCTTTACTTATTAAATGCATCAATCATGAAAATCAACAGTTACAGTCTTACTTTTCTAATCTTTTTTCTGGCTTTAAGTCCCGGCAATTCTCAAACCGCAGTTCAGTTTATCGACGACCCGGCGTATGAAGTCACCACCAGTGGGATAACCTATATAAGCCGAATAGAAAGGACTCCGGAAGAAACCCGAGTCACCATTCATTCTAAATTTATTCCCGGTTGGTGGGTCAATTTTACCAAAGACACGTATCTAAGGGATGTAGCTACGGATGAGAAGTACAAGATCAAAGAGGTAATAGGTGCCGAATTTGATGAAAAACTCTGGACACCGGAATCTGGCGAACAATTCACCGAACTCATTTTTGAACCGCTTCCTCTTTCGACTCAAAAAATCGATTATGTGGATGGAGAAAGCACGATTTATGGTGTTTCACTAACTGAAAGCGCTTCTGAAACTTCAAACGAAGTACCTGTAGAAGTGATGAACTGGCTGGAGGAAGAGTTAGCCAAATCTGACCCGGCATTAGAAAGTTTTGATCCTGACACCTTTTTCAGTCGAAAAATGGGACGGGTTGTGGGTTATATCAAAGGTTATGATCCCAGACTTGGTTTTGAAACCGGAATGATTTACATCGGGAATGAGCTTACCCGGGAAGAATATCCCACAGTAATAGAAATTGCTCCTGATGGACGATTTGAAGCCGAAATACCCTTGGTTCAACCCGTAGAAACGTATATGGTAATTGCCGATGAAGGTTTTACCTTTTATCTGGAACCCGGTACTACTCTGGGCCTTGTTCTGGATTGGGAAGAGTTTTTACTCGCAGATCGTTATCGTGACCGTCGTTACGAATTTGAAAGTATTGAATATCTTGGGCCGCTAGCTCAGATAAATGAGGAATTACAAACTTTCAAACCGGAGCGGTTTGATTATGGTAAGGATTTTACAAATATGATCAAGACCTTGCCTCCTCTTGATTTTAAAGCGGAGGTATTAAAGCAATACTATACCAACGAAGAAAAATTAGCTGCGCATTTATCTAAAAATACCCTTTCACAAAAAGCACAAGATCTTTACAGGGCTTATGTTAAGTTGATTTCGAGTACCGATCTGTTTGACTATGTATCGAACCGGACGTATTATAAAACGCAGGATACTACAAATGCAGTACTTAAAATGGAAGTACCTGATTCTTACTACCAAGCCATTCAGGATTTATTGCCGGTTAATGATCTTGGCGCTTTAGCAACGGATCAGTATAAAGTTCTAATAAACCGCCTGGAGTTTGCAGAACCACTTCAGGAAGTAGATCGCAATTCTTCAAGGGCCAAATATCGTCAATCTGAAAAAACCTTGCAGGAGTACTTTGAAGAAGAAGGAATTCTTTTGGAAGATAAATTTAAGGAACTTTTAAAACCACTGACTGAAGATGAGGCTTCAAAACTAGACGCTTTGGAGCGCAGACAACTATCTGATGAGTTTAATGAAAAATACTTTGTGGAGTTACAGAACTTTAGTAAAAAATACACTGAGCCCCTCCCAAAAGATAAAGCCCCAATTGAACTGGAAAAATGGAAGCAAAAAGACAGCTTGCTTTTTAATATTTTTGGTATTGAAAAGGGTCTGGCAAGTGATATTATTAAAGTACGAAGTTTAAAATTTTGGTTCGATTTCTGGGGAAAAGAGACCTCAGAGCTGGTCTGGACGAACCTTAAAAAAGACATAGGTAACCCATTTTTAAGAGCTGAAGGACAACGTATGTATGACCAGACATACCCTCAAGTGTCAGATAACGAAGAGCTTGTTGATGGAGATCTACCTGCATCCGAAATCTTTAAGGAAAATACTCTTGTGCTTCCTGAAGGTAAGGGTACCGCGGCTTTTCGTAAGATTACAGACTCATTTAAAGGGAAAATCCTGTTTGTTGATTTTTGGGCTACTTCTTGCGGTCCCTGCGTGGCCACCATTAAACATATGAAAGAAACCCGTAAAAAGTTTAAAGATAATCCTGATTTTGAATTTGTCTTTATCACGGATGAATCCCAATCCCCCCAGAAAACCTATGATAAATTTATTGCTGATCAGGAGCTGGAAAATGTATATCGGGTAGATCAGAGCACCTATCACCGTTTCAGGGATTTATTCAGTTTTAATGGAATTCCTCAATACATTGTTTTAGACAAAGCCGGCAATGTGGTTGATGCTGATTTTCAGATGTATGCGTTTGATTTCGAGTTGCCAAAAATCCTTAAGAAGTATAAGTAGTTTAGAAAAAGTAGGATTAGGTGATTGAATCGTTTGCTGAAAAATGTACATTTAAAAAAAGCAATACGAATTACACGAAACTATTATGAATTACACCGATAAAATGCTGCGCGATGATGCGCTTAAAAGAAAAACTATTGTAGTCACCGGTGGTGGCAGCGGTCTGGGAAAATCAATGACCAAATATTTTCTAGAGCTCGGAGCCAACGTGGCAATCACCTCCAGAGATCTCGATAAACTTAAAAATACCGCTCAGGAACTTGAGGATGAGACCGGAGGCACCTGCTTTGCCGTGCAATGCGATGTACGCCACTACGATCAGGTTGAAGCCATGCGGGATGCGGTTTTAAAACGTTTTGGCAGTGTTGACGTGCTTCTCAATAATGCCGCAGGTAATTTCATTTCGCCTACCGAGCGACTTTCGGCCAACGCCTTTGATGTGGTTATTGATATTGTATTAAAAGGAAGTAAAAACTGTACGCTGGCATTTGGTAAGCACTGGATTGACCGGGGCGAAAAAAACAAAACCATCCTGAATATCGTGACGACCTACGCATGGACGGGTTCGGCCTATGTAGTGCCCAGCGCGACCGCAAAAGCCGGTGTACTGGCGATGACGCGCTCTCTTGCAGTAGAATGGGCGAAGTACGGCATACGCTCTAATGCGATTGCACCCGGCCCCTTCCCTACCAAAGGTGCCTGGGAACGACTGCTTCCGGGAGATCTGGCGGAAAAATTTGACCTGTCTAAAAAAGTACCGCTACGTCGCGTAGGCGATCATCAGGAACTGGCAAATCTGGCTGCTTATCTCGTTTCTGACTTCTCTGCTTATCTTAATGGTGAGGTCGTTACCATTGACGGTGGCGAGTGGCTTGAAGGCGCGGGACAATTCAACCTGCTTAAAGACATCCCAGAAGAATTATGGGATCAGCTTGAGGCTATGGTTAAAGCCAAACGCAAGAGTTAACTCTTACCGAAAAAAAACTCGAAATTAGAGCCTTAATTTATGGTTTTTCAAAAACTATATACTTAGTTTTAACGATCCCTATACAACGCCCATTCGGGCAAGTACTTACACTAACATTAAATACGTATTAATGAAAAAGCACAATTTTTGGATTTTTGGTCTCTGTCTGTTCCTCCTGGGAACGGTACAAGCTCAAAATGTAGAGAACAAGGCCAATTCGGCAAACATTCCGCAAGGTCAAATCCCAACAGATCCTAACGTCAAAATAGGAAAGCTTGAGAACGGTCTCACCTATTACATTCGCAACAATGGCAAGCCCGAAGACAAGGTAGAATTACGTCTGGTTGTTAATGCCGGTTCGATCCTTGAAAATGATGATCAGCAGGGTCTGGCGCATTTTATGGAGCACATGAACTTTAACGGAACTACCAATTTTCAAAAAAACGAACTGGTAGATTACCTGCAAAGCATCGGTGTGAAATTTGGTGCTGACCTTAACGCTTACACCAGTTTTGACGAGACGGTATACATCTTACCCATCCCCAGTGATGATCCTGAAAAGTTGGAAAAAGGATTTCAGATTCTGGAAGACTGGGCGCACAATACTACGCTTACTGAAGAAGCCATTGATGGGGAACGTGGCGTCGTGCTTGAAGAATACCGTCTGGGCTTAGGTCCTGATAAGCGTATGCTACAGGAGTATTTACCTAAAATGCTTTACGGTTCAAAATATGCAGAGCGCTTACCCATTGGTAAAAAAGACGTTCTGGAGAACTTCGACTACGAGACTCTGCGTAATTTTTACAACGACTGGTACCGTCCTGATTTGATGGCGGTAGTCGCTGTGGGTGATCTCGATGTAGCCACCCTGGAGCAAAAAATAAAAGATCACTTCGGAAGAATTGAGCCTGCAAAAAATGCTCCGAAACGTGAAGAATTTGATCTGCCTAACCACGAGGAAACCTTCATAACTGTAGCCAGCGATCCTGAAGCGCCTTTTAGCCGCGTTCAGGTAATGTACAAAGACACGTTTAAGAGTCCGGCTGCTAAGACCACTCAGGATTATAAAGATCTGGTTGTGCGCAGTTTGTTTTCAACGATGTTAAACAACAGGCTGAATGAATTGCGTAATGCGGCAAATCCTCCCTTTATTTTTGGATACAGCTATTATGGTGGCACCTATGCCCGTGATAAAAAAGCCTATCAGTCTGTAGCTCAAACGAGCGAAACCGGACAACTGACTGCATTACAGGCCTTGCTGGAAGAGAACGAGCGCGTAAAGCGTTTTGGTTTTCAGGAAGGTGAACTGGAGCGCGCCAAAAAAGAGCTGATTGCCCGTATGGAAAAGGCTTATAAAGATCGTGATAAGATAGAAAGTGGTCGTATTGTAGGTGAGTACATCAATAATTATCTGGAAGAAGAGCCTATTCCCGGGATTGAGTGGGAATATGACTTCTATCAAAAAGTGCTTCCTTCAATAGAACTTAAAGACGTAAACGGTCTTATTAAAAACTTTATACATCCAGACAACCGGGTAATCATTCTTACCGGCCCCGAAAAAGAGGGACTGGAGTTGGTCAAAGAAGACGAAGTTTTGGCTTTGCTTGAAGAAGTAGAGAATGCTGAACTAACTGCCTACGAGGACGAGGCTGTACGCAGTGAACTGCTTGAAACCAAACCTCAGGCGGGCACAATTGTTTCTGAAGAAACCAATGCCGACTTAGACTACAAATCGTTTACCCTGAGTAACGGAGCAAAAGTTACCTACAAAATCACCGATTTTAAGAATGACGAGGTGCTGTTTAGCGCTTTCAGTTATGGGGGTACAAGCTTATATTCTGACGAAGACTACCTAAATACCGTTTACGCCAATGGTGGTTTATCACAGGCAGGTATTGGCGGTCTTTCCCTTAACGATATGAATAAAATGATGAGCGGAAAAATAGTTGGTGTTTCACCCTATATTTCCAGCAGTACTGAAGGCTTTAGAGGTCAGGCAGCGCCAAAGGATCTTGAGACGCTTTTTCAACAGGTCTATTTGTATTTTACAGGTCTAAATAAAGATGAAGAAGCCTACAATTCATTTATAAGCAAGCAAAAGAGCTTTTTGGGCAACCTGATGGCTAACCCCAATTACTATTATCAGAATGAAATAGGCAAAGTACGTAACGAGGGTAACCCAAGATTTAGTGGTTTCCCTACACCTGAAAAACTGGATGAGGCTGATTACGATTTGGCGTATGCCAAATATCAGGAGCGTTTTGCAGATGCCGGGGATTTCAACTTCTACTTCGTTGGGAATATTGATGAAGCAAAGCTGAAAGAATTTGCTAAAACTTATATTGGCAGTCTACCCGGAAAAGACAGTAACGAGACTTTTGAAGTGCCAGAGTTCCGCGTGAAAGATGAGTATCAAAAAGTTGTTGTAAATAAAGGTACAGATCCTAAAAGTAGTGTTCAAATTGTATGGGTTGAAGAAACCGATTATGATGCTGATGAAGCTCTTGAATTAGACGCTCTTGGCGAAGTACTTACCATCAAACTTATTGAGCAATTGCGTGAAGAAATAGGTGGTGTTTATGGTGTAGGCGCTAACGGAAACTTACGTAAATATCCTTATGGAAATGCAACTTTCAGCATCAGCTTCCCTTGCGGGCCTGATAATGTGGAGAAACTAACGGAAGCTGCTCTGGCCGAAACAGAAAAACTTAAGGAAAATGGTCCTACTGCTGAAGATTTGGCTAAAGTCAAAGAAACCTATTTACAGGAACGTAAAGACAAAATGCAACAGAATGGCTTTTGGCTTTCGGTATTGCAGGAAAGTGATGAAGACGATATGGATATCTCGCGTATGATGAGCTTTGAAGAACGCGTACAGGCACTTACCGCAGAAGAACTTCAGGAAGTGGCCAACAAATATCTGGATGCCAATTACTTTATGGGCGTTTTAATGCCTGAAGAAACCGAGTAATGGTTAATACATAAATCACTAAACTCCCTCAGGTATTCTTAACCTCGAGGGAGTTTTTTTATGGGTGATACCAAAGGTATAATACCTTGAAGCTTGCTTAAAAAAATAGCTTAATAGAATGCCTTTTGGGTGTTATGCAAAGGAGTTTATTCTGCTCCAGATTGAGCAAGTGTCTCTTTGTTTTTATTGCCTTTAAAAACCGAATCAAAACCCCGTTTCAGTAATTGAAAACTTACCACGTAGAATAGCAATACCGGGAAATAGCTAAAATCAAAGGCTACGGCCTCTAAATGAAAGATGTGCTTAAAAACATCAACCAGGTAAAGCGGAAACTCAAGTATCGCATGAATGTTCCATACCAGTTGAAGACCTATAAAATAGAGAATTACCGCATTGTTAAACACGGAATACCCTAACAGAAAGGAGGCTTTAGGTCTTCGATCTGTGGTATAAAAGCGTTTGGGAGACTTTATAAAGTCGCTCAAAGCAGCATTAGCTCTGGATAAAAGGTTGGGTGTCCCACTCCAATCAGACAAAAGCCAGTACCCGTCAGAACGTATAAAGGGAATAAGCTGAATCATGCTGTAAAGCGCCAGCATAAACACAATCTGATTGAATAAAACAACATCAGGGTAAAGCCAATTTAGAAGGTAAAAAAACACCAGACACCACAATTGCATATAAACTCCGGCCAGATTGCCAATGATGCGTTCGCTTTTCTTAGCCTGCCAAAGGGCAGTAATGTTTGAAAACAACACCGGGAAAATAAGGTATAGCCCTCCTCCTATTTCTCCGTTTTTCCCTGTGAACCGTTTGCAGGCTGCAATATGACCAAGTTCATGAAGTACTATGGTGCCCAGATACAAAAGCATTAAATCAGTCACCGAAAAACCCGTATTTTGAAAGCTGAAGCGTATCAGACTAAAAACCGCAAGCAGAAATAACAGACCAAAACTGATGTAAAAAAATACTTTATTAAATAAGGGAATGAAGGGAGCAGCAATTTTACCGGCCCATTTCGCGTTGAGAATTACAAACTGAAGGTTGATGAATTTATGTTCCTTTTCCTCAACGGGTTCGTAGTCTAAAAGCAAGCCGGTAAATCCTAACCGGTTTACAATAAACGCCCAAAATTCCTCAAGTTTAAATTGATAGCCGTAATCCTCATTAAATCTGGAACAGGCATCTTCCAGGTTTTCAGCACGCTCCAGGAGGTCTACCAGTTCTTTTGCCGGGGCAGAAATGATATAATGCCTGTTAGCATTCTGCAGAACCCAGGAGTTTTGCTCGTATTTTGAAATGCTGAAATGCTTTTTTAAGATTGCCATTTTACTTACTTACCTCGTCGATGATATTCCGGTTGTGCTCAAGCATCTTAAACATACTTTCGATCCAGGAAACCAAATCATAAAGTTGCAGGTTTAAAGCCTCAGCTCTGGCCTTTTGAAATTGCTCTTCCGCAAAATCATTACATTCACGGGCAATTCCTGACAAATAGAAAACACGTTCTTCAAAACGTTGCAAATTATTTGGATTTTCTACCCCTTCTTTTTCGATATAGCTTCTTACCCGGCTAATGCAATAGGTCAACTGCCCAGATTCAATATCCTTATCAAAGTCTTCCAGATCGTCAAGCATTTGCATGCCATAAAACAAGGGAGTTAAGAGCTTCTCCAGCCGTTTTTGATCTATTTGCGATTCAAAAAGCAGCAGCAATCCGCCTGATGGGACAAACGCAGGCGCGTGTTTAGCGAGGGCGTAAGCTTTAAAGCTTTCAAGACTATGCGAAAATGAAGCGGTATTATGTTGTTTTTCAAGAACCAAACCGCAATAATAGGCACTCATATAAGTTTCCATAATGTTCCAAAAACGGGAGTTCTCATCAAACAACCGCGCTAATATGCGCAAAGATTGGGTATTAGAACGATTTGCTTTAACAAGCTTGTGCTCTGCTGCCGGAACGCCAATCTCAAATGCGATTTCTCCATCTACCAGAGCATCAATCGTAAAGGTGTAATACGTGTAGTACTCTACAGCCTTTTTAAACGTATTGAATCTTTCGTCATTGTTTATGACGCATAATGGACTGATAAAGTCGAGTAAACGGGTAAAAAAATAGGTAGAGACTGTGTTTTGAGACATATCTGAAAATGTAAAAAGTTCAAATTAAAAATTTAATTTGAACTTTTAGTTTTAACTGCACCTTAAGGTGCCACCCAACTAGTACTTATTTTAGGTTGGTGTACCGCCACATGATGGTGGAGGTGGTGGTGGACAAGACGGTGGCGGTGCACAAGGATCACACGAGCTGTGTGTTTTCGCACAACCGGAGTCGTGGCTGTAATAGAACGTAAATTCCTTACGCTCTTCCAATTTCTCAAAAGAGAAATCTTCCAGATTAAGTTTGGTTTGGTTCATAATACTTAGTTTAAAATGATTAACAGTAATGAATCTACAAGCATTTAAAGGATCAAAAAAATAAAATCGACCAAACCCCAAATTTTCAGACGTAAATAGTTTATTCAATGAATATAATCTATTATTAAAAATAATTAAAGTATAAGAGAGTCAGTTTTGCAAAAATTCATTTTGCCGGCTTCTATTCCAGAAGGAGTAGTCAACCGCGACTGTTAACAAAAAGCATTTTATTTGCGGGTTATATATTGTATTTTCGCTTAATAATTCTCACAAATCCTATGGGTAAAATCATTGCAATTGCAAACCAAAAAGGGGGCGTTGGTAAGACAACTACTTCGGTAAACCTGGCAGCCTCTTTAGGGGTTCTTGAAAAAAAAGTTCTTCTTATTGATGCAGATCCACAGGCAAATGCCACCTCCGGTCTGGGTATTGACGTAGAGTCTGTGGAGTTGGGCACCTATCAGCTACTGGAACATTCAAGTTCAGCTGAAGAAACCATTATAAAGACCGAATCTCCAAACCTGGATCTTATTCCCGCTCATATTGACCTTGTAGCGATAGAAATCGAACTGGTAGAGATGGAACAGCGTGAGTATATGCTGCGTAAGGCCATACGCCACCTGAAGGATCAGTACGACTATATTTTGATTGATTGTGCACCTTCTTTAGGACTTCTTACACTTAATGCACTTACAGCATCAGATTCGGTAATCATACCTATACAATGTGAATATTTTGCCCTTGAAGGGCTGGGTAAATTGCTCAACACCATTAAAAGTGTTCAGAAAATACATAACAACACCCTGGACATTGAAGGCTTACTGCTAACGATGTTTGATTCACGCCTGCGTTTATCTAATCAGGTTGTAGAAGAGGTACAAAAGCATTTTGATGAAATGGTTTTTGAAACCATCATACAGCGTAATGTGCGTTTAAGCGAAGCTCCAAGTTATGGTGAAAGCATAATAAACTACGATGCGGGCAGTAAAGGTGCCGCAAATTACTTAAGTTTAGCCCAGGAGATAATCACAAAAAATGACGCGTAAGCATGGCTAAAGCAATGAAAAAACAAGCTCTGGGTCGTGGTCTTTCTGCATTGCTGAAGGATCCCGATAACGACATAAAATCAGCAGGAGATAAAGGTGCAGATAAGGTTGTAGGCAATATCGTTGAGTTAGAGCTTGATCAGATTGAGGTAAACCCGTTTCAGCCTCGTAGCAGCTTTAATGAAGAGGCTCTTAAGGAACTGGCTTCGTCAATCAGGGAGTTAGGGGTTATTCAACCCATTACCGTACGTAAGATAGATTTTGGAAAGTACCAACTGGTATCAGGTGAGCGCCGTTTTAGAGCTTCAAAACTCGTAGGTCTTGAAACCATCCCCGCTTACATACGCATTGCAAACGATCAGGAATCGCTTGAGATGGCTCTGGTTGAGAATATTCAGCGTGAGGATCTTGACCCCATTGAGATCGCTTTGTCTTATGAGCGTCTTATTGAAGAAATAAATCTTACTCAGGAGCAAATGAGTGAACGCGTGGGTAAAAACCGCTCTACGATCTCCAACTATCTGAGACTCTTAAAGCTTGATCCCATCATTCAAACCGGAATGCGTGACGGATTTTTGTCAATGGGCCATGGCCGTGCTCTAATCAACATCGACAGCACTTCAGATCAGCTTGATATCTACGAAAAGATCATCGAGAATTCTTTATCTGTACGGGCAACAGAAGCTTTAGTCAAAGATTATAAAGCCGGAAAGGGTATTAAAACGCCCGAAAAACCAAAACCAGCACAGGTTCCTGAGTTTATTGAAACCGGAAAAAAAGAGTTTGCTGAGTATTTTGGGGCAAAAGTTGATGTAAAAGTTGCCGCTAAAGGCAATGGAAAGCTAATCATTCCGTTTTCATCTGAAGAAGACTTTAAACGTCTTAAAAAACTCATTTCTGGTGCGTAAACTGCTTCCGTTTATTACAGGTCTTTTTTTGACCCTTACGATTCAAGCTCAAATTTCTGAAGAGCAGGAAGCACCCACTGTCAAAGCGGAAGCCATTGACGAGACCTTTCAGGAATACGATGCCTTAAAACCTTCACGTGCCGCGTTTTATGCCGCTGTACTCCCGGGACTTGGTCAGGCCTACAATGGCGACTATTGGAAAATTCCCTTGGTTTACGGTGCAATTGGTACCGGTGTAGGTATCGCGATATACAATCATGATTTGTTTCAAACCTATCGAACGGCTTATAAAGACCGCATTGCCGGGCGTATTGATGAGTTTACTGAAATTGATGAAGAAGGCAATATCAATCAGATTTTTACGGAAGATCAATTGATAAGAGCCCAGGATTTCTACCGCAGAAACAAAGAACTTTCCATCTTAATTACCGCAGGTATTTATGTGCTCCAGATTTTAGAGGCTAACGTAGACGCGCATCTTTCGCAATACGATATTGAAGACAGACTAAGTTTCGCCCCATATATACAACGCGACGATTTAAACATTTCCAATAACTTTGGAATGCGTATTACCTATTCGTTTTGATTGTGAAAGCGCATTAGCGGCATTTAATAAATAAACCAAAACCAACCGATACGGATAGAAGATTAACTATCCCGGCAAAAAATTAAAAACAGATGAACATTGCGCTCTTAGGCTACGGCCGAATGGGAAAAACCATAGAAAAACTTGCTACCGAGCGTGGTCATAAAATCGTAAAAACTATTGATCAGGATGATGACTACGAATTTAATGGCGCAGACGTGGCTATAGATTTTAGTGTTCCTGATGCGGCAGTAGCAAATATTTCAGCCTGCCTTAATGCAGGTGTTCCGGTGGTTTCTGGCACTACAGGTTGGTTAGAACATTATGATGAAATGGTTTCGCTTTGCGAAAACAAAAAAGGCGCATTTATATACGCCTCAAATTTTAGCGTGGGTGTCAATATCTTTTTCGAACTCAATAAGCAATTGGCCAAAATGATGCAAAACCTTGAGGAATATGATGTAGATATGACCGAAGTGCATCACATTCACAAGCTTGATGCCCCAAGCGGTACCGCAATAACCCTGGCTGACGGAATACTGGATTATTCTGACAAGAAGGATTGGGTTTTAGACGAAAAGGAAACCGGTAAACTGACCATAAACGCAGTTCGTGAAGGCGAGGTTCCCGGTACGCACACTATTAAATATCAAAGCGCGGTTGATGAAATCACCATTGAACACAAGGCACACAGTCGCAATGGTTTTGCTTTGGGAGCAATTATCGCCGCGGAATGGTTAAAAGATAAAACCGGCGTTTACGGTATGAAAGATGTTTTGGGTTTATAGCTAATTAATCTGAGCAAATAAATTACCTCAGAGGTATTTACCAATAGCATTCGCAATAAAAATGTAACAGAATATTGATTTTTTTGACTTACAACCTAAGTTGATCCTTTTGTAGTCAGCATTTAAAATAAAGACCTATGACACTAGCACAGTGGTTTATTTTTTTTCTGGTAGTTCAGGTAATCCATTTTTTAGGAACCTGGAAACTGTATAAAAAAGCCGGCAGACAAGCCTGGGAAGCACTTGTTCCCGTTTACAATGCCGTCATTCTCATGAAAATAATCGGCAGACCCTGGTGGTGGACGATTTTGTTATTTATACCCATCGTAAACCTCATCATGTTTCCGGTTGTCTGGGTTGAAACCGCACGAAGTTTTGGTAAAAATACCACCACAGATACCGTTTTGGTCCTTGTAACACTTGGGTTTTACCTGTATTACATCAATTACACTCAGGATGTAACCTATAGAGAAGATCGTTCTTTGGTTCCTAAAAGCTCTTCAGGAGAATGGGTAAGTTCGATACTATTTGCAGTGGTAGCCGCCACAATTGTTCACACGTATGTGATGCAACCCTTTACCATACCTACAGGATCGCTTGAACGTACGCTGCTTATTGGAGATTTTCTGTTTGTAAGTAAGTTTCACTACGGCGCACGTACCCCAATGACCACGGTCAGTTTCCCAATGGTACACGATACGATTCCTAAATTGGGTATCAAATCTTATTTAGATAAGCCCCAACTCCCCTATTTCAGACTTCCCGGATTTCAGGATGTGGAGCGCAGCGATATTGTTGTATTCAGTTGGCCGGTTGATACGGTCAATAAATTTTACAACCTTAATGATGGTAAATACTACCACAAACCTATAGACAAAAAATCAAATTACGTAAAACGTGCAGTAGGCTTACCGGGAGACAGCCTCAAGGTTGTAGACGGTAAAGTGTTTGTAAATAACAAACCTTTAGAATTGCCAGACCGGGCACGCGTGCAATACGGTTATACCGGAGTATCAAAAAACGGAGGCTTTAATGCCGGTAATCTTTACGATCAATACAAGATCAAACAACTCAGTTTTGTTCAGGGCAACCAGTTTTTTATCCCGGAGCTTTCGGAAGAAAGCGCGGCACGATTTAAAAACCATCCCAATGTTGCAGCTCTTGAACGCTTTATAAGACCAAAGGAAGATAAAGATGCTGATATATTTCCAAAAGGATCAGCCAGCCTGGGAAATGTAGATCAGATTGCGTCGGTATATATTCCTAAAGAAGGAACGACGACTCCTATAACTACAGAGAACATTCCACTTTACAAAAGACTTATAGAAGTTTATGAAGGGGAAGAGATGGGAAATCCGCGTAAAGTCAGCATTAATGGAAACCAGGTATTGCTAGACGGGCAACCGCTTACCTCCTATACGTTTAAGCAGGATTACTACTGGATGATGGGTGATAACCGCCACAACAGTGAAGACAGCCGTTTTTGGGGTTTTGTACCCGAAAATCATATTGTAGGTAAACCCGTATTTATCTGGTTTAGCTGGGATAGCAATGGTAAAGGTATTGGTGAAAAAATACGCTGGGAGCGTCTGTTTACTACAGTGGGTGGTAGCGGTCAACCGGTATCTTATTTTGTGTATTTTCTTGTTGCCCTGGTAGCTTATTTTATTATATCTAAAATCATCAAAAATAAGCGGGCTTCAAAGTCGTAAAACAATACTAAAACGTGGCTAAAAGCATCAATTCCTCAGGTTTTGATGCTTTTTGTTTTAAGACCCCTAAAAATTCAGATTTTAACACTTATACCTAGGTATTCCAAGCCCTAATCCATAGTTTGTCCCTATGGAAACACAGGAAAAAAACACACAACGTAAAGTAAAAAATAACGACACCGTAAAAGTACATTACACCGGTAAGCTTACTAACGGTCAGATTTTTGACAGTTCGGTAGATAAGCAGCCATTAGAATTTCAATTGGGTCAAGACATGATCATTCCGGGTTTTGAGCAAGGTTTGATTGATATGTCTGTAAATGAAAAGAAAACCGTTACTATTCCGGAAGCTGAGGCTTATGGTGAAGTACGGAAAGAGCTTTTTCAGGAAGTTCCTAAAAGTGACTTACCTTCAGAAATTGATCCTCAGGTAGGTATGGGACTTATGGCTAAAAATCCTGACGGAACAGAACGTCAGCTACGTGTTGCTGAAGTGCGCAACGACAGTATCGTAATTGATGCCAATCACCCGTTAGCCGGTCAGGATCTTGTATTTGATCTGGAACTCGTAGAAATAAAATAATCTATTTTTAAAGAAAGCTGAAAACCAGCCAAAAAAAAAGAGAATCCTGCAGTTCATCGAATTGCAGGATTTTTTTTAACAGAAAAATAAGAACACCAGAGCACTATTGACCGGTTTTCGAGGTTATAGAAACCTAACTATAATTTTTACAAAAATGAAAACTTTAAACACCGTTGCGGCTCTGGGCGTAACCATACTCACCGTTTCTTGTGTATCTAAAAAGAAATACACAGAACTACAAAGTCAATACGACAATACCCGGGTAACACTTACCAAAACACAGGTAGAAAAAGAGGAACTTGAAGCTAAGTATAATGCAATAGAAAATCGGGTAGCAGATTACAATACTAAAATCAACTCCCTGCGCGATGAGAACTATCAGAAATTAGATCTGGTAGAAAATCTGGCGGTTATGTCTGAAGCGTCTAAGGAAAAAATGCGTGAGACGCTAAAGAATGCTAATCAGGAGGAACTTTCTCAGGCAACAAGCCTTGAAGATTCTATGAATCTGGCTATCTCTTACAATTTAAAAAAGAATCTGGATGAAAACGTCACTGCAGATGATGACATTCAGGTTGATATTGATGAGACCGTAGTTATGATCAATGTTTCAGATAAGTTGCTTTTTAATAGCGGAAGCTACCGTGTAAGCCGCAAAGCTGATGACCTTCTGAAGCGTCTGGCTGATGTCATTAATTCTGAACCCGCCGTTGAAGTTATGGTTGAAGGTCATACTGACGACCAGACTGTAAAACCCGGCGCTTACATTAAAGACAACTGGGAATTGAGTGTACAACGTTCTACTGCCATCATCCGTGAGCTACAGGACAAGTATAATGTGGATCCTGCTAAACTGATCGCAGCAGGACGCAGCAGCTACCTTCCACTTGTAGATAATGCAACAAAAGAAGACAGAGCAAAAAATAGAAGAACGCGTATTATTATCCTTCCTAATTTAGATAAGTTTCTTTCTCTGGTAAGTAGTACCGACTAGTTTGGTTAAAAATCCTTGTAAAAAGCTGCCTTAGGGCAGCTTTTTTTATGAGTACGATTGAAATTCAGGCTATTTTGATCATTTAGGATTAAATTATCGTGTCTATTTCTTAAATTCAGGTTTTAGTCAGAACTATTGAAAATTTATGAAAGTCTGTGATACACCACTTATTAACCATGTGCTTCAGGAACACAGATTCTCTTTTGGAGTGTTTTACTTTTTTGACGACTTTATTATTTCTGAAATAGCAGAAGGAGTTTTGTTTGATTGGGATAAAGCTTTTGAAGTTATTAGTCTGGGTACCGACTTTTATGGCACCGAAACCAATCATTTGAATTACATTTCAAACCGAATAAATGACTACTCCATAAAACCTCAGGACTGGTTAAAGTTCTTAGGTATGGGCAAACGATTCAACATCTTTGCTGCCGTTACTTACCGCTCAAAATCAATTCCTAACCTGATTATTGAACGTTTTTTTTATAAAGACACCATCGTCTCATTTGACAGTCTGCTTGAAGCTGTTAATTTTATACGGCAAAAAGAAGACCTCGTTCCTCTTCAAAGCTTTAATGAACTCTAAACCCTTATTTTTCCATGCATCTACTTTATGAATTGGCACTCATTTGTGCAGGAATACTTCTAGCTGTAGCTACGCTCACCAAATACGATGGAAAGATGCAAATCGTAAGTAAAATAGCTGGTGCCTTACAACCATTTGCAGCGGTAATTGGAGGGATTTGTTTAATTCTGGGCATTTGGTATCTGCTCAGACCCTTCTGCTTTTTTAGAGATGCTGTAAGTATTTTAGCAGGACTAACCCTTTTAGGCGGAGCTTTAGAAAACAGACCCAGCTTACACGATTTTTTCAACAGAGCTTCGGCGGTGCTTAATCCCTATCGTGTAATTATTGGCATCATCGCGCTTATTCTGGGTGTACTCGGTCTTTTCAACATCAGTTTTATATGCTAAAAAAAAGCTTCATCAGAATCTGATGAAGCTTTACAATCATTTATTCTAGAACAATCCTAGAGTTCCTGAGTTGTTGGTCTGATTAAAATTTCATTCACGCTACTGTGCTCCGGTTGAGTAAGTGCATAATGAATAGAATTTGCAATATCCTGAGCCTGTAATGGCGTCAGATCCTGAAACTGAGACATCATTTCCTGAACGTCCTCGTCAGTAATCGTATTTGTTAATTCGGTATCCACAAAACCAGGTTCGATAGCCGTAACTTTAGTATTGTATTTAGGCCCCATTTCCTGGCGAATTCCTTCACTTAGTGCGCGTACCGCATATTTAGTTGCACAATACACTGCACCTGCAGGCATTACTTTTCGCCCTGCGACAGAAGAAATATTAATGATATGACCGCTTTTGGTTTCTTTCATATCTGGCACTACACTGGCAATACCGTTTAGAACACCTTTAATATTTACATCAACCATTTTGTCCCACTCGTCAGTCTTCAGGTTTTCAACAAAAGACAACGGCATGAGTCCGGCATTGTTGATGAGGACGTCCACTTTACCAAACGTCTGGTGTGTTTGGTCCATTACTCCTTTCCAATCCTCTTTACTGGTAACGTCAGCAGTCACGACAAGCGCTTTGCCACCATCTTTTTCAATTGCATTCTTTAATTCTTCCAGACGCTCTGTACGTCTTGCCGTAATTACCACATTTGCTCCTGAGGCGGCAAGCTTTTTTGCAGTTGCTTCACCTATTCCACTTGATGCTCCGGTTACTATTACGGTTTTATTTGATAAATTCATAGTTTTTGATTTTTTGATTTTATCAAAATTAGTGATCATCTGTCCCTTTCTAATTAACCTATGTGATCGCAAGTTGTTAAGCAGGCATTAAAAGCTGTTAAGCTGTGTTAACTTATAGATCAAACTTGTGAATGGAGCGCTTTACGAATACGGCTTAAGGATTGGGGCTGTATACCCAAATAACTGGCAATCTGATAATTGGGAACACGTTTTTCGATATTGGGATAAGAATTACAGAAGTCTAGATAACGTTCTTTTCCGCTCTTATCAATACCGCTTAATACACGGCTCTTTAAACTCAGGAAAGCGCGGGTTACTTTAATTCGAAAAAAACGTTCAAATTTCGGTACCCGGTTGTAAAATTCTTCCAGATGGGCTTTTTGCAAACCTAAAACAACCGAATCTTCTATACATCTAACGTTAAGCGAGGCTGTGGTTTCATTATAAAAAGCAGTAAAATCGCTTATCCACCAGTCTTCAATGGCAAACTGAAGTACAGACCGATCTCCGCTTTCTGAAGTATGATAGGCCTGAATACAACCCTCAAGCACATAATACTCTTTGGTTACCAGATCGCCCTGTCGTATGATAAAATCATCTTTACGAAATTTTTCAACAGACAAAATGCTTACAAATTCATCAAACTCGGCATCTGTAAGTGTAATAATAGATTCAATATGACGGCGAAGTACGGGATACATAATTTTTGTACTATAATTTAAAGATAAGCTTATTGAGATGTGTTTATATCCTTCTGTTAAGCTTTAAGTATAATTTAGGAATAGCACTTTGACTTTCAATTTACTTTTATATAAAGATTGAAGTCTATGGATCTGGCTATAATTGAGGTATTCGTCATACTGGGATTAACTATTGTTTTTTTTGTTACCGAACTCTTTCCGGTTGACAAAATTGCCATTTTTATAATTGTGGCATTGGTACTTCTGGGTTTGGTTTCCCCGGAAGAAGGTATAAGCGGTTTTTCCAATACCGCAACCATTACGGTACTTGCGCTTATGATTTTAGCCATTGCACTTGAGGATAATGGTGTAATCGCCTGGCTTGCGCAAGGTCTTCAAAAATTGAGCATTCTCCCGCTCATCCTGCTTATTCCGGTTTTTATGTTTATTACTGCGGGTATTTCTGCATTTATAAGCACTACGGCGGTGGTCATTGTTTTTATCAAAATCATATTTCAACTTTCAGAACGCTTTGGGATACCTTCCGGGAAATTATTACTCCCCGTTTCTTTTGCCGGTATTCTGGGCGGAAGCTGTACGTTGATGGGTACTTCAACAAACCTCATTGTAAATTCTATAGCACAGAACAGAGGCGTTGAAAAATTGGCTTTTTTTGAATTTGCCTGGTTGGGTGGTATTTTTTTAGTTATCGGCATAGTAGTGGTCAGCATCGCATCGCGTTTTCTACCATCTGGCAACACTTCAGAAAATCTCGAAAAATCGTATAAACTTGATGAACTCATCACCACTTTAAGTATCACTAAAGATTCAAAACTCATTGGCAAATCTATAAATGACTCTTCGATGCTTAGTAATTCCAATGTCACACTTTTGAAACTGGTGCGTAAAGGTGTCGTAACCAATGCTCCGGGGAAGTATATCAGCCTTCAGGAAGGCGACAAACTGGTTTTGATGGCCGATTTGGAAACAATAAGCCGTATATCTAATGAAGAAGGACTTTCGGAACGCAAAACAGAAATGACAGAGTCTGAAACCAAAGAAGCTGAAGATACGGCCATACAGTTGGTAGAAGTTCTTGTGCTTCCGGGGTCCTCGCTGATAGGAAACTCCTTATCTGGCATAAAACGCTATAAGCTTGAAGGAGCCTTGCCGGTAGCTATCAAAAAACGAAAGAACATCCGTAACACCACCGAAAGACTTATACGCAAAGACCTGGATCAAATCCGAATTAAATCAGGTGACCGCATTCTGCTGGAAATCACTCAGGCTGAAATACAAAAGCTGGAACAGGTAGAGGGAATAGCGGTTCTCAAAACACACGAATCCCTTCAACATACAGATACGAAACGCAAATACATCACCGCAGCGATTTTGATTACTGTGATAGGCCTGGCTGCATCGGGAGTGTTGAGCATTTTGGCGAGTTCGCTCACAGGTATCGCTTTGCTCCTATTGACCAACAGCTTACAGATGGATAAAATCTATCATAAAGTAGACTGGCAAATTTTCTTCTTGCTGGCAGGAATGATCCCACTAGGCGTTGCGATGACAAACAGCGGTGCTGATGTCTGGCTTTCCGAAAAACTGCTGATGCTTTTTGAGGGAAAAAATCACCTCTTCATACTGGGCGCTCTTTTTAGTATAACCATGATTTTAAGCGGTTCCATTTCTAATAATGCTACGGCGGTGATAATGACACCTATCGCCATAACCGTTGCCTCAGGTCTTGATTTGCCTGCGAAACCGTTTATTCTTGCGGTACTATTTGCCGCAAGTTTCAGTTTCTTTACACCGGTGGGTTATCAGACCAATACGCTTATCTACAGTCTGGGTATTTATAAGTTTAAGCACTTTCTTATTGTGGGAGGTTTGCTTTCATTAATACTCTGTATGGTAGCAACCTTTCTGCTTTCAGGCCTACTTTAGGTAAACGCTTTTAAGGCAAGCCTGGAGTCATCTAAAGGAAGTAAAACCTGATATCGAAATGAGATTAAGAGTTTTATATCTTTTAGCTATGCCCAAAAAAAAAGCAGCTATCTAAAAGAATCAGATAACCGCTCGTTTGGGATTGATGAATGTGTCTTTAATACTCAGTCTTCTCACCATCGGCACATTTCCCATAAAAAGGAAACAAGCCCACTGTCTTATAAACTTTCCGCCACCTCGGCAGCCGTTAGTCTAAATTTAAATCTGAATAAAAAAGAACGTTTTTGATTGATGTTATATAAGATAGACGCGCCACTAGTTTTTTTGTTACAGTACATGGTAAAGTTTTTTGTTGTTAAACTAATGTAAAGCCCCATAGCTATCTCTTTAGATAACTATTACCTTTGTGTTTTTATGAAAAATCCCTTGAAAAACAAGCCAAATTCTTCTTTAAAACACAAGGCCTTTACCACCTTAATGAAAATCATAAAGTACGTTGAAATTGGTTTTCGTTTTGCGGCACTTAAATTTCATACGGCTATTAAACGCAAGTGGGTACGTTATCCGCTAATGGCCTTTGGGTCGCTTTTTTTCATGTTCTCCCTGTTTTTTTTAAGTATTTATCTGGGGCTTTGGGGTAAACTTCCTACCAAGTATGAACTCTCCCATCTTGAACAATCTCTGGCTACCCAACTGGTAGATCGCAACGGTGAAAATATTGGTAATTACTACATTTTTGATCGCAGACCCATAGGATTTGAAGAAATTCCCACCCATCTTAGAGATGCCTTAATTGCTACCGAAGACGCCCGCTTTTACAAGCACGACGGTGTTGACAAATTAAGCCTGATGCGGGTATTTTTTAAAACGCTCCTAATGCAGGACGAATCTTCCGGAGGTGGAAGTACACTTACACAGCAATTGGTTAAGAATATTTATGGACGTCCCGATAATGGCACCTTAGGACTGGTTGTATCGAAATTTAAAGAATTTATTGTCGCTCAGCGCATCGAACAGGTTTATTCTAAAGACGAAATAATAAACCTCTACTTAAACACCGTTCCGTTTCCTGACAATACCTATGGCATTGAAAGCGCCAGCCAAAAGTTTTTTAATAAAAGTACTGAATTGCTTACACTCAATGAAGCCGCGATTTTGGTAGGTACGCTTAAAGCCAATAACAGCTATAATCCCCGTGTAAACCCTGAACGCGCTAAAAAAAGACGGGATGTGGTTATCAATCAAATGTTACGCTACAAGTATCTGAAACCTCAGGATACTATTGGGATGGAACGGGATACAATCGTCCTAAACTATCAGGAACGCAGTGATCTGGGCATCGCTCCCTATTTCAGGGAATTGATACGTAAAGAAGCCCGCGAACTGTTGAAAAACTATTCAAAAGAAGACGGCAGCTCTTACGACCTGTATCAGGATGGTCTTACCATTCACACCACTCTCGATAAAAAAATGCAGCAATATGCCGAAGCTTCCATGCGTGAGCATATGGCAGCCCTGCAGACACAGTATGAAAAAGCGTATGGGAATTACGCACCCTGGAAGCAAAAATCTATACTGCAACCTTCTCTGGAGCGTCTTCCCTATTACCAAAAACTTATTAAAGACAGTATTTCCGGTCAGGCACTTGAAGATTCGCTAAACCTTAAAAAGAAGCGCTCTATCTTTGACTGGAATACAGACGAGCGCACCCAGCAAATTTCGGTACGCGATAGTCTGGCGCACTATCTTTCCCTTCTCAATTGCGGGTTCATAGCAATGGATCCTCAAACCGGAGGTATTCTGGCCTACGTAGGCGGAATTGATTTTGAAAATTTTAAATACGATCACGTAAGTCAAAGTGAACGTATGGTAGGTTCTACCTTTAAACCCTTTGTATATACCACCGCTCTTGAAAATCAAATGGATCCCTGTACGTATTATGATGGATCGCAAGAAGTATATCATTTTAATGGCAAAGTGTGGTCTCCTTCAAACTCGGGCGGAGAGGGTGAAGATTTGAAATATTCGTTGAAAGGAGCTTTAAGCAACTCCATCAACACGGTTGCCGTTAAGGTTTTGCTTGATGTAGGAATAGGCAAAGTAATCAATCAGGCTAAACGCATGGGTATTGAAAGTAAACTGCCTTATGTTCCATCGCTTGCTTTAGGAACTGCCCAAATCAAAATGCGTGATTTAGCTTCGGCATATACCGCATTTGTAAATCAGGGAAAACCTGCTAAACCCTATTACATCACAAAAATAGTAGACCGAAGCGGACGTGTTATCGCCAAATTTGAGCCCGAAATTGCTGAAAAACCCGTAATGCGCAGCAGTACCAGACAGGCCATGATCGAAATGATGAAAGCAACTGTAAGTGAAGGCACAGCTACCCGACTAAGGTATACGTACAAGCTCAAAAATGACATTGCCGGTAAGACGGGTACCACTCAAGACAATAAGGACGGTTGGTTTGTAGGTATTACCCCGGGAATGGTAGCCGTAACCTGGGTGGGTAATGATGATTATCGTATAGGTTTTAGCAGTACCGGTTTAGGTGCAGGTGCAAATTCGGCTTTGCCTATTTTTGCGAAGTTAATGCAGCGATTAAATGCAGATACCACCTACGCCTCAATTACCCAGCAAAGATTTAGAAGTCCTTCGGCAGAGGTTGCAAATGCTTTAAACTGTGCCCCAATTGTACGCGATAGTACTTCAAGAGTACAGTCCTTTTTTGAGTCTATTTTTAATGGGCAGGAAGAATCATTTACTAAAGAAGTTTACCTCGATGATCGTGGGAAAATTTTAAAAACGGTTGAGCAGCCTGTTGAAGAAGAAATTGACACGGAAGAACAGGAGGACGAAGGCAACAATGGCGGATTCTTTTCGTTTTTAAAACGGAAGAAAAAGAAGAATAACAATGAATAATTGATCAAATAAACAATCTGAATGGAATCAAATGTTAAATTACTACTAAAAGTGACCAAATAATTTGATTTGATAAATATCCATGTTATAATACATTCCATTTACTTTAAAAAACAATTTTATATATGAGACAACTCAAAATCACCAAGCAGGTAACCAATCGGGAATCAAAATCTTTAAATACCTATTTACAGGATGTAAGCAAACTCGATATGATTACCGCTGATGAGGAAGTCGAGTTGGCACAACGTATTCGTGAGGGCGATCAGGTTGCTTTAGAACGATTGACGAAGGCTAATTTGCGTTTTGTGGTATCTGTTGCTAAACAGTATCAAAACCAGGGTTTAAAATTACCTGATTTGATTAATGAAGGTAATGTAGGTCTGGTTAAAGCTGCAAAACGATTTGATGAAACCCGTGGTTTCAAATTTATTTCTTACGCCGTATGGTGGATTCGTCAGTCAATTTTACAGGCTATTTCAGAACACTCAAGAACTGTTCGTCTACCGCTTAACAAAATTGGTACAATCAGCAAGATCAATAAAGCGTTTTCTTATCTGGAGCAAAGTCTTGAACGACCACCTTCTGCAGATGAGATCGCGAAAGAACTTGATATGACTGTGGCCAAAGTTAAGTTGGCAATGAAGAATTCGGGTCGTAATCTTTCTATGGATGCTCCTTTTAAAGAAGGGGAAAATGACTCTAATCTTTATGACGTTTTAAAATCTGGAGAGTCTCCAAACCCTGATGCAGATTTAATGCAGGAATCTTTGGGTACTGAGATTGAGCGTGCTCTTGAGACCTTATCTCCCCGGGAATCTGATGTAATTAAATTGAATTACGGTCTGGGTGGTGAGCAACCGCACACCCTTCAGGAGATTGGTGAGATGTTTGACTTAAGTCGTGAACGTGTACGCCAGATTCGTGAAAAAGGAATCAGAAGATTGCGTCATACTTCAAGAAGTAAAGTGCTAAAAACCTATTTAGGTTAATAAAAGCTTCCTAAAACTAAAAAATGCCCTGCTTTCGCAGGGCATTTTTTATGCTTTAAAGTTAACTTTTATTCAATAGTCAGGTTAAAGGTTTGAGCAACATCAGTCTCTCCACCTGCATTAGTTAAGTTACCTTCACTTACACCTGCTGCATCTTTATTAGGCTCGTGACGCAGCGTAACGGTAAACTGACCGGTTGATGCAGCCCCGGCTGTTAATGTAAAGCTTAAGCCCACTGGGTTTAAGCTACCATTATTTAGATATTGATTTTCGGTATCATCGTAGCTAACTGTCGCATCCAGACCTGAACCAATCTGATAGAAAAACTGATGTTCATCTGCTTCAGCTATAATCTCTTCATTGATAACTTCCGCAGGAGAAACAGTTTCATTTTCAAGAACAACAGTTCCAGTGTATTCGATACCAGACTGTAGATTACCTCCTGTGACACTTATTACAGGAGCATCAGGGCCTTCACCATCTAAATCTCTTGATGTTAATATTATTTCCTCACCGTTCCCAAAATTTGACTTAAGAGTTACGGTTACGGTTGTAATAACCTCTTCTTCATTTATTAATTCGGGTGTTCCCTCATCGTCTGAACAGCTTGAAAAACTGATTAACGCTAAAAGTAAAAGGCTTGAGATTTTTAAATTTTTCATAATTTGATATTTAATAATTGAGCTTAATTTGAATTTTAAAATTTCGTCCTAAATCGTCAGCGAAATAGCGCTGTCTATTCAGGTAATCGCGATAGGCCGTATTCAAAATGTTATCTACAAAGAGGCCTAAAGTCAGTGTAGATTGATTAAGCACCTTAAATTCTGCTGAAGATGCCAGGTGAAATAAGCTATAAGCTGCTGGAGATTCACTAATTCTTACGGTTTCAGTTACCTCGTCTCCAGAATCGTTGATGTACGTCACCTCAAAATCATTATCGGGAAAACGATTCTGCTTAAAAACACTTTGATTCCGTAAGGAAACATTTAGATTATTCCATTCCGCTTTGCGAAATGAAAAAGTCGTATTCACATTAGGCGCCGGCATATCAATTAAGGGACGGTCACGATCTAAATCGTGCCCGTTGACATAAGCAAAACCCGTTTTTACATCAAACTGATCGTTAAAGTAATAGGCTGCCTGAAGATCTACCCCATACAAACGCGCATCAACCTGTCTGTATTCGTGAACCGGAAAAGCACCTCTATTAGTAAATTGAAGTCCGGTGGGTTCAAGAATAATAAAATCGCTGATCTGATTGTAATAGGGATTGATTCCAAAACTAAATCCACCACTTTGCCCATTAAGCTCGAGACTGGTCTTGTAGGATTGCTCCTGTTTAATACGCAGATCCCCTAATTCAATTATCGCAGCCGAGTGGTGAAGGCCGTCACTAAATAATTCTGCAGGGTTTGGCGCCCGTGACGCAGAACTAAAATTGAGTTTCAAATCCCAGTTGTTTGCAAACTGATATCTACCTCCCAGCGTTCCTGAAAAATTATGATAGTCAAAGACCGGATTTACCAACAGCTGGTTGTCAAATTGCTCGACAATTAAGTCGGCAAAATCGGTATCATAATCCCTTTCTTCCCATCTGCTGTTTTGATAAAATTTTTCAGCGTCTATTTCACTAAAATCATATCTAAAACCCCCATCTAGTTTGAAATTGCTGTTGATGTCATAAGAAGCTGTTGCATAAGCCCCAAAAGTATACATCTCATAATCCGGTATCAGACGTCTGATATCGGTTTCCGGATTAGGGAAGTTCTCCTGATAGGAAGCTTCAACCCCAAAATCTGCTTTAAAATCAGATCGCGCATCGTAGGCAAAATTACTTTGCAGCGTATGTGTGGTTAGCCTTAAGTCAAGACTGGGTTTATCACGGTTCTCGCCCCTTCTGATGTCGTATTCTAATCGGTTGTTTTGCTGAAACGAATAATCAAGCGTTAATTTACCGGCTTTCTCAAAGCGCTTAAAAACACTTAGTTTGGCCAGATGATGCCTTACATCCTGCTTTGGCGCATTGATATCGTAGATAAAATCCCTGATAACATCAGGTTCTCCGCTGTTGATGGCTCTTACCAGGTCACTTACATTTCCTATATGGCTGGCTCTAAGAATACCAATTTCAGCATCATACATACTGTAGTACGCGTCAAAACCATAGGTAAACTTATCCAGACCAAAACCAACCGAAAAGTCATTTTCAGAAACTCCGGTATTCGATAAAACATAATCTGGTGCTTCACGATCGCCCGAACGCTTACGGGTTCCCTGACCCTGAATATAAAGTCCGCTATGATAGGCCTTCATTAAGGTGGAAGTAATTCCGTAGCCACGGCCATTTGAAGCTCCGCTTAGGATAGTTTTTCCATAAAGGGTATCTTTAGCCGGTGCTTTGGGAGATTCGGTCAAAATCACCCCGCCTACCGCGTCACCACCATAGCGAAGCGCACTCGCTCCTTTTACAACAGTGACGTTTGCCGCAGTATTTAGGTCCAGGTTTGGAGCGTGCTCTACTCCCCACTCCTGATCCTCCATCCGCGTACCGTTATTGATAATGAGTACACGGCTGCTGTGCAGTCCCTGAATTACCGGTTTGACAACGGTGCTTCCGGTATTGAGGGATGAAACACCGGGAATTTCCCGGAGCGCATCTCCCAGACTCGCATCGCTGTAGCTTTCCAGAGCATCGGTTTGTAAAATTTGCGCAGCACTTGAAGCGGAACCTTTTTTAAGGTTTTGCCCTTTAACCGTAACCGAATTGAGTTCTTCGGTATGATGCTCAAGCTTAAAATCTCGCTGCACATCACCGCTTACCTCAACGGTAAACTCAGCGACCTCGCACTCCGGATGCGTTATGGTAATCACGTAAGAGCCTTCACACAGGCCTTTAAGTGCATATTTACCATCCAGATTAGATAAGGCATATTTTTGATAGCCGTTTATACTTAATGTCGCATTAGGCAAAACCTGGCCATCGTGAAAATCACGCACTACACCGCTTATGGTATAGTCGCATTCCTGTGCCTGAATGTGTAAACCAAATACACATACAAACACTAAAGTGAAAAATTTCATAGTGAATCTATATTTCATCTCTTTAAAAGAAAAGAAATGCTTAATCAGTTAATTATAACAATCACTTGCATTTTTCGCATAGCGAAAAACAACGATTGTAAATCGGTATTAAACTGATGGGTAAGGGGGTGCTTTGTTAAGCGATTTCCCGGTAAGTACCGGAATATTTTTTCTAAAGGTGTAGAAAAAACTTTTTTGCAGATCGCTAATTGCCACAGCAGTGTGTTCTAAACCGCTGTAGGCTTCAGGTAAGAAGAAATCTGACTGATTTTTCTGCTTTTGACTCAGCAGGCACAATTCACAATGATGATTGTTTAAATCATCTTTGTCGTGAACGTATTTATGTAAATCAGCTACTTTAAAAGCAAAAACAGCCACAATCAGAACAAAGCTGATAAGAATCTGTATATTTTTACTCTTAAATATCATGTATTGATTTTACATTAAAATTTATGAAACAAGCTCACAATGAGTTGACCTTTGGTTTGCGCATTTGTTACTTCACGCATATACGCCAGTTCGGCCCAGACTGCATCAGAAAACTTGTATCCACCACCGCCAAAAAACCAGGTTCTGTCATAGATATTTGGCGTTACTACAGACTGTTTTCCATTTAGAAAAACCTCTGCAGCTGTCCACAAATAAAGCGTTTTTGCAGAAATTTCCGGTTTGTTTAACGGAATTTTTGCATTTAGCATATAGCGATAGCGCATTCTAAAATCCTGATTTTCTATAAACCGCTCCTCAAAACGGATACGATGTAGAAAATAAAGACGGGCTGCAATTTTTTGATTCCAGATGACATCCTGATAAGGACGATGCTCATAAAAAGTCTCCTCGCTTTCCCCAAAAAAACCGGTAACAAAATAGGAGTGCCCCGCTAAAACCTTTAAAGGTGTATTCTTAAATTTATAGGAAAGACCGGCGCGAACAATAAACTGCTGAAAATCGCTGGTTACTTCATAATTCCTGTATTGCACGTCACCCATTAGTCCAAACTGGGAGTCTTTAAAGTCAGAAAATATAAAATAGCCATACCAGGCTCCCAGGGTTGGATTTCCTTCCTGAGCTTGCATGTTTTCAGTATTTAAAAAACTGAAAATCACTAAAATCAGATAGATGGCTCTCTTCAAAATATACAGGTTATTGAGCTGGAACATTAGCATACATCTGACTCAGCTTTAAACGCAACTTACGCATATAATCTTCCTCAAGCCAATCCTTATAATTTTTGGTATTCTTCATAATGCAGTATGAATATTGGCGAATGCGATACTGAATTTCTTCCTTCAGTTCCCGTGCTAAAATACGTGCATCAAAAATATCTTCGGTATTCTCAAAAACAATTTGTGCGTGCTGATTTATAGATCGCTCTAAAGCTTCCTTAGATTTAAGCCCCTTGGCAAACACCTCTTCGTATTCCTTTTTGATATCGAAATCTATGTTATCGCTTTTGCTGAATTGCTCCCGCAGTTCAGGTGGCATCACATACTCAAAGTTGCGTTCAATCTCCTCATCACTTATGAGATTTTCAAGATAGAAATCAGGATACAGGAAGATATCATTCCAATCCATAGGGGCATCCCACAGCCCGAAACGTGCCATATTGTTACCCAAATCGATCACCTGAAAACTCTTCTTGTCTGGCAGAACCCGTGAACCACGGCCTATCATTTGGAAGTACAGGGTAAGCGAACGCGTCGCCCGGTTTAAAATAATCGTTTCGACCGTAGGCTCATCAAAACCGGTAGTAAGAATACTTACAGAGGTGAGAATGGCATCCGGTGTGTTTTTAAACCATTTCAGGATTGCCTTTCTTTCTTTATTGGTATGTGTATTATCCAGATGTCGTACGTCGTAACCCGCCTCTTTAAAGGTTTCATAAACGTATCTGGAGGTATTGATTCCGTTATTAAAAATCAGGGTTTTGGTTCCTTTAGCCCGCTCCTCATAGGCACTGAGCAATTTCTCCTGCATACTGTGATTGGTATACAGAATTTCTGAAGACTTAACCGTATAATCCCCGTTAATCCCTACCTGTAAGGTTTTTAACCCTACGTCATAGGTATGCACGTGAGCTTTGGCCAAAAAGCCTTTTTCTATTAATGAACCTATGCTCTCCCCGATGATCAGTTTACGATAGTTGTCTTTCATAGGCAACTTCACATTAGAACTCAACGGAGTGGCCGTAACACCCAAAATAAAGGCATCTTTAAAATAGCTAAACAGCTTTCTAAATGAATTGTAATGCGCCTCATCTATAATCACTAACCCGACATCGTTGATGTCAATTTTTTCATCCTGAAGACGGTTGTTAAGCGTCTCAACCATGGCCACATAACACATGTAATCTTCATTGCCCTCAAGGGTTTTAACCTTTGAGTTTATGACCATATTGGGAACATTAAAGGTTTTGAGCATTTTTGAGGTCTGCGAAGACAACTCAATACGGTGGGTAAGAATAACCACCTTTTTTTGCTTTTGAGCAATATACCGGCGTACGATTTCTGAAAAGATTACCGTTTTACCACCTCCGGTGGGTAATTGGTAAAGCAGATTAAAATCATCTGCCTCTTCTTCCATACAGGTAAAAATCCGATCGAGATCTTTTAACTGGTAGTTGTATAATTCTTTTCCGCTATTTAAATCCTGCTCTTTCGCCATACTGCTTTTTAGTAGCTCTGTGTAATTATGAATTTTGCAAAAATAAGGGATTTCAAGGGCTTCTCGTAAGAATCTACAAGGAATTACCAATTTGGCAATAAAGTCTCTTTATTCTGAAAATTCGATAACGTCGGCTTCTTTAATCAAAAGACTTTAAATTGAGGATCATAGGCTGATAACCACATTGTAAAAAAATGCCCGTTTGAATTTGAAAAAAAAAGCTTCAAACCGTTACCTTTGCTTTCTAAATAAAACCCATCAATTTTGAAGAACCCGAAAGCACAAAAACTTATAAATAAACTCATAGGAGAAGTTGAGTTAAATGGAATCATAACCAATACGGTTGTATCTGATCTAAAGGATTTGAGACCTTTTGCTGTGGAAGAGAAGCGCCCTTTGCTGGCTAAAACTATCCGCCTAACCTTTGAGCATATCGAAGAATACCAAACTTTTGATATTCCTATCCCGGAAGAAGAACCTATTGAGGGTTATGAAGAATTGCTGGAAGAGCAGGATAATCAGGCAACTCCCGAAGAAAGTCTATTATACTTATTAAATCTAATCGCAGAGCCTGAAAACAAAACAAACAGGCTCGACCTAAGGGCTTATGTCAATGCGATGCAGGAGTATGCTGAAGAAAATTAATTGAACCTATCTTTAAAAAAAGACCGTCTGCAAAACAGACGGTCTTTTTTTTTTGGTGGTAGTTTACCCGGCAAACCGGTATTTAAATGCCTCATTAAGCAGTTTGATTTTCTTTATTTCTGTGGCGGCTTTGAGGGTCTCACCTCAATTTTACTGGGTAGTGTACGCGGATTCATTTTTAAAAGATCTACCACGAGTTCCCCAATGTCTTCACTCTGAATTTTCCAGGCATCTTTTTTTGAAGGCTCATTCCCATTAAAATGCGTGGCTACTGAACCCGGCATAATTGTAGAAACCTTTACATCGTCCTGTCGCAAATCGAGCATGATAGCCTGTGTAAAACCGGTTACACCAAATTTACTGGCGTTGTAGGCTGCACCACCTGCAAAGAAGTTAGTACCGGCCAGACTTGAAATCGTAAAAATGTAACCTTTTGACTTTTTCAATTCGTTTAGCGCAGCTTTTACACTAAAAAATACTCCGGTCAGATTGGTGTCTATAGTCTCCTGCCATTCATCAATGGTCATGTCCGAAATTCCGGCAAAATGCCCTAAACCAGCATTTGCTACCAGTACATCAAGTTTTCCAAATTCCTTTAAAACCGTATCAACGGCCTGCACCTGACTGTCCATCTTCCGCACGTCGGCTTTGACACCGATGGCTTTACCTTTTCCAGCTTTTGACAATTCAGCCGCCACTTTTTCGGCAGCAGTGAGATTTCGGCTGGTAATCGCCACATTCATTCCCAGTTCGAGGAGTGCTTCCGCAATACCTCTTCCTATTCCTTTTGTGCCCCCGGTGATGAGAGCAACTTTATCTTCAAATTTATCCATATGTTAAAATTAAAGGTATTCTGAGCGATTATGAAGACTGAAAAAATTAAAGTTTTCCCAAATCTTGGGATTTTCCCTTAGATAATACCCGGCATCTTTGTGAGGGCCTTTGTCATAGGATATATTTGCAAAAAAATTACAATGTCCCAACAGCGCAAAACCGAAAAAAAATCAAGACTAAAGCTGCTGCACCAATATTACAGGTACACGGGCTTTTATAAATTTTTGGGAGGCAGCCTTAAAAAGGCACTTACGCCTCTACTGGTTTTTGTGGTTCTGCTTTTAGGCATTCATTATTTCGTAATTGACATCAATAGTTTATTGGTTAAAATGACCAATACCTTCCCTCCTTTTTGGGTACTGACGGTCTTTTTTATTTCCGAAAGTATTTTGGGACTTATTCCTCCAGAGATTTTTATTGCCTGGAGTGATAAAATGCCCGATCCTATTCTCTACCTATCTCTTATAGCTGTGCTTTCATATGCAGGCGGAATCGTAAGTTACTTTACCGGAAGAGCGGCAACCCGTATTCCATCGGTACACGATTATCTGGAAGTTAAAATGGCTAAACACCTTAAAAACGCCCGTAAATGGGGAGGTTTTTTAATTGTGGTAGGTGCCACTTTACCAGTACCCTTTGCCATCAGCAGCCTCGCCGCCGGAATGATTAAATACCCGTTTACGAGTTACTTGCTTTTTGGTTTGCTACGTTTTGTGCGCTTTGCGGTTTACGGTGCTGCTATTTTTAATATGGTCTAAAATGATACAGTCTTTTAAATGGATTGCGATTCTGGAAGGTATATCCTTTCTTCTCATACTTTTTGTAACCATGCCGCTTAAGTACATTTTTGATATGGGACAGCCCAATCAAATTATTGGGATGGCCCACGGTTTTTTATTTTTGGCTTACGTGGTCATGGCATTCCTGGTCAAATCTGAATTAAATTGGAACATTAAGACTCTTTTAATTGTTTTGGCTTGTTCGGTAATTCCTTTTGGTACATTCTGGATGGAGCGTAAGTATCTTGAAGCCTCCAAATACTAGCTGGATTTTTGTAATTTCCAATTTAAACCAGGCTTCACTTACTGTTAGTGCTGCAGACATTATTTCTAAACTAATTTTTGATGAAAAACTTCTTCTTTCTATATATATGCGGAATTTTTTTCGCGAATGCGCAAAGCGAAAAAGCTCCCTTAGTAAAACTGGACACCCTACAAGACGGGTTTACCTACGATATACGTTACGCCAGCACAAACAATTTTCTGAAAGAAGCCTTTTACGACTGTGCAGCCTGTTACCTACGACCGGAAGTTGCAGCAGCGCTTAAGGAAGCTAATCATTATTTCTGCGAAAAAGGATACCGTATTGTGCTTTTTGATTGCTACCGGCCGGTAAGTGCTCAGAAGAAAATGTGGGCGGTATATCCCAATGCCCAATACGTCGCAAATCCCTACACTACCGGATCAGTACACAATCGTGGAGCAGCCGTAGACATCAGCCTTGAAAAATTAGACGGCACTCCGGTTGATATGGGTACCGATCATGATTTTTTTGGCCGGGAGGCGCATATTGATAATACCGATCTACCTAAAGAGGTACAAGCAAACAGGGCCTTGCTTCAGGAAGGTATGATTCGTTTTGGTTTTGAAACCATCCGCACCGAGTGGTGGCATTTTAACTACAAAAAGAATTATGCGTTTAAAATTATTGACTACGATTTTGAATGTACCAATTAATTCATGCATAGCTTAATTCCGTCTGGTTCTGTCCAAAATATATCTAGCATTTTTTTCTTCCCAAAATTAACATAAACAATTCCCTATTATTTATAATAATTAGTGTTAATAAATGCTTTTCAAGTACTTTTTCTCTTAAAGCTTTGTTAAAGGCTAGTTTTAAAAAAACCTTAGGTCCTTTTCACTCGTAGATTTCAGTACAATAACCAAAAACTACGACATTATGAAAAAGAAAAAAGGAAATGAGGTAAAAACTCAGGCTGTGGGCAGAAACCGCAGAAACTTCTTAAAAGTCAGCGGTCTTGCACTTGCAGGTTCTGGCCTTTTATTGGCATCATGCGACAATGATGATGATGCCGGGTATATGAACCCGAACGGAATATTTGATCTCGGGTCCGGGGATGTTGGTGTTCTTAATTATGCTTATGCTCTAGAACAACTTGAAGCAGCCTTTTACACTAGCGTATTAGATGGTTCCTATTGGGCCGGTGCTGATGCCGAAGAAAAAGCTATTCTTGAAGATTTATACAATCACGAGGTTAATCACAGAGATTGGTTTAGAGCGGCAATAGGTGCAAATGTTACCAACCCGGCACAACGCTTACCAGACAATCTGGAATTTGATTTTAGCAGTGTCGATTTCAGCAGCCGTACTTCAGTTTTACAAACCGCAATGGCTCTTGAAGATACTGGTGTGGGCGCCTACAATGGAGCAGGGATTTATATTCAAACTCCTTTATACTTAACGCTTGCAGGTAAAATTGTTTCTGTAGAGGCACGTCACGCTGCAGCGATTCGCTCTATAATGAATCCTGATGGAGATTTTAAAGCTTTTGCAGGCGACGATATTGTAACCGTGGATACTGGTCTTGATGTGGCCTATACGCCAGAGAAAGTATTTGAAAATGCAGGTCCTTTTATAGTAACGCCATTTACTTACAAAAACCCAATGGGATCGTAAACACTAACCTTAAAAGAAAATCACAATGAATATCATAAAATTTTTAGACGAATTTACCACAGATAAACTTCAGCAACCTATGTCTTCACGACGTGAGATGTTTGGTCAATTAGGAAGTATCAGTAAAAAAGCTGCAATGCTGGCAGTGCCTTTTGGCCTTGCAACCGTTAGTAATAAAGCTCACGCTCAGGAGAGCGGTGATGTTGCAGGCATTTTTAATCTTGCTTTGACTCTTGAATATCTAGAAGCTGAATTTTACATGAAAGCCCTTGATTCCGGAGTGTTAGGCAGTAGCGGGAAAGCGCGCGAAATTTACGAGCAAATTTCACAACATGAGGATGCACACGTGGCTTTTCTAAGACAAGCGTTAACCAATGCAGGAGCTACACCCGTAGAGAGTCCTACATTTGACTTTACAGCCGGAGGAAGCTTTGATCCCTTTAATGAAAATGGAAGCGGGCAGGATACAGCCTATGCTCAGCTATTAGCTTTAGCCCAGGCTTTTGAAGATACCGGTGTACGCGCTTACAAAGGTCAGGCAGCAAATCTTATTGGTCAGGGTGGCCTGCTTACCGCAGCTTTACAAATTCACTCGGTAGAAGCACGTCACGCCTCTGAAATCAGAAGACTTCGAGGTCTGGAAGGCTGGATTACAGGAGATCAACGCGGAGCCGGTATGCCCGATGCTACCCAAGCCGTTTATAACGGAGAAGAAAATGTGAATCAGGGTGGAGTTGATGTTACCACTTTAGGTACTTCAGATCCGTTCTCTTTTGAATCTTCAACACAAGCTTATGATGAGCCTATGAACGGAGATACCGCAAGAACCATTGCAAGTCTGTTTATTGCAAGCTGATTTTATACAGTAATTAGAATAAAAAAAACCCGATGTTTTGAAACATCGGGTTTTTTAGTTTATTGAAAATTCTTATTTCTTTTCGTTTTGCGGTTTTTCAGGCTCATTAAGCTTTTTAGAAAGCTCCAGAGAAAGCGCAGAGCGTTCAAAACGCATCTTGCCGGCACCGGCATCTAATAAAACGCTATCTTCATTGAGCTCTAAAATTTTACCGTGCAAACCACTCTTGGTAATCACACGATCTCCGCGTTTTAAGGCTTCAGAAAACTTCTTTTCTTCCTTCTGACGCTTCATCTGCGGGCGAATCATAAACAGATACACCACAGCGATCATCAAAAGAATAGGTAAAAAACTGGTTATTTGTTCCATTATAAGGGATTATCCTTGTGCAGCAGGTCCTTCAGTAGGCTGTACAAAGGCGGTTATTTTTACGGTTTCAGATCCTTTTTCGGTATTAGACTTTACAGTCACTACTTTGGTTACCGCGTTAAGACCGCTACCGTTGTATTTTACTAAAAGTTCGCCTGTTTCTCCCGGTTGAATAGGTGCTTCAGGATAGCTAGGTACGGTACAACCACAAGTACTGGTTGCATCTACAATAACTAGAGGTGCTTTACCGGTATTCTTAAATTTAAAAACGTGCTCTACTTCGGTACCGCGTGCGATGTTTCCGAAATCGTAAGCTGTTTCTTCAAATTCAATTACCGGGAAAACAGTTGCATTCTCATCACGAGTCGCAGCCATTTCCACATTTTCACCTTTAACCTTATCAGACGCATTGTCTTTACAGCCTGTAAATGCCATTGCAGCAACAATACCTGCAATTAAAAATACTTTTTTCATGTTCATCAAATTTTTAAAAGTTCAAAAATACAATTTTATTGGCAACGCCAAAGGCATAATACCTTCAAGGTTTGCCTAAAAACTAAGTTTCAAAAGAATGCCCTGGGCTTGACCCAAAGTGACTGTTTTAATTGGAGATTCTATGATCCCGTCTCAAATCGATACAAAAGCTATTCCATAAGACCACGACCGGCCTTATTTAATCGTCCTTCTTTTTTATACTTCTTAACCAGACGATCAAGCACCCCGTTTACAAAGATGCTACTCTTTGGGGTTGAATATTCTTTAGAAAGTTCCAGATATTCATTAATACTCACCTTGATGGGAATTGATGGGAAACGCAAAAACTCGCACAAGGCCATTTTGATCAAAATCTTATCTAAAACCGCGATACGGTCCTGATCCCAGTTTGGAGTGTTGCCCAGTATTTCGGCTTCAAATTCCTCGTCATTATGTGCAGTGCGTCTCAGCAGATCGCGGGCAAAATCACGGTCTTCCTCATCTTTATAAAGTTTTGGCAGGATCGTGCTTTCGGGAGAATTGGGTTTGATCTTTCCTAAACGTTTTACGAGCGTGGTATTCACTACCGGCAAATCGTCAAGCCAGGTTATGCGGTAATCTTCCAGATAATCGTAGAGCTTATCATTTGGCGCCACAAATTCGGTAAACATATCAATAACAAACTGACGGTCTGTTTTAAAATTGGTTTCGGGCTGTGACATATAGGCCTCATAAAGATCACTCTTAACGAGTTCATCATAAATAAGCACAACATACTCATTGTCCAGACGCCAGTTTTTCAGCTTTGCTTTTTTAAGACTGCCCTGCAGGGTCTCGTTTTCTGAAAGACGCACCAGGATTTCATTATTTACAAAACGTAAATTGGGATTACGATCTTCTTCTGTTGCGAGGATTTTTTGCTGGGAACGCTCCAGAATATCTTTTGCGTGAGCGTGAATTTCGGTAAGTAAATCTACCAGAACCAGATACAGGTCATACATCTGGGCAGTACTGGCATTGAGAAACTTTTCTTCTTTTTGTAAATCGGGCTGTTCGGCCTGACTTAAAGCATAAAGCGCCTGCATTACCTTAATGCGAATGTGCCTCCTGTTGAGCATAGCGTTAATGAACTTAAAGTGTTAATACCCGTAGGTATTTTAAAGCTTTGGTTGCAAGAGCCTCCACATTACCTTTAATGCAGGTAGCCGGGCGGCTCAAAAACGCTGCAAAAATACATGATCTTAGAAAGTTCTAAGCCTGAAAACTGCTTTTTTATCTTAAAAATACCGGAGCCACTTTTCTAAGCCGAATCGCGTATCTTTGTCGGCCGTATTACAGACCTTAAAAGTGGTCAAGACTACCAATCTCGCTGCATTACGCATTATGAAAGAACTTCAGCATCTCAATAAATATTTTAAAAAGTACAAATGGAAACTCATTCTGGGCTTCTTCATCGTACTGGTTGCCCGCATTTTTGCCATTCTTACACCTAAGTTTAGCGGGGATATGATCAATCTTGTTGAAAATTATATGAGTAAGGGTGGTGATCTGAGCGAACTGAAACACAATCTGTTGATGACCCTGCTCCTGCTTCTGGGAGCCGCTTTGCTATCAGCCTTCTTTACCTTTTTAATGCGGCAGATGTTTATTGTGGTTTCCCGCTATATGGAAGCCGACCTTAAAAACGAGGTGTACGAGCAGTATCAAAACCTTTCGCTCAACTTCTATAAGAAAAACCGCACCGGTGACCTGATGAACCGTATCAGCGAGGATGTGAGCAAAGTACGCATGTATCTGGGGCCCGCCATTATGTATGGGGTGACCACATTTATACTCTTTGCAACGGTAATCCCCTATATGTTTTACACAGCGCCAGAGCTTACCTTATACGTAATCATACCGCTACCCATTCTTTCGGTGGCTATTTACCAGTTGAGCCGTCTTATTCACAAGCGCAGTACGGTAGTACAGCAATACCTTTCGCATCTCAGCACCTTTACGCAGGAGTCTTTTAGCGGTATTGGTGTGATCAAGGCTTACGGAATCGAAAAACAAACCTATACTAACTTTGAAAAACTCAGCATCACCAGCAGAGATAAAAACCTCGATCTGGTAAAGGTTCAGGCCTTTTTCTTCCCCCTGATGATCGCTTTGATCGGGGTAAGTAACCTGCTTGTTATTTATATAGGCGGAAAAAAATACATCGAAGGCAGTATTCCTGATCTGGGCGTGATTGTCGAATTTTTGATCTACGTAAATATGCTGACCTGGCCGGTAGCTTCGGTGGGATGGATTACCTCTTTGGTACAACAGGCCGAAGCCTCTCAAAAGCGTATCAATGAATTTTTGAACGAAAAACCCAGCATTGTAAATCATACCGAACAGCATACCCCCATAGACGGAAGCATTCAGTTTAATAAGGTGAGCTTTACTTATGAAGATACCAACATCACGGCCTTAAAAGACGTCTCCTTTGAAGTTAAAAAAGGGGAAACTCTGGCTATCATTGGTAAAACCGGTTCCGGAAAGTCTACCATTTTAGAACTTATAGGACGATTATACGACACCACTGGCGGAAGTATCGAAATAGACGGTACAAACATCACAGCGCTCAACCTGAAAGATCTACGAAACAGCATAGGCTATGTGCCTCAGGAAGCTTTTCTTTTTAGCGACAGCATCAAAGAAAATATCAAGTTTGGTAAAAAAGACGCGACCGATGCCGAAGTTACGGAAGCGGCCAAAAATGCTTCGGTACACGACAATATTGTCGATTTTACAAAAGGTTACGACACGGTTCTGGGTGAGCGGGGTATTACTCTGAGTGGAGGCCAAAAACAGCGTGTTTCTATCGCCCGGGCCATCATTAAAGACCCGCAGATTTTACTCTTTGACGACAGTCTTTCCGCAGTAGATACTGAGACCGAAGAAGAAATTCTGGAAAACATAAAACGCATCGCTTCAGATAAAACCACCATCCTGGTGAGCCACCGCATTTCTTCGGCTAAAAATGCCGATAAGATTATTATCCTTGAAGAAGGACAAATCATTCAACGCGGTACACACAATGATCTGGTCAATCAGGAAGGCTATTATCAGGAGCTGTATCGCAAGCAGCTTGAAGAAAAAGAAATGGAATAATTTTTTGTACACCATTTAATTTTTTTCCATTTTTGACAGCGTAATGCATATTAATTAAACCAAGAATATGAGCAATACTGAAATGAGGGGGAATGACGAGATATTCTCTAAAGTGTTAAGAGCAGGGCGCCGCACCTATTTTTTTGACGTACGTTCTACCCGTGCAGGGGATTATTACCTAACCATTACCGAAAGCAAGAAATTTACCAATGACGATGGGTCTTTTCATTACAAAAAGCACAAAATCTATTTATACAAAGAAGATTTTGAAGGCTTTTCTGAAATCCTGAATGAAATGACCGGTTACATCCTTGATGAGAAAGGTGAAGAGGTCATCAGCGAACGTCACCAGAGCGATTACAGCAAAGAGGACGATGCAGAGCTGGTAGCCGAAAAACCTGCAAAAGCCTTTACTGACGTAAGCTTTGAAGATATTTAAAAAAAATGACGTTTAGATTAAAGCCGCAACTACTGCGGCTTTTTTTATGCCCTGCTCTTACCTAAAAGCTATTTTCCCCCCAAAGGCTGTGCTTATGCACAGAAATCAATATCTTTAAAACAAATCGAATATAATAATCCTAAAACCCGTTACAGAACTATGAAAAACGCTACGCTTCTTGTTTTTCTGCTCAGCTTAAGTTTCCTTACTGCACAGGTAACAGATCTTAACCTCGATTATTACCTCCCAAAAAATGTAAGCTACAACCCCGAAATACCAAAGCCTCAGGAACTTCTGGGTTATATGCCCGGAGAATGGCACGTTAGTCACGATCAGCTTATTAGCTATATGGAGCGACTGGCTGAAGCATCGCCCCGTATAAGTATTGATCTTCGCGGCAGCACTTTTGAAGGGCGCCCTTTGCTCCTGCTCACCATCACCTCTCCTCAAAATCATCAGAATCTGGAAAACATTCGCGAGAAGCACGCTGCGCTAACTGAAGATGGAAGCGCAAATCTGGATACAGCCACTATGCCTATTGTGGTATATCAGGGAATGAGCATACACGGTAATGAGGCCAGTGGTTCTAACGCCGGTTTACTGGCAGTCTATTATCTGGCTGCTGCCGAAGGTCCTGAGATCGAGTCTTTGCTTAATGATGTGGTTATTCTTTTTGATCCCTCTTTTAATCCGGATGGTTTACAACGCTTTTCGTACTGGGCCAATACCAATAAAAATCAGACCGTAACTGCCGATCCTCAGGACCGCGAATATGATGAGATCTGGCCCGGCGGGCGTACCAATCACTATTGGTTTGACCTGAACCGCGATTGGTTACCGGCAGAATTACCCGAGTCTCAGGCGCGTATAGAAACCTTTCACCAGTGGCATCCCAACATTTTAACCGATCATCACGAGATGGGCAGCAGTTCGTCTTTTTTCTTTCAGCCCGGGATACCAAGTCGTACGCACCCGCTTACACCGGCTCTTAATCAGGAGCTTACTGCAGAGATTGGAACCTATCACGCCAAAGCTTTTGATAACATTGGTTCGCTGTATTACACCGAAGAGGATTACGACGATTTTTACTACGGAAAGGGTTCTACCTTCCCCGACATTAACGGAAGCATCGGTATTCTTTTTGAGCAGGCTAGTTCACGCGGTCATCTTCAGGAAACTGAAAACGGACTGCTGAGCTTTCCGTTTACGATTCGGAATCAGTTTACCGCATTCCTGTCTACCCTCGAAGCAGCAAAGGCTATGCGTACCAAACTGCTCAATTACCAGCGTGATTTTTACGCCAATTCAAGAGCTGAGCGCGGAAAGGACGCGTATATCTTTGGCAATACAAACGATCCTGCACGTGCCGCGCATCTGGCCAAATTGCTGAAAAGACATCATATCGAGGTGTACAAACCGACCCGCGACTATGAAACAGATGGAAAAAACTTTGGTACAAACAGCAGCTATGTGGTGCCAAAAACCCAAAAGCACAGTCGTTTGCTCAAAGCCATGTTTGAAACCCGCACCACCTTTGAAGACAGTTTATTTTACGACATCTCAGCCTGGAGTTTTCCACTGGCTTTTAATCTCGATTTTAGCGATGCGGCTCCGGCCGGTCTTGCCGGCGAAAATCTTGACAGCATCACATTGCCTCAACCGCTTACCTTGCGGCAAAGCAATTATGCCTATTTGATTCCATGGGGAAATTACTACGCGCCAAAAGCCTTAAACACCATACTCAACGAAGATATTCGGGTTAAAATGGCCATGCAGCCCTTTACCCTTAATGGAAAAACATACGATTACGGGACTTTAATGATCCCCGTGCAAAATCAAAAACTCGATGCCGAGGCTCTGCAAAGCTTTCTGGATGGGGTCGCTAAAGACGCACACCTCACCATTGATCCTGTAGCAACCGGCTCTACGCAGGGAATTGATTTGGGAAGCCGGCAGTTTGAGTCGGTTAAAAAGCAACACATTGCGCTTTTAGTGGGTGAAGGTATCAGTTCGTATGATGCCGGTGAGATTTGGCATTTGCTCGATACGCGTTTTGACATTTCGATTACCAAATTAGACACCCGCAATTTCAGCCGTTCTGGTCTGGATCGCTATACTACGATTATCATGCCTTCCACCTGGGGTCGTGGCCTCACCGACGAGGATGCCGAAAAGCTCAAAACCTGGGTTCAACAAGGCGGAACTCTCATTGGCTCTAAAAACGCTGCAAGGTGGATCAAACGCAACGGACTCGTTGATTTTAAAGAAGTAGAAACCGAAAATCCCGCCACCAACATCAGCTTTGAACAACGCGGGGATTTTAACGGAGCGCAGGTTATAGGCGGCGCCATTTTTAAGGCCAAACTGGACCGCTCCCACCCTATCGCGTTTGGTTATGACCGGGATGAAATCAACCTCTTTAGAGATACTACCCTGTTTATCGAAGCCGATGAAACCAGTTATAAAAACCCGGTTTTATATACCGAAGAACCCTTGGCCAGCGGTTACATCAGCGATATCAACCTCGAAGCGCTAAAAGGCACACGCCCCTTTGTACATCAGAGCCTGGGCAGAGGTGACGTGCTTGTCTTTACAGATAACACCAACTTTAGAGCGTTCTGGTACGGTACCAGCAAGTTGTTGATGAACGGTATTTTCTTTGCTGGAGCGATGTAGGATAAAGGTTTGCGGTTTGCGGTTTGCGGTTTGCGGCAAAATGTATTTAAATCAGGAATTCCGTATAAAACGAACAACTCGAAAGGGTATATTTACGAGAACGCAATCGTATAGTATATGTTTACAAACCTTTGTAAATGAATTATAAAACAGATATAGCAGTACAAAATGTACTGTTATCTAATTGTTGTGTGTCATTTGAGAAAAGATGAGTAATACAGATAAACTTTGTTCAGAATGTTTCACAGACCAAGGACTTAAACTCTTGGCGGAGCGAATTGGAATAGAAAATTCCCAGAGCTGCACTAATTGTTCAAACTCAAACGGAATTAAACTAAACATTGAACAAATAGAAAATTTGGCTTATAGATTTTTTGTTATTGGAAGTATCTTTAAACCAGATTATGGAGCTGCCCCTCTAATTCAATTTAATGAACATCAAAAAACAAGCATCAAGTTATCTAAATCATTACAAAAAGATATCAAACTATTTGAAAAGGAATTAGGTGTTGGCTTTTTTCATTATGGTCCTAGACTTTGGATGATTGGCGAAATTGAACCTCTTAAAAACTTGCAAAATAAGAAAACAAGAAAATCAATCTTCGACAGGATAATCAATGAGTTTCCAACAATTTTATTAAAAGAAAACGAATTATTCTATAGAATTCGAACTAATCCTAAAAATCCAATTGCTGAAAATGAATATGATAGTTCACCATATCCAGGAAATGGACGATTTGACAGTGAAAATCATCAAGTTTTGTATGGTTCACAAGATTTAGAAGTTTGTATACACGAATGTCGAGTAACAGTAGAGGACGAAATATATGTCGCAACTCTAAAGCCGAATAAGGCTTTAAAACTTTTAGACTTGACAGAGCTAATTGATGAAGAAGGTACTGAATTTGAAAGTCTTGATTTATCAATACAAATGCTGTTTTTAGCTTCGAAACATTCCTATGAAATTTCAAAAGAATTAAGTCTTTATGTAAGCGAGAAAGGTTTTGATGGCATTATATATCCTTCCTTTTTTAGTTTAGCCAGGACAGGGAAAATTCCATTCCCAACGGTTTATGGAATTTCTACAAGAAGGATTCCTCAATATAAAGAATTTGAAAAATCAAGTACAATTCCGAATCTTGCTTTATTTGGAAGCCCTATAAAAGACAAGAAGATTGGAGTTGAAAATATTAATAAACTTGGACTAAATAGAATAATTTACGATTATCAATTTGGTCCGGCTGAAATAAATTAAAAAAAACACCAAAACGTTGGCTATAAGAATTGCTTGTAATCGCCTACTTCTGAAAATCCTCGCGTCCCGAAGCTTCGGGATTCAGTTTAGTGTGTACTTGCAAAGTTAAATGCTAACCCACGCAACTACTCATAGCCAAGACCGGTGGCAAAAATCAGAAAAACATATGGCTGGAATAGTTGAACCTGATTTAGAACAATATTTTCATTTCTTGATTGCCGATTACGGCTTTGAGAAAATGAAAGAATATTCTCTAGCCAGAGAAGTGTTTAATGATTATTTTAAAGATGGAACTCTCATAAAGTTTATTTATGACGGGACTTTAAGAGTGAATATCAGCAAGGCAAAAGACTACAATCAAAGTCATAATTTTTCGGAAAAAAAATTTAAAAAAGTAGTTGGTATGAATCAGCAAATCTCAAAAGCTTACCTCGAGAAAATGTATAATGAAGAAGGTCATTTTAAAGAGCAAGCACAGCTGATTTCTGATACTTTTAAAAAGAATACGAAACTTCTGGAATCGAAAAAATGACTTTTACCAACAATATATAAAAACAATGCTCAAACCTGTCTTGAATCGAAAGTCCATGCTCGCGTGCAACGCCTGATTGTCCTGGACAATCAAACTCGCCAGCTCGCACTGCTTTTATACGAGACATTATCCACAAGCTGAAAAATTGAAATATTTGATTGTCATACTTGCATTTTTCTTCTCTTCGAATGACGATAAGAACCCTCGAGAAATACCAATTGACTTAAAAGAGATGGGGGTTGTTGACTTTTTTCAACCAGATGAAATTTTAAGAGTTTGGAGATATCCGGAAGGAGGAGCAGCTTTTGAAGAATTATTTGAAATAAAAAGAACTGGGAATAATTGGACTGCAAGTAGATTTACATATTTACCGGACGAGTTTCGAAATGACAATCAACTCCGGTCGTTACGGAAAAAGGAAAAAATTGATTTGTCAAAAGACGAAATTAAAGCATTTGTAAACAGAAAATTATTACATAAGGATACAAAGCCAACTGAAATCAGAGAGGATGTTGTTTCCACTGTTTGTCTTTGCGATTTATACAGGACGGAATATCGAAAAGGAAATCAGGCCCACTTTTTTGAATTTAATCTTGAAGAAAAAGGCAATACAAATATTTCCAAAATCAAACTGATTTCCTTTTTAACTAAAAGCGTGTTGGAGTAAAGCCCAGTGGCTGAAAACGTGTATAAAACGTTACCACAAATTGAAAAACCTCGGAATGAAATTTAAAATACTGATTTTAAGCATATTAATATCCAATTTTATTTACTCACAATCTGTAAAAGATTCACTTTTACAAAAGGATATCGTTGACTTAGTTGAAGAAATGGAATTTATGTATGGTTATGACCAAATACTACGTGAATACATAATATTTAAAACTTTTGATAAATCAGAAACTGACAGAATAGAAAATCTTCCTGACAGTTTAAGAACAGAAGAAATGACTAAAAGACGATTTAAATCTGATAGCATCGGAAAATTAATTTGGAAGAATTATATCAACCCAAAAGATGCTGAACATACCGAAAGAATGATTGAAATAACAAAAAAGTATGGTTTTCCAAGTTTAAATCGAATTAAAAAGTATTATCACGAAGAATTCGCTGACCCAGAATTTAATCCATATATATTATTAGTTCACGCGCCTAAAAAATATTGGGAAGAACTGAAAATATTAATGAAAAGTGAACTGGATAGCGGAGTTATTAGTAAATGCACTTATGGTCATTTATTATGGCATATTACAGGAAGAAAAAGTTTTCAACCTATGTTGGATAATGGATATGAAATGGTCGTGAAAAATGGAAAAACGACTTTAAAATCAACGTGTAATTGAAAAACGTTGCACAACAATTTATAATTGTAATCACGGCCCCCCGAGACTTCGGGAGACTGCGTCTGAATCCACTCTGAATTGCTAACGTCTATGTCAAAACGAATAGTAACGCATATTAACCCCTAACTGCGATTATATAAGGCTGTTGTGCTACATTATGGGAAAACAAATTCTAACAATAATATTATTTTCGATTTCAAGTCTGACTTTCGCTTGTAGTTGTAAATGGGGAGGAAACTTTATAAAATCTTCCAAAGATTCTGAAGTAATAATAAAAGCCAAAGTGGTTGACGTATTGTGGCATTTTGATAGTGGAAAAACGTTTAATAATGAGGAAAGCTTTGGGGATTATTTAATCAAAACCAATGAAGAACATTATAAGTCTACAAGAGTTGAGGTTATTGAGTTAATAAAAGGAAAAGAAGAAAGGAGAATTTTTGAAATTTACGGGAGTGATGGTGTTGATTGTCGAGAAAGTATTCATCTTTTCGAAATTGACCGAATCTATATTTTTGGTATTTACAAGAGTCGTAAAACTGAATATAGCCAACCTAATGAAGATGAAAATGATTATGCGATTGGTGGATGTTCAGAAAAATGGTTAGAATTCTTACCTGAAACGAACAAAGTAAAAGGCTATATAAAAGGACAAAAGCGAAAGAAAAAGCGAAAATACGATTATGAAAAGCTTGTGAAGAAAATAACATAGCAAAATAACGTATGACCGCAATTGCGGCGTCCTGAGGCTTCGGCTAACTAGGTCACAATCCATTTAGAATTCCTAACTTCTGTACTTAGCCGAAAAGTATTAATTTCAAACACGTAATTGATGATTATACGAGAGCATTGTTTACAATTTTAAAAATGACCGCAAATAACAAACTAACTTTTGGAATACTATTTTTTTTACTGTCTTGTGGGGCTTCAAAGAATTTGGAAAAACAGACCTCAAATCAAACAACTGAAATGAAAAAAGTACTGACTGACTTATTCCAAAAGTCATTGACCACGAGAGACAATAATTATTTTACTACCGATCAAATAAAAAATAATTGGATTGGCAATCTTCCAGCAACCCAGAAAGAAATTGAGGAAACTGAATCAAGGCTTGGGATTAAATTACCTGCTGATTACAAAGAATTTCTCAAAATAGCGAACGGATATCCGACTTATAATGACGCAGTTGAACCGAGTTTTGAAAAAGTACGTGAGATTCAATATTTAAGAGTTTTTGATCCAGAAACAATTCAAATTTGGATAAAAACTGGTAACGATGAAATAGGAAAAAAATTAAACCAAAGCATAATTGTTGCAGGAAAGCAAGAAGAACAGTGGTTTCTTTTAATCCCGCCAATTGAAGAAAATGATACGTGGAAATACTGGAAATTTGCGAGTTGGATTCCAGGAGAAATTGAATATAAAAATCTGACAGAATACTTTTTAGACACATCAAACGGAATTGAATAAAAAACTGTGCGCAAAAACGATAATCGTGACACAAACCTCATAACTTTTAAGCACTATCTCATAAAGTGTGTAACTAAA
>NZ_KZ319300.1 GCF_002744755.1 Leeuwenhoekiella nanhaiensis | reverse complement strand
ACTTCGAGTGGCTGAAGCAGAGCGCTAGCGGAGCTACAGGCGTATCGAGAAGTCTTAGTAGTTAGTATATTCGTCGTTTTCCAGGCTTCTCGATACACCGGTCTCGGTCGCAGACCTCGTTCGGCACTCGAAGTGACACTTCTCGACTACGCTCGCTTGTCGACTGTACCTTCGACAGGCTCAGAGTGGCCGTGTAGAGCTTTGAATTAGTAGGAGTCTCAGCAGGTAGTTTTCAGAGTTCAGTTCAAGGTTCCAGGTTTAAAATTCAAAAACAAACTCTGCATTCTGCATTCCTAATTCAGGAATTAGTGAACAGTCTCAGTGAGCAGTTTTCAGTCATTTCGAAGGAGCCCAAAGCGACGAGAAATCACATCTGATTGAGGTTGTGGGTTGCAGGTTAAAGGTGAGAAGAGAGAAGTAGACCCTTCTATACGATGCTCTCAGGGTCGCATCACTCAGAGTCCCGAAAAATAAAAAATTAGAAATACGAAATACGAAATAGAAAATAACTCCTAACTCATCACTCATCACTCTGCACTCCACTTTCAGAATTAGTCAGCAGTTGGCTGTCACTTCGAGTGGCTGAAGCATAGCGCTAGCGGAGCTACAGGCGTATCGAGAAGTCTTAGTAGTTAGTATATTCGTCGTTTTCCGGGCTTCTCGATACACCGGTCTCGGTCGCAGACCTCGTTCGGCACTCGAAGTGACACTTCTCGACTACGCTCGCTTCTCGACTGTACCTTCGACAGGCTCAGGGTGGCCGTGCAGAGTTCTGAATTAGTAGGAGTCTCAGCAGGTAGTTTTCAGAGTTCAGTTCAAGGTTCCAGGTTTAAAATTCAAAAACAAACTTCATTCTGCATTCCGGACTGGATTACATCCATCCCCGGCCCTTTGCTTAGATTGGATGCCCCCAGGGTCGCAGCACTCAGGGTCCCGAAAAATAAAAAATAAAAAGTTAGAAATACGAAATACGAAATACGAAATACGAAATACGAAATACGAAATACGAAATAGAAAATAACTCCTAACTCATCACTCTGCACTCCACATTCAGAATTAGTCAGCAGTTGGCTGTCACTTCGAGTGGCTGAAGCATAGCGATAGCGGAGCTTCAGGCGTATCGAGAAGTCTTAGTAGTTAGTATATTCGTCGTTTTCCGGGCTTCTCGATACACAGGTCTCGGTCGCAGACCTCGGCCGGCACTCGAAGTGACACTTCCCGACTACGCTCGCTTCTCGACAGTCCCTTCGACAGGCTCAGGGTGGCCGTACAGAGTTCGGTGTTCCGTGTATAGAATTATTCGTTTTGTGGTTTTTATTTTTTAATTACCCAATTAACGATTAACAATTACCCACGACACACGTTAGTCTGATGGAACACGTAACTCAACATTGTGTCCCCTTGTTTACTCCAGCGTCAGGGGCAGGGTGATGGTAATTTGAGTACCGCGATCGGGTTTGGATTTTATGTGTAAATCGCCTCCCAAGTCTTCGGTGAGTTCGCGAACAAAGAGCAGACCCATTCCAAAACCATTAGCACCTGAACTTTTGAGGCGATCCCGGGTATCGGTTTGGGTGATGGCTTCAATTTGCTCCGGAGTCATGCCTATACCGGTATCGTCAACACGGACTCTGATTTTTTCGTCTTTTGGTTTTAAGCCTATCAAATTGAGATCAACCCGAACGCTTCCACCTTCTGCCGTAAACTTAATGGCATTTGAAATGAGGTTTCCAATCAATGGGAGCAGATTTTTACCCGTAAACTCCCGTTTTAACGAATCGTAGTGAACGCTAAACTTAATTTGTTTGGATTCGGCCTGTGGCTTATAGAGATTAAGCAGTTTCTTGCCCAGAGCTTCAAAGGTAAAGACCGACTTGCTTTTTTTCAATTCGTCTTTAATCAGGATATCGTTAAGAATTTCATCTGTAAGTTCTAAAACTGAATCAGCACTCGAAGCAATAAGTTTGATGACCTCCCCAAGTTCTTCTTTCGAGGAATCGTGAAAATCTGTAAGTTCTACAAGTTGTGAGATACCACTAAGCGGACTGCGTACATCATGTGCCAACTGGCGCTTGAGCTTTCGTTCACGCAATATATTGTCTTTTGCTAATTTAAGCTCAAATTTGAGTTGAATACGCTTTACGATTTGGTGAGCAATTAAGTGTAATTGTTCTACCTGTTTTTCGCTGAGTTCATCAATGTTTTTCCCTCCAACGCACAAGGTGCCAATGGCTACGTCATCGCCAAATTTTAATGGAATGCCGTAGTAATACCGATAACCATCCTGAGTTACGTAGTTGGAGTTTTTAAAACGGGGATCTTCAGCAAGGTGTATTTCCAGGTGATGATCTTCTTCAATGGTGTAGTTGCATATAGCCTCTTCCCGGGGTTTTTGACTAAAACCTCCCAGGGTACTGGCGACCGTCCACTGTGTGAAATTGTCAATAAAGTTTACTTCGGAAAGTTCGGTGCCTGCAATATTAGCTGCCAGTGAACTGAGAATACTGAAGTCTTCTTTAAGTTCCTGATAATCCAAATCAAGATCGGCAAGTTTTTTTACGCGGCTGAAATCTTTAGAGGTCAAATCTACTTCTTTTAGGGAGCGTAAAAATACGAAAGCCTCAGGCGGACTTGCTCTTAAAAATCCTATAAATTAATGGGTTGGGTTGCCTTATTCTCTTAATTTCTTTAAGGCTTTATCCGGATTTTTTTGATAGTTTGTTTTGCACCGGTATGTATGAGCATCACTTTATCTTTTGGATTGTAACTGATGCCTTTTTGTGAGGTGTTTTTCAGGTCAATTTCTTCCTCATTAAGCCATAACCTTCCCGGTTTTTGGTCTAAATGAATCTGATAGGTATAACTGCGGTCGTTGAGGTCGAAGGCCTTATGGGTCTCGGTGCGGTTTAAATGGATCTGATCATTTTCCATCTTTAGTTCAAAGCGGGTAGTGGTAAATTTTCCGTTCTGATACCCAAGGCTTTTACCGTCATCATCGTAAAGGGTAAAGGCATTAGCAGTACCCGGATAAATATCCAGTATAATTTGTTGAGGAGTTTTAGCATCTAAGGTCTGTACCAGCTTTTGGGTGGGTATTATAGCACCTTCTTTTATGAAAATCGGGATTTGATCAAGCGGACAAAGCACGTTGAGATACTGACTGCCGGCGTGTTTATTACCGGTCCAGTAGTTGATCCAATTGCCCTGCGGCAGGTAAACGGTTCGGGTTTGTGCACCTTTGGTCACCACGGGACAAATCATCATATCATTCCCCAGCAGGTACTGATCTGTAATGTCGTACACATTGGGATCGTTTTGGTAGTCTAAAACCAGCGCACGCATCATGGGTTTGCCGGTGAGGTGGTTTTCATACATCGCGCTGTAGAGGTAGGGGGCAAGTTCATACCGCAGCTCGTCGTACTTCTTAAAGTTGGCTAACGCCTCCTCTCCATAAGCCCAGGGCTCTTTATAATTGGGGTGTTCCATCCCAAAGAGGTGGGCGATGGGACTGAGGAGGCCAAACTGCGTCCAGCGGATGTACAATTCGGGATCTGCCACGTGCTCAAAACCACCCATACAATGCGCCCAGTTGCTTACCCCCGAAAGGCCGATGTTTAAGCCTGCCTTAATCACGGGTTCAAAATACTGCCATTCGCTGGGCCAGTCGCCTGCAAAAATAAAGGGATAGCGCTGTATGCCGGCATAACCCTCCCGCGTATGATTCATACCCCGCATACTATTATATTCCTGAAACTTTTCATAGGGTGCTTTGGCATACGCCAAAGGAAAGAGGTTGTGCAGGCGCTTGATTTCGGGTCCCTGCGGTCCGGTTTTATTACTTTCGTTTGCCTTTCGGCCAAAGGCACTGCCTTCATCGGTTTTAAAAAACATGGCTCCGGTATCGGCCAGGCGTTTTGCCCCGTTTTGCCACCACCAGTCTACGGCTTTGGTATCAAAGAAGTTTACAAACTCTCCCGTATTCTTGGGCTCCGGATAGACAAAGCCGGCCTCCCGGGCCTGATCGAGCAGGTTTAGGGTATTGCCGTTATCAAAGCGGGGCCGTACGTGCACGCCTACCATGCTCAGGCCTTCGGCATACAGGCTGTCGAACATCGCTTCCGGATTCTCAAAAGTTTCCCGCCATTCAAAGGTTGTGGCACCGCTGCCGCCATTTTTACCAAAGATGCGCCAGGTAGAATCGAGGTGGAGGATGTCTATAGGAATGTGCAGTTCCCTGAATTTACGAACCAAATCAACCGGGTAGTGATCTGAGGTTTTTTCTTCGTGTCCCCAGGTGCCGCCGCTGTAAGTACCTACGTGCAGGCCCAAAGCCGCTTTGGGAAGAAGAGGAGCCTTTCCAGTAATACGGGTATAGCGGTCTAAGATTGCTTCAAAATCAGGCCCATATATAAAGTAGTAATCGAGTTCGCCACCTTCGGCTTCAAAGCTATAGGTTTCACTAGTGCTATGTCCTAAATCCCAGGTTGAGGTGAAGGGGGTATGAAAAAAGATCCCATAACCCCGTGTACTCATTATAAACGGAACAGGACTGTAGTTGGCTTCCAAAACATTATAGGCACCAATGATGTGCGGTAAACCTTCACCACGGCCAACTGTTAGTGTGGTTTTCTTGCCCCTTCGGTCTAAAAAGTCCATACGCTCTCCCAGGCCGAAGAAATGCTCATCGGGGAAAAGTTGTTTCTGCACCCCTACGTGTTCATGGTTTCTATAATTTCCGGCGGAAGCATCGGCGTTCAACAGCTTGCCTTCCAAATCAAAAACCTGAATCCGGACCGGTTGTTTTGTAATTTCTATTTTCAGTTTTTCGGTTTCCAGGGTAAGTTGCTTCTCAGCATCAGTCAGGGTATAGGAGGTTGCCGGCCAATCGTATTTTACGACCATATAAGGCTCGTCTGCCTCAAAGTTTCCCTCCCAGGAGTTTCTGATGCGCAACAGGTCATCCGAACAGATTTCGATACGCAAATGGGCATTGTCGGTTTTTATCTGAATGTAGTTTTCGTTTTGATTTTCAATTTCCTGAAAATTGCCGAGACCGGTTTGGGCCTGAGAACTGAAGGCAAATACGAAAAGAATTATAACAGCCGGGAATCTCATACATGAAGGTTTATTTTCTAAAATTAAGTGAAGCCTTCTTTTTAGGTGTCCTGTACTTACCTTTTTCCGGGTTAAGAATTCATTCCAACAGGACGGCACAGGATAGCTTTTTTGCAGGTTCAGCCTATTTTTAACCGAACTTCGTAACCGTCTTTGGTATAACTATACGTAATTAACTCCATGCCTTTTCCGTTCAAATACCTGTTTTTTTTAGTCTTTTGTTGTAGTGTGATTTCATGCAAATCCCAGGAACAGGTAGAGCCGGTGACCAGCTCCCCGGATCTTTGGCCCAATGTTGAACAAACCTCAAAGCCCTGGACGCGCTGGTGGTGGATGGGCAGTGCTGTTGACAAACCCAATATCAAAGAACACCTGATCGCTTTTCAAAAAGCCGGACTGGGAGGTGTGGAAATCACCCCTATTTATGGGGCTAAAGGAGCAGAAGATCAGTTCTTAACGCATCTTTCGCCCCAGTGGCTGGAGATGCTTGATTATACGCTTGTAACCGCTGACAGTCTGGGACTGGGGATTGACATGGTATTGGGAACCGGCTGGCCCTATGGCGGCCCGCAGGTAGAACAGGAGTATGCGGCTACCAAACTGATTGTGCAGCGTTACCAACTCAAAAAAGGAGAGGCTTTTAATGCTGAACTACAGCCTGATGCTAACGAAAAGCAGCCCGCCACACTAACCGCCTTGTTGGCCTATGATACCGACGAAAACTTTAAAGATTTAACGGCTGAGGTTAAGGATGGTAAACTCAACTGGAGCCCTCAGGACGGGGATTATACCCTCTATGCTCTCTTTACCGGAAAAACCGGACAGCAGGTAAAACGCTCGGCGCCGGGTGGGGCAGGTTTTACCCTTGATCATTATTCGCAGGAAGCTTTTGAAGATTACGTGCAGCCGTATGACACGGCATTCGCTAAACTAAAAGGCCAATTGCGGGCGATTTTTAACGACAGTTATGAAGTCTATGGGACCGATTTTACTCCCCGCTTTCTGGAATTTTTTGAAAAATACCGAGGCTACGATTTAAGACCTTATGTATATCTGCTGCTGAGTGATACTGATAACGATTTAGGAAACCGGGTTAAAAGCGATTACCGCGAGACCTTGTCTGACCTTTTGCTGAATCGTTTCGACGAGCCCTGGACCCAATGGGCAAACCGTCACGGTTTTAAAACCAAACTACAGGCTCATGGTTCGCCGGGTAATCTGATTGATTTGTATGCTTCGGCAGATATACCCGAGTGTGAGACTTTTGGCTCTATGCCTTATGATATCACCGGATTTAGACGCGAGACTGAAAATATTCGTACCGGTGATGCAGATCCTGTGATGCTTAAATTTTCGTCTTCAGCCGGACATATCGCGGGTAAGCCCTTAATTTCTTCGGAAACCTTTACCTGGCTGCGGGAGCATTTTAAAACGGCTTTATCCCAAACCAAGCCCGAAGCTGAAGAATTGCTGCTCAACGGCGTTAACCACATCTTTTTACACGGTTCAACCTATTCGCCTGAAAGCGCCGGCTGGCCGGGCTGGAAGTTTTATGCTTCGGTTAATTTTAGTCCGAAGAATACCATCTGGAATCACGCTCCGGCCCTGTTCTCTTACCTTACCAACGTGCAAAGCGTTTTGCAGGAAGGGAAAGCAGATAACGGGACTTTGCTCTACTGGCCCGTATACGATCAATACAACAGTTTTAAAGACGAGCAGTTGTTTTTTCAGTTTAAAATACATTCGCTTAACGAGTGGTTGCTCGACACGCCGTTTTACGAAACCACAACTACCTTAATGAAAAAGGGCTACGGAGTCGATTTCCTGTCGGACGCGTTTTTGGCAAAAGCCAAAGTGATAAATGGGAAAATCGAATTACCCGGAGGAAGCTATAAGGCTTTGGTCATTCCCGAAATGCAGTTTATGCCTTTAAAAACCCTGAAAAAGCTGATCGAACTGAAAGAGCAGGGTGCCGCTATTATTTTTACCGGTATGCCGGAAAGCGTCCCGGGATTTTTTGAATACGAACAGCAAACCGAAGCGCTCCGCAAACTGATCACCCAAAACAAACTGGCTGTGACCGATCTGGAACCGGCACTTCAGGCCGCTGAGGTATATCCCGAGACTTTGGTGGAAAGCGGACTGAAATTCATTCGCCGTGCTGACGGGGATTCTAAAACCTACTATCTGGTAAATCATACGGCTGCTGCGATAGACGATTTTATTCCGCTTAATGAAACTACAGGCGATGTGGTGATCCTCGATCCGCTTACGCGAAAGCAGGGAAATGCGGAGACCCGTCTTGAAAATGGAAAAACCCGGGTGCGTCTGCAGATCGCTTCAGGGGATGCCCTGATCCTCAAAACCCGGAAGCGCGTCGATGCTGATTGGGAATATGCCATTCCGGTGGGTAACGGACTCGTTTTAGATAAAGGATGGAAGCTAAACTTTGACGATGGAGGCCCCGTGCTTCCCCAAGCTGTAGAGCTTGATGCACTCGTTTCCTGGACTCAACTCGGAGCGGATGCCGAAAATTTTTCGGGTACCGCGACCTATACCCTGAACTTTGACAAACCCGAATCTCCTGCAGATGCCTGGATGCTCAATCTGGGCGATGTGCGCGAAAGCGCAGCTGTCTGGCTGAATGATGAATATATAGGCACGGCCTGGTCTGTACCGTTTCGGTTAAGGCTTCCCGATTTAAAAGCTAAAGGCAACACCCTTAAAATTGCAGTTACCAATCTGGGGGCAAACCGCATCCGGGCCAAGGAACGCCGCGGTGAGGAGTGGAAGAATTTCTATGAAATCAATATGGTCAATAAAGATTACAAACCTTTTGATGCTTCGGTATGGAAGCCCACGCCTTCCGGACTTTTAGGACCCGTAACCTTAATTCCGCTTAACCTGGAAACCAAATAAACGTTTAAATCAAACTGATGAAAAAATACATACTCCTCGTTTTCGCTGCTCTTTTCAGCCTTAATTGTGCTGCGCAGAAACCGGTAGAACGCGATGCGATTCTTGAAAAAATGCAACTCGCTAATGCCTATTTTATGCAGAAATGGCCCGATGTGGGCAAGACCATTATTACCAATAAAGAACGTCCCAGCAACATCTGGACGCGGGGTGTTTACTACGAAGGGCTGATGGCGCTGCACGAGATTTATCCCAAAGCTGAGTATTATCAATATGCATTAGACTGGGCCAACTTTCACCAATGGGGCTTCCGCAGTGGGAACGAGACCCGCAATGCAGACGACTACGATGCTGCGCAAACCTATATCGACTTGTACTTGCTGCAACCCGATCCCGAAAAATTAAAAAACACACGCGCCTGTATGCAGAAGTTTTTGGTTACGCCCCAAAACGACGATTGGGACTGGATTGACGCCATACAAATGGGGATGCCGGTTTTTGCCAAAATGGGTGTGCTGGAGAATGACCCACGCTATTTTGAAAAAATGTACCAGATGTATATGGAAAGCCGAAATCGAATAGGAGGTAACGGACTTTTTAATCCGGAAGACGGACTCTGGTGGCGGGATGCAGATTTTGATCCGCCGTATACCGAGCCAAACGGGGAAGACTCGTATTGGAGCCGCGGAAACGGTTGGGTGATTGCCGCTTTGGCCAAAACCCTTTCGATCATTCCCGAAGATGCACCGCACCGGGAGCAGTATGTTGAAGATTTACAGGCTATGGCCGAAGCCCTTGCCAAAGTGCAGCGCAAGGACGGGTTTTGGAATGTGAGTTTGCACGATCCTACCCATTTTGGAGGCAAGGAAACTTCTGGTACAGCTTTATTTGTATATGGAATTGCTTACGGCATCAATAACGGACTTTTGGACCGTGAGGAATATCTGCCTGTAGTGAGCAGGGCCTGGAACGCGATGATTTCAGACAGCCTGCACGAAAACGGATTTCTGGGCTGGTTACAGTCCACCGGAAAAGAGCCTAAGGACGGGCAGCCGCTGTCTTACGACAAGATTCCCGATTTTGAAGATTACGGTCTGGGCTGTTTTCTTTTGGCAGGCGCCGAAATGTATCGTATTGATTAGTGGTGTGTTGATAGTCACGCGATACAATCGCGCGAGAACAACGAATAAGCCTTTTAAAAGCCGCGTATTTTCCAGCCTTTAATTAAATTACAGGATGAAACTAAAACACCTAATCTTAATGAGCTTATTTGTAAGCAACGCCCTTATCGCACAACAGCAGGAAGTAGCACTTTGGGATGAAATACCCGGTCGAATTGCAGATGCAGATTATCAGGAAGAGCAGCAACTGGAAGGAGAAGCGATACGCGGTTATAATAAAGTAAACGTACCCACTTTGAGCATTTTTAAGCCGGAAGCCGGCAAGGCCAATGGCACAGCTGTAGTCATTTGTCCGGGTGGCGGCTATGGACACTTAGCCATCAACAAGGAAGGTTATAAACTGGCAGCCTGGTTTGCCGGGCAGGGAGTGACGGGCTTTGTACTCAAATACCGCTTACCTCACGATCGTATTATGAAAGACAAAAGTATTGGTCCGCTTCAGGATGCACAACGGGCCATTCGATACGTTCGGGAAAACGCTGTACAGTTGGGTATTGATACGGCTAAAGTGGGAATAATGGGTTTTTCAGCCGGAGGACATTTAGCGGCAACGGCATCTACCCATTATGCGGATGTGGTTTATGAAAACACAGAAGGGGTTTCGGCAAAGCCAAATTTTTCCATTTTAATTTATCCGGTCATCAGTATGCAGGAGGGCATCACGCACCAGGGTTCGCGAGATAATTTGTTGGGCAAAAAACCAACACAGGAAGCGGTTTATAAGTTTAGCGGGGAGTATCAGGTTACGCCGGAAACACCTATGACGTTTTTAGTACACGCTACCGATGACGGTGCTGTTCCGGTTGAAAACAGCATTCGGTATTATTCGGCTTTAAAAGATGCCGGTGTACCGGTAGAACTGCATCTGTATGAAGATGGCGGTCACGGTTTTGGGATGGGTACTTCGGCTACCAACAATGCCTGGCCGGAAGCTTTAAGTTTATGGATGAAAAAGCACAGTCTCATAACTGAATAAAAAGTATAGTATTCATTTTAAGCATTTAATAGTCAGTTCGAGCGCCCCCGAATATTGTCGGGACGAGTCGCCAACCTCATAACACGAAGTAATAACCTCTCGAATGCGCTCGAGGAGACAGTCCTTTCGAATGATTATACAATACATAGCCAAAATTTCAATTATGCTCAAAAACCTTTCAATACTTATCGTATTAATTGCAACTGCATTCACATCCTGCAAAGCCCAGGAGCCCGCCTATATTTTTACTTATTTTAAAGGCAATGGCGAAGACGGCCTGCACCTGGCTTACAGCACCGATGGGTTAAACTGGAAGGCGTTGAACAATGACGAACCGGTTCTCACTCCCGAGGTGGGCGAGCAAAAGCTGATGCGCGATCCCGCAGTGATTAAAGGCGGAGATGGCAGGTATCATATGGTGTGGACGACCGGATGGACCGAGCGCGGCATCGGCTATGCCTCTTCGGCTGATTTAATCAACTGGTCTGAACAGCAATTGATTCCGGTGATGGAACACGAAGAAACTGCACGCAACTGCTGGGCACCCGAGATTACCTATGATGCGCAAAAAGACGAATACATGATCTACTGGGCGACAACCATTCCCGGGTTGTATCCCGAAACCCAATCGGAGCTGGATGCCGGGTACAATCATCGCATGTATTATACGCTTACTAAGGATTTTAAAGCGTTTACCAAAGCCCGGGTATTGTACGATCCCGGTTTTAATTCGATTGACGCCACCATACAATGGGATGGGGAGCAGTATGTGATGATTCTGAAGGATGAAACCCGTGAGCCTGCCCGTAAAAATTTAAAAGTCGCTACTGCGCAAAACCTTACCGGACCCTATTCCGAAGCCAGCGCACCCATCACCGGAAAGTATTGGGCTGAAGGCCCGACCGCCATTCAAAAAGACGGGAAATGGATCGTTTACTTTGATAAATATACCGATCATCAATACGGTGCGGTTCAATCTTCAGACCTTAAGAACTGGACTGATATTTCGGATCAGGTTTCTTTTCCGGATGGGATTAGGCATGGGACCGCGATACGGGTTTCTCCTGCGGAGTTGAAGCAGATTCAGGAGGCATTTACCCGATAATCGGGATTTATATGCATGTGATACCATAGCTCGCCAACTCTCGAATCTACATTGTTTTGATATTTTAGTTACTTAGGTATGTTTCGTTCATTTTCTTTGCTTCTCCAAAGAAACCCTTCGGCTATCGCTCAGTGCAGGCTCAACAAAAGAAAGGAGCCTTTTTAATCTGTATCGCTTATTGGTTTTGGTCAGATAGAATGTGCCTATAGCGATTGGAATTCTTTAGGATTATTTAGGTTTGGCACATTTCTTAGGCATTTTGCCTTATCAGATAAAACCGCAAGAAGTCCCTAAATTTTCTCCAGGGATTCATAAATTTTTAACCCGGCCTTATAGCTATACTGAAGAAAAAGAGGGCTAAAAAACAAAATTTTTAGTTCTATTGTAGACGACGGCCTACTTTTTACATCTGTAGTAAAACAAGCAGAAGCCGTAGCCTTGGGCAGTGGAGGATGGCTTAGCGCAGCGGTTTGCCATCCGCACGATAAGGCGTTTGCGTAGTTTTCAAGGATGTAAAAATAAGCCTTGATTTTTTGTTTCTTTTGCATCAAGGCAAAAGAAAGGAAGTAAGCAAAGCAGTTATAATCTCGCTAAGGAATTAGACATGGGACTNGAGGATGGCTTAGCGCAGCGGTTTGCCATCCGCACGATAAGGCGTTTGCGTAGTTTTCAAGGATGTAAAAATAAGCCTTGATTTTTTGTTTCTTTTGCATCAAGGCAAAAGAAAGGAAGTAAGCAAAGCAGTTATAATCTCGCTAAGGAATTAGACATGGGACTGCGATACGGGTTTCTCCTGCGGAGTTGAAGCAGATTCAGGAGGTATTTAGTAATTAAAATCTAATTCCCCTTATGCTCCGGTTTTAATTCATCGGGGCTGTCTTTGGTGTATTTGTCAAACTGTTGACGGGAAGGGCTTGTCAATAAATCCTGAATTAAAGCTGCGTCCAATTGGGTTTGTGGATTGAATTCCGGCGAATTCATATAGGTTTTCAGGCTGTAATAAAGTTGGTGCGCGGCGGCGTCCTTATCCGGATCGTTGAGGTCTACGCTGAGCATAAGCAGCTTGCCGTTGCCTACTTTGGCTTCAAAAGCGATCGCCAGTCTGCGGTTCATAAACCAGGTGTCAATAGGCTGAATCAGCGGTTTGAAATCGGGTGGAAAGTCTTCCAAATGCATCACCTGTTCCTTGTTAACGATGCTCCACCACTGCAGGTCGCTGTGCGAATCGGTAGGGAAGTCTTTAAAAAGCGGATGCGCCGGATCTACGACAAAACCCAGCGTATGCGGCGCCCGCATCTGAAACCAAGAAGTGTTCCAAAAAACCGGGAGGAAGGTCTGTGCCACTTCGGCGCCTTTGACGATTTTACCGGCTGCATTCAGCAAAACGCTGCCGCCCTCATTGAGTACTTGTAGCGCTTTTTCGTCCAAAACCGTGCACTCATACACGTTGCTTTTTACCTTCGGAAGTGACTCCGGAAATACCCAAAAATCCCAATGATTCTTAAATTCGGTATCCTGAACAGCAACCGTCAAGGTTAGTTTTTGAGCCTCGGTTATTTCGCGAAGCGGAAACTTTACAGAACCCAAAGCGGAAAGTCCGTAGTCTATTTTGCCCTGATCAAATGTTCCTGTTGTGAGGACTGCGCCGGCAGAATCAGTAAGCTGCCAGCTGATAGAGTTTTGTAATTGATCTACCCCGTAGTGTGCAATTAGGATTTCTGCGGTAAGTGTTTCGATATTGGTAAATACAAATTTCGGAAACTCGGCTAGCGGTACGGTCTCGCTGCTGAACTCGCGCCATTCTTCGGCATTTACATACGGTTTGGGATCCCAAAAAGCATCTAAAATCCCTACCAGCGCGGTTCCCTGTCCGGAATAATCATTCAGCGAAAGCAATTGATAGCCCGAATATCCGGGCGTACGCATGGCTTTTTCGATGCTGTATTTGTAGGCCAGCACCTGCAATTTGCCGGAAGCCTTAAAAAAAGCATCCGCCTGATCGCGCATATGATGATCGGCCAGATCTTCCTGAAAGAGTTCAAAGTTTTTGGCCTCGTAGGCCCCGGTGTATTTTTCGATTTCGTTAAAATTGGGGAAGACACAATATTGCCCGGTCTCGTGAGAAACAAAGGGCACATTGAAATCTTTGATGTTTTCGCTAAAATCAGTCACCGACTGCGGAGCGCGGTTTTTCCAGTCCAGATCGCGGGCACCACCACGTACCATAAATTCGTTGTTGGGAATCACGGGCCAACTGCCACCCACAGAAGCCCCGGTATACAGGCGGCGCGTGTCTTTTTGTTTCCAGTAATCGTTAAAGGCCGTGAGGTATTCCACCTGTTTGCCTCGGGGCTCGTTGCCGTAAGCCATCATCACATACGACGCATAATTGCCATACTGCTGCATCATGCGGTTGGTCTCCTCATAAATGTACCGGTCGATGTTGCGGCCCACACCCAGCGCAGTACCGTGATTGGCCCAACTGGGACCTTCGGGCTGCAGATAGATTCCAAGCCTGTCTGCGGCCTTAAAAGCCGCTTCCGGAGGGCACCAGGAATGGTAGCGCACATGATTGAGTCCGTGGTTTTTAATAATCTTGAAGATGCGTTCCCAGGCGGGCACGTCCATCGGTGGATAGCCGGTAAGAGGGAAAATCGCATTATCGAGAGTTCCCCTAAGAAAAACAGGTCGGTTATTGATCGTAAAGGATCTTCCTTCCGCTTTAAAATCCCGAACACCAAATTCAACCTGCTGTTGATCCGTTCCTTTTTTGGACTTTAGACGGAAATCAGCCCTGTATAAAGCGGGGTCGAATTCATCCCACAACTGTATGGTATTACCGAGGTTAGCGGTGATTTGCAAGGTATCGGTTTGCTTGTTTAGGCGGAAGGATTGGGTTAGCGGTGCTAATTTTTGTTTTTCAGCCGTGTTGAAGGTGTAAAGCTGAAGGCTTAGCGATACCTTAGAATTACGGACTTCCAGTTGGTTTACAGGAATCTTGAAGGTGACTTCAGCACGCTCGCGATTTGGATACGCCTGAATGTTGCCCATATAAATGGAAGGAGTTGTGATGAGTTTGAGCTTGCCGATAATACCATTCCAGTTTCCCTGAGTATGATCGGTAAGGCTGTGGGAATCGGGGCCTACATTGATCTCCTTGATGCGGTTGTCTACGCGAATCGTCAGGGTATGTTTGCCGGGTTTAAGTTCGGGAGGCAGCTCGTATTGATGCGGAGCCACCATCGAGTTTTGCATCCCCAGTTTTTGATCGTCAAGCCAGACTACAGTTTCGGTATGCGCGCGTTCTAAAAACAGAAAAACCGGCCGGTCTTTCCAGTTTTTGGGAATGTTGATTTCTTTTTGATACCAGGCGTCACCCACGTATTCTTTTTTCGGCGTAAGCCAAAACGGAAATTTTATATCTCCGGGTTGCTGATATTTTTTAAACCGGGGGTTGAAGTAAAACGAACTGTCGTAAATGCTGCCCGTCCATTGCGTTTTGATCGTGATGTCGTTGCCCTTATTGTTGGTCAGCATCGAGCCGGGCAGGATGATGTTGTCCTTTAGTTTTTTTGAAAACCAGGCTTCGATTTCCCCCTGATCTTCGCGGTCTATCTGAAAATGCCAGGTACCTTCCAGATCAAGCGTATCGCGGGTTTGAGCGAAAGCTGACACCGATACAGCAAGCAAGAGTAGACTGAGGATGCGCATTTTCATAAGACTGTTTTATTCGTTGGTTTCTAATTGCACAGGAATCAGTTTGATATTCGGTTTGGGGATGTTTTTCATTCCGTAACCGAAATAGAATCCCAAATGTGGCGGCTGGTTGTAGCCTACATTTTGCCAGGCAATACTCAGGCGGTACTGCGGATCGTGCATCAGCGTGTACATCCTTAAATCGGTAGGGATCGTGGTGCTGTAGATACGCAGTTCGGTACCGTCATCGCTGGGTAGAATAAGCTCTTCGCGCCAGTCTCCCAGAATATCTGCAGACAGAGACGGAGTTGCTTTGGTACCGTTGACCGAATGAGCGCCTTCGGCTCTGAAAATTCGGCCTTTGCCGTATTTCTCAATGTAATTGCGGTTTAGCAGTTCGCGGGTACTGTCGCCGTCCCACCAGATTAAAAAGTTGGCTGCACGCGGAGCCGGACCTATTTGAGTTCCTTTGATATCGTATAAATCCCGGGAGCCCGACCACCACATCTGGGCGCCGTAACGGGTAGAATCTATGGGTGCTGCCACCCCACGCCCGATATCCTGATCCGGTTCGGCCTCAAACAACACCTTGCCGTCTTTTGCCGAAAAGAGCACCACGCCGGGACCTTTGGTGCCTTCTTCGATCTCGTGTACGCCAAAACGCTCCAAACCCGGAACCTCAGGGTCCAGATCGCTTACGTGAATGGCATCCCCGTGCCGGAAACCGGTAGTGTACAGGCCGCTTCCATTATCGTCTACGGTCATCGCGCCAAAAATGATTTCGTCTTTACCATCGCCATCTACATCTGCAACCGAAAGGTTGTGATTACCCATCCCGGAATAGGGATTTTTTCCGTTTTCCGAATCAAAAGTCCAACGGGATTTTAATTCTCCGTTTTTAAAATCGAAGGCCGCCAAAACGATACGCCCGTAATAACCGCGTCCCATCACAATACTGGGATGTACGCCGTCCAGGTAGGCCACGCAGGCCGTAAAGCGATCTACCCGGTTACCGGTACGATCGTTGTGCCCGTTTCCGCCCACACCGCCCCAGGCGCCGATATCTCCACGGGGAGGAATATAGTTTGTTGTGGCGAGGGCTTTACCGGTTTCTCCGTCAAACACGGTGAGGTATTCCGGGCCTTCTAAAATCTTGCCGTAGGTGCGCGAGCGTTCATCGGTGTCGCGCCAGTCGGCATCCCGATCACCGATAACCGTTCCCAACGCATCGATGGTCCCATCTGCGGTTTTGCAGACGAATTCGGCTTTGCCGTCGTTGTCAAAATCATAGACCAAAAACTGCGTGTAATGCGCGCCTTCGCGAATGTTTTTACCCAGACTCAGTTGCCAGAGCAGGGTGCCGTCTAACTCATAAGCCTGAAAAATAGGAGGATCGGTCAGGCCGCGGTGTGAATTGTCGTGGCCCTTGCCGGTCATATGCAAAACAAGCTCATATTCCCCGTCGCCATCCAGATCGCCTACCGAGGCATCGTTGGCGGTATAACCTTCAATAGGTTGCAGTTTGAGCGAAAGAAAGTTTTTATCGGTTGCTCCTGCTTTTAGGGTATAGGAGCCGGGCTCTGGCTGTTCAGACCCGTTTATAACCGAAGTAACATACCAGGTATTTTCTTTGGAAAGATCAACGTTTTGATCTGCGAAAAAAGACGGATCTGTAGCCGAACCTTCTTTTACAAGCAGGGGAGTGGATTCTCCGGTTTTCCGGTAGAGGTTAAAGCACAGGTTCTCAGGATCGGTGCCCAGAATACGCCAACTCACCGCAACCGAACCTCCCTTTTGCGGGATCGCCACTACGCCGCGGTCCAGATTTTCCATCAGGCGCTGGGCTGTGCAGCTTTGCAGGCCTAATACCGAAATCAGAAGGATAAGCAGATAGCTGTGTTTCAAGGTTTCTTTGGTTTTAGAGAGGAGTACAGCGAATCTGAAAAACGAATTCCCGGTGAATTTTCGATCTTCAGCTGAGAAGCATCTTCAATATCAAGACTCACATTTTGAAGCTCCCAATCTTTCGAATAGGTGATTTGCCCGGCTTCCGCTGCCTGAATGTGTACGTCTTTTAGGGTGATGTTTTCCACCAGGGATTTTTCCATCCCATTCACATTAATGGCGCGTTGAGCTCCTTTCACATCAATATCATAAAGCGAAATGTTTTTAAAGGTAGGAATGCCTTTTTCAGGAGGATCTACTTCCATCAGCAGGGTTTTCCAGCGTTTGGGGATGCTGTCGTAATCGTAGCCTTCAGGCAGTTTGGAATAGCTGTAGGAGGGATTCCAGTTCATCGAAACCTCCATAAAGGTACGTACGCTGTCCATTTTGATGTTTTGCATGCGTATGTCTTCAACGCCGCCGCCGCGGTTGGTAGCCGATTTGATGTTGAGTCCGTTTTTGGTCCCCAGACCTTTGATGTTGGAAACAAAGACGTGCCTGATACCGCCGCTGGTCTCGCTGCCCAGCGTACACAGACCAGATCCTGCGCGGGCGATACAATCGCGTATGACCACATACTCGGTGGGGCGGTTTACACGCAGGCCGTCCCAGTCGCGGCCGGCTTTAAGGCAAAAGTTGTCGTCGTTACAGTCGATATCGCAATTTTGAACTAAAATGTAGGTCGACGAATCGATATCAATCCCGTCTGTACTGGGGCCGTGGCCGCCAATGTTGTTTTGTATCGTGAGTCCATCAACGGTGACGTGGCTGGAGTAGAGCACCTGCACCGTCCAGAAACCGGCTCGCTGAATGTTGAGGTCTTTAAGCAGGGTGTTTTCCGAATTTTGAATGAGCAGGGTACGCGGGCGTTTGGCGTCGTAATCTACAATCCAGCGCAGGCCTTTGGGTTCGTATTCTTTTCTAAGGTTCCAGTAGTAATCCCAATAAACTTTTCCCTGACCGTCAACGAGGCCGTTGCCGTCAATTTGTACATTTTTTTGATCGAGTACATTGATGAGGGCTGCGGGCCATTGCATCTCGATCCCGGCGATGCGGGTGTCGATTTCGGGATAATCTGCGATGTTTTCGCTACCCAGGAGGGTCACCCCTTCGGGAATGTTAAGGCGTACGTTTTCTTTGACAAAGATTGAACCGCTGAGGTACTTACCCGGTTTAAACGTTACCGTCCCGCCGCCGTTTGCTGCTGCGTCATCAATGGCTTTTTGTATTGCAGTTGTGGTCAATGCACTACCGTCTGCAATGGCATCGTAGTCGTTTACGTAAAACACATCGGGTTTGAAGGTGATGGAATCGGCACCTACTTCGTCAATCCACTCGGGTTGAAAGGCGGCCGGTTCTGCGACGGACTGATCGCCGTCTGAGGCGGTGTTTTTACAGGCGGTTAGACAGAAAAAAATAAAGGATAAAACAGGTAAAATTGATTTCATTGCAAGGATCTACTGGTATGCGAATCAAGTTCCTGATTTTAGCAGGATAATGCATCCTGTTCTTACCTGATGGGTAAGCCTATTAAGTTTATGAGTTGCTTGAAACCAAATGTATTATTCTTTTTTAGGATAGACTTATCCTTGGTTTTATATCGTGTTTTATAGATTTAGGAGTACGTTTTGTTCTTTTTTGCATCGCCCACCCTTCGACTGCGCTCAGGGCAGGCAAACGAACCAAAAAAGTCTAGGCTTAAGAAACGATCTCTAAATTTATCATTCGGCTTCTAAATTTTCTGAACTCCCCTGCGGGTCAAACAGCAGAAAATTTTACGAAGCACTCATTTCAAATTTTACGAGATCTTTTCTATATGCCGATTTTAGCGTTCTTGAAACAGACTTTATTTTTTTAAATGCTTCGGGTTTGACAAGTTTCGATTCTATAATACGTTCTGATCATTTTTAAGCTCGCCTTTTTTAAATTGGTCAGACTTGTCTGCACCGGCAGGTTGAATATTCCTTTATTATTGGAGATGCTCAACGGATTTTCCACTATTAAAATTAGCGGGGATAAATGCTATTTCAGCAATGATTAGGTCGTAATAATGGTCTGCCTGTTCTTTGGACCGTGTATGAAGTGTGTAAATCCAAATTCTGTCTCAATCTTCAATCGCCGCAGCACTTATTCGGTACTTATTTTTACTCATAGGTACTTGCAATGCAATTCCTTAAGATTTTCCTTGGGGTCAAAATCTTCTACAAAGCCACTTTGTTCTCCGATCTCGAGTGCTTTGATGAGTTCCTGTTCCTTTCGTTCTTCCCGTTCTAAAAGTCTTAACGCAGAACGAATGACTTCACTTACAGAACCATATCTTCCTGATTTCACTTCTTATTTTACAAATTCTTCAAAGTAATCTCCGAGTGCTATTGAGGTGTTTTTTCCCATTATGATAAAAATATACCAAAAATTACCAAAATCGGGTAACTTAAACATGAGGCGTTTTTTTGATAATTGGATGAAAGCCTAATCGAGAAGTTTATTTTTTCGTAATCTCAAATCAATGCCTGAAAATCTATGAAAAAGGGGTCAGATTTTAAATAAGTCAAACCCCTGTTGTTTTTAGCTTACACAGTTAATGGGATAGTGCCTTTTTTTCATTGAAATTACTGCCAACCTCCCGGATGGCACAAGTTAGGTTAGTGTTCTTAGCAGTATATTTTTGACGGAAGTATTTAAGTCGTCAAATAAAAATACGGGTTCTTTAATTCCTAAAGTATTTTACGATAGCTGTAATAAAGAAAATAATTCCAACTATGCTTAGTGAATATTTGATTATAGAATTTTCTGTACCGTATCTGGATAGAATAAAAAATATGCCAGAGAGCAGATATAAATAAATTGGTTTTATCCTATTCAATGTTTGCATTCTTAGTTATTTAAAATAATCGGTTATAACCTATCATAACGGTTTGTGTATGGCTGTGGCGATTTAGAAGTACTTTTCTTTCCAACTAAACCAAAGCTGGCTACGGAATGAAAACCTTGCTCGTAGCGGTTTTTCCACTTAATGCTATACGCGACGTTATGAGATGTTTTTAATAATCATTTTTTAATTCTCCAAGTAGGTATAGTTCTCCTGAGTCAAAGCCAGCTCCAAAATGCATACTATCTCGTTTCTTACTCGTCTTAAAAAATCCAAGTTTTTTGTCCTGATAATTCATTAAACTGTCTTTAAAGTCTGTAAGAGCATCAAGAACAAGTAAGTTTAAAAGTCCATTGAAAACGAACACTTCATAATCACCCCCTAGATTATCGTTACTTTTTATCACGTTGTCTATTTTCTCAAATTCAGTTGGCAAGAGATACCGTCTATTCGGAAAATAGGCTGTGTCACAAGCCCAATCTTCACCCTGTTTAGGTGTCAATCTTGAACCTGCTAGGTAGACAGTCGTTTGTTCTTTACCATCATCTATCTCAGGAAACGCTAGAGTTGCCAGACCGAAATAAAGTGATTTAATATTCTTTGGTATTGGTTCTTTTGTAATTACATCGGCAAGCCATTTATCAAATTCCTTCTTGAGTTTATCTATGTCGATATCTACGAAAAGTAATTCGTTGTCTGTCAAGACTTTTTTGATTTGGCTATAACCGTCTTGAATGCTCGATTTATTGGCAATTTGCGCTTTAAGTATGGTGTCGATTTGCTCCCAGTTCATTTTCTGTATTCAATGCGAAATAAAGCTTTTGTAATGATTTTAGCGTGGAATCGTTCGTAGGACTATTCCGCACAGAATCAAGCTTAATTTATATTTTACTTTTCGGTTATGTACTGTCAAAACGCTGAATTAAGACGTTGTTACCTGCTGGCTTTTTTGTCCGTTAAATTTTGTCCGCACCAAGGGCAAAAATTAATTTCGATTATAGAAGTTCCTCCGTCATGAATTGGAATTCCATGAGTCCCATCGTTCCATTTATTAATCACAACATCGACATCTCCATATTTTATATTTCCTTTTCTGTCTAAACTTTCAAATATTTTGTCCGCCATTTGTAGGCAACAAATTGATTCCGTGACAAATTTATTCTCCCGAAATTTTTTCTTTAAAGTCCATTCGTGAAATTCTTTATTCTCTTGAATTACGGCAATATATTTATTGTAATCAGGGTCATTCCATTTCACATTTCCGTTTAATTCAGAAGTGAATTTTTGGTGCAATATTTTAAATTCTTCGAATGTCATTTTCAGCTTGCAGATATCATAGTTATAACTGTTTTATAAGTATAAATATACTCTTTTACAGAGACTAAGCTTTACGGCATTCCTCATCTTCTAGGAATCTTGATTGTTGAACTGTAGATACCGGCACACCAACCAACAAAAAATGGTCGCTATCCCCTACAATAGCGACCATTGAGAAAGCGGTCTACACCGCCTTTTTCCACGAGGTGAAAAGTCGTAAGGTCTTAAGCGACCGGTTTGGTTTGATAAAACCGGCTAAAAATCAAAAACAACACTCCGCAACTGATCCAGGCGGGGAGGGTTAAAAACGACAGGAACACGTCGTACTCCAGTGAAATAAAATAGAAGACCCCAAAGCTTAATGCCCAGGCTGCAAATACCGCCCAGTTGAATTTGATTCCGGTTTTTTCGGCATAAAAACTTCGAATTCCGGCTTGTTTGCCAAAGAAGTATTCAAAGACAATGATGGCGCCTACCGGGGCCAAAATAAAACCGTAGAGGGCGACAAAACCTAAGAGTTTCATTGCAAAGGCCGGGAACAATCCGGCGATGGTGGCTACGGTTCCGGCGATGATGGTTACCCAAAAGGTAGAGAGTTTCGGGATGATGGCCTGAAAGGCAAGTCCGGCGCGGTAAATCGTGGGATTTGCAGTCGTCCAGCCTGCGAGGATCACGGCGATAATGCCAAAGATGCCAATCGCGTTGTAGGCCAGGGGACCGGGAGCTACTGAGGGCGCTTCCCCAGCGGCCAGCATCGCCTGCGCTTCGGGAGATTTCAGGTACACAGCATAGAGCAAAGCGGCGGCAATCCACGCGATGTAATGACCTATGTAAATTCCGGCACTGGTCGTCCAACCGGCGCTGGCTTTTTTCGCAAAGCGAAATACCGACAGATCAGACATCCCAATATGCATGGCTGCATTGGCAAACCATGACCAGAGCACCACATGCCAAAAGGTGTATTTAATCTGTCCCGGGAAGGGTTCGCCACCTTCTCCCCAAATATTCCAGAAATCACTAAAGCTGTTTACATCGAGCTGAATCAGCGCTACCACGCCGCAGGCGATAAAAGCCAAAACGATCACGGGCGACATCCAGTTGGCCGCTTTGGCCACAGTATTATAGCCCTTCGCAGCGATGAGCGAAATCACGGCACCCAGGGCCAGCACAATAATTACCCAGGTAAGGCTGTTGGGCGTCGTGTCTGTGAGTTTGGGCATTTCCATATCAAAGGGAATCCCCACTGCCGTGGCCGATACGGTAATCATCGCTCCTGCAAGAAAGCAAAACAGGACTCCGTTTGCCAGGTTGTAAGCGGTCACCAGACGGGTGCCGCATATTTTCTCTAAATGAAAATAGAGCGTGTATCTGAATTTGGTCCCGATCTCAGCCGTTAGAAACCTCCAGCTGAGTACCGCCATCAGGTTACCCAGTAACAATCCTACAATCAGGTCAAAAGCGCTAACCCCGGTGGTTAAAAAGAGGGGGCCAATGACAAACTCTGTTCCTGCGGCGTGCTCACCGGCATACATTCCTAAAAAGGCTTTCCAGCTTTGCAGTCTCGACTGGGGTACGCGCTCGCGTTCAAATTCGCCGCCGGCAAGGGCTTCAATGGCTTCTTCTTCCTGATTGTATTGTGACATCGGTTAGGTTATTAAGTGTTTGGGCAGGTCTTCGACCCGCTCACAAACCAGTTGATCCATGACTTGTTTAAATTGGGTTTTGAGCATGCCTATGGTATGATCGCCGCCCTTGTTTCCCAAAGCGCCACAGCCGTACATAAACGAGCGGCCCATAAAGGTAAATTTGGCTCCGCAGGCCATCGCGCGGGCAATATCGGGGCCTGAGCGCAGGCCGCTGTCCATCATCACTTCGATCTGATCGCCATAGGCAGCAGCGATTTCTTTAAGCGAATTGATGGTAGATTGTGCTGCATCAAGCTGGCGCCCGCCGTGATTAGAGACGATAATGCCGTCAAAGCCCATACGTATCGCATCCTGCGTATCCTGAAGGGACTGCACGCCTTTAAGCACCAGTTTGCCTTTCCAGCGGTCGCGGATGGATTTAATTTTTTCTTCGTTGAGTTTGCCCGAAAAAGTGCGGTCCATAAACGCGCCCAGTTGTTTGAGGTTTAAACCTTCAGGCGTGTAGGGTTTTAGATTTTCAAAAGTGGGCTGCCCGTATTTAAGCGTATTAAAAGCCCAGGTAGGTTTCCCGAGGATTTGCATGATGTTGCGTACCGACATTTTGGGCGGAAGCGCCAATCCGTTTTTAAAATCCCGTGGGCGAAAGCCAAAAGTAGGCACATCACACAATAGTACCAGAACCGGGCAACCGGCGGCTTCAGCACGGTCAATAATATCGTTGCGTACCGCATCTTCCACGGGGTTGTAGAGCTGAAACCAGGCGTTTCCTTCGGTGAGTTCGCTGGCTTTTTCAATATCCATAGTCGTTACCGTACTCAGGATAAACGGAATGTTGTGTTTGTGGGCTGCTTTGGCCAAAATCGCAGGCGAATTGGGCCACATCAGACCCTGAAGGCCTACCGGCGCAATCCCGAAAGGCGCGTCAAACTCCATTCCCAATACTTTGGTTTTGGTAGAACTTTCGCCATAATTGTTGAGGTAACGCGGTTGTAATTGTACATCGCGAATTTCGGAGGTGTTGCGTTTGATGCTTACATCTTCATTACAACCGCCGTCGAGGTATTCAAACGCAAAAGCGGGTACGCGGCTTTTTGCCTTTGTTCTTAAATCGTCTACAGAAGGATACGCAGTGTCAAAAGAATTTGCCATAATGTTCATTTTGCGATGAAGGGAATGTGCTTCTTCATCGAATAGTTTTTCTTGAGAAATTTTGAATTCAGTTGCGTATCTGAAATGCAAATTGCGGCGCCCAAAGCAGATCCCAGTGAAGAGTCTGTGGTGCGCAATTCCATCGTTCTAAAATGATGCGAGAGCAGTTGTATGTATACCTCGTTGTCGCTAAAGCCTCCGTCTACAAAAAGCTTTTCGATAGGCATCGTGCCTTTTGCACTTTTGATGCTCGCGACCTGAAGCAACACCAGCTCCATCATCAGGTGATGATACGCGTGTTCAAAAGTAGTGTATCTTAATGTAGTTTTGTGTGGCATATTGGGAACATCAAGGCTTTCCCAGTGAAAAAGGGGCTCAAAGTCTTTGTGAATCTCGTAATGAATCTCGGGATCAAAAGCGACCTGTTTGTGATAATCGGCATCTACGCCATAGTGTTTGGCGAGTTTTTTAACCTGAATGCTGTATTCATTGCCCAGAAACAAACGTGCCGATTTTACGGGTTTGCCGTTGATGCTCATATAATTGATGCAATCGTCTGCTACATCCTGTGCAGTGAGCAGGCTATCGGTAAACGGGTTGAGCGAAATGCTCCAGGTACCGGTTGAGATCAGGATAAAGGGTTTGCTCAGGCTGCGCACATAGGGCAGCAGGGCGGCACTGCTGTCGTGAATGCCCACACCAATCTTGATGCGCTTGCCGTTGTAATTCATATTGATGCTGGTTTCGGTAGAAACGATAGGCGGCAGCAGCTGATCGAGTTTTTCGGCATACACCCAGTCGTGATAGTCTTTTTTTTCAAAGTCCCAAAGGGCGGTATGGCAGCCTATGCTGGTGTATTCGCTAAGCGGAATCCCCGTAAACACATAGCTGAGGTATTGCGGCAGGTGCAGGCTGTAGCGTATTTTGGCAAATACTTCGGGTTTGGTGTGTTTCAGCCAATACAATTGCATGCCGGCATTGAGCATTCCGGCACTTGAGGAACCGGTTTTTTGATGAAAGGTTTCTTCCGGGCCGTATTTTTTGTAAAACGAATCAATAATTTCCTGCGGAATGCTTTTGGTATAGTTGTACATCGGGAAAATCACCTCGCGGTTTTCGTCCAGATGTACGAGGCTGGCGCCGTAAGACGAAAAGTTGATCGCCCTGATGTCGTAGTTTTCGGTCTTGAGAATACGGTCAAAAACGCTTTTGAGCCAGTTTCGCAAAGCGGAAAGGTCCTCGGTGGAATGCCCGTCTTCGTCTTCGATCTCCTCAAACTGGATATACTCGCGGTACACTTCCTGAAAGTCTTCATCAAAGAGGAAGAACTTCTTATTGGTTTTACCAATATCGAATATGGCCGTTACCGTTTTCTTCATCAGGTGTATTTGCAGATTAAAGTCCGGTTGCTACGGTTTTGTTGCCGCGTTCGTTGATGAGGTTTTTGCGAACCTCGAGTGCGCGATAGGCTTCAATAGGATTGAGCGCACCCCCATGGCGCAAGCGGGCCTCGCGAATGAGCGGGCGTACATCGGTACGGTAGGCGTTCTGCAAAAGTTCCTGGCATGTGGTCACATCATGGGCTTCCTGAGCAGCGCGCAGGGCGTTTTGGTCGATGAGTAAAGCTTTCGCATAGGCTTCCTGAATGGCCTCCAGCGATTGTATTAAATCTTCCAGCGGATCTTTCACGTTGTGACTGGCATCGATCATCCAGCCCAGTTCGGGGTTTTGCGGATTGTTCTGCATCCCGTAAACGAGTTCGTTAAAAATGAGGAACAACGCATAAGGTTTAATACTGCCTACGGTAAGGTCGTCGTCACCGTACTTGCTGTCGTTAAAGTGAAAACCGCCCAGTTTGCCCTTCAGCATCAGGATAGAAACGATTTGCTCAATATTGGTGTTGGGCAGGTGATGGCCCAGATCTACCAGCGTATACGCGCGTTCGCCACAGCCGTTTGCCAGCATCAGCGAAGTACCCCAATCCTGAATGACGGTGCTGTAAAAATTGGGTTCGTAAGGTTTGTACTCGATATACAGTTTCCAGTCGGCAGGCATATCCTCGTAGATCGAAATCAGGCTGTTTTGCGTATGGGTAAGTGCAGTCTGAAAGTTGTTTTGCCCCGGAAAAGACGAACCGTCTGCCAGCCAGACCGTCAGGGCTTTAGAGCCCAGTTGGTTGCCTATTTCGACCACTTCTTTGTTGTGAGCGATAGCCTGCTCGCGTACTGCGGCGCTGGTATTGCTCAACGAACCGTATTTGTACGATTCTTTCTGGTTTTTCTGATCCTGAAAGGTGTTGCTGTTTACGGCATCAAACTTTATGCTGTGCAATGCAGCCAGCTCTTTAATGGCGTTGTAGTCGTTAGGCACATCCCACGGTATGTGCAGGGATACCGCGCCTGCGGTTTGTGTAAGGCTGTGAATAAGACCGATGTCTTCTATTTTTTGCTCTAAAGAGGCAGGTTCGCCGCTAAACGAAAACCTTCCAAATCGAGTACCTCCGGCACCTAAGGCCCAGCTGGGGATAGCCACCTGAAATTCGGCGAGTTTAGCCACCAGCGTATTGACGTCTGTATCTGAATGCGATAACGATTGAGCTAAAAAATCAAAATGTGTCTGGTGATTTTTGAGATTGGTTTTATTGAGATCTGCGAGTTGCTGTTTGTTGATATTCATGAGGAGAAAGTCATTGATTGAACCGCCGTTGGCCCCAAAAAGAGCTTCCGGCGGTTTAAACTAGTACATTGAATGTTAACGCACAAATGCGTTTGCCATACCACCGTCTACATTTATGGTATTTCCGGTGCTTTTAAGCAGGATACCCACGCAGGCAAAAACGCCGTCTGCGATATCGTCCGGAAGGATGATTTCGTTAAGGAGGTTGCGTTTGGCATAGTGAGCAGGCAGGTCTTTGACTTCAATGCCATAGGCTTTGGCACGACCTTCGGCCCAAGCGCCTTCCCAGATTTTACTGCCTACGATTACCCCATCAGGATTTACGGTGTTTACGCGTATTTTTTCTTCACCCAGTTCAGCGGCTAATAGGCGTGTCATATGTTGCTGCGCAGCTTTGGCAGTGCCATAACCCACGTTGTTAGGTCCTGAAACCAATCCGTTTTTACTGGCGATATTCACAATATCACCGCCCAGGCCTTGCTTGCGCATCACGGCAACCCCTTCCTGAGCCATTAAAAACTGACCTTTTACGAGTACGTTTTGAAGCAAATCCCAGTCTTTTTGAGTGGTTTCCTCTAAAGGTTTAGAGATTGCGAGTCCGGCTGAATGAATGACGATATCTACCCCGCCAAACTCCAGACAGGCTTTTTTATAAGCTTCTTTAATGGCTTCCTCCCTGGTTACATCACACACCGCACCGGTAACCTGATCTTTTTTGTACGTAGCGACGGCTTCGTCTAAAGCTTCCTCGCTCATATCGGTAAGTACCACGTTAGCCCCTTCGGCAACCAGCTTATCGGCGATGGCTTTACCAATACCTCCGGCAGCACCGGTAACGATGGCTACCTTTCGCGAAAGCGGTTGTTCCTTCGGCATACGCTGAAGTTTCGCTTCTTCAAGCAACCAGTATTCAATATCAAAAGCTTCCTGACGCGGTAAGGAGGTATAGCTGGTAATGGCTTCGGCACCGCGCATCACGTTGATCGCGTTGATGTAGAATTCGCTGGCTACCCGGGTTGTTTGTTTATTTTTCGCGAAGCTAAACATACCCACACCCGGATAAATGATGATTACGGGATTGGGATCGCGCATCGCGGGGCTGTTGTCATGTTTACAGCTTTCGTAGTAGGCTTTGTATTCTTCGCGGTATTTTTCAAAGGCAGGATTGAGCTGGTCTAAAACCGCCTGAGTGTCATCGAGATCAGCGTCTTTATCAAGTTCTAATACCAAAGGTTGAATTTTGGTACGCAAGAAGTGATCGGGGCAGGAGGTACCCATAGGTGCCAGACGCTGCAGATCGTTGCTGTTTATAAACTGAAGTACGGTATCACTATCTGTAAAATGGCCTATCATTCGGCTTTCTGAAGAAGCGAGGCCGCGCAGGAGTGGCATCAGTTTGGCAGCCTGATCCTTGCGTTTTTCTGCCGGAAGGCTTTCTATTTTTTGTCCGCCAAAAATGCTTCCGTTTTCTTTTACCTTTTTCTCGATATAGGCTGAAGCCGTCTCGATTACTTCAAGGCTGTTGATGTAGCATTCATAGGAGGTGTCGCCCCAGGTAAAAAGGCCATGGCTTCCCAAAACGATACCGCGTATACCCGGATTTTCGTTCAGGCATTTTTCAAGCTGAAGACCCAGATCAAAACCGGGACGTTGCCAGGGCACCCAGCCCATGGTATCTCCCCAGATTTCTTTGGTAACCCGCTGGCTGTCTTCTGCGGCAGCAATTGCGATCAGCGCATCGGGGTGCAGGTGATCTATATGTTTAAAGGGCAATAAACCGTGAAGGGGCGTATCTATAGACGGGGCTTTAGAGTCCAGATCGTAGATGCAATGGTTGAAAAGGCCCACCATTCGATCTTCATCTTCCAGGCCGCCGTAAACGTTCTTTAAATTTCTCAGTCGTTCGGTATATAAACCGGCTATCCCTGAACGGGTAAGGGTACCAATATCGCCGCCGGAGCCTTTAACCCACATAACTTCTACCTCTTCATTGGTGAGCGGGTCTTTTTCCATGGTTTTACAACTGGTGTTACCACCACCGTAATTGGTAATGCGTAAATCTGCCCCTAAAATATTAGAGCGGTATAAAAAGAGCGCAACCTGGTCGTCGCCTAATTCTGCGGCTTTTTGCTCATTCCAAAGGTAGTTTACGTGAGTAAAGGTTTTTTCCATTTTTTAAGTATAGATTAAAGCGTCGGATTTCAAAACTAGGTGCTTCATGGATTTTAGGCATCCTGTGCTGTACTGTATGATTAATCTTTAGAGAAGCCTTTCTTTTTATACATTTACCGAAGTTAAAAAATCTTACTATGGCTCAGGGCTTTACCATTAACATAAATGAAGATTCGAGAATACCCAAGTACAAGCAGATTGTTGACTCTATGATTAATGACATCGCGGGCGGCCGGTTAAAGGTGGGAGAAAAGATCCCGTCTATTAACGAACTGAGCGAAGCCGCATACCTCAGTCGGGATACGGTAGAAAAAGCTTATAAGATACTCAAGGAACGCAAGGTGATCATTTCGGTAAAAGGCAAGGGGTATTATACGGCCAAGACCGATCTGATTTCTAAAATCAATGTGTTTTTCCTCATAAACAAACCCAGTTCATACAAGATGATGATCTACAATCATTTTGTCAACGCGATGGGAGTTAACGCGCACGTAAACCTCTTTATTTACCATTGCGAAGAATCGCTGTTTATCAATGCGATTGAGAAAAATATAGGAGCCTACAATTACTACGTGATTATGCCCCATTTTAAAGACGGTGACCTCAATCACGTAAGTTTTACACCACAGGTTTTAAAGGCGATCGAAATGATTCCCAAAGATCAGCTTCTGATGGTAGACAATGCCAAGCCTGAAATCAAAGGGAATTATGGAGCCATTTATCAGGATTTTAAGGAAGATATTTTTCAGGCCCTGGAAGAAGGTATTGAAAAGCTCAAGAAATACGACCGGTTGATTTTGGTTTATCCTTCAAAAAGTATACATCCGTATCCCATGCGCATTGTTCACGGCTTTAGATTTTTTTGCCAGAAATACGATTTTGATTTTGAGATTCTTGATGAGATTTACGAGGATATGGAGTTTGAACGCAAAGATGTGTACATCACCATCGAAGAGATGGATCTGGTGAACCTGATGCGTCAGATCCGTGCGCGTAATCTCACGTTGGGTACCGATATTGGGGTCATTTCGTATAACGAAACTCCCTTAAAAGAGTTGCTGGGCATCACGGTGATTAGTACCGATTTTAAGGCGATGGGCGAAACCGCCGCTTATATGATTCTGAAAAACAAAAAAGAGCGGGTAAAAAACGTGTTTAAGTACATAGAGCGTAACTCGGTTTAAAAATCAGAACAGTACAGGATGGTATTGCGGAGATCGCTTTGTATTTTTCCGTTCATCAATAGCATTTTGAATTCATGAAAACATTCATTCTCGGGTTTCTTTTCAGTTTTGCTGCGCTTCAGGCTCAGAATACAATCGATTACCGTTTTGTTTTTGGTACTGAAACGGATGCTGAAAAGGCTACCGGGGTTACTACTGCACTTCCCTATCAGCCGGATACCGGCTATGGTTTTGACTTCGGAACCGCTTATCGCGTAACTCAGCATAGCGCGGGTTTTTCGGCAACTGCACCGGTCTATTTTTCGGTTGATGTACCTGAGGGGATTTACACGGTGAGTCTTGTACTCTCCGGAAAGAATACCGAAATGACGCTTAAGGCCGAATCTAAGCGACTCTTTGCAGCCCGTGAACCGATAAACACAGATGATACAATTACTAAGACTTTTACCGTTGCCGTTTTCTACCCAGAAATTACGGAAGACTATAAAGTTGGGCTTAAAGATCGGGAGCAGGGCACGCTAGACTGGGATCACAAGCTTACGCTAGAATTCCTGGGAAACAGTGTTATACACGAGATCCATATTGAGCCTTCACCCAAAACCCGTACGTTATTTTTAGCAGGCGATTCTACGGTTACCAATCAGGATGTGGAGCCCTGGGCTTCCTGGGGACAGTTTATTTCGGCTTATTTAACCGATGAGATCGTCGTTTCCAATCAGGCTTCGTCAGGGGCTTCGCTGGCCTCATTTAACGGAAGCCGTTTCGATAAAATTTTAAGTCAGCTTAAACCCGATGATTTTGTCATCATCGAGTTTGGGCATAATGATGAAAAAATCAAAGGCGAAGGCAACGGTGCCTGGGGATTGTATACCAATCTCTTAACCGATTTTATACGCCGCATCCGCGAAAAGCAGGGCATTCCCATCCTGATCACGCCCACCCAGCGCAGGGCTTTTGAAGGTGCCAAACTGAAAGAAACCCACGGCGATTTTCCCGATGCGATGCGGAAGGTTGCGCAACAGGAAGAGGTTGCGCTCATCGATTTAACCCGTATGAGTACTGCGATGTATGAAGCCTGGGGACCCGAAGCATCCCGGAAAGCTTTTGTGCAATATCCCGCCAATTACTTTCCCGCGCAGCGCGAAGCTCTGGAAGACAATACGCATTTCAGCAATTTTGGGGCTAACGAACTCGCTCTGGCGGTAATTCACGCCCTTCGCCAAAGCGATCATCCCTTAAAAAACTACATTCGAAGCAATGCACCGGAATATAAACCCGGTCAACCTAATGACGCCGGCTCGTACCGCATTCCGCTGAGCAGTCGTTTTGAACTGCAAAAACCCGATGGTAATTAACTAGTTATGAAGCAATTTCTCTCAGCACTTTCCATATTACTTTTAAGCTTAAGCACAGTCTTTGCCCAGCAAGCCGAAAAAATCTGGCTTTCGGGAACCGATTTTGAACATTCCAAAACCTGGGATTTTAAAGTTTCAGGAGGAGCCAACAGCGGGAGCTGGAGCACGATTGAAGTCCCGTCTCAATGGGAATTGCAGGGTTTCGGTGAGTATACTTACGGTCGCTGGTACAAAGAACTGGAACAGGATGAGCCCAGCAAAGAAGAAGGTTTTTATAAGCTGAAGTTTGATGTTCCCGCTTCTGTGAAAGGAAAAAGAATATCCATTCATTTTGGCGGCGTAATGACTGACACCGAAGTGAAAGTCAATGGTAAGGTCGTAGGGCCGAAGCATCACGGTGGGTTTTACCAGTTTGACTACGACATAACCCCTTATGTAAAGCCGGGAGCTGAAAATCTGCTGGAGGTTCACGTGTGGAAGCATTCCGAAAATGGAAGTGTGAATAACGCAGAGCGGAAGGCAGACTGGTGGCTTTTTGGCGGGATTTACCGTCCCGTCTGGCTTGAGATTAAACCCAAAACCCACATAGATCACGTCGCTGTCGATCCCCAAATGAACGGGAGCCTGAATGCCGTTTTAAAATTATCAAATCCTTCTAAAAATTTCATTGTACGGGCAAGTATCAAACCGCTTTCAGGAGAGACTGAAAACTTTGAACCCCAAAGCCGCGAGCTGAGCGGGAAACCGGAAGAAACACTCGAGTTTAACTGGGAAGGTGTTAAAACCTGGGATCCCGAAAACCCCAATCTGTATGTCCTTACCCTGCAGCTGCAGGAAAACGGAAAAACCATTCACGAAGTAACCGAACGCATCGGTTTTCGCACGCTTGAGTTTAGAAAACGCGACGGCATTTACGTGAACGGTACCAAAATCAAAATGAAAGGCATCAACCGCCACAGCTTTTGGCCGAAAAGCGGTCGCAGTACCAGCAAGCGCATCAGCATTATGGATGTAAACCTGATTAAGGACATGAATATGAATGCCGTGCGGTTTCACTATCCGCCGGATGATCACTTTCTGGAAGTGGCCGATTCGCTGGGACTTTTTGTGCTTGACGAACTCGCGGGCTGGCAAAATCCGTATGACACCGAAACCGGAAAAAAACTGATCAGGGAAATGGTGCAGCGCGATGTGAATCATCCCTCGATCATCATTTGGGATCAGGGCAATGAAGGTGGTTGGAACTACGAACTGGATGGGGAATTCAATAAACACGATCCACAAAACCGCATTGTGATTCATCCCTGGGCTGATTTTGACGGTTGGGATACGCATCATTATCCCACGTTTCTAACTGGAGTACACCGTTTTGGTAACGGGGAGAACGTATTTTTTCCTACGGAATTTATGCACGGTACTTACGATAACGGCATTGGTGCGGGGCTTAAGGATTTTTGGCAGCATTACAGCGAGAGTCCGCTGTTTGCAGGTGGATTTATGTGGGTATTTAGCGATGAAGCTGTTTTGCGTACCGACTGGACCGGGGAGGAAAAGTTCGATTCTAAAGGCAATCTGGCGGCAGATGGCGTTTTGGGGCCGCATCGGGAAAAGGAAGGTAGTTTTTTTGCGGTAAAGGAAATCTGGTCACCGGTGCAGTTTAAGCCCAAAGCGATCACCGAAACCTTTGACGGTAGCTTTTTGGTCACTAACGATTATTTATTTAGCAATCTGAATACGGTCACGATGAACTATCGGGTAATCCAGGCCGATGCTAAAGCTTTATATCAACCGGGAACAAAAACACGGGTGGTTGATTCGGGAAGCATTGAAGTTGCTGATGCAGAACCCGGGGAAACACGAAAGTTACAGATGCCGGTATCGCCCGACTTTTTCTACGGCGACTGGCTGGAGATAACAGCTACAGACCAGCATGGACGCGAACTCTACACCTGGACCTGGCCCATACATAAAGCCGATTATTTTGCTGAAAAGCTTATGTATAAAGGGGAAGGCAACAGGGCTGCAACCGGCATCCGCGAGGGTAACATGGTTACATTACGTGCCGGTGAACTAATCCTGAAGCTGGATGCTCAAACCGGCTACATTACCGAAATTAAAGACGGAGATCGTTTGGTTCCTTTTATTAATGGGCCACAGCCTATAGGTATGAAAGCCGAAGTTAAAGACGTGTCTCTGAGTCAGGAGGGTCAACATGCCGTATGCCGGGTAGATTATAACGGCGGCATCGATCACCTTACCTGGACCATGTATCCCGATGGCCGGGTGCATATGGAATTGATCGCGCTTAAAAATGCAGGTAGAAACAGCGGTTTTGATGGCGCGTTTTACGAGGGTGATATCGATCAGTTTGGGATCAGCTTTGATTTTCCTGAAGAAGGAGTTGAGGGCATTACGCTTTTTGGCCGCGGACCCTATCATACCTGGCGCAACCGTTTGCAGGGAATCGAAACCGGAATCTGGGAAAAGGAATACAACACCACGATCACCGGAGAAAGTTTTGAAAACCTGATTTACCCTGAGTTTAAAGGCTATTATGCCAATTTTCTGGCGGGCAATTTACAGGCCGGCGACAACAGTTTTAAAGTATTTAGCGAAAGCGACAAACTGTTTTTACGCTTATTTACGCCTGATGAAGCCAAAAATGGTTTTCGAGGCAGTCATTTTCAGCCGCGATTTCCAAAAGGAAACCTTTCATTTATGTATGAAATTTCTGGAATGCGGGCTTTTAAACCTTTGGAACAACAAGGCCCCAGCAGTCAGCCTTCTAACATTCGCATCAAAAGCGGCGATGACGGCATTTCGATGAAGCTTTGGTTTGATTTTAGGAAGTAGATGTTAGACGAAAGATTTTAGATGCAAGACAATAGAATATTGAAATACGAAATACGAAAAACGAAATTCGAAATTTTCGAATAGACACAACTCCATCTTTTCTCAGGGAACAAAGAACTAGAAATACGGAATAACAAATTATAAATAACCTCATAACGAATACAAAATACAGAAGAATGAAAGCCTTTAAAAAGATAAGTTTCCTATTGTTTTTTGCGCTAATCCTGGTGAACTGTATGGGCGTGAATGCCCAAAAACCTACGGTATACTGTGTAGGAGATTCTACCGTAAAAAACGGAAGCGGAAAAGGAGACGGCGGTCTTTGGGGCTGGGGTGATTTTATCGGTCAGTTTTTAGATACGACACAGGTGCGGATTGAGAATCACGCCCTGGGTGGAACGAGTAGCCGTACTTTCCAGACCAAAGGACTTTGGCAGCCGATTTTAGACCGTCTGCAAAAAGGCGATTATGTTTTGATTCAATTTGGGCACAACGATAGCGGGGCTTTAAATGACGATTCGCGAGCCCGTGGTACTATTAAAGGTGTTGGAGAGGAGACCGAAGAGATAGACAATATGCTTACCGGGGAACACGAAATCGTGCACAGCTACGGCTGGTACCTGCGTAAAATTGTAAAGGAAGCTAAATCTAAAGGCGCTATCCCGATTGTTATGGCTCCCATACCGCGTAACGATTGGAACAATGGCAAGGTACCGCGAAATATGGACTCGTACGGAGGCTGGGCGAAACAGATAGCTCAGGAAGAAGGCGTGACTTTCATCAACCTCAATGATAAGATGGCTTCAGCGATGGAGATAAAAGGGCAAGATGCCGTAACCGGAAACCTGTTTTACAAACGCGATCATACGCATACTTCTGCAAAAGGAGCTGCCCTTGCTGCTTCCCTGATTGCAGAAGGTTTACGCGAGAGCGATAATTCGTTAAAAAATTATTTGCTAAAAAATCCCAAGGTTAAACTTCCCGCAAAGCGGAATTTATATCTGATCGGGGATTCAACTGTGGCAAATAACGGCCAGCCTACCAAATCGGGTTGGGGAATGTTTTTGGAGCAGCATCTTGATACTACCCGTATCAATATGTACAACAAAGCCCGTGGAGGAAGAAGTAGCAGAACGTTTAGATACGAGGGACTCTGGGATGCTGTCAAATCGCAATTAAAACCCGGGGATTTTGTGTTGATGCAATTTGGCCATAATGATGGCGGACATGTAGATAAACCCAAGTACCGTGGATCGTTAAAGGGAATGGGAGATGAGACTCAGGAAGTCAACCGCGATAGTACGGGTTCTGAGACGGTACATACGTATGGCTGGTATATGAAACAATATATAAAGGAAACGCAGGAAACAGGTGCTACACCTATTGTTCTAAGTATGATCCCCCGTAATCAATGGAATGAGGGACAGGTTATTAGGGCCTCTGAGAGCTACGGTACCTGGGCCAAAGAAGCCGTCGAGCAGGCGGGAGGCTATTTCCTCGATTTAAATGAGGCAGTAGCTCAGAAGTACGAGCAGCTAGGGCCAGATGTGGTTGCTGCGTTCTTTCCGGATGATCATACGCATACCAATGGGGAAGGAGCTCAACTCAATGCACTCACAGTTGCCGAACTGATAGAAAATCTACGTCAAAGTGATTTGCGTGATTTTGTTTTTATAAGAAAAGAATAAGAGGTTTACTTCCCATAGTTAAAGCAGAGCTGATCAACCATTTTATCCTTTCCTGTGTGTGTTTTTTTAGTTCTGTGGCGCGCGAAGAGCGCAAGTTGCAGTCTTAGAAATTATCTAGAATCATTTATATTTTTGTTAATTTTATTAGTAGTATAATTCTTGCGTTATTTTGTAGGAATTATACCCTATATTCTTTCGCGATTTTCTTATGTCTTTGCCAATTGTTTATTTAAACGAAGAAAATTTGAACTAGTCGAAAAACAGGCTTAAAGCCTGTCAATGAATAGACTAACTTCTACTTTTACATCACCCCGAATCGTAGTTTTTATAAGTTGAATGATGAAACAACTCGCACTCGTTTTAGGGATATTAGGCGCTTTTTCACTACAGGCGCAGGTAGGCATAGGTACTACCGATCCACAGGCAACACTTCACATTGTAGGAGATTTTAAATTTATTCCCAGTACTTCGGTGAAGGCTACCCGATTAGTGGGACTAAACAATACCGGTTATGCCAGAGAGTTTCCTTTGGGGGATGATTTTGTAATTATTGATGGAGTCATTGAGGTCGATGAGTCTGATGCTAATCTTTTTTACATTGGAGATGTTGATCAAAGCGCTACTGCAGGAATTACTCAGTATGATAATTACGATTTAGGTCTTGTAGACGTGAATGAACGAAATACCCTTATTCGATTAAGTGGTTCAGGGGGTGGGTATAATATTACCGGTTTTGCAAACGGTTTTGATGGTCGCGTACTGTACATTATCAATGCTCAAACTAATAACGTGACCTTTTTTCCTGAAAATGCAGCGAGTTTGCCTGAAAATAGAATACAAACTATTGATGGAAATAATGAAGTCTTACAGTCCCAGGGTATTGCAGAATTTATTTACAGCGAAGTACTGCAAAGATGGGTTATGATCAATAAGCGCGGTTAACACATCACCTCAAAATAAGTTCTATGAGAAACAATTACCTCATCTTCCTCTTAATTATGCTCCCCACACTGCTTTTTGCTCAGGTAGGCATTGGTACCACTCAACCAGAAGAAATGCTTCACGTGGTAGGTGATTTAAAAATTGAAGGAACTTCACCTGATGATGCCGTAGAACTGGTGGGAGCAGATGATAAGGGTACGCTCACCGCACTTCCCTTCTCCAATCAGATACGCATCATTAATAATAAAATTGAACTGGTAAGCAGTTCGGAATACCGTATAGGAGCGAAAAGTTTAGCATCTTACATGACCCCAGGTTCTGGAAACCTCAGAATAGATAATTTGAATCTTGATCTTGGCGCAGGTCAGGTAAATGAGGGTAAAACAGTTATTCACATTACAGGCTATGATAGAAATATTCGCATAACAGGATTTACTAATGGAGAAGATGGTATGCATCTCTATTTTTATGCAACCCCGTCACACAATGTGACTTTTGTTAATCTTTCTAATACGTCGCTGGCTCAAAATCGAATAAATGCACTAGCGTCACCTGGCGATGCTTTAATTCAGGGTGGCGTTGCGGAGTTTATATACGATGGCAAATCGCAAAAGTGGATTCTACTTTCATTACAAAATTAAAATTCGCCATGGACTATCTTAAAATAACAGTACAGGTTATCATTTTCAATGCATTTTATCTTTTAAATGCGCAGGTAGGTATAAATACCGAAACTCCTCAGGCAACTCTTGATGTTAATGGTACGGCACGAGTAACCGATTTACCGGTGGAGAGTACTTCAGATATTACGGTTACCGGACTGACAGGAGGTGAGCAACTCAATCTTACTGAGCTGGGGGCAAATATAATTTTTGTGAATAATGAAGCGGTAATACGGCCTGTTTCCCGTACAACGGGTCAGGTTGATTTGGGAGTAATCATCCCTGATGCCACCAACGGTAATACTCGAACCATTCACGTTCTTGATCCTCAGCTGGGGGAAGGAGAAGCAAATGACCTGGCAACTTTTGTAACCTGTATTAATTATGCCGGTGCTAATTATGAAATTGGGGGCATTAAGGGAGGAACTGAAGGCCGCAGGTTAACGCTTTTCTTTTCAGATTCGAGTAAAAATGTAAGTATGATGCTCGAATCCACAACAGTGCTTGACCCTTCACAGCGCATCACTTTTCCGGTAAATAAACCCTTTTTTGGCATAAGTGGTACAGGGTCTATTGAATTGGTTTACGATGCTGATGCCGGACCTGATGGGGCCGGGCGCTGGCTTGTGCTGAAGTATCAGGGCTAGATCCCTTAGTTTAACCAGTGATCAAATACTGAATTTTCGTGCTCCTGTGCTTCCTTTAGTGCGATGCGCTCCAGCTTTTTTGAGGTGGTTATATACCGCTGAATGATGCGATCTGCATAGGCAGAACTCTTTTGGCGAATCATGAAGTTCTGATAATCATCTACCGCATTGATTTCTTCCTGAGCGCTGATAAACCCATATCCCGCAAAGCGTCCCTGTTCCAAATAGATAAAGGATTTCTCTCCGGCTTCACGACCTTTTTCAAGCAAAAGACATGAGTCTTCGTATTGCTCAATAAAATCGAGTGCCTTACTCACCCGCCGGTTGTATTCTTTGGCTGAAAGGCTTCCGTCGCAAGCTCCGCTACACTGGTGAATTTTGTAGTGGGAGCAACTTTCGACTCCGGTCTGAAGCGCACAAAATTTGGGGCAAAGCTCAAATTTTTCACACAGCATTTCCAGAAATTCGATGGCCTCTTCACGCGTGTAAAACTGCATCCAGCTTACAGGTGCAATCTTATTTTTATGTAGGGCAAATTGCTCAATTCCTTTTTTATTGTGGTAGGAGGTAAGCTTATAAGGCTTAGTAGGATTTTTTTGAGCCTTATTGTATTTGGGATAATGTTTCAGAATCAATTCTGCCTCCCGTAGCAGAGCCAAAACCTCACTGCCGGTGAGTTTGTAGTCAATGCTATAGGTGTCCTGCAACAGCGCATATTTACGGTTGCTTTTTTCCCGAAAATGTGAAAGCACCCGCTTCTGAATGTTGATGGCTTTGCCTATGTACAGGGGACTTCCTTGTTTATCTCTAAAGAAATATACACCGGCTTTTTGAGGCAAATCTTCAAAATCGGAAGCTTTACAATTGGGCGGAACGTAAGACTCTTTTGATTTTCGGTTTAAAAAACCACCGATGACTTCATAGTCTTCATCAAGCGCCAGGCAGCGCTGAAAAAGGATGACGGTAGCTTCGGTATCGCCTTGAGCCCGGTGCCTGTCGCGATGCGGAATATTGATCGAAGTACATAAATTCCCCAGGCTGTAGGAGAATAATCCCGGAATGAGTTTTTTGGCCAGACGCACTGTACAGAGCCGTTTTCGGTTAAAATCAATTCCGGCTTCGGCAAACTCGGCACGCACCACATTGTAGTCAAAGCCCACATTATGGGCGACAAAAATACAGTCTTTGGTAAGGGAATTAATCTGAGGAGCGATTTCATCAAAGTAGGGCGCATCGGCAACCATCGCATCGTTTATGCCGGTGAGTTTTTCGATATACAGGGGTATTTCGCGACCGGGATTGACCAGCGATACAAAGCGATCAATTTCTTCACCGTGCTGCAAAACAATGACGCAAATCTCGGTGATCTTGTTCCCTCTGATTCCGCCTCCTGTGGTTTCCACATCTATGATGGCAAACTTCGCCTCTTTCATCAGGGCAAAGTACTGAATTTTTATATTCTTTTAAAAGGAAAAAATCCGTATTAACGGATTTTTTCCAATAAAGTGATTTAAATAAATATGGTCCTAAATAAACTGATTTATTGAATGTGTTCTTCTTTCTAGCTTCCTTTTAATATCGGTTTGAATTCTCAAGAGGGGATCCTTCAAATAATTATAACCGTAGTTTTATATCCTGCTCCGTTCATTTTCTTTGCTTGTCCAAAGAAAACGAACCAAAAGAAAGGACACTTTTTCTTAGGCATTTTTGCCTTATCAGGCAAAACCGCAACAAGTCCCCTAAATTTTCTCCAAGGCTTCGAAAATTTTTAACGTGGACTTCTTGCTATGCGGAAGAAAAAGAAGACCAAAGAACAAAATTAACCCATGAATTGAAATTTAATTTGTAGCATTCATATTTACCGATTTTCCCTTTGTACTGATCAATACATGTTCAGGACGTTATATTTTAGTTTCTTCTCTAGAGTTTCCAGCCCTCGCGGTAGTTGCGTCGTACAAACTGATTGGCTTCCTCAAAATTGGTAACTCTCATGTTTTCGGCATCCCAAAGCATTTCGATATAGCGCCCGGGATAATCGTAACGCCCGTCTTCACGTTCTTTACGAATATCAAATCCGCGTATGGCGAGGTTTGCGATGAGTAAGGTTTCAGTAAGCGGCCCCGCCACGCTAAAGGGCGAACTCACTTCTTTTTTACCGTATCCTGCCAAAGCGGCTTCAACCCATTGCCTGTAATGACCTTCGGCTTCACCCGGAACACGCTCATACTTTTGAGGCACCACGGCTTCTTCGGTTTTAGAAGTAGGCAAAAGTTGCGGATTTCTACCATAAGTGCCGCACATCATTTTTCCTTTGGTACCTATAATAAGCACACCATTGCCGCCATCACCAAATACCTCATTAGGCCCCAGTTCTTCAGGACGGGTAGGTTGAATGCCGCCATCCATCCAGTGCATCGTGATATCACCCGATGTTTTGTCGGTTTTTGGGAAGGTCATGGTCACGTGGCTTGAAGGCGGACAACTGTCCGGGAAATACCCGCGTTTGAATTCATCTACATAAACGCTGCCTACGCTGCATTGTACGTTTTTCGGATATTTTAGGTTGAGTACACGTACAGGAACTTCTACCAGGTGACAACCCATATCCCCCAGCGCACCGGTACCGTAATCCCACCAGCCACGCCAGTTGAAAGGCACCAGGCCGTCTACATACTCTTTGTACGGCGCAGTATTGAGCCAGAGATCCCAGTCAAGTTCTGCGGGGATGGCACTTGAAGTTTCGGGCCAGGGGATTCCCTGTGGCCAAACGGGACGATCTGTCCAGCAATAAACCTCAGTCACGTCGCCAATGAGCCCTGCATCATACCACTCGCTCATCAAACGCGTACCGTTGTTGGAAGCACCCTGATTTCCCATTTGGGTGACTACTTTGTATTTATCTGCAGCTTCAGTAAGTGCCCGGGCTTCATAAATATCGTGGGTAAGGGGTTTTTGAACGTACACGTGTTTGCCCAGTTGCATCGCGGCCATCGCCTGTACCGCGTGGGCGTGATCTGGAGTAGAGACTGATACGGCATCGATTTTGTCAGCTTCCTTTTCCAGCATTTCACGGTAATCTTTATAGTATTTCGCTTTTGGAAAACGCGCCCGGGAAGTCGCTGCACGACGGTCATCTACGTCGCATAAAAAAGCGATTTCGGCCAAACCGGAATCTGCAAAACTCTTAATATCGCTTTCACCCTTGCCGCCTACACCTATTCCGGCTACCATCAGTTTATCACTGGGTGCTGTAAAGCCTACACCTCCCAAAACGTGCCGGGGAACAATGGAAATGCCCAGCGATGCGATTGAAGCTTTCTTAATAAAATCCCTGCGGGGAGTGGAATGTAGCGGTGTTTTACGTTTCATGTGGTTTAAATTTTAAAAGGGTTATCAATAATTGGGTAGCGGACAAAATCGTGCTATCCTTAAAAATACACTTGAATAGTTCGTATTTCGGTAAAAATTAATGCATTTTTTTGGCATTTCAAGATGTGATAGCGATTTATACCAAAAGTACTTTAGCTAAACCCCGGGTATTACCCCGGTTTTTTAAGACGGAACCTATAGTGAGAGCAGTGCTCCTAAACTAAAAAATCCTGCCGGGTAAGGCAGGATTTCTAAAAAAGATTTTTGCTGAAAGGCCTAGAACCTGAAGCCCAGTGTGAAAATGACACGGTCGCTTTCGTCACTCAAATAATAGCCAATATTTGCAGTTACAGCCTTAAATCCGTTTAAGAAGATCGAACCCCCGTAACTGTGATGCCACTGTTCTGAAGTATCGTTGTCCGTCCACACTCTACCGTAATCGTAGCCCAGGGTAGCGCCTATACGCAGGGGCACATAGCTGGTGCGTAAATCGGCAATGCCGGTACGCAGGTCAATGCTTTGGTAAAACATACGGTCTCCATTGAACCGTTCATTACGAAAACCTCTAAGACTGTTGTTTCCGCCTAAAGTAGCGCCGTGGTAGAACTCGTAGTCTCCAAAGTTCATTTGAGCTCCCACTTTTGTAGCCAACACTGCAAATCCGCTGGAGTGCAACGGGAAGTCTATGGAAAGGGTAGGTTTTATATAGGTAAATTCATTATCAAACTCATCCTTAATCGCCGTTTTGTAACCTGCATCCAGATCAAACTGAAACCCCCGGCGTATGAATGCAATTTCGCCGCTCTTGTTCTTATACTGAAAACGCGCTTCAGCACCCGCATACAATTGGTTTCTAAACACATCATCATCTGATGCAAACTGTTGTGCGGTAGCACTGTTCATCCGATTTTCTACATCGAAGTTTTCAACCAAAGGTCCTATACTAAACTGAATGCGGTCCTGCGCATATTTAAAGGCCGGTCTGATGTTCCATTGCGCGATGCGCACCCGGTTGAAATCCCGGCTGACAGCGTCTTCATCATAATTGGTACCGTTGCCGATACCAAAGTAGTTGATCGCATAATTAGGGCTGGTGATGCGTGCATCTAATTTGAAATTCCAATTGTAGAATGCGTGCGCAAATTCTCCGGAATAGTCTAACGACAATCCACTGGTAGCCGAGTAAAAGGCTGCCGTTAGGGTCTGCTGGGTTTTAAACGGATTGTTGGCCAGGCCGTAGGTCGTATACGTATCGCGTAAGCCTATTTTAAAACCGGCATCGGGATCAAAACCAATACTTGGGAATACCGTGTTGGCACTCAGTTTTCGGTTTGCATCATTATAGGTATTGATGTCGTAACTGTCTACCAGCCATTTGCTGGAAGCCGGATTTGTAAACGTATTTTTCTTGCTTTTATAGTCGTAAGCCTTTACCCGGCTGTTATTCTGAAAATCATATACGTCGTTATTTTCACCACCCAGAATCTTTAGGGGGATGTAGTGATCACCTTCTCCTTCTACCACAAAGCTGTCTTCATCATCCAGACCGTAAATCCAGATTTCTTTAGTGAGGTCTTTGGTATACGTACGTTCAAAATCGCGTCCATTTTCAGTCTTTAAACTGATGGTTGTTGCGCCATCGGGCTTACGGGTAATACGGAATTCATCTTTATCTTCCGTACCCAAAATGATCTGATGACTCATCAAATACTCATAATAGCGCTTCGCAATAGATTGTAGGTTATCACGACGCAGTTTCAGGTTTTTCTTAATATTTGTGATAGTCTCATCCTGAACGGCTTCGGGCAGGGTTGCAAAAGCAGTTTCAATAGTCTCATCGGTTAGATTTTTCTGAATGAAATCAACCTGCTTTTGCCAGTCCTCCCAGGTAATTTCCTTTAAGAAAGCCTGATCAAGCGGATAGGCGTAGCGGCTCATCCATTTGACGCTGTTTACATCTTCATCGTATTTTTCCATAGAGCGGAAATCAATCATTCCCATTTTAAGAATGCTCAGGATAAGTCCGTCGTATTTAGGGAATGCCTGGTCACGGTCACGGCGTATGGTTTTATACATTTTGTTACCGTCTTCCATTTCGTATTCAGACCAACGCCATTGGTCGTAATGGCGGTCGTAATCACCCACGACAAAGTCCATAAGGCGTACTTTTAGGAAATTAGACTCATCAACCTGATGCTTTTTAGACTTGCGAATATTTGCCAGTAAATCTTTGGTACTGATTATGTCGTCCGGGTTGCCAAAACGCGCAAAAGATTTGTTTTCATCCCCGGCATGAGCTTCATACATATAGAGTTTATCGCCGTAATCTTCATTGTAAATGCCCAGCTGTTTTTGTTTGGGCAGGTAATAGATTTTAGGTTCGGCGTTATAAATGTCGAGACTGTCAAAAATGGGATTTAGGGCGAAAGGCGCATAGGGGTGTGCAGTCGTGTAAAAATCCTGAACCACATCTTCGGCCAAAGAATTACTCATAATATCCTGCACATAGTGGTCTGTAATTTTAGATTGAATGAAGCGCACCGCGCTCTTGCGGAGTTCACGGGCGGTATACTCGTGTTCCTCGTCATCTATAAGTCTGATAGAACGCGACTGGTTACCACCACCTTCAGAAATGGCGTGTACATTACCGGGCAAAGCCGAAAGATCCAATACAGGAGCTTCGATGGTTTTGCTGTAAACCTGACGGTAGTGATCTCCCCAGAAAAAGGTATACAGACCGCTTTTATCTGTTTCCTCAGGCGTGTAGATCGAAGCTTTATAGGTGTCGCCAAACGTATCAATATCAGGATAGCTTACTTCACTGAGTTTGGTTTGCTGGCGGCGAATGTCTTTTTCGAAGAGTTTTTGCGGGTTGCCGTTACCGGTTTCAAAAAATTCTACTTTAGAACTGCGGTCGTTATAAACGGTGAGGCGTGCAAAGCCGTGTGCCTTCGCAGCAAACTGTCCATCATCAGTATTCTTTACATTATCGAGTTTATCTGAAGCTGCACCGGTAATGATTTGAGGGATACCGTCATCTTCCAGATATTGGAGGTTGCGGTCGCTTGCCGATACAAAAACCACATCAGGAAACAAGCTTGCCATAGTCTCAAGATTTCCGGCAAGTTTCTGACGTTGCTGGCTGTAGTAGTCCTGTTTGCTTAGTCCGCCAATGTTTTCGAAGAAATCCTGACGGGAACGCGTTAGAATGGAATGGTATACCGCTACGATTACGGTTTTATTCTGCTCATCTTTAAGGTCGTCTTTAAACTTGGCGAAAAAGTCATCGCGGGTTTTGATATCGCATTTGTTGTTGAGGTACAAATGATCATCCCAATCTTCAAGAAACCATTGGGAGTCTATCATCAGCAACTCCACTTTCTCCATATCCAGGTCTTCAATCTCGCGGACACAGCCGTCATTTGGCCAAGATTTCACTTCACTGTTATCCTGAATAAAAGACTCCAGATCGTCAATATTCTCGTGTCCGTTTTTATTCCATTCGTTTTTTCCGGGCATAAAGATCAGGTTCCCGTTAAAGTTTTTAAGGGGTTGCAGCAAACTTGCCTGAAGTTGTTCTTCAACCTTCTTGCGGTCTTTATCTTTTGGCGGATATCCTTTATCAGTAATATTGCCCAAAGCCACAAAAGTCGCTTTTTCGTCATCCTGTGACATTGCGGTGATGGCCTTTAGGACTTCAAGCGACGGATTTTGCGTTTGCAGGGAGGTGTTACCGGTAAAGTAAAAAACCTGCTCAATTTCTCGCTCCTGCGCCTGCGCCCCGAAAAACGAAAGACTAAGCCATACAAGTGCTGTAAAATAGAGTGGTAGGGAAGTAGATGTAGTGATTTTCATATAGATTTTGCTTACAAAGGCTGAAAATATGTTAAAATCACGGAGCAGCCCCACACTTTAACCCTCATATAACACAGCTTTAAAGAAGTGTTAAGAAATGAAGTAATGTTGAATCTTCTCGAATTAGGATGTATTATTAAAATTCATTATTCTAAATAATTAATTTTCTTGTTTTTAGAATTGAAAGAATCCAGGATTTTACCATGCTTTGATAGCCCGAAGGCTTAATAATAGGCTAAAACTGTGCTAATAAAGTGTGAATTGGGAAATCGCAATACATTCGTTTATATTGTTAATAGTAATTTTGTAGAAAATTCTATTACTATGAAAGCTTCAGCCAACAGTCATTTTTCGCAAAGTTTGAACACGCTTCTCAAACGATATAGTTTGAGTGATCACGAATTATCAAAATTGCGTACTATCGATGAATCTAAAATTGTAAGTCTGGCCTACACCGAAACCGGTGGATTTGACATTCGCGATGGCGCCTTTTATGCTGAGGAGCGCGATATCAACTACAAATTAAAAATAGATTATTTAATGGATGACAGCGATGCGAAACAAACCCTGATTTTGTTGCCGGTAATTGCAGATGAATTGGATTAAACTATTCTTCCAGGGTAATCTCAAGCAGGGTTGCAACCCCGCCTGCTGCCTCGTTGGCAATAAATAAGCGACCGTCCGGACTGAAGGCGATTCCTTCCGGCTGCTCAAAGTGATAGCGGTTAAGGTTGTGTAAGGCTTCAACCTGCCCGCTCTGGCTCAAAATAAGCAATTTAAGATTGCGCCCGTCTACCAGATAATACTCCCCGGTTTTGGGATGAATGGCGAGATCTGAAGGAAAGAAGTTGTCTTCCGCATTTTTCTTTTGAATCGAATCCAGAGTTTTCGTTTTCATATCCAGATTGAAGAGTGGCGTTTCACCCATTGTGCGCGTTTCCGGTGAGATGGCATAAAGACCTTTGTAGCGGTCTTTTTTGAGTCCACGATCTTTAGGTACCGTGACCAAAAGATTTGTTTTGGGATTATAAGCTAAAGATTCCATATTATTTTCGGCCTTAAAAGGCGTATCAAAAGGCGAAACATCTACCGTGTCTAACGTAAAATCATCAATTTCAAAAATGAGACCGTCACTGCGCATGACAAAAGCCTGCTTTCCGTTCAGGGCAATGGCCTCATAATCTGCATCGGTGCCAAAACGGATATCGTGTGTAATTTCTGAAGTATTCAGGTTAAAATTATAAATAACACCTTCCTCATCCTGAATACACGCCAAAATAGAGTCATTTACCCAGGCAATTCCGCTTACCTCTCCAAGAATCTGAGGAAATTCCCAGCGGTTTTGAATGGTGTAGGTAGCTTTCGCGAGAATTTCCTGTTCTTCACGCATAGACTTTTTATAAAAGAAAAAGCTTAGGGCGCCGGCAATGAGCATAACTCCCAGGATTATATAAAGCGAAAGATATTTCATAGCATGGTATATTGGTTTACTTCAAGGTTATCAAAGCTAAGGGCTAAACACGGTATTTATCGTGTTCTTAATTAAGTTTTAAGATTTAAGCCGTGCTTTAAACTAAGAAGTTTTAACCAAACACCGGTCAGGATGCGATACAGGATTCCGGATGAAGACTTTTATAGTTGCGTACGAATTTACAGGGTACTTTGGTCAGGCGTTGGAGATACTCAAAATTCTTAAAGTCAGAAACAATATTTGAAACCACAATTACCCATTGAAGATGATTTTCCAAAATTTCTTTATAGTGAACCAGAACCAACGGATCTATAGAATAATCAGCTTCCGCATCATTACATACTAAAATTCCCACTTTAAGGTTTCCATATATTTCCTCTTTTATTGAATGAAGTTCTTCAAATGCTTTGGCATCAAAATGAAATCCTTCATTGATTTTAAGTTTTATGTAGGTGGGCTGAAAGTCTAAGCGAAAATCGCCGAGGTTTATCGTATTCATCAGTTTTTTTGGAGAATGGAGCGTGTTAGAGCGGCGAAATTAATTAAAACTGATTCTAAATAGTCAGTAATTGTACTACATATTATCAGCTTTAACATCTTTTAACAAGAAAGGCGATCCTGTTATCTTATTGCTATCCGTATTGGTAAGCTTTTTCAGGTTTCAGCCTTCCCTTTAAACAGATTTTTTGTGAATGTATAAAGGAGCTCTCTATGAAATTATCATTTTTTTAATTTCATAATACTTACAGCCAGCTTATATTGCCGGTGACAACCAAAAACACACAACATGGCCTCAGGTTTTTTTGCATTATTAGACGATATCGCTGCATTGATGGATGATGTAGCCGTAATGAGTAAAGTCGCGGGTAAAAAGACCGCCGGAATTCTTGGGGACGATCTTGCCGTGAATGCCGAAAAAGCTTCCGGGTTTATGTCAGACCGCGAACTGCCTGTACTTTGGTCTATAACCAAAGGATCACTGCTTAATAAAGTAATCATTCTGCCCGTTGCCTTTTTGCTGAGTGCCTTTCTGCCCACGGCCATAACGGTGATCCTGATTATTGGTGGTCTCTATCTCGCCTATGAAGGTGCCGAAAAAATCTATGAATATCTGGTGCCTCACGAGAAGCATAATGCTGTAGAAAAGCTTGATGAGATGACTGAAGAGCAACTGATGGAGCGGGAAAAGGAAAAGGTAAAATCGGCTATACTTACTGACTTCATTCTGTCGGTGGAGATTATCATAATTGCATTGGGTACGGTTTCTCAGGAGCCTATTGCCACGCAAATAGGAGTAGTGACCGTAATCGCTTTGGTGGCGACAGTGGGGGTCTATGGGATTGTAGCGCTTATTGTACGAATGGATGAATTTGGTGCCAAACTCATCAACCTGAACGATCGCGAAAACAGTTTTTCAGATAAAGTAGGGATGTTTCTGGTCAGCGCGCTTCCCTGGGTAATTAAAAGCCTTGGAATTATAGGGACCATCGCGTTGATGCTGGTTTCGGGTGGAATATTTGTGCACAATCTGGAGTTCTTCCACCATTGGGAAGAAAGTCTGGGGCTTCCGGCAATAGTCTTCGAATTTTTAGCCGGTCTGGTAATAGGCTTTTTGGTTTTACCGATAGTAAATGCTGCCAAAAAACTTTTCAAGGGCAGGAAGGCTTCTGCACACTAGAGTTCTCTCAGCTTTAGATCTTTAAACATCACTCCCTGACCTTCGGCCTGCAGGCCAATATAACCGCTTTTTAAGGCTTTTCCGTCAATTTTTAGAGCCGGGTCAAAACCGTTTGCGACCTCGCCGCCTATTTGAGTCTGACTGTAGCGAAGCACTTCCTTGCCGTTTACCTTATGGATAATCAGCGAATCGCTGTACACAATCAAATCGGCTTCAACCCAGGTATCCCAGGTGTAGGTGTCAGAGGTTGAATTGATACAGTGATCGTTTGATTTTTGGCCCTGATAATAGACATCAGTTCCCGGCGAACACATATTGCCGGTGGGTCTGGGTTTCCCGGGTTCGGCCTCTGCCAGCATCTGGTATTCTACCGAAAGCGGCCAGTCCTGCTCTTTTAAAATGGTTTTGGGTGCCTGACTGTGAAACATCACCCCGCTGTTGCGAAAGGTGTAGGAGGGGGCATCTTCCATCCACTCATCGGTAAAGCGGTATTTGAATTTCAGGTGAAAGGATTCAAAAGGTCTCTTATAAAACAAATGCCCGTAACGCTCATCAAAAGTATCGTAATCGGAATAGTCTACGACAATCGCACTGTCTTTAACGCGGAATGTATTTGCATAATTTTCACCGGTCTCGTGATGGTAGAATTTCGGTGTCCATCCTTCCAGATCAGTTCCGTTGAATAAAACCTGCCATTCGTCCTGTTTCTGTTCGCAGGAAAATAAAACCGTTGCTGCGATTATGAGTGCCAAAAAGTGTCGAAAATTCATAGGAAAGAAATTGCTTTTAGATTGCTACAAGTTAAGATATACCTCAAAATAGAAAAACTCCTGAAGGAATATCCTTAAGGAGTTTGTGTTTTATTTCAAAAGCTACAACTAGCAGTCTCAGAGTGCTGAAGCGTTTCGTCATTTAGATGAAAATTTATCGTTGGGTTTATCTACTTCATTGAATGTAATTTGCACTTTTTTTCGACCCCATTCTTTTGCAGCTTCCTCATCAAGCCCCATATAAATGTCAATTTTCTTCTCCCAGCGACGGTTCATTTTATCCTTGACGATGTAGGTGCCTTCTAGTCCGTCTATTTCTACTTCCTCATTGTGATCTAATCCCAGATCTATAAGATCCCGGGATACAGCAATGGCTTTTTCGCCCGGCTCTAACTGATCTCCCCAGGCTGCAAGACCCGGATTGCCTTTTTTAGTTTGATGTTCAACAGAATTATATGCCGTTGCGGTGACGGTCAATGTCACTTTTTTTTCGGGTTCTTTACAACCCACAATCACCAGCAGTGCTGTAAATACTATATAACAGGTAAGCGCTATTTTTTGGTTTTTGAACTTCATCATTCAATAAAATACAAAAATTATATTTAAACACCTGATAATTAAAGGTTAAGGTGATTTGTTTAGGTGATAGTGAGCAGGGCCAGGTAGCCCTGGGAATGATTCTGGAGTTAATCTGGTTTGGCTAATCTTGTAACCGAATTGAAGCATTCAATTTTAGAGATCAATCTTTTGATTCCTGCCAGGAACCGGAGCTTGACTTTTGGTTTTCAATGATTTCGTCAAAAAATGCATTGGCATACACTTCTTTAAGTGCTGCGTAGCGTTTTTTATCCTGATTTGCCTTTTCGGCCAGTTCATATTTCATCGCCTGATATGTTATTCTGGCCCAGTCATTCTTCCGCAGAAAGTCACGGGTTAGGATGTGCCGCTGCAAAGCCGCGCTTTGAGCCTTGCAAACATATAAATGATGGGAAATCGAATCTAAAACCGGATGCCCGTCCTTTTTTTCGCGTTTAAAAACTTCCCGGTTTTCAATTCCCTGATCTCCATTATGATAGTACCCAATACTTGTGAGTCCGGCTTTTAAGAGCTTAAATTCAGATTCGTTTTCGTAGATGATATCAAGGTCTATAATGGGTTTTGAATCTAAATGGGGTACCGAAGTGCTTCCTACGTGTTCGATACGCGGATTTAGTCCGTTGAGGCCACATTCGATTTCGAATTTTAAACTCTCGAAATCCTCAACCCATTGTGAGGTGTATTTTTCGATTAACATATCATCTTTCATTTTTTAAATAGCAGCTTACCCATCACCTAAACAAATATACCCGATTCGCCCGGCTTTATCTCGGGTGGTAAGCATTTCCAAAATAAATTGTTTCTAACTGTTCAGGATGTTGATTTAATCTTGTTTTAAATTTCAATTCTCAATAGTGCAGTCATTTCTAGTTTTAAAATCCCTTTCATGTATCCTATTCAAAAGTATGTGTAACCCAATCTGGCAGTGAACAAGCTTGTAACTTTCTAAATTACACCCGTAAATGCGAGCACTTTTTAGCTCTCGGGTTAACGCATATTTTTTTTAGCCGATTTACGCAATCGATTTCTTAAAACCAATTAGAACCAGAATCGGGACCTTTTTAAATCCCGATCATACTAAACTGAAACCAAAAAAAACTACTGCCGTGAAAAAACTCTACACCTATTTTTTAAGTCTGCTTTTTTCCTTAAGCCTGTCTAATCTTAGCGCGCAGAAACTCCCTGCTACGGTACAACTTGATGCCAGTGCGAACTTTCAGACTGTTACCGGCTATGGCGGTTTTGTGTGCAGTCCGCAATTTGCCTACAACCATATGACCCCTGCCCAAATACGCCAGCTTTGGGGTGCGGACAGCGAACTGGGTTATAACATTATGCGCCTCTATATTCCCATAGGTCGTGACAACTGGTCGCAGTCGCTGGCTACGGCTCAGCTCGCGCAGTCGCTGGGACTTATCATTTTTGCAAGCCCCTGGTCTATGCCGGCCGAGTGGAAAACCAACAACAACATAGCCGGTATCGTAATTGATTCAAATGGCAATGAGATTGAAGGTTTTCTGAAAGAGGAACACTACGGGGATTATGCAGACTATCTGAATGATTACGTGCTGTATTTGCGCGATAACGGGGTAGAACTTGACGGGATTTCTCTGCAAAACGAACCCGATTATAAGGTCACTTACGCGGGTTGCTCCTGGACGCCGCAGCAAATGGCCAACTTTATACGGGATTACGGCAGTCGTATCGACTGTAAAATCATCGCCCCGGAGACGGTGGGGATTTCCACGCGCTATGCGCAGGCACTGGCAGCAGATGGGGTTAAACAACAATTCGACATTTTTGCCGGACATCAGTATGGCGCTGTGGAGACCGAAGGGATTACCTTGCAGCGCAGTCAGGGTAAAGAGGCATGGATGACCGAGTTTTTGATCAACTGGAACGCAGGCAGTCAGGCTCCGCGCGATTATAACTGGCAGCAGGATGCCTTTGATTTTGCCCGAAGCATCAATACGGCTATGCTGTCAAACGTAAGTGCCTGGGTGCATTATGCCTCCAAGCGCTATTACGGGATGATGGGTGATGGCGAACGCGGTACCCAGGAAGGCGTGATTACCAAACGGGGATATATTCTGTCGCATTTTGCGAAATACACCACCGGTAAAAAGCGTATTGCCGCAACCTGGCTTGATGACAGCGGGCAGCTTGAAGGTTCGGCTTATATTTCTGAGGATGGAAACACCCTGACGCTGCATCTTATCAATGCTTCGGCCAATACCTATAATCTTACGGCAGACCTTCCGTTTTATACCCAAAGCGGTACCCGGGTGGTCACCACAACCACTGAAAGTATGACCACTACTGAAGTTACCTATGCTTCAGAACGTTTTCGCCCACAACTCACAATTGCGCCCAGTAGTTTTACCACTTTTGTCTTTGAAAAAAGCAGCGAGCGTCCCGAGTCGCAAATGACCGGAAGCCCTGTGTATTACAACCCTATCGAAAGTCAGAATCCCACGCAGGCGACCTTTGGTACCGGTTATCAGCTGAGTAACCGCCAAATAACCTTTAGCGTGAACAACCGTCTGATCAGCTCAAACACCGCACTTACTAATGGCTATCTGGCGCTTGATGACCGTTATACCAAACTTGTTTTTCAGGTAGAAAATGTAGTCTCTGCCAATCAATACAATTCAGACAACACCACCCTGCACTACGTTAACGCTGCGGGAGCTTTGAGTTCGCACAACTACGGGCGTATTGAAATGCCTGCAACCGGTAATTTTCAATTTGAGCTTGATCTTTCACGCGCGGTGCTCACCGATGGAATCACGGGCATTTTAGGAATAAGCAATACCAATTACAGTTCGGTGCTGACTATTGATTTTGGAGCGGTTTATTTTTTACTGGGGAATGAAAAAGCCTATGCTTTTGAAGGGGTTTACAGTAAGGAAGACAGCGATTTCCTCGAAGCGCTTTCCAATCCTGATTATACCGGGATCGATTTTACCCAAACCACGGCCATCCCCGAAACTACCGACTGGAAATCACAGGCGGCGAATCCCAATCTCCTGTTTTACACCGCAACTGGCAGTGGATTAGATCAACCTAATGTAATTAGCGGCACTCAGGCTTCGCAACTGAAACTGGAAGGCAACGGAAACTTTCAGGTGCCCGAAAGCTTTACGGCTACACAAGCCAGCTATACCCGTGATTTTAGCGGTTACGAACTGCTTATTTTACCTTTTGAAGCTGCTATTCCCGAAGGTGCAGATTGCTATACGATAGAACCCGGAACTGATGAAATTGCGTGCAAGCTTATAACCGGTGACGTTATCCCGGCCAATACCCCGGTGCTGGTTTTAGGAACAGGTAGCTTTAGCTTTACGGGCAGTGGCTCAGTAAGTACTCCAAAAGCCAATACCACAAATAACCTGAATGCAGTTTATATTAAAACTCAGGCCACAGCAGGTGCTTATATCCTTACTGTTGAGAATGAAGACCCGGTCTTTAAACGGGTCGAGAGCGGAACTCCGCAAACAGTAGATCCGTTTACGGCCTATCTTTCGGCATCTGCCGGTTATACGCTTGCGAGTCTGCCGGTACGTTTCGATCAGCTGAGTGTCACACCTGTTAATGCTGCAGACTCTTTTAAAATCTATCCCAATCCCGCTACCGATGTGCTTCAGTTGCAGCTTAATGAGGCAAATGCATCGAAAGCCATCATCTACGATCTGAATGGGCGCAATGTGCTGGGGCCGCTTGATGTTTCGAAAACCCGGGCCATCCCGGTTTCGTCCTTAACTCCGGGGGTATATTTGATTCGTGTTACCAGCGGGGAGCAGAGCAGTACGCTTCGGTTTATAAAAGGATAACTGCACGAAATGGAAAGCAGTAACCAGTCTCAGTGGGCAGTTAGCAGAATGCGGAGTTAAGAATTCTGAGTGTTGAGTTACTTTTAGCGATTCAAAATAACTCCTAACTCTGTACTCCGCATTCAGCTTTGCCAACAGTCATTTCGAGGGAGCCCTAAGCGACTGAAAAATCACATCTGGTTGGTTCAATATTCAAGGTTTAAAATTTAAAATTACAACCATCCCCAGCCCTTTCCTTCGAAGGAAGGGGTAGGTTCTTAGTTCGTATAAAATTCCTCCCTTTGAAGGGAGGTTAGGAGGGATGTTTCCGTGAAGGAATCCTAACTCTGCATTCAGCATTCCGAATTAGAAAGCAGGTTCACCCTCCCTATTTTTAGTCTTTATAGTACTTGTAAAAACCACTCGTCTACACTTAATGACCACTCGTCTACACTTTAGGCAGGCTTCATCTAGCTTTGACTTTTCAAAAGGATTTCTGATGCAATTTTGTAGCTTCCCTAACTTGAAACTTGTGATCACACGTAAAATGAATATCTTACTTATCGAAGATGACGCTATAGAAGTCATGAAACTCGAACGCGCTATCAGCAAACTGGGCGTCGAACATCAGTTGATTAAAGCCCGTGACGGCGAAGAGGCACTTAACCTGCTGCAAGCCGGAGGGAGTTTGCCCGATGTTGTTTTTCTGGATCTCAATATGCCTAAAATCAACGGGATTGATTTCCTGAAAATACTCAAGGCTGACGACCGTCTGCGGTTTTTGCCTACCGTGATTTTGACTACTTCAGCAAATCGGAAAGATATGCTGGAATGTTATAAAATAGGCGTTGCAGGTTACCTGATAAAGCCTCTGAAATACGACGACTACGTCAATAAAATTAAAATCGCTTTAGACTACTGGAGTATTAACGAACTTATAGATTCTTAATGAAAGGTATTGTTTTTACAGAATTTCTGGAGCTGGTAGAAGAGCGCTATGGCCTTGAGATGGTAGACCATCTTATCAGCGAAGCGCATCTGCCTTCCGGCGGAGTCTATACCGCGGTGGGCACCTATCAATTTTCAGAAATGCTAAGCCTGCTGGTTGAACTCAGTGAGCAAACGGGAGTTTCTATTGACACCTTGCTCGAAGTTTATGGTGAGCATTTCTTCGGGGTCGTATTAAGAAGTTATCAGGGTTTCATCACCCAGTACACCGATCCTTTAGACTTACTGGCTTCCATAGAAAGCCACATCCACGTTGAGGTGCGTAAAATATATCCCGATGCCGAACTGCCTGTTTTTCGGGTGCTTGAAAAAGACAGCGACAAGCTGATTTTGTTATACCGCTCCAGCCGCGCGATGTATGCCTTTGGTAAAGGACTGATGCAGCGCACGCTAACCCATTTTGGTCATCAGGCAGAAGTGCTGGTCGAAAAGATCAAGGATGATGGTACCGAAGTGAAATTTAGTATCCGCGTTTATGAGTGAGAAGCAACTCGAGTTGTATGAGAGGGCGCTGGCCCGGGAACGTGCTGCCCGTAAAGAGGCAGAGCGTATTCTTGAAGAAAAGTCCCGTGAGCTGTATTTTAAGTCTGAAGAGCTTAAAAAGACCAATCAGAAACTCGAAAGCCTGGTCTATACCGCAAACTCTGAGTTGCAGGGTGTTTTTGGCAATATTGCAGATGCCTATGTGATGATGAATCTGGAAGGGGTTCCCATTAAAATGAACAAGGTTGCCGAAAGCCTTTTGGGGTATACGCTTAAAGATCACATTCACTTATACAAACTGGTAACCGAAGAAGATAGGCCTCTCGTACCTCAGGGTTTTGAGCAGCTGATGCAAAAAGGCTCCCTCACCAATTTTGAAATTCACATACGCCGTGCCTGTGGTGAAGTGAGCTATGTGCAAATAAATGCCAGTGTAATTTACGATCGCGATAAAAAGCCGTTGGCAGCACAGGGTATTATTCGTGATATTACCAGCCAGAAGCGCAACGAGCAGCAACTGGTAGATTCCCAAAACCGGCTTTCTACCCTTATTCTTAATCTGGAAAGCGGTGTGTTGCTTGAAGATGAAAATCGAAATATAGTAATTACAAACAAGCGCTTTTGCGATTTTTTCAGCATTCCCGTCGCACCCGAACTGCTGCAGGGTCAGAACTGTGAGCAGGCTGCAGAGCAAAGTAAAGGTCTGTTTGAAGATCCGGATGGTTTTGTAAACCGCATAAACGAACTGCTTGTTAGTAAAGAACAGGTGCTCGCAGATGAACTTGCGATGCGTGACGGCCGTGTGCTGGAGCGCGATTTTATCCCCATCTACGAAGAGGGGCAATACAAGGGGCATCTCTGGACCTACCGTGATGTGACCCTTCGCAGAAAATACCGCGAGAGTATTGAGGCCGAACGTCAAAAATACAGCAACATTATCGCCAATATGAACCTCGGTCTGATCGAGGTAAACAACGATGATGAGATCCTGATGGTCAATCAAAGTCTTGAAGAAATGTCGGGTTATACCGAAGCAGAACTTCTGGGGAAAAAGGGAATGGACGTTTTGCTCTATCCCGGGGACCGCGATAAACTCACCGCAGAGAATGAAAGCCGCCAGCATGGGACTTCCAATTCGTACGAGATTCGTGCCCGCAGAAAAAACGGCGAGTTACGCCACTGGCTAATCAGCGGGGCGCCTAATTACAACATAAACGGTAAGGTGGTAGGTTCTATTGGTATTCACCTCGATATTACCGACATCAAAAACCTGGAGCTTCAAAAAGAAAATCTGCTTCGTAAGCTAGAGAAGAGTAATGACGAATTGCAGGAGTACGCCCACGTGGTTTCTCACGACTTGAAATCGCCTTTACGCAGTCTGAGTGCCTTGGTAGACTGGATCAGAGAAGACAATAAAGAGCAGTTTGATGAGCAAACCCTTACTAATTTTGGTCTTATAGATCAAACCCTTGAAAAGATGGAGCAGCTTATTTCAGATGTTCTTAATTATTCGAGTATGGGTATTGAAAGCAGCAAACGCGAGGAGGTGCCGGTGAAGCAGGTACTTGAGGATATCAAAACCCTGATACACATCCCCGAACATATTGAATTTAGCTATCCTGATCAGCTTCCGGTGCTGATGGCAGACCGGGTGAAGCTGCAACAACTCTTTCAAAATCTCATAGGCAACGCCATTGCCTACTGCGATAAAAATCCGGGTTGGGTACGTATTGAATGTGAAGAGCAGCAAAGCAACTGGCTTTTTAAAGTGAGTGATAATGGGGTAGGGATCGCGCCCGAGTATCACGAGAAGGTGTTTAAGATTTTTCAGTCTTTGCAAAAACGAAAAGATTCCACCGGTGTGGGACTTTCTATTGTCAAAAAAATTGTGGAGTTGTACAACGGTAAGATTTGGCTGGAAAGCACCCCCGGCGAAGGAACCACCTTTTATTTCACCTTAGCCAAATAGCTTATGAAAACGGTACAACTTCAGCGGAAACGCGATACAGCCTGGCAGTATATAGGGCCAAAGCAGGATTTGAAGAATCCTCTTGTTCTGATATTCGGTAACCGATTTCTGCTGGAAGAGGCGGTTACTTTTGATGAATTGCGCAAACTTTTCCCCGATGGGCATCTGGTTTTTGGTTCGTCTAGCGGTGATTTGATTGCCGATTCGGTGAACGATGAACATCTCAGCGTCACGGCTATCGAATTGGAGCGAGCGCATTTTGAAGTGCAAACCATAAACGTCAGAAGCGTAGCGTACAACAGCGAACGGGCCGGGCGTGAGGTGGTTAGTAAATTGAATCCCGAAGGACTTAAACACATTTTTGTGGTTTCGGAAGGCAGCTCGGTAAACGGCTCAGCACTCACCAAAGGTATGCAGGCCGCGGCTCCCAAGGTGTTGATTACTGGTGGTTTGTGTGGGGATGATGCCCGTTTTGAACGTACCCTCGCCGGGTATAATAAACCGCCTGATGACGGGGAAATCGTGGTAATCGGGTTTTATGGCGAAAGCTTTGAAGCCAGTTTCTCGCTGTACGGCGGCTGGATTCCCTTTGGGCCGCAGCGTGTGGTAACCCGCTCTGAAGGCAATGTCCTGTACGAAATAGACGGTAAACCGGCCCTTGATTTGTATCGTATGTATTTGGGCGAAAAGGCTAAAGAACTTCGGGGATCTGCGCTGATTTATCCGCTTAATGTTACCAGTACCGAAAACAATCAGGCTTTTGTACGTACCATTCTTCAGATTGATGAGGCACAAAACGCGATGATCCTGGCCGGTGACGTGCCTGAGCAGGCTTTGGTACAACTGATGATGACCAATACAGATAGCCTGGCCATGGCTTCCGAAACTGCCGCCTTACGGGCGCTTGAAGGCCGCACGGTACCACCGCAGCTTGCCCTGCTCATCAGCTGTATAGGTCGTAAACTGGTATTGAGTCAACGGGTGGAAGAAGAGGTTGAAGAAGTGCGGGAAGTGCTGGGCGAAGACGTGATCATCAGCGGCATGTATTCGTACGGGGAGATCGCTCCCTTTTACGGCGAACGCAGCTGTAAACTGCACAACCAAACCATGACCATAACGTTAATAAGTGAATGATATGAACGAGCTGCTTTTCCGCCAAATGCGCAAATACCTCCCCGAAGAACTTCGGGAACGGGAGGATCTGCAAGCTTTTTTGCAGGCCGTAAGCAACTCGTATGACAACCTCGAAGACCAGTTCAATATAACGCAGCGGGCGATGAAGCTCAGTTCAGACGAACTCTATCAGGCCAATGTTTCTTTGCGTCAGGAGACCGAAAAGCAGCGCGCACTCTTAAGTCGGTTTGAAGAAGTCATCAACCGGGTGGCACCGGCAAGTGGCGCACCGCTCCTGGAAGGCGAAAATCTTTCCGATTACATCAGCACACAGGCCGAAGAGCTAATTGCCGTTACTAAAAAGCAGGAACGTCTCCTGCAGGAACTGGAACAGCAAAATCAGGAGTTGAGCGATTACGCGCATATTGTATCTCATGACCTCAAGTCGCCTTTAAGAAACATTGATGCTTTGGTTTCCTGGCTTCGGGAAGACTATGGTGATAAACTTGACGAGAACGGACTGCAGCAAATGGATCTGATCAAAACCCATCTCGAAAAGATGGACGCCCTCATTGGCGGAATTCTACATTATTCCACAATAGATAGAGAAAGCGGTACCGAAAGTCGGATTGATCTCAATCTGCTGCTGCAGGAAACGCTTTCCGGTATTCACATTCCTAAAGATATTGACGTGCAGGTACACCGTTTGCCGGTGATCACAGCAGACCGGTTTAAGATTCACCAGTTGTTTCAAAACCTTATTTGTAACGCGGTTAAAAGCATCGAAAAACCTTCCGGCAGCATCAAAATCGTGGGCCGCGAACTGGATAGCGGCTATCAGTTTGAAGTGACCGATACCGGAAAAGGTATTGATCCCAATTATTTCGATAAAATATTTAAAGTCTTTCAAAAACTGGAGCACGATTCCAATTCTACCGGGATCGGACTTTCCATTGTCAAGAAGATTGTAAACTCCTATGGTGGAAGCATTTGGCTGGACAGCGAACCGGGCAAAGGCACCACGTTTTATTTCACCCTCCCACAAACCGAAAATCACTATGAATAGCCCTAACCTTAATTACGTTGATGATTTAGCCGGAGACGATGAAAAGTTCCGCAGCCAGTTTATTGCCATTCTTAAAAAGGAGCTGCCTCTGGAAATAGAGCTCTACCGCCGCTATATGGAGCAGGAGCATTGGAAATCTGCAGCCGAAAGTGTGCATAAAATGAAGCACAAACTGGGGATAGCCGGTATGGATGAAGCATACGAAATCGCCATTCTTTATGAGGAAGAATTGAAAACCGGCGCTAAAACCTCACAAATCGCCTTTGAACGGGAGCTAAACCGACTTTCTGATTTTGTAAATGACTTATAATTTGTAATTTGCTGTAGTACCCAAAAGCCTCAAATTGTGAATTGTATTATTGTAGATGATGAAGCCGCTTCACGAATGATCGTATCACACCTGTGCAGTCAGGTGGAAGATGTTACGGTAATTGATGAATTTCCAAATGCCCTTCAGGCGATCAAGTTTTTAAACAAGAATGAAGTTGATTTTGTCTTTCTCGACATTCACATGCCCGATTTTACGGGATTTGATTTTTTAGATACGCTGGCAAGTCCGCCAAAAGTCATACTCACCACTTCAGACCGCAATTTTGCCATTGAAGCCTTTGAATACGATTGCATTGTAGATTATCTGGTAAAACCCATTACCCTGCCGCGGTTTATCAAAGCCTTACAAAGGCTCGAAAATGCCCCGCCGGCGGCTCCCGCCGCAGCACCGGCAGTAAGCAAAGAAACCTCTGCAAATCCCGAGGCTTCTACTGAAAAGGAAATGTACGTCAACATAGACCGGCGTCTGATTAAAATAGAATTTGATAAAATCTTTTTGATCGAGGCCAAAGGCGATTACATCCTCATCAAGACCGAACAGAAGAACTACACCGTTCATTCTACCCTCAAAAAAATAGAAGAGAAATTACCCGATCATTTGTTTGTGAAGGTGCACCGTTCGTTTATCATCAACATCAAGAAGATTATTGATATTGAAGACAACAGTGTGCTTATTGCGCGGGATGTGATTCCCATCAGCCGTTCTAACCGCCCCGAACTGATGAAGCGGCTCAATCTGCTTTAAAACCGAACTAGAGTTTAAACACCGGTTTTGCTAAAAACTGCCATCTCATTTTTAGGCCTACCTCGGTGAACTCAAAACCGGCAGCAGTAGCCGAAGCCACGTTGCTGTATTTGGCATAAAAACCCGCATCCAGACGATCTGATAGCGTATGGATGATGCCTGCTTCAATCCTGAAAAGGGTCGTAGCCTTGTCTTTTTCTACAAACTGATAACCCCCGGCAGCATTGGCCGTATACTGCCAGTTTTTGATGCTTCCGTTTAAATCTGCAAACAACTCCACCGCCTGATAGCTTGACGGACTGAAATACAACGCAGGTACCTGATCTTTAAAGCTGAGGTACTGGTAGTTGATTCCGCCTTTAAGTGCGGGAGCTTTGGTAAAGTTGTAATACAGCGAGGTAAACAACAACTTGCGCTGGTTGCCATCGGTTTGTGGCGTGAAAATAAGGCTCGTGTACCAGCCCAGGTTTACGTTTGTGCCCATATTGTAATTGAGCTTGTAGTTATTCATAAAGATTTTTTGGTCGATCAGCGTAGCATTAAAGTTTTGTAACTCGCGGCTGTAGCCCAGTTCAAGGTATTGTAAGGGAAGCGGGCGGGCTTTTAACAGCACCGAGCCGTTGACATCTGTATAGCTGTTGACATCGGCTTCGGCATTAAGGACTCCCAGGTTGGCTTCAATCCAGGTGTTGTTGTGGATGCGGTACTGAACTCCAAAATTAAAGCTGCTGTTCGAGGCCTGCGCATCTACATCTTCATTGGAAGTTTTACGGTAGTCGTAATTGATTTGGGTACGAAAGCGATAGGACACCGGGAACAGCACGCTCAAACCGGCGGCATAGGCCCGGTTGCCTCCGTTATCACGGGTATAGGCGGCACGTGGCATAACCTGTGGAGCAAGACTGCCCGAAAGGGTTTGCATCAGTCCTAAAGCGTCTTTTTGACCTGCGTAGTATTCCGTGGTTTTTTGGGCAAAAGCATAAGCCTGATCCAGGTTACCCTGTGCGCGGTAGGCATTGGCAATACCCAGATTTCCGTCAAAGGAGGTGGAGTCCTGTTCTAAAATAGACTGATAGTGCGCGATACTGGTTTTAAAGGTGCCGGTGTACATACCCAGACTGGCTTTTAAGGCCAAAATACGCGGAGCATTTCCATAGATCTGATCTAAACTGTCTAAAGCGTGGCGCGCGGTTTTAAATTTTTGGTTCCAGATGAGGGCCTGTACATAACGCTCGCTGGCCTGTATGCTTTGCAGCGAATCTTTCGGGCTGAAATTTTTTGCTTTGCGCGAAAGGGCTAAAGCCTTTTGATCGGCACCGTCGAGATGGGCCACCAAAGCCTGCCCGGTCAAAACTGCAACCGAATCTGCCAAACGGCCATAAGTCGTAAAAGCCGAATCATAATCTTTCTGTGCGATTTGCACATTGGCTTTAACCTGTAGGCTAAGGTTATCGCCTTCAAAATCCTTAAGGTTTTCATCAAGCAAAGCCAAAGCCGTACGATAATCTCCATCACTGCTCAATTGATTGGCTCTGCCCAGACGTATGTATTTACGCGAAACCAGCGCGTTTGCATTTCCCGGTTGCAGGCTCAATGCCTGATTGACGCGCTCCAGAGCTTTGTTGTATTCTTTCAGGTTAGACAGGGTATTGGCATAACCCAATACCGCCGAAAAGCTCGTACTGTCTGTTTTAACCAGGTCTTCATACACCGTTTGGGCTTCGTTGAAGTTTTCGGCCCATAAAAGCGATTCGGCATAGTTTAAGGCAATCTCATAATCCCCCGGATATTCGTTTTGCATTTGGGTGAAAAGAGCTGTCGCTTTCGCGGTCTCACCACTCAAACCCAGAGCCCTGCCGTAACACAGCTGGGCCGTTTTATTGGTAGGATAGTCTTCAAGGATCTCTTTAAAAAACAATTTTGCCTGAGTATACTTACCGTTTTCCAGTAAGTTAAATCCGGTAGTCATTTCCTGAGCAAAAGCCCAATTGGCGAAACACATACTTAAAGCGAGAATTAGTTTTTTCATCATCGTTATTTTACTGATGCAAGTTAGAAGCAGTTCGTACAGATTCAATCTGTAGTTATTTGCAACTCGTCGATACTTTTTGGTATTTGGAGGTGGGGTGTTAGATGTTAGATGTAAGATTTGAGATTTGAGAAGTTAGAAGTTAGAAGTTGAAAGTACGAAATACGAAATACGAAATAACTGATAACAGAGCACTCTGCATTCCAAATTAGTAAGCAGTCTCAGCAGGCAGTTCTTTGCATTCAAGATTACATACATTCCCGGCTTTTCCTTCGATACGATGCTCCTCAGGTCGCATTACTCAGGAATCGCTTTGAACTAAGGGTATAGATTTTAGTAGGAAGAAAGTTCCTCCCTTTGAAGGGAGGTTAGGAGGGATGTTTTCAGAATTCAAAATCTAAAATTTAAGGTAGCGGAACTTACATTCATATTATTATATTCTTTTAGAAAACCGAAAACCGAAAACCGAAAACCGAAAACCGAAAAGAAGAATAGAGAATAAAGAGCAAAGAGCAAAGAACAAGAAATAGTAAATAGTGCAACCTGCAACCAGAAACCCTCTCGCCTAAATCGATTAACTCCATTTCAAAGCCGATTAAATACCATTCGTCTACAGCAGACTTCCGCTAAACGAAATTTGACCGAATCCTGGTGATTCCCGCAACATCTTTGTACCAATAAAAACCCAAAGACTATGCGACTTATTCCTATCACCTCCGAATCTAAATTAAAAGTGGTGCATAACGTGTACCGCCCCGCTACCCAAAATTTCCTGCGTGTGGTACACCGCAAAGCGGAAACCCGTGTCATTTCATTAGTAACCTGCTAAGACCTATCTCATGCTTGTAGTAACCAAACGTCTTCCCAAACTCCTCACTCCCGAACAAATCTTTATGGCCAGTGCCTTTGTGGTAAACGGAGGTAACTATGCCTACAACCTGATTCTGGGTAGGGTGCTGGGACCGGCTGCCTTTGCTGATGCCGCCATACTCATTACGATGCTTTTAGTCCTGTCATTTGTGGCGATGACCTTTCAGCTTGCGGTGGCTAAATTTACCGCCGGTTTTGACCCCGAAGCGCGGGAAGCCTTAATCGCTAAAGCTTTGCGTTATGCGACCGGCGTGGGGATTGGCTTTGGCATTTTGTGTGTGCTGAGCGCTCCGTTTTTGCAGGAACTGTTCCATACGGCTTCGGCAACGCTATTTGTGATTTTTGGCCTTGCCATACCCCTATATTTCGCGATGAGCGTCAACCGTGGCAATCTGCAGGGCAATCAGCTTTTCGTGCAGCTTTCGGTCACCTATCAACTGGAAATGCTGGTGCGCCTGGTGCTGACTTTTAGCCTGTTGTTACTTTTTCAAGTCGAGGCGGCCTACGCCGTTTCAATCGCCATCGCGGTCTCGTTTGTCGCCGGAATGTTTCCCTTTCAAAAGAACAATCCTACCCGGGGCAGTAAGCCGGTACTGGCACCCGAGCAGTATAAACAGATCCTGCAGTTTTTTGTACTTACTGCCGCTTACGAACTCACCCAAATCATGTGTAACAACAGCGATATCCTGCTGGTGAAGCATTATTTTGAAGCCTACGATGCGGGTTTGTACGCCTCGCTGGCGCTGATAGGCCGGGTAGTGTATTTTGTGACCTGGATGTTTGTGATGATCCTATTGCCCAAGGTGGTTTTGCTGCGTAAAGAAGGGAAGAATCCGTTACCCGTTCTTAAGAAGTATTTGGGCTATATTGGTTTGCTGTCGCTTTCCATCACCGCCTTTACCTTTTTGTTCCCCGCGTTTTCGGTACAACTGCTCTTTGGGGAAGCTTACCTGTCTGTCGCGCCTTTGCTCGGCTGGTATGCGCTGGCTACCTCGCTGTTTGCCCTGTCTAATGTGTTTGCCTATTACTTTTTATCCCTTGATGAATATAAACCCGTAGCCCTGGCCGGTATTTTTGGGGTGGTGCAGGTGCTGCTTATCGTATTTTTCCACGCCAGTTTACTCGAAGTGGTCATCGCTCAGGTGATTGCAATGGGGCTCTTGCTGTGTGCCCAGGTCTCTTATTTTGTGCTGCACAGCCTAAAGCTGAAAAAAGCCTCGTCGTAGGATAACTACCATTCGTCGATACCAAACTTCAAACGAACGTGTTTCGACAAAAGCTTTGGTATTTCTAACCCATTTTTGTTCTGAATTTAAACCTCAAGTACTCCAAATCTTAAAAACCTTGATTATGAAATTAGCTATCGTAACCGCGTATCCTCCCAGTAAAGTAACCCTTAACGAATATGCATATCATTTGGTGAAGCATTTTCGCCAGCTTGAAGAAGTTACTGAAATCGTTCTGTTAACCGATGTGGAACCTGCTCAGGCTGACATCCGTTTTGAAGAGGAAGGCTGCACGGTAAAAGTCATCAACTGCTGGAAGTTTAACAGCTATCGCAATGTGTGGTCTATTACTAAAACTCTTAAAGCCGTAAAACCCGATGCGGTGCTCTACAATCTTCAGTTTATGAAGTTTGGGGACCAAAAGATTCCGGCTGCATTAGGCTTGTTTACTCCTTTTTTTACCAAACTGATGGGAATGAAAACCATCGTGTTGCTGCATAACATTATGGAAGCGGTAGATCTCAATCAGGCCGGATTCACCTCCAATAAACTGAAAATTAAAGTATTTAATTTCATCGGTTCGTTGCTTACCCGCGTGGTTTTAAAGGCCGATAAAGTAGCCCTTACCATTGGCAATTACGTGAATCTGTTAGAAGAAAAATACCAGGCCAAAAACTGTATGCTCATTCCGCACGGTACCTTTGAACTGGCCAAAGAGCCGAGCTTTGAGCTCGCTGAAGGTCCGCTGAAGATTATGACTTTTGGAAAATTTGGTACCTATAAAAAAGTAGAAGTCCTTATTGAAGCCGTAGAGCGCGCCCGTCAGGTTACCGGTAAAGAACTGGAAGTGGTCATCGCCGGGACCGATAACCCGAATACCATTGGTTATCTGGCAGGTGTTCAGGCTAAGTATGCGCACTTACCTAATGTGCATTTCACCGGTTATGTAGCTGAAGAAGATGTACCCCGCATTTTTACCGAAAGCGCGATGGTGGTTTTCCCCTACACTTCAACAACCGGAAGCAGCGGTGTTCTGCATCAGGCCGGTAGTTACGGTAAAGCGGTTGTGATGCCAGACCTGGGGGATCTTGCCCTTTTGGTGAAAGAAGAAGGCTATCGCGGGGAGTTTTTTGAACCCGAAAATGCTACAAGTCTTGCCCAGGCAATTGCTAAACTGGTGGTAGATTCTGCCTATCGTACCGAGCTGGCGAAGGCCAATTTTGAAGCGGCCAATGCCCTGCCGATGTCTGTGATTGCACAACGCTATCTGGAAGCTTTTAAAAATATTGATGGTGAAACGGCCGAAGAATTGCTTATGGCTGCCTGATTAACGGTTTTTGATGGTGTAATAGGCTTCGTCCTTCACCCCATTTTGGTCAATAATACCGAAATACTTCTGCTTGTTTTTACGCCACGGAAACCGCCCCACAACACGTTCCGGAACTTCCCTAAAGTCGAAGAGCGTCCAGGAGAGATAGTTTATACTGTCTCTCCTTTTTAGTTGTAGAAACTCCTCGTAAAACTCATCCTGACTGGTTTTGCCAATACCGAAGCCATTCCAGATACCTGAATAAGACGAGTAGCCTATTTCCTGAAGCACTACGGGTTTTTGAGTCTGGTTCTTCAGCTTTTGATGCGCTTCCGAAAGTCCACTGAGATCCCGGTAATAATGATAGGAAACCACATCTACCTCATTTTTGAGCAGGACAGCCGCTTCGGGTGTAGACCAGCCAATGCTTATGGGATGTTTGCCGTCAAGCGCTCTCAGTTTCTGAATGCTTTGGCGCAGCCAAAACAAAACCGTTTCTTTTCCACGGGATTCAAAATCCAGATCGGGTTCGTTTTTTACATCCCAACCCCAAAGCGCCGGATGCTCTTTTACGTGTTTAACGATTCCGCTCAGGTGTTTGTTAGTCAGCGTATAATCGCTGAGGCTGTAGTTTCCGTAGAAATCAAAAAGCGTTACCATCACTTTCAAACCGGCTTCGTCGGCCTCGTCCAAAAGCTGCGTAAGCTTTTCCAGCTTTTCGGGTTTTGGGTTGGCTTTACCAAAATCTTCATAGCCTATAAATACCCGAATGCAGTTGAGGTTTAAATCGGTTACCAACCTGAAATCCTTAGCCAGTAGTTCCCGATCAAAGTTTTCGCCAAAGGTATCCCAGGGCGTCTCCTGCGGATAGTAGTTGATGCCTTCTAAAGCTTCCATTTCCATTTGAATCGAAGCAGTTACAACCGAATCTTTACGAGCCGCGAGTCTTTCAAAATGCCTGATGCGCCAAAAACCGTCTTCAAGCAGGAGCACCACCCGGTAATCTGCGTTGAAAGCCTGGGCTTGCAGGAGTGTATCGTTTGTATAAATTTTTTCAAAACCATTTACCTTTCGGTCTGTGAGTACGGCCAGTTTGCCGTCAGCACTGTAAAACTCCAGCGTGGGATGATGCGCCAGCGTGGTCGTTTCTATGCTGATTCCGTTTGCCTGGTTAAAGGCCATCAATTCTTTGAGTTTGACGCGGGCACTTGAGGTATAGTGATCGTTGATTCCGGTCTCATCGCCTGTAAAGAGGGCGTTGTTGCGTACATACCAGGCGTCCAGATAATCCTGTTCCAGACGGGTCTGGTTTGCGGGCTCGAGAGGTCTGCCGGGATTATCAACAGATTCCCAGGTTACATCGGGCAGGTAATAATCGCCGCGTTTGGCATCCAGATGCAGCATGGTCGATTTATCGGCACCCGTATTGAGGTAGGCGATGATCTGGCTGATGCCATACAGAATCCCGGCGTTCACCAGCACAAACAGGAGTAGAATCGTAGCTCTCAATATGGTTTTATTTCGGTTCACTGCAGCGCGATGGTTTTTTGAGTGGTTAAACCTAAAGCTCTTACCGTAACCAGATAGTCTCCTGCGGCGTATTCTTCGGGATTCAGATCAAAGGAAGCCCGGCCATCTCTGGTTTTAAGAACCCGGATTGTATTGCCTATCTGAACTTCGACGCTAATTCCATCAGGAATCAATTGCCCCAGATAGCTGGTAATGGGCCCTATGTGCAGGCTTCGGTCTTTAAAACGTAGCGGGATCTCGTCTGTTGCCGGTTTAAAACTCACCTGAGCAGCGCCGCTACGGGCAATGCCTTTGATGACGGCCTCTACCGTCCAGGTGGTGGGGAATTCCGGGTGCAGCACCGGGGCAAAAGCATAGCCGTTGAGGCATGAGGCGGCGGTTTTCCAGCGCTTGCCTTCCTCATTCCGCATATAGAAATAAACCAGCGTACCGTCAGTAATCACATTGCCGTGCTCATCCCTGATCTGATCGGTTTTAAAAGTCACCAGGGCGTTGCCGTCTGCATAGGGGTGCAGTTGCTCGATGCTTAGCCTGAAGTTTTCAGCCAGATCGGGATACACATCAGCGACGAGTTCGCGCGAGGCAGCCTTACCCAAAACACTGGCGGTAGTCACCCGGCCGGTTTGCAAGGGCGCAGGGATGTTCTTCCACGCAAAACCCGCATAGATTGGGCTGGGGGTAGTGGTAATTTGTTCCTGAAACTGATGTTTGATCACTACCGGTGTTCCGTCGGATAACAGATTGTCGAGATAATCGGTAGGCAGGCTTACGAGCATGGTATAATCGCGCGGACTGGCCACAATGCTGCGCGGACCCAGGTAATTCTCGAGTTCGCCCAAATGGGTCGTATCTGCAAGCAGGCTGAATTGGCCTTCCTGAAGTGGGGTTTTGCCCTCAAGCAGTTGCCAGGTGATCACTCCGGCGTGTTTGGTGAGTTCCGGCGGAATATGGAAATACTGAGCATCAGTGCCGGATTGGGGTTTTAAAACGGTTGTACCATAGGTACCCGAGGCGATAAGGCGGATGGAATCGCTAAGCGGAAGCTGATATTTTGAAAACCGAAGCGGTATTCCTTCAGGCGTAACGGTTTGTGAAGCGGGGATTTCAAGCTTTAGGGCCTTCTTTTCCGTTTGGGACGCGGGCGTCTGCAGCGCTTTGGCAACCCCAAACAAACCCAGCAGGAGCAGGGCTAAACCGAAGCGGTATGTATTTCTGGTTTTCATCGCGGATTACCAATATACGCATTTGGGGTGATGCTGAGATAGCGATAGGGCATCCCGCTGATTTCGATTAATTCTTCGGCTTTGCCAAAATCGGTTCTTAAGGGTACGATTTTATCAGAAATACTCTGATTGGGAAGCCCGTTTACCGAAACCGTGCTCAAACCCGAAGCACAGATTTGGGGCCATGCGCCGGTGTATAAACTCAGGTCAAAAGGCTGCTTGCGTTGCTGACGCACACTTTCGTCCACATAGGTAGCCTCTACCCAAACCAGCTGCTGATTTTCATTGTAATAGGCTAACAGCAACTGCGGAATGGTCGCCGCCTCAGTGGTGGGATTAAAAAGGAAGCCGGTAAGCTGCTGGTCTTTTTGATTTAAAGCGGAAGGTGCAACCGCCTGATACAGATCGGTAGTGGCGACATTGGCTTTTACCTGTACCTCAAAATTTTCAATATCCCGAAGCACCGAATCTTTCTGGATTTCAATAAAATCAATACGGAAGGGTGTGGTCTCTTTGGGCAGCAGTTTGTGTTTGACCAGATCCTGCGCGTTGTAGCGGGCCTGCTCCCGGTTTTGGGCATCGTATAAAGCGCCGGTCACCGAAATATCTGCCGGGATGTTGTCTACATTCTGAATTTCGCCCACAATGTAAAACAGGCTGTCGCGCTGCACGAGTCGGGCGGAAAGCACCTCGACCACGGGCTGTTTCAGGATATCCTCATGGTAGGTTTGTTCGGAAGTGATTTTACGCTTGCCGTGGTTGTACCAGGCTGTGGTATTTTCGGTGAGCAGCTGATCTGGCGGAATATCGGGATCTACGCTTTCGGCTCTTAAAAACCAGTCGCCTTTGCGTTTTACCAGTTGCAGGCTGTCTATCGTTTCGATGATTTTCAGGGGTGTGACCCATTCCATCCGGGCAACGGCGTGGGCGGTTGAATCGGTTGCTGCCGTCAGTTCCACATCGATGCGGTCGAGCTTGGCATACGAACTCAGCAAGCCGTCTGATACCGAAATCTCCAGCATAAACTGGGCGATACTCTTTCCGCTTTGCGGATCAATATAGGAATGCGCCCGCTCAAACTCTTTAAAGTCCATCGCATCGTAATAAGCCATCACGGCATTTTTAGGGCTCAACTGCTCTTCACTTTTGATGTAAAACAGGTACATCCCCAAACAAAAGAAACCGGTCATTAATAAAACCCAAACCAGTGAAATCCGGTAAAGCAAACCGGGTATGCGATGCCTGGAGGGGATGAAATTGAAATACGTGGCTGCGCGTTCCCGTCCTTTTTTAAAGGAGCGCGTCCACATCGATTTCAGGTGCAGCAGCAGGGCGATAATTACGGTGAGAAACGGGATGGTGCCCCACATCAGTTTTTGAAACAGGGCAACATCTTCTTTTGGGATAAAGCTGGGCAGAGGTTCTATTCCTCCTTTTTCCCAGACCTGAATGCCGTTTTCGAGCACACTAAGGCGGTGCCAACCCGTAAAATACAGGAGCGGGTCGTAAAACTTATCGTTTGAAAACACGTACTTCAGATGGTATTTTTCGGGTACCGTGAGAAACTGCTGCAACGAACCAATACCTTCAATACCGCGGTATTTCGAATTTTCAAGCCGTTCTACAGCGCGGGAAGTGAGTTCGGGCAGGCGACGAGCCGAGTGGTAATCGCCGTCAACCGTGGTCGCGGGAGTAAGTGCCGAAAGCCAGGCCATCTGATCGCCAAAGCCCAAAGGCAGATAGCGCCATTTGTCGTGGTTGTCCTGATTGAGGAAATTGACGATGGGCAGCATGTTTAAGGTAGCAGGCTGACTGGGCCTGAATTTACCCAGGGTAACTGTAAAAATGGCGATGGCGATAAAAACCCCTGCGAGAAAACCGCCGGAAGCGCGGTGCAGCAGCGAACCCCATTTGGCCTGCAGGTATTCCTTATAATCGCCCTCCACAAAACGATAGCAAAACTCCCCGAAAGCCGGTAAGGCCATTATCGAAGCCCAAAGCGTAAACCGGTCGAGCGTGAGGATGTTAAATGCGTTTTCGCCCAAAATCTTCAAGGGAATAGGTGTGGTGCCTCCGGTTCCTAAAATGGACAACAGGGTAAAGCTGATCCCAAAAAACAACAGGCGCTTGCTGTAATAGCGGTAGTAGAAATAGGGCAGGAGCAGCAGCAAAATTCCCCAGGGAATGATGAAAAAAGCCAGCCCCGATGAGGTCACTTCGAGAAAATTATCCCGGGAACCGTGTGGGATGGGCACCTGGGTGATGGGATTTTTTTTGGAATTGATCCAATAGGGCAGGATGCAGACTACTATAAGGAACAGAGCCGAACCGCCGAAGATGATGATACGCCTGAGATGGCTCCACAGGGTTTTGACAAACAGCATCAGGGTGACTTCGCGGTTGGTGGATACTTTTTCGCGGGCCGCATCCATAATTACCATACCTATAAGCGGAAAAATAAAGAATACCATTCCAAAAATAGGGGTGACATGGTGCGAGGTTACCGTGACCGAAAGCAGGGCCAGGGCTTTAAACAGATGTCGTTTGCGGGCGGTTTTCAGCCAGAGGTAAATTTCAGGCAGCGCATGCATCAGCACCGAAATCCCAATAATACTGGGTAACTGCCCGAAAATATGCAGGGTTTCTACAAAGGAAGACGAAAAGACCGCCAGGATGGCCGCGTAACCTGCCACCTTTTTATCGGGGATAAGCACCAGGGTAAAGCGGTAAACGCCGGTGATGAATAAGATGATGCCCACAAAGGCGAGGGTAAACATGCCAAATTTGAGTCCGCCCACCAGCGATAACGCCCCGATGATCTGGTGTACCAATGGCGGATAGCCCATTACGGTAAAGCCGGTGTACCAGCTGTAGTTCCAGGGTTCAAACCAGCTGGTCGCATAATGATTTGCAAAAAACAAATGAATTAACGCATCATAGGTACGCTCCAGCGTAAAAAAGATGGAGGTACCGTGTACAATAATGCCCAGCAGTACTGCGGTGACCAGGTATTTATTGGTTTGGTTTGCCTTCATCAGGTGTTTTGGGGCTTATTTGTTTTAGGTAAAGATAGGATTTTCGATAAATGGTTCGTCCTTCGACGAATGGTTTCCATCTACAGAAACGGTTCAGTCACAGATAAAGCCAAATTTTCATCCCGAGACGCAGGTATGTTTGTACGGAAATTAATACAAACCCAAATATCTATTACGATGAAAACAGGCATTATCATACCTTGCTACAACGAAGAAAAACGTCTTAACCAGGAAGCTTTTGTGCGCTTTGCTCAGGAGCACGACGATTATCATTTATGTTTTGTAAACGACGGCAGTAAAGACCGTACCCTACATGTATTGAACCGTATGCGTGCTGAGGCACCTACAGGCATCAGTATTGTAGATGTGAAGAAAAACTCAGGGAAAGCCACTGCAGTTCGTGCCGGCGCCCGATATTTATATACGTTAGACGAAATTGCTTATATCGGCTTTATGGATGCCGATCTTTCAACGGATTTCCGGGATTTTAAAGATTTGGTGACTACCCTGAAACGCGAGCGCGTGTCTATGGTGTTTGGATCGCGAAATTCGGGAGGTGGAGGTATTGAGCGTAATTTTATGCGCAGCCTTTTTTCCAACTTTATCAAGCAGTTTATTCTCCTTATTTTAGGCTTACCCATTAGAGATACCCAGTGCGGAGCCAAAGTATTTACCCGTGAGATCATCCCGGTATTGTACGAACAGGGCTTTGTGAGCAAATGGTTGTTTGATGTGGAAATCTTTTTAAGACTGAAAAAATACCTGGGCAAAGGACAGACCCTGAAGCAAATCATCGAACAACCCCTGATGCGCTGGGTGCACGTGGACGATTCACGATTAGGCGTTAAAGACGCTATTGAAATCCCCGGGAAACTGGCTCAAATCTGGCTAACCTATACGCTTCCTGCAGTGTTACAGGCACCGATTGCTACCCCTGAACCTGCTTTTGCGGTTTATGCCGGAGTACCTGAATTGCGTGTTGCGGCTTAGGAATTACGGGCTTACAGGTTAGAAGTTGGCCCTTCGATATGATGCTCCTTAGGTTTTATCACTCAGGGGACTGTTAAATCAGAAATACGAAATATGAAAACAGTAAGCAGTCTCAGTGGGCAGTTTTCAGAATGCAGAGTTAGGAATTCTGAGTGATGAGTTTTTTCTATGTACGTCCCTGATATAGGTTGACCACTTAA
>NZ_KZ319299.1 GCF_002744755.1 Leeuwenhoekiella nanhaiensis | reverse complement strand
CTTCGATATCCTGCGGTGAACGCCCTTGCCACTTTGTGAAAACGATTTGCTGGTTTTCGCCGATGTCTGGAATGGCATCAACCGCTACAGGATCAGTTGGTAAAATGCCTGTTTCCCAATTGAAGGGTGCATTGACAATGCCCCAACCTACGAATAGGGCGAGTAGTATAACGGCAACAAGTTTGTTTTCTATGAGAAATTTTATGCTCTTATTTAGCATACGATATGATTATTAGATATTTGAAATTGTGCAAAGTAGAAAATACTGTACACGAGATTTAGCCCACTACAGCGTAACTGTTGGGCTTTGTTTCAAAAGTCTAATAAATCAAATTAAAAAAGTCTGGTGCAACACTTGCACATCCCGTTTGACAAAGGGGGGCGGGTAATCGATGAAAGGAACATCGTTAGATTCAATTCCTTCAAAAAGACTTAAATACGAATATGTAAATGAGGCAACAAAGACTTGTTGCTCTAAGGTAAGTTGGTCAAATGAAACTTTTAAATCATCCTTTCCTTCTTTAACGACTTGCTTATCCGTACAACACGTTTTTTCTGAAAGGGTTGGGGTCTCACAACTGGTTGTAGCCTGAGCTTTTTCCATTCCACAAGTTTTCACTTTCTGAACGAATGAAAAATCTACCAAAGAATCTCCGCAATAATGCATATCAATAGTAAATGACATCGTAGTCATAAGAACTACGGCTGCCATAAAAATTGCCATTGATTTGTGAATAAATTGCTTCATTTAAATGCAAAATTACAAAAATTTAACAATTATTATTAAGATTAACATTTATTTGTTTTGCTAATAGTGGTTCCAAAAAAGCTATTTTTCTTTATTAGAAGCTATAAATGCTATGAAAATTAGAATTAAAAAATGTTCTTTATATTCATTTGGTACCGTATAGTAGCATTGTGAATTAGAGACTGGAAAACTGTGAAATGTTGTACCTATGTTGTACCCAAGGCATAAAAAAAGGCTTCCGATTTCTCGAAAGCCTTGCTCTGCTTAGTAGCGGGAACTGGACTCGAACCAGTGACCTTCGGGTTATGAGCCCGACGAGCTACCTACTGCTCTATCCCGCGATATTGGACGGCAAATATAGAACTAATTTTAAGTCTGCACAAGGAATTAAATAATAAATCTAAGTAGTTTTCTAATATTATAATTTCAATAACACGCAGCCCTCTGACTTATAGATATATTAGACAAATGAAAAAACTACTCATCGCCTTATTTATTTTAGTTGTCTTATTAGGGAGTGCTGCAATTTACCTAAATACCTACCTTAAAGATCAACTGCAACGGGTGATTGAGAATGATCTGCCAAAATCGATCTCTCTGAGTTATGAGGACATCATGATAGACAGCTGGGGAGGTAATGCCGAAATTAAAAATGCCTGCGTAGACTTTAAATCGAATGATTCGTTACCCGGGAGTCGGGTTCAGAATGCGACCGTTACCCTGAAGGGCTTCAGCCATTGGGATTATTTTAAGGAGAAAAACATTCATTTTAAGAATATAAATATTCATGCCGATACGCTCATTCATTATCCGCATTCCGGCATTAAAAAAACGGCTGATGAAAAAGAAGAAGATAGTCTGGACAATCCTTTAAGTGCTAAAAACCTGGAAAACGGATTTCAAATTGAAAACTTTAACCTGGTAACCGATTTTATACAGATTCGCAATCCCAAAACCGAGCAAATTGAACTTAGGACTGCACATTTTAATTTAAAACTTACAGAGATTACTCCAACGATTTCTGAGACGCCCACACGCCCCTTTAATTACGAGCAAATACAATTAAGCTCAGACTCGCTGTATTACAAACTCAACGCGTTTGATGTGCTTACCATCGCACAGATACGCTGGGATGGGATCAGCCTTATTCTAGACAACACCCAAATTAAGACCACCATAAGCCGAAGTGCCTTAAGCAAACAGTTAAAAAGCGAACGCGACCATAACAACTTCAGCATAAGACAAGTGATTTTAGATTCTTTAAGGTACGGGCATCACCCTTCAAAGAAGATGTATATAGATGCCTCAAAACTTGAATTAAAACAACCTGCTCTCGTTATCTATCGGGACAAACGTTTGCCTGATAATTATGAGACCAAGCCCCTATATTCCGAAAAATTACGTGAATTAGACTTTGATTTGATGATAGATTCGGTTCAAATCAGCAATGGCGCGATTACCTATGAAGAAAAGGTAAGTAGCACGGCAGATGCCGGCAAACTCGATTTTAAACAAATTCATGCCTCTATTTATAATTTAGGAAACACTTACGCTTTAGGATCAAAAAAGACACAAATAGACATTGAAGCCCTGTTTATGCATAAAAGTCCGTTAAGACTTAAGTGGAATTTTGATGTACAAAACAAGCAGGATCAATTTTATGTAGACGGAAGCCTTAAAAACTTACCTGCCGGAGACCTGAATGCGTTTACTTCTCCAAATCTTGGGGTATCAATGGAAGGAAGTTTACAGGAGATTTATTTCAACATCGCAGGTAATGACTATAATGCTCACGTTGATATGAAAATGAAATACGATGATTTTAAAGTGAGTATTGTAGATCAGGAAAAAAAGAAAAAGAAGTGGCTGGCCAGTACACTTGCAAATATTTTTATCTCAAAAACCAGCAAGCGCGAAGAATCGGGGTTTAAAGAAGGTCAGGGCGACGTGCAACGCAACCGCAACAAATCTTTTTTTAATTATTTATGGATCAGTTTGAAAGAGGGAATGCTAAAATCTATGACCTTACTCGATTAGTCTTCTGCAATCCAGCTGATGGCGTCTAGACGTTCCTCTATGGTAAAGTTGCGTATCTCCACACCTACCAGCGCTTTATTGATATTTGCAATGGCGTGAATCCATTTTCTATTGGTTACCATCGCAATTTTATTGAGCTGACTCAGGTGTTGCATCGGGAAGATAGAGGCAACAAAAATGGCATCCAGAGTAAAACGCTCAATGTTTTTATCTTCAAGATAGAGATTAATAGTTTTGTGCTCTTTTAACTTTTCCAGAATGGCCGTTTTCAGCTCCTGAACGGCCTGATAATCCATGGCTCCCTCAATAATGAAGCCCACAGAATTGTCTGAAAAACTGAAATTTAAAAGCACAAGAATACGATTTACCGTAATTTACTTGATTAAAATAAGTATTCAAAAGGAAAGTATCTCAAAATTAAGACGAAACCCATTGCAGTGCCTCCGTGCGGTTATGGCATTTGAAAAAATGACATTGCGATCTTACAAAAGTGCATTCTGCTTTTGTACGGAGTTTATCTGAGTAAGTATCTGAAACAATTGCGATCTTTTCAAAACGGTCTTTGTATTTCATCTTGAATAACAAATCCTCCATTGTAGCCTTGAAGCTCATAGGAAGTCCTGAAGCATTCTCACAATACACCCGTATTTTATCATGTTGTTTGAGCCGCTTTTCCAACTCCTCGTGCACTTCTTCCAAAATCTGCTCATTTACTTTAGAAGTCGCAACAAATCCCAATACCTTATCCCCGAGTTCAAAAAATCGTAAGCCCATAACATTTTAGTTTTAAATAAGTTACAAACTATTGTCTACTAAATCTACCCTTTAACATACTTTAGCAGTACCGTCTACTGCTCAATATCTGAGGCACTAAATTCGGTGAGTTGTTGATCTTCGTAACGCACTGTGAGCTCAATAGGATTGCAACATACTTCACAATCTTCAACATATACCTGATAAGGAACCGAAGTATCAAGCAACATCGAGATCTCTTCCCAGCAATACGGACATTGAAAAAAATGTTCTTCCATCTAAATTATTTAGAGTTTCACATTGAGTAATTCACCACTTATCTGAAGTACTAAAATCTCCGCAATCTTAGCATCATACTTGGCCTGGCTCCTGCTTAATTCGGCATTTAACAAATTGAGTTGCGCTTGTCTAAATTCTATAGAAGTGACCTGACCTATATTAAATCGCTCCTTAGTGCGTTCAAAATTATTTTTTGCAGTAACAATGTTATTTTCCTGAACTTCAAAAATTCTAAGTTTGTTCTGATAATCATCCCAGGCATTATTAAAATTACGTTCGATATCAATTTTTAGTTGCTCCTTTTGAATCTTTTGATTTTCCAGAGCAATTTGAGCATTCTTAACTCTTGTAATCGTACTTCCGCCATCAAATAAATTCCAGGTTAGATTGACACCGGCAGAAAATCCGGTAGTTGTATTTTGAAGTAAAAAGGCTAATGGACTGTTATTAGTAGATTCATTCCAACCATAAGAACCCGTTAGACCGACTGTTGGCAAATAACCCGATTTGTTTGCTTTAAGTGTGAATTCATTGATAGCTATATTCTTATCGTTCTGGGCCAAAATCACATTATTCTCCTGCATTTTTGCCAGCAAATCTGACTTATTTAACTGAATTAAAAACGCAACAGTAGTATCAACTTCAAAAGTATTTGCAATCGTATTACCGGTTACAACATTTAAATCACGCTTCGCATTTATTAAATTTTGCCTTGCCGAAATAATACTGATACTATCATTATTAATATCTACACGTGCATTTAATACCTCGAGTTTTGTGTTTTGACCATAATCAAATTGATATTCGCTTCGCAACAATCGGTCTTTTGAGATTTCAATAGTTTCCTCCAGCGATTTTAAATTTTCACTTTGCTGTGCTACATTATAATAGACTGACAGTAATTGAACGGTTGTGTTTTCAATAGTCTCTCTAGCCTGTAATTCCGACAAATCATATTCCTGCTTGAGGCGCTTATAGTCGTAATAACGCCCTAAACCATCAAACAAGGTATAATTTAGGTTAATAGATGCATTATAACGTCTGGTTTCTGCGCCTTCAGCAACTCTGGTGTCACCATTCGCTAACTGCCCTTCAGAATTTTGACGGTCAATAGACGCACCTGCCAAACCTGTCAATGTAGGCAAATAGCCCGAGTTTAAAATATTCTGGTTATTCTCTGCAATCTCCACATTATTATAGGCGATTTTGATGCCGAAGTTATTCTCTAAAGCTAAAGCTACAGCTTCTGAAGGCTTGATAACCTGCTGTGCAACTGATAAATTACACCAGAGTATAAGTAGTGTAAGTAAACCCAGGTTGCTTACCTTTTTGCTCTTTAATTGTAATACTCTAGTAAAACCCAATTCTTTATTTACTATTAAATTAATGCGCATCATCTTCATCCTGCTTTAATTCTTTGATAGCCCGTTCTACATCCTCCCTGGCAGGTTCGTTACCTGTACGTACCCAAACTGACTTGGTTTTGATCTTGTTTGAGATGGAAAGCAATAACGGAAGCATCAACAGGGTTAATACCGTTGCTATAGCGATACCGAATGATATAGAAATAGCCATAGGCTTTAAAAACTGAGCCTGACGGCTTTTCTCAAGAAGTAAGGGTGCAAGACCGGCAATAGTTGTGATACTCGTTAAAAATATAGCACGGAATCGCGATCTGCCCGCTTCAAAAATAGCATCTTCGAATTTCATCCCATCCTTAAGGAAGCCATTCAGTTTCCCAATAAGAACCAGACCGTCATTAACCATAATACCAATCAGTGCAATAATTCCCAAAGCTGAAAGTACGTTGATGGGGAAACCATTTAAATAATGTCCCCAGGCCACACCTATAATACTGAAAGGTATCATAAGCAACAGTAAAAACGGCTGACTGTAACTCCGGAAGGTAAATGCTATCGTGGCATAAATCAAAAACAGAATAACCCAGATGACCTTATTTGCCGAACTGCTAAGCTTTTCTGCCTCCCGGTTTTGTCCTTCATAAGAAACCGAAATTGTAGGATATTTAGATAAAATATCAGGAAGAATGTTCGCTTTAATATCCTCTAAAATGTCGGTAACGCTACCATTAGGGTCTGCCATATCTGCATTGACCTGTATCTCGCGCTGGCCTTCCAGGTGACTGATGGATTCATCTCCCCGACTTATCTCGTAGGTAGCTATTTCGCTAAGCGGAATACGCTCCCCCGCCGGCGTTACAATACGCATCTCATCCAGATCATTCAAACTGCTGCGGTCTTCGCGGTCATAACGCACCCAAACCCGTATCTCATCCTGTCCGCGCTGAAAGCGTTGCGCCTGGGTTCCAAAAAAGCCACTGCGTACCTGGCTCATCACCGAGTTGAGATTGAGCCCTAGAGAATAGGCCGTTTCCTTGAGTTCGATTTGAATTTCCTTAATGCCTTCCGGATCTGTGTCTACTACGTCACGGAGTAGCGCATTGTCTTCAAGTGCTGTACGCAATTCTTCTTTTGCAGCCTCTAATTCTTCAGTATTGTTTCCTAAAAGCGAAATGGAGATGGGGCTACCGCCAAAGTTTCCACCTGAACCAAACGTAAGACGTTCCACACCAAAAACCTCCCCAACCTCATCCCGGATTGAATTCGTGATTTCGGGCGATGAAAAATCCCTGAATTCTCCCGGAAGCAGGTTAATGCGCAGGGATGCCTTGTTATTTCCGGGTCCTACCCGTTTTATAATATTTTCAACAACCTGCTTGTTACCACTCTGTCTTGCGGTATAATCTTCGTTTACCCGCCAGGCGGCTTTTTCAACCATTGTGATGATGCTATCGGTACGTTGTGGGTTAGTCCCTTCGGGCATTAATAAGTCTATAGAAACCGTATCACTGGCAATACTCGGGAAGATGGTCACCCCAATAATTCCGCCCATTATTGAACTTATGGTCAAGACAAATAATCCAATAATTATCGACAGGGTAATAAGCTGATTTTTTAGCGTAAAACGCAGTGCCGGTGTATACAGGTTATCGCGCATATACCGCATAAACTGATCTCCCTTTTCGTTGAAAAAGCGCAGCTTGTATAAAAACTTGTCAAAACCCTTTTTGGTACTGATGTCTAAATCTTCTTCACGCACCAAAGCTTTAGAATGCGCAATGTGTGCCGGCAGGATGATGAGTGCTTCCACCAAAGAGACGACGAGAGTAAGGATCACTACGGTGGAAACCTCACCGAAAAATTCTCCTATCCTACTATCCAGAAATAAGAACGTAGAAAAAGCCAGCACCGTGGTTATAATCGCAGAAATAATAGGCGGAATTACCTCCATTGTGCCGTCTATAGCTGCACGTATAGGCGTTTTACCCATCTCGTAATGCTGGTAAATGTTTTCGGAAATAACAATCCCGTCATCAACCAGAATACCAATTACGATAATCATCCCAAAAAGGGACAGTACGTTTATGGTAACGCCGAAACCACCGGCAAAAATGAACATCCCTAAAAAGGCCACAGGAATTCCGGCAGCAACCCAAAAAGCCAGACGGGTATTTAAGAAAAATGAAAGGAACAGAAGTACCAACAAAATACCTTCTGCACCGTTAACCAGAAGCAGGTTTGTACGCTGCTCCAGACGTATCGAAGAGTCTGAGGTGATGTCTATATGCACCGCATCATATTTCTTATTAAACTCTTCTATATACTCCTTGACCTTCTCGGCCGTAGGTAACAAATCTTCATTATTGGTATTGCTGATTTCAACATTTACAGCAAGATTTCCATTAAAATAGGAAGCATTGGGAGTTTCCGAAAAGCGGTCGCGTATAACGGCCACATCGCTAAGTCGCACTAACGAACCATCCGGGTTTGCCCTCACGATCAGGTTATTCAGTTCTTTACCGTAATAGGCGCGGTTATTGGCTCGTATGAGGTAATCTTCCTCCTCTGTCTTGATATTTCCTCCCGTGGTAAGAATATTTGCTCTGGAGACCGCCTGAGCCACTTCCTGAAAGGTCAGGCTATAAGCCAAAAGGTCATTTTCACGTACAGCAATCTCAATCTCTTCCTCGGGATATCCGGTAATTTCAATTTGAGAAATTCCATCCATAGCCCGCAGATCGTACTCAATATCCCGGGCAACCTGCTTTAGCGTAGCCAAATCTAAGGTCTCGCCACTAACAGCAAAACCTATGGTTTGCCGTATGGCTTCCTGTTTCGCAACTACTAAAGGTTCCATTCCGGTAGGAAAGCTGGGCACCCGGTCTACAGCATTCTTGACCTCCGCTAAAATGACATTAATATCTTCGTCATTATCAATCTCAATGGTCACGTTACCCCCGTTTTCTCTAGAAGTCGAAGTGACGCGCTCAATCCCTACCAGGCCTTTAAGGTTATCTTCAATCTTTAGAATAATTCCCTCTTCAATCTCCTGAGGAGCTGCACCGGGATAGGTCACATTTATCGTGATGATTTCAGAATCAATAAGCGGAAAAAAGGAAGAGCGCATACGCAACACACCGATGATTCCAAAAATGACGAACGCAAGTATGACTACATTAACCGCAACATCATACTTGATGAAATAACTGATTACTTTTTTCATAAAGCTTACTCAGTTTGGGCTTTAGTGGTTTCTGCTCCATAAACCTTTACCCGCATTCCTGCGTAAGCGCCGGGAACCGGCTTAGACAGATAACGCGTACCGTCCTCAAGACCTTTTATAACCGCGTTTTCATCAGAAAAATAAACCGGATCTATCTCTACCAGATCCAGAACGCTGTCGCGCACGATGTATACTTTTGAATTGTCTACAACTAATTGTCTAGGCAGGCTAATTGCATCAGTTTCTTCTTTAGCGTTAAGCTGTGCCTCCAAAAACATGCCTTCTTTTAGATTGTCTGAACCCTTAACTTCAATAAAAACTTTTATGGTTTGTGTGCCCTGATCTACACTGCCATTGATACGCACCACTTTGCCGGTATAGGTTGAACCCGCAGCGTCCTGAAGTTGTACTTCTTCACCCAGTTCAAGCAGATCACTGAATTTTTTACCAATTGAAACTTCAAGCTCATAAACCGAAGTATCAATAAACTCTCCCAGTTTTTGACCGGGGCGCACCAAAGTACCACGGTTAACGGCAGCTTCGGTAAGAATTCCGCTGAAAGGTGCGGTGAGGCGGTATTTCACCAGTCGCTCTTCCAGATTCTTTACGTTGTAATAGGCTGAAAAGATTCCGCGGCCGGTGATGAAGTAGTTTTCCTGATCTGAAGCAGTTTCGGGAAGTTCTGGTACCGAACGGCTCATTTGAAAGCCATTGAGATAATTCTGCCATTTCTGAAAATACTCCGGATAGTCTAATCTAAGATCAGGCATTATGGAAGTAATCAAATTGTACAATTCGCTTTTTGCTGCCTGTACTGTAGCATAATATTCTGAAGCGTCAAGATTGAGAAGGGTCTCTCCCTGCGCATAGCGCTGCCCCACTTTAAAGTCGTGAGCACTTGATCTAAAAACCCCCTGAACCTCGGCATAAAGTTCCAATCTGTTTTTTGCAATCAAATTACCGTTTGCGGGGATTACAATAGGTACAGTTGTATTTTCTACCTCTTCGACAAAAACGGTTTTAACGGCTTTCGCAACCTCTTTTGGAATGTCTTTATCCTTGTTTGCGATAAAATAACCGGCAGTGACTGCGCCGCCCACTATGACAATCGCGATAATCGTACGTACTACTGTAAGCATAGGGTATTTTTAAAATGATGTACTGACAACATGAAGAGTTAGACCCCTAAGTTACTAAAAGGTTTAATTACAGAATCAATTAAATTCTTCAAGCTCTTCAGATAGGGATTCCCATTTTTGCATCAGGCTTTCTACTTTCTTTTTCTTGGCGTTGTATTTGTCAAAAAAGTCGGGGTTAGCTGCTGTCTTCTCATAATCACGAGCCAATTCTGCATCCATCTTTTCGATTTCACGCTCTAATTTATTGACCTCCGCCTCCGTATTGCTCAACTGATTGCTTAAGGACTTGTACTTTTTCTGATCGTGATAGGTATTTTTTGCAGGCTCTGACTTCACTTTTTCCTTTTTATCTTTCTTTTCAATATCCCGCATATCCTGTACTTCGCGCTGCTCCAGGTAATAGTCAATATCTCCCAAATATTCTTTTATCTGGTGATTTCTAAACTCATAAACCGTGGTAGTAAGACCCTGAAGAAAATCCCGGTCGTGAGATACGATTAGCAAAGTACCCTCAAAACGGTTCAAAGCATCTTTCAATACATTTTTTGATTTGATATCCAGGTGGTTTGTAGGCTCATCCATCACCAGCACGTTAAACGGCTGCAACATCAGTTTAGCAAGCGCCAGACGGTTACGCTCACCCCCTGAAAGCACGCGCACATACTTTTCAACCTCGTCACCTCTAAACAAAAACGAACCTAAAATGTCACGCACCTTGCTTCGGTTTTTCTCGTTGGCTGCGTCTATCATCGTGTCCAGAACGGTTTTGCTTCCGTCCAGATAATCGGCCTGATTTTGCGCGAAATAACCTATTTGAACATTATGCCCCAGCTTCAGTTTACCCTCATAGCTGATTTCATCAACAATAATTTTTGCCAAAGTTGATTTACCCTGCCCGTTTTGGCCCACGAAGGCCGTTTTGCTGTCACGTTCTACCAGCAGATCAATTCCGTTTAAAACCGTTTTTTCACCATAGCTTTTCGATACATTTTCAGCCTCAATAACCACCTTCCCGGGAACCACAGAAACCGGAAAATTAAGCGTCATCACACTGTTATCATCCTCATCTACTTCAATCACATCCATACGGTCAAGCTTTTTGATGAGCGATTGGGCCATTGTTGCTTTTGAAGCTTTGGCGCGAAATTTCTCAATAAGCTTTTCGGTCTGCTCAATTTCCTTTTGCTGGTTTTTCTGGGCAGCCATCTGCTGATCACGCATTTCTTTGCGTAATACAAGGTATTGTGAATAAGGCTTTGGATAATCGTAGATTTTGCCCAAAGAAATCTCAATGGTGCGATTGGTTACGTTATCCAGAAACATTTTATCGTGCGAAACGATCACCACAGCGCCTGTGTAATTGCGTAAGAAACCTTCAAGCCAGATTATAGACTCGATATCCAGGTGGTTTGTAGGCTCATCCAGAAGCAACACGTCATTGTTTTGCAGAAGGAGTTTAGCCAACTCAATACGCATACGCCAACCCCCGGAAAAGGTATCGGTGATTCGATTGAAGTCGTCACGTTTAAAGCCCAATCCCATCAGGATACGCTCGGTGTCACCCTGATAATTGTAACCGCCGTGTATTTCATACTGATGCTGCACTTCATTGAGTTCAACCATCAGATCGTGATAATAATCGCTTTCATAATCGGTACGCTCGGCGAGTTCCGTATTTATCTGCTCCAGGCGCGTTTCAAGCTTCTTGATGGTTTCAAAAGCCTGATACGATTCTTCAAGTACGGTACGCCCTTCAACAAAATCAATATCCTGTTTAAGAAAACCGATTTCAACTTCCTTATCAGTTGCGATCTGACCCGTGTCATATTCCTGTTCGCCTGAGATTATACGTAACATGGTCGACTTACCGGCACCATTTTTCCCCACCAGACCCACACGGTCTCCTTCTCCTAATCTAAACGTAACTTCCTCAAAAAGATACGATCCCTGAAAACTAACCGAAAGATTATGAATGTTAAGCATACTGTTATTTTTAAAGCGGCAAAGTTACCATTAAATACACGATTAGCCGAGTCAAAAGCAATCGCTTTTTTGTAACTAAAATCACACACTGTGAAAGCCGAAACCCGTATTTTTGGAATATGAAAAAAATCCTACAGGGAAATCCGCTATACAGCATTTTTACAGGAACCTGCCCGGTTTGTCAACAGGCGGGCATGTACAAAAATCCCAATCCGTATAAGTTGACGGAAACCCTCAAAATGCACGAACATTGTCCGCATTGCCATACCAAATTTAAAATTGAGCCTTCTTTCTTTTACGGGGCAATGTATGTGAGCTATGGGGTAGGTGTGGCCTTTGCAATAGCGGCTTTTATCATTTCCTATTACTTTCTGGGCTCTAGCCTGCTTACCGCGTTCCTGGTAATCGTTGGAGTTCTTTTCGTTTTGGCACCGGTTATAATGCGCTTAAGCCGAAATATATGGGTGAACTTTTTCTTCAACTACGATAAAGAAAAGGCTAAAACTTCTTAGGAAATCGGGATATTGAAACGGTATCATCAAGTGGAATATCATTTTCCAAATGATTGTACAGCAATTCTGAAAGATAAGGCGACATCATCGTCCCGCGAGTTCCTAGACCATTAAGCAAAACCAGTTGTGGATAATTTGGATGCCTACCCAGTAAAGGCCGCCTGTCTCCCGTTGTAGGTCGTACACCTGCTTCCTGATCTACTAGTTCATAGTCGCATAACAGTATTTTTGAAAGATAAGCCTGAAGTTCTTCCCGGGCAGCTGTAGTTGTTTTACTGTCTTTTTCGGCCCAATTAAACGTCGCGCCTACCTTATACAAATCATCTCCTAACGGAATTATGAAAAATGTGGATTTAGAAGCCTGCTTTAACTGAAGTTCAGGAGCTTTAATGATCAAATATTCCCCCTTGTTTCCTACTAACGGAAGCTTATTAAAATACGGGTTGTTTTTCAGCCCAAAACCTTCCGCAAAGATAATAGCCCTGGCATTTATGCCTTTGTAAGTCACCGTTTGATTCTCTTCAAACGCTATTGCATCGTATTCAAAAGGCTCAGCAACAAACCGGCCCTGATCTTTTAACTTTTCGGCATATGTCTCAAGCAATTGCGGGATACGAATACGCACGCTTTCTAAGACCTCTCCCTTGCCATATTCAGCCTTAACCGGCTCTGGTGAACTACGTACAAGATCATCCTTTAAAAACCGGTTTAAGATGGGTTTATCTGTTGCTTCAAACCAATTGTTTTGATCTTCAGCCGAAGAAAATACCTTATGTACAGGCATTGCATCAACTGCGTCTACGCGAAGCGCAGCAGAAATTCGCTTGAAATAGGAAAGCGCCTTATCAAACTGTTGCTCCCCTTTCCAGGGAATGGTGTAGCGCTTAAGGATTACCGGATTTATGAGACCCGCTGCAACTTTACTGGCTGCAGGAAAATCAGCATCATACACCACAAAAGACTTCTGATGCTGCTCAAGCTGATCGCAAAAAGCCATTCCTGCCAGACCAAAACCCACAACTATATAATCAACCGTTTTCATAGGTTACAAAATAAACAAACCTCCAATTAAAAGAATCAAAATAAAGCAATAGAATAAAAACAAAATCCGGCTTGACCTGACCTGAGCTATGCCCATAAAAAAACGCCTTAAGAAAGGCGTTTTAATGTTATTTGTGAGATTTCATTTTAGTAATTCCACATATCGATTTCAAAATTGCGGATTTGCTCTTTGATGCGCTGCGATTCTAGCAACTGCATCATTGCGTTATCTGCAATATATTGTTTTACCTCCCGGTCACCCTGAATGTTATCTACCTGATAAATCACACCGTTAAAACGTCTTGAGTTTAAGAGGTGATCAAAAGATAAAGGCTGAGCCGAGTTCTGCGGATTGAAAACCTTGGCTTCGTGAAGAATTTCACGAGCTGTAGGATACCACACCCAAAATAAGGGCACCATAACCGGATCTTCATCATCAATAAAGTTAACGTCTGGTGCTACAGGAGCAATACCAATAAGGCGGTATTTAAGTTCGCCCTGACGCTTGTCAAAGTACCAATATCCACGAATCCAATACTGCTCAATATCTGCTGCTGAAATATCACGGCGATCTATATACTGCTCGTCTACTTCATAACCCGCGTTGATTTGCTCAATACCCAAATCTGTAGTATCTACTCTTGATAAAGCCGCTGAGATATCTTCTAAGGCAATCTTTTGATTAAAATAAGAATCGGCATAAATATCAAGCTTGCCTTCTCTGGCATTTTTTACCAAAACATCATATAAGGGCCTACGGTCAGAACCGATATTATTAGTATCTATAGGATAATACAAAGGGAAGTTAATGCGCTCATCAAGATCAACAATTTCCCAGGTATTCTTACCCCACAGCACATCGCGACTGTCTACATATCCATAAGGAAGGGGTTTGTCGTTATCCAACTCCCGTTGCCCTTCGGTTTTTTCAAACATCTCGCCGGGCATTTTTGCATTGAGAATGTTAGTCTGCGCATAACTGCTCAAACCTCCCATTATCAAACACAAAACAAGCGTTAAAAGCTTCTGGCCTCTCATAATCATTTATTTTAATTGGTAAGCTCAATCAATACAGGCGACACTTTTTTAAGTCTGTAAGTACTGTTGCCTGAAATCTGAGCATCGATATCAAATATTTGTACCGTTTCTCCACGCTGAGCACGACGTAAAACATCTTTAGCCCGCGAGTCTAGTCTGTTCCCACTTACCTGAACGGTAGGCTGCCCCGGTACATTAAATTTAAACCCGGTTACACGCAAGCCTAACTCAAAGTCGAAATCAGGTAAGGCAGCACCTATCTCTGAGATCTCTAACGAATTACGTTGCATTTTTAGTATACCATCTTCCCCACGTACGGTTCCGATAGGGTTTGGAATATCTTTAATACGGAATTGCTTAGAGTCGCTCACTTTAGTTCCATCAGCCATAGTACCGGAAACACTAATAGTAACCTCGCGTCCCTGACCCGGTCTCATTACATAGCTGCTTCCTGATCCTTTTGACAGACCCGGTGCACTTGCCGAAACATTATTATCAGCAACACCAGCAAAACTAATGGTCATCGGGTTATCAACACCGCGATATACCACATTCATTTTATCTGCAGAAATGGTTGCAGAATTTGGCTTATTAATAACAGCGTAGGTATCAGAAATAGGTATTGTAACTACAGAATCTCCTTCTTTAAATTGAAGCTCACCTGTAATTGAACGTTCTCCCACTGCCCCGGCAGGAAATTCAAGACTTACCTCACCTGCTGATGCTTTCACTTCTTTACCGTTAACAATAACTTTATCAAAGTTCAACGTATTGTCATAACGACCTAAAACAATTTTCCCCTTAAAGTTTTCACTTGAGAAAAAAGCGCTTTTGTCCGGAATTACAATAGCCTGATAATTTTTCATAGATAACTGGGCAGCCTGCTCACCTGCAAGCATAGCAGATAAAAGCTCACTTTGAGTGGTCTTGATATCAGCCTGCATTTGAGTAAGCTTAGTTCTGGAAGCAATCATAGGGAAGCCTTCAAAATTATAGCTCAACCATTCTACTTCTTTACCGTCGCGATTCTCTACAGGACTGGTCTCAAATTTTTGTTTGATCTCCTCAGCAATTGCCGGATAATCCTTTTCAGTCAATGCGATCATTTCATTTCTGAAATTCTCGATCTTCGCTTTAAAGGCTTTTCCTTCTTCGCTTAGGTTATCTCCCTGAAAAAATCGCTGATCTAAAAAGTCAGTTTTATCCTGAGTTTCGTAATCTTTAGGATCTTCAAGAGTCGCTACCATCTCTGCTTTCAGATTGGCGATGTAATTATCCAAGTCTGAGGAAAGTTCGCTAACTTTTTGCGCTTTCTCCTGAATAGGCCCGTATTTAGCGGGTTGTTCTGAGGCTTTTGCAGCCAAACCAGCCATAAAAGCCTGGTTTCTTTGTTCTGAAGTGACATTCGCTTCGGCTATCTTATCATTAAGTAGACCAAATGCTGAAAGCACTTCTTTTGACATATTTAATGCAAGCATCGCGATAAACACGAGATACATCAAATTAATCATTTTCTGTCTTGGGGTTTGTTTTCCTCCTGCCATAGTGCTAGTTTTCTACTGAATTAATGAATATCAACTAATTCAGTTATCTTTTGCTCATTGCAGACAACATACCACCATACACACCGTTAAGTGATGACAGGTTTGTTGCTAAACTTTCCATTTGCTCTTTCAACTTACCGGCATTGTTAGCCACTTCGTTGTTAATCTCAGCCTGACGACCTGCAGTCTCAACCTGAACTTTATAAAGGCTGTTTAAAGACTCCATTTGTGCAGCAGCAAGTGCCATTTCCTGGCTGTATTTTTTAGTAGAATTCATCGCCTCAGCAGTTGGAGCCATACCTTTAGCTGCTCCTTCAAAACTACGGATACTGGTACTTAAACTACTCATCAATTCAGAATCGATACGAGCTTCTTTAAGCATCGCGTCAAGCTTTTCAGACAATAAGCCTTTTGCTTCTGTTAATTCTTCTTTTTTCTTTGGCTTATCTACAGCCAATTCGCCTTTTAATTCGGGGTAAACCAGTGACCAGTCTAAATCATCGTCAACAGGCTCAAATGCAGAAAGAGCAAAAATAAGAGCTTCTGTAATCAAACCTATAGCCAGAAGAGTACCTCCGTTGAGGGGGCCTAACTCCCAGTGTAAGATTTTAAATAATGCTCCAAGGATTACAACAGATGCACCAAGGCCGTAAGCCATGTTCAATAATTTCTTTTTTGTTTTAGCGCTTGCCATTTTTAAGGATTTTTAAATTAAGTGAAATTAGGTTAAGATATATTTGGGGAAATATATTAGGGTTAATTAGCGGCGCGAAGCACCATTACGCATATTTACATCCTGATCTACACCAAGGTAATCCTGTACGGTTCTAAAACCGATATAGCTTCGGGCAGAATCAGCATATTCATAATCACGTGTGCTTACCTGAATCATGTAAGCAACGTCTTTCCATGAACCTCCACGCACAACTTTACGGGCGTTTAGCGGGTCGCTAACATTGGGGTTCATTGTAGAAACATATTCATAGGCGTTAGGATCATAGGATGAAGCCACCCATTCTGAAACATTACCAGCCATATTGTATAAATCGTAGTCATTAGGCTCATAAGCATCAGCCTCTACCGTATAAAGCGCCTGGTCTGCAGCATAATCACCACGCAAAGGCTTAAAATTTGCCATAAAACAACCCCGGTCATTTTTGGTATAAGGTCCACCCCACGGATAAGTAGCTCCTTCCAGACCACCACGGGCCGCGTATTCCCATTCTGCCTCACTTGGCAAACGGAAACGGTTAACCAATTCCTGCCCTCGTTGTTTTTTATACGAGTTTTTATTGTCTGTACGCCATTGACAAAATGCCTTGGCCTGTTGCCAGCTCACACCCACAACCGGATAATCATCATAAGCGCTATGCCAGAAGTAATCATTGTGCATCGGCTCATTGTAGGAATATGCAAAATCCTTAATCCAAACCGTGGTATCAGGGTAAATTTTAGTTTCTTCGGTTACAATGAAGTCTTTTCTTGAACCATTCTTTTTACGGGCAGCCGCCTCAACATCTAGGTATTTATACTTGAAAATCAATTTCTCCACATCAATGGTACGCTGACCATTATAGGCCTCTTCAAGCGGAATGTACATGGAATCCATAACCATTACATAAGACTCATCAGGATAATCCATAGGGTCTTCAATAAGGTCAATATCCCAGTTTAATTTACGATCGCTGTAATCATCACTCAAACTATAGTAATTGTCATACATATATTGCTCATAGGGAGTCATATCATCCGGATCGTAATCCATAAAGGCGTACTCGCCAATACCGTCATTACCCGGCGTTTCACCCATAAGATCTGCTTCAATAGCTAAACGTGCGCGAATAACTGAATCCCGCACCCATTGAACAAACTGTCTGTATTCTGAATTTGTAATTTCGGTTTCATCCATGTAGAACGAGCGGACTGTAACCGTCTTGGTAGGCGCATCTTTAATGGCAGCGATGTCATCATCACTCTTACCCATAATGTAAGCACCGCCGGAAACCAATGTCATTCCGTAGGGCTTTTCAGGGTTCCACTTTTTGCCTTTTGCCCCAACAAGCTCACCGCGATCATTCCGACCGCAACCAATCAACGAGCTCGCAATTGCAATAATTGCAAGAAACTTCTTCATAGGTTAATTATGTTAAATCTAGATTTGAGACGGTAAACCTATCTATAAAAATGCTAAAAAGCAATTTTTTCCCGAAAATTACCAAAAAATCTAAATAAATTGTTAATTATATTTCATTCTTAAGCTTTGCCTTATACCAGCGCTCCGGAATCTCCTGATTACAAGCGTTTACATAATCTTCTTCAGTGCAAGGTAATAACGTATGCCTTTTTAATTTAGTATTAACGCCTTCTAAAAAAGGAATTTCAATCCACCAGCGGTCTGACCTTCGGCTTTTGTAAAAGCTCAACATCTCATCATCAACAGGCACGTTGTAATGCAGAAAATCCTCGTCACGATTAGAAAGCGACTCGTTCATTCTATAATTCACGCCTTCAATAAAGTACCAAATCATCTGCCCCAATAGCGAAGCGGAAACACTAGCCTCCTTAGTGATCAGGTATTCAAAAATCCCAAATACCCGCACCCGGTCGCTCAAACCCGCATACCTCGCAATCGCACAGGATTCCCGCCCGTTAAAACCGTTACTGTGCTCCGGATGCATAAACCCAAGCACATCTGCCTGTATCGCAGAAAGGTCGAAACTTACGATATCTGCATCACGCATCACAGGCTCAATTCTGCTTATATCACTCGTTAAATTACCCAGTCTAAAGGCATCGAAATAGAGTTTTTCCATCAAGTCAATTTCTTCCTGACTGTTGAAAAAGGTCTGGTACCCTAAATTGGAATAATTAAAAAGGTTGTAAGGTTGCTCTACGATGATTTTACCCACATAAGACTCGTGGGTTATAGGCAAACTGCTGTTACCCAAATCAAAACGACTATCTACGCTGACCAGATTTACCATCTGATCTAAATCGTCAAAAGCACGGTACAAGGCATAGGTAAGATCCTGGCTCCCACCTAAAATAATAGGGATAACGTCGTTTTTTACGCACGAATTGACCAATTCTTTGAGTGCGAAATAAGTATCTGATAGTTGATCACCGGCTTCCAGATCGCCCAGATCGCCCACCCTGGTGTGCCAGTTACCCGGAAACAATTTGTAAAAAGCTTTTCGCACAGCGGAAAAATCAAGGTAATCCTCAAGCTCCTCTACTGCACCACGACGCTCTCTAACACCAATTAAAACCACATCAAGTTCGTTGAGTTCAGGTAAACCTGATTCCCTGGAGTGTATTTTAAGTTGGTTGAATAACCGCTGCTCATTAAATAACCCGGCCTGCGCCAGAAGCGCATCAGAGACCGGAAGCAAATTTTCAAATGCCATGAATTACTTCTTTTTTGCGGTTGTCTTTTTACGGGTTGTTTTCTTTTTGGCAGTCTTTGAAGCCGCTTTTTTCTTAGGCTTAGGTCCTTGCTTCTCCAAAATATCTTTAACCTCCTCAAGCGTAAGCTTAGCCGCGTCAACGGTCTTAGGCAATTCAATTTTAGTCTTACCTTTAATGATATTTGACCTGCCCCAACGCGCTTTTTCTACTCGAATACCCTCGTCTTTGAAATCGTGGATTATCTTATCCTTTTCTTTTTGCTTCTTGTCTTCGATTAACTGAATAAGATCATCTTCAGACAAATTATCAAAATCGTATTTCTTATTGACATTGATAAAAATTCCATTCCATTTTATAAAGGGACCGAAACGGCCAACACCTTTAGTTACCGGCTTGTCTTCGTATTCATAAATAGGAGCATCTGCCTTTTGCTTTTCCTTTATGTATTTTACGGCCTCATCAAATTCCACTTCGAGTGGATCACGGCCTTTAGGTAGGGAAACAAAGTTTTTTCCAAACTTAACGTAAGGACCATAACGACCGTTATTAACCTCAACGGCTTCGCCTTCATACTCACCCAATTCCCGTGGAAGCTTGAATAAATCCATAGCTTCTTCAAAGGTGATGCTTTCCAACTGTTGATCAGGCAAAAGACCTGCAAACTGAGGTTTCTCATCGTCTTCTACAGAACCTATCTGCACCATCGCACCGTATTTACCTAGTCGTACACTTACCGGTTTCCCGGTTTTAGGATCAGTCCCCAATACACGCTCCCCTACCTCACGTTCTGCATTTTCAGCCACATCTTTAACTTGCGGATGAAAGTCTTTATAGAAGTCTTTCATCATCTTGGTCCATTCCTCGTTTCCTTCCGCGATCTCGTCAAAGTCCTGTTCTACCTTAGCGGTAAAATTGTAATCGAGAATATTTTCAAAGTGATTAACCAGAAAGTCATTCACCACCATACCTACATCGGTAGGTACCAATTTACCTTTATCTGAACCTACTTTTTCGGTGAGTTTTTTAGCCTTAATACTTCCTTTTTTAAGCGTAAGCAGATCGTACTCACGCTCGGTGCCTTCAACATTACCTTTCTCGATATATTTTCTGTTCTGAATTGTGGTAATGGTAGGCGCATAGGTAGAAGGACGCCCTATACCCAATTCTTCCAGCTTCTTAACCAAAGAAGCTTCCGTGTAGCGATAAGGTGGTCTGGTGAAGCGTTCTGTCGCTGTGATCCAAAGATTATCAAGCTGCTCCCCTTCTTTTAACGGAGGAAGGATTCCGCTTTCTTCCTGATCTTCATCATCTGTTCCCTCCAGATATACTTTTAAGAATCCGTCAAATTTAATCACCTCACCATTTGCAGTGAAGTTAGACGGATGGTTTGAAGAGGCGATCTGAACATTGGTACGCTCTAATTGCGCTTCGCTCATCTGCGAGGCAATGGCGCGTTTCCAGATCAGTTCGTATAAACGCGCCTGATCCCGATCGAGATTTACGCTGTGCTTACTAAAATCGGTAGGTCTAATAGCTTCGTGAGCTTCCTGAGCTCCCTTGCTTTTTCCTTTATAATTACGCTCCTTATGGTATTTTTGACCGTAGGCTGCAACAATCTCATCTGCCGCTCCCTGTTTCGCATCCTGCGAAAGGTTAACACTATCGGTTCTCATATACGTAATAAGACCCGCTTCATAGAGACGTTGCGCAAGAGTCATCGTCTTACTCACCGAAAAGTACAGTTTACGTGAAGCTTCCTGCTGAAGCGTTGAAGTCGTAAAAGGTGGTGCCGGCGCCTTCTTAGCCGGTTTGGTAGTCAGTGCATCTACCTTGAAAGTAGCACTGGCGTTAGCATTTAAAAAAGCCTCAGCCTCCTTCCGGTTTTCGAGGTTTTTAGGAAGTTTTGCTTTTAAAGTCTTTCCTTCAGCATTTGCAAACTCTGCATCTACCCTAAAATAATCTTCCGTATTAAAAGCCTGAATCTCACGTTCACGCTCCACAATCAAACGTACTGATACGGATTGTACGCGCCCTGCTGAAAGTCCGCCTTTAACTTTTCGCCATAAAACCGGCGAAATCTCGTATCCTACCAAACGGTCAAGTACCCTGCGCGCCTGCTGAGCGTTAACGAGATTGTAATCAATCTCTCTCGGGTTTTCAATAGCTCTTAAAATTGCCTTTTTGGTAATCTCTGAAAAAACAATTCGCTTGGTTTTCTTTTTGTCTAAATCTAATTCTTCAGCCAAATGCCAGGCAATAGCCTCTCCCTCGCGGTCCTCATCACTCGCCAGCCATACCATTTCAGCTTTGCTTGCGAGATCTTTCAGTTTCTTTACAACAGATTTCTTGTCTTTATTAACTGTGTATTTGGGTTTAAAATCACCTTCCACATCAACGCCAAGTTCTTTAGTAGGCAAATCTGCGATATGCCCAAAGCTACTCTCGACCTTGAATTCCTTTCCTAAAAACTTTTCTATCGTCTTTGCTTTCGCAGGTGACTCAACAATTACCAGATTTTTTGCCATAGTGATTTTTTGAAGCTATTTGCCCTTTTTAAAGGGGCCACAAGCCAATCTATTTCTGACTTGAGATAGACAAAAGTAGTAGAAATTTTATTATCCCAACCCGCAAGCTCATTATAGCGGCTTGACACAGGCTCTAGTTTGTCTAAAAATTAAGCAACGAACTTAAACAAAATTTGCAGAAAATAATCTTTTTTAGCCTGTAGCGCTGCATTTTTCCTATTAAGACACAACCATCCACAAAACCTGCAAAGAATACAGTAATGACACTTTGTCACAAGTGGGCTTAATTGTATCTTTGCCCACTATTTTAAGGAAGCAGTTAGTTTATGGAGAAGATTATTGACGAAAAAAAACAAGGAGAAGCCCTCGTACTCGAGCCTCAATCGGCCAACACCAAGAAGTTATTTATTGAAAGCTACGGTTGCCAGATGAATTTTAGCGACAGTGAGATTGTCGCATCTATCCTTTCTAAGGAAGGCTATAATACCACGCAGTCGCTTGAAGATGCAGATCTTGTTTTGGTAAACACCTGCTCCATTCGTGATAAAGCCGAGCAAACTGTACGTAAGCGTCTGGAAAAATACAATGCCGTAAAGAAAGTAAATCCGGCTATGAAAGTTGGTGTTCTAGGCTGTATGGCAGAACGTCTTAAAAGCAAATTCCTCGAAGAAGAAAAAATCGTCGATCTTGTTGTAGGTCCTGATGCCTATAAAGATTTACCTAATTTATTAAGCGAGGTCGAAGAAGGCCGTGACGCCATAAACGTGATTCTTTCTAAAGAAGAAACCTACGGCGATATCGCTCCGGTGCGTTTGCAAAGTAACGGGGTGACCGCCTTTGTGAGCATCACCCGAGGCTGCGATAATATGTGTACTTTCTGCGTGGTTCCTTTTACGCGTGGACGTGAGCGCAGCCGCGACCCACAAAGTATTGTAGAGGAAGTAAATGATCTTGCAGCAAAAGGCTTTAAAGAAGTGACCCTTCTTGGTCAAAATGTAGACAGCTTTTTATGGTACGGCGGCGGACTCAAGAAAGACTTTGAAAAAGCAAGCGATATGGCCAAGGCTACCGCGGTAAATTTTGCCGGCCTGCTTGCAATGGTTGCTGAGGCCCAACCTAAAATGCGCATTCGCTTTTCGACTTCTAACCCTCAGGATATGACACTTGACGTGATTAGAACAATGGCTAAATACCCCAATATTTGCAAGTACATTCACTTGCCTGTACAAAGTGGTAGCGACCGCATTCTTAAGGAAATGAACCGCCTGCATACGCGTCAGGAATATTTTGATTTAATTGACAGCATTCGTGAGATTATTCCAGACTGTGCGATTTCTCAGGATATGATCACCGGCTTCCCAACCGAAACCGATGCCGATCATCAGGACACGCTAAGCCTGATGGAATACGTAAAATACGATTTTGGGTTTATGTTTGCCTACAGCGAGCGTCCCGGAACTTTAGCTGCACGAAAACTGGAAGACGATGTGCCTCTAGCGGTTAAAAAAGAACGACTTGCCGAAATCATCGCCCTTCAGCAAAAGCATTCATTATACAACACCAAAAAACAGCTGGGCAAAACAGTAGAAGTACTGATCGAAAAGGAGTCGAAGAAAAGTGATGCCGAGTGGATGGGTCGTACGACTCAAAACACGGTAGCTGTTTTCCCAAAAGAACACTATAAAGTAGGAGATTTTGTAAACGTAGAAATTTTAGATTGCACCAGCACCACCCTTTTAGGTAAGGCTGTGGGCTATTCAGACAATAACTAAGGACAAACTATGGAATCAGTTCACGCGATTAAACAACGTTTTGGTATCATAGGTGATGATCCCAAACTCAATCGATCAATAGAAAAAGCCATTCAGGTGGCACCTACAGATATTTCGGTTTTGGTTACCGGTGAAAGCGGGGTGGGTAAAGAAAGTATTCCGCGTATCATACACGCGCTTTCTCATCGCAAACACAATAAATACATTGCCGTAAACTGCGGCGCCATCCCCGAAGGAACCATTGACAGTGAACTTTTTGGTCACGAAAAAGGAGCCTTTACCGGCGCTACATCAACCCGAAGCGGATATTTTGAAGAGGCTGATGGCGGGACCATCTTTTTGGATGAAGTGGGCGAACTGCCGCTTCCCACCCAGGTACGCTTACTTCGTGTTTTGGAAAACGGCGAATTCCTAAAAGTGGGTTCATCAAAAACCCAAAAAACCGATGTACGCATCGTAGCCGCTACAAACGTAAAAATGTTTGAGGCTATCAATCAGGAGAAATTCAGGGAAGATTTATACTACCGCCTGAGTACGGTTGAGATCAATCTTCCGCCCCTGCGTGACCGTAAAGACGATATTCATTTGTTGTTCAGAAAGTTTGCTTCAGACTTTGCCAGCAAATACAAAATGCCTACCATCAGGCTTGAAGATGACGCGGTTCAGCTTTTGCTGAAATACCGCTGGTCTGGGAACATCAGACAATTGCGTAATGTGGCCGAGCAAATTTCGGTACTGGAGCAAAACCGGAGCATTACTTTAGAGAAATTACGCGCCTATTTACCCGATACCGGGGCAAACCTGCCCGCAGTCGTAGGAAGCAAAAAAGGAGAAAGCGACTTCAGCAGCGAACGCGAGATTCTTTACAAAGTGCTTTTTGATATGAAAAGTGACCTGAATGACCTCAAAAAGCTGACGCTGGAGTTGATGGAAAATGGAAACAACGCTTCGGTAAGGGAAGAAAACAAATCACTGATCAAGAAGATTTATCAGGAAGAAGACACCGATGCTTTTGAGAGTGCTGAAGATATCACCGAGGTGCTTCAGATTCCACAGGAGTCTGTTGTGAGCGCTCCGGTTTCCGACAAATATCATTTTGCCGAAGACGTGGAGGAAGAAGAAACGCTTTCGCTTCAAGAAAAAGAACTGGAACTGATTGAAAAATCTCTGGAACGCCATAACGGCAAGCGCAAAGCAGCAGCAAAAGAACTCGGCATCAGCGAGCGCACCCTGTACCGTAAGATTAAACAATACGATTTATAATCAATCCGTTTTACTGTATACACCTTTTAGTAAACGCAACTATGACAAAACTCAAACTGACTTTTTTATTCTTAAGCCTTTTAACGTTTAACAGTTGCGGGTTTTATTCGTTTACAGGAGCAAACATAGGTAGCGCAACGACCTTTGCAGTTCCTTTCTTTCAGAATACAGCCGCAGTAGTAGAACCGGGTATTGACCAGCGTTTTACGTTTGCCCTGCAGGATCTAATTCAAAACCAAACCAGCCTTAATCTCACAACCAATATTAATCAGGCCGATTTGGTATATACAGGCGAAATCATAGACTATTATTTCGCGCCGCAAACAGCGACCTCAGATAATGTGGCAGCACAAACACGTTTGACCATTGTGGTGCTCTGCAGCTTTACCAACAAAACGATTGAAGACGGAAGCGCAGATTTCGAGAAGCGCTTCTCCTTTTTTGTTGACATACCCGGTAACGCGCAGCCCGTAGGTTCTGCGTTAGATAGTGCACTTGAGGAAATTTTTGAACGGATAACCCAGGATATTTTTCAGGCATCGCTGGCAAACTGGTAACTCTTTAGTATGCAAACCAAAACCTTTACATACCTTCTGGAACACCCTGACCGCATTACCGGCGAGGAGTCTATGGAGTTGCGAAATCTGGTAAAGGAATATCCTTTTTTTCAGGCAGCACGTGCGCTTTATCTCAAAGGCCTGAAAAATGATGACAGCTACCTGTATAACACCGAGCTTAAAAAAACCGCAGCCTACACCCAGGATCGCAGCGTACTCTTTGACTACATCACTTCAGACTTTTTTAATCAGACTCAGGTAAGTGAGCAGATTAAAAATCAGGAAGCGCATCTTAAAAACATGGCTGTTTTTGAGTTTACCGATGTTTCGGCTCAATTAGAAGCCGAAGAGGTTGATAAAGCCCATAGGGTACTTGACCCGGAATTTTTTGTACCGAAAGAACCCACTGAGGAGAAAAATAAGGAAGATCAAACTCCCGAAGAACAGTTGCAGGTAGGCAAACCCCTTGAGTTCAATAAAAAGGAAACACATTCCTTTAGCGAATGGCTAAAGCTTACTTCCTTTAATAAAATCAATCGGGAACCTTCACCGGCTGATATTGAGGAGCCCCAAATAACCGAAACGCAAGTTTCCGAAGAAAAAGAAGAACCACAAGCCCCGATTACGGAGCAAACAATAACCGAAGAGGATCCCGATCGCGCGCGCCGACTGGAGCTTATAGACCGTTTTATAGAAACCAATCCCAAGATAAAAGTAAGTCCGCCAGATACCGGTTTTAAAAAGACTGATTTAGAAGATCGCTTTAAGCCCAGTGATAGCCTGATGACCGAGACTTTGGCCCGGGTTTATGTGGAGCAAAAAAACTATGCAAAAGCAAAACAAGCCTATAAAATTTTAAGTTTGAAATATCCGGAAAAAAGTGGTTTCTTTGCAGACCAAATTCGGGCAATAGAACAATTGCAGGAAAATAAATAGTTAAACCGCGGTAGATAAAGCAGGAAACCGCAACTCATAAATTGAATATCAGATGTTTTTAATCTTTTTAGTTTTAATCATTATAGTAGCCTTCCTACTTATCGTAGTAATTATGGTACAAAATCCTAAAGGCGGCGGTTTATCTTCTTCTTTTGGGGGCGGAGGCACTCAGCAAATAGGTGGAGTTAAAAAGACCGGAGACTTTCTTGACAAAAGTACCTGGGGTCTTGCAACCATTCTTTTAGTGCTTATTTTGATTTCAAATGTTACCATTTTTGGAGGTGGAGAAAGCAATGAGTCTAAGATTATTGAAGGAGAAGATGTAGAAAACATCGTTCCCCTGACAGAGCCTGCACCTGCAGACGCGGCTCCGGCAACAGACACCGATAATAACTAAGTGACAGTTTAGTCATCCTATAATTTAGAAGACCGCAATAATGCGGTCTTTTTTTTGCCTTTTTGTCAGCCTCCTTCGACTGGCATACTTTGTGCCTTTTAGTGGTCACAATTAAGAAAATTAATAACTAAAAATTCATACAAAAATGGGAGTAAATATTAAACCTCTTTCAGATCGGGTTTTGGTAGAGCCAATGGCAGCCGAGACTAAAACAGCATCCGGCCTTTACATTCCGGAAACAGCAAAAGAAAAACCTCAACAAGGCAAAGTTGTAGCTGTAGGAAGCGGTAAAAAGGATCACGAGATGACCGTAAAAGTGGGCGACACGGTTCTTTACGGAAAATATTCGGGTACCGAATTAAAATTAGATGGAAACGACTACCTGATGATGCGCGAAGACGACATCCTAGCGATCATCTAATGCAAACTTCTGTTTAACTAAGTAATTATCAATTCTTTCGCATTCGCGAAAAACTAAAATCAACAAAAATGGCTAAAGATATAACATTTGACATCTCAGCAAGAGATGGCATTAAGCGTGGTGTAGATGCACTCGCTAACGCAGTAAAAGTAACATTAGGCCCAAAGGGTCGTAACGTAATCATCAGCAAATCTTTTGGTGGCCCACAGGTGACTAAAGATGGTGTAACCGTTGCTAAAGAAATTGAGCTTGAAGATGCACTTGAAAATATGGGTGCTCAGATGGTAAAAGAAGTAGCTTCTAAAACTAACGATCTTGCCGGTGACGGTACAACCACTGCGACCGTACTTGCTCAGGCAATCGTACAGGAAGGTCTTAAAAACGTTGCTGCCGGCGCAAACCCTATGGATTTGAAACGTGGTATTGACAAAGCAGTTGAAGCCATCACAGCAGACCTTGAAAAACAAGCTAAAGAAGTAGGAAGCTCTTCTGAAAAAATCAAGCAGGTAGCTTCAATCTCTGCTAATAATGATGACGTTATTGGCGAGTTGATTGCCGAAGCTTTTGGTAAAGTAGGAAAAGAAGGTGTGATCACCGTTGAAGAAGCAAAAGGTACCGAAACTTACGTTGACGTGGTAGAAGGTATGCAGTTTGACCGCGGATACCTTTCTCCGTATTTTGTGACTGATAGCGAAAAAATGCAAACTGAATTGGAGAATCCGTACATCTTGTTATTTGACAAGAAAATTTCTTCCATGAAAGATTTATTGCCAGTTCTTGAGCCGGTTGCTCAATCAGGTAAGCCTTTGCTTATTGTAGCTGAAGATGTAGATGGTGAAGCACTTGCAACTCTTGTAGTGAACAAACTGCGCGGTGCACTTAAAATCGCTGCGGTTAAAGCTCCAGGTTTTGGTGACCGTCGTAAAGCAATGCTTGAAGATATCGCTATTCTTACCGGCGGTACCGTAATTAGCGAAGAGCGCGGTTTCACTCTTGAAAACGCCACTATTGACATGTTGGGTACTGCTGAAAATGTAACCATAGACAAAGACAATACTACCATTGTAAATGGTGGTGGCGACAGCGATGCGATCAAAACTCGCGTAAACCAAATCAAAGCTCAGATTGAGACTACTACCAGCGATTACGATAAAGAAAAACTACAGGAGCGTCTGGCTAAACTAGCCGGTGGTGTTGCTGTTCTTTACGTAGGTGCTGCTTCTGAAGTAGAAATGAAAGAGAAAAAAGACCGTGTAGATGACGCCCTTCACGCAACCCGTGCGGCTGTTGAAGAAGGTATTGTTGCCGGTGGTGGTGTTGCTTTAGTTCGCGCAAAACGCGTTCTTGAAGGACTTAAATCTGAAAACGCTGATGAAGCAACCGGAATCAAAATCGTTGACCGTGCAATCGAAGCTCCATTACGTACTATCGTGGCTAATGCCGGTGGTGAAGGTTCTGTAGTTATCGCCAAAGTAATTGAAGGCGAAGCAGACTATGGTTATGATGCCAAGACTGAGCGTTATGTAAATATGCTTACGGAAGGAATCATCGATCCTAAGAAAGTAACCCGTGTCGCACTTGAAAACGCAGCTTCGGTTTCTGGTATGATTCTTACTACCGAGTGTGCATTGACTGACATTCCTGAAGAGAAAGGCGGAGGCGCCGGAATGCCTGGAGGAATGGGTGGCGGTATGCCCGGAATGATGTAGTACGAAACGTACACTTAAATATCAAATCCCTTCAGATTTCTCTGAAGGGATTTTTTTAGTGCTAAACTTTTAATTCTGACTCTGGAGAGGATTATTCAATCTTAGAATCAATCGTACCGCAATTGAGCATCACATCTCCAAAATACGGATTATACACTTTTTCCTCATTAGAAATCCAATACGCCCCTTTCCCGTCAAAAGCCATTGGGCAATACTGATAATACAAACTACCGGAGGTGATGTTGGCCTCAACTAAAGATTTAACTTCAGCAGTTAACTCTTCAAAACGAGCCCGCTGAATATTCACATCAGTCGCGGCAGCAATATCCTGAGCAGTAACCAAAAGATCAGCCGTATCCCCTTCCAATGCTTTAATACTTTCCAGCATTTTTGAGGCTGCAGCCTTTGCCGCTTCGGCATCGGTATTGACTAAGGCTACTTTCAGTAAATTATAATCATCATAAACCTGAGCAACCTGCTCGTTTTCGAATTGCGCCTCACGCTCGCTACCCGTATACACTTCCTCCTGAGTTGTATCAGCAGAAACACTCACCGTTTCTGATTTCGCTTTCTTTTCGCCGCAGGCTAAAAGCACAAGTACTGAACTTGCTATAACTAGTTTTTTCATATTATAAATTGAATATTCGGGCTAAAGATACAAACTAAGCCCTGCTCTTGAGCCTTTGGTAATAAAATGCCGGAAGCAAAATAAGCAGCAACATAGGCTGAATCAAAAACCGCCGGATGTAGAACAGCAACAGGTTGAGCTCAATATTATAATTTTTCAGCACTAAAGCGAAGGCCGTTAGAAGCACTACAAATGCCACAGCATAAATGAGTAGCAGTATTTTAAAATTTTCGCGGCTGCGAAAAAGCAAACCAATAAAAACAATAGAGATGGATGCGTTCAGCCAAAAACGGATGCCGGTATGCAACATCAGCTTAACGAAATCCAATTGAGGCAAGGTGTTCTCCGAAAGATAAGCCGATTTGAAAAACAGCACAAGCGGGTCATAAAACAAATGCTCCTGATAAACACGAATCCCTATCAACGCAGCTATTAAACTGATACACAGTAAAAAAACTAAGACTTTTCTCATCGCATTTGCTCTTTAAACCTGCGAATCCAAAAAAGCCAAAGCACTACAACCAGCCCATAAATGATACCCGGAAAAACCACATCGTGCAAAAGCTCTTTATAATCGGGATACGCGTACAGCCCAATACTCAGCAGGGCAATGCGTATGATATTAACCGCATAAATCAACACGCCGCCGCCAAAAACAAAAAGCAACGTGGACCGCAAGCCCTGATAAAATGCCAGAACAAAAGCAGCGAATAAAATCAAAACACTTACCGCATTACAACCCTCTACCACGCGGGCTACAAAAAGCTCGTTTACAAATAATTTCATCGAAGCCTCGTCGGGGTGTGGTTCAATTTCACCGCGGTACCCAAGTATATTCACCAAGCTTTCGCTCTGCTGTGCCACGCGGTGCGTTATATAATCAGGATAATAGGCTTCTGATTGCGCATACTTCAAGTACATCGCATAACAAAAACTCAGCACAAGATACACCCCTAAAAAAGTAAGGATAAAAAAAAGTACCGACTTATATTTGCGAATCAATTGAAGCACTAAAAACAGGTTTAAAACCGCCCTAAAATACAAGAAAAATGACTTTTGAAGCTCTAAAACCACAAGTATCAACTATTCTGCAACAAGATCAGCTTTCGGTAGAGCACCGACTTGAAGAGCTTTGCACGCTATTGCGCGCTGAAGTTGATTATTACGACTGGGTAGGTTTCTATTTTAAGAATGGAGATAAAGACGAACTAAAACTAAGCTCCTATGCCGGTGAGCCTACAGATCATACCATAATTCCTTTTGGAAAAGGTATCTGCGGGCAGGTAGCCGTGTCCAATCAAAATTTTGTAGTGCCAGATGTTAAGGCTCAGGACAATTATATCGCCTGCAGCATTACAGTGAAAGCAGAGATCGTTGTCCCTCTATTTGTTGACGGAAAAAACATAGGTCAAATCGACATTGATTCAAATACTGCAGACCCGTTTACTGAAGCTGACGAGCGCTTTTTAGAATGGGTGAATGAGCAGGTCTCGGGAATTTTGAGCTAAAAATTTACATCCCGGTTCTGATTGCTTCTACAGGATCTAGGCGCGAAGCCATAAACGCAGGTACAATGCCGGCGATTAAGCCGATAAGAACAGAGCTGAACAGGCCGTAGAATATGTTGGTTGCCGAAAGTACAAACTCAAAACTTCCGGTGAATTGCGAGAGCACAATGGTGATAATCCACACCAAACCGAGACCGATTAATCCACCAATAGCGGCCAGGATTATTGATTCAAATAAAAACTGAAGCAGGATAAACCGATTTTTGGCTCCAAGTGCTTTTTGAATCCCGATTAAATTGGTACGCTCCTTTACGCTTACAAACATAATATTGGCAATACCAAAACCACCCACCAATAAGGAGAAAAGGCCAATAAACCCGCCAATAGTTGACATGGTGCCGGTTATATTATCTATAAAATCGGTAAAGCCCGAAAGCTGATTGATAAAGAAATTATTGACTTCGTCAGTTTTTAAACCCCGGTATTGACGCAGACGCTGTGCAAGAATGGCGTTAAACTCGGGCACATCAACACCAGATTCGGGTTTGATAACAATCTGCGGAAAGGCCGCTTTATTATTGCTTCCGTAAATACGACGCACTACATTAACGGGAAGTATAACCATTCCATCTTTTGACGGACCAAAAATGCTATTTCCTTCCTTCTCTAACACTCCAATCACCGAAAAGCGCTGCCCATATAGACGCACCTGTTTTCCGATAGGATCCAATCCTCCAAATAAACCTTCAGCAATTTCATCTCCCAAAACAATTACATTAGAACCGCTATTGGATTCCGCCTCATTAAAAAAGCGCCCTTCCGCTAATTGTAAAGCTTCGATATTGTAGTACCCGTCAGTTACCGGAGCGATATTTACGCCCGTTACCAGCTTATCACCAAATTTTATGGATTCCGCAGGGACATTAAGGCTAAAAGAGGCTGCTTCTACATCGGGTACATTTCGGCTTATAAACTGATACTCCTCATAGGTCACATCAGGAAATTGCTCCCGTTTCCACTTCGGAATATCTGTGGGCCCAAATGAAAAACGCATTAAAATAATTGTGCTGTTATCAAGTGAAGAAAGACTGCCTTTTATTTCCTGTTTTAGCGAATCAACCGCAGCCAAAACCCCAATGATCGAAAAGATACCAATGGTCACTCCCAATAAAGACAGAAGTGTTCGCAACTTGTTGTTACGCAATGCATTGACCGCAAATGCGAGACTCTCTTTTAGAACCCTGAGGTAAATTAGCATAGTAAAGACTAAATGATAATGCCTGTATGACGCAAAAGCCCGTTTGGCGTTACAAAATTATACCGAGAAAATACAAAAATATGCGTGACGTTTTAGTGCTTAAATTCATACTTTTGCACCCAAAATAAATTTTTCTTATGAGTACTCCTATTCAGGCCAAAGCAGCCCTGGTTTCCGTTTTTAGCAAAGAAGGTCTTGAACCCCTTATTAAAAAATTTCATGAACTTGGCATAACGCTTTATTCTACAGGAGGTACCGAAAAATTTATTCGTGATCTGGATATTCCGGTTGTGCCGGTTGAAGACATCACTTCCTATCCTTCTATTTTGGGCGGAAGAGTAAAAACCCTACACCCTAAGATTTTTGGTGGTATTCTAAACCGTCAGGATCACGAGGGCGATGTTGCCGAGATGGAAGAATATGAGATTCCACAGTTGGATATCGTCATTGTAGATTTATATCCATTTGAAAAAACAGTAGCTTCGGGCGCTTCACAACAGGATATCGTTGAGAAAATTGATATCGGTGGTATTTCATTAATCCGCGCTGCAGCTAAAAACTTTAAAGACACGCTTTGTGTTTCTTCGGTTGACGATTATGAAGAAGTTTTAGAACTGATTTCTGCTAATAAAGGCACCACTACCCTTGCTGATCGCAAGCGTTTTGCTGCCAAAGCCTTTAATGTTTCCTCCCATTACGATACGGCGATCTTCAATTATTTCAACGAAGAAGAAACCGTTTACAAAGCGAGCTATACTCAGGGTAAAACTTTGCGTTACGGTGAAAACCCACATCAGCAGGGTACTTTTTACGGAGATTTTGATGCGATGTTTGAGCAACTGCACGGGAAAGAGCTTTCGTATAACAATTTGCTTGATGTAGATGCAGCCGTAAACCTAATGGCTGAGTTTAAAGACGAAAACCCAACCTTTGCGATTTTAAAGCACAACAATGCCTGCGGTGTGGCACAGCGCCCTACCCTTCATCAGGCTTATGTTGATGCGCTAGCCGGAGATCCGGTTTCGGCCTTTGGCGGAATTCTAATTGCCAATAAAGAAATTGATAAAGCAACTGCCGAGGAAATTCACAAACTATTCTGTGAAGTGGTGATTGCTCCTTCTTATTCGGATGCGGCTTTAGAAATTTTAAAAGGAAAGAAAAATCGAGTTCTGTTGGTTCAAAAGCCGATTGACCTTCCTAAAGATCAGGTGCGCAGTTGCTTAAATGGCGTACTCGTACAGGATAAAGATCATATTACAGACAGTCTTAAAGATCTTAAGACCGTAACAAACAATAAACCCACGGTTGAAGAGTTAACTGACTTAGTATTTGCTTCAAAAATTTGCAAACACACCAAGTCTAACACCATTGTTTTTGCTAAAGGCAAACAGCTTTTCGCCAGTGGTACCGGGCAGACCTCACGGGTTGATGCTTTGCGTCAGGCAGTTGAGAAAGCAACCTCCTTTGGTTTTGACCTTAAGGGAGCCGTGATGGCGAGTGATGCCTTCTTCCCGTTTCCAGACTGTGTGGAACTGGCAGATAAGGCAGGTATAACCGCAGTAATTCAACCGGGAGGCTCTATCAAAGATCAATTGAGCATTGATTATTGCAACGAGCATGATGTGGCGATGGTTATGACCGGAACCAGACATTTTAAACACTAATAAACGTATTTTTTAAGTACATTTAAATACAAAGGATTCAGCACCTAATCTCTCTAATTACACCTTAGCTTATGGGCTTTTTTGATTTTCTTACCGAAGAAATAGCAATAGATCTTGGTACCGCAAACACGCTCATCATTCACAACGACAAAGTTGTGGTTGATAGTCCGTCTATTGTAGCCCGTGACCGGGTAAGCAATAAAATTATCGCTGCCGGTAAAGATGCCGCGATGATGCAGGGAAAAACGCATGAAAACATCAAAACCATCCGCCCGCTTAAAGATGGGGTAATCGCAGATTTTGACGCCAGTGAGCAAATGATGAGTATGTTCATCAAAGAAATTCCTGCGCTGAAAAAGCGTTTGTTTGCTCCTGCTTTACGTATGGTGATTTGTATCCCTTCCGGGATTACAGAGGTTGAAATGCGAGCGGTAAAAGAGAGTGCCGAGCGTGTTAACGGTAAGGAAGTTTATTTGATTCACGAGCCGATGGCTGCGGCCATAGGGATTGGGGTTGATATCATGCAGCCTAAAGGAAATATGATCGTAGATATAGGTGGTGGTACTACCGAAATCGCCGTGATTGCTTTAGGTGGAATTGTTTGCGATAAATCGGTTAAGATCGCGGGTGATGTGTTTACGAATGACATCATCTATTATATGCGCACCCAGCATAACCTGTATGTAGGGGAACGCAGTGCGGAAAAAATTAAAATACAAATTGGTGCGGCTACCGAAGATTTAGAAGTTCCGCCAGAAGATATGAGCGTTCAGGGACGTGACCTGCTAACCGGTAAACCGAAGCAGGTATCTATCTCTTATCGGGAGATCGCTAAGGCTTTAGACAAATCAATTCTGCGCATTGAAGACGCTGTGATGGAAACCCTGTCACAAACACCTCCTGAGCTTGCAGCAGACATCTACAACACCGGAATCTATCTTGCCGGTGGTGGTAGTATGTTGCGCGGCCTGGATAAGCGTTTATCTCAAAAAACCGATTTACCGGTTTATATCGCAGAAGATCCGCTTCGTGCAGTTGTAAGAGGTACCGGTATCACCCTCAAGAATTTGAATAAATTCAAGAGCGTACTCATCAAATAACAGGATTGTGATTCATGCAGCAAATTGTCAATTTTCTAATCAAGTATAGAAACTTTCTGCTATTTGCATTTTTGCTGTTTTTATCCCTTGTTTTTACGATTCAGTCGCACTCCTATCACCGCAGTAAGTTTGTCAATTCAGCAAACTTTCTGAGCGGCGGTATATTTACGGCTATAGATGATGTTTCGTCCTACTTCGACCTTAAAACACATAATGAACAACTACTTGCTGAAAACAGCAGGTTGAGACAGCAACTTTTAAATACCCGCGACAGCATTTCGCAGGAAATAGACACCACGCGTTTTGATAGCCGATTTCAAATTACCACAGCGCGGGTCATCAATAACAATTATTCGCATAAAGACAATTTTCTCACGCTGAAAGCAGGCCGCGATCAGGGCGTAAAGCAAGATCTTGGTGTGATTACCAGCAAAGGAATTGTGGGTATTGTAGACCGGGTTTCTCCCGGTTATGCAACAGTGATGAGTATTTTAAACAGCAATTCGCAGATTAACGCCAAATTGAAGAAAAGCAATCACTTTGGTATTTTGGTCTGGAAGGGCGGCGATCCTAATCTCGTTGATCTCGTTGACGTGCAATCTAAAGCTCCCGTCAAACAGGGCGACACTATCGTTACCGGAGGAAAATCGACCATTTTCCCCGAGGGAATCGGCATAGGTACCATTGCAGAATATGCGCTGGATCCCACTGAAAATTTTTACAGCATAAAAGTAAAATTGTTCAACGATATGACCAATGTGGGTCACGTATACGTTATTGAAAATCTGGACCGGGAAGAGATACAAACTTTAGAACAGGAGACCAGAGATGAGCAATAGTATTTTACGTAACATCTTACGCTTTATCGTGCTGGTTTTGGCACAGATCACCCTGTTTAACAACATCGACTTTTTGGGCTATATCAATCCCTATCCGTATGTTCTTTTTGTTTTGCTTTTCCCTATTGGTGATAATCGCGCCCTGCTCCTTTTTTCAAGTTTTTTACTGGGGTTAAGCATAGATATGTTTGCCAATAGCGGTGGAATGCACGCAGCTGCCTGCGTGACGGTTGCCTATCTCAGACCGTGGATTTTACAGTCGATTTTCGGTATTGCGTATGAGTATAATGCCGTAAAGGTTTCGAGCGCTGCTTATGGAGAAAGGCTGCTGTTTCTCAGTATCATGATATTTACGCATCATCTGATTCTTTTTTCTCTCGAAAGTTTTAACTTTTCAGACATAATCTATATACTTAAGAAGACGTTGTTCAGTGGAGCATTTACCCTTTTGCTCTGCATGCTTTTTATCACTCTTTTTAGTTTTAGACGTAAATGAGAAGAATACTGCTATTTTCTGTTGTATTGGTTTCCGGACTTTTGTTCACCGGAAGGCTATTCTATTTACAAATCCTGAATACCTCGTACGCCGGCCTTTCTGAAAACAATGCAATTAAACGCAGTTTTGACTATCCGCAACGCGGTCACATTTACGATCGTAACGGGGAGCTTTTAGTTAGCAATCAGCCGTCCTATGATGTAATGGTGATACCCAGGGAGGTTGAACCTTTTGATACGCTTGAACTTTGCCAAATGCTAAAGATGACCAAAGAAGCTTTGGTAACGCGTCTTGACAAAGCAAGGGTCTACTCGCCACGATTGCCTTCGATTGTCATACCCCAGCTTACAAAATCTGAATATGCCTATTTGCAGGAAAAAATGCGCAAATACGAAGGTTTCTACATTCAAAAACGCTCATTACGAGATTATCAGATTGATTTTGGCGCAAACTTTCTGGGCTATATAGCAGAAGTAAATCATTCAGATATTGAGGCAAACCCCTATTACCAATCGGGTGACCTTAAAGGAAGAACCGGAGTTGAAAAGCAATATGAAGAAGTTCTAAGAGGCGTCAAAGGAGTAAAATACATTCAGAAAGACCGCTTTAACCGCGACATTGGTCCATACAAAAACGGAAGCCTTGACACACTGCCACAACCCGGAAAAGACATTACGCTAACGGTAGATGCTGCCTTACAGCGTTATGGCGAAGAGCTAATGATCAACAAACGCGGCGGTATTATTGCTATCGAACCGGCGACCGGTGAAATTCTGGCGCTAGTTTCTGCGCCCAACTACGATCCCGCTCTGCTGGTAGGCCGCGAGCGTTCGGCAAATTTTACCAGACTTTGGTATGACACTATAACCGATCCCCTATTTGACCGTAGCCTTCAGGGAGAATATCCTCCCGGCTCACCCTTTAAAACCTTAAATGCTCTTATTGCATTGCAGGAAGGTGTGGTGAATACACAGGAAAGTTTTTCGTGTTATGGCGGCTATTCGTATGGAAGAGGACGAAAACTGGGCTGCCACCACCATCCCTCACCGCTGAGCATGATTCCGGGTATTGCAAACTCCTGTAACGCCTATTTTGCAAACGTTTACCGAAGAGTAATCGAAAAATACGATACTCCGCAAGAAGGTATGGATGTTTGGAATAATCATTTGGCGAGTTTTGGACTCGGTGACTTTATGGGTACCGATTTACCAATAGGTCGCCCCGGCTTTATACCAGATGGAAAGTTTTACAACAGAATGTATAAATTTCCGGAGTATAAATGGTACAGTACTGCTACCATTTCTAACTCCATTGGTCAGGGGGAGGTAAGCACTACGCCCATTCAACTGGCTAATGTTACCGCAGCCATTGCAAACCGGGGCTGGTACTATACGCCACACATCATTAAGAGCATAGAGGGAGATGAAAAACAAATTCCGGAAGAATACCGCACTAAACATATTACTTCAGTCGACCCCGCTAATTTTGAGCCGGTAGTTCAGGGAATGAACGATGTGTATAATTATGGTACCGCTTCGGCTGTGCGCATTCCTGATATTGAAATTTGCGGAAAAACCGGTACTGCAGAAAACTATACCAAAATCAATGGTGAGCGCGAGCAATTAACCGATCACTCGATCTTCGTAGCTTTCGCACCCAAGGATAATCCGAAGATTGCCATTGCGGTTTTCGTTGAAAACGGATATTGGGGTTCCCGTTATGCCGGTAAGATCGCCAGTTTGATGATTGAAAAACACATTAAGGGTGAAATTACACGTACCGATCTGGAAGACTGGGTGCTTACCCACAGCCTCGAAGATGAATATGCTAAACCTTTGAGTGGCGAGCCCTTCTACATCAACGACGGCAAAAAACTAAGTGGAGTACCCGAAAAGCCTAAACTTTAATGGCTATAAATACACGCAACCGCGGCACCTTTGACTGGCTAATTATTGTATTATATCTCGCATTAGTAGGTATTGGGTGGGTGAATATTATCTCGGCATCAATAGACCCGACAGAAACCTATGACTTTTTTGATATGAGTAATCTCTATGCGAAGCAGTTGCTTTTTATAGGGCTAAGCATTCTTCTCATCATATTTATACTCTCACTCGAAGCCAAGTTTTTTGAACGCTTTGCCAGTATTATTTATGTAGTTTCCATATTGTCACTTCTGGGGCTTTTTGTCTTCGGAAAAACCATTTCGGGTGCAACCAGTTGGTACGGCTTTGGGAGCTTTGGTCTGCAACCCAGTGAGTTTGCCAAGGCAGCTACAGCACTCGCTTTGGCAAAATACCTCAGCGATATTCAAACCGATGTAAAATCATTTGTACACCAGCTCAGGGCCTTTGTGATTATTGCTCTACCGGCTATTTGTATTATTCCACAACCAGACCCGGGTAGTGCACTCGTTTATGCCGCCTTTTTCTTTCCGCTTTACCGCGAGGGACTTTCAGGAATTTATCTCATTATTGGCTCTGTTGTCGTAGGCCTTTTTATACTGACACTGGCTTTTGGGCCTTACTATGTCATTGCAGGAATTCTCGTAACCGCGGTAATTCTTCTGATAATGAATCGCAAAAAGCGCTTCGGAAAACGACTGTATTACATTTTGCCCATTGTCGCAATGCTCTTTGTGTTTTCGGTTGATTACATCTTTCAAAACGTGTTTGAACAGCGTCACCGTGACCGCTTTAATGTGGTATTGGGGAAAGATGTAGATATGAAAAGTATAGGTTACAACACGTATCAGTCTGAAATTGCAATTGGTAATGGTGGCTTATTTGGAAAAGGGTTTTTAAAGGGAACTCAGACCAAAGGGGATTTTGTACCTGAGCAGCAAACCGACTATATTTTTAGCACCGTGGGTGAAGAATGGGGCTTTCTGGGCAGTACGCTGGTCATCTTCCTCTTTGTAGGCCTTATGCTGCGCGTCATTATACTTGCCGAACGGCAAAAGAGTCAGTTCAGTCGTATTTACGGCTATAGTGTTGCCGGAATTTTATTTATTCACTTTTTGGTAAATATCGGGATGGTAACCGGGGTGCTCCCCACCGTTGGTATTCCTCTGCCCTTTTTCAGTTATGGCGGTTCTTCTTTATGGGGCTTTACGATCCTGCTTTTTATCTTCGTTAAGCTAGACAGTAACCGCGTTAACGACTGGTAACATTTAAGCGGAAAGACTTTTGATAAATCAGAATTTCCAGTCTGTAACCGAATTGGAAGCTTCCAATTGAGTTTCAGTAGCGTCGTCTAGCTGCGGAAAGAAATCAAGTTTGGTAAGCTCTTCAATAGCATCTATCGTAACTACAAATGCTTTTAAATCCTGATCGCTTTCGCTATGCGGAACCAAAAACGCAAGTGCCGTAAAACCGGAAGACTCCTTTCGAATGACAATTTTATAAAAAGCTGAAGGTACATAAACTTCCTCCTCGCCTATTTTGGCTACCGGATCTTCCAGAAGTCCACCCGTGACAACAGTAAGCTCGCCATAACGCCTCGCCCAGTCACGCACCTGATTTTCAAGACGGTTCCAGATGCCGCCATTGAATTCCCGCAATTGCGGACTAATATTACTCGTCAGAAACGTTTCATCATAGGCCTGAGGGCTAAAACGACGGTCTCCCGCAGGACATAAATGCCCCCTGTCATATCCGCTATTTTTATAATTGCGCCAGTGGGCAGCCCCGGTTTTTACAGCCGGGTCAACCTCAAAATAGGGCCGACTTAATTCGGCATCTACCAATTGATCTTTAGTCAGGGTATACGCCACCCAGCTGGCCTGCTCAGCCTCCTCGTTATACTCAAGAGTATAATAATCGTGGTTAATGATTTGATTTGAGGTAGCAGCCGGCAGAAAAAAATCAAGCGCTTCAGACTTTACGCTGGTGGCAGCCTCAACATACTTCTGTTTCTCCTGAGCATCCAGATACCTTTCGGCCAAAAAAATAAGCGTCACTGCAATCATCATCAGCAACGGATAGGTATATTTTCGTTTCATTTTAGTTTGTTCCTTTTACATCAAGCGCATCACGCAAGGCGTTACCCATTAGCATAAACGCCATTACCAGACTCATGATGGCAAGACCGGGAATAATTGCCAGATAGGCTTTACCCAAAATAATGTACGAGTAGTGATCTTTAATCATCGCGCCCCAGCTGGGAATAGGCGGCTGCGCCCCAATTCCTAAAAAGCTGAGACCGCTTTCAATGAGAATCGCACTGGCAAAGTTTGCCGCGCTAATTACGATAACCGGAGCCAGAATGTTAGGCAATATATGCCGAAACAAGATGCGCATATCCCGATACCCTAAGGCCCGCGCTGCAGTTACGTATTGAGCCTCCTTAACGCTTAAAACCTGCCCCCGCACTACCCGGGCAACCTCAACCCACATAGTGAGTCCAACGGCGATAAACACCTGCCAAAAGCCTTTACCTAAAGCCAAAGTGATTGCGATTACCAGAAGTAAAGTGGGAATAGACCAGGTTACATTGATAATCCACATCACGAGTGCATCAATTTTTCCGCCAAAATAGCCCCCAATCGCGCCCATAAAGATTCCGATGAGTAACGAAATCAACACGGCTACAAAACCAATACTGAACGAAATTCGTGTACCGATGAGCATACGGCTAAGCAAATCTCTTCCGTATTTATCAGTACCCAGAATAAAAGTTTTCTCAGAGACAAATTCCTTTTCAAAAACAGAAGGATCTATTTGCCCTTGTAGGCCAAAGTCTGTGTATGCTATGGCTTTAGTCAACTCCCCTGCCCCCTCGTCGCTGTAGGGCACATATTCTACTTCGGTTTCTGTCAGGTTAATGGAATTAATCGGGATTTCGGTATCTGCATTGGCTTCACCTAAAAAGAATTCGCTCAAAAAAGATTGCGCCGCAGGATCAGGACCGGGAACAGTAAGCATTTTTACGGTAAAACCCGGTTTCTTTGAATGGATAGCCAGATGCATCTGGTTTGCATTTTGGGTATCATCGGGCGCCAACACGTAGGCGAAGAGCGCGACAAGACCGCAAAGTACGATGTATATAAAACTCAAAACGCCCCAGAAATTTCGTTTGAATTTCCGGAGCGCTAATTGAGTTAATGAACTGGATTTTTCTGCCATAAATCACTCACTGAATGAGCCTTGATTAGAAAGGTAGAGAAGTCTACCTTTTCTAGTTAATCTCTGACGTCTGCCAGCTTACCTCTTCTGATATTGTTAATCTTAAGGTCTTCGAGAACGTTGATGGCCTCTTCCATATACACGTCTTTAGCTAACTCTTCGTGCCAGCGCTGACGCTTTTCCCTAAGTACCGTATCTTTCTTAAATTCTTCCATTTCGTAAGGCAAAGACTTATAGACTAAATCCGTCTTATAATCTCTTAGCGCATCAAAACGCTTGGCTTCTGCTTCGCTTTGCTCAACCTTAGCGGCATATTGATCTAAATTTAGCGGCCACACCGAATCATCTTGTTTACTCTTGATCCATTTTGCATTTTCTTCAATCAATTGCAGTTGCTCGTTTTGCGACATACGCTCATTACTGTTGTTGATGGTTTGCTCATAATCGATATAACCATCCCAAACTTTGTAATCTGCAGCATCAATTTTATCCCAGGGAAGTGGGTTTTCCAAATCTTTCTCCCCTATGTCAATATAGCTGTAACGGTCTGGTACTACGACATCACTTTTCACACCTTCAAGCTGGGTAGAACCCCCGTTGATTCGGTAGAACTTCTGGGTAGTAATTTTTAATGCTCCCATATCGCCCAGGTCATTTTGGCGTAACCAGCGATTAAGGTCGTATACATTTTGTACAGTACCCTTCCCGTACGTTTGCTTACTTCCTATAATCACAGCACGTTTGTAATCTTGCATTGCTGCAGCAAGGATTTCACTTGCCGAAGCACTGATTTCATTTACCAAAATAACCAACGGCTTATCCCATAAAATACTCGGGTCTTTATCTTTAAGAATTTCACTTTCGGCTCCATTAGACTTCACCTGAACGACCGGACCTTCTTTAATAAACAAGCCGGCGATATCAACAACAGTAGAAAGTGAACCTCCACCATTACTGCGCAGGTCGATTACCAAACCTTCTGCTCCTTCTTCCTTAAGTCTGATTATTTCCTGCTTTACATCAGTCGCTGCATTACGTTGATTCGCGTTTTGCATATCGAAGTAAAACTTAGGCAAATTAATAACCCCATACTTGCGACCTTCCTTCTCTACGGTGGTAGTTTTGGCATAAGTCTCTTCAAGCTCTACAACATCACGGGTAATTGCGACATTGCGAATCGTTCCGTCTTTTTTCTTAACATTTAAAGTAACTACAGTCCCTTTAGGGCCTTTGATCAATTCAACCGCATCATCCAATCGCATTCCCACAACACTGGTCGCTACATCTTCATCCTGTTGTTTTACCTTAAGAATGACATCTCCCTCTTCAAGCTCTTCACCTCTCCAGGCGGGACCTCCGGAAATAATTTCAGTAATGCTTATTTCGTTACTTTTTTTCTGTAGACGTGCACCAATCCCCTGAAACTGACCACTCATTTGCATATCAAATCGGTCTTTATCAACCGGCGCAAAATAGGTTGTATGCGGGTCAAATTCTTCTACAATAGAATTTATATACACCGCAAAATAATCGTCACGATCTAACTCATCTGCAAACTCAAAGTACTCTGCGTACGAATCTTTGGTAGTTTTACGGGCTTCTTCTTCAAGTGCCTCTTTGGACATTGGAGTATAACCTGTAGAGTCTTTCGCTTTTTGCTCCTCTTCCTGTATGCGGTCGTAATACGTACCAATAGCACTAAACTTCAATTGATTTTCCCAACGCTCTTTAAGCTCCTTACGATTTTTAGCATAAGCTATATTCTCATAGTCGGTATCAATTGAATCTTCTGCTGTATAATCAAAAGGTTTGTCAAGTACCTCTTCGTAAATCTTCTTCGATTCTTCCATCCGCTCTCTCAAACGCGTGTAAGCCATGTCAAAAAAGGTAATGTCTTCCTTACGGATCTGATCATCAATTTGATCTTTGTAAACCTCAAACTCCTTGATATCGCTTGCCAGGAAATAACGCTTAAGTGGGTCTAAAGCCGTGATAAAGTCATTAAAAACCTGCTCAGAAAATGTGTCATCAAAATCTTTTGCGTCATAATGGCCTTTCTCCAGTACGTAAGAAATAAGGCTGATGAGTACTTTGTCTTTACCGGGGTCTTCAGAATTTGTCGTGAAACTACACGACGCAGCCCCAAGAAGTAAGGCTAAAACAAGTACTTTTGCATTCTTTATCATAATTCTAAGCATTTTATTCTTTTACTAGCAATCTACATTAAAAACCGTGCCACGGCCAATACTATGCGGTAATTATTTGTTAAACCGCGGGCTCGCCAAAGGCCACGTAATTTAGTATTTTAGCAGCAGAAAGCAAAAATTTAATGACAGCTCAAAAACCGCTTATTTTAATTACAAACGACGACGGCATTACCGCACCGGGCATTCGCAAACTCATTACTCTAATGAAAGAACTGGGTGACGTTATAGTAGTGGCGCCAGACAGTCCGCAAAGCGGGATGGGTCACGCTATAACTGTAAACGATACAATTTATTGTGATCCCGTTCGTGAATTTCAGGATGCAGATCATAAAGAATACAAGTGTTCGGGCACGCCTGCCGATTGTGTCAAAATCGCCGTGCAGGAAATTATGCACCGCAAACCCGATATCTGCGTGAGCGGCATCAATCACGGTTCTAACTCGTCTATCAATGTGATTTACAGCGGCACGATGAGTGCAGCGGTAGAAGCCGGTGTTGAAGGCATTCCGGCAATAGGGTTTTCATTGCTTGATTACTCAATAGATGCAGATTTTTCGCATTGTGACACCTTTGTAAAGCGCATAACCAGTCAGGTCCTGGAAAATGGTCTTCCTCAGGGCGTGGTATTGAATGTGAACATTCCAAAACTGAAGGCCAGCGAAATACGGGGCATCAAGGTGGGTCGCCAGGCTAATGCGCAATGGGTGGAAGATTTTGATAAACGCACAAACCCCATGGGTCGCGATTACTACTGGCTGAGCGGAGAGTTCGTAAATCACGACGAAGGCCAAGACACCGATGAATGGGCCCTGGCAAACGGCTATGTTTCGGTAGTACCGGTACAATTTGACCTTACCGCGCATCGTTTTATTACTGAATTGAATTCCTGGAATCTGAACCCCTAGTTTTTTCGCTGTGCGAAAATCTTTAAAACTCAACACGTGAAGTATTACATCCTGGCAGGCGAAGCAAGCGGCGATTTACACGCCTCAAATCTGATGAAAGCCTTGAAAAGGGAAGATCCCGAGGCCGAATTCCGGTTTTGGGGAGGTGATTTGATGCAGCAACAGGGCGGTACTCTGGTTAAGCACTATCGCGATCTGGCCTTTATGGGTTTTCTGGAAGTGTTATTAAACATACGCACGATTTTCAAAAACCTGGCATTCTGCAAAAAAGACATTCAGGCCTATAATCCTGACGTCGTAATTTACGTGGATTATCCAGGCTTTAATTTGCGCATAGCGAAATGGGCACGTCAGCAGTGTTTTAAGAATTACTATTACATTTCGCCTCAAATCTGGGCCTGGAAAGAAGGCCGAATTAAAGACATCAAGCGGGATATTGATGAGCTGTTTGTGATTCTACCTTTTGAAAAGGAGTTTTACGAAAAGAAACATCAGTTTCCGGTTCATTTTGTGGGGCATCCCCTGCTCGATGCTATTTACGACCGCGAACCCGTATCTCCGGAAGACTTCCGCGAAAAGCACAATCTGGATGAACGACCTATAATCGCTCTTTTGCCCGGAAGCCGGAAACAGGAAATTCAAAAAATGCTTGAAGGCATGCTCAGCATTACCGGAGATTTTAAGGAATATCAATTTATAATAGCCGGAGCTCCCAGTCAGGATGCTGAATTTTACGAGCCGTTTTTAAAGAAAAACCGGGTGCACATTGTGATGAATGAAACTTATAATCTCCTGGATGTGGCGAGCGCCGCTTTAGTCACTTCGGGCACGGCGACTTTAGAAACCGCATTGTTTAAAGTTCCTGAAGTGGTTTGCTATAAAGGCGGAAGGATTTCGTATGAGATCGCAAAACGCGTAATTAATCTGGACTATATTTCGCTGATCAACCTTATTATGGATAAGGAAGTGGTAAAAGAATTGATTCAAACCGATTTTAATACCAAATCGCTGAAAGCTGCGTTAAACAATATTCTTGATGAAGAAAACCGGAAACAGGTGTTTCACGAGTATTTCGAACTCGAAAAAAAACTGGGAGGACCGGGTGCCAGTAGAAATACAGCTCAATTGATCTATAAGAATCTAAAGGAATAACGATACTTAACAAAGCTAAAGAGTTATAAACCCGGATATATTTTAAAATTATCAGGCAAGCCCGGGAATATTTTCTCCCCTTTGCGGCGCCAATTAAGGAAGATTTGCTTCTATATATGAAGAGAAACAGAATACTAAAGCAGAGCGGCATACTTGCCTTAAGTCTGGCATTAGCCAGTTGCGGCGGAAGCAAAAGAACCACTCAAACTGCTGCTGTTATAGGAGCCGTAGCATATGAAGCCCCTAAACGAAAAGAAATAAAAACCTCTGAAGATGCCGGTGATGAACTCATCTATCTTTCTGAAATAAAGGATGAAGACGAAAATCAACTGCGCTATAATATCATTAGTAACGCGCGCCGCTTTGAAGGCACGCCCTATAAATACGGCGGCACCACCTCAAAAGGTATGGACTGCAGCGGTCTCATCTATACCGCATTTCTGGAAGAAAACATCAGTATTCCCCGGGTAAGCCGGGCTATTGCCGAGGAAGGGAAACGCATTAAAACCGATGAAGTGATTCCGGGGGATTTGCTATTCTTCATTACCGGAAGGCGCAGTAAAAACATCAATCACGTGGGTCTGGTGGTTGACGTCTTACCAGGGCAAATTCTGTTTATTCACTCTTCTACCTCTCAGGGAGTTATCGTTTCATCTCTAAACGAAGGCTACTGGAATAATGCTTTTGTAGAAGCGCGCCGCATTATGTAAATTTCGATTTAAGTAGTACTTTAAGGCTTCTGTTCTTAGAACGCCCTACCGTATAAGCAACAGGTGATTTTGTATTTTAAAAATTACTTGTGAAAGGCTTAAACACTTCATTGCTACTCATTCTGGCCGGACTTATCGTTGGAATAGTGTCCGGAAAGCTGCATTCCTTTTCGCTGTCATCTATCCTTCTGGCTCAGGCGACGGCTTTTATTTTCTTTCTTCTAATTCATTTAATTTTTCTGCGAAAGAAATCCGTTTTAACGGGAATCGCTGCATTTCTGTTGTTTGGCTCGATAGGGCTTTCGGTTTACACCCTAAGCAGCCCCCTGCTTTCAGAACAACATTATCTTAATCAGCCGAAGATTACTCCCAGAGCAAACCTTGTCATAGTGCTTGATGAGCAACTTGCTCCCGGTAATTCTCAAGCCCGCTTTATCGGAAAAATGCTTGAACTCAATGGCAAAACCACGACCGGCAAAGTCCTGCTTAGCATACCAAGAGATACTTCTGCAAACACTACTAACTTAGAAACCGGAAACGTACTTTATGTCAATGCTTCCTTACAAACTGAATTTCCGATGCAAGCCCCTTACCAATTTGACTATGGCAGCTACCTCAGAAACAAGGGCATTTTTGGTCAGATTCGTTTGGAACGGGATTCGTTTATTAAGTTTACCGAAAAGGAAAACAGCTCAGAATACAGTGCGCACGGTTTTCGCTCCTATCTCAAATCTAAACTAAACCGCTACCAACTTAGCCCTGATACCAAAGCTATAACCTATGCCCTGCTACTGGGAGAACGTCAGGATTTGTCTCCCCAACTCAGGCAGAGCTATGTTGACGCCGGTGTTATTCATATCCTTGCGGTTTCGGGACTTCACGTTGGGATTTTAATGCTTTTGGTACAATTCTTACTCAAACCATTAGGCAATAGCAAGAAAACACGGCTCGTTCGTCTGCTCATTGTGCTTACAACAATCTGGCTATTTGCGATCCTCACAGGACTATCCCCATCAGTTCTAAGAGCTGCCACGATGTTCAGCTTTTTGCAAATTGGTCTGGTTTACAGCCAGCGACGTTCGGGATATAACGCACTAATCGCATCGGCATTGATACTTCTTCTCATAAGTCCCAGACTCCTGTTTGAAGTGGGTTTTCAACTGAGTTATGCCGCCGTGTTTTTTATTATGTGGCTTTATCCAAAAATTGAAAACCTTTGGCTTCCTAAGCCCAAAATTCTGCGCTACTACTGGCAACTTATTTGCGTGAGTCTGGCAGCACAAGTAGGAGTTTTACCTTTAAGCCTGTATTATTTTCATCAGTTTCCGGGATTGTTTCTACTGGCTAACATGGTGGTGCTTCCGATTTTGGGTTTTATTCTGATATACGGTATTGGGATTCTGATTCTGGCTGTTTTAAACCTGCTACCTGACTTTTTGATACGCGTTTACGATTTCATACTCCAATTACTCAATTCGTTTATCGAATTGATTGCTCAGGCAGACCCGTTTATTTTGAAAAGCATCTATTTCCCTTTGATCCTTATTCCTGTATGCTACATGCTCATATTCTGTTTAGGCAGACTTATTCAGAAAAGAAATTATACACGTTTAAGCGGGTTATTGATTGCAGGCGCGATTTTACCCCTGACGCTTTTGGTCTTAAAACTGAAGCAAAAAGAAGAATTCTATATTCTCAACAGCTATCGCACCACCAGTCTTGCGAACGTAGGTAGTTCAAATCACCTGGTATTCCATCTTAATGATGAAAAAATGGATTTGTCCAGAATTACGAAAGGCTTCACGGAAAACCTTCAGCTTCAAAATATAACAACCGAAAGATTGAAACCCATTTACAATACACCTGAAGGACCCCTGCTACTTGTTGACAGTCTCGGGATTTACGAGCTTAACGAATTAAAGCCTCAATACATTTTGCTCATCCAATCGCCAAAGATCAATCTTGATCGCCTAATCACGTATTTTCCGCAGGCTATTCTAATAGCAGATGCCAGCAATTACAAAAGCTATGTGAAACGTTGGGAAGCAACTTGTGAGAAACGAAAAATCCCTTTTCACAGCACGTATGAAAAGGGATTTTATAGCTTAGAATGAATACCTTATCCTTTGAAAGTACTTACAAAATTTTCCTGATAGTTTTGCCAGGCTTCTGCTGAAGTAATTTTCTTATACGCGTCAGAATGCACCATTTTTAAGAAAATCTCCAATTGTTGCGGCGTTTTATAACCCGGCACCGGCTGAATGAGCTTTCCGGTTTCGTCAAAAAACACAACACTGGGATAAGCATTTATTTTCATCGCATGCGCAAAAAGGTGCTGACTGTTTCGGCCTTTGCGATTGGGATCATAATTAGGATTGGTATAGACAAAATCCTGATAATCTATTTCCTCAGTGCCTTCCGCATTAAACTTTACCGCATAGTAATTCTTGTTGATGTAGTCTGCCACATCTTTATTGTGAAAGGTATTTTGATCCAGCAATTTACAGGGACCACACCAGTCTGTGTAGACATCCATAAAAATCTTTCGGGGTTCTTTCTTTTGAGCTTCAAGAGCCTCGTTAAAACTCATCCATTTGATCTCGCCCTGCTTTTGGGAAAATCCCGCAACAGTGCCTAGTACGGTTAAAAGAAGAAGTATAATTATTTTTTTCATAATTCTGTTTTTCCAACACATTTCAAAAAGCAGACCACATTAGTGAATGCCATGCATCAATTTCTTAAGTAACGGATGTAACAGGATGATTAGTACCCCTGCACCTCCCGGAATGAGGAAAAATAATAAAAAGAAGGTAGAAAGCGAATACTCAGCCGTAATTGTATCGATCATTCCTCCGGTTGTACCTGCAAGTTTATTACCAATTGCGATGGCAAGATACCATACCCCGTACATCATCGCGATCATTCTGCCCGGCACCAATTTACTAACGTATGAAAGCCCTACCGGCGACAGACAAAGCTCTCCCATGGTATGAAAGAAATACGCTAAAATCAACCATATAATACTCACTGCAGCCACTTTTGCACCTTGTGGGATATCACTCGAACCATAAGCCAGAGCTGCAAACCCCACTCCTAAAAGAATAAGTCCGGCACCATATTTTACAGCTACACTGGGATTGTATTTACTCTCCCAAAGTTTAGAAAAAAGCGGTGCAAAAATGATGATAAATAAAGAGTTTAAAACGCTAAACCATGATGCCGGCACTTCAGGCGCCTCGGCGGTATATTGCTCGTAAAGCATACGCAGTACCAAAGCCCAAATGATGACAAAACTGGCTCCCAGAATGATATTAGCCCACTTGTACTTCTCAAAAGTCTGCTTAAACAACATCCATAAAACCCAGGTAATTACACCAAGGGGAATCACAGTAATTAGCGTATTGGCAATTCTGAAGATGGTTCCTGCGCTTCCTTCCAGTACGCGATCTGTATAGTCATTTGCAAAAATGGTCATCGAGCCACCAGCCTGTTCAAATGCCGCCCAAAAGAAAATAGTAAAAAAAGCAAAGATCGAAACGGCAATCATGCGATCGCGTACAACAGGCGCATAACGAACAATACGTGAAACGAGCAAAATGAGAAATACGGCCAGAGCAAAAAGTATCATGAAATTACTTCCTGAAAGGCTTCCCACTTCAAAATCAAAGACATTGACGTCACCAATTTTAGACATAGGATCATTAATTATCCACACCAGACCTATGACCGCACTAATTACGATAAAAGCTTTATCGAGTAACGAGAATGGGTTCAATTTAACCGAAGGGTCAAGCGAAGCTTTTTCATCATCAGTCTTTTCAGGCTTTTTACCAACCTCACCAAAGATATTCTGTGAAAAATAAAACTGAAGCATCCCCGCAAACATAAAAATCCCTGCCAGACCAAAGCCCCAATGCCAGCCCCATTGCTCGCCCAGATAACCGCAGAGCAAAATACCCAAAAATGCTCCGGCATTTACGCCCATATAATAAATGGTATATGCGCCGTCTTTTTTGTGCTGATGGTTTTCATACATCTGAGAAATAATCGAAGTCATAGTCGGCTTAAAAAAACCATTTCCCGCAACAAGCAAAAACAGTCCTAAATACAAGGCAACCGGAGCATCAAGCGCCATTGAAGCGTGACCTAAGGTCATCAACAAAGCCCCTACAACCACTGCCATTCGATATCCAATAATTTTATCGGCGATATACCCGCCCAGAATAGGTGTTAAATAAACCATGGAGGTGTAGGTGCCGTAGAGTGCAAGCGCGTGCTCTCGTGGCCAGGCCCAGCCCTCATCAAACAGCGAAGCCGTTAAAAATAATACCAGTAAGGCGCGCATTCCATAATACGAGAAACGCTCCCACATTTCGGTAAAAAACAATACAAATAATCCGGCGGGATGACCCAACACCGGATTTTTGAAAAACTGTTCAGTTGAAGATGTAGCCATTGCTGAATACTAAATCTTAATTATTGATTTTAGGATCTGCCAGTTCATAATCTTCTTGCTCCAGCATTTCACGTTCATTATCCTCTGCCCCGTGAGTAAGCTTTTCGAGCTTGTTTCTAAAAACCAAAACAAGTAGCGCAAAAGTGATACAGAAAATAGCGATTCCTGTAAAAATCGTGTACTCCCCTAATTGAGATGCTGATTCTCCCAAAAGTCCGGCAAGTTTATTTCCAAAACCGGTCATTGCAAAATACACCCCCATCATGATCGATGCATATTTAAGGGGAGCAAGTTTTGTTATGTAAGATAAGGCTACAGGAGAAAGACAAAGTTCCCCAACGGTATGAAATAAATAAGCAAGTACTAACCAATACATTGCTGATGCTCCATTAGATTGAAATTGCGCTGAAGCAGCGGTCATAAAGAAGAAACCGGACCCCATAATAATTAGCCCCATGGCCATTTTAAAAAGCGATGTAGCTACTTTTCCTTTGAGTTTACGCCTTGCCCAGTATGCCGCAACGCTCGTTCCTAAAAGAATGATGAACAAAGAGTTTAATGACTGAAACCAGGAAGCCGGAACTTCATTACCTATAAATGGAAGTGAAAATGACAAAAAACGATCTGTCTTCTCAGATGCATATAAATTCATCAAGCCACCTGCCTGTTCAAAAGCGCCCCAAAAAACAATAACCATTAAGAAAGAAACAAAAAGAACTACAACCCGATCTTTCTCTTGTTTGTTTAATGGTCTGTTACGGGCTTCAATCTCTTCGGGATCCAGAGACGTTCCAATAAAATTCCCTACGTGTTTAAGATACTTCTGCCCAAATAAATACTGTAATAGCCCTAAAGCCATTCCAATTCCTGCAAGACCAAAACCGTAGTGCCAACCGTAAACTTCTCCTACAGTTCCAACCAGTAAACTAGCGATGAAAGCTCCCAGGTTAATACCAATATAAAAAATAGTAAAGCCTTTATCTCTGCGGATATCACCTTTTTTATACAAGCCACCTACCATAGTTGAAATATTAGGTTTCAACATTCCAACTCCGGCAATAATCAACCCCAGACCGGTATAAAAAGCCCACATTTCTTCAATGGCCAAAATACTGTGCCCGGCAACCAGCAGAATACCTCCGTATAGTACCGATTTTTTCTGACCTAAAAACTTATCTGCGATCCAACCTCCGGGAATGGAAGAAACATACACAAGCATGGTATAGGTTCCATATAATGAAAGGGCTTCAGCGTTTGTCCAACCCAAGCCGGGGTTGCCGGAAGTTGCCTCTGCAACAAGGTATAATACCAATATTGCCCGCATTCCGTAATACGAAAAACGCTCCCACATCTCTGTGAAGAATAAAATATAAAGTCCTACCGGATGGCCGAACAATTCTTTTTGTCTGGCGACTTGTGTTGCTTGTGTCATATAAATGGATTATAGGTTGTCTTTAATAAAATTGGTCATTTTGGTATAGAGGTGTAAACGCGTGTTTCCGCCATAAATACCGTGGTTTTTATCGGGATAGATTGCCCAGTCAAACTGTTTGTTAGCCTGAACCAAAGCTTCTATCAATCGCATGGTGTTTTGTACGTGTACGTTATCATCTGCACTACCGTGAACCAATAAATACTTTCCTTTCAGTTTATCTACGTGCGAAATAGGTGAGTTTTCGTCATAACCGCTCGCGTTTTCCTGCGGCGTAGTCATATAACGCTCGGTATAAATAGTATCGTAAAACCTCCAGCTGGTAACCGGCGCCACCGCGATGGCCATTTTGAAGGTATCGGCTCCTTGAAAAATACAGTTTGAAGCCATAAAACCGCCGTAACTCCATCCCCAGATTCCGATACGATCTGCATCAATATAAGGGCGTTGGCCTAAAGCCTGAGCAGCAGCAATCTGATCTTCTACTTCATATTTACCCAATTCGTTTTGAGTCATTTTTTTGAAATCACGGCCTTTTAAACCAGTCCCACGAGGATCAACACACACGATGATGTAGCCATCCTGAGCCAGCATCTGAAACCAGTAATCATTACCACCACCCCAGCTGTTTGCTACGCTTTGTGAACCGGGACCACTATACTGGGTCATAAAAACCGGATACTTTTTAGAAGCATCAAAATCTTTCGGCTTAATCATATAGGCGTTGAGTTCTTCACCATTTATGGAAAGGGTGAAAAATTCCTTTTCAGATATTACGTATTCCGAAAATTGATCTTTTAAAGCCTGGTTGTCTTTAATCTTGCGAATGAGTTTTCCGTCTTTGGCACTATGCAGCGTAAAAACATACGGTGTTGAAGCATCTGAAAAACTATTGATGTAATAGGTAAAGTCAGTACTGAAGTTAGCCGAATTAGTACCCGAATCTGCACTTAGTGCTTTTTTATCAGAACCATTCAGCTTTACCGAATACACTCCGCGGTTGATTGAACCGTTTTCTGAGCTTTGGTAAAACACCCGCTTATTTTTAGCATCATAACCGTAGTAACTGGTCACCTCCCAGGGGCCTTTAGTCACCTGATTGATGAGTTTTCCATCCTGATCGTAGTGGTAGATGTGATTCCAGCCGTCTTTTTCGCTGGTCCAGAGAAACTCGTTTTCATCCAAAAAAGTAAGGTTATCGGTGATATCCACATAAGCATCGTCTGTATCAGACAGAATGAGTTTCGCTTTCGCGGAAGCGCCATCTACAAAAAGCAGGTTGACGTCGTTTTGCTTTCGGTTTGTGGTTTGCACTGCCAGTACATCGGCATCCGGAGTCCACTCCAGCCGTGGAATGTAATAATTCTGAAATCCGGAAAGATCAACTTCCTTAGTATTTTGATCTTCCAAATCATAGATATGCAAACTCACCGTAGCGTTGGTTTCGCCGGCTTTTGGATATTTAAACACATCCTGCGAAGGGTACAATTCCTTGCCGAAGACATCCATTGAAAATTCAGGCACTTCGGTCTCATCAAAACGGATGTAAGCCAGTTTGGTTCCGTCTGCATTCCAGTCAAAAGCTCGTACAAAGGCAAATTCTTCTTCATAAACCCAGTCTGTGATACCGTTTATGATTTTATTCTTAGCCCCGTCTATGGTAACCTGAGTGGTTGTACCGGTCTTCAGGTCTTTTACAAAAAGGTTATTATTTAATCCGTACGCGACTTTTGAAGCATCCGGAGAAAAAGTAGGCTCCTGAATGGCCTCATCTGCCACCTTTGTAAGCTTTTTACTGTCTAAATCATAAACATAGTACACCCCAAGGCTTGAGCGGCGGTAAATAGAGCGCAGATTGGTGCTTAGAAGCGCCTTGCTTTCATCATCGCTTAGCGTATAGCCTATAAAATAATCAAGGCCTTCTATTTCGCCCGAATTGATAAGAGTAGAAACCTTATCTCCGGTTTTGTAACTGTAAACATCCAGAGTTTTGGTGCCGGTATTACGGTCTGTATTGAGAACAGCATATTCCTTCCCGTTATTCATAGAATGCAACCGGTCCAGGTATTGCATTCTAAATGTACCGTCATAGATTTCTTCTAGGGTAATTTGCTTTTGCTGAGCATAAACGGCTCCCACAAGTAGAAACAAAATCAGGGCGCCTGCTTTTCGTATTGACATATTAAAAATTTAAGAGTGTAATTGCACCGAAGCGCATGGTTTTAAACCCGGTCAGGCCTAAAAAATAGTCCGCCAATTTTACTAAAAATTAACTAAAGAACACGCAATTCCCTTGTTAAATACCTATTCAAAGTGAGGTAAAGCAGGTTTTTATTGAGGTTATTTCAGTCCTGACAAAAACTCCTACTAAGATTGTACCGTTTTTTGAGTCAACTACTGCAGTGCATTTTTCAGAATCGAATTGGCCTGGTTGCGCTATAAAAGCGTATTTTAAATTAAATTGCCATCCCATAAAACCTGTTTTACAATACGAGTTTTACCGGTAAATCATATCAGTCCTATTATGTCAAATACCATTCAAGGCTTTTCAAAGCTGAGTAAAGAAGAAAAAATCAACTGGCTCACCCAAAGCTTTCTACCCCATAATCCTAAAGCGGAAGCAATTCTCAAACAATACTGGAATACCGATGAAACCTTGCAGCAACTGCACGATGAGTTTATCGAAAACACCGTCACCAATTATTATCTACCGCTGGGTATTGCTCCAAATTTTGTCATTAATAACAAGACGTTTGCGATCCCTATGGCTATTGAAGAATCTTCAGTTGTCGCAGCAGCCAGCAAAGCTGCGAAGTTCTGGATGTCTAGAGGTGGTTTTAAGGCTGAAATTTTAGGCACCGAAAAAATAGGTCAGGTTCATTTTATGTACACCGGCAAAGAGTCTGAAGTCAGAGCCTTGTTTGACGCCAGCAAAGCGGAACTTTTAGCGGATTTAAAACCACTTACTGCTTCCATGGAAAAACGTGGTGGCGGAATAACCGATCTTAAGCTGGTCAACAAAACGGAAGCCCTGGAACACTACTACCAGCTTCACGTAACTTTTGAAACGCTTGATGCGATGGGTGCAAATTTTATAAACACCTGCCTCGAGCAATTAAGCGAAAGCTGGCAACGTATTTTTGCTTCCCAGACCTCAAAACCCGAAAACGGAACACTACAGGTCGTGATGAGCATCCTTTCTAATTACGTTCCCGGTTGTGTGGTACGGGCCGAAGTAAACTGTGCGGTGAGCGAACTCTCTGAAGCTGACGGGATAGACCCACAGGAATTTGCAGAAAAGTTTGTGCAGGCTGTACGCATAGCAGAAGTAGAACCCTATCGCGCGGTTACGCACAACAAAGGCATTATGAATGGTATTGACGCTGTGGTGTTAGCAACCGGCAATGACTTTAGAGCCATTGAAGCCGGGGCGCATGCTTATGCCGCAAAAGACGGCCGCTACAGCAGTCTTACCCACGCAGAGATCAAAGACGACCATTTCCGGTTTTGGATTGAAATACCGCTGGCTTTGGGTACGGTGGGCGGACTCACTAAATTGCACCCGCTTGTTAAACTGAACTTGGAAATGCTAGGCAATCCAAGTGCGCCCCAACTTATGGAGATCATAGCGGTAGCAGGTCTGGCTCAGAATTTCGGGGCCGTTAAATCACTTACAACAACAGGAATCCAAAAAGGGCATATGAAAATGCACCTGATGAATATGCTCAACCAACTGGAAGCCACGAAAACCGAAAAAGAACAGGCCGTCAGTCATTTCAAAACTCATAAAGTTAGTCACAATGCCGTGCATCAATTTATTGAAGCGCTGCGTCATAACACCGAAAAATGAAAAAATTACTCCTTCTCTTTTTAGGTTTAGCTCCGGTCTTAAGCTCCTCTCAGGAACTTTCTGCTGATTTACAGGAACAAATCAGGCAGGCTCAAAAGGAATTTCAAATTCCCGCGATTGGAGTTAGTCTGATCACAACAGATTCTATTTTCAGTTACGTCAACGGAAAAGCGAAACTTGGAAAAAAAGAGAAGATCAGTACAGATGCAAAATTTCATTTAGGCTCAAACACCAAAGCGATAACCGCTTTTATGGCAATGCATCTTATTGAAGAAGGAAAACTAGAGCTCGAAACACCTTTCTTTCAGCTTTTCCCGGAACTTCAAGCCAACGCACAAGCAGAATACCATCAAATAACTTTGGGCGATTTACTCAGTCATCAGGCATTTATCCCGCCCTATACCAAAGGAATTGAACTGGCGAAATTTCGCAATCTAAAAGGAAGCGCTTCTGAAAACCGGTATGCTTTCGCCAAAAGCATCCTGAAGGACAAACCGGTAAAAAAAGGGGAATATTCCAACGCCGGTTATGTTTTGGCAGCCCTAATGCTCGAAAAAGCAAGTGGCAAAACCTACCGCCAACTTCTTGAAGAAGCTATGGATGACCTAAACCTGGACTGGTTTGTAGGGTTCCCGAATAAAGAAAAGCCAGAAAATCCCTGGGGACACTGGTTTGAAGGCGGAAGTCTTACAACACTTGAACCCGGGCACGATTACAAACTACCTAATTTTATGTCAAGCGCCGGTGATGTTGCTATGAACCTCTCTGATTACAGCAAATTCGTTCAATTGAATCTAAACGGACTTGCCGGTAAATCAAACTACCTAAAGGCTGAAAATTACAAGCTGCTTCATTTTGGGCAAAGTCCGTATGCCTACGGTTGGGGAAATGCCAATGATAATGGAAATCGTATTTCTTATCACGACGGTAGTGCCGGCACTTATTATTGCCATACGTTCATCAATACAGACGAAGAGCTGGCCGTGGTTATTGTTGCAAACACAGCTACTCCTGAAGCCGTAAAAGCCATCTATAACCTGCGAAAATGGATATTAAATCATCCGCAAGAATCTAAAAAACCCTAAGCATGTTGCATTTTTACGCACACGGAAAACTCTTAATAACCGGCGAATACGCCGTGCTTGACGGTGCCCTGGCTTTAGCTGTACCCACAAAGAAAGGGCAACATATATATATAGAACCAAGTGAACAGAATGGTATTTCCTGGGAAAGTCAGGATGCAGATGGGAAAATTTGGTTTGAAACCACATTGACCTATGGCGAAATCATCGAAGCGAAAATCGCAAAGCCCGAAGACCCTAAACAACGTCTGCTGCAATTACTTAGAGCTGCTCAAAAACTGAATCCGCAATTTCTGGCAGAACAAAGCGGCCTGAAGATTACTACAAAACTAGAGTTTGATCGTAGCTGGGGATTAGGCTCCTCATCAACATTGGTGTATATGTTGGCAAAATGGGCTCAGGTAAACGCCTACAGCCTACTGGAAGCAACTTTTGGCGGAAGTGGTTATGACCTTGCCTGTGCAGGCGCTGAGACTGCTATTTTATACCAAAAAAACTTAGGAGAACCCACGGTTTATCAAACAACTTTTCATCCGCCTTTTAGCGATAAGCTTTTCTTTGTTTATCTCAATAAAAAGCAAAACAGCCGGGAAGCCATCACTAATTATCGCAATCAACCTAAAGCCGGACAGGAACTTCTCAAAACCAAAATTTCAGGTATTAGTGAGACGGTATTGAAGTGCGAAGATCTCACCAGTTTTTGTATGCTGATTGAGGCCCACGAACAATTAATCGCTAATGCTTTAAATACCGCACCAATAAAGCAGATGCTTTTTAAAGACTATAGCGGCAGTATCAAAAGCCTGGGAGGCTGGGGCGGTGACTTTATACTGGCAACCGGCGGAGCTGATGAGCAGGAGTATTTTCGCTCTAAAGGCTACTCCACGGTTATCCCTTTTAACCAGATGGTATTAGACTAAACAAAAAAAGAGCCGCTAAATACGGCTCTTTTTCTATTCTACTTAAGTAAACTGATTAGTACACGTTTGCTCGTTTATCTTCAATATCAGCAGCATCTTTCAACGCCTGATACACACGACCGTTTGCAGAAGCACGGTCAGCGTTTTGTTTTTGGATAGCAAAACTTGCGTAGTTATCCAATTCGCGAGCAGGAGTTATTTCGGTTACTTTAACCACATACACACCTCTATTTCCGTCAATAGGTTTAGAAACTTTGCCTTTTTCAAGACCGAAAGCTACACCTACCACTTTTGGCTCTGTACCGGCACCTGCAAGAGTTGGGTTTTTAAGATTAACTCCGGTTGAAGTTTGTACACTTCCACCAGTTGAACTAGCGATTGCATTAAGGTCGTTCCCAGATATTTTTTCTCTGATCATCGCAGCTCTTTTCTCATTGCGAAGAATAGGAGTTACCCGTGGAGAAGCCTCATCAACAGACATCAATCCTTTTTCGGTCTTTTTAGTAACCTGTACAACCAGATATCCACCGTCAACATTAAAACGGTTTACATCGCCGGTTTTACGATCCTCATCAAAAGCCCAGCGAATAATCTCACGCTGACTGCCCTGACCGGGAATAGTCTCATCAAGAGCTTTTATATTGTTTACAGGACGTACGGTATAATTACTCTCTTTTGCGATGTCTTCAAAACCATTTTTGTTTTCACTAACTGCCATTTGGAATTTGGTCGTCTTATTGAAAACGTCATTAATGGTTTGCTGAGAAGGTGTGATCTCTTTAGCAACAGTAGCTAATTTAATAGCGCGTTGTCTGTTTTTCTGATCATCAATTTTGATAACGTGGTATCCGTATTGTGATTCTACAACTCCTACTTCACCAGTAGAACCGTTGAATACAAAATCATTAAAAGGCTTTACAAAGCGGCCTTTAGTTACATAACCTAAATCACCTCCTTTTTCCTTACTTCCGTCTGCAGAGTACTCAGGTGCAAGTTCGGCCATTTTAGAAGGCGTGGCTTTGATTACTCCGGCAAGACTGTCTGCTAATTCTTTAGCTTCAGCCTTAGTACGGGTTTGCGCTCCTGCATTCTGAAGACCCTGATAGGTTAATAGAATGTGAGACGATTGTACAGAGTCAGGAATCTGAGTTACAGCTACAACTTTTGATATTTTGTAGAACCCGTTGTCCTTATAAGGCCCGTATACATCACCTTCATTCAACGCCCAAAGCTCATCAGAAACTTCAACAGGCAATTCACCTTTAAACAGGAAGTTGTCGTTGTAACGAATATCTGAGTTTTCATTTACAAAATCTTCCACATTTTCAGTGCGTGTAAGACCACGTACGGTATCATTAGTTTTAGTTGCCGCTGTATAAGCTAAACGGTCATTAAGCAGTTTTGCCACAGAAGATTTAATCGTGTCCTCATCGGCAAGCGTTGCGTCTTCAGAAAAGAGCACATAGCGCAGGTTGCGTGAAGCTTCAGTCTGATACGCATCTTTATGATCTTTCAAATACGCTTCAATGTCTTCTTTAGTTACTGAAACCTCCTCATCTGCTATGGACGTATAAGGCACCTGTACAAACTCAATGTTGCGCAGGTTGTTTTCCATTTCGTAAGCCATTTTGCCTTCTTTAAAGCTGGTATTGATTCCTGCCTTTACAAGGTCAAAATAAATTTGCTGCTGCTCATTTTTAGCCAATTGCTTTTCATAAGCTACCCACTGATCGTACATAGTAGGATTTGTAGACTTTAAAGTTGCGATATACTCACGTACCTTTTGCTCGCTGTAAACGCCATCAGTCTGAAAATTAGGATCATTCTGTAAAGCTTCTTTAAGCAAATCGTTAATACGATCCTGCTCAATGCTGATGCCCAACTCTTCGTATTGCTCATCAAGCAAAATACGACGCAATTCTTCTTCCCAAGCGGCATTTACTGCCTGAGTATTTGTAATGTTACCACCGTAACGTGCAGTCTGCGCCTCAACCCGGCTTGCAAATTCTTGCTGATCAATGTCCTCTCCATTTACCGAACCGATTATACGCTGTGATTTCTGGGTAGAAAACCCACCGTTTTGAAATACATCAGCCAGTACAAATGCAAATAAAGCCAAAGCTATAATCGCAATAAGAAATACAGACCGCTGTCTAATTTTGTTTAAAACTGCCATTTTTTATGTGTTTGTCAAATAGTGGGCGAAAATACCATTTTAAATGAAAAAATAAAATGTAATCGAATCAAAATACGGGTATAAAAATCTGCCGCAAGGCAGATTAGATGAAAAGGTCTGAAATCGTTGTCGAAAACCTTTACGGAAAGCACTCAAAACTTAATCTGTATCGATCACCCGAACCTGTACGAGTTCAATCTTGGTGTTAGTAGTTTCCAGAATATGAAACTGATAGCCTTCAATATCTACCACATCGTTCTCCTCGGGAATACCTTCTGTATGATTAACAATCAGACCACCCAGAGTCTCATAGTTCTCATCTTCCGGAAGTTCTAATTTATAAGTCTCGTTGATATAATCTACTTCAAGACGTGCCGAAAACTTATAGACGTTTTCTCCCAATTCCTCTTCAATCAGCAAAACACTGTCGTGCTCGTCTTCAATCTCCCCAAAAAGCTCTTCAACAATGTCCTCAACCGTCATCATTCCGCTAGTGCCACCATACTCATCAATAACTACGGCTATACTCTTGCGCTTTTTTATCAGAATACTCAGGACATCTTTAACCAGCATGGTTTCGGGCACAAAAATGACCGGCATCAGAACCTCCTCAAAACTTTTCGGCTTTTTAAAAAGCTCAAAAGAATGCACATAACCCACGATATCATCTATCGAATTCTGATAAACCAAAATCTTAGAGAGTCCGGTTTCAGTAAATAGACTGCGCAATTCCGCCAGGCTATCTTCCCGGTCTACCGCTACAATTTCAGTACGGGGAATCATCACTTCGCGGGATTTAACTTCTGAAAATTCCAATGCATTTTGAAAAATCTGGATTTCAGAATCCAGTTCTTCATTGGTTTCCACAGACTCGATTTGTTCGGTGATGTAATTTCCCAGTTCAACCTTAGTAAATGCCAGCTGCACCTCGTCGCCTTCGGTTTTAAAGAATTTTTTCAGCACCTTATCTGAAATCCAAATGATGAATGAGGATAAAAAGCTAAAAGCCACATAAAACAGATAAGCGGGAATGGCAAAAAATTTAAGCAACGAATTGGCGTAAATCTGGAAGAATACTTTAGGTAAAAATTCCGCCGTAATAAGCACCAAAAGCGTAGAAATAAGGGTCTGGGTAAGCAGACTGAATTCCACAAAAAAAGCAGTGAGCCAGGGATACCCAAAATCTGCGACCTCAAGCCAGTTTTGCAAAATTGCTCCCATATAATAGGCATAAACCACCAGCGCAAGATTATTGCCCACTAACATAGTAGCAATAAACTTGGAGGGTTTCTGCGTTAACCGGGTAAGCACTTTGGCTATTAGATCATTTTGTTTCTTCTCAATCTCGATATGTATCTTATTAGAAGACACGTATGCGATTTCCATCCCCGAAAAAAATGCGGACAGGATCAACGAAACAATAATGATAAGAATTTCGGTTTCCATAATTAGTTTTGATTGCGCTGCTCGTATTTTTTTCTAAACCTGCGTTTAAAAAAATACATGCCTACGGCGACCACTACAAAAAATAGAAAAAGATAGGCTTTTGAGGGTTCTTCACTCCAAATTCTTACGGCTTCAAAGAGAAACAATGCCGCAAAAAAGAGGTACGCGTACTCAAAATATTTAAAGTATTTAGACATTAGTTTATGCTGTCTTTGGGAGCTTCTGTAGCGTTGTCTTTAACGTACATACGGCTTTGGTTATCTAAAGATATAAAATTTTTGAAGTCTTCGCTGCTGTCAAAAAGATCCCCTTTATTAAAAGAATCATCAGGAAATTTAATGGTATAGGGCTTATCTGTAAAAACCCATTTGTCTTTTTGGTCCCAAAATAGTTGAGAAGCATCCAATCGCGTGGAGTCGCTTGTGATTAAAACCACGTTTTTACGCAAATCAATAAGGTTAGAACGCTTATACCGAATAGCATAGTCTGAAGTGATGTAGTTTTCCTTTTTATTATCATCTATAAAAGTTACTTCTACTCCTTCCGGAAATTCCTCATAGGGAAAATCAGCCAGACCATACTCAATGATCAATGGTGTTTTTAAGGTCGCTACCACTTTGCCGGAGTCTGTATATTTAAGAAGAACCCCTTCACCCTCAGCCGAAGGTCCTTCAGAACGCTGATTAAACTTCTGAATGCTTTCGGCATTGTTTCCGCAGCTAAAAAACAAAGTCACAGCAAGAGCTGTGACCAAGTTTAGAATTATATGTTGTGAATTATGCTTCACTTATAAGCTAGGCACTACTACACTACCTCCAACCCAACAGTTGAAAGAAATACGTTGCCCCTGATTACCCGCATTAAAAATCATCGTACGGTCTGGAGCCAAGCCTCTATAAGCTGCAGCAGTTTTGTTTGCTGTATCAGCAAGAGAAGGATCTATACGCCCGGCTTTAGCAGCAGTATCGGCAGCTAACCAATATATTGCTCTCTTATTGAATACAGAATCACCACAGTTGTTTGCACTCTTAGCATACATATCTGCTATTCTCAAATACACAATACCCATAGATGGCTGTGATGCCACTGCTTTTTGATAATAGGTACGTGCTCTTGGATAGTTCCCTTTATCTCTAAAGTTTTCACCTAAACGGTAGTATACTTTAGCTTTTTCAGCAGGATCAGTCTGACGCTCTGCTGATTCTTCATAATATTCTAAAGCCTTAGCGTTCTCACCGCGTTGCTCTGCAAGACGACCTAAATAATACGAAGTTTGTGCAGATGGCTCAAGCGTGTTTAACTGCTCTACTAAAGTCACAAACAATTCGCTGTCTGTACATTCTTTAGAAACTAAACGTCCTGCTGCACCTTTAACCCAGGCCACATCATTTTTCTTAGCTTCAAAATCAGCTTCGTAAAATGGAATTAATCGATCACAGTCTGCCAGTTTACCTAACATACCATTTACACCGGCAGAAACTTTAGAGTAGTTACCAAGGTTAGCCTCAGCTACCTGCTCTAAACGCTTTTCCTGAGCATTGAGCGGAGTACCAGCTTCATTCTTCTCTAAGATCTTTTCCAGGTCTGTTGCATAATTATTTTGGATAGTCGTAATATGACTCTGCACACCATCATAAAGATCAAATACCTCTTGAAGTTCAATCTTGCCCGCTTCCTGTAAACTTACCGCGTGATTAAAGAAAACATAAAGAGCTTTTGGATTCTTAAATGTTTCTCTGTCTGTATCCCAGGCTTTCTGAAACATTTCGTACTGCTCTTCGGTAGAACCGATTTTATTCTCATACATAGTAAGAGCTAGTTCTGAAATATCTTCTCCCTGACTGGTTTTGCTTGCGAAATGCGTTTTCTTTTCCTGATACATCTTTTGAAGATCATCTAAGAATGCTTTTTGCTCAGCTCCGGTAGAATTTTCGATTTTGTATTTCAAAATACGCTCTCCATATTGATATAAGGCAAATGAAGTTGTAGGACAGTCTTTACGAAGCTTCATAAAAGGCTCGTAAGCTGCATCATAATTTTTAACTTTAGCGTGTTCTGAAAAAATAGACATTGTAGTCACACACTCCTCAGTAGCCTGAGCACTGGCGAAGCTTACCGCACCTACAAGGGCTATAAAAAGTAATTTAAATTTAGTTTTCATCGTTTGAAAGGTTTTAATAGCAATAATAAGAATTTTAGTTGTATTTGTTAGGCACAAACCACGGTCTAAGTGGGTTGAGAGACAAACTAAGACCAACTTTGAAAAAATCTTCTTTTACCAGACCTGCGTTATTTGTTCCGCGCTGGCCGTATTCAAATGTCAAGTTGGCATTACTGAATCCGCGTCCTAACGGTAATCCAAGTCCAAAAGATATGCCAAACTCGTCAATCGACTCATTTTGTATGTATAATCCGCTTTCTTCATAGCGAGCACCGAGTCTGTAAGTGACTCTGCTAAAATAACTTGTAATTGAATTGTAGTCAGGAATGAAATAACCTCCAAGACGGTATTTATACGAATCCTGATAAGATGCATCGTTTAAAGTAAAAGATCTGTTAGTGCTTTTGCTGGTTTCCGCAAACTCTACCTGTCCGCCGGCAAACCACACGTTACGCTTCCCTGTACCCAGACCAACTGAATAGGTATTTGGCATGATCATTTCTGTATCTGCCAAACGAAAGTCCTGAGATTCTACAACCCCCGCCACTGATCTATCAGCTGCAGAATAAATAACGGACTGCAGGGAACGGTCGTTCTCTAAAGTTAATGCGGTCTCTGGCTGAAATGTAGCCGATGTATGTAACTGGTAGCCTCTTCCTAAATTTTGTTCGTATTGAAGACCTAAATTATAGGTAAAGCCACTCACATCTGAACGGTCGATTTCTCGTACAGCATATTGTTGATTGGCATCAGCCTGAATGATCTCATTGCGAATACTCCCAAAATTATAGCTGGCTTCGGCTCCAATTCTAAAACCTTTAAAGGGCTCAAGACCGGCGGCTAAAAATGCCCGGTTTACCCCGCCTCTACCACTGTACTGATTAATTTGCTCTTCGGAAACCTCGATGTTAGCGTAGTCAACAGAGGTTTGCGGGATCAAACCAAAGCCTACACCCAGTTTTCTGGAAACCGGAAAGGAAAGCGATAAATAATCGATTGTAGTTGCAGTGGTACTGCCACTCCCTTCGTCTGAAGTTAAACTGGTTTCTGTATGACTTCCTGCAATAGCGAAATTGGTAAGTTTTAAAGCTCCAAAAGCAGCAGGATTTCTAAAATTAGTATGTATACTATCTCCCAAAATACTTATACCGCCCATTGCCTGGTTCTCAACAGAACCTTTAAAATTTGACAGACCTAAACCGTAAAACGAATACGGTGATGTATTTCCCTCCTGAGCCCAGCCTGATACTGTAAAGCCTATTAAAACAACAATTAAAATTCTTTTGATCATTAAGTCCTTTTAAATTCTACTAAATAATTGAGTCCTTTCAGGAGAAAATTTGAGTCCGCAAATATGCCATTTTTTAATCTATCAGACAAAAATAGCCCGTCCCCTCCTGTTAAAATAATCTTTAACTCGTCGTATTCGAGTTTATATCGGTCGATTAACCCGTCAATTTCAGCAATCAGGCCATTAATAACTCCAGATTGCATCGCACTATATGTATCTGCACCTATAAGCTCAACAGGATCTCCCGAAGCCTCCAGATTCGGCAGTTTTGCCGTAAAGTGATGCATTGCTTTAAATCGCATTTGCAAACCGGGAGCGATTGCACCGCCCAGATAAGCATCTTCTTTATTCTTAAAATCATAGGTCACACAGGTACCTGCGTCAATTACTAAAGTATTTACACCTGAAAACTCCTTAAAAGCCGTAACCATTAGCACTTTTCGGTCAAGACCCAGTGTTTCAGGTGTTTTATACAAATTAGTATAAGGTACCGGCGTACCGGCATCAACAACTTCATAGGAAAGACCTCTTTTTTTTAGAAACGTGACAAAATCTTTTGAATTGCCTGTCGCGCAAAAGACAACCTTATGAAGATTAACACGTTCCTGAAGTTCTGCAAACAGCTTTTGAGCATCGCCTGCAAGAACCGAACAGGAAGTCTCAAGCTCCCCACCCTCGAAAAGACCGAATTTTACCCGGGTATTTCCAAAATCTATGGCTAAGGTTGTCATGTGCTGAAAAATTTTTGCAAAAATACAAATACTCTACCCCTCAGACTCACCGAATTACAAAAAGCTCAAAAAATAAATCAGGAATTTTCTACAGAAGTGTTGTGCAGTTTAAAATATGATTTTATATTTGCAGCCGCTTTGGCGAGGTACCTTAGCTCAGTTGGTAGAGCAACGGACTGAAAATCCGTGTGTCCCTGGTTCGATTCCTGGAGGTACCACAAAAAAACCCTGAAACTCACGTTTCGGGGTTTTTTGTTTTTAGAAATCAATGAATCATTACCTGTACATTATCTATTCTGAAAAAATTGATAAATTCTACGTTGGTGAAACTTCAGACGTAGAGCAACGCATTAGTATTCACAATTCCCATAAAATTAAAAGTGCCTACACAAAAGCTGCGAGTGACTGGGTATTGAAGCTATCTTTTAGTTGCGCAGATCGAAATGAAGCTTTGTATCTGGAACGCTTTATTAAGAGAATGAAAAGCAAAAAGTTTATTGAGAAACTAGTTAACAATCCTCAACTACTAAATGAAATTTTAAGTAAAAGATAGAACCTGGCTCCCCCGAAGCATCGGGGCTGGAGGTACCACAAAAAAACCTGAAACTCACGTTTCGGGGTTTTTTGTTTTTACAGGGTGCGAATGAGGGGACGAATAATTTCGCACTTAAAACTATTAACAAAGCCTTGCCATAGTTTCATAGTCGTGTTTTCTAATTTTAATCAAAACACCAACTATGGAAACAAAAACCATTCAGGTCAATAAGGAATACGATCTGATTTGTGTGGGAGCAGGTATTATGAGCGCCACACTCGCCCTTCTTACTAAATTACTCAAACCCGAAGCCAGAGTCCTAATTTTAGAACGCCTGGATGATGTCGCTCTTGAAAGCTCTGCCGCCTGGAATAATGCAGGCACCGGCCATTCTGCACTTTGCGAACTCAACTATACTCCCCAATTAGAAGATGGAACTGTCGACATCACCAAAGCCATTTCGATCTGCAATCAATTTGAAGTTTCAAAACAATTCTGGGCGTATTTAGTCTCCCAAAATTTAATGGGAACCCCTGATTCTTTTATTTCAAACGTTCCCCATCACAGCTGGGTTACCGGTACAGACAATGCAGATTATCTGGAAAAACGCTACGAGGCAATGCGCTCGCATTTTATGTTTGACAGTATCCGGTTTACGCGTAAAATTCTAAAAATGAAGGAATGGTTTCCACTAATGATGCGCGAACGGGAAGAGGACGAGGTGATGGCTGCCTCACGCATAGATCGCGGCTGCGAAGTGAATTACGGTGAACTTACCCGTAAACTTTTTAAAATACTTGAAGAAGAATACAACACCACCGTACAATGCAATGAGGAGGTTGAAGACGTAGATCCTGAGCGACCCCACGAATGGTCTGTTAAAGTTAAAAACAAAGAGACCGGCACTATCAGACACCTGGACGCCGATCATGTTTTCATAGGCGCCGGTGGCGGAAGTTTATTGCTGCTTCAAAAAGTAGAAATTGAAGAAAAAGAAGGCTATGGAGGCTTTCCGGTTAGTGGAGAGTGGCTTATTTGTAAAAACCAGCAAATCATAGATCAGCACCATGCAAAAGTGTACAGCAAAGCAGGGCTGGGCGATCCGCCGATGTCTGTGCCGCATTTAGACACCCGTTTTATCAACGGCAAACGCGAACTACTTTTTGGGCCTTTTGCAGGCTTCAGTCCTAAATTTTTAAAGGAAGGTTCCTTCCTTGATTTGCTCAAGTCTATTAAATGGGATAATATTTCACCGATGCTGGGTGCTTTCTGGCATAATCTTCCACTTACCGAATATCTTATTAAACAGGTTGCAATGTCTTTTGAAGATCGAATGAACGATCTCAGGAAGTTTATTAAAGATGCAGATGACAAAGATTGGGAGATCAAAGTCGCCGGGCAACGCGTGCAAATCATCAAAAGAGATGAGTTTGAAGGCGGAAAACTTGAATTTGGCACCGAAGTAATTAGCAGTAAAGACGGAAGCATCACCTGCCTGCTCGGTGCGTCTCCCGGAGCTTCAACCGCTGTCCCTATTATGCTGCAAGTGCTTGAAAAAGCCTTTCCTGAATTAATGAATAATCCCGAAACGCAGCAAAAGCTAAATAAAATCGTTCCCGGTTACGTTTCAGAAGTAGATGAAGACCACTTCAGAAAAAATTTAGAATACGTAGAGGCTGTTCTAAATCTGAATTAACCGCCAACTAAAATTATTTTTATGCATAACGAGATCACAGAGTCTGTCAGCGCACAAGATTTAATTCTTATCAAAAAATGTCAAAAAGATCTGGATGAAACTCCGTTTTTGATGCGTGTGCTCAATAACATAGGCACCCCCATCGATCAGGGCTTAGAGCTTTTACCTCAAAAATACCAAAGTAAAGTAAGCACCACGATTCAAAAGGCATTGCAGCTTGCAGTAAAAGCAAACCTGAAAACCTTAAAAGTTGATAAACAAAGTTCGCCATCATCTAATCTTACCTACCAACTGGTAACCGGTTTTTCAGGGGCAACCGGCGGATTTTTTGGAGTTGCCGGTTTTACAACAGATTTGCTGATTTCGACCAAATTTATGATGCGCTCTATTATGGATATCGCCCGAAGTCAGGGGGAAGACGTGCACGACATTGAGACTCAACTTGCATGTCTGCAGGTTTTTGCTTTAGGCGGAACTTCTACTGAAGACGATGCGCTCGAAACTTCGTATTACGCCACCCGCACCGCCCTGCACACTGCGATGAATCAGGCAAGTGCCTATGTAGCCGAAAATGGAACCAAAAAAATCATCGAAACCCTGGCTTCACAAACAGCAGGCCCTATTTCAAAACTCATCACTCAGGTGGCGGCACGTTTCAGCATTCAGGTGAGTGAAAAATTTGCCGCACAGGCCATTCCGGTTATTGGGGCTGCTGCCGGTGCTTCGATTAATGTACTTTTCATCAAACATTTTCAGAAAATTGCCACCGCACATTTCACGCTCAGACGTCTGGAACGCAAATATTCAAGAGAATTGATTCAGAAAAAATACGACGAGATCGAGATTGAAGGGATAATCGTTTCAGACTAATTAATCCTGTTCAATCTGAAGACAGGCGACTTCATTAAACTCTACATTTTCAACAAAATCCTTTAACAAGGATTGATTGCTAATTAATAATGCTGCTATATTTCTGGTTGTAGTATTACCTGTTCTTAGCCAAATTATTTTTGGGTAATTACCTTTAATACTTGCAATATTTGAAAAATCTGCATCAAACGTAACAATAACAAAATTGTTTATTTTGGCGTACTCCCAAATTTCTGTATCAGAAGTGTTTTCAAGACCAAGTGCCTTTACCTGTTTAGATCCGGGAAAAACATTCTCCAACTGTTTGATAATCCTAAATGATATATTTTGATCAAACAACAGTTTCACGAGGCTACTCTAATTCTACGTTCTCTATTTGCAGCAAATAATAAACAGGCTGTTATATTATCCTCGCTGAGCTCTGGAAAATCATCTAAAATCTCCTCCCTAGACATACCATTGGCAAGCCAATTCAGCACATCATAAACCGAAATTCTGGTCCCTAAAATTATAGGTTTACCAAACCTTTTATTAGGATCGATAACAATATGTTCTTTATAATTTACCATATTTCTAAAGTACGCAATTTAGAATTAAGCCAATACAACTTATAATTCGTTTCTAATACGAAAGCAAAACATTAAAATTATCATACTATAACCAAAGTCAAATTTTAATATTTAACGTTTAGATTGGTCTTTGGCAAAGATTAAAATAGGAATATTTCCATATTTTTGTAATAATTCCTATTTATATGAACCGAAATATTTTACATCTGGATCTCGATACCTTCTTTGTTTCCTGCGAACGCCTGGCAGATTCTTCGCTGGTAGGCAAACCTGTGATCGTAGGTGGCACCGGCGATCGGGGCGTGGTGAGTGCGGCCAGCTACGAGAGCCGCAAGTTTGGAGTTCACTCGGGTATGCCGATGAAAATGGCCCGGCAACTCTGCCCACAAGCGACTTACATTCGCGGAAATGCAGGTATTTATACCAAATATTCTAAAACCGTTACCGAAATCCTTCAGGAGCAGGTCCCCGTTCTGGAAAAAGCCAGTGTTGATGAATTTTACGCAGATCTCACGGGGATGGACCGCTTTTTTGGCTGTTACAAGTTTGCGAAAGAGCTTCGGTCTAAAGTCATTAAAGAAACCGGCTTACCTATTTCCTTTGGCCTTTCAGTCAATAAAACCGTTTCTAAAGTGGCTACAAATGAAGCCAAGCCTAACAATCAACTCAAGGTTGACGCCGGTTTTGAAAAAATCTTTCTCGAACCGCTTTCCATCAAAAAAATACCGATGGTTGGGGAAAAAACCTTTCGAACCTTCTGCAATCTGGGCGTAAAACACATTGGCCTGGTGCAGCAAATGCCGGTTGAGATGATGGTTTCCGTTTTTGGAAAAAATGGGCGAATGATCTGGGAGCGCGCTAACGGCATTGACCGCTCCCCCATTATTGAGTATCACGAACGTAAATCAATCTCCAGCGAGCGCACTTACGGGCAGGACACGACCGATGTGGTTAAACTGAGAACAACCATTCACGCTATGGCAGAGAACCTCGCATTTCAGCTTAGACAGGGCAACAAACTCACTTCGTGCATTGCGGTTAAGGTTCGGTATTCCGATTTTCAGACTTATTCCAAACAGCTCAAAATCCCTTATACCGCGGCAGATCACAATCTGATCCCCGCTGTGCTTGAACTTTTTGATAAACTCTATAACCGCCGATTGCTCATTCGGCTGGTTGGTGTGCGCTTTAGCGGCCTTACCGAAGGTCATTACCAGATAGACCTTTTTGAAAACACCAACCGTACGGTTAACCTGTACAAAGCGATGGATGCCATACGCAAACGCTACGGCGACCGTAGTGTTATGCGTGCAGCTACGATGGGAGAAGGCTCCAGAACCATTGGCGGGCAGGGTAATCCTTTTAACGGTCAGCCTCCTATCGTTTTGGCACACCGACATCAATAAACCGATTGCAACATGTATTTAAATTGTCATTCCTATTACAGCCTGCGCTACGGTACACTTTCAGAGGTAGAATTACTCAACCTTGCGATTGAGCATAAGCAAGATTGTATTGCATTGACTGACATCAATAATACATCTGCAGGCTTAAATTTTGTTCGCAGAGCGAAAGAAAAAAACATCAAACCCATTCTGGGAATTGATTTTAGAAATGGAAATCAGCAATGCTATGTTTCGCTGGCGCGGAATAATGAAGGGTATTTAGAACTGAATAATTTTTTATCAAAGCACCTCCATGATAAAACTCCGATTGCTGACAAGGCGCCGCATTTTAAAAATGCGTATACCATTTACGCTTTTGAACGGGCGATGGAACTCGATAAAATCACTTTTTCCGAAAATGAATTCATCGGTATAGGACCAAAAGATCTCAACCGGCTTCGCTTTTCTAAATACAGCGCCTATAAGGACAAATTGGTTTTATTGCTTCCGGTAAGTTTTAATTCTAAAAGAGATTTTAGTACACACCGTTTATTGAGGGCCATAGACACCAATACCCTTTTAAGTAAGCTCCCATTAGAAGAACAAGGCTCTCCCGATGAGTATATGCTTCCACCGGAAAAAGTAAAAGAAGTTTTCGTAGAACACCCATACATCCTTAAAAACACAGAAGTTTTACTGAAGGCTTGCAGTATTGATTTTGACTTTTCGCCCAAAAGACCCTCTCAAAACTTAAAAACGGTTCTGGGTAGCAGTTATGCCGATTTTAAAAAGCTAAAAAAACTCTGTGACAAGGGTTTGAGCGAACGTTATGAAGAACTAACCCCAACAATAGTGGAACGCCTCGAGAAGGAGCTTAGTCTTATAAGAAAACAGGATTTTGTTGCATTCTTTCTCATCAACTGGAAAATTATTGAATATGCCCGGAGCAAAAATTATTTCTACGTAGGCCGCGGGAGCGGTGCAAACAGCATCGTTGCGTATTTACTACGCATCACAGATGTAGACCCTATAGAACTCGACCTCTATTTTGAGCGGTTTATGAACGAATACCGCCTCAATCCGCCTGATTTTGATATCGACTTTTCTACCTGGGATCGCGAAGATGTTACCCGTTTTATTTTTGAGGAATTTGGCCAAAACGGTCAGGCAGCGTTGTTGGGTTCGTATGTCACCTTTCAACATAGTGGTGCGGTACGCGAACTGGGAAAGGTTTTTGGGATTCCCAAACATGAGATCGATAAACTGAGTGCCGGCAACTACTCCTTACAAAACCTCGATAATTTAAGCAGGCTTACATTGAAATATGCCGCTATTTTACACGAGCATCCCAATTACCTGAGTATTCACGCAGGTGGAATCTTAATATCAGACAGGCCTATTCACTATTTTAGCGCAACTTATTTACCTCCAAAAGATTTTCCTACCGTTCAATTTGATATGCATATCGCTGAAGATGTAGGCTTGTTTAAGTTTGACATTTTAGGACAACGCGGCCTGGGAAAGATTAAAGATGCGATTGAAATCGTAAAAACCAATCAGCCCGAAGCAAAGCTGCTCGACATTCACAATCCGAAACCGCTTTTTAAAGATGCCAACATCAATGCAATGATAGCCAGGGCAGAATGCATAGGCTGCTTTTATGTAGAATCACCGGCTATGCGTATGCTGTTAAAAAAATTGGGCGTTGACAATTATCTCTTATTGGTCGCTGCAAGCTCCATTATACGTCCGGGAGTAGCTAAAAGCGGAATGATGCGTGAGTATATTTTAAGACATCGCAATCCTCAAAGACGCAACGAAGGTCACCCTGTACTGCAAAAAATAATGCCAGATACTTACGGGATTATGGTGTATCAGGAAGACGTGATTAAAGTAGCGCATCATTATGCCAAACTAAACCTGGGAGAGGCCGATGTTTTGCGCAGGGGAATGAGCGGTAAATACCGGTCGAGAAAAGAGTTTAAAGCGGTAAAGAAGAAATTTAGAGACAACTGTATTAGTGCTGGTGAGCCAGAAGCTATTGTAGATGAAGTATGGCGTCAAATAGAAAGCTTTGCAGGTTATGCCTTTGCAAAAGGGCACTCAGCCTCCTACGCTGTAGAAAGCTACCAAAGTCTTTACCTCAAATGCTATTTCCCGCTTGAATATATGGTTGCAACCTTAAACAATGGCGGGGGTTTTTACAGGGCCGAAACCTACATTCACGAAGCACGGCTCAACGGAGCAAAGATTGAAGCACCTTGCATAAACTACGGCTTCATTGAAACTTCTATTAAAGGTAAAACGATCTATCTGGGCTTTCAGCATATTGACAGTCTGGAGCAAAAAACCATGTTGAAAATTATAAATGCCCGGGTTCAGGGGCTATTCAAATCCTATGATGATTTTATAGAACGTGTACCGTTAAGTATTGAGCAGCTCGATTTACTTATACGTATAGATGCCCTTAGATCTTTAGGCAAAGACAAACGCAGCCTACTCTGGGAGGCTTATTATAAAGAAAACACCATACCTAAAAACGAACTACAGCAAAGCTTCTTCAGGATATCTATGCACGATTATATTTTGCCCAAATTCTCCGTAACAGATCTGGAAAATGCATTTGATCAATTGGAACTTATAGGCTTTCCGCTTTACGATCCTTTTATTTTATTGGAAAATGAACCTGATAGCAAATTAGTCACAGCAGATTTAAAAAATCATCTTGATAAAGTCATTACTATTTACGGCTATCTCGTGACCTTAAAGAATACGCGTACGTCTAAGGGAGACCGAATGTTTTTCGGGACATTTCTGGATCGAGAAGGCCAGTGGTTAGATACGGTGCATTTTCCTCCGATTGCTAAGAAATATCCCTTTCACGGAAGAGGAATCTACAAACTAACCGGTAAAGTGGTTACCGAATTTGATTTTATTACACTCGAAGTCATTGCTATACAACGAATGGCATATGTTCCCGATCCTAGGTTTGACGCTACTTATAATCGTAAAGAGAATTCAAAACATCCTTCCTCCTTTATTCTTCTTGATAAAGAATAACTTTTTCAGTGCGTTCCCTTGGGGACAGGCTTTTCGTTTCAATCTTTTAAAC
>NZ_KZ319298.1 GCF_002744755.1 Leeuwenhoekiella nanhaiensis | reverse complement strand
GCGGTCCAATCACAGTACCAACAGTAGATGATACAGCATTTGAAGAGGATGAAACATTTACAGTCGTAGTAACAGTTACAAATGGAACCGTTGCAAATAGTCCTGTTGAAGCCACTGGAACAATTTCAATGAAGACGGAACGTACACCTATACACCAAACGACGGCTTTATCGGTCAGGACAGCTTCACCTATGAAGTGTGTGACGGTGGTAGCCCACGAGCTTGCGATCAGGCCGATGTAGTGATTCAGGTATTGCCGGTTGGTGGTCCTGAGAATGCAGCCCCTGTAGCTAATGACGACACAGCGATTACTGAAGCAGGTATACCTGTAGACGGTAATGTACTGAGCAATGACTTTGATCCTGATGGTGATACGATCACGGTAACCGGTAATACACAACCAACTAATGGTAGTGTAGTGGTTAACCCTGACGGTAGCTTTACCTATACTCCAGAGCCTGGTTTTGTAGGTGAGGACAGCTTCACGTATACGGTATGTGACAGTGGTAACCCTGCACTTTGTTCCGAAGGAAAAGTAACGATCGAGGTAGTTGCAGATACTGCTAATATAGTAGTGGCCAATGATGATGCGTACTTCGGCTTTATCGGAGACGAGATCACCGGTAATGTAACGGATAACGACAGCGATCCTGAGGGGGATAGCTTTACAGTGACGGGCAACACTGCTCCTGCACACGGAACAGTAGAAATAGGAACAGACGGCAGCTTCACCTATACCCCTGAGATGGGTTATAGCGGAGCAGACCAGTTCACCTATACCATCACAGATGCACAGGGCGCTACTGATACCGCTACGGTATACATCAGCATCGATCCAAGTGAGAACGGTGGTAATGATATCTTAGCGATCAATGACATCAACGATACGTTTGAAGGTCAGGCTGTAAGTGGCGATGTAGGCACTAACGATGAGAACCCGGACGGTCCTGCGGGCAGTGAGGTTTACACGGTAGTGACTCAGCCAGCCAACGGTACTTTGGTCTTCAATGAAGACGGAACGTACACATATACACCAAACGACGGCTTTATCGGTCAGGACAGCTTCACCTATGAAGTGTGTGACGGTGGTAGCCCACGAGCTTGCGATCAGGCCGATGTAGTGATTCAGGTATTGCCGGTTGGTGGTCCTGAGAATGCAGCCCCTGTAGCTAATGACGACACAGCGATTACTGAAGCAGGTATACCTGTAGACGGTAATGTACTGAGCAATGACTTTGATCCTGATGGTGATACGATCACGGTAACCGGTAATACACAACCAACCAATGGTAGTGTAGTGGTTAACCCTGACGGCAGCTTTACCTATACTCCAGAGCCTGGTTTTGTAGGCGAGGACAGCTTCACCTATACGGTATGTGACAGTGGTAACCCTGCACTTTGTTCGGAAGGAAAAGTAACGATCGAGGTAGTTGCAGATACTGCTAATATAGTAGTGGCCAATGATGATGCGTACTTCGGCTTTATCGGAGACGAGATCACCGGTAATGTAACGGATAACGACAGCGATCCTGAGGGCGACAGCTTTACTGTAACTGGTAACACAGCACCTGCACACGGAACAGTAGAAATAGGAACAGACGGTAGCTTCACCTATACCCCTGAGATGGGTTATAGCGGAGCAGACCAGTTCACCTATACCATCACAGATGCACAGGGCGCTACTGATACTGCAACGGTATACATCAGCATCGATCCAAGTGAGAACGGTGGTAATGATATCTTAGCGATCAATGACATCAACGATACCTTTGAAGGTCAGGCTGTAAGTGGCGATGTAGGCACTAACGATGAGAACCCAGACGGTCCTGCGGGCAGTGAGGTTTACACGGTAGTGACTCAGCCAGCCAACGGTACTTTAGTGTTCAATGAAGATGGAACGTATACCTATACACCAAACGACGGCTTTATCGGTCAGGACAGCTTCACCTATGAAGTGTGTGACGGTGGTAGCCCACGAGCTTGCGATCAGGCAGATGTAGTGATTCAGGTGATTCCATTCCCAACTACGACGAATGATCCTCCGGTTGCGAATGATGATACCAATATCACAGAAGTAGGTGTTCCTATTGAAGGCAATGTATTGAGCAATGACTTTGATCCTGACGGAGATCCGATCACGGTAACTGGTAATACTGATCCTGAACATGGAACGGTTGTAATAAATCCTGATGGTACGTATACCTATACTCCAGATCCAGGTTATTCAGGTCAGGATAGTTTTGAGTATACTGTTTGTGATAACGGAGATCCACAGGCTTGTGCAACAGGTACTGTTACCATCGAAGTTATTGCTGATACAGGAAACACTACCGTTGCAAATGATGATGCTTATTACGGAGAATTAAATTCACCTGTTAGCGGTAATGTATTGGACAATGATTCAGACCCTGAAGGCCAAACTCAGACGGTTGATACTTCAGTATCTCCAATAGTGGGTCCAGCTAATGGTACTGTAGTCATTAATAGTGATGGTACATTTACCTATACGCCAAATGACGGCTTTACAGGTACAGATCAATTCACGTATCAGATATTTGATGCAGGTTCGCCTGTGGCAACAGATGTTGCAACGGTGTACATTGTTATCGAAGAATCACCGGTGTCACAACTTCAATTTGTGAAAACTGCAGTGTTGAATGATGAAAATCAGGATGCTTTTGCACAGGTTGGAGAAACCATTACCTATACCTTCACGGTAACCAATACGGGTAATACCAGTGTAAGTGATATTGTAATTGAAGATGATAGACTTGATATTTCCGGACTTGCTTTAGTTCCCGAAACATTAGCTGCCGGTGAAAGCGGTGTGGTGACGGCAGTTTACACGATCACTCAGGAAGATATTGAGGCAGGTTTTGTAACGAACACGGCAATTGCTACAGGTACAGATCAGTTTGGAGAAGAAGTTACCGATGTTTCAGATAACGGAGACGAACTTGCTGATGACGATGGTGACGGTGATCCGGGTAATGATCCTACCGTAACAGTTACTCCTGGAGTTACAGGAATGAGTGTTGAGAAAGTAGGAGTGTTTAATGACGAAGATGGTGATGGTATTCCAGACGAAGGTGAAACGATTACCTATACGTTTACGGTATACAATACGGGTGAGACAGCAATATTTGATATTGTAATTGACGATCCATTAGTTCCTGTTACAGGTGGACCAATAGACCTTGCTCCAGGCGCAGTTGATTCTTCAACCTTCAGTGCAATCTACACGATCACTCAGGAAGATATTGAATCAGCAGGTGTAACTAACCAGGCTATTGCTAGTGGAGTATTATCTAATGGTGAAGTGATTGAAGATCTTTCAGATGATCCAAACAATACAACAGATGAGGATCTGGATGGAGATGGTGAGCCTGATGATGCGACGTTTACACCACTACAAGGTGTCGAAAATGTAGAAGATATAATCGTCTACAATGTGATGACTCCAAATGGTGATGGATTGAATGATATCTTTATGATTCAGAATATTGAGAACTTCCCTAATAACAAGGTTCAAATATTTAACCGATGGGGTGTTGAAGTATTCAGTACTACAGGATACAATCCAATGAGTGATAATGTCTTTAGAGGATTCTCTGACGGTCGCGCAACAGTGCGAAGAGGAGAACGATTACCTACAGGTACTTATTACTATGTTATCGAGTACGAGCGCGATAATGGAGAAATACGTCGATTAGCTTCATTCTTATACATTAATTAATAAAACATCATTAGATGAGTATTTATAAAAACAAGCTGGTAATGATGAAAAGAATAGTAAAAAGTCTAATGTGTGGTTTTGTTGTGCTTCTGAGCTTTAATGCTCAGGCACAACAAGATCCTCAATATACACAGTATATGTATAACCCACTGGTTATAAACCCTGCCTATGCAGGTAACCGTGGAGTGACCAGTATATTGATGTTGCACCGTAGTCAGTGGGTAGGTCTTGACGGAGCTCCCAGAACACAAAACCTTACTGTTCACAGTCCTATTGGTCTGGGTAAGGTGGGACTGGGTTTTAGTTTAGTAAACGATGCTTTAGGTCCCGCACGTGAAACCTATTTCAATGCAGATTTCAGTTATACCATTGAAACGGGTATGGAAGGTAAACTAAGCTTTGGTTTAAAAGGATCACTGAACTTATTAGATGTAGACTTTGCTCGGACTAATCCTTTCAATGCCGGAGATCCTTTTTTGATTAACATAGATAACAAGCTTTCTCCAAATGTTGGTGTAGGTATTTTTTATCATAATGAAAAGTTCTATGGTGGACTGTCGGCACCACAGTTATTGCAAACCAATCATTTTGATCGGAGCGGTACGCAAACAGCTGAGACTTTTGTTGCTGAAGAGCGCATTCACTATTATGGTTTGGCAGGTTATGTATTTGACTTAAGCAGTGATGTCAAGTTTAAACCCTCTACCCTTGTTAAAATGGTAGCTGGGGCGCCATTGGCTGTAGATGTTAACGCTAACTTTTTATTCTATGACAAACTTACTTTAGGAGCTTCCTATCGCTGGAGTGCTGCTTTAAGTGGTTTAGTAGGATTTCAAATAAGTGATGGTCTTTTGGTAGGTTTTGCCTATGATCGTGAAAGTACTGAATTGGGTAATGCCACGTACAATGACGGTACTTATGAAGTCTTCTTACGCTTTGAATTGTTTAAAGAGTACGACAGAATGCTAACTCCTCGATTCTTCTAAAATCAAAAACTATGAACCTTATGTTTAAAAAATTACAACTTTCAATAGTAGTTCTGGTTTGTTTTAGCACGTTTGTCTATGCTCAGGAACGCGATCTTTCTAAAGGAACAAAGAAGTTTAATCAATATGCTTTTGTAGATTCTCAAAAGATATTTTTACGTGTAGCAGAAGCAGGTTACGAGTCTGCAGATCTTTTTGGGAAACTCGCAGATAGTTATTATTACAATGCAGATTATGATGATGCTGCAAAGTGGTACGCAAAACTGGTTGAGAAATACCCTCAGGAAGTAACACCTAATCAATATTTTCGTTACGCTCAGACTTTGCGGGCTACTGAAGATTATGATGCTTCAGATGCCATGATCAAAAAATATGAAGAATTGGCTCAGGCCGAAGGTGACGGTTATGACAATGCGGTGTCTATAAACGAAATAAAATCGGGCAATGCTTTTGGTACATTTGAGATTGAACGTCTTAGCGCCAATAGTGTTGGCTATTCTGATTTTGCTCCTGCCTATTTTGGTGAAAAATTATTGTTTTCTTCAACACGCGATACCGGTACTTTGACCACTCGAATCCACTCCTGGAATAATCAGCCTTTTTTAGATTTATATATTGGTGATATTACAGACCAGGGGCAGGTAAATGGAGTTTCTAAATTTAAAGGAAGCGTAAATACCGAATTTCACGAGAGTACCGCAAGCCTTTCGCCAGATGGGAATACGCTTTACTTTACACGAAATAATTTCACCAATGAGGTCTATCGTGCCGATAAGAAGAATACTAATAAGTTAAAACTTTACAAGGCTACAAGAACAGGAGATGGTCCTTTTGGTGATGTTCAGGAATTACCTTTTAATAGCGACAGTTTCTCTACAGCGCATCCTGCAGTTTCAGCAGATGGTAAAACACTCTATTTTTCATCAGATCGAGAGGGTACTTACGGCGAATCTGATTTATGGAAGGTTGAGATCACTGAAAATGGATACGGTACCGTTGAAAATCTTGGTGCAGACATAAACACCCCTGGCAGAGATACCTTTCCGTTTGTTGATGCAGATGGTAAGCTGTATTTCTCTACTGACGGTCGTGGAGGCCTTGGAGGTCTTGATGTGTATGTTTACGATTCTGAGAAGAACAGTATTACAAATTTAGGAGAGCCTGTAAACAGCCCTAAAGATGACTTTACCTTTATCTACGACACAGAATCGAGTACAGGCTACTTTGCTTCAAACCGTTCAAATGATCCTTTGGATGATGATATTTACACGTTTACCAGAGCTGCCTGCGAAAGCACGCTCATAGTACAGGTAATCGATAAAAATACCAGAGAGCCCTTAAATGGTGCTCAGGTAGGTATTCGCAACATCGATAATGAACTTATAATTGCAGGGGTTGCGGAAGCTCCTGATGCTAAGTTTAATTATGAGAATCCGGATTGTGGCGCAGATTATTTTGCAAGAGCAGAAATGGAAGGTTACGCGACAGCTGAGAAGAATGTTACCATTCCCGAAAAATCGAGTGAGGTAGTACTCGTTATTGAACTTGAGCCTTCAATTATTGATATTCCACCAGACTTCGATTTAGCTAAGTTAATCAATCCTATCTATTTTGATTTTGATAAATCGTATATACGACCTGATGCGGCAGTTGAGCTAGCCAAGATTATCGAAATTATGAAAGAATACCCTCAGCTTCGTATCGATGTGCGCTCCCACACCGATAGTCGCGGTAATGATGCATACAATATGGCTCTTTCAGAGAGACGTAATAAGTCAACAATTGATTACATAGTTGAGAAAGGTGGTATAAGTCGAGATCGTTTAACAGGTAGAGGCTATGGAGAATCACAATTGCTTAATGAATGTAGCAATGGTGTATCGTGTACTGAAGAGCAACATCAGCTTAACAGACGCAGTGAATTTCTTGTTCAGGATTATTAATACGCATCTAACATAACAAAAACCCTAAAGCCTTCTGAATAAGAAGGCTTTTTTATATTGTTAAGCCTCAAGTGTATTTGTACATTTACCAAAAAAAAGCAAACTATGACAGAAGAACTGGTAATTCTTGTTGATGAAAACGATAACCAGGTGGGCTTAATGCCAAAAATGGAAGCCCACGAAAAGGCATTATTACACAGAGCATTTTCGGTGTTTATATTTAACGATGCTAAAGAGCTTATGATACAGCAACGCGCGCTGTCAAAATACCATTCTCCCGGTTTATGGACCAATACGTGTTGCAGTCATCAGCGGGAAGGGGAGAGCCATATTGCAGCTGGTAAAAGACGCCTGATGGAAGAAATGGGGTTCACGGCAGAGCTTGAAGAAAGTATCTCATTTATTTATAAGGCCCCCTTCGATAATGGTCTTACTGAGCACGAATACGATCATATCCTAACAGGATCTTATAACGGAGAACCCAATTTAAATCCTGAAGAAGTGGCAGCCTGGAAATGGATGTCTTTACCCGATATCAAAACCGATATGGAAAAGAATCCACAAGTGTATACAGCCTGGTTTAAAATTATTTTTGAGAAGTTCTACAATCATATTGAGCAATGACCCGAGTAACTGTAAAACGTAAGGCCCATTTTAATGCTGCACACAGACTGTTTAGAGCAGATTGGGATGATCAAAAGAATCTGGAAGTTTTTGGCAAGTGCAGTTACCCTAACTATCATGGTCATAATTATGATTTGATCGTAAGCGTAACCGGGGCTATTGATCCTGAGACGGGATTTGTTATCGACTTAAAAGTGCTTAAAGACCTTATCAAAGAAGAGATCGAAGATCATTTTGATCATAAAAACTTAAACGAAGACTTACCCGAATTCAAAAATCTCAATCCTACTGCAGAAAATATTTGTGTGGTAATTTATAATAAATTGAAGAGTAGGCTTGATACTAAATTTGACCTTGAAATAACGCTTTACGAGACTGCTCGCAATTTTGTGACCTATTCAGGAACTTAAACTCAAAACAATTAGCTGATTTATACTATGCAAACATCATTTTATCCGTTTACCTTTCAGCCTGTATTAAAGGAGAAAATATGGGGAGGTCAAAAGCTTTATTCTTTATTTCAGAAAGGCAATGACGCCCAGGCAAAAATGGGAGAGAGTTGGGAAATTGCAGATCTTCCGGAGGGACAAAGCCTTGTTAAGAGCGGAGACCTGCAGGGAAAAACCTTGCACGAACTTATTGAAATGAATCCGGAAGCTTTATTAGGCGAAAAAGTCTATAAGCGATTTGGTAAAAATTTTCCATTGCTGATAAAATTTATAGATGCAGCTCAGGATCTTTCCATTCAGGTACACCCCACAGATGAGACTTCACCCACAGGAACCGGTAAGACAGAGATGTGGTATATTATGCAAGCTGATCCCGGAGCTTTGTTAACTGTAGGTTTTAACAAAAAAATCACTAAGGAAGAGTACGATAAGCGTATTGAAGATCTTTCCATAGAAGAAGTGATGGATACTCATGTGGTTACCGAAGGAGATTCATTTTTTATTAATGCCGGTCGCATTCACGCCATTGGAGGTGGGGTTTTATTGGCCGAAATTCAGCAAACCTCAGACGTAACCTATCGTGTGTATGACTACAACCGCAAAGACGATTCAGGGAATTTAAGAGACTTACACGTTGCTGAGTCGCGTGAAGTGCTGGACTTTGAGCTAACCCAGGATTTTAAGCTGGAATACGACAGGAAAGCAAGTAATACACCTCAAACGCTTAAGCATCATACCTATTTTAAAACCGACTGGCTCAAGTTGGAAGGTAAAGACTACATCATAAACAGAACAGATTCATTTACTATTCTCATAGTAGTTTCCGGAAGTCTCACTTATGAAGGTAGCGGTGCTTCAGGATCTATTAATACCGGGCAAACTTTGCTGTTACCCGCGGCAAACAGCGGACTTACAATCTCAGCTGAAGCTTGTGAAGTCTTAGAGGTTTATCTCTAAGAGAATTTTGTAATGATTTTTGACAGATCTGTCTTACTACCTAAAATAGACTTACTTTTGCAGAAAATTTAGAATTATGGCAAGTATACGAGACTTAAAAAAAGACATCAATTTTGTATTGGGTGATATTATAGAAGCAGCTTATTTCTGGGAAGCTTCTAATCCTAAAGAAGATCATAAAGAAGCAGAAGCTATTGTAGATGATTCTATAGCTTTATTTGATGAGTTAATCTCTAAAGTAAACGATCAAACCGTAGAAAATAGAAGAAAACATCTTAAAGCGGTTAATACCGAGCTTGAGGAAAAAGCAGGTAAATTAATCGATAGGGTTAACGCGCTCTAATCTTCGATTGGTAACAAACAAAAATCCGGTAATGTATCATTACCGGATTTTTGTTTTTATGCTAGCTGTTAATTATTCTTCGATGCCGTCTGTTTCCGAGATTGTTTTGGTCTGAGTCTGCTCTTCGATGTTAGTATTCTCGCGCTCTTCGATATAATCTTTCAGAACTTTACCGTATTTAGAACGTCTTACTTTTGGTTCTAATGATTTGTAAATGGTATCGAGATACTTCACATTTGCATCAAAAATTTCGGACACGGCAAGATAAGGGGCGATTTCGTAATCTTTATTGTTCATTGCGAAGTTAACCGTGTACAAATATTTTCGCTTAATAAGATTTTGAATCTTTTGGTCATAGAATACTATAGAGTCTTCGTTTTCGTCTTTGCGAACCTCAAAGCTCTTTTTAATCAAGTTTAGATTTTCATCATTAAACCTGCGCAGAACTTTATTGTATTCATCAAGCTTTAGTTGATTTTCTGAGCCTGTAATAGCCACCTGACTCTGAAAATTTTTGAGGGAGGTGTTTAAGGTCATTTCTCCAGGCTCTGCAAAAATCAAAATACGATCATCATAGTCTGAGGCGTCAACTTTTTCTAAAGTAAGGTAAACAACCTGAGGCTCTTTAAGATCTGCGTACAGTTCAAACTCCGGATCGCCATCAACAACTACACTATCCAGATTGACAAGCACGGTATCTTCAACTTTCTGGAGGTAGAGAACCCCTTTTCGTAAACCGTTTACTTTACCGGTTAGAACAAAGTTTCCACTCTTGCTACAGCTGAGCAGTGTACTAAAAAGTAAACAATAAACAAGTAAATTTTTAATCTGCATAAGGTTGTTTTTAAGGGGTACAAATATGCCTAAATTCTGTAAGATATACCACTATAAAAGCCTTCTTAAATTTTACAAATAACCGAAATGAAATTCAGGTTTAGTTTTTGCCTTCTCTGACAAATAAGGCAATTTCTTGAATAAGCTCTTTTACAACCGGAAGTCCGGGATTGCTGTAGGTTTTTGCATTTTCTAAATCATCACCATTCACTTCTTTTAGCACGTGATTCATAGAATCAATTAGCACAAGTTTTGCTTCGGGTTTAGCTTCTTTAAGCAACTGGGATTCACTTGGAGGAACCTGTATATCTTTTGTACCTGATATTAGCAGAATGGGAATATCAAGATCTTGAATTACTGTTGTTGGATCATAAATCATCCAACTCTTCATAAAGGGTTGCACCGAAGGTCTTAAGAGTGAGGCCAGACCTATACTAAAGTTTTCGGCTTTGCCCTGAGTTTTTAAATCATTAAAAGCCTGCCTGGCATTCTCAACAAGTCCGGGAGCCTGTTTGGTCAATTGGTCTATAATGAGCAAGTCAAGAGGCTGACCACTGCCTGCAAGTGAAACAAGTTTATCTACCGGTTCGTTCAAGGCAGCAAGGCTGGCAACAAGTGCACCCTGACTGTGACCTATAAGAGTAATATGTCTAAAACCTTGATTCTTAAAATAGCGAACTACATCTTCAGCGTCTTTTACAAAGTCGTCAAAACGTAAATCCTCTTCTTTTAAAGCATTATTCCGAAGAAGCTTGAGAATCCTTTTGTCGTATCTATATGTAGCAAAACCTTCACGGGTAAGTGCTTCTGCCAGTTTTTTTAGACTGTTATTCTGTTGCATTTGCTGGTTGCCGTTGCGGTCAGTAGGACCCGATCCGGCAATGATTATGGCAAGCGTGTCCGTCTTAGTTAAAGGTTCTAGTAAGGTGCCACTTATTAAGTCGTTTACACGTATTTCAGATTCCGTCCACTGCTGCGCACTTGAAGATAGCGACAGAAACAAAACAAGCACGTAAAGAAATGGTTTCATTACAAAGTAGAGTTTACCGGAATTTTATAATGGTCAAGAATCTTTTTCATTTTTTCAGGGTATTGCGTACCCAGAAGTAACTCATTACCATCCTTAAAATAGAGTTGAACACCTTTATTTCCTTTCGTGTTCAAAGCTTTTCGTTTGGTAAATGATATTCGATAACCCCAGCCTCCATATTCACGTATAGGATTGTATTTGCGTACCGTAGCGCTTTTAATTTCTTCCCAGGCCTTGAATCGGGATTTGATGTGGAATGGAAAAAACCGGTAGGTGATTCCTCGGGAATCAATTAATGTTTCAAGCTTAAAAACATACCAAAAACCTATAAATACGCCCAGAATAACTATAATGCTAAGTATAACTGATGCGATTTCAAAACGCGATAGCTTAAGCGTGTCCCAATCCATAATAAGCGGACTTACTGCAAGGGCAAGTATTACGACTAAAAGCAGTCGTAACCACCATTGGTCAAATCGTTGGACTTCTTTAAAGGTATTCATATGGGACCAAATCTATAAGTGTTAGCTACTATCAAAGTTATTAAGAAAAATCTAGGCTCAACCACAATTAAACGTAAGATAGCATTATTTGTTACAGCTTTAAACCAGTTCTTTCTTATCTAAAAATATACCAAAATTGATAAAGGGTCATCATGACCCGGTATTCAAAAAAATTAAGAATAAATAAGTCTGTAATAGACTCTTAATCAGTTTTTAAGGGGGTCTAGTGGTTTTGCTGTAGGCTAAAAGGGTGTTTCATGGTGGCTATAATGCTTACTTTTGCAAAAAAAAATAGGCAATGAATAAATTAGGTATCTGTATTTTACTCACGTTATTATCCTGCTTTTCAGGCCTGGCTGATGATTGGGGTCAAAAAGGACATAGGGCAACAGCAGCTATTGCAACTAATTATCTATCCGGTAAAGCAAAAAAGGCTATAAAGGAAATTCTGGAAGATGAGACCTTAGTAACCGTTTCTACTTATGCTGATGAAATAAAAAGCTACAAGGAATATCGAAAGTACAGCAGCTGGCATTATGTAAATATCGAGCCCAGGTTGAGTTACGCGGATGCTGATAAGAATGAATACGGCGATTTAGTAATGGCCATCAGAACCTGTGAAGACGTATTGACGAGTGATACGAGTTCCAGGGAAGAAAAAGCATTTCACCTTAAACTGCTGGTACATTTTATAGGTGATTTGCACCAACCTTTGCACTTAGGTCACGCAGCTGATAAAGGCGGAAATGATTTTCAGGTGCGCTGGTTTAAAGATGGTACCAATCTGCACTCAGTTTGGGATACTAAAATGATTGAAGGTTACGGAATGTCTTATAGTGAATTGAGCACTAATTTCGGTAAAGTGACAAAAAAGGAATTTAAGATGTTTACCTCTGGTGATTTGTTATCATGGGTTTCAGAGGGCCAAAAACTGGCCGACGAGGTATATAGTTCTGCCGAAATAGGAGAGGAATTAGGGTACCGGTATTCTGCAGACTATATGAGTCTTGTGACTCAACAACTGCAAAAAGGAGGACTCAGACTGGCTGCTGTTTTAAATGAAATTTTTGACTAAATCCTAAATCTGAGACCTAATTTCACTCCTGTCCGTTATCAATCTTAAACTGCTTTGGAGTACTGTCGCAATATTTCTTAAAGATTCGGGTTAGATGGCTTTCATCGGTAAAGCCTAATTGAATTGCAATCTGTGAGACGGTGAATTCAGAATTCAATAAACGGTCTTTTACTATCTCTAGTTTATAAAGAATGATATAATTGTGCAGGGAATTACCCGTTTCTTTCTTAAAGTAATTACTTAAAGTACTACTGGTAATGTGAAAATGTCTTGCGATGTTAGCAATCTTGAGCTTTTTAGAGTCGTAAATATTGTATCTGATGTATGCGTAAATCTCATCTATACGTTCTGTCTTCTTGGCTGACTTAAGTAATAATTCCTTTGAAAATGGAGTGTCTGTAACATTGCGCGCTAAAATACTTAAGAGCGTACTCAGCATATTAGCTATGATTTCGAGATAGTATTGTTCCTTGTTGGAATTTTCTTTATTTATAAAGAAGATAATACGCCAAATTAAATCCTGATCTTCCATTTTGCGCACGGCGGTATCAAAACTGCGCTTGGGATGATTGAAGATATACTCGCACCTTCTGAGCCAATACTGTCTTTCGTTGAGATTTATTTTGCTCGAAAACATAAGTTGCGTCAAGCGGTAGACTATAAAAGTGGTGGTTTCGTAAATTTTTATCTCGGGTTTTTCCTCTTGAGAAAATATGAAACTGTCTCGACCTTTATAATTGATTGTCTTTCCATTAAGACTTATGCGACCACTTCCTTCTTCAATGAAGATCATTTCAAAATAGACATCATCACGACTTTGAGGATCCCACCTGGATGTGGTGAATCTATTTATGTAGAAAATTTCCTGCCAATTAAGTAGAATCATGGTTGGGTATGATTTTTTAGATTTGGGACTTTAGAATTCTAACTGATCAATACTAATAGTTGTTAAAAACTTTTAAAAGTTACGGTTTGACTAATAATTTAACACTATTGTAAGAATGAAAATCTTACAATGCATCATAAAAATACGTCAAAATGATGATAAAATAACCTAGGGAGGGACTGAATTTGAGGGTTGATAAATGTAATTAAAATAATGTTTCCCTATAAACAAATAGCGTTAATTTCACACTTATAACCGTACTTGCCAGAATTTTACAAGTACTTAATCGGATTTAGATATCCTTTAAGAGACAACGTTTTTTAGCTCGTTTCGGTAAGTTGAAGGAGTTTTACCAGTGAACTTTTTGAATTGTTTATTGAAGTGACTGAAGTTATTGAATCCACTTTCAAAACATACATCTGTGATACTGATGGGCTTTTCATGGAGAAGCTTTGCGGCGTGAACCAGGCGATACTCATTTACAAACTGCGTAAAAGTCTTTCCTGTAATTTTTTTAAAATATCTGCAGAAGGCAGGAACGGTCATATTTACTAATTCAGAAATTTCTTCTAATGAGATTTGTCTTTTAAATTCTTCCTTTACAAAGTTAAATATGACATTTATACGGTTATTATCTTGTAACTCAGTTTCAAGAATAAAACCCTGAGCATTCAAAATGGTATAATTATCAGTCCGATCAAGAAGTTTAAGGATTTCCAGAAGGCCCAAAAGACGCTCGTAGCTTTGTAGATCTTTTAAAGATTCAATCTTTGAGCCAATCTCACGCTTAGAGTCACCATGGAACACGATCCCCATTTTAGCTCGTTCAAATAATCCCTGAATACTTCGCATCTCAGGAATTTGAAAAAAAGATTCACCTAGAAAATCAGGTTTCATTTGTATTACGGTTTCACGCTCATAATTGCTTAACGAGTCTGTGAAGCCACAATGCGGCAGGTTTGAGCCAATCAGAATAAGTTCGCCGTTTCTATAATACGAAATATGGCTGCCTACTTGCCTTTTACCAGTACCTTTCTTTACATAAACAAGCTCAAGCTCGGGGTGGTAGTGCCAGAAATTAAGATTGTTGTTCTCGTGGTTTTCATCGTAGGTTCTATATGAAAATGAACTGCCAAAACCGGGTTCAATTTTCTCAAAAGCGGGTTTTGGGGATTTTATCATAATTAGAAATCTTTTTAGCTACTCTAAAATTAGTCAAGAGCAATCATAATTGACTATGCTATTTTAACCTTAATATGTATATTTTTCACAAAATTAAAATTTAAATCGGTTGTGGAGTTAAAATAGGACATAAATATGCATAATGGCTTCTATTTAGAAGTGGAAAATCGCCCTAAGTTTGTATCAAACAAATTGAAAAAACCCAAAACTATGAAAACTCTATTTAAAACTTTGGTTCTGTTTACAATCGTACTTTTAAGTTTGAATGTAAACGCAGCAGACGGAATAGCGGTAACAGTTAATGACAATTTCCGCGTTAATGTAGCTTATACTAATGCTATAGAAGGTGCTCAGATCTATCTTGAAGATGTTGACGGAGAGCGATTATTTAGTGAATATGCAGGCGCTACTTCAAATGACAGTAAGACTTTAAGTCTTGAAGAACTTCCCGTTGGAAAGTATTATCTTATTTATGAAGATGACTATGCAAAATCATATACAACAATTTCAAGAAAATCTGACGGACTTGATATTGTAAGTGATGAGAGCAAAACCATCTTTAAGCCAAGTTACAAAGTAAATGAAGGTATTGTTTTGATCTCCTTTACTAATCCTAAAGAAGTAAAAACAACAACCCGTATCTATGATGCAAATGGTGAGATCATTGAATCTATTTCAAATAAAGATCTTATTGTAAAACAGGCTTTAGACCTAAATTCATTACCTGCAGGTACCTATAAAATAGGAGTATCTATAGGAAACGATTACTTTACTAAAGCTATTACGCTTCAGTAATCAGATACTAAAAAACTTTACAAAGACCCACGCCAAAGCGTGGGTTTTTTTATGTGTTGAGGTAAAAATAGGCCCAGTACATGAGGCCAAATTGTAAAAGTAATCTGAGCCAGAGCAACCATTTGGGTAAATTAAGGCCAGCCTTGGCAGATGAAAGCATATATACGTGGACCAGCAGAAAAACAGCTAGCATCGCAATTATTCCCCAAGTAGCAAGTACTTGTGTTGAATCAAAAAATAATAATATACCAAAAACTACTTCAGCAAGGCCGCTAAGGTATACCAGTGTTCTATGGGCAGGCAGATATCTGGGCATAATGCGCATATACGCTTTTGGCTTTATAAAATGCATAATGCCTGCAACAATATACATTGCCGCCATACTATAATAGTGCCAGGGAGCCTCAATCATAAATCTGAATTTGTAAGGGAGTCTAATCACGTCTGTCTTTCTTTTCAGAAATAAGAACAGCTAAAAATTTTTTAAATACTCCCAGAGATTTCTGGTCTAAATATACCGGTTTAAAACAAATAGATTTACCCGAATTAGACTTAAGTACATAATCACCCTTAGCATTTACTACAAATTCTGACAAGTCACTGACGGGTAAGATTTTATCTTTCAAAAAATGATGTCTTATTATTTGCGTTTCACTAAGGGTTAGGACTGGGCGTTTAGTGAGGTATACAAAATAAAGGATAAAGAAGAGCGCAAAAGCAATGATCCAAAAATCAAACGCATCAGGCTTTGGTTTAGAAATGATTCTAAATCCGAAAATCAGAAGCCAAAGAATACCCAACGTAAGATTGAGAAAGCGCTTTCGTTTGCGGTGCCTAAGTGTAATCATAGGTGAAAGGTTTTGTTTTGATAATCAAAAATTTGGTCACGATTAAGTTAGGCCTGGCGAATATAAGTATTGGAAAGTCTGAAATTTTATGGAATTCCGTAAAATTTAAAATTTATTCGCTTTCGGGATTGTGATAACCTATTCTAATAGGGATTTTAAACGCGTCGTGAAGATTAGCATCTATTAAAAAATCAGGCTGTTGTTCTGAATTGAGCCGGTTAGCCAAACATAAAACCAGCGCGTCTGCAATGTCATCGGGCTTTACGTTTTTACGTAAGGTATTTTTTAGTATTTCATAAAACAGCTTCGCGCAATCAGGGTCGTACCTGTTGATGATGCTAAGACGCTCTTCAATTCCTGCTTTCTGGGATTTTTTTGTCTGAAGAATGCTGCCATTTAAATATTTAAAACACAGTTCAGGATGTGACTCAATAAGCTCGATAGGAGAGCTACAATTCCGTATAAACAGATCAACCTCACAGATTTTATCCTTAATATTTAGCGATTGCTCAGAAAGACTTTTTCCTGTAGCCTCCTTGTTTAGCTGCTTGGCCAGATCCCGGTTCTTTTCATAAACAGCAGCTCTTACCGGCACACTAAAAACGGTTGAGCTTCGGTTTTCTAATTCCGTTCGTAGAACCTGTTCAATCGTACGAGGGTACTCTTTAGAAGCCAGGCCAATGGGCATATCAATGAACACCCGGGATTTTAGATTTAAACAGGAGGTTAGGTCGTTTATTTTTGGAACAACCTCCCAATCGTAGTTGCCGCTTTCGTAAGTAATAAGTAGCCATCCCGCTTTGCAACCGTCTATTCCACCAAAAATCATCTCTTTTTGATGAAAAATACGGTTTAAATACGTTCTAAAAGGGACAGATTCTTATTTTTTGCGCCTTTAAGGCCGAAAGTAATTTTCTCCAATGGAAGCCATCGTTACCTGACCGGCATTGATTGCCTGGATCGTAGACCAGATTTCTCCGGAAACCAGATTTTTAAGAGGCTGATTAACTTCAAGAATTTTCGGAAACACTTCAAGTAATTGAGCATCCCACATTTCGGAAAAATTCAATAAATCATCAGAATACACCACTTTTCTGGAGGTGCCTTCATCTATACCTTCAAACGGACTGGTTACGTTGAGATAGCCATAGTCGTCAGTCAGTTCTTCTCCGGGGTGAATGTCACGAATAGCAATTTCAAAATCGTACGCGGTGCTTAAACAATTCGATTTAAAACTGTGATTCACAAATCTGCCGTTATCCCAACACAGAACCATATTCCCACTTTTGTTCCGGTAGGTATAGGTGTCCAGAATATGTTGATAAAGCGGATCGAGCTTTTGAAATTCGGCAGGACTAAACTCCCGGTCGAGTTTGTCTAATGCCCAGGTAATGGTGCCCGCTGGGATGAATTGAGTGGCTACAACGCCATGACCTTTTTGTTCGTTAATAAAGCGTATTTCAGTATGTGGGTGTATCATAAAAATGATGCGGAATACCGCAATTCTGGTTGGTGTTTATGGTGTACTAATCGTATCTAATGTAAATACTTTTTTGATTGAAAATTCATAATTTTTTATACTGAAAATACAGGTAATCGAATTGCCTTCTTGCCGAAATTGGCGCATAAAAAAGCCTGCATAATGCAGGCTGTAAGCTGTAATTAACCGGTAGTCTTAAGTGGTCAAGTACTATCCTTTGATTGAATTCTTCGCCCTAAAATAAGTCTTCAGCGCGCTTAATTCTTCCACCCTTATCAAGAATTTGTTTTTTTGTAGCCTCAAAAGCATCTTCATTTAAGGCTCGTGTAGCATCTTCAAAGAGGGTTGCTTTAAAACCCTCATTGAGGGCATCCAGTACCGAGAATCCAACACAATATTCCGCGGCAAGACCACAAAAATAGATTGAGGTAACCCCCTTCTCCTTTAAATATCCCGATAGTCCTGTTGATTTGAGGTGAGCATTATCATAGAAGCCGCTGTAACTGTCAATTTTTGGGTCGGTACCTTTTCTAAAAATAGCTTCAATGCGCGAAGCGTTAAGGTGGGGGTGAAAATCTGCTCCGTCTGAAGTCTGAATGCAATGTACAGGCCACAACGTCTGCTCAAGGCCGTCAAGCTCTATGGTCTCAAATTCTGCTTTATTGTGATGGTTTTCAGCAAAGCTGGAATGATTTTCAGGATGCCAGTCCTGAGTGGCGATGACCAGTTCAAATTTATCCTGTAGCTTGTTTACCAGTGGAATAATCTGGTCTCCGCCGGGTACCGCGAGCGCTCCGCCAGGCATAAAATCATTTTGCATATCTATGATGAGAAGTGCTTTCATATAGTAGTAACGTTCTAGTGGGTTTGTGATTTAGTTTTCAGGAAGGCTTAGCTTGTCTGAAGCTGCCTGTAAGAGTAAAACAGCACAGCCCCGCGTGCGGGCACCAAAAATGGCCATAGCTTCTGTACCTTCCAGTATTTGAATACCTTCAATGTTTTGCGGAATGAGCTTTTCAACCAATGCTATAGATTCCGGATTTTTCTTCAAATCAATTTCAGTTTGAATATTTTCTGAATTCAACACCATTAAAATCTTACAATCAGATGTTACTTGAGGTAATGATTCCTGTCTTGCTTTCAGGCTTTTTTTAGATTCATCAGATAAACCGGTGTGCGAAATTCCCGGTCTCGGAGCAATATAAATGCTATCGCTGTAAATCTTTTCTCTTATGGCTTTAAGCTGAAGCTCTTTGGTGTCTAAATTCTTAAAGGACTCTATCCAAGCGGCATTATCTTCTTTCGTGAGGTATTCCTTTTCATTTTCAGATTGGGCAGAAAGTTTTGAGAAGGATAGGGCCAGAAGTAGAAATAAAGTAAGTTTTTGCAAGATTATTCTTTATGTTGTTCAATAAGTTTATCGCGTTCCTGCTTAAGTTGGGTGCTTATACCCACTTTGTAAATATGCGGATTATCAAAACGTTTATACTCATCGGGAAGTGCGTTTACCTGCTTCCGGCTAAATGCGGCGATTTCCTGAAGACTTTTTTTGGGATTAAGACGCTTACCCGATTCCATCACCGGATGCAGCATAGGTTCCTGTTTTAGGCTTGTTAGCACCAGATTTTTAAAAGGCTCAACCGGATGGTGCATGCGGTTGATATGCCATTCTTCTTCAAGCGCCACAGCATCTGCACCCACCATCGTTCCATCTTCTGTAAATACACGAAAGACCTGCTTTTTATGCGGAAGTGTCACCTTAGAGATGCTTTCTGAAATTTTAATTCTAGGCTTTCCGTTGGCGAAAGCCAATTTATAAACACCATCCAGAGCGCCATCGGGCTTGCCGATGACCAGATTTGTACCTACACCGTAAATGTCAATAGGCGCATTTTGATTCTGTAAACTTTGAATCACGTACTCATCCAGTTGATTAGAAGCTGCGATTTTTACATAATTGAGACCGGCGTCGTCCAGTAATTTACGGCTTCGCTTGGCGAGGTAAGCAAGATCCCCGCTGTCTAAACGTATGGCCAGTAATTTCTGATCGCGTTCTTCCATTTCTTTAGCGACCGTGATGGCATTAGGCACACCGCTTTTAAGTGTGTCATAGGTGTCTACGAGTAAAACGCAGTTCTTGGGTCTGTGTTTTGCAAAATCCCGAAAGGCAGTCAGCTCGTCATCATAACTTTGTACAAAGGCGTGCGCCATCGTGCCGCTTATCGAAATCCCAAAATCTCTTCCCGTCACCACGTTACTGCTTCCGTCAAAACCACCTACCATAGCAGCCCGCGATGCATAATATCCACCCGGGCCCTGAGCACGGCGTAAACCAAAATCAAGCAGGGTCTTGTTGCCGGCTACATTGCGAATGCGGCTGGCTTTGGTAGCTATGAGGGTTTGAAAATTCAGAATATTGAGCAAAATGGTTTCAATAATCTGTGCCTCGATCAGGTTTGCTTCTACTTCTAGAATAGGTGCGTTTGGGAAAACCACCTCGCCTTCAGCCATACTTTTAATGCTTCCGCTAAAGCGAAAATCTTTCAGATACTTTAAAAATGCGGGTTCAAAATCATGGCTTTTCAGGTATTCCAAATCGGCTTCAGAAAACCGAAGGGTTTCAATGATATCCAGCAATTCTTCCAGCCCTGCGAAAACGGCATAACCGCCTTTGTAAGGCAAATTGCGGAAGTAATAGTCAAAAACAGCCTGCTGATTTTCATTTTTATTGAAGTAAACCTGAGCCATACTCAGTTGGTACAGGTCTGTATAGGTTGCGGTAAAGTGGAACATATTCTTGGTTATAGGTCGAAAGTTACCTAAAAAGGAAGGAACTCGTTAGCTAAGGAGGTTAAAGAAACGTTAGCGTTTGGCAAGTTTTAGGCATAAAAAAACCGCCCGAATAACGAGCGGTTCTTAATATGAAGTCAGGGTTTCTAGATCAAGGTTCTCAAATCTACGATCTAACTACCTATTTAATCATCTCATAGGAGCGTTTGACAAAGTTAGTTAAAGCTTCGCCTTTAAGCAAGCCCTGAGACAAACGCGCCAAATCTAATGACTGTGTGATTAAACGTTCCTGCTTTTTCTTGGTCTTGGTGTTTAGTATTTCACCTACCAGTTCGCTGTTTGTATTCACAACGAGGTTATACATATCTGGCATATTGCCCATACCAAACATACCGCCGCCACCGCCTGTTGCCTGCATTTCTTTCATACGACGCATAAACTCGGGCTGCGTAATAGTAAATGGAGCCGTAGTACTGTCTAAAGCTTCCAGTTTTACGGTATAGGCTTTATCTGCAATAGTCTCATCAAGCAATTTTTTCAGATTTTCTTTTTCCTCATCTGAAAGTTTTGAGATGTGCTCCTCGTCTTTTTTGATGAGGTTATTGATGTCATCACCGTCTACACGTACAAAGCTTACCTTATCTTTTGAGGTTTCAAGCTTTTGAAGCAGGTGCGAAACAATTGGCGAATTGAGCAACAATACTTCATAACCTTTATCTTTTGCAGAAGCGATGTAACTGTGCTGCGCATCTTTGTCTGAAGCATAAAGGACAATCAGTTTACCATCTTTGTCAGTCTGATTTTCTTTAATCTTTTCTTCAAGCTCAGGGTAGGTATAATAAGTTCCATCAACAGTAGGGTAGAGGGCAAATGCTTCAGCCTTATCAAAGAATTTCTCTTCGCTGAGCATTCCGTACTCAATTACTACTTTGATATCGTCCCATTTCTTTTCAAAATCTGCGCGATCTTCATTAAACAGGGATTTTAGCTTATCTGCAACCTTACGGGTGATGTAGCTTGATATTTTCTTCACGGCACCATCAGCCTGCAAATACGAGCGTGATACGTTAAGCGGAATATCTGGCGAATCAATCACACCACGCAACATGGTAAGGAATTCCGGCACTATACCTTCTACATTATCGGTTACAAAAACCTGATTTTGATACAGCTGAATCTTATCACGCTGAATGTTCATATCCTTGCCCAGTCTTGGGAAATACAGGATACCGGTCAGGTTGAAGGGATAATCAACATTTAAATGAATGTGGAAGAGCGGCTCCTCAAACTGCATGGGGTAGAGCTCGCGATAAAATTCCTTGTAATCTTTATCTTCCAGATCAGTAGGCTGCTTCGTCCAGGCTGGATTTGGGTTGTTGATGATATTGTCAACCGTTTTGGTTTCGGGCTCTGCGTCTTCAGCAGCATCTTCCGGTAACGGAAGCTCTTCTTCTTTAGTGCCAAATTTGATAGGCACCGGCATAAATTTATTGTACTTGGTAAGCAATTCGCGGATGCGACCTTCTTCTAAGAATTCAGTGGAGTCTTCTGCGATGTGAAGGATGATTTCGGTACCACGTTTGGTCTTTTCAGCAGTTGTAAGTTCAAATTCTGGTGAACCATCACATACCCAATGTACAGCTGGCTCATCCTTATACGATTTGGTTATGATTTCTACCTTGCTGGCAACCATAAAAGCAGAATAAAAACCAAGACCAAAATGACCGATGATTCCACTGTCTTTAGCGGTGTCTTTGTATTTATCAAGGAATTCTTCGGCTCCTGAAAAGGCAATGTCGTTAATATACTTCTGCACCTCGGCTTCGGTCATCCCGATACCCTGGTCAATAATATGAAGTTTTTTGGCCTCCTTATCAACCTTCACTTCGATAATAGGATTACCATAATCAACTTTAGCCTCACCTATACTGGTAAGATGTTTTAGCTTAATCGTAGCATCTGTTGCATTAGATACCAGCTCGCGTAAGAAAATTTCGTGATCACTGTATAAGAACTTTTTGATCAGCGGAAAAATGTTTTCAACAGCAACATTTATTTTACCTGTGGACATATGTATTGTGAATTTATGCGCTTCGCGCCATTAATTTTAAAAATTTTTTCACGTTCAAGTTTTCAAAAAAAATACCAAAGCTCCGCTCGTGACAAACTGGCACAAGTTTCAAATTTTATGAAAGAACATTAACGTAACATTTTGTTTAAGCGTTTTGATAAAAGGTTAAACAGAGGTAATTTTACAGGAGAAGATTAAAACAATGGTAGCAAAGAAAGCAACATCCACAAAGTCTAATAAGAAAGAGCTTAATGCAGAAGCCGTGATGACTCTGTATATGGAATATGTTCTAGAACATGGTAAACGTCCTGCCTCTGTTTTTAAATTCTGTAAAGACCATAATATACAGGAAGGAGAGTTTTATAATTTCTTCGGATCGTTTCAGGGAATACGGGAATCTATATGGATTGCATTTTATGAGAATACGATTAGTGTACTACACAAAAATTCCGATTACAAGACTTATCCCAATAGGGAAAAAATGTTGTCCTTCTTTTACACCTTTTTTGAGGTGTTGACTGCAAATCGCAGTTATGTGCTTTTTGCGTTGGAAGAAGAGAAAAATCATTTGAAGAGTTTAGCTCAGCTAAGAGATTTACGTATTAAAGTACGCGAATTTGCCGGAGACTTAATTGAACAGGCTAACGATGAAAAGTCATCGCGATTGAGTAAAAATCCGGTTTCGATTTTTAGCGAAGGCGCGTGGTTACAAACCTTATTCCTTTTAAAATATTGGATGGATGATAATTCGGCCCGCTTTGAAAAAACAGATGTGGCTATTGAGAAATCCGTCAACGCTATTTTTGACGTATTTAATACAACACCTTTAGAAAGTGTACTTGATTTTGGAAAGTTTCTTTTCAAAGAAAATTTTTCAAAAACTAAATAAAGAAAATGAAAACCATCGATTACATACCAACAAATAAGATCCAACGGGCTTCGCAGCTGGTGAAGACGGGTATTAAAGTAGGTGGTAACTATGCCAAATATTATGGCAAAAAGGCTTTTAATTCCGAATTGACACGGGAGGAGCTTGATGATGAGAATGCAGAAGATATCTATGATGGATTGAAAAGCTTGAAAGGCAGTGCGCTTAAAGTAGCGCAAATGCTGAGTATGGAAAAGAATATTTTGCCCAAAGCTTATGTTGAAAAATTTTCGCTGTCTCAATTTTCAGTTCCCCCATTAAGTGCAGCTTTGGTTAGAAAGACTTTTAAAAATTATTTGAATAAATATCCTGAAGAATTATACGATACGTTTGCAACCCAAAGCGTTAATGCGGCCAGCATCGGACAGGTGCATCAGGCCACGAAAGATGGGAAAAAACTTGCTGTGAAAATACAATATCCCGGCGTTGCAGACAGCATCAGCAGCGACCTGGCTCTAGTGAAGCCGGTCGCTAGCAGGATGTTTAATTTAAAAGGAAAGGATAAAGAAAAGTATTTTAAGGAGGTTGAAGATAAGCTTCTCGAAGAGACTGATTACGTTCTCGAAGTCAAACAAAGTCAGGAAATCACTGAGAAATGCAGTGTTATTCCAAACTTGAAGTTTCCGCAGTATTATCCCGAACTTTCCAGTGAACGTATTATTACGATGGACTGGATGGAAGGGGAGCACCTGAGTGAGTTTACAGCGCGTAATACCGATAAAGAGGCCGCAGATCAGGTAGGACAAACACTTTGGGATTTTTATATGTATCAAATGCACCACCTTAAAGCGGTGCACGCAGATCCGCATCCCGGTAACTTTTTAGTAGATGAGGAGCACAATTTAATCGCCATAGATTTTGGTTGCATCAAACAAGTGCCTGAAGAATTTTATACGCCGTATTTTGAACTGGCGGACCCAGAAAATATCAATAACCCCGAGGTTTTTACAGAGAAAATGTTTGAACTCGAAATACTTCGCGAAGAGGATTCCCCTGAAGAACTTAAATTCTTTTCCGAATTATTTCACGAAATGCTGAGTTTATTTACTCAGCCCTTTCACCTCGATACGTTTGATTTTAGTGATGAGACATTCTTTGCTAGAATAGCCGATTTGAGTGATAAATACTCAAAAGATACCCAACTTCGAAAAATGAATGGTAATCGTGGCAGCAAGCATTTTCTCTATATCAACCGCACGTTTTTCGGTTTATATAACCTGATGCACGATCTGGGGGCAAAAATTAAAGTGAATAATTACAAGAATTATATTCAGAACGATATTTAAGATTATTGGTTAGGTTGTTTGAGAGGCGCACTTTTTGGTTGGAGTGTGCCTCTTTTTTTATAAAGCTAAATCTTGTTCAAAAGACTTTCCGCTTGCTGCTATTAGTTTTTTGACTCTGTCATTACTTTAGGATATTAAGAATTTTTCGATGGCTTTAGCCACTGCGTGCTGCTTGTTTGTATATTCACTAACATAGTCTGCAGCATCTTTTACTTCCTGCGCTGCATTTGCCATCGCGACGCCCATACCCGCTCGTTTAAGGAGTTGGGTATCGTTGAAATTATCTCCAAAAGCCATAACGTTACCTAATTCCAGATTGTATTTGTTTTTTATCAAATCTTCCAGGGCAGTACTTTTATCAATATTTTTTGCTGAAATCTCAACATAACTATCCTTCGAGCGGTATAAATGTGCTTCATTGGGATGTCGTTCCTTTAAAAGCTCAATTAGGCTGTCCAGGGCTTTAGGAGAGCCCATACACATGATTTTATGGGGTTGCTCCTCTACGGCTTCAAGAGAAGCGATAAGGTCTTTTAGTGGTACATAAACGGGTTGCATACGGGTGCTGCGTATTTCACGCATCGTCCAGTAATCCATTTTTTCGGTGCGCCAGGTATCGGTGCAATGTGTACTGATGTTGTAATCGTAATCCTTGTGATGCTCAATAATGGTATTTAGCAGTTCAAGAGATACCATATGTGATTGCAGGGTCTTTCCGTCTTCATCTAAAACCAATGCGCCATTATAGCAAATAAGCGGACTGCCATATCGGCCAATTTTTTCCTGCAGGTAATACATAGCCGACGGCATTCTTGACGAGGCCAGAATCACCGGGAAATCTTTTGGAAGTTTGCCAAAGGCCGAAGCCGTTTCAGGAGCGATATCACGATCAGCATTTAATAGGGTGCCGTCAATATCTGAGCAGATGAGTTTTAAGTCTTTATTCATACCGTAAAAATACGTTTTGTATGAAAAAGCTAGAGGCTAAAATGCTTATTTCCGCTTGACTAATAGCGGTAAAACGGCACTAAACAGAAGTCCAATCGCCAGACTGCCCGCTACAGACTGAATCATATAGCTTTTGAGGTTGAAAAAGGCTTCTGCTTCTTCAGGCGTGGTCTTGCCGGCTTGCACGGCATAAGCTTTTACATTTTCAAAATAATCGGGTGTAATCCAGGTGCTGATGATGTATTGAGCCGGGGCGGCAAGAAGTGCGATACATAAAGTTATCACCAGGCCGGCCAGAAAACCCTGGCGGTAGCTCATAATGCCACCGTAAAAGTTATTGCGCTTATCGGTAAGTGCCAAATAGTAAATTAGTGCAGCGGGAATATAGAAAAACAGGGTGTAAAGATGATGTTGGGCAATTAGCGCGTCGTGCCAGCCCATCTGAACTTCAAAAATCATCCAGATAAACAGGAAGAAGGTATAAATCACCGCCCATTTAAATTCAAGTCTAAACGAAATCATCCCTAAAATTTTATAGGCATTGCCAAAGAATACTATATCCTGAAGCCTGCCGGGAAACTAAAAACTACTTTCAAAGAATGCCTCGTGAACAAGCCCGAGGTTGTTTCCTCTAAGATACTATAATTCACAAGAGTAGGAAACCCGATTTTAAAAGTAGGTCTTTGTTTTTTGAATACCTGATGTCGTTTTTTTAAGGTCATAACCCAGATTGCGTAAACTGTTTTCCCAGTCTAAACGCAAAAAGGAATCGCGGGAGCGGTTAGCTTTCAGGTATTTGATACGTTGCAGTACACTTTGAATGATCAGGCAATCGGTACGGGTAAGCTCGTCTGTTGTTTTCATTAAAATGCGCAACAGTTTGTTTGACAGATCCAGCGATGGAGCGTCTTTGTAGTTGGCCACGGTTATGGGCGCAATATCGGTACGCAACCAGGCGCGCAGTTCTACCGCGTTCATATTGGTCGCGTTCAGTAATTCGTTATGCAGGCGTTCTTTTGAAAACAATTTGATTCAGATTTTGAGCGAAAATAAGGTTTATGTAATAGCACCACAAACCTCAATATTAAGTTAGTGTTAAGTATTTATTTGCAGGTAATCGATTGAATTTCAAACAGAAAAAAGCCCGAAGAGAATCTTCGGGCTTCTGAATTATTTGGGGAAGAATAGGTCTATTCTTCTACCAGCACCCAGTCGCCTTTATCTAAAAGCGGAATGGCCTGTTTGTACTTCATGGTTTTATTTTCCCCATTCATCACGTGCTTGATCGTCACCTTATCGTTACGACCTATTTTGGGTCGCTCACGGGTAATGGTTTCGGTGATCTGCTGACGTTGCGGTTGTGTGTTTCCACTTGCAGCACGACTTTGAGCCGCACGCTCATCCAGATTCGGGATTTCTTCCTTAGAAGTTTGTGTTTTCTCGGTTTGCTGGGTTTGACGGGCCTCACGGATTTGATTTTCCTGCTGCACCGGCAATTCGCCTTTAAACAGGAATGAAATCACATCTTTGTTTACCTGATCAATCATTTGCTTAAAGAGTTCAAAAGCTTCAAACTTATAGATAAGCAAGGGATCTTTCTGCTCGTGAACAGCCAGCTGCACACTTTGCTTCAATTCATCCATCTTACGCAAATGCGTTTTCCAGGCATCATCAATGATGGCAAGGGTGATGTTCTTCTCAAAATCGGTGATCAGCTGTTTACCTTTAGATTCATAGGCGTCTTTCAGGTTAGTTACAACCTTCAGTTCTTTGTTTCCGTCTGAGAACGGTACAACAATACGCTCGTAGTTGCTGTTTGGGTTTTCATACACATTACTGATGATCGGGAAAGCAATAGCCGCGTTGCGCTCCATTTTTTCGCGATAGTGTTTTAAGGCCGCATCGTAAATACGCACCGCTAAATCTTTCGCAGAAAGCTTTGCAAACTCGGCTTCTTCAACCGGACTGCTCATCGAGAAGAAACGGATCAATTCAAACTCAAAATTCTTGTAATCCTGAGCCATTTTATTGGTCTCTGCAATCAGCTCACAGGTATCGTAAATCATATTTGCGATATCTACGCGTAGACGCTCTCCAAATAAAGCGTGGTACCGACGCTTGTAAATCACTTCACGCTGGGCGTTCATCACATCATCATACTCCAGCAGTCGCTTACGTACGCCAAAGTTGTTCTCTTCCACTTTTTTCTGAGCGCGCTCTATAGATTTTGAAATCATTCCGTGCTGAATCACTTCGCCTTCTTTAAGACCCATACGGTCCATCATCTTGGCGATACGTTCAGAACCAAAAAGGCGCATCAGGTTATCTTCAAGCGATACGTAGAATTGTGAACTACCGGGATCTCCCTGACGTCCCGAACGACCACGCAACTGGCGGTCAACGCGGCGGGAGTCGTGACGTTCTGTACCTATGATGGCCAGACCACCGGCTTCTTTTACCGCCTTACTTAGTTTAATATCGGTACCCCGACCGGCCATGTTTGTGGCGATGGTTACCTGACCCGAGTTACCTGCGTCAGCAACAATGTCGGCCTCTTTTTTATGCAGTTTCGCGTTCAATACGTTGTGGCTGATTTTGCGAAGCGAAAGCATACGGCTTAGCAATTCCGATATTTCTACCGAAGTGGTACCAATAAGTACCGGTCTGTTTTGCTCTACCAGATTCTGTACTTCATCAATTACCGCATTGTATTTTTCGCGTTTGGTCTTGTAAACCTTGTCGTCTTTATCATCACGGGCAATAGGACGGTTGGTTGGGATTTCTACCACATCGAGCTTGTAGATTTCCCAGAATTCACCGGCTTCAGTTACCGCAGTACCGGTCATACCGCTGAGTTTGCGGTACATTCTAAAGTAATTTTGAAGGGTTACGGTTGCAAAAGTCTGAGTAGCATCTTCAATCTTTACATTTTCTTTAGCTTCAATCGCCTGGTGCAGACCATCGCTATAACGACGCCCGTCCATAATACGACCGGTTTGCTCATCAACGATTTTCACCTTGTTGTCAATCACCACATACTCGGTGTCTTTTTCAAACAGGGTATAGGCTTTAAGCAACTGGTTCATCGTGTGAATACGCTCACTCTTGATGCTGAACTCACGGAACAGTTCTTCTTTTTTCTGAGCCTCTTCTTCAGGAGTGAGATTGGCGTTTTCGATCTTACTGATTTCCATTCCCATTTCGGGCATGACGAAGAAATTAGGATCGTCTTTTCCGGAAAGGTGTTCGATACCTTTATCAGTAAGTTCTATTTGATTGTTTTTCTCATCAATCGTGAAGTATAATTCGGCATCAATCACGTGCATTTCGCGATTGTTGTCCTGCATATAATGATTTTCAGTTTTCTGAAGCAACTGACGGATTCCCTCTTCACTCAAATACTTGATAAGCGCTTTGTTTTTCGGAAGACCGCGATATACGCGAAGCAATAAGATCGCTCCTTCTTTGGTATCTCCGGCGGCGATTAATTTTTTAGCCTCTGCCAATACCCCGGTGAGGTTTTGACGCTGTAGGTTAACCAGACTTTCAATCTTAGGTTTTAAGGCATCAAACTCGTGCTGATCGCCTTTAGGTACCGGTCCTGAAATAATAAGCGGCGTACGGGCATCATCAACTAATACCGAGTCGACCTCATCGACGATGGCGTAGTTGTGCTCGCGTTGTACCAGATCGTTTGGCGCGTGCGCCATATTATCACGCAGGTAGTCAAAACCAAATTCATTATTGGTACCGTAGGTGATGTCTGCGGCGTACGCTTTGCGTCGTGCTGCGGAATTGGGTCTGTGATAATCAATACAGTCAACGGTAAGTCCGTGGAAGTTGAACAGCGGTGCCATCCAGGCGCTATCACGCTTGGCAAGATAGTCGTTTACAGTTACGAGGTGAACTCCTTTTCCGGTAAGTGCATTTAAATACACCGGAAGCGTAGCCACAAGGGTTTTACCTTCACCCGTTTGCATCTCTGCGATTTTACCCTGGTGCATTGCCACACCACCTATGAGCTGCACATCGTAGTGAATCATATCCCAGGTGATGGGTTTTCCTGCGGCATCCCAGCTGTTAGACCAAAGGGCATTGTCGCCTTCAAGGGTAACAAAATCCTTTTCTGCGCTCAGTTCGCGATCAAAGGCGCTGGCGGTAACGGTTATGGTTTCATTGTGGAAAAAGCGTTTGGCGGTTTCTTTAACGACTGCAAATGCTTCGGGGAGAATTTCATTTAAGATGTTTTCACTGATTTCGTAAGCTTCGTCTTTGAGCTTGTCAACCTGCGTATAAATCTCTTCTTTACGGTCGATGTCTTCAGTCTCATCAGCCTCAGCTTCCAGTTTTAGGCGCTCCGCATTATTGTCTGCAAGGGCATCAGCTATTTTAGCTTTAAAAGCTGTAGTCTTGGCTCTAAGTTCATCGTGTGAAAGTTTTTCAAGCTCGGCTTCAAAACTTTTGATTTTATCTACAATAGGCTGAATGGAAGCGACATCCTGTTTTGATTTGTCTCCTACAAAAACCTTTAAAACTTTATCTAATAATCCCATAACTGGTTTGCATTTTTTCCGAAGCAATAGCGCTGTGTATGCGGTTTTGCCCGGTTGATTAATTTCAGTATGCCTGACGGAGCAGGCTTTATGTTGTACTCAAAACCTAACTAGATTTTGATGTGAGTTTACAATTTTAAGGTGTTTAAACAGGCTTATTTCCTGTGAAAACGGGTTCAAATTTAAGCAAAAAAAAAGCCTCAAAGCGAGACTTTTATTAGGTTTACCTGTGGTAACTATTAATATTCATCCTCATTCCAGAGGTAGTCGTCATCAGACGGATAGTCTGGCCATATCTCATCGATAGAATCATACGAGTCACCTTCATCTTCCATAGACTGCAAGTTTTCTACAACCTCCAGGGGTGCTCCTGTTCTAATCGCATAATCAATCAATTCATCTTTGGTTGCAGGCCAGGGTGCGTCACTCAGGTGAGAAGCTAGTTCTAATGTCCAGTACATAAGTTAACGTGTTTAATTTTTTGCAAAAATAAATTTATTAACGTAATAACCAAGTAAATTATCAATTATTTCAAAACTATTTTTAAGAACGTTTATAACTACCTGTAATTATTGGCGTTAAAGACTTTTTTTTGTTGAATATCAAATGATTAAATCTCCTTTTCAGGAATCCATTTAATTTCTTCTGCCTGTACCTGTTTTGACAAGAAACGTGCCAGCACAAATAGATAGTCAGATAGGCGGTTTAGGTACTTTAAGGCATTTGCCTCAAAAGGGCTGTGCTGATAAAGTGCTGTGGCTAAGCGCTCTGCTCTGCGACAAACCGATCTCGCTACGTGACAGAATGACACGGTTTGATGTCCGCCCGGTAAAATGAAATGCGTCATAGGAGGGAGGGTTTCATCCATCGCGTCCATTTCGCTTTCTAATATATTGACGTCTTCGTCAGAGATACGTTTAATATCCAGACGTTTTTTGCCATTTTTCAGCATTTCCTTTTCAGGATCTGTGGCCAAAATAGCTCCAATCACAAAAAGCTTTTCCTGAATTTTTAAAAGTATCGCCTTGCTGTGTTGATCAATTTCCTGATCGCGTAATAAACCCAGGTGCGAATTGAGTTCGTCAAGCGTACCATAACTGTCTATGCGTATGTGATGTTTAGAAACGCGGGTGCCGCCAAAAAGGGCGGTGGTGCCATCATCTCCTGTTTTAGTATAAATTTTCACGGGTGTGTTTTTTAGCTTAGTCTTCGCGGGATTTTTCGCGCTCTGCTTTGCGTCTTTGATAATCTGCTCTAAAGTTACGTTTCTTGTGTTCGCGCAGCTTGCTTTGGTTTTTACGGTTATTTGCCATCACGACAAAAAACAGCACCGCAAGGATAACGATGATCAGAATAGGTTGTAAACTTTCGGGTATAAAATCAAACATAACACAAAGGTATTGAAACAGATTTGCTTACTCGAGCGCGTGCTTTGAATAGGTACGCCATTTCTCTATACAGGCGACCATATCTTCGGGTATTACACTGTCAAAGCGCAGCCATTCGCCGGTTTTAGGATGTTCAAAGCCTAATGTTTTTGCGTGTAGGGCCTGTCTGGGTAAAGCCGTGAAGCAATTTTCTACAAACTGCTTGTATTTGCTAAAGGTCGTTCCCTTAAGTATCGCATCACCACCATAACGCGCATCGTTAAATAGGGTATGACCTATATACTTCATATGCACCCGGATCTGGTGTGTTCTACCGGTCTCCAGCTTGCAGCTTATTAAAGTGACATAACCCAGGCGCTCTATGACTTTATAATGGGTTACGGCTTCTTTACCCTGCGAACCATCTTCATAAACTGTGTTCTGCAGGCGGTTTTTGGGATGACGACCTATATGCCCTTCCACTGTACCGCTGTCTGCTTCTACATTTCCCCAAACCAAAGCGATGTACTCGCGTTCACTGGTCTTATCAAAAAACTGCTTGGCCAGATGGGTCATGCCTTCTTCGGTCTTGGCTACTACAAGCAGACCACTGGTGTCCTTATCAATACGATGCACCAGGCCGGGGCGGCCGCTGCTGTTTTCGGGTAAATTTTCGAAATGATAAATCAGTGCATTGATAAGCGTACCGCTGTAGTTTCCGTGACCGGGGTGTACCACCATTCCTGCCGGCTTGTTTACAACTAACAAAGTGTCATCTTCATAAACAATGTCAAGCGCAATGTTTTCGGGCGTTAGTAAAAACTCGTAGGGCGGGTGTTCAAACAAAACCCGTACAACATCGCCGGCTTTTACCTTATAATTTTGTTTAACCACAGCGCCATTAACTTCAATGTTTCCATTTTTGGCGGCCTGCTGTATTTTATTTCGCGTGGCTTTTTCGATAAAATTCATCAGAAATTTATCTACACGCAGCGGTTCCTGTCCTTTTCCGGCAGTAAAGCTGTAATGCTCATACAGGTCGTCGTCTCCTTCTTCGGGATCTTCGGTTTTAAATTCCTGCATCGTCTGTAGCTTCCTCATCCATAAATTCATCTTCAGGAACGTAATCCCCATCATAATTGTCCATAGACCCGCTATCTTCCGGAATATAACGCCCCTTCCCGTTCCCTACAACCAAATCAATTACCGAGGTTTTACGCAGGGCATCACCTTCTTTTAAGGTTTTACCGTCGTGGCGCAGCTCCAGCACTTCATCTTCAGAAATGTGATCACGTAAATCTATTTTGCCAATCTTAAAACCTAAAGCCAAAAGCGTAGGTTCTACCTGGCGCTGGGTACGGCCTACCAATTGGGGTAGCGTAATCTCACGATAGCCCGATGGGTTGAGCACGAGATAGATCTTTCGGTCCTCCTTTACAAATTTACCCGGCGCCGGGTTTTGTTCGATTACCGAATATCTGGGGTAGTCGGGATTAAAGTTTGAGGAGTCTATGACCACATAGCGTAAATCTGCATTCTCGAGTTCCTGTTCCACAAGGCTTAACGTCATTTTGCTGAGGTCAGGTACCGCAATACGCTGGTCGTGATTGGTTGAACTGTCTAACCAAAATACCACGCCAAAACCTAAAACGACTAAAACAAGTACTGCGAAAAGCAGTTGTTTTAAAAAGGTTTTACTGAATAAAAATTTAAAAAATCCCATATAACTGTGCTTCTTAAAGCCCTTTGATTTAGTTTAAAACGACAACCTCTTCTAAAACGTATGCGTGCCTTATTTAGGGAGTCTGAATGCGTTTGCAAACTTAACTTAATTTAAGCTGAAGCTCAATTACAATCATTTTTTTTGCCTATTTATTCTAAAATTGGCGTTCTTTGGGGCCGTAAAGAATACCTAACGTTAAGCTTTCGTTTTACTATGTCTAAGTTAACTATTGCGGTCCTGATGGGTGGTTATTCAAGTGAAGCCGCAATCTCACAAATGAGCGGGAATACCGTTTGCAAACACCTCGACCCTTCAAAATATACCGTTTATCCTATTTCCATTTTAAAAGACGGATGGCATTGTACGCACCCCGATCATAAACCCATTCCGGTAGATAAAAGTGATTTTTCGATAACTCTTGATGGGACAAAAATCAAGTTTGACTGTGTATTCAATACCATTCACGGTACTCCCGGGGAAGACGGGCGTATTCAGGCGTATTTAGGTCTGCTTAATATTCCGCAGACGGCCTGCAATTATTATGAAGCTGCGTTAACCTTTAACAAACGCGATTGTATCAGTGTGCTTAGGGCTTACGGAATTAAAACAGCAACCAATTATTTTATCAATCAGGGCGATGCCATCAATGTCGAAGAAATCATCAGCAAGGTGGGCTTGCCGTGTTTTGTAAAAGCGAATAAAGCGGGGAGCAGCTTTGGGGTTTCAAAGGTTTATGCTGTGGAAGATCTGGAAGCAGCGTTAGAAAATTCGTTTAAGGAAGACGACGAGATCATTATCGAATCCTTTTTGGAAGGGACCGAAGTTTCGGTGGGTGTGATTAATTATAACGGAAAAATCACGGCCCTGCCGGTCACCGAAATTGTGAGCGAGAATGATTTTTTTGATTACGAGGCCAAATATGCCGGAAAGTCTCAGGAGATCACACCGGCACGCATTTCACCAGAGCAGACCGAAGCCGTACAGCGCGAAGCAGAACGCGTGTTTAAAATTTTAAAGCTGAAGGGACTTACACGAGCTGAATTTATTTTCCATCACGGCGAACCGCATTTTCTGGAAGTGAACACCACTCCGGGCCTTAGCCCGGCGAGTATCATCCCACAGCAGGCAAAGGTTGCGGGGATTTCGCTCCCAGATTTATTTGATAATGTTATTCAACAGGCGATTAACAGAAGGTAGTCTCAGCAGGCAGTCTCAGTATGCAGTTTTTTATTTTAGACTTATTGGTTCAGAATTAGTATCACAGAGTTAAGAGTAAGGTGTTTAAAATACCTAAAAGATTAAAGTTTTCCAAGGTTTAACTGTTTTCAAGCTTGAAGTAACCGTAAACCTCAAACCGTAAACAGATTTTAAACGCACTTGTTTTTGTACTTTTAATATTCAACCTTGAATTTTGAATTCCTATTTATGAAACGCGCAGTATTTCCAGGATCATTTGACCCCCTTACCTTAGGGCATTACGACATCATTGAGCGTGGGCTCAAGCTTTTTGATGAGATCATTCTCGCCATCGGGGTTAATGCCGAAAAGAAATACATGTTTACGCTTGAGCAACGCGAACACTTTTTAAAGGAATCGTTTAAAGACGAATCCCGCATTAAGGTGATGACCTACGAGGGGCTTACCGTAGATTTTTGTAACAAAACCGACTCCGGCTTTATTCTGCGGGGTCTGCGCAATCCGGCGGATTTTGAGTTTGAAAAGGCCATTGCCCATACCAACCGAAAACTGGCGCAGATTGAGACTGTGTTTTTACTCACCTCTTCAGGCAAGAGTTATATTTCGTCCTCAATTGTGCGCGACGTTATTCGTAATGGTGGGGATTACACCGGGCTGGTACCTGATGCTGTGCGTATTTAGAAAACTGCAACGCAAGTCCGCTAGTCAGGTCTTTAGAGTAAGTCTACATCTTGTTTATGATCAGAAACCTTATTTTTTTTGTTGCTTTTTTGATTTTCGCAGCCGCGAAAGCGCAAAATACCTCGGGTAAGGTTTATGCCGGCGATAAGCGTGTGCCGGGTGTTTTGGTGGAAAACCGTACCCAGAACAAGTCGACCGTTACTACCGATGCGGGCGATTTTAGTATCGCAGCCCGCCTGAATGATTCGCTCGTGTTTAGCGCGCCTTTTATGGAAACTCAGGTTTTTATTGTGGAACAAGAGCAACTCGAGCAACGCTGGGTGGTTGCATTGAATGAAAATCTCAACGAACTTGACGAAGTACGCCTGACCGAAGCGCCGAAGCCCAAAGAATTCAATCAGGAAGAATATACAGCCAAGGTTAATGACCTTGTCAAAAGGGATTATGAGCTCAATCCACAGGCTTACCGGCCGCAATACACTTCTCAGGGTATCGATTTTATAATGTTGGCCAAACGCTTTGCAAGCTTGTTTAAGAAAGATCCTTCGAAAAAGGAGAAGGATTACGGAGTGATCTCGTATGAGCGCATTCAGCAGTTATTTGCTACTGACGCCTATTTTGATCAGAAGTTTTTAAGGGAACAACTTAAGATCGAAGCCGAATATCAAAATCTCTTTTTTGAATATGTGGGCGCGGTAAATCTGGATGGAATCCTGCTCGAAACCGAGCACCAACTCGATCTGTTGAAAGAACTTCTTGCCCTTAGTGAAAGCTTTAATGCCGAAATTAAAAAGTATAAGCAAGAGGGGCTGGCGAAACCCGGGAGTAATTGAAGTTATTGATTATTAGGTTATTCAATAATTCTGAATTCTGAATTCTGAATTTAGAATTGAAAATTCAGTCCCAGGTAAAAATTAATCGGTTCGCCGGGATAGTAATATCGGGGTAAACTACCTCCGAAGCCAGTCGCGTTGGGTAAAATCTGAGCGGCGTAGTCTGTGTCAAACAGGTTGTTGATGCCTCCAAATACATTCAGGTCTAAAATTTTGCCTAACTCAAAGGCATAATCGCTACGCAGATTCACCACATTATACGAATCGCTGTAAATACTATTTGCATCGTCAAGCGGAATACTTCCGGTGTGGCGGTAGTTGGTATTGAAGCTCCAGCTTTTCCACGACACATCAAAGCCCAGATTAATCACCCGGTCTGCGACGCCGGTAAGCTCATTGCCGCTGTAATCGACGTCCCGGTCTGTAAACTTTTCGAAGGAATAGTCGTTTAGCGCTACAGATGCGTAGGGCTGAAGCATCAGGTTTTCACCTACATAATCCCGGTATTGTGCGAAAAATTCTAAACCGTTGTGATCGGTTTTTCCGGCGTTGCGGCCTACATACTGGTCGTTGCCCACACGTTCTGCCACCAGCAGATTGTCAACCTGCACCGTGTAGAATGCTACTTCGGTATAGAGCCGTTTTTGTAACCATTGCCCTTTAAAACCGAGCTCATAATTTACGCCGGTTTCCGGTTTGATTTCGGGATTGATGGCGCCTTCGGGTGTCAGGGTTTCGGCAACTGTGGGCAGTGAAAACCCGCGGGCGACGGTCGCGTAGATAAACTTATCGGTAAAAGCCTCGTAGGTCAGTCCCGCCTGAGGTAAAAATATGCGGGGATAGGTATAGGTGCCCGAATTGTCTGTGCCGTTTTCGTTTAAAATATCCTCCAGAATATAACGGCTGTGGTTGTAATTAAGGCCGAAATCGCCCGTAAGCCGCTCTGTAAATTGCAGTTGTATTTGGGCGAAAAGATTCAGGTATTTTCGGTCCTGTTCCTGATCAGCAAAGCGGTTTCCCTGAATGCTTCCGTTACCCGGATTGCTTTCGTAGTTATTCTCAAACAATTCGGCTTTATAGTGTTCATCAAAATATTCTACGCCAACGCTGCTTTTCGCGTTTAGCTGAAAAATCGAAAATTCAGAATTCAGATTGCTGCGTATACCGAAAGCAAGGCTGCTTTCGTCCAGAATATCAAAAGGTCTTGGCTCATAGCCGTCGCGGGTATTGGTAAATACACTGGTGGTCCAGCGGTTTTGAGCGTTGATTTGCCAGTCGTAAGACAGACCTGCCAATACTTTATCGTAAGATTCATAACCCCGTGCCTGAGCCCAGGTAAAGGCTGCCTTTTGCGGAGTTTCTCTAAAGTCATTTGCGTTTATCGAACTGGGAATGTAGGCTTTGAGACGAATGTAATTCCCGAAAAAACTAAGGCTTGAAACTTCGTTAAGCTGGGTTTTGGCATAAGCCGTAAGACTGTTGCGGTTATACCCGCTGTTATCCCTAAAACCGTCGCGTTCCAGGTGGTTGTAGCTTACAAGCCCTTGCGTTTGCTCATCTGCATATAAGCCCGATACCCCCGTCTTAAAAAGTCCGTACGAACCTGCCAGAGCATTTGAACGCACCGCAAAACCCGATTTTTTGGGTTTTATAACCGAAAGCAGCATTGCGCCTCCCAGACCGGCACCGTAGCTGCTGCTCGCGGGACCTTTGATGATTTCTATGTTTTGGATGAGGCTGAGATCTAAATCTTCAAGAGTCGTTTCTCCCTCGCCGGTAGTAAGTGGAATACCCTCGAGATACGCTTTTACCCGGTTTGTGGAGTACTGACTGCGTGCACCCAGACCGCGAATGCTGATGCGGCTGGTGTTCAGCGCACCCTGCTGTATCTGTATTCCGGGGATCTTATTGATCTCATTAGCCACCGAAAGCTGATCACCCCGCTCTAAATTTTGGGCGGTGATTACAGCCACTGCCGCCGGAACGCGCTGCAGTTGGTTTTGAACCGGAGTAGCGGTAATCAGGATTTCGCCTAAGGTATTGCGTTGAGTCAACGAGTCGGTCGCTGTTTCTTCCTGAGAAAAGCCAAGGGACGTAAGCAATAAGGTACAGAGCAGCAGGAGGTTTTTCATCTAGTTTGCTGAAACCTTCCAGATTATACCGCTGTCGTCATCGTTAACCAGCAAGGAGCCATCAGGAGCAACGGTAGTTGCAACCGGGCGACCATAAACTTCGTTTCCGTTTTCATCGGGGATAAAACCGGTAAGGAAATCAACAGCCGGTTTTGGCTTTCCGTTTTCAAAGGGAATGAAAACCACTTTATAGCCCGAGAAGGGTTCGCGATTCCAGGAACCATGCTGACCTACAAAAGCTCCGTTTTGATATTCAGCCGGAAACTGATTTGCGGTGTAAAAGGTAAATCCTAAAGAGGCAGTGTGTGGACCTAAAGGTACATCGGGAACAATGGCCTTGTCAACCAAATCCTGATGCGGGTCTTCTTCCCAGCGTGGATCATTAATCTGGCCATAGTAGCTGTACGGCCATCCGTACCAGCCGCCTTTTTTGACACTGGTTGCGTAATCAGGAACCAGATTGTTTCCCAATTCATCCCGTTCGTTTACGGCGGTCCAAAGTTCGCCGGTAACGGGGTTCCAGTCCATTCCCACGGGATTTCTCAATCCTGAGGCATAGGTGATTTCGCCGCTTCCGTCGGGGTTTACTTCTAAAATTACCGCACGACGCTCCTCTTTCTCCATTCCCTGTTCCCCTACGTTACTGGCAGAACCTACCGAAATGTATATTTTGTCTTGAGCTTCGTTGGTGATGATGTTACGCGTCCAATGGTTGTTGTAACCGCTGGCCGAAAGTTCAACGATTTTCTCGCCCTCGCCTTCCAGTTTGGTTTGACCTTCGGTATACGGGTAACGGTATAGTCCGTCTGTATTGGCGATGTAGAAATAGTCACCTAGTACCAGCATCCCAAAATTCTGATTGAGTCCGTCTTTAAACACAAAACGTTCATCAACGCTTCCGTCGCTGTTGGTATCGCGAAGCAGGGTGATTTGATTGGCGCTATTACGGGTATTTGATTCGGCTACGAAGATGTCGTTATTGGGCGCAACGTAGGTCCATCGTGGGTGTTGCAGTTCATCTGCAAAGCGGGTTACTGTAAAACCTTCAGGGGCTACGGGAGTCTTGCCTTCGGGCCAGGCGACCACCTTGCTTTCTTTGGCAACCGATTCGGAAGCAAAGGGAGCAGGAAGTTCTAAAGGACCCACAGTAGTTTCAACCGTGACGCTGCCGTTGTCGGCAAGATCTTCTTTGGTCTCTTCAGAAACCTTTCTATCATTTTTACAGGCTGTAAAAGCGACTGCTAATGCTAGTGTGTAGAATAATTTACGCATAGGTAGTTTTTTACGAAATTAAAGTTTTTCATATCCTTCGGGTTTTTCAAGAAGCAGATTAGTATAAGTTTAACGGCTACAGGCCTCTCGATTAAAATACCTAGCTATTTAGTTTTGAAACGCAACCTTTTGCATAAAAACTCATCTTCTGAATAAATAAGTTAAACTAAACCAATCCATTATGAAACACATGTACTTCCTTTTTTTTGGAGTAGCCTTGCTGTTGCAGTCCTGCTGGTACACAACAGATGATGATGGGGATCAGCTTGTAGATCCCTATTATATAGCCTACGAGCCCATTACGCAAACCCGCGCCGATTTTGAAGAAACTATAAAACTGATGCCTTCGCGCCCCGTACAAAAGGCGGGAAAGATTTACATCAAAGATGCCATGATGTACATCAATGAAAAGCAGGAAGGTTTTCACATCTTCGATAATACCAATCCTGACGATCCGCAATCTTTGGCTTTTATCAGCATTCCGGGGAGTACCGATCTGGCCATACGGGGGAACGCGATGTACTCGCATCATTTAATTGATCTTGTCGCTTTTCGCTATGAAAGAGGTGCTGATGAATTGAAGCTGCTACACCGGGAGCAGAACGCGTTTCCGGCTTTGATATCTCCCGAAGGTTTAAGTCCTGAAAATTATGGCGTAGAAGAGGAGTTGATTGTCGTGGGGTATAAACTAAAAGAAGACTAGATCATGAAAAATATAGGATACACGTTGTTGCTTTTTGTTTTGATCCTTACTTCGTGCGAGGGTGATACCAGTGCGGTAACCAATGACGCTGCCGGTGGGGATGGTCAGGGTGGCTCCCTGGCCCGTTTTGCTCTGGTGGGAGACTACCTCTATACGGTAGACGATCAGGCCTTGAATATTTTTGATATTACAGATCCTGATAAACCCGTTAAGACCGGTGATAAATACATTGGTTTTGATATCGAAACGCTTTACGCGCTTGATGAGTATTTGTTTATGGGAAGCAGGCTGGGTATGTTTATCTACGATATTTCAGATCCCAAGTTTCCGTTGAAGCTTTCTGAAGTGCAGCACGTACGCAGTTGTGATCCTGTGGTATCGAGCGGCGATTATACCTACGTGACCCTGCATACCAACGCGGTGTGTTTGGGTAATATCAATCAGCTTCAGGTGTATGATACTAAAAATCCTCGGGAACCGGTATTGCTCACCACAGTAGAAATGGATCGTCCCATAGGCCTTGGCCTTTACCAAAACTACCTGCTGGTGACAGATGCAGGTACGGTGCGTATTTTTGACGTGACCAATCCTGCAGAGCCCGATTTGCTGGGTGGCATTGAGATCGACGCTTTTGATGTCATCATCAGAGACAATCATTTGCTGGTTATTGGAGCCAGTGAATTGAGGCAGTACGAACTGAATGCGGAGGATATTACCAATCCTGTTTTGCTGGGGAAACTGGTATTCTAAGTCTCGTTGATTCTATGCCAAAAAAAATGCCGGTACACCTAAGTGCACCGGCTTCCATTCTACAAAGTTGGGCGAAAATGGAATTTACATTACGTAAATCTTATTTTTTATTCTGTTGATCTTTGATGGTTTTCTCATCAATATCAACTTTATTAGTCTGTTTTTTACGGTCCCCAATACTACTTGTAGGGTCACTGTCTTTTTGGTCTACACTTCTTTCAAATTTCTTTGCCATAATACTATCTTTTAAATTTTCTTCAAGATACTTACGGCGCGTGTTAAATACTGATAATGCAGTATTAAGATCCCGTTAAAATATGCAAAAAGACTTCGCAATCAACCACTTGTTGATTTTAGGGTCGAATTTTTGAAATGAAATTGCCAATGCCTTCTATACCATCTGCGGTTAAGGCTTTAATAAATGCCGAGCCAATTATGGCTCCTTTGGCTGTTTGAGTGGCGGCTTTAAAGGTCTCTTCATCCTTAATACCGAAGCCTACAATCTGTGGGTTTTTAAGCTGAAGCTTTGCAATGCGCTCAAAATAATCGGTTTGTACCGTGCTGAAGCCTGAAGTTTTACCGGTGGTACTAGCACTGCTTACCATATAGATAAACGCGTCGCTGGCAGCATCAATCTGGCGGATGCGGGCATCTGCCGTTTGTGGGGTAATGAGGAAAATCATCTTAAGGTCATACTTCTCAAAAATGGCTTTATAATGCATTTCGTATTCAGCCAGCGGAAGGTCGGGCATAATGAGGCCGTCAATACCTATCTCGGCACATTTAGCGCAGAATTCTTCCACGCCATACTGAAGCATTGGATTGAAATAGCCCATCACGATGAGTGGAATATCCACAGTTTTTCTGATGTCTTTGATTTGCTCAAAAAGGGTAGCGGTGGTCATCCCGTTTTTAAGGGCTGCGGTCGAACTCTCCTGAATGGTAGGCCCATCTGCCAGCGGATCGCTAAACGGCAAGCCAATTTCGATCATATCGACGCCTGCTTTTACCAGTTCGTGAATAACGGTCGTGGTATCCTCAAGCTTTGGATAACCTGCCGTAAAATAGATGGAAAGCAGTTTTTTATCTTCCTGTAGTTTTTTATTGATTCTGTTCATTATAAATTCTTTTTTAGTCATTTCCGTGAAGACGGAAATCTCTTCAATCGTATCCTTGTTTTAGTTTGGTTCCTGCGGAAATCTCTTCAATCGTATCCTTATTTTAGCTTAGTTCCTGCGGAAACCTCTTCAATCGTATCGTTATTTTTATTTAAAACCCTTTATTTAATCCGGAATATTTTCACTCAAGCATCCAACTCAAATCATTCCAATCCGGATTCATGTCGCTTATTAGATTTTCTTTCCATTCCCGATTCCATTTTTTGAGTTGCTTCTCCCTGTGTATCGCATTATTCACATAGGGCGTTGATTCAAAATAGACCAGTTTTTCTACATTGTATTTTCCCGTAAATCCTTTATTACTTTTTTGTGTATGTTGTCTTAAGCGTTTTTTCAAATCTGCGGTTACCCCAATGTAAAGAACGGTGTGGTTTTTATTGGTAAGAATATAGGTGTAAAACAATTCTTCCATTGAGCATTGGGGTTTGGATCATAAGATTTCCGCCTTCGCGGAAATGAAAAAAGCTTCAACTTGCCTAGGCAAGGTTGAAATATTCTATGTATGTATTCAAATCCTTGTCCCCTCTACCGCTTAAATTAATCACTACCACATCGTCTTTTTTAAATTTTCGGTCTTTGAAAATGGCTAAGGCGTGTGAGGTTTCAATCGCCGGGATGATGCCTTCGAGTTTGCTGAGTTCCAGACCGGCCTGCATAGCAGCATCATCGGTTATGCTGATGAATTCGCCACGTCCGCTGCGAAACAGGTGCGCGTGCATAGGTCCAACTCCGGGATAATCCAAACCGGCTGAAATGGAATAGGGCTCGGTGATCTGACCGTCTGGCGTTTGCATAAGCAGGGTTTTACTGCCGTGAATGATACCTTCTTTGCCCAGTGCTGAGGTGGCTGCGCTCTCGCCGCTGTCAATACCCTTACCGGCAGCTTCAACCGCGATGATACCCACATTCGGATTGTCAAGATAGTGGTAGTAAATACCCGCAGCATTGCTGCCGCCGCCTACGCAGGCCACTACATAATCGGGATTTTCACGCCCCTCTTTCTCCACCAGTTGTTTTTTAACCTCTTCGGAAATCACGCTTTGAAAACGCGCAACCATATCGGGATAGGGATGTGGTCCCACGACGCTACCTATGATGTAGTGCGTATCGGTAGGATTGTTGATCCAGTCGCGAATGGCCTCGTTTGTGGCGTCCTTCAGGGTTTTACTTCCTGATTCTGCCGGAACGACTTTGGCGCCCAGCATTTTCATACGGGCAACGTTTGGCGCCTGGCGTTTGATATCAACAGCACCCATATAGACGATGCACTCGAGTCCCATCAAAGCACAAACGGTAGCAGTGGCCACCCCGTGCTGCCCGGCACCGGTCTCTGCGATGATGCGGGTTTTGCCTAAACGTTTAGCCATCAAAATCTGCCCGATGGTATTGTTAACCTTGTGCGCCCCGGTATGGCAGAGGTCTTCGCGTTTCAGGTAGACTTTAGTCCCGTACTTTTCAGAAAAGCGCTTCGCGAAATAAAGCGGGGTAGGGCGACCTACGTACTCGCGCAGCAGTTCGTGAAATTCCTCCTGAAATTCAGGTTCCTGCATGACCTTGATGTAATTCTGGCGCAGTTCTTCTACATTGGGATACAGCATCTCGGGGATGTATGCTCCTCCAAAATCGCCGTAATATCCGTTTTCGTTTACGTTGTAGTTCATTTTCTATTCTATATTTTCATTTCCGCCCTTCGGCTATCGCTCAGGATAGATTTCGACGGAAATCTCTTAGTATTCTTATTTCTATTTTTTATTTCGCACTATCAGGATTTCTAAAAAAGCACAATAACTTCTCTAAATCGCTTGTATTTTTTAATCCGGGCTGGTCTTCAAATTTACTGTTTACATCAATGGCAAACAGCGGTAAATCAGTCTTCAGCATATTTTTGACGGAGTCGAGTTCGTCCAAACCAATACCTCCACTCAGTACGAAGGGTTTTTTAGAGGGATAGTCTTTTAAAACTTCCCAGTCAAAGGTATAGCCGTTGCCTCCTTTCTCTTTGCCTTTAGTATCGAATAAAAACGCATCTACATAGGGTTCATAGGCTCCTAAGACTGAAAAATCAAATGCGTCTTTTATGCTAAACACTTTCCATACCTCGACTGAGCTCGGTACAGGCTGTTCCACTGGGCTCAGTGCAGGCACTTCGATTTCACTCAGTGCGGGTGCTTCATTATCAAGATAAGATGCTGAAACAAGTTCAGCATTGAGCTTTCGCAGTTCTGAACAATATTCCGGTGACTCGTTACCGTGCAACTGGAGGATGTCAAAACCAAATTGCTGTACTTTTTCAAGAACAAAATCCAAACTGGCGTTGACAAATACCCCTACTTTCTTGATTCCGAGTGGTAAAGAAGGAATTTCTTCTAAATCATAATTGCGCGGACTCTTCTCATAAAAAATAAACCCCAGATAATCGGGTTGCAAGGCTGCAACGGCTGCGGTGTTGTATTTCATCCCACAGACTTTCGTCCTCACCCCAGCCCTCTCCATCCCCAAGGTGGTCGGGAGAGCGGGAGTTTCTTTTTTATGTGTGTCTTTATTTTTCATTTTAGATTATTTCCAATCCGGGGGCAGTAGAACCACCCCTGTTTCAGCAAAGCTGAAACGTTCCCCTCCTTGGAAAGAAGGGGAGCTTTTTATTTGAGTTCTTTGATAAAAGCTTCCGCGCTGCGGCCAGGATTATCGGTTTTCATAAAGTTTTCACCAATTAAAAAGCCCTGATAGCCAAAAGGTCGTAACTCTTTGATTGCTTCAATAGTACTGATTCCGCTTTCGGAGACTTTTACAAATTCGTCAGGGATTTCTTCAGAGAGCGTTTTACTGATATCGAGGCTAACCTCAAAGGTTTTTAAGTTTCGGTTGTTGACCCCCAGCATGTCGAGGGAAGGCATAATCGATTTTTGCAATTCTTCAAGATTGTGCACCTCCAGCAGGACATCCATTCCCTGCGTTTTTGCGAATTCAGACAGGCTTTTGATTTCGCTTTGCGAAAGCACCGCAGCGATCAATAAAATAACGTCTGCACCATAGGCTTTGGCTTCCAGAATTTGATATTCATCAATCATAAACTCTTTTCGCAATAGCGGAAAACTACTTGAAGCACGGGCTAAAAGCAAATCGTCCAGCGAACCGCCAAAGTATTTACCGTCTGTAAGAACGCTCATACCGCAGGCACCGGCACTTTCATAACCGGTTGCGACATCCTGTACGTTGAGGTTGTGATTGATTACCTGCTTGCTGGGTGAACGGCGTTTATGCTCGGCGATGATGCCGGTGTCACTATCTCGTAAAGCCTGAGCTAGTGAAGGCGATTTGCGATCAAAAAGAACGGATTGTTCTAATTGGCTCACGGGAATTAATTGCTTACGTAAGGCTACTTCCTTTCGTTTGTCTGCGATTATTTTATCTAAAATGTTCAAAACTATTGCTATTGTTATTTAAATCAAAGTCGGTACTTATTTGCCCTCTCTGCCCTTTGGGAGATTTTTTTCAAGAAATTCTTGAACTGAGATCAATGAGTTTGTTAAGGCGGTCCTGAGCTTTTCCGCTGAGGAGGGTTTCTTTTGCGATGTCAAATCCTTCTTTGGGTTCCAGGCCTTTTACCGTAGCTATGGCCATACCGGCATTTGCGGCGACCACATTGTTCTGAGCTTCAGTGCCCTGGCCGCTGATAACTTTTTTAAATATCGCAGCAGAAGACTCGATGCTGTCCCCACCGTAAATCTGTTCCTGTCTTATCGTTTCCACACCAAAATCTTCAGCGGTAAGCATACGCTCACTGGTGTTACGAATAGCTTTAGTCTCGCCGGTGAGGGAAATCTCGTCGTAACCGTCTATGCTGTGTAGAATTGTAAAATTCTTATCGGTTTTCTGATAGAGGTAGCCATACATACGGGCCAATTCCAGATTGAAAACCCCCACCAACTGATTGTCGGGAAAAGCCGGATTTACCATAGGGCCTAACATATTGAAAAAGGTTTTGACGCCCAGTTCGCGCCGTATGGGGCCTACATTCTTCATAGCAGGGTGGAAGAGGGGCGCATGCAGCACGCAAATCCCGGCCTCGTCCAGGCAACGCTTTAAAAAGTCTTTATCATTGCTGAATGTAATACCTAGATGTTCCATCACGTTGCTACTCCCACTTACCGAAGAAACCCCGTAATTGCCATGCTTGGTTACGTTGATTCCAGCTCCGGCAGCTACAAAGGACGACAGGGTCGAAATGTTGAAGGTATCCTTGCCATCGCCACCGGTTCCGCAGAGGTCAATGGCATTATAGCCTTCAAAAGGAACGGCGATGCACAAGTCTAAAAGCGCATCCCTAAAGCCGGCCAGTTCTTCAACGGTGATGCTGCGCATCATATACACGGTCATAAATGCCGCAATCTGGCTGGTGTTGTACTTGCCTTCCGAAATATTGACCAGCACGTCACGTGCCTCTGATTTATTGAGTTGCTCGTGGTTGATGAGTCTGTTTAAAAGTGTTTTCATTTCCTTCTCTGCCCTTCGGCCATCTCTCCCCAGGGGAGAGAACTTTTTTTGATGTTTGTAAGATTTCCGCCTACGCGGAAATGTAAAAAATGCTTTAATTGAGATTTCCGCCTTCGCACTTTAGTTTGTAGGCAGCGATTTCCGCCTTCGCGGAAATGATAAATTGCTATTTATTCAACCAATTTTTGATCATTTTTTTGCCTTCGGGAGTGAGTACCGATTCCGGATGGAATTGTACGCCACGCACGTCGTATGTTTTATGACGCAACGACATGATTTGTCCGTTATCGTCTACCGAGGTGATTTCCAGTTCTTCCGGAAATTCTTCCGGCGCTACGACCCACGAGTGATAGCGACCTATTTCAAATTCTTCCGGAATGTCTTTAAAGAGCGTTTCGTCTTTTACGGTCTGTTTCGCTTTGGTGGCTACTCCGTGAAAAACGGTATCCAGATTGATCAGGCTTCCGCCGAAAACCTCACCAATAGCCTGCTGACCCAAACATACGCCAAACATACTCTTGATAGGCGCATATTCTTTTATGATGGCTTTCAAAAGTCCGGCTTCATCGGGTATACCTGGTCCCGGAGAGAGCAAAATTTTATCGTAATCCTGTACTTCCTCCAGCGTAAGCTGATCGTTTCGTTTTACGGTAACTTCACAGTCCAGATCTTCCAGGTAATGCACCAGGTTGTACACAAAACTGTCGTAGTTGTCGATGACTAATATTTTGATTGGCTGCGCCATTATTATTGCTATTTACTATTCTTATTTTATTGTGAGGCTAAATTTCTTCTGCCAGTTTGAGGGCTTTAGAAAGGGCTCCCAGTTTGTTATACACTTCTTCGAGTTCTTTTTCGGGTACGCTGTCGCTTACCACACCCGCACCGGCCTGATAGTGCAATTGATGGTTTTTACTCAGGAACGAACGGATGATAATGGCATGGTTGAAGTTGCCGTTAAAGTCCATAAAACCGATGGCGCCGCCGTAAAAATCCCGGTTGATGGGTTCGTATTTCTCCAGCAGTTTCATCGCGTTGTGTTTGGGTGCGCCGCTTAAAGTTCCTGCGGGGAAGGTATCTGCTACCACCCGCATTGTTGAGGTCTCGGGGTGTTTGGTTCCTGTAACTTTACTTACCAGGTGAATCACGTGCGAGAAAAACTGCACTTCGCGGTAGGTTTCAACCTTTACATTGCTGCCATTGCGGCTCAGGTCGTTACGCGCAAGATCAACCAGCATCACGTGCTCGCTGTTTTCTTTGGCATCTTCCGATAGTTTTTTAGCCAAAGCAGCGTCCTGCTCATCGTTACCGGTACGTTTAAAGGTTCCGGCGATGGGGTGGATTTCGGCTTTGCCATCCTGAACGATCAATTGAGCCTCAGGCGAACTGCCAAAAATCTTGAAGTTGCCGTAGTCAAAATAGAAGAGGTAGGGAGATGGGTTAACGCTGCGCAGACTTCGGTACACGTTAAACTCATCGCCGCTAAAGCCTTGCGAAAAACGCTTGGAAGGTACGATCTGAAACACATCGCCACGCTGACAATGCTTTTTACAGGTTTTGACCAGCTCTACATATTCTGCATCGGTCATTACCGACTTGCGCTCCCCTTCCAGCTTAAAGTTGTATTCTGAAAAGCTCTTTACGGTAAGCAGTTGTGCGATTTGATCGAGGTTGTTTTCGCCTTCATAGGTATGCGAAAAAATATAGGCCTCGTTATTGAAATGGTTGATGGCGATGATGTTTTGATATACCGCATAATAAATATCGGGGATCTGAAGGCTGCCTTCCTTTTTAGCAATCTCAATATCTTCAAAATAGCGAACCGCGTCATAACTCATATAGCCAAAAAGTCCGTTTTGAATGAACTTGCGGTCGTTGTTTTGGGTTTCAAACTTTTGGGCAAAACCCTCAATAATCCCCACGACATCGGTGTCTGCACTGATGTTTGTTTGCTGCATGCTTCCGTCAGGAAACACTTCTTTAATCTGCTCGTTTTGTACCGAAATGGAGGCGATGGGGTTGCAGCAAATGTAACTGAAGGTATTATCGTTTGCACGGTAATCGCTACTCTCCAGTAACAGGCTGTTGGGGAATTTATCGCGCAAACGCAGATAAACTGATACCGGGGTAATGGTATCTGCCAGAATTTTTTTGCTGTGTGTCTTTAAGGTAAATTTCATCTTTTATGGCTTTGACTACCTAAATTCATTTTATGTTGTCTTTCCGCTTTGCGTAAAACAAAAAAGACCTGTCGTGAGACAGGCCTTTAAATATGTATTTATCAAATACGAGGTTGCATCACGACATTAAAGTTGCGAGATCCACCACCAGGTATTTGCGATTCTGTTTTTCATAAGTGGCTCAAAGATAAAAATAGCTTCTTAGTTAACAAACAAAATCTACATTTAGTTCTGAAAAAAAATTAGATAGACAGGTTGATGTCCAGGGTGAAATCATCATAGATGGTTTTATCCCCTAAGTTGTCGAAGAAACTACCAGAACCGTAACGTACATCATACTTACTTCTGTCAATTGTAAGAACGGTGCTGAAGTTGTTACCGGCACGCTCCAATTCAAAAGTTACCGGCTCTGTGGTTTTCTTAATCGTGAGATCTCCGGTTACTTTATAGGTATTTCCCTGTTTTACTGAATTGGTTATAACCAGTTTTGCAGTTGGGTAATTGTCAACACCAAAAAAGTCATCGCTCTTTAAGTGCCCTTCTAACTGACCTTTGCTGTCTCCGGAAAGATCTGTGCAATTGATGCTGGCCATATCGATGTGAAATTCACCACCAGTGATATTGTCCCCTTCCATTGTAAAGAAACCGTCTTTAAGATCGATGGTTCCCACGTGTTTGCCGGTTACTTTTTTACCGGTCCATGTGATAGAGCTGGTTTTTACGCTTACTTTTTCCATAATAGCTTTTGTTGTGAATGATGCAGTGCCTACAGCTACTGCCAGAATTAAAATTGATTTTACTGTTTTCATGGGTTTAGAAATTTATTTGTATATACAAGAGTTGAATTAAAAAATTTTAGATTGTTTCAAACAGGCTTTCCTGAGGTCTTCTTACTTTAGGATCGTGCTGGTGACTGTCTTCTTCGCTACGGTATCCTACAGCAACCACTGCAACTGCGTGTAAATTGGTTCCTTTAAGATTTAGGATTTCATCAAATGCCTCTGCATTGAAACCTTCCATTGGGCAGGCATCAATCTTATGAGCGGCAGCTGCACTTAATAAATTACCAATTGCGATATAGGCTTGTCTGGCTGTCCAGCCTGCTTTGGCTTCCTGTGGAAGATTGAGCAGTGAATTCTTCATCAAATTAGCATAGTCCTGCATGGCTTCAGGCTTCACTCCGTTTGCTTCAGCAGCAATCTCGATGTAGGAGTCTACCAATTCTGCACCAAAATCGGTTTGATGTGCAAATACAAAAATCTCTGATGCATCGGTAAACTGAGTTTGATTGTACCCGGCTTCTTTCAGCTTTGCTTTAACGGCATCATCCTGTACAACAAGAATTTTATACGGTTGTAAGCCGTATGAACTTGCAGAAAGCTGTACTGCTTTTTTAAGGGTTTCTAGATCATCTGAAGCAATTTTCTTACTTGCGTCAAATTTTTTGGTGGCATAGCGCCAGTTTAAATCTTCTACGTATTTAGTCATGGGTTTTTAATTTATCTAAAAGTTTATTTAAGGTTAGTAATTCATCTTGCGTTAAAGGAGCCACGTTTTTGGCATTAAGCTCTCGGGTGAGGGGATCTAGTTGTTCCAGAACTTTAAGACCGTCTGGTGTGATTTCAATCTCTACCATTCTTCGGTTATCTGGACATACCCTTCGCTTTACCCAGTCTTTTTTAATGAGTTTATCAACGAGACGCGTGGTATTGCTATTGCGGTCAACCATTCGATCCTGAATGCAGGCCAAACTCGCAGGCTTTCCTTTTTGCCCTCTTAGAATGCGCAGCACATTAAATTGCGGAGTGGTTAAATCATACTCCTTTAATAAGCCCGCAAACTTTTCTTCCAAAATACGGGAAGTGTATTGCAGGTTTATTGCTGTTTTGGATTCCAGATCCAATTTTGCGCTTATATGTAAGGCTTCTTCAATGGTCATTGTCGTCTATACAATATTTGTATGTACAAATGTATGCTAAAGTTGGTTTCCTGCAAGCGGAGCAGAAGAGTTTAACGCATTATTAAGAGACTTGTCGATTCTTATGCAATTACAAGGTTTAAATGTTATACAAATCTTAAAGGCTGTGTGAAAACACCTGATTTACTCTAGCTTTAGCCGCTTTAAACCGATTTTTTGAGACTTTATTTATTTTTTACGTTCGCCTTTTTGGCTTTGGGATGTACCGATGCGACCACAGGGCAGGAGTTGCCAAAACCGCTGAAGGTAATAAACGATCAGAATTATGAGTTACCGGTTTATGATTATGAGCATTTTAAGCCTTTTTTGAAGGTAGCAGATACCGATGTGGTGCGGGTGATAAACTTTTGGGCAACCTGGTGCAAGCCCTGTCTGGCCGAGCTGCCGGCTTTTGAAGAATTACAAGCGAAGTATCAGGATAAAAAGGTTGAAGTTATCCTGGTGAGTCTTGATTTTCCCGATCAGGTCAGGAGCCGTTTGATACCTTTTGTTCTCAAAAAGGAACTCAAGTCTAAAGTGCTCTTTCTGGATGATCCGCACGGGGATGTTTGGATTCCCCAGGTTTCGGAAGACTGGAGTGGGGCCATACCCGCAACTCTATTCATAACTGCCGAAGAATACCGATTTTATGAGCGCTCTTTTCAATATCCGGCGCTGGAACATGAATTGCTTTCTATAAAAAGTGACTTAACTGATTAAATTAATTGAAATGAAATCCCTAAAAATTCTTGTTGTATTAACCTTATTGCTGGTTGTTTCCGCATTTGCATTTACCCAGATTGATAGCTTTGAGAGTGGGTATGAAGTGGGTGATGTGGCTACCGACTTCAAACTTAAGGATGTAAGCGGCAAGTACGTTTCGCTATCCGATTTCGAAGAAGCTAAAGGCTTTATTGTGGTTTTTACGTGTAATACGTGTCCGTTTGCAATAGCTAACGAAGATCGCATCCTTGCTTTAGATAAGCAATTTAAATCTGAAGGCTATCCGGTAATTGCTATCAATCCCAATAATCCGGAAGTACAGCCCGGTGACAGTTTTGAAGCTATGCAAGAGCGTGCCTTGGAGAAAGGTTTTACCTTCCCCTATCTTTTTGATGAAGGGCAGGAGATTTATCCGCAATACGGAGCAACCAAAACTCCGCATGTTTATATTTTGCAAAAAGATCAAGGGCAATTGATTGTGAAATATACAGGGGCGATAGATGACAGTGCCCGTGATGCTTCAACTGCAACAAAACATTTTGTTCAGGATGCGGTACAGGCACTTCTAAACGGTGAGCCGGTAACGCCAAACAGCACTAAAGCTATAGGTTGTTCTATAAAGGTCTAGCTTAAAATAATTCGGAAGTATTAGGCTAAAACCTTAACTTTGAATTTCAACCTGAAACTGAAAACATGAAAAATTTATCACAAGAAGAATGGCGCCGAAAACTGGCTGCTGACGATAATGCTTTTATTCTGGATGTGCGTACGCAAAATGAAGTGGATGAAGGGATTATTCCCGATTCGCATAATATTGATATCTACGAAGGCCAGGGATTTATTGATAAGGTAAATGAGCTCGATAAAACTAAAAATTATTACGTGTATTGCCGTTCAGGTAACCGAAGTGGACAAGCTGCGCAATTGATGGATCAGCTGGGATTTGAAACAACCTATAATCTGATGGGTGGTTTTATGGAATGGGATGGTGATGTTGCTTATCCTGAGGATTAAGTCTGTTGATATTGCGTGAATTACAAAAGAGCCTTTGGGCTCTTTTTTGTTATATACTTATAAGGCTCCGCACGCGATCCAATCGCGCGCTAGCTGATGTTTGGTTAATTGTTAAATGGGTTATTAAGCTAAAAAGTTATTGGGTTATTTGAATTACGAAACTCAGCACTCAGCACTCTACATTCTGCACTCTGAATTCTGGCCTCATCCCCCCGCCCTTCTCCCACAGAGAAGGGAGCTCATTAGTGCTAATATCTTATATGATCTTCTGGTTGAGTATTTTCAATGTTACACCTGGTGTTCTGCATTTATAATTTATTATTGAGTTATTTGAATTACGAAACTCAGAACTCAGCACTCAGCACTCTACATTCTGCACTCTGAATTCTGGCCTCATCCCCCCGCCCTTCTCCCACAGAGAAGGGAGCTCATTAGTGCTAATATCTTATATGATCTTCTGGTTGAGTATTTTCAATGTTACACCTGGTGTTCTGCATTTATAATTTATTATTGAGTTATTTGAATTACGAAACTCAGCACTCAGCACTCAGCACTCTACATTCTGCACTCTGAATTCTGGCCTCATCCCCCCGCCCTTCTCCCACAGAGAAGGGAGCTCATTAGTGCTTATATCTTATATGACCTTCTGGTTGAGTATTTTCAATGTTACACCTTATGTTCTGCATTTCTAATTTTGTATTTCTGATTTATTGNTTCTCCCACAGAGAAGGGAGCTCATTAGTGCTTATATCTTATATGACCTTCTGGTTGAGTATTTTCAATGTTACACCTTATGTTCTGCATTTCTAATTTTGTATTTCTGATTTATTGTTGAGTTATTTGAATTACGAAACTCAGCACTCAGCACTCTACATTCTACACTCTGTGTTATCTCAATGTAAATGAGTAAATTACACTCCCTTAATCATTTATGACCCCTGAGTACAACTAAACTCAAGTTATGAATACTTCTCATTTTTACGTAGATCTGCATTGTCATCCTGCGCTCAAACCTTTTGGAAAAAGTTTTAATAAGAAGCCTGCAGGCAAGAATACGGCACGGCGTAGTTCTAAACATTCGATCTGGCATTACGATCCCCCTTCCATTTTTGATAAGGTGCTTAATTATCTAACCGGTCTGACCAAGTTTTCGCAGTCTAATTTTACTGCTTTGTCTTATGGAGGAGTCGGTGTGGTCTGTGTGTCGCTTTATCCGATGGAAAAGTGGTTTGTACGCAATAAGGTTACTAATGAATTGCTGCTTGATCTTGCAGCCAATTTCGCCACAGGTTTAGGTAAGAAGCGTATAGATCATATACAGGGTTTTACGGAGTATTTTAAAGACCTTGAGGCGGAGTATGATTTTTACAAACAGCTGGACGGAAAAGTGATTCAACTTAAGGAAGGGAAGTTTAGGTATCGCATTGTGAATTCATACAACGAGATCGAAATCCTAAAGGCGGAAGAGGCAAAAGATGGTATTATTAGTATTTGTGTCATTATCACGATTGAAGGGATGCACGTGCTGAATACCGGTTTGTCTCCCGATCCTGACCGGCAGGAGGTACTTCAAAACCTCAAAATCCTGAAAAACTGGGAGCATCCTCCCTTTTTCGTGACCATGGCCCATCACTTCTGGAATCACCTGTGCGGACACGAAGAAAGTTTTAGCGGTCTAATTAAAAAGCAGGCCGATCAAAGTTATGGCCTCGGTTTGGGATTTACGCCCTTAGGGCGGGAAGTGATGCAATTGCTGCTCGACTCACAAGAAGGCAGGTCCATTTTAATCGATGTCAAGCATATGAGCGTAAAGGGGCGCTATGAGTATTATGAATATTTAGAAACTCATGATGCGTACAGGCACCTGCCCATCATCATTAGCCATGGCGCTGCAAACGGATTGAAGTCACCTCAAGAACCGGTGATGGCTTATCCGGAAACTGCTCAAAAACTACAGTCTACCTCCATTAATTTTTATGATGACGAATTAATACTGCTGGCTAAAAGCAAAGGGATTATTGGGTTGCAGCTCGATGAGCGCCGGGTTGCCAGCGAACAAACCCTGAAAACCACCCGGCACGCTACCCAGCGTCACAAAATTATGCACTACCGCTCTGAACTGCTGTGGAATCAGATACAGCATATACTGGAAGTATTGGATGCTGAGGGCTTATTCGCCTGGGATTGTATGGCTATAGGTTCAGATTATGATGGAATTATAGACCCCTTAAACGCATTTTGGACAGCGGAAGAACTTCCCTATTTCAGTGATTTTCTGGAACGTCATGCCTATAACTATTTGCAAAAGGACCGAATTAAGCATGACTTCAACAAACTGGATACCGGGGCTATCGTAGACCGCATTATGGGATTAAATGCACAGGCTTTTTTGAAAGCTTATTTTTAGTTTTATTTTGGAAAGGGTTTACTTAAAGGGAGATCAGAGAACAGAGAACAGAGAATAAAGAGCAAAGAGCAAAGAAAAAGGAGCAGGATTGGAGGCTATAGGTACTATAGATTTTTTTGTTCCAGCACGCGATGGAATTGCGTGGTAACAATAAGATATTTTAGTTTTTAAAGGTTGTTTCGTTCATTTTCTTTAGCTCGCTATTGCTTATTGGTTTTGGAGCTCGTGAACCTCGTACCTCGGTTTAGCTCGCTATTGCTTATTGGTTTTGGAGCTCGTGAATCTCCTGTCGTCGATTTACTTCTCCAAAGAAACCCTTCGGCTAGCGCTCAGGGCAGGCGAACTAAAAGAAAAGAGCCCCCTCGCTTAGGAATTTTTCGCCTTGAGGGCGAAAACCGCCTTGTCAGCTCCGCGTCGCTATCGCTCCTGAATCTCGGAGCTGCCAGCGTCTATTCTGAACCGAGGGAGGGCTAAAGAATCGTATTTTAGTTCTATAAGGTGTTTCGTTCAGGCACGCGATACAATCGTGCGGGAAACATATGTGAAATCATTGGGATGCGATTTCTCACTCGTAAAAAACTCCTTCGAAATGACTGTTTACTTTAGATTGTTGCTCTAAGTATTTGTCTAGAAGATCAGAAACTTATCGCTTTGCATTCTTAACTCCTCATTTAAAAAGAGCTATTCTGAACCAAGGGAGGGCTTAGAAATTCTATTTTTTGTTTTACAAGATATCTTGTTTAAGCACGCGATGGAATCGCGCGGGAAAGAAGGTGATTATTTGTTTAACTTATACGTATATAGGTTTTAGCAATCTATATCGCTAGGGGTCAATGGGCTAGCGTGTTGTTTCCTGTTTAGGGGTTGATTTTCAAACGTTTTCGGGGTTTTGGCTGGTGTTTTAATTTGTCTGTTCCCGGAAATTTAATGCTATATTATCCTTGTTTAGCGACTGTTTTTACTTATTTTCGCCTTTCCAAAATGTTAAAAGACTAAACGTTTAAGTTTGGTTGTAAAGCGCCCAATTTCAATGAACTGGTACGTACTCTACGTTAAGTCACAAACTGAAAAAAAAACCGCAACGGCTTTGGAGCGGATGGGGCTTGAAGTGTTTTGTCCTACAAAGACCGAAGTACGACAGTGGAGTGATCGCAAGAAAAAGGTGAAAGTCCCCTTATTCAAATCCTATGTTTTTGTGCGGTTGTCAGAGGAAGAGCGGCAGCAGGTTTTTGTTGTGCATAGTGTAGTGCGGTATTTATTTTGGCTGGGCAAGCCCGCAGTTGTACGGGATGAGGAGCTGGAAACCGTTAAGAAGTGGCTGGCCGATGAGCTGGTAGAAGAAGTGCAGGTGAGGCAGTTTAGCCCCGGGGATCGTGTTGAAATTAAAGGCGGGGTTTTTAAAGGGCAAAGCGCAGTCGTTGATCAAACCGGTTCGCGAAAAGTACGTTTAATACTTAAACACCTTGGCGTAATCGTCGAGGCCAGCTACCGGGATCTGGTATCCTGATGCTGATAGATTATAGCCGGAGCTTCTGAAGCTGCCGGTCTTTATTTTTTATTCCCGGTGGGACTCTAAATGGGACTCACGTGGCGAAGCCATGGAAAACCGGTATATTTCTGATTTAAATTGTAAAGCATGACACAAATTAAAAACATCTGCTGTATAGGTGCAGGTTATGTAGGTGGGCCTACGATGGCGGTGATCGCCCAGAAAGCTCCCGGGATCAAGGTCACGGTAGTAGATATCAACGAAAAGCGCATCGCGGCATGGAATGATGCAGACCTGTCTAAACTACCGGTGTACGAGCCGGGACTTGACGCTGTGGTGGGTGAGGCTCGCGGACGGAATCTCTTTTTTTCAACTCAGGTAGACGAAGCCATTGCTGAAGCCGATATGATTTTTATTTCGGTAAACACGCCTACCAAAACCTACGGAATCGGGAAAGGCATGGCGGCCGATTTGAAATGGATTGAATTGTGCGCGCGGCAAATCGCCCGGGTGTCTACCACTGATAAAATAGTTGTGGAGAAATCAACCCTGCCGGTACGTACCGCAGAGGCTTTAAAGAGTATTCTGGAAAATACCGGAAACGGGGTCAAGTTTCAGATCCTCTCTAACCCGGAGTTTCTGGCAGAAGGAACCGCGGTGGAAGATCTGCATGCTCCGGATCGCGTACTAATAGGGGGAGACCCGGATACCGAGGAAGGAAAGGCCGCCATACAGGCTTTAGTAGACGTCTATGCGCACTGGGTGCCTCAGGAAAATATACTGACTACTAATGTGTGGTCGTCGGAGCTGAGTAAGCTTACTGCAAACGCTTTTTTAGCACAACGGGTATCTTCGATCAACGCCTTGTCTGAGTTGTGCGAGAAAACCGGAGCTGATGTTAATGAAGTGGCTAAAGCCATAGGGCAGGATAGCCGGATAGGACCCAAGTTTTTAAAGGCCTCGGTAGGTTTTGGGGGTTCGTGCTTTCAAAAAGATATTTTAAACCTGGTGTATATCGCGCAATCTTTTGGCCTTAAGGAAGTGGCTGATTACTGGGAGCAGGTGATTATTATGAACGATCATCAGAAGCGTCGCTTTGCAGAGAATATCGTGCGTACGCTTTACAATACGGTAAGCGGCAAGAAAATTGCGATGCTGGGCTGGGCTTTTAAAAAAGATACCAATGACACCCGTGAGTCTGCCGCTATCTATGTGGCAGATTATTTATTGAACGAGCGTGCGGAGGTTGTGGTGTATGATCCTAAAGTGAGCAAGGAGCAGATTCTTGCTGATTTAGATTATCTGGGTACCCGTAGCGAAGCTGAAAATCGAGACCTGATTACCGTAGTCAATTCGGCTTATGAGGCTACAGAAGAGGCGCATGCCGTGGCCGTTATGACCGAATGGGACGAGTTTGTTGCATTGGACTGGGATCAAATCTACAATGCCATGCTGAAACCGGCCTTTTTGTTTGACGGGCGTCGCCTGTTAGACAAGGAAGCCTTGAAAGCAAAAGGCTTTGAATTTTATGCCATCGGCTCTTAGATTTAATACCGAATACTAAAACCACATTATGAAAGTAGCATTAATCACCGGGGTAACCGGACAGGACGGGGCTTACCTTAGTGAGTTTCTGTTGAAGAAGGGGTACGAGGTACACGGACTCAAGCGCCGCTCGTCTTTATTTAATACCGATCGTATAGATCATCTGTATCAGGATCCACACGAAGATCGTCGTAATTTTATACTGCATTACGGGGATATGACTGACAGTACCAACCTGATTCGTCTGATTCAGGAGATACAGCCGGATGAAATCTATAACCTGGCCGCGATGAGTCATGTGCAGGTTTCTTTTGAAACGCCGGAATATACCGGAAATGCCGATGGTCTGGGTACGCTGCGTATTCTGGATGCGGTGCGTTTACTGGGTTTGTCGGAAAAGACGCGTATTTATCAGGCCTCTACTTCTGAATTGTACGGGAAAGTACAGGAAGTGCCGCAGACCGAGACCACGCCGTTTTATCCCCGATCGCCTTACGCGGTGGCTAAGATGTATGCCTACTGGATCACGGTAAATTACCGGGAGGCTTACGGAATGTTTGCCTGCAACGGGATTTTGTTTAATCATGAATCGCCTATACGCGGGGAGACTTTTGTAACCCGAAAAATTACCCGTGCAGCAGCCCGAATCGCTTTGGGTCTGCAGGATAAATTCTATCTGGGGAATCTGGATGCCAAACGCGACTGGGGTCATGCCAAAGATTATGTACGGATGATGTGGATGATTCTTCAGGCTGATGAGGCGGAAGATTGGGTGATCGCTACCAATAAGACCACGCCGGTACGCGAGTTTGTGCGTATGGCTTTTGGTCATGCCGGGATTGAGCTGGAGTTTAAAGGCGAAGGGGTTGAGGAGAAGGCGTATGTAACCGCCTGTACCAATCCTAATTATCAACTGGAAATCGGGAAAGAAGTACTGGCGGTAGATCCCAAATACTTCAGACCCACCGAAGTGGATTTGCTTATAGGAGATGCCACCAAAGCCAAAGAAAAACTGGGCTGGGTACCGGAATACGATCTGAAAGACCTGGTAAACGATATGATGCAAAGCGATCTGAAACTGATGAAAAAAGATCAGTATCTGAAGGATGGGGGGTATAGAATCCTGAATTACTTCGAATAAGCACGGATTGTGTGAACACGGATTTCGCTGATTTTTTGAGATTCCACGGATTATTAAGGATTACACGGATTGATTGATTAGGTAGTATGGGGAAGTTGATTTATGAAGAAGAGAGCTACGCAATTCTAGGTGCCTGTATGCAGGTGCATAAGACTTTAGGAGCTGGATTTCTGGAATCGGTTTATCAAGAGGCTCTTTCGCGTGAGTTTATAAACCGGAACGTTCCGTTTAGGTCTCAGGAAAAGCTAGAAGTATTTTACGAAGATCAGAAACTGAAGAAATTCTTTAAAGCTGATTTTATATGCTATGAACATATAGTGGTTGAGCTTAAAGCCACGGCATTGCTTGCCGAATCCATGATCGCACAAACTATTAATTACCTGAAAGCAAGTCGTTTTGAATTGGGTTTGTTAATTAATTTCGGAGCGAAGAGTCTAACCTGGAAGCGTCTGATCAATACGCCTGCTATTTGTGATAATCCGGATAAATCTGTGTAACGAACCTTAACAGTGACATCAAATACACGAGAAAAGATTCTAAAATATATGTTGCGGGACAATGGGGTATTATATTTCTGCTTCGAGGTCTCAAAAACCGTAATTAGAAACGGCGATGTTTTAATGGTGTGTATTAAACAAAAAACTTTTTAACTGGAGTATGCCTACTGTAAAGGGAAAACTGATTAAACTTGAAGCTATACGCGGATTTGCAGCTCTGTATGTTGTTATTTATCACCTGTTTTTAACCGGGATTATTCAATCTTCCAGTTTTATTATAAATACAGCTTTTCGGTTTGGGCAGGAAGCCGTGATTTTATTTTTTGTGCTTTCCGGATTTGTAATTAAGTATTCACACGAAAGAGCTTCGGATAAATCTTTTTCCACCTATTTTGAGAAACGTTTTCTGAGAATTTATATACCGCTCATTTTGGTGTTTGCCGCTAATTATCTTTTGATTAGCTATCAAGAACAAATCTGGTTACCTATTGATTTTGCTCAGCTAGCCGGGAATTTTTTTATGCTGCAGGATGTAGGTAGCTTAAAGCCTAATGTTGTTGTTAATCCATTTCTAGGTAATACCCCATTGTGGTCATTATCTTATGAGTGGTGGTTTTATATGTTGTTTTTTGCACTATTTTTTTTAAAAGAAGATCGTGCTACAAAACTGGTTTACATACTCGGCGTTTTGTCTGCTGTGAGTTATTTATTTTATCCCAATTTTATCAACCGACTATTGATGTATCTTGTAATCTGGTGGGGAGGTTTACTAATTGCAGATTTATTTCTAAAGAATGAAAAAATATATTTTAATAACCTTAAGAGATACTTTCTTGTAATGATTTTAATTTCCGGAATACTTCTGGTGAATATTTTTATGCAAGGCTATTGCTCAATTGGAGAAATATTTGCTCAAATAGGCGTGCATCCGGTTTTAGAATTCCGGCATTTTGTATTTGCAATACTAGCCGTGGCGATAGCTCTTTTCTGGCACAAAGCAAACTGGAAATTCTTTCAATATACCTTCTTACCCTTTTATCGCTTAGCACCTATATCGTATTGCCTGTATATTTCCCATTGGTTTTTGGTTATCAAAGCGACCTATCTTGATGATTATATTACCAATCTATGGGTTAGAACACTCTTATATCTATTGCTTTGTATGGCTTTTTCCTATTTAATAGAAGTAATTATTTATAACTATTTGCGTGTGCATATAGTTGGCTATAAGCGCAAGCTTGAATTAAAATCAAAAAACTGAAAATGTGTTTTCAACACGATAGCCGTAGTTATATATTTTTATAAGTAAAAGATAAACAGTTCTCTAATAAAATGGAAAAAGTTAATCTATCATATTATTCTGCTATAATCTAGTGGCAGCGTATAATAAAGGCTGAGTTGTCCTCAACCGAAGCCTTTAATTTGATACAATACGATATCCATTTGTCAGGATGTTCCCAAGACAGGGTATTTCGTATTGATTAAACAATTAATTTGGAGAAGAATGCTTGCAGAATGAGATTATATTAAAAATAATGAAAAAGGATTCTATAATTTATGTGGCGGGACACCGGGGTTTGGTAGGGTCGGCATTGGTGAAAAATTTGACCGAAAAGGGCTATACCAATCTGGTGGTGCGGACGAGTAGCGAACTGGATTTGCGGGATGCCGTGCAGGTAGCTGCTTTTTTTAAGGAAGAACAGCCGGAATATGTGTTTCTGGCCGCAGCAAAAGTGGGGGGGATTGTAGCCAACAACACCTACCGGGCTGATTTTATCTACGAGAATCTGATGATTCAGAACAACGTGGTGCATCAGGCGTATGTGCATGGGGTCAAGAAATTGTTGTTTTTGGGAAGTACCTGTATTTATCCCAAAAACTGCCCGCAGCCTATGAAAGAGGAGTATTTGCTTACCGATGTACTGGAATATACCAATGAGCCCTATGCCATAGCCAAGATTGCCGGGATTAAATTGTGCGAGAGCTATAATTTACAATACGGGACCAATTTTATCTCGGTGATGCCTACCAACCTCTACGGGCCTAATGATAATTTTGATCTCGAAAAATCTCATGTATTGCCGGCCCTGATTCGTAAGATGCATCTCGGGAAAGCCCTGGAGCAAAACAACTGGGAGGCCGTAAGGGCCGATTTAGATAAATTACCTATTGAAGGGGTGGATGGCAGTGCCTCTGAAGATGCGATTCTTGGCATTCTTAAGAAGTATGGTATAAGCCGCAGACTGCCTGCTGATACTGCCAACTCCAAATCCCCCAATGGGGGAGGTCAGGAGGGGGATACAGTGCAAGTGGAAATCTGGGGCAGCGGAAAACCTATGCGGGAGTTTTTGTGGAGTGAAGATATGGCCGATGCCTGTGTCTTTATTATGGAAAACCGGGATTTTAGTGACGTTACCCCGAGCGCAGTCGAGGGGCAACATGCTAATATTGGGGAGGTGCGCAATACCCACATCAACATCGGTACCGGGGAAGATATTAGTATTAAAGATCTTGCGGAGATGATCAAAGAAACAGTAGGCTTTCAAGGGGAGTTGTATTTTAATAGGGATAAACCTGATGGAACCTTGAAAAAATTAACAGATGTGTCGAAATTGAAAAAGTTGGGCTGGCAGTTTAAGGTTTCACTTGAGAAAGGACTTGAAAAAATTTATAATTGGTATGAATAAGATAAAAATTTTAGATTGTACGTTGCGAGATGGAGGGTATTATACCCATTGGGATTTTGATAAAAAACTTGTAGAAGAATATGCAAAATCTATTGAGCAATTACCTGTTGATTACGTAGAAGTAGGATATCGAAGCATAACCTTAAATGGGTATTTAGGTAAGTACTTCTATTGTCCAATTTATGTATTAGAGGAATTAAAACAGTGGATGCCTTCAAAGAAGTTAGTAGTCATTCTTAACGAAAAAGACATTCGTCCAGAGCATGTTGAAGAATTATTAGAACCTTGCATACCCTATATTACCTTAGTACGCATCGCAATAGATCCTGGTAATATGGTGCGAGCTATACTTCTTGCCAAAGAGGTGAAAAAACTGGGGTTTGAGGTAGGATTTAATGTAATGTATATGTCTGACTGGAAAAAGGATGATTCGTTTTTGAATCTTCTCGATGGTTTAGAAAATACTATAGATTATTTCTATATGGTTGATTCATATGGGGGCGTGATGCCTAAGGATATAATCGACATTATACGTACTGTGCGCAGCAAAATAAAAATCCCAATCGGTTTTCACGGCCATAATAATTTAGAAATGGCGTTGGCTAATACTATTACTGCAATGCAAGAAGGTTGTGCGATTGTAGACGCGACAATTACAGGAATGGGTCGTGGTGCAGGTAATTTGAAAACAGAATTATTGTTAACTTATCTAGAGCGTGAAGGCAAAATAGAGGTGTCTTTTGACAATTTAAGTGCTACGGTAAATTCTTTTGAAAATTTAAAATTAGATTACAATTGGGGTACAAGTTTGCCGTATATGTTTTCTGGGGCACATTCGCTTCCTCAAAAACAAGTTATGGAATGGGTTGGTTTAAATAGGTACCCATTAGGTAGCATTTTGAATGCATTAAATAATCAGAAAATAGCTATTGAAGATAATATCAAACTGCCGGTATTTGAAAATGTTTCAAAATTTAAAAGTGCACTTGTTTTAGGGGGGGGGCCAACGAGTCAGATTCATCAAGATGCCATAAAGAAGATTCTTGAATTACACAAGGATGAATTTTGCCTTATTCATGCAGGTGTTCGTAATATTATTAATTATACTACAATTAATAATTTGCAATACTATGGATTAGTAGGTTTTGAACCTCAAGATGTTTTTCAAGTAATTGATTCAAATCAAATAGATTCTAAGTATTTTGTATATCCGCCATTTCCCAGAAAGATGGGCGTTTCTATACCTGATAATATCACGGCACAAGCTTATGAATTAGCTGAACTCCAATTTACTGAGGTAGATACCGATTCTCCGATGGCTATTGCTATTCAAACGGCATTAAATCTTGGAGTAGACGATATATACTTTATCGGTTTTGATGGCTATGATGTGAATATCAATCAAAATCAGTTTGTAATCGCCAACGAAAACCAAAAAATCATAAATGATTTAATAGCTTATAAGAAGCATTTAAATATTTGTTCGCTCACCCCTACAAAGTATGAGAATTTGAAATTGAATTCAATTTATAGTTTGATATGAGAAAATTAGGTATCATTCCTGCACGATATAAATCATCTCGTTTTCCGGGAAAGCCTTTAATTGAAATATTGGGCATACCAATGATTATACGAGTTGCTAACATCGTTGCGGATGCATTGGGTAAGGAGAATACAATAATAGCTACTGAAGATAATCGAATTAAGAAATTAGTAGAGTCTTATGATTTTCAGGTTGTTATGACTTCGGAAAATTGTTTAACGGGTACTGATCGTGTTTGGGAAGTAGCAAAACAGATTAAAGCCGATATATATATAAATATTCAAGGGGATGAACCTGTTTTAGACCCGAGAGACATTTTGAAAATTGCTGAAGAGAAGGTGAACTTTCCGGATTATGTCATAAACGGAATGATTGATATTGGATCTAATGAGGATCCCAATAATATAAATATACCTAAGGTATTGGTTAATAGAAATAATGAATTGATTTATATGTCAAGGCTTGCAATACCCGGAAAAAAAGAGCAAACTACCGATTTACCTAAATACAAAAAACAGGTTTGTATTTATGCATTTTCGTATAATGATTTAAAAGCTTACGGGGAAGCCAATGGTAAGGCGGAATATGAAAAGTTTGAGGATATTGAGATTCTACGTTTTTTTGATTTTAATATACCTATAAAAATGGTAGAAACATCTCGAAATTCTTTAGCTGTAGATGTGATAGAGGACGTTGCTAATGTAGAACGGTATTTAAAAGGTCAGTCATGATACTAAAGACCATTTTTTGGGATTTTGACGGGGTTATTTTAGATTCCATGGCTGTAAGAGACTGGGGATTTCGTGAAATCTTTAAAGAGTTTACACCAAACCAGGTTGAAGATTTAATCATTTACCACCGTGCTAATGGCGGGCTATCCCGCTATGTTAAAATTCGTTATTTCTATGAAGAAATCCTTAATAGACAAATTACGGAAGCAGAAGTATTAAAATATGCAGAACGTTTCTCGGTATTAATGAAGCAAGAATTGACCAATCCCAAAAATTTAATATTAGACGCAGTAAATTTTATCAAACAAAACCATACCAGCTATAACTTTCATATTGTTTCTGGCTCAGATCAAAATGAATTGAGATTCTTATGTGTAGAACTTAATTTAAGTTCATATTTCCTGAGTATTCACGGGTCACCCACTCCTAAGAAAGAGTTAGTTTCAGATGTTCTTATAAGTAACTCCTATGATCATGACAACTGCTGTTTAATTGGAGATTCAATAAATGATTATGAAGCTGCAAAGTTAAATGATATTGCGTTTTTTGGTTATAACAATCCCAGTTTACAAAAATTAAATGAGCGGTATATTTCCAGTTTTACTGATTTCTCTTAATACACTTGAATCTCTAAATTGTATGGCCCAATGACATCTTTGGCTAAAACTAAAATGATAGGAGGAGTAGTTTTTCTTCAGTTGACGTCATTTTTGATCACGTTTGGAACAAGTATTATTATAATACGAGAATTAACTAAAGAAGATTATGCCATTTTCACAGTATGCTTTCAGATCTTGGGTATGGTCGCAGTTATGACCAGTTCAGGTATTACTCCAACATTTAAGAGGTTATCAGGTTCCTTCTGGGATCGATCTAGTTTCTTTTCTTCAATAGTTGCTTCTCTTCTCTACCTGAGAAACAAATTACTTTTTGTAGTAGTACCTGTATCATTAATTATCGCTACAATTTTGATTGTCAGACAAACAGGATTTGCATTTGAAGTAATACTTTGGATTTTCCTTTTAGGAGTTCTCGTAATTATAGAAGTTAAAAGATCAATGTATTTGGAGATTTTACGCTCCCAAATGCAAATTGGTAAAGTACAACTCAGTGAAAATTTACTCAATGCCTGTAAATTAATATTTGGATTAATTATTTTGATAATAAATCAAGTAGAAGTTCTTCTTGCGTCTTATATTTTGGCAAGTATTTTGGCATTATTTTACACAAGATCTAAAGCCTTAAAACATTATGACCCTAAAACTGAGAGTAGATATCTTTATACAAATCTCATGTTTAAAAAGTATAAAGAATTGCTCCCCAATTCGATTTACTATATAATTCAGAGCCAACTTATATTATTTTTATTGGTATTTTTTCAAAATTCAGATGGAGTAGCAGATTATGGAGCTATTGGTAAAATTAGTATTGTTTTTAATGTATTTAATGTTGTAATACTAAATGTTTTTGCAACCGAATTTAGCAGGAAAAGGGAAATTAATAAATTAAGAAAGACGTATTTAAATATAATTGCAGTTTCTATGCTGGTTTGTGTATTTACATATTTTGTAGTGTTTTTATTACAATCTTTTATCCTCGATATATTTGGTGAAAAGTATCAAGGTCTTGAGAAATTATTGATGGTTTTAACAGCAACTAGTTGTGTGACTTTTTTATTCTCAACTATAGGAATGTTGAATAATGCAAAGGCTTGGGTGAGATATAATTCCAAGTTTGCTATTCCTCTCTCAACAGCGGCTATAATTCTAGGAGTCATTCTTCTAGATTTCAGTAATATATACCATATAGTTCTTTTCTCAATATTTCCTGTTGTTTCTACAGGTTTTTTAAAGATAGCTGATTCACTTAAAGGTTTAAAAATTTTGAAACTATGATAATCCACGAACAACTTAATGTTTACAAATTTGGTTTTGGGCAGATAAAACGATCTCTTTTTAACATAATTCTGGATAAGTTTTTATGGGATCTAAAAAAGGTGTCAAAAAATAGTAAGAATGTTTTAAATGAATTAAAGGATAGCCATAAAGGTGAAAAAGCGGTCATTCTTTGTAATGGACCATCACTGCTAAAAACTGATTTTTCGCAATTGAGTGAGACTTTTACCTTTGGACTGAACAAAATAAATTTACTTTTCCAAGAAAATATAGATTTCCGCCCAAATATAATATGTGCTTTTGATAAGGTATTAAATCAAGAAAATATGGATTTTTTTAAATCTAATAAGGATATCCTGAAAATTTTAAGCTATAAATCGTATAGCGACTTAAGGATTCAGAGAAAAGATTTAATATACGGCTATAACCTTCCACTAGCCAATGCATTTACATATAATGTTAGTAAAGGCTTTATTGATCGAGCAAATACAACTTTTATGGCTATACAGCTCGCCTATCATATGGGTTTTGAGAAAGTAGCTTTAATAGGTGCTGATCATAATTTTCCAGATATTAAACCTCGTGAGTTTGTTTTAAATGAGGGAGCTGATGAACTACATTTTCATAAGGATTATCATAAAGCAGGTAGCAGAACTCAAAATACTGATAAACTCCTTCTTGATATGAATTTCAGAGATGCCAGAATCGCTTTTGAAGATAGAGGTCGTTTAATTGTAAATGCAACTGATGGTGGCTATTTAGAAGAATTTGAAAGAATGGAATTAGAAAGTTTTTTAAACTCCTAAATAAATCCATCTTTATGAAGAGAATATTATCGGAGCTAAGACTATATTTTGCTAATCATGTAATAAACAAGATACCTTCGCATTTTGTAAGAAAATTTTATTATAAAAAAATAATGGGATTTAAAATAGGAAGGGGAAGTGCAATAAACCTTGGTTGTACTTTTGATGCTGCTAGAAATCTCACCATTGGAGAAAATTCCATAATAAATGAAAATTGTAGAATAGATACTCGTGGAAAAGTGACTATTGGAAATAATGTATCGATATCTTCAAATGTTACCATACTAACCGCGGATCATGACATGGATGATGATATGAAAGGAAGGTGTTTTCCTGTTAATATTGATGACTACGTTTGGATTGGAACTTCCGTAATAATTTTGCCTAAAGTATCTTTATCTAAAGGTGTAGTGGCAGCAGCTGGTTGTTTAGTTTCTAAAAGTGTTCCTGAATTAAAAGTAGTTGCAGGTATACCTGCTAAAATTATTAAACAAAGATTACCATCTTATAATTATGATGCATCTTATATAAGACTATTCAAGTAAATCATAATTCTCAAAATATGGACATAACGAATTTAAAATTACGGGGTATAATATTATTAATTAAAAGAGTTTTTTTGTCCAAAAAAACCAATTATGATCTGACATCTTGTACTTTAATGATTATTATATTTTTTGCATCAATTTAGATTTAAAATAATTGTTTATAAGTTTATATTATAGAATTAATTGTTTATTGATACTTACTGATATCTGATATCGTTCTACTTTCAAAGTATGATTTTATATTTAGTTTCATATGTTTTTTAAATCATTATGCTCAAGGATATTTTTTAAAATTAGATTTAAAGTATTTAAGCGATCTTCAAATTTAATAAATACGATCCTCTACAAGTTTCTTGGAATGAAGATAGGTCAAGGAACTTATTTGAATAAAACTACAGTTACCTGGCCTCATCAAGTAAGATTAGGTGCTAATGTGGATATTGAAGAAAATGTAGTTTTTAAATTTGATGGTATATATAAACTAGGAACAGGTATTCAAATTGGGAATAATGTTTTTCTTGGAAGAAATACTGAATTCAATATAACCTGTAGCATTAAAATTGGTAATGATTGTCTCATTGCTTCCGGTTGTAAATTTATAGACCACAATCATGGTACTTCTTTAGATGACCTGATGAGAAATCAGCAATGTCCCTCTGAAGCAATTATGATTGAAGATAATGTCTGGCTTGGTGCTAACGTTATAGTTCTTAAGGGCGTGGCGATTCAAGCAGGCGCAATTGTTGCTGCTGGTGCTGTAGTAACAAAATCTATAGGAGTTAACGAAATATGGGCTGGTATACCCGCTAGAAAAATTGGTGAGCGAATCTAGAATTTTATTCATCTGTGGTTCCTTGGAACCAGGTAAGGATGGAGTTGGGGATTATTCCCGAATCTTGGCGGGTGAATTCCTTAAAAAAGAACAGAAGATCTTTATTCTTTCGCTCTATGATAAAACTGTTAACGGGATAGTGCAGGAGAATCAGAAGGTTAATAAAGTGCTGGTGCCGTGTTTACGTATATCCAAAACCGAATCTTTTGGAATTCGTAGAAAATCCTATCTTCAGCTGCTTGAAACGTTTCAACCTCAATGGATAAGTTTGCAATTTGTACCTTATGCATACCAAAAAAAAGGTCTTCCATTAAACTTATATAAGATACTTTTACTAAAAGATACCTCCATTAAGTTGCATATCATGTTTCACGAATTGTGGATTTACCCCTTGAATTTTAAACAGCATTTGGTACAATTTTTACAAAGAGCAATTATTAGGAACTTAATAGTTAAACTAGATCCTAAACTAATCACTACTCAAATTCCATTTTATCAAAATAAATTAAATCATTTTGGTCGTAAAGTATTACCCCTATCTATATTTTCAAATATTTATCCTTCCGGTTCAGATATACTAAAACCCAATAATAAGGCACAATTTAGAATAGTATTATTCAGTCAAATGGAGCCTAAACCTGCTTTGATTTTATTCCTGGTCAGATTTATCGAAATTTTAAGGGGCAACAAATTAATGCCTGAATTTGTATTACTGGGTGGGGGACGTTCAAAACAGGAGCAATTTAAATTAGAACTTCAAAAAGTATTGCAGGATGATACTGAAATCAAATTAATGGGTTTTTTAGATCATTTAGCATTATCAAAAGAATTTCATCTTGCCGATCTGGGAGTAACTAGTGTTCCAAGACATTTATTAGGTAAAAGCGGAAGCGTACACGCTTTTCTCGAGCACCACATACCTGTAGCCTGCCCGGTTAATGAAGGAGAAATAGAGTTAGAAGGTTTTTTTAATGATGCTTATAATAATTCCGTATTTAGTGAAGCTAACTTTGATCAATTCTTGTTTGCGCAGTCCCAAGCAAGTAAACTAGCACGACCTGATAGGCTTTCCCCTTTTATTAATTTACTTCAAAGCAATTCTGAGAACGTCTAAATTTCATTCGATTTCAGATAAACGTATAAAATTCAGTAGAATTTAATCGTATGAATATAGTAATTCTCACACATAGCTTCTACCCTGCAATAGGTGGGATAGAAATTATTTCGGAAATATTTGCGGACGAATTTCAAAATAAGGGTAACCGGGTTAAGGTAATTACCTGGACAACGTACCAAGATCAGGAGCCTTTTGATTATAAAGTAATACGAAAACCTGGAATTTCACAACTTCTGAAAACGCTATTATGGGCAGATTGTGTTGTAGAACATAATCCCTGCCTCCAGCTTTCGTGGCCGCTTCTGTTTATTCGAAAAAAGCATGTCATTATTTTACAAACCTGGTTTTACGATCTAAAGAAAAAGGCATCCTTTAAATCCTACCTTAAAAAATTGTGGTTGAAACAAGCCGAGCAGGTATGTGCTGTAAGTGAAAGTATACAAGATGGAATCTATCCCAATGCTGTGGTCATTCACAATCCCTATAAATCTGAGCTGTTTTACGATAAACATCTTGAGCGGCATCGCGATTTTGTATTCCTGGGCAGGCTGGTTAGTGATAAAGGAGCAGATCTTGCTGTTGAGCTTATTTCCCGTTTGAATAACGCGGGAGCATCTAAGCAGAATTATTCTTTAACCATCATTGGTACTGGCGAAGATAAAGAACGCATAGAGCGCTTAATTGTTAAGTATCATTTGGAAGATAGCGTACATCTCGTGGGAGCCAAACGCGGTGCAGAAATTGTAGACCTGCTTAATGATCATCGGTTTTTGTTGGCGCCTTCGCGTTGGAAAGAACCCTTTGGGATTATTGCTCTTGAGGGTATGGCCTGTGGATGTATTCCCATTGTTTCTGATGATTGTGGACTAGAGGATGCTATAGGCAATGCCGGTATCGCTTTTAAACGAAATGATCTGGAGGATCTGGTATATAAAACCAAAGTCCTACTCGATGATGTTGAACTCCAAAATAAACTTAAATCTCAAATGCCTGCGCATTTAAAAGCGCATACTGCCAGTGCTATAAGTTCCCAATATCTTGAGCTCATAGCTCAATTGTGACTCGGTTTTTATGAAAATACTTTATTCAGCTCCCAATCGCGCCCATCATTATATTTACGCTAAAGGCCTGTTTCAACGGGGGGGGCTGTATAAATTTATCAGTGGTTTTTCCCGGTTGAGTAAACGTTCTCCTATAACGGAACCCGGATTTCCGATGATTAAGGCCGATTTGTTGCAGAGCTTATATGTATTGAGCCTGCGTTTACCCGTAGGTTATCGTTTTCAACGGCAATTGGCCTACTGGGCCAAGCTGGAGCAGGATGTGGTTTTAAGCCGGTATGTACCCGGGAGCGATTTGATCCTGTTTTACAATGGCTGCGGCTTAAGAAGTTTGCAAAGAGCCCGAAAACTGGGTGTGGTGAGTGTAGTGGAAGTCGTAAACTCTCATATTGCCTATCAGGAAGAATTGCTTCAGGAAGAGTATAAACGTCTGAGGTTAACCTGGCAGGGCTCTCCCAAACGGGAAGTGAAGCGCCGCATTGCTGAATATGATTTAGCTGACTATATACTCGTACCTTCTGAATTTGTACGCCAGAGTTTTTTAGAAAAAGGATTCCCGGAATCAAAACTGCTAAAGGTGCCCTATGGATTTTCCCTGCCCGAAGTAAGACCAGTAAAACGGGGTTCTGACTCCGTTATAGAGGTATTATACGTAGGGAGTATATCGGTGCGAAAGGGCCTTCGTTATCTTATACAGGCACTTAGCCTGCTCCAGGATTTACCGATACGACTTAAACTGGTAGGACCACAGGCAAAGGTGTCGGGGATTGCCGATTTGCAGTTGCCCGATAATGTACAATTTACCGGGGTTTTGAAAGGAGAGGCATTGGAACAGGCTTACCGGGGTGCAGATGTATTTTGCCTGCCTACTCTGGAGGATGGCTTTGGGCTTGTTTTAGGAGAGGCTCTATCTTACGGGCTTCCGGTAATCACGACTACCAATTCGGGAGGTATGGATTTACTTACCGACGGAGAAGAGGGGTTTATAGTTCCCATTCAATCAGCCGAGGCCATAGCTGAAAAATTACGGATTTTGGCAACCGATACAGCGTTGCGGGATACGATGTCTAGAAAGGCTTTTGAACAGGCAAGCGCTTTAGACGGCTGGGCAGAAAGCCTAAGCCGGTTAACAGCGGTTTTAAAAGCATGTCTCCAATTAAAAAGCCAAGATGAGTGATTTAAGACGTTATCCTATTCTCCTGCAACGGTTGTGTTACAGTCTCTTTATTCTTTTAATTGTAGAGGGGTTGTTACGCAAACTCGTGCCCGGGTTGGTGAGCACCCTAATTTTTTTTGGAAAGGATATTATACTGGCCTATGCGCTTGTGCAATTGCTCAGGATCAAACAGGTGAGTTTGGAATCGAATAAGTATAATCGTGTTGTACGGATATTGCTGGCGCTTTTTATACCGCTTCTTGTTATTCACGCGTTTTACGACCCGGTACTGGTACCCTGGGGTTTGAAGCAGTATGTCTTTTACGCGATTACCGGGAGTCTACTGATTAGCGCTTTTATAGATGGGGATTTTGAACGCTTTGTAAGGTTTTTTAAAACGCTCAGTTTTTTTATTATTCCAACAGTAATCATCGCTCTGATTCAACTGCAATTGCCTGCAACACACTGGTTAAACCGGGCTGTAGATGGGGGCAATTTATCGGGTTTTGCAGCAGCCGGTTTTTTAAGGGTATCTTCTAGCTTTTCATTTACAGGGCAATTTTCTTTTTTTTTACATTTTATCAGTGCTGTGGTCTTTAGTCTGTTGTATTTTCCGGAATTGCGGGCTTCCAGTGGAGTAAAACGAAGCACATTTACTAAGTTTCTGCCTGTTTTATATTTGGGATGTCTGATCCTTGGAGTTTTTGTGACCGGGGGGCGGACGGCAGTTTTTGGTGCCGGTTCGGTCTTTGCTTTGGGTTTAATTTTTTCCCTATTTAAAAACCAGAGTTTTGTGCTTAAAAAGTCTGTTGTGCCTATATTGGGTCTCTTGGCCTTACTGCTTTTACTGCCTGTTTTTAAACCGGATGCCTTTGCCGCCTATACCCAGCGGTCATCGGGTTATAATGGGCAAAGCAATACTGAGGAGATTCAAGGACGGGTGTTGGGATCGTTTACCGGAGGTTTCAAGAATATATTGCAGGAAGATAATCCCATCGCATTTGTTTTTGGAAAGGGCCTAGGCGTCATGACCAATGGGGTCGATCAAATAAGCCGTTATGCCGCCCGAATCCGGGCTAATATCTGGACGGAAACCGATTTTGCCACTACAGCCTGGGAGGGGGGGCTTTATCTGATAGTGGTTTGGTATGGATTTCGAATCTATATGTTTTTATATTGCTGGCAGCGCTGGAGAAGGATTCGCGATCGGGGGCTTTCTATGTGTGCCGCTTTTTTTCTGGGCTATATACTGGTTACCGGACTGGTAGGAACCTTAAGTATTCAACCCCCTGTTAGTATCTATTGGTGGGGCGCGATAGGAATTGTCATTCTTTTACAGCATTACGATGCCCGTTTTCAACTGGATTCTTCAAATACCTAATACTATAGCGTATTATGCCTAAAAAACTCATCTTTATCAATTCGCATCCCATCCAATATTTTGCTCCCTTATATGCCTATTTGAATACGCGAGGTGTGCAGTGTGAAGCCTGGTATTGTTCCGATAAATCCATCAAGGGTAGAATGGATCGGGAATTTGGCGTCAACATAAAATGGGATATTCCCCTGCTGGAAGGCTATGCCTATCACTTCTTTAAAAATTACGGGTTTAAAGAAGAAGACAGCAGTCGCTTTTTTGGTCTGATCAATCCCAGACTGGTCTACCGGCTTTTTCAAATAGAGCCGGCGGTGATCGTGGTACACGGATGGAATTACCTGACTCATTTTTTGGTGCTGATGCTTGGGAGGCTGGCCGGGCATACCATTTGCATTCGCAATGATATGCCATATAGTCATGAACTGCTAAAAACCGGATTTAAACAAAAAATCAAGCGTTTTGGTCTTAAAGCTATTCTGTTCCCGCGAATCGATTATTTCTGTGCAGTAGGGAAGGAGAATAAAGCCTTTTATAAATCCTATGGAATACCCGATGCCCAAATTCTCCATGTGCCCTATGCCATTGATAATGCGCGTTTTCGCAGGATACAAACCAATCCCAAGGCACTTCGTTTGAAATACGGTATTGCCGAAGGTGATAAGGTTATTGTTTTTAGTGCCAAATACATTCCTAAAAAGCGTCCTCTCGATTTATTGCAGGCTTTTAGGCAGCTTAACCGGGCAGATTGCTGGCTTGTGCTTGTAGGAGACGGGGAATTGCGCGGGGAGCTGGAAGCCTATATTAAGACTCACCAAATAAAGCAGGTTATTCTTACCGGCTTTGTCAACCAATCTGAAATTCCCAACTGGTATGCTTTGGGGGATGTTTTTGTCATGTGCTCAGGGCAGGGCGAAAACTGGGGGCTTTCGGTTAATGAGGCTATGAACTTTAATTTAAATCTGGTGCTATCTGATTTGACCGGGTGTGCCTCTGATCTGGTGAGACCGGGAGCTAATGGGCTTATATTTAAAACCGGGGATGTAGCCGCCCTGACTGATAGTCTGCAGGCGGTATTGTACGGGAATGCTCTGGCAGCAGATGGAATCACTTCTCTGGAACTGGTTGATGAGTATAATTTTGAAGCCATTTACTTGGGGTTAAAACCAGTACTCCATTAACTATGCGCATCGTTTTATTTACCCATCCTGCATTTTTGAATTCAAACAGTATGCCGCGGTATGCACGCATGCTGGAGCAAGGCATGCGGGAGCGAGGTCACAACGTAAGCGTGCGTACGGCCAGGGCTTTTTTTTATAAAACTCCCGCTCCAAAATTTTTTAAAAAATGGCTGGGCTATCTGGATCAATACCTTGTTTTTCCCCTCGCTTTTAAGCTGCGCAGGCAAGCTGAACCGGATTTGTATGTGTTTGCCGATCAGGCTTTAGGCCCCTGGGTACCGCTGGTAAAGAAAAAGGCCCATGTGATTCATTGTCATGATTTTTTGGCCCAACGGGCAGCGGAAGGAGCCTTTCCGGAACAAGCCGTAGGCACTACCGGGCGCTGGTATCAGCAATTTATCAGATGGGGATACCGGCAGGGAAATTGTTTTATTTGTATCTCTGAAAAAACCCGACAGGATTTACAAGCTTTTTTAAAGCATACGCCCCAAATTTCAGAAGTAGTGTATAATGGGTTTAATCAGGAGTTTAAACCCAACAATCCGGTTGAGGTTCGAAAAGATTTAGGACTGGCTTTGAATTTAGATTTAAATACAGGCTATATTTTACACGTGGGGGGCAATCAGTTTTATAAAAACCGGCTCGGTGTGCTGGAGCTTTATGAAGCCTACAGCGCTCAAAACCCCGATGCCGCACCACTATTGCTGGTAGGTACCGCTCCTAATGAAAATCTGCTTGCCTATCGAAAAACGATGCATTCTAAAGCCCGGGTACATTTCTGTACCGGATTTTCAGATGAACAGGTGCGTATGGCTTATCAGGGTGCACTGGTTTTGCTCTATCCTTCGCTTGAAGAGGGTTTTGGCTGGCCTATTGCTGAGGCTCAGGCCAGTGGTTGCCCGGTCATCACAACGGCAGCAGCACCTATGAATGAGGTAGGTGGGGAAGCAGCCTGGTATATCCCAAGAAGAAAGCATCAGGATCACGAGGAGTTTATTACTACCGGAGTGGCAAGACTGGAAATGCTTTTGGATTTGAACGATCGGGAACGCCTCAACCTCGTAGAAGCCGGACTTCAAAACGCCAAACGTTTTAACACTTCAAAAACTCTAGATCATATAGCCTTAATCTATAAACAGATCGTTTCTCAGAAATGGTCAGAAAAGGAAAAGTTATGAGGATGCTACGTATCATAGCATCAATGAACCCGGCCTCTGGAGGCCCCTGTCAGGGCATTCGTAACAGTATCCCAGCCCTGCAGGAGCTTGGGGTAACTACCGAGGTGGTTTGTTTAGACCCTACAGATGCCGCCTTTTTGGGAAGCGATGCATTTAAAATTACCGCCCTGGGACCGGTAAAAACTCCTTATGGCTACACTGCTGCATTAAAACCATGGCTGGAGCAGCATTTGGGGGATTACGATTATGCAATTATACACGGGTTGTGGCTGTATACCAGCTACGGTACCTACCGCACCTGGAAGCAGCTTAAAGGTGCCGGGAAGCCCGTACCCAAATTTTTTGTTATGCCGCATGGGATGTTGGATCCTTATTTTCAAAAGGCGCCCGAGCGGCGTTTTAAAGCCCTGCGTAACCGGGTGTTCTGGCAGTTGTTAGAAAAACATGTAGTCAATGGGGTAGACGGGGTTTTATTTACCTGCGAGCAGGAATTGCTGTTGGCGCGTACCACTTTTTCCGGATACCATCCCAAAGCCGAACTGAATGTGGGGTATGGGATACAGGAACCGCCCCAAAAAACCACAATCCATCAACAGGCTTTTTTAGAACAGTGTCCTCAGGCTGCGGCGCAGCCCTACTGGCTTTTTTTAAGCCGGGTACATCAAAAAAAAGGAGTAGATCTTTTAATACAGGCCTACCGTAGCCATTATAAGCAAAACCCGCAAATTCCTATTTTGGTCATTGCCGGGCCGGGGATGGATACCGCATATGGTAACGGGTTGCGGAAACTGGCCGAAGGTTTGCCGATTTATTTTCCCGGGATGCTGCAGGGCGATGCCAAATGGGGCGCCCTGTATGGGGCAGACTGGTTTATCTTACCCAGCCATCAGGAGAATTTTGGGATCGCGGTGGTGGAAGCGCTGGCCTGCCATACTCCGGTCGCCATCAGTAAGCCGGTAAATATTTGGCGGGAAATTAGCGATGCCCGAGCGGGAATGGTGTTTGCTGACGATTTGGAGGGGGTTACTTCAGGACTGGAGCACCTGCTCGTTATGGAAGACCGCCTGAAACAGGAGTATGCGCATAACGCTCGGGAATTGTATCAAACCCGGTATCGGGTTGCAGAAGCCGCAGCTTATTTAAAACAGGTATTACAACAACATGAATAAGACCGATTTATCTCAGTATACTTCCGATTTTGGTTTGCAGAATAAGCTCTACCGCGTGGTCTGGAATGTGAGCTATATGTTGCTGTTCCGGCCTTTTCCGGGAAGGCTATTTAAAACATGGCGCAATCTGGTTTTACGGCTATTTGGGGCTGAACTGCATCCCAGTGCACATATCTATGCCTCGGTTAAAATCTGGTCTCCCCGTAATCTGAAACTGGGAGCTTTCTCGACTCTGGGACCTCAAGTCGATTGTTACAATCAGGGACGAATCAGCATTGGAGACCACAGCATCATCTCTCAAAAATCCTATCTCTGTGCCTCGACTCATGATTTTGAGCAGGCCGATTTTCCCTTAATCTGTAAGCCGATCCAAATTGGGGATTCGGTCTGGGTTGCCGCAGATGCCTTTATAGGTCCCGGGGTGCGTATTGCAGATGGTGCAGTTGTAGGAGCCCGGGCAGCGGTGTTTAAAAGCGTAGCTGCCTGGAACGTAGTTGGTGGAAATCCTGCACAGGTAATCAAAAAACGTATAATTAAAGACTATGAGTAACATACCTGTTAGTGTTTTAGTCCCCATTAAAAATGAGGAGCGCAATCTGCAGCTCTCGCTGCCTTTACTTAGCGATTTTGATGAGTTGATCCTCCTCGATTCGCAAAGCACCGATGCTTCCCTGAAGCTGGCAGAGCAGTATGGGGCCAGGGTAGCACAATTTTACTGGAACGGGCAATTTCCCAAAAAGCGAAACTGGGCGCTACGCAACATCGAATTGCGAAACGAGTGGGTCTTGTTTCTGGATGCGGATGAGTATGTGACTCCCGAATTCCTTAACGAGCTGCGTGAAGCCATAAACCGACCGGGATATGTGGGGTATTGGATTCCCTTCCGCAACTACTTTATGGGCCAGCAATTGAAACACGGTGATGTTTTTAAAAAGTTGCCGTTGTTTAAAAAATCTGCCGGGGAATACGAGCGTATAGCCGAAGACAGCTGGAGCCATCTGGATATGGAGGTGCATGAGCATCCCATTCTGGAAGGGCAGGTAGGTACCTTTAAAACCCATATAGACCATAATGATTATAAGGGTCTGGAGCATTATATCGCCAAGCATAACAGTTACAGCAGTTGGGAAGCCCGGCGCTTTATCAAACTGCAGGAAACCGGTTTTGCGGCTTTGAACTCCCGGCAGCGCCTGAAATACCAACTGATCAGCTGGGGAATTATGCCGATGGCCTATTTTATTGGAAATTATTTTCTGAAACTCGGTTTTTTAGACGGGAGTAAAGGCTATTATTTTTCTAAATATAAAGCCCAATACTTCTTTCAAATACAAACGAAAATTAAAGAACTACAATCATGAAAAAAATATTAGTGACCGGCGGCGCCGGTTTTTTGGGTTCGCATTTGTGTGAGCGCTTATTAAAGGAGGGAAACGAAGTGATCTGTCTCGATAATTACTTTACCGGGAGCAAGCAGAATATTGTGGAGTTTTTAGATAACCCGTATTTTGAACTGGTACGCCATGATGTGACCGAGCCCTATTATGCCGAAGTCGATGAGATCTACAATCTGGCCTGCCCTGCCAGCCCGGTACATTATCAATACAATCCCATCAAGACCATCAAGACTTCCGTAATGGGAGCCATTAATATGCTGGGTCTGGCCAAGCGGGTAAAAGCCCGAATTTTACAGGCCAGTACTTCTGAGGTTTATGGAGATCCTGCCGTACACCCGCAGCCCGAAAGCTATTGGGGAAATGTAAACCCCATCGGCTTACGCTCCTGTTATGACGAAGGGAAACGCTGTGCGGAAACCCTGTTTATGGACTATCACAATCAAAATGGGGTAGATATCAAAATCGTACGCATCTTTAATACTTACGGGCCTAAAATGAACCCGGAAGACGGGCGGGTGGTTTCTAACTTTATCGTACAGGCCTTAAAGGGAGAAGATATCACCATTTTTGGGGATGGTAACCAAACCCGTTCGTTTCAGTATGTAGACGACCTGATTGAAGGCTTTTGCAGGATGATGGCTTCCGAGCCCGGCTTTACAGGCCCTGTAAACCTCGGGAATTCGGGAGAGTTTACCATGCTGGAGCTTGCCGAAAACGTATTGGATTTGGTAGGGTCTAAATCTAAGTTGAAATTTATGCCATTGCCTCAGGATGATCCCAAGCAACGCAAGCCGGATACTTCCCTGGCGTATGAAAAGCTTAACGGCTGGGAGTCGAAAGTGAAACTGAGGGATGGGCTGGAGCAGACGATTGCTTATTTTGACGGAGTACTTCGTACTTCGTAGTTACTGGTTATCTGTTAACAGTTAAAAAGGCGGAGTTAGAAGTAAGAGGTAAAAAGTGAGAAGTGACCCTTCGATACGATGCTCAGGGTTCCGAAAAATAAAAAATTAGAAATACGAAATACGAAATAACTTTTAACTCTGCACTCTACATTCAGAATTAGTCAGCAGTATCAGTGCGCAGTTCGCGGACTTTTATATGGAAATAGGTAATTATAAGTGAGCGGTGAAAAGTAAGAAGTGAAAAGTAAGAGGTGAGAGGTGAGAGGTTACCCTTGGATACGATGCTCTTAGGGTCGCATCATTCAGGGTTCCGAAAAATAAAAAATTAGAAATACGAAATACGAAATACGAAATACGAAATACGAAATACGAAATACGAAATAACTTTTAACTCTGCACTCTACATTCAGAATTAGTTGGCAGTCTCAGTGGGCAGTTCGCGGACTTTTATGTTGAAATAATTAATTACAAATGAGCGGTGAGAAGTAAGAAGTGAAAAGTAAGAGGTGAGAGGTGAGAAGTGATCCTTCGATACGATGCTCTTAGGGTCGCATCATTCAGGGTTCCGAAAAATAAAAAATTAGAAATACGAAATAACTTCTAACTCAGCACTCTGAATTCTGAATTTTACATTCCTGATAACAATTAACAATTAACAAATAAACCAATTCGTGAAAATATCCATCATTACCATAGTCTATAACAACCGGGAGCATATCGCTTCGTGTATAGAGAGTGTATTGGGGCAGACCTATGCTAATGTAGAACATCTTGTTATTGACGGGGGTTCTACCGATGGCACGCAGTTAGTGATTGAACGCTATACAGACCGATTGGGGTACTACGTTTCTGAACCGGACAAGGGACTTTATAATGCGCTTAACAAAGGAATTCAAAAAGCCACCGGAGCTGTGATCGGCATTTTGCATTCGGATGATTTGTTTTACGCTTCGGATACCCTGGCACAGGTGGCAGCGGCCTTTGAGCAGAGCGGGGCTGATCTGGTTTACGGTAATGGGATGTACGTTGACCGGGAAGACATTAATACCGTTAAGCGGGTCTATCGTAGTAAGCCCTTTAAGAAGCGGTATTTAAACTGGGGATGGATTCCCTTACATACCACTATTTATGTCAAAAGGGAAGTTTTTGATACCTATGGTCTGTATGATGAAGGCTACCGAATTGCGAGTGATTATGAGATTTCGCTCCGCTGGTTTAAGGCTCCTGCTTTAAATAGCTATTTTTTAAACGCCTGGCTGGTTAAGATGCGTTTGGGAGGTAAAAGCACCACGGCCAGCCTGCAAAAGCGGAAGTCGGCTGAAGATTTACAGATTATTCGAAAGTTTGAGTTGCCGGGCTATCTAACGCTATTTTCCAAGATTGGCCGGAAAATCCCACAATATCTGATTCCAAAATTTAAAAAATTTAGTTAAAAGCCCTTAGCTTTGCCTGCAGTCGAATACCCGTTATGAAGCGCTCGCTGTTTATCGTACCCATATCGATCCTTGTACACCTTAGCCTGATTAACGGGGTGTTGTTTTGGTTTAGCCCGGAGACCTATCTGATGCCCGGGTCTGTGCTCGTGTATAATGCCAGCTGGCTAATGGCAGCCTATGCGCTGAACTATTATCCCACCGCCCGAAAGGAGCGGTTTTTTACCAATATTCACAAGCCCCTGCAATTGTATGTGTTGTTTGGGCTGGCTTATTTTGCCTGGTTTAGCCTGGCCGATCTTCCCAAGGGGGATACCGGGCGGCAACTCGGCATTTTGGGTTTGTTGTTTGGTCTGCTCCTGGTGTATCGGGTTGTGTTTTATGCGGCACGTTCCAAATACCGGGAGGAAGGGGGGAACGCCGTGAATGTGGTGGTCATCGGACGGGACCGCAATCTCAAGAAAATACGCAAGGTGTTTGATGAGCCCGATCTGGGCTATCGCTATCTGGGTTATTTTGATAACGCGCATTCGCCCAGCCCCACCTATCTGGGGAAGGTAGAGGAGTGTTTTGCCTATATGCGCAAGCATGATGTGCATGAAATTTTTTGTATGGCTTCGCGGTTGTCACAGCCCCAGTTGTTTAATCTGATCGCCTATGCCGATAATAATTTGACCAAACTCAAGATCATACCCGACAATAAGGAGATTTTTACGCGGGCGATGACCATCGAATTGTATGAGAATATCCCGGTGCTAAACCTGAGGGAGTTACCGCTGGACCGGCCTTATGCCCAGGCTTTAAAGCGCAGTTTTGATGTGGTTTTTTCCGCATTGGTTATTGTGTTTATTTTAAGTTGGTTAAGCCCACTTATTGCCATCCTGATGCAGATTAATGCTCCCGGGCCTGTGTTTTTTAAGCAAAAGCGGCATGGGGTAAATAAGCGGGTGTTTTGGTGTTATAAGTTTCGCTCGATGATTACTACCGCAGATGCCGACCGGCGGATGATGACCAAAAACGACGACCGGGTGACGCGTTTGGGGCGGGTACTGCGGCGCACCAGTATTGATGAACTGCCCCAGTTTTTTAATGTGTTTTTGGGGGATATGAGTGTGGTGGGGCCGCGCCCGCATATGGAACTGCATACCGAGCAATACCAAAGTTCGGTAGATAAGTATCTGGTACGCCACTTTGTAAAGCCCGGGATTACCGGTCTGGCCCAGATACGCGGGTATCGGGGCGAAATTATGGAGCAGGCCGATATTGTAAACCGTACCCGTTTGGATATTTTTTATGTGGAGAAATGGTCGCTATGGCTGGATGTGAAGATCATCATCAAGACCATATTGAATGCCGTGCGCGGGGAGGAAAAGGCCTATTGACTTTGCTTCCTGCCAATAAATACTATATTTGCCCAATCAATGTGAATTCATGAAAATCAAATTAAGAAGTCTTTCAAAAGCGACCTTGTTGGCTTTGGTTTTATTAGTCAGTTCGTGCGTATCCCGGAAGGAGGTGGTGTATTTTAACAATGCGGAAGCCCTGAGCCCGGTACCGGTTACTGAAGCCCGGAGTATTCAGATTCAGCCCAATGACGAGCTGACCATACGGGTGTCTGCCCCCGAGCAGGATGCTGCAACACCCTATAACCTGACTCAATCGGTAGCGGGTCTGGAAGGGCCACAGGCTGCTAATGTGCAACTCGAATCCTATATTGTAGACGCAGACGGTACTATTCAATTTCCGGAACTGGGCAGTATCCCGGTGAGCGGGTATACCAATATTGAGTTGGCCCGGATGCTGGAAGAGCGCTTACGACCTTTTTTAAAAGATCCGCTGGTAACCGTACGTATTCTTAATTTTCAGGTGAGTGTATTGGGAGAAGTGCGGGCGCCGGGAACCTATACGACACCAAACTATCAGTTGAGTTTGCCTCAGGCCCTGAGCCTGGGCGGGGATTTGCTGATTACCGGAAGGCGGGATAATGTACTGATTATGCGTAAGGAAAACGGGCAGATGACCTATAATTATGTAGATCTTACCGATGCGGGGATTACCCAATCGCCTTATTATTATTTGCAGCAAAACGACGTGATCTACGTAGAGCCCAATAACGGGCAGCGGCAGCGTGCCGGACTTCTTAGCACGGTCTCTACCTATCTGGGCGTAGCCTCGGTAGTGATCTCTCTTGCCTTAATCTTTACCCGATAAGTATGAGTCAAAACACCTTAACAACTTCTGAACAAAGTCTGGATCTTCGGGAAGAATTGAATAAATACCTGAGGTATTGGCCCTGGTTTATCATTTCGGTAGTTTTACTGGTGGTACTGGCCTTTACCTATTTGCGCTATGCGACCACGGTGTATAGTACGAGTTCCACCATTTTAATTAAGGATGATAAAAGCGGATCTACCGAGCTGGCTGCTTTGGAACAACTGGGGGTAAGCGGTAGTGGTGGTAATAGCATTGCCAATGAAATAGGTATCCTGAGTTCACGCCGGCTGATGGAAAATGTAGTGCGAGCATTGAATCTGAACGTACAATATACGGCTGAAGGCAGTGTTAAAGATGTGGAGTTGTATACTAACAGTCCCATAAAACTGAGTGTTGTGCAGCTTAATGAGGAGCAACTGGAAAAATTATCCTCGGCAGCCCGCAGCTTTCAGGTTAGCCGGGAGGGAACAACTGGTGTTGTACTGAAGCCTCTAAGCGGATCATCCGTTAGCGGTAGTCTGGACAGCCCTATTGATCTGGGTTTTGCCACGGTGGTGGTCTCCTATCGGGAATCTGAAATTAGCGGTAGCCCTTTTGATTTGCAGGTACAGTTTCTGCCTGTAGCAGCGGTAGCCAATGCCTACAGAGCTAAATTAAATATTGCATTACCCGATAAACAGGCCTCGCTGCTGCAGTTGAGTATGCAGGATAATGTACCTCAAAAGGCCCGGGATGTTTTGAATCAACTCGTTGTCGAGTACAATAAAGACGCGATCGCTGATGAAAACCTGGTCGCGGTAAATACGGGTGAATTTATTCAGGAGCGTCTGGATATTATTCTGGAAGATCTGGATGATGTAGAAGGGGATATTGAAAATTTTAAAGAAGAGCGGCGGCTTACCAATATAGAAAGCGAGGCCGAATTGTTTTTAAGCAGTGCGCAGGAGTTTGAGACCCGGCAACGGGAGGTAGGCACCCAGCTCGAACTGGTGAACCTGATGCTAGAATATCTTCAAAATTCTGACACTACCCGTACCCTGCCGGTAAATCTGGGGATTGAAGAAGGTGGGGTAAACAGCCTGATTGGGGAATACAATACCCTGGTGCTGGAACGCAACAAGGTGTTGCAGGGGAGCAGTGAGCAAAACCCGGTGGTGATGCGCCTGGAAGATCAGATTGAAGCCCTGAGAGGAAGTATCAATCAGAGCCTGCTGAATTTACGCAATAACCTAAGAGTTACCCAAAACGATCTGGACCGGCAGGCCGCACGAATTGATGGAAACATCCGTCAGGTTCCGGCCAACGAAAGGCAGTTTCGGGTTAAAGCCCGTAACCAGTCAATCAAGGAAGAATTGTATTTGTTTTTACTGGAGAAACGCGAAGAAAACGCGTTGAAACAGGCCATCAATGTACCCAAAGCCAAGGTGGTAGACCCGGCCTACGGGGCTCAGGTGGTTTCTCCCAACCGCCGAAGTGTGTTGTTAGGGGCTATTTTGGGCGGTTTACTCATTCCGTTTGGGGTGATTTACATCCGCCGCCTGCTGAACAATAAGATCGAACGCCGGGAAGATATCGAAAAAGTAACCCGACAAATTCCTATAGTTGGCGAATTGCCTCGTATCGTGCGGGGCGAGTCTGATCTGATCACCGAAAACGACCGTTCGGTGCTGGCGGAGTCCTTCCGGATTTTAACTACTAATCTTCAATATTTGCTGGTGAATGCCGAGACCGATGGGAAAGGTTATTGTATTTATACCACCTCAACCGTAAAAGGGGAGGGAAAAACCTTTACCTCGATCAACCTGGCGGTCACGCTGGCCAATACCGGAAAAAAAGTGGTGCTTATTGGGGCCGACCTGCGCAATCCGCAGTTGCAGCGCTATGATTCTCAGTCGAAGAGTTTACTCGGGGTAAGCGACTATTTGGTGAGTAACGATCATACGCTCGAGAAACTGGTACACGATTCCAAGTTTCATCCCAAGCTGAAATTATTCCTGTCGGGGAGTATTCCGCCCAATCCATCAGAACTTTTGCGACAGAAGAAATTTGGGCAGATGATTGCCGAATTGCGGGAGCAATTTGATTATGTAATCGTAGATACGGCGCCTTCGATGCTGGTAGCCGATACCTTCCTGATCAGCAAATATGCCGATTTGATCCTCTACGTTACCCGTGCCGGCTATACCGAGAAAAAACTACTTAATTTTGCTGTTGATGCGCAAAACGACGGGAAACTGCATGATGTCAGTTTTGTGATCAACGATGTGAAAACCGCCAATTTTGGATATGGCAATAAATACGGCTATGCCTACGGGCAGGAGAAACCATCCCTGTGGGAGCGGTTTAAGAAAAGTTTTTAAATAGACGCTAGATTTAAGACATCAGATATTAGATAAAAGGAGACGCTAAGGCGTCTTTTTTTATTCCTTATTATTATTTCTATTATTATTATTATTGATTTTTGAGCTTAAGCCTAAGCTTTCTAGTAGCAAAGGGAAATTAGAAATACGAAATACGAAATACGAAATAGGTCATTTAAGTGAGAGGTGAGAAGTAGACCCTTCGATACGATGCTCCTTGAGTCGCATCACTCAGGAAGGCCGAAAATAAAAAATTAGAAATACGAAATACGAAATAGAAAATAACTCCTAACTCATCACTCTGCACTCCACATTTAGAATTAGTCAGCAGTTGACTGTCACTTCGAGTGGCTGAAGCAGAGCGCTAGCGGAGCTACAGGCGTATCGAGAAGTCTTAGTAGTTAGTATATTCGTCGTTTTCCAGGCTTCTCGATACACCGGTCTCGGTCGCAGACCTCGTTCGGCACTCGAAGTGACACTTCTCGACTACGCTCGCTTGTCGACTGTACCTTCGACAGGCTCAGAGTGGCCGTGTAGAGCTTTGAATTAGTAGGAGTCTCAGCAGGTAGTTTT
>NZ_KZ319297.1 GCF_002744755.1 Leeuwenhoekiella nanhaiensis | reverse complement strand
TTTTAGTTACACACTTTATGAGATAGTGCTCATTAATCCATCTGCACCGGACTCTCCTGCTTCAGCGGCATATAAATGTCTGCTTTCCATTCCAGCTCATTGCCTCCCATATTTGGGTTGTTGAAAAAGACCTCTAAAGGCTTGGCATCAACTTCGATATTATTTTGCTTTGCGTAAGCTAATAAAGCGTACCAGGCGCGGTCTGAGGTTATATAGTTCCCGTTATACACCGCGTGAATGGCCTCTTTTTCAAACAAACGCTTGTATTTAATATCGTCTGTAATGGGCAGATTTTCAGAGCGGATTATCGGAAAGCAGAAGTTGTACGAGATGCTGTCTGTTTCCTGATTCCACTCGGTCACTTCTACAAATGGAGGTCCGTTCATTTCAACATTATTGCGTACCAGCACATCCCCTATATACCCGTAGTTACGCATCATTCCCAAAGCTTTAGCTTCCTGCATACTTTTAAGCGGAATGTAAGCGCAATAGGTTGAAGGTGTTTTCTCAATACCGGTGATTTCGATTTTAATTTGCTTGAGGTGTTCATTTAGTGCCTCAAAAAATTCCATGACATTTGCAGTACTACGCTCCTTAAAAAGCGTATTGGCAAAAGGTACTGTAAGTCGGTTTTTCAGGCTGTGTTCGGCATCTTTAACCCCAACACTCACTTTGGTGATTGAATCGTTGATGGCGTAGGCGTGATAGGTGTACGTAACTGTAGAATCACCAAACTGCCGCTCCTGAACAATAGCCGAAGTTCCGTGTTGCTCTGTAATAGTACTCGCGGACAAATTGCTGTTCCAGGTTTTTACAGATTGAACAACCGTACCCGGAGTAGTTTTCACTTTGAAATTGATGATGTAATCACTGGGTTTTACAAAAAGATACCAGGCGAGCGCAACTAAGAGCAGGGTAATAACTACAAAACCAATTTTCTTGATCATAGATTTTAATTTAAACCGGGGTTTGATTTAGTATTTTATAAAAAGAATAGTTTTAGTTTCCGCTGTGCGAAAGGGCTTCGCCGTCATTTTTCATATGCAGGTTACTCACGATGTACTGCCCTACCTGTCTCCCCTGCTTTAGACCTTCATCAATGGCTGCGCGATAATGAATGCCTCCATATAAACGACTTAAAGCGGCTTCTGAAGATGCTGCTCTGAAAGAATCAAAGCTACGTACGGGCAGACCATAAGCGGTCTCGGTGTCGTCATCAAATTGAAAATTATCGCCGTAAATTTCGGTGAGTACCTCTGCAGCAGCTCCTGAAACTACCGAGTGACCGCTGCTGTATTCAGGAAATGGAGGTGTTTGCAATACCGGAGTCCAGCTGTCATCAATATATTGATTGATTAAGGTCTCCGGACGAATGAGGTTACTGCGGTATTTTTCATCCCAGCAGCTTATAAAGCCGTCAAACAGGGCGATTGAAGTTTTGGTATAGGCATAAACCGTTTCCATGAGGTCTGCATTGTTCTTTTTGGTGGCGATTTTTACAATTCCAATCCAGTGACCGCCCGGAGTGATTTTTTTGGTTGCAAACATCAGATGGCCTTTGTGGGTTGATACATACGGGTTGCAATCCCAGAATTTAGCGATTGCTGCTTCCTCAGAATCGTCACCTTTAGCCGTCATCTCATTACGTACGTTAAAGACTTCCATAAGCTGGTTGTGAAACTCGCTGCCTTCTTCCATCGAAAAAGCCGGTGGCGGCACAGGCTTAAACTGTGAAGCCGAATCGAGCACAAACGTGCGAATCTTCATCCAGTGCGGTTCAATCCCGTCCATATAGGCAGGAGGAGTGGGTTGCCAGCGTGACGGATTATCAGCATTTACCGAAAACTTGGGCATCGTACGGGTTTGCTTGTAATTGTCGCCATCCATCCAGCTTTTAATGTGATCGGCAACCTGAAGTCCGTATGCTTTTGACGCCACGAGTTCGTCAGCGTTTTGATCTTCCCATGTTTTATACAGACTGTCGCGAACTTCGGTGATTCGATCTTCACTAAAAATAAGGCTTTTAGCCATCTCCATTTGCGCGATCAAAGCCGCTACATCATAGTTTACAGCAGGATTTTCAGCCTTTGGCGTTTCGCCCAGACCATTTAATTTACCGGCCAGCGAATTGTACTCAGGATGGTTTTGAGCCAATACTTCATAGGCCGCAATATTGGAATAAGCATAAATACGACTCGCCACCGGAGGTGAAAAAATATCGTGAATGATAACCTCGGTAACTTTATCTACGGCGTTGTTGTAGTCATCTGGCGTAACGCTAAGAGGTTTTTGCTCGGTGTTACACGAGATGAACACACATACGCTGAAAATCAGGATTGAAAAATTCTTAAACATCATTCTAAACTTCTTGTTTCTAAAATTAGGGTTGTAAAGCATAAAGCTGAACAGGCGCGTCATTTACAGTTGCCATCAAATAATTTTTCCCGTTTAAACGAATTACAGACAAATCACGTATGGACTTTCCGGCAAACTTTAACCCGAGTTTTTCACCCGAAACGATGTTGCTTTCACTGTTAATCAGGGCTCCGGTAAAACTGTCGAGTCTTCCGTGAAAGGGTTGTACGCCAAAATAATTTCCACCTGCAAGCACCTCTTCCTTACCATCTCCATCAAAGTCAAACAGGCAAAAAGCCATAACGGGAGCAACCTGTAAATCGCGCGGCAAAGGTACGAAATCAAATGAATTTCCGTTGTTTCGTAAGTATCCGGTTTTCAGTGTACTTACGTTTAGAATTTTGCAATTCTTTAACTGTTCATCGCTAAGGATATCTTCAATGCTCTGTCCGGCAAAATCCCGGTAACTTTGATACTTTTTGCGGAAACTTACCACCTGTGACGCCAGCGCATCAAGACCCATAAGCGGATAGTATTTACCGTCTTTTGCTGTGGTTACAATAGTTTCGGTCTGGCCGTTGTTGTCAAAGTCGCTGTAATACATTTTCATAGGCGTTTCTGCCGAAGCCTGAAACTTGCTGTTTTCGCCCCAATTTCCCACAATATAATCGGTATCGCCATCATCATCTATATCAAACGGAATGATGCTTTGCCAAAGGCCTTCGAGGTCTTCTTCGGTTTTAGAAACCAGTTTAAGTTTTGTGCCTTCGTTTTTTAGAAAGGTTGGTGCCATCCATTCGCCCACCGCGATCAAATCGGCTTTGCCGTCTCCGTCAAAATCATCCCAAACCGCAGCGGTGACCATTCCAAGCTCTTTAAATTCCTGCGCTACGCGAAAAGTACCCTGATTATTTTCAAGCAAATAGGAGGAAGGCAACTTTCCGAAACTTGCCGTGACGCTTTGTGAACCCGCAAATACGTCAAGATCGCCGTCGCTGTCGTAATCGTAGGTCGCTAAAACCGAAGTGTTTTCAAACAATTCCGGCAGGGCCGAAGCTTTAAAACTAGCTCCCTCATTAAGATACAGCACATCAAGCAGGGGTTTTGCACGGTTGTAAAAATCACCTCCGCCGGTACCGGTCATCAAATCGTTTTTACCGTCATTGTTGAAATCGGCAATCACAGCAACCACTTCTTCGTTAATCGAATCGTTTTGGATTCCGGGATATTTCGTTTCTACAAAAGTTGAATCGCTTTGGAGATAGATTTTGCTGGATAGGTACTTAGAACCGCCAAAAAACAAATCGGTTTTGCCGTCGCCGTTTAAATCGCCCTGAGCCACAGCCGGTCCGCGATCTCCTACCAGATAGGGAATCAACTTTTCGCGGTCAAAGTCAGAATAGGCATCTTCCTGATGCACAAAATCAAGACCCAGCGAGTCAGTTACCGGTTTAAAAAGTAGTTCTCGCTTCGGTCTGAGTGTGGCATAGTCAAAAGGCGAAGTGTTTTCCTGTTTGATCTGCAACGTCTGATTTGTAGCAATATTGGCCAGCATCTGGCTGGTGCGATCTGGCCAAATGATGCGTATCGAATCTACCTGTTTTTGGTTTCCAAAGCCAAAATGAATCACCGGCTCAGACGATGCCTGAAACCCGCGTACCGGATACAGTTCTTTAAATTGCTGCACCCCGTTCGCATAGGCATGGACTTTCGCGCCCAGCGCAAAATCATTTTGCCAAGCCGACTTCAAATAGAGTTTGAGATAGCTGGCCTTATCGTTGGTTTGGTTGATGTAAAGGGTAGGAGCGGTGTTGATGTTATTAGTGACCAAATCAAGATCTCCATCATTGTCGAGGTCAGCGTAAGCCGTAGCACCCGACACGAGCGTGTCGTTTGCGATCCAGGTTTCACTTCGGTCTTTAAACTGAAGGTCTTCACTGCCCTCATAAACATAGTTGCGGGTAACGCCGCCGGGCATAAGCTCCAGGGCTTTTTGATCTATCAGCGCCGTGTTGTTGATTTTATTCTGAATCTGATCGCTCGAAACAAATTTGATGTAATCGAGGTCGTTAGGTCTTTTTGGGATTCCGTTTGAGATAAACAAATCCTGCTGCATATCCTGATTGTAATCGCCAAAAAGCGCACTCCAACTCCAGTCGGTCGCTGCAACGCCACTCAATAATGCGGTTTCCTGATAATCGCCACCCTCGCGGTTTATAAACAGCATATTGCGGGTAAACTGATAATGATAGCCGTAGCGGTCTGTACGCAAACGCTGGGTTTGAATGTTGTCATCGCCTTCCGTTGACTTGAGTACGTTTTCATCCTGCGGCAACATATCAAGCGAGATCAAATCGGGCCAGCCGTCGTGATTGAGATCAGCCACATCACTTCCCATTGAAAATCTGCTGGTATGCCCAAAATGACCTTTTAAATCTTCGGTAAAAGTGCCGTCGCCGTTGTTGATGTAGTAATAATCATCCTCGTGAAAATCGTTGCCAATGTACAAATCGGGATAGCCGTCCAGGTTAAAATCAGACACCGCGATACCCAGGCCATACGAATTGATTCCGCCGTAAATACCGGCTTCTTCGCTCACGTCTGTAAAACGTCCGCCATCGTTCCGCATCAGGCGGTCTCCGGTTTGCGGATTTCGCTCGTAGCGCAATTCGGCTTTGCCAAAAGAGCTCTGCGTATGCACCGCGTGATTGAGGATGTAGACGTCCAGATCTCCATCCAGATCGTAATCTAAAAAGGCAGCAGAAGACGAAAACGTGTCAAGGTCCAGGCCGTATTGCGCAGCACTTTCGGTAAAGGTGCCGTCGCCGTTATTGATAAACAGTTCGTTGTTACCATCCAGACCGTTGAGGCCCACCACGGCGCACACGTAAATATCCAGAAAGCCGTCACCGTTAACATCGCCCATCACCGCGCCGGTATTCCAGTCGCTGTTTCCGGCCACACCGGCGGTTTCGGTTATGTCTTCAAATTGCAAATTGCCCTTATTGAGGTACAACTGATTTTTCACCTGATTTCCTGAGAAATAAATATCCGGCAATCCATCGTTGTTGATGTCACCTATCGCGAGCCCGCCACCATTGTAGAAATAGAGGTAGTCGAGGATGTTCATATCCTCGTTGGCGGTCAGTGTATTTTGAAAGCTGATACCGGCCTTTTGCGTATCGGGATTGGTAAACAACTCGGGCTTATCTGAGCACGAGTAGCTAAGCATCCCAAGCAGAGCCAGCAGGCTTATTTTAGTTATTGAGTTCAAAAATCTTTGGTTTTTTATCGTTTATGGCAGCGATGACAAAGGTGTTTCCGTTTTTATCGCTAAAAGTCGCCAGTTGCTTCACTTCATCTTTTACAAAGAATCCGCTTTTGCTGTAATTCTGCCAGTCAAAATTATCGCCGCCGGTGTTGAGCAAAACGTTACCATAGTTGGCATCCAGTTGCGAATATTGCGGTTTAAATTCAAAATTGTTGCCCGCCATAATGAGGTCTGCAAGGCCGTCTTTATTTAAATCTGTAGCCAAAATATCACACACGCAGGACAGTTGCGTCTGGTAAGGCAGGGCTTTAAAGCTGAAATTCCCCTTGCCGTCATTAATCGCGATCACCGATTGGGAGTAGCTCACTTCTTTTTTAATAGCGTTTTTAAGGCTTTCAGGCGAAACGATCTCGTCTATAAAACGGCTTGCGTAGTCTGAAGCTTTCAGGTTTTGCTTTTTAAGCGAAGTCATTTGCGCCGTGATCTCTTTCTTCTGATGCAGCGGATAGTCCTTTCCGTTTTTACGCATGGTCGTGATTTGCTCGATGGTGCCGTTGTTGTCAAAATCATTGATGTACATCACCATCGGGTTTTCGACTGTGGGCAGGTAATGCAGGTTTTCGCCTTCGTTACCCAAAACCAGATCCATATCGCCGTCGTTGTCAATATCGGTTGCCGCAAGGGTGTTCCACCAGCCGGTTTTATCGCTCAGGTTACTTTCTTTTTCAGAAAGTCTGCGGCCTGAATTGCGGTAAATGTGTGGCGTGCCCCATTCGGAAACGGTGATCAGATCGTCAAAACCGTTGCTATCAATATCAAGCCAAAGCGCATCGGTGACCATTCCGGCATCTTTGAGGTCGTAGGCCAAACGCTCAGTCGCATCTACAAAAATGCCGTTGCCGGTATTTTCTAAAAACAACTGCTGCGGATCAACCCCGTAAACGCCCACTACACTGCGCGAACCGATAAACACATCGATATCGCCGTCACCGTCAAAATCATTTGGTGCTACCGCGCTCATATTTTGAAAGGCCGAAGGCAGTTCGTTGGGCGATTTGGTGAAATTCCCTTTGCCGTCGTTGAGGTATAATCGGGGTCTGAAGAGTTCTTTTTTATCTACCTCGTTTCCGCCCGAAGCCACCAACAAATCGAGGTCTCCGTCACCGTCGGCGTCAAAAAGCGCAGCGGCGGTGTCTTCGAAATAGTCGTCAGTCGTAAAAACAGCCTGATTTTTCGGAGTCAGTTTTCCGTCACCGGAATGCAGATAGAGTGTTGCCGCGCTTCCGCTTGGGGCACCCACAAAAACATCTTCGTTTCCATCTCCATTTACGTCACCCACGGCAAGAGCCGGACCCTCCTGCGAAAGTTTTTTGGCGATCAAACCTTCATAATCAAAGTCGTTGTAGGCGTTCTCGGGATTGGCTTTAAGACTGTTGTTGCTAATTTCAGTGAGTAACTGAGGTCCTGCATTTTTCTTACGCGGAACAAAAGTTTCGGTGGCCTCTGCCTGACTGAGATTTAGGGTTTGATTGGTGGCAACATCGGTCAATAATTGGGTTTTGTCGTTAGGCCAAAGTACGCGCAACGAGTCGAGCTTTTGCGTTTGTCCCAGACCTATGGTCATCTCATAATCCATAGAAGACTGAAAACCGCGCACCGGATACAATTCCTGATAAATCTGCTGATTGTCAAAATACAGTCGTACCGAAGCGCCCACGGCAAACGGATTTTTCTCGCCACCTTTAAAGCTGATGCTTAGGTAACGGTTTTGGGTTTGCTCTTCGGCCTCATTGCGGTACACAAAGGCCTGCATATTTACATTATTAACTACCAAATCCAGATCGCCGTCGTTATCGAGGTCCCCGTAGGCCGAACCGTTTGACATACCCGGCTGGTCAAGTCCCCAAAGTGTGGCTGCATTTTCAAATTTCAGTTCTTTTTTGTTTCGGTAAACCGCATTCACCAAAGGTTTTTTCGGCATTTTATTGATGATGGAATCAATGGCCTGGCGTTTGCCGGTAAGAGCCATATTTTGAATGATTTCGTTAGCGAAAAAATCAACAAAATCCAGATCAGTCAGGTCGTGATTGATACCGTTTGTGACGTAAATATCGCGGTAGCCGTCGTTGTCCAGGTCAACCAGCAAGCCCGCCCAGCTCCAGTCGGTCGCATCAACGCCACTGTAATAAGCGGTTTCCGAAAAGCTGCCGTTACCGTTGTTGATCTGTAGCGTATTCTGAATAAATTGCTGGTAAAAGTCTTTGCTCTGCTTGAGTTTGTACACATTGTAGCTGTCAAACTCCATCACCGATTTTACGCGCTCTTCCGGCTCCGGAAGCATATCGGTGATAAAAATATCCTGCAAACCATCGTTGTTGACGTCTGAAATGTCAACGCCCATCGCCGAAAGTGACAGGTGCGAGGTCCAGTCTTTAATCTCTTCGCTAAACGTACCATCCTGCTGGTTGATGTACAGGTAATCACGCTCGTAAAAGTCGTTTGAAATGTAGATGTCCGGCCAAAGGTCGTTGTTGATGTCGGTAACCATTACGCCCAGACCAAAGCCAATAAGACTGCCGTAAATGCCTGCTTCCTCGCTCACATCAGTAAAGGTATCCCCGTCGTTACGCATCAAGAGATCGCCCACGCCTTTAAAGATATCGGGTACGTTTTCCCAGTTTTCAGCACGGGTATCGCGTTGCTCGGCATAGCCCAAACCACTTACAGGTACGTTGCTGTTGTTAAGAATATACACATCGAGATCACCATCTTTATCGTAGTCAAAAAAGCTTGCTTGAGTGGAGAAGCCGGTTTTTGCAAGATTGTATTGTTCTGCCTTTTCGGTAAAGGTAAGGTCGCCGTTGTTAATGTACAGGTCGTTGTCGTGGTTGTCGCCTTCCATATTCCCTGCGTTACTAACGTAAATGTCAAGCAGGCCGTCTGCATTTACATCGGCCATCACCACACCGGTAGACCAGGGTTTATTACCAGCTACACCGGCTTTTTCGGTAATATCTTCAAACTTGAAATCGCCCTTGTTAAGGTAAAGTTTGTTTTGGCCCATATTGGCAGTCAAATAGATGTCTGCAAGTCCGTCGTTATTGATATCGCCAATAGCCACGCCACCGCCGTTGTAGAAATTGCGGTATTTGAAAATATTAAAGTCTTTTTCGTTCTGGATGGCATTTACAAAATCGATACCTGTGGTTTCAGGCCCCAAAAGACTAAAAAGTTTGGGTTCCTGAGGCCCGGTTTCCTGGGTTTCTGAACTGTCTTTGCCGCAGGCTGCAAAAAGAAGGCATAAGCCGAAAAAGGTAATTTGCTTTAAGCTATTCATAAACACATTTTTCATCAATTATATTTTTTAAGCACAGATGCACTATGCTAGAATCAGGTTTTCGGATATTAATTATTACAAGCCCATTTTGGGCTTTTTTATAAAAATAGGTTTGTCGTTGTTGCGCCCCAAAATAAGATAGGGTTCGCTGTTTAAATTAAAAAATGCACTGCTGCGCACCGCTCCGGTAATGTTAATTTTCGGTGCATCTGCGTACTCAAATGTTGTGCCTTTATTGAGTAAAAATACACCGTGAGAAGCGTCGAGTCTGCCCAGTTGGGTGCTGATTTCACTATCGTTGCCCAGCAAAAGCAGATCTTCACGTCCGTCTTCATTAAAATCGTAAGCCACGATGTTTTTCACGCTGGTAATTTGAGCCATAAAAGGAAGCTGATGTGCTTTAAAACTGAAATTACCGGTGTTTTCAAAATACGTACTTGCGAGAGTAAATACCTGTTTTTTTTCGGCTTTTTTCAGTTTCTCTGCGGAAAGTAAATCGGTAATGCTCGCTTTCGCGAAAGCTTTATAACTCAGAAAACGTTTGTTGAGATAGGGCAGCTGTTTTACGAGTTCGTCTTTAGTAGCCAAAACCGTTTCGGTTCCTTTATAAAAATAAGTAGTCACCGGATCAATTTTTCCGTTAGCGTCAAAATCGAAACGGTACAGGTTCAGCGGCTCTTCAACCGAAGCATTAAGGCGGGTATTCAGGCCCCAGTTTCCGGCAACGATATCTAAGTCTCCGTCTCCGTCAAAATCGGCCACCTGAAGGCTGTTCCAAAGTCCGTTTGTGTAGTGCAAACTTTCCGAATCCACCGGTTTTAATTGCTTTCCGTCATTAGTAAAGATGGAAATCGGCATCCAATGGCCGCATACGATAGCGTCGGGATAACCATTTTGATCGAGGTCTGCCCAGATGATGTCTTTTACGTTACCGATGCTTTGAAATTCGGGAGCATAGCTTTGTGTAATATCTGTAAAATTACCGGAGCCGTCGTTTTTCAACAGGTACTGTTGTGGTGTGGCCCCGAATTCCTGCGGAACCAAATCAGCTGTAATCGAAAGATCGAGACTTCCATCTGCATTTAAATCAACCGCTTTAATCTGAGAAGCGTTAAGATTAATGCCTTCAAATGCGTTTTTTGACTTCTGAAAGCTTCCGTTTGTGTTGAGATAGAGGCGTGGAGTAAGTGCTTTTCCCTGTGTGAACTCGTTGCCGCCACTGGCGATGGCAATGTCGGGAGTACCGTTTCCGTCCGCATCAAAAATCGCGACTGCAGTATCCTCGTTGATGGCATCGTCATCGGCTGCGGGTAAAAAAGAATCTGTAAAGCTTCCGTCTTTATTTTGAAGGAAAAGTGCCGTTTTTTGAGCTTTGGCACCGAGAATGATTAGGTCATCCAATCCGTCCTGATTAAAGTCACCCCGTTCAATTTGCGGACCCGTATTTGTGCCGGCGTAAGGCACAAGCGGGTCGCGGCTAAATTCGATGGAAGAACCGTCTTTATGCGTGAAATTGAGGTTCAGAGAATCCTGAATCCAGTTGATTTCGGGCTTTATCAAAGTTCTTGTCAGGGGTTTTACCTGAGCATTTTTTTCTTCTAAAATCAAACCGGTGCTGATGTTTTTCAAAGACTGGGTTTTCCCGGAAGGCCAAAGGACCTGAATTGAGTCAATTTGGGAAGCTTTACCCAAACCGATTACTACCGAAGGCGGTACGGCAGACATAAACCCGGTTGCGGTATAATTCTCAAAAAACTGAATGGTATCGCCAGAGAAGGTGGTGAGTTTTGTGCCGATTCCGAAGGTGTTTTCTTTTTCACCCTTAAACTGAATCTGAATCCCGGGGTTTGTGGTTTTATTCTCCAGGATAAAAGCTTTCGCGTTGATGTTATTCACCACTATATCGAGGTCGCCGTCATTATCCAGATCGGCATACGAAGCTCCGTTGCTAAACGAGGGCGTGTTTGCTGTCCAGCTTTGGGTCACATCGGTAAAGGTGCCGTCAGCGTTGTTTTTGTAGGCGTAATTGGGCACGTGGGTTTGCGGTAATTGCTTGATAAATTCGAGTTCGGCTCCAGACATGTTTTTGCCCAATCGCTTTTGAATGGATTCGTTTGAGATAAAACTCACGAAGTCCATATCGTTGGTTGCGCCCAAAATCCCGTTGGCAATGTATAAATCTTTAAAGCCGTCATTATCAAAATCAGCCGCCAGCGGACTCCAAGACCATTCGGTTGCGGCGATACCGCTTTGAAAGGCGGTTTCGGCAAATCGGTTGTTTCCCAGATTGAGTTGCAACGCATTTTGCATAAACTGATAATCGTAACCGTTGCGCAATTGATTTTGATAGATGGGGTAGGTGTATTCGGTACCTGAAGCTTTCAGTACTTCGAGATCTTCGGGTAGCATGTCAAGACTCAAAATATCGGGATGGCTATCGTTGTTAAGATCGGCGATAGCGCTTCCCATTGAAAAGTGAGAAGTATGCCCAAGCAGATTTTCTGATGTATTTACCTCTGTAAAGCTTCCATCCTGATTATTGAGATAGACGTAGTCGTTTTCAAAGAAGTCATTGGCAATATAGAGATCCGGGTAGTTGTCATTATTTAAATCAGAAACCGAAACCCCAAGGCCGTAGCCTATTTTGCTGCTTAAAATCCCGGCAGCTGAAGTGACATCTGTAAAATAGCTATTGTTGTTTTGATATAATTTATCGCCTCGCAGGCTGTCTGAAACAGCGCGTATTGCCGCCCGGCCATAGTTTGAATTGGGATGAACCGAGTGGTTGAGCAGGTACATATCGAGATCACCGTCCAGATCGTAGTCAAAGAAAGTAGCTTGAGTTGAAAGACCAGCATAATCCAGGTCGTAGTCTGCGGCAACTTCTTTAAATAAGGGAACTCCGTTTTTTACGCCTTGATTGATAAATAATTTGTTGTGACCTTGAAGATCCAGATGTCCACTTACCGTGCACACATAAATATCAAGAAGACCGTCTGCATTGATATCAACTGTGGTAACACCGGTGTTCCAATCGGTATTCTTTATTCCGGATTCTTTGCTGATGTCTTTAAATTTTAAGTTGCCCTGATTGAGGTAGAGTTTATCGTTTACCAGATTTCCGGTAAAGTAAATATCCTGAAGACCATCATTGTTAAAATCTGCAATTGCCGTCCCGGCGCCATTGTAGAAGTACAAATAATTGAGAATGTTGAGTTGGGTTGTGCTGGTCAAATCATTACTAAAGTCAATACCGGTATCTTCAAGAGCCGTCAGCATAACAGGATCCTGGCTTTGTTTTGCACAGGATGCTAGTATCAGCAAGGCAATTAAAAAAGAAAGACAACTTCGGGACATGAAGGGTGTTCTAAAATTTGGGGAAATATAGGTACAACGCAGCCAATTCTAAAAGGCTGTATAGACTTTATATAGTACTCGTTAAATGTTTTTGCTACTCTAAATGAGTGCTTTCTAAAATTTAAAAAGAGGATCATTTAAAAAATGACCCTCTTTTAGTATTTGGCAAATTCTAAAATTTAGTAACCTGGGTTTTGAACTAAATTAGGGTTAAGGATAACCTGAGTATTAGGTATTGGGAACAAATTCTTGTCTGTATTACCTACTGCAGATGGATCTTTAAATGCCCAGTCTTTGGTGTATTGACCAAAACGAATCAAGTCATTACGTCTCCAAAATTCACAATATAACTCACGTCCTCTTTCATCAATAATATCCTGATCGGTTAAAGTTGTAAGTGGAGTTGCGTCTCTTACTGTTCTTAATGCATTCATAAGAGCTAGTGCGTTATCAGTACTGGTCCCACCATTGTGAATGGCTTCAATTTTCATCAGGTAAGCATCTGAGTAACGGAAGAAAATTTCGTGCTCTCTGAAGGCACCGTTTCTTGGGTTGTATTTAATTACACGAATCCCTGTTTGCTCGCCGTTTTCAACAAGACTCGGTTGACCAGTACCAGCGTCAACAAAATCACGTTTAAATTGTAATGGCACATTACCTCTATCGGTAAGAGGGTCTCCATTTAAGGCATATTGCTGACCAATTAAGAAACCGTAACCCACGTTTGAAGCATCGGCAAATCCATCGTTATCCGTATCAGTCATAAATTCCTGTCCAGTAAAGGTTACACCACCTTGTGCTACGAAACCTCTGCGCTCTTCCTGTCCTTCACCTGGGTTGTTAGAGTTAGCAGGACCTTCAAAAAGATCATAGTATTCAGCAAGTGTAGCAAAACCATTCCAACCACCACCAGTGTTATCAGGGTGCGTGAAATTATAATGTAGCGTATTCCAGATACGGTTACCTGTTGATGTGTCTACATACCAAATGGTTTCAGTATCAGCAGAAGGCTCAAACATTTCAAAATAACCATCCTGTAATGCGTATCCATCTCCTTCAATATCGTCAACTAAAGAGATAACTTCATTCATATCTGAAGCGGCAGGACTTCCTGTTCCTTCATAGATGTGTCTGTTCAAATGAAGTTTAGCCAAAAGGTAACGTGCAGCTGCCTTTGTTGCACGCGGGTTGTCGTCTCCGGCAGAAGAACTTGGTAAACCAGAAATAGCATTTTGTAAATCAGAAGCGATGAAAGCCACAGCATCTGCACCAGTTAGAACTTCAGGATTTTCACGTGGATCAGCAGTGGTATCTCTAAATGGAACCTGACCAAAATTATCCAGAATTACAAACATCCCTAGGGCTCTTAAGAAAGAGGCTTGTGCTCGAGCATCGGCGTCAGAAGCTGATCGTTCATCAAGTACTGTACTGGCGGTCAATTGCAGCTCGTTCCATTGATCAAATACTGTTCTGATATACTGGTGATCTGCAGTCCAGGTATGTTGGTGAAGTTGTCTCCAAATCCCATTGTCACCCCAGTCTGAACCACGGGTAGGAACCAATTGCGCATCAGTAGTAACTTCACTAAGAGCATATAGGTTGGCCTGATCTCCGACGTATCCTCTAATATTATTATACATGCCACTTACAGTACTTGTTGCTTCTTCAGCAGTAGGGATGCCTGTAAAGCCATCGGTAAGTATCGAATCTGTCTCCTCAATTTCCAGATCGGTACAGGCACTAAAAGCTGTAACCGTTAAGATACTGAGAAAAACCAATTTAAATTTGTTTAGTCTTTTCATTTTATCAATTTTTTTAAGATTAAAATCTTGCATTTAAGCCAACAGTAACGGTTGTAGGTCTCGGGAATGATGTATAATCAATACCCGCACTAGGAATACCGCTACCAAAGTCGCCAGTTGAAGACGAAACTTCAGGATCTAGGCCACTGTACCCTGTAATTAACAACAAGTTTTGCCCCGTAACATTTACACGTAAAGACTGTATTGCAGAACCATCACGCATCGGAATGTTGTATCCTACTGAGGCGTTCTGAAGTCTTACAAAATCACCGCTCTCTAAATAAAGAGTAGAAACTTCCTGTGAAACCAATGCTAAACCATCAGGTGTAGCATTTCTTGAAGTTAAGAATGTTGGTCTGTTAAGGAATGCGTTTGCAGTGTTGTTATACACATAGAACCCGAACTGACCAGTGAAGAACGTAGAAAAGTCCCAATTCTTAACACTCAAATTTAAAGACAAACCGGTGTTCCAGTCTGGTAATGCATCTTTACCTACAAAATCTTTGTCATCTGCAGAGAAATTTGGGTTTCCATTTGCATCTTCAGCATATTCTGCCATATAATAGGAGAATAATGATCTGCCTTCACCAAGTCTTTGAACAAATGCCCCGGTAAGACCAGGTCCGTTTACTTCACCAAAGTTTGCAACAGCTCCATTTAAACCTGTTACCTCGTTATGGTTATAAGAAATGTTGAAAGAAGCCGAGAAGTTTACATCTTCGGTTTGAATAAAATCGTAGTTAAGAGCCAATTCCACACCCTTATTTATAACCTCTCCATCTTCAAGGTTAACAAATCGGAAAGGATCAAATGCAGGAGCAGGAGCAGGAGATCTAAAAAGTAGATCTCTTGTTGCTTTACGATACAGATCAAGTGATCCATTTAAACGGTCATTATTAAATCCGAAGTCGATACCAAAGTTTAGGTCTATTGTAGATTCCCATTTAAGATCAGGGTTCTGAACCGCAACAGTTTCAAGACCTGGTCTGTTCACCGTACCGTCATCAGTAATACCAGGACCGCCAAAACGCTGTCTGTTTAAATACTGAGCATAGCCTAAACCTTCCTGGTTACCAGTAGAACCTGCACCAATTCTCAATTTAAGAGTTGAGAACGCATCGCCAATGAAATCTTCGTCACCTAACTGCCATGCGAATGCCGCAGAAGGGAAATATCCATATTTATTGTTTCCACCAAAACGAGAAGAACCATCAGCTCTCATCGTCGCTGTAAGTAAGTATTTTTCAGAAAATGTAAATTGTAATCGAGCAAAATACGACTGTAACTCGTCTGTATTGTCAAAAGTGTCTAACCAAAGAGACTCGTAAACGCCGGTAAAGGATGGTAATACACCGCTATCGTCAAAAGGAACAAGTGAGTTTAGGAATGTATTAGCCCCGTTGCTGTCATAACCAAATTGCTGATAAGGCACATTGATTCTGCCACGAAGATCATTTACAGCACCTCTTAAGGCATCCTGCATATCTAATAGGTCGGTTACAGGAGAACCATAACCTTGAGAACTAAATCCCTGACGTCTAAAATCCTGGAATGAATAACCTGCAAGTGCGTCAATTTTGAAATTGTCAAATTCTTTAGCATAACGAAGAGTAGCTTCTAATAACTTGCTTGTGTTTTCTAGAGTATTGTAAGAAGCCTGACCGTTGTCAGTTACACGGTTAAAGTTGTTGATGTTTGGAGATACAGAAGCTTGTGCAGCAGCGTCTGAGTTATCATAACCTAAACTTACTTTACCCGTAATTGCATCAGTAAATTTGTACTCCGTAGACAGGTTGATTAAATATCTGTCTGTTTCTGTGTTTGCATTGTAATTATTCAAATAGTTTGCGGGGTTCAAAAGGTTTCCTGCAAAGAAGAATTCAGGATCAGCAGGCCAGGTAGGGTTAGCTGAATAAGCAGCACCAATAAGGTTACCGCTAGCTCCACCCTGACCACTAATAGGAGGTGCTTCATCATTTACGCGAGAATACGATGCCTGTAATGCAAAACTTAATTTATCATCAAAAAAGCGTTGATTAGCATTAAGACGTGTAGTGATACGCTCCTGAGATGAATTTTGGATTACCCCTTCAATATTACCATAACTTACGGTTGCGCGAATATTACCTGAGTTGTAGTTGTTCGAATACGAAAGGTTGTTATTCGTAGATATTGTTGAACGGGTAATATAATCCTGCCAATCAGTATCATTACCAAAATCAAGATCATTAGCAATATCCTGCCCTCTCAACTCTGCAGTATTTGCAAGAAATTGTTGAGCATTGAAAAGGTCATATTCTCTTGCCGGAGCAGAGAAACTCATATTAGTAGAAAACTCAAAAACACCTCCCTGAGCACCGCGACCACTTTTAGTAGTAACGATTACTACTCCATTCGCTCCACGAGAACCGTAGATTGCTGTAGCAGAAGCATCTTTCAATATAGAAATGCTCTCGATATCGTTAGGGTTGATAAAGTTTAACGGGTTTCTGGTTGCGTTAGCACCATTAATAATATCACCTCCTGAAGGAGTGGTTGATTCACCTGAAAGTGGAATACCATCAACTACGAAAAGAGGGTTGTTGTTTGAACGGATAGAGTTTGAACCCCTGATACGAATATTATTTCCAGCACCAGGCTCACCACTATTCTGAGAAATGTTAACCCCCGCAGTTTTACCTTGAATAAGTTGTTCGGGAGAAGCTATTGCGCCCTGGTTAAATTCTTCTGCTGTTACAGAAGAAACAGAACCGGTAGCATCACGTACTGTGGTTGTACCATAACCGATTACTACAACTTCTTCAAGAGCAGCAGCATCTTCTTCTAATGTTACATTTACAGTAGACCTTCCATTTACAGCAACTTCCTGCTGTGCAAAACCTACATAACTGAAAACCAGTGTGGCATCAGAGGGTACATTATTTAAGGTATAGTTACCGTCAAAATCTGTTGTAGTACCATTTGTTGTTCCTTTCACAAGAACGTTTGCGCCTGGTAATGGGCCGTTAGGCTCCGATACTGTCCCGGTAACTGTTTGCGCATTCGCTATACCTGCCAGTAAGAGCGAAGCAAAAAACAACATACCTCTAAGTATTACATGCTTCATAAGTTTGAAATTTTTAATTGAATTATTTGGTTTTCCAAAAGTGTTTCTTGGTGCTCAAATTTATATAAATAATTATCAAATAACGGCAACTATAACGTTTAAGTAACGAAATCGATATAGTTAAGAAAACTGTAAATTATACGTTTATTGACAATTATTTAGTAAATATTTAATGAGTTGGTAAAATATAGTGAAAAATTTATCAAATCTTCAAGGCTTTTTCGGATAGGCTGAAAATCAGCGCGTGAGGAGCTTGGCCTAATTTTAGTCAGAAATAACTTGGATGAAATGTTAAATTTTGCCATTTTCTCGTAATTAGACAGTCTGAAAAATCATTTTTAAGGTACAGAAACGTCAATTTTTGAAAATAGAGGCGTTAAAGAAATGTGAATCCGTTATGAATAAAGAGGCTAAATCGATTAAGTAAAAATGACTTTGAAATCAATTTTCGTCAGGATTTAATCCTAATAGTATCTTTGCAGAATGAATTTTGATATTATAGTAATAGGAGGAGGTGCTTCGGGTTTTTTTTCAGCGATAAATTGTGCGCAACTTCAGCCTCATTTAAAAATTGCAATTTTAGAAAGAGGTGCTGAGGTATTAGAAAAAGTACGTATTTCGGGTGGTGGTCGTTGTAATGTAACCCACGCGGTTTTTGAGCCTAAACCATTAAGCGGACATTATCCTCGGGGCAGGCAGGAATTGCTGGGGCCTTTCCATTCTTTTATGACGGGAGACACCATGCAGTGGTTTGAAGATTTGGGTGTTTCACTCAAAATTGAAGAGGATGGACGGGTTTTCCCGGTTTCAGATAGTTCGCAAAGCATCATAAATTGCTTTACCGAACAAGCTGCCAAATATGACATTACTGTATTTAAAAAGACTTCAGTAATTAAATTTGAACAGCAGGGCTCCAATTGGTGCGTGCATTCTAAAGGTCAGAAATTCACATCGCAATACCTGATTATAGCTACCGGGAGTAATCCCAAAATCCTGCAAATTCTGAAAGAGATGGATTTTGGTATTGAACCACAGGTGCCCTCTTTATTTACATTTAATATAACGGATGACCGTATAAAGGGTCTTGCCGGCCTTAGTACGAATGCGGTTGTTTCGTTACTGGATCTGGACGGTAATGCTGTTAAAATGGAAAAGGGGGGCGTATTTGATGGTGAGGCGCAGGGTCAGGTCTTGATTACGCATTGGGGTTTAAGCGGTCCGGGAATTCTTAAATTATCGGCCTGGGGTGCACGGACTTTAAACGAATTGAGGTATCAATTCAAAATTCTGATTAATTGGTTGCCAGAGCTGTCTTTAGAGGAAGCGAGTGAGCAGCTTAATCAGTTTCGATTTGATTTAGCTAAGCAACAGATTTCTACTTATGCTCCTTTGGATATACCCAAGCGACTGTGGCAGCGTCTGGTCGAATCTTCAGATATTACACCGGGTAAGAAGTGGGCTGATTTAAGCGCGGCGGAAATCACATCTCTGAGTCATGAATTGAATCGGGGGATTTTTCGCGTTAGCGGAAAAAGTACCTTTAAAGAAGAATTTGTAACTGCCGGAGGTGTTGACCTGAAAGAGATCGATTTTAGAAGTTTTAGGTCTAAGAACTATAACAATCTATATTTAGTAGGGGAGGTTCTGAATATAGATGCGATTACGGGAGGATTCAACTTTCAAAATGCCTGGACAGGGGGTTTTATAGCTGCCCGCGATATTGCCCGAAGAGTTTCTGAAATGGCTGCTAGTTAAGGCGCCAGATTTCAAAATTTAGCGCAGTGGCAAAACCCACCCAGATGATGTAGGGTATCAACAAATAGGCTGCTATTGGGTTTACGATTTTAAACCATCTGTAGGTAAAAAACAGAAAAATCAAAAGACCGGTTATTATAATCAGCGCAGGCAGAATCATCTTACCACCAAAGAAAAACAAGGACCAGGAAGCATTTAGTATAAGTTGAAATCCGAAGTGATACAGTGCCGTCTTTACCCATTTATGATAAAAACCCCGATCCCAGACTAAGCCGGCAGCGGTGCCCATAAGTACGTATAGTACTATCCATACCGGGCCAAAGAGCCACGACGGAGGTGTGAAAGCCGGTTTGTTTAAGCCTGGATACCACGTGTTCACGCTGGTTTGTGTCGCAATGGCCGACAAAAATGCTACAAGCAGGCAAACTGCAACGGGGATAAGTATGTGGAGAGTCTTACGTGTTGTCATGGCTGTTGCGTTGTGCCTAATTTATAAAAAATGTCTGTATATAGGTTCTAAAATTGCCTCATCCACTTTCAGATGTAGTCAGAGACTTTATATTTGCATTATGACAATTACAAAATTTTTACCCGGCAAGTCTAATGGGAAACTCCAGACGCAGTCGGTTAGTTATCAGTCTCCAAGCAATATAGCTTTAATCAAGTATTGGGGAAAACATGGACTGCAAATACCTAAAAATCCATCGATCAGTTTTACACTTAATAACTGTAGAACAACCACAATTCTAAATTGGGAAGAGCGTACAAATCATAAAGAGGATTATGAACTCAAAGTAATTCTTGACGGTAAGCACAAACCGGGTTTTGAGCCTAAAATCCACCAGTTTTTTGGTCGTGTGGTTGAATATTTACCCTTTGTAAGGGACTATGCCTTTACTATAGATACCACAAACAGTTTTCCACATAGTTCAGGAATTGCTTCGTCGGCCAGTGGTTTTAGTGCTTTGGCTCTTTGTTTGATGGAGATGGAGCGTGAGCTTAATCCTCAGATGAGTCAGAAAACTTTTGATCAGAAAGCCTCTTTTATAGCACGGCTGGGGTCTGGTAGCGGTTGCCGTTCACTAAAAGGGCCTCTTGTGGTTTGGGGTGAGCATCCGGAGATCAAAGGGAGTAGCGATATTTATGGAGTATCGTATCCTTATGCGGTACACGAAGTATTTGATAATTATCAGGATGCAATTTTGCTGGTTGATCAGGGAGAAAAGCAGGTGAGTAGTACGGTGGGGCATAATTTGATGCATAACCATGCCTATGCTCCCAGTCGCTTTAATCAGGCGATTGAAAATCTTTCAAGTCTTATTCCGGTTTTGGAAAACGGCGACCTGGATCAGTTTGTAAATATTGTGGAAAGTGAGGCCTTAACCCTGCACGCCATGATGCTTACCAGCAATCCCTATTTTATTTTGATGAAACCCAATACGCTTAAAATCATCGAAGAGCTCTGGCAATACCGCAGGGAAACTAAAATCCCGGTGTGTTTTACGCTTGATGCAGGAGCTAATGTTCACGTGTTGTTCCCTCAGAACAATCGTGAAGATGTACAAGATTTTGTTAAATCTGAATTAAGTTCTTATTGTCAGGATAATCGTTATATTTTTGACAATGTGGGTGATGGAGCTTTAAAATTGTAACTTTGCCTCTATTAATAAGTTAAGCCTGATGAAAGGACCTCTATTTTATTCTAAGATTTTATTGTTTGGTGAGTATGGCATTATCAAAAACTCGAAGGGGTTGTCTATACCGTACAATTTTTACAACGGGGCTTTAAAAGTTGACGAAAATCCTGATGAGGTCGCCAAAGCTTCAAACAAAAGTCTTGCCCGTTTTGCTAATTACCTTGAAGAGCTTCAGCAGCAAAAGCCTGATTTGGTTCAGTTTGATATTGCATCATTGAAGCAGGACGTAGAAGCCGGAATGTATTTTGATTCTACCATTCCACAGGGGTACGGTGTGGGTAGCAGCGGGGCCCTGGTAGCTTCGATCTACGATAAATATGCTTTTGATAAGATTACGGTTCTTGAAAATCTTACCCGTGAAAAGCTGCTTAAACTAAAGCAGATTTTTGGGGAGATGGAATCCTTTTTCCACGGTAAGTCTTCCGGTCTTGATCCGCTGAACAGTTATTTGAGTCTTCCTATCTTAATCAATAGCAAAGATGATATTGAGCCGGCAGGTATTCCATCCCAAACTCCTGATGGTAAGGGCGCTGTGTTTTTGTTAGACAGCGGTAGCGTTGGAGAGACTGCGCCTATGGTCAACATTTTTATGGAAAACATGAAGCAGGAAGGTTTTCGTAAGATGATCAAAAATCAGTTTGTAAAACATACTGATGCCTGCGTGGAGGATTTTCTCAAGGGTGATGTGAAGTCGCTTTTTGGCAATGTGAAGCAACTTTCTAAAACGGTACTTCGTAATTTTAAACCAATGATTCCTGCAAGCTTTCATGACTTATGGAAGCAGGGCCTGGACACTAACGATTACTATCTGAAACTTTGCGGTTCTGGTGGTGGTGGCTACATTTTGGGTTTTACGGAAGATATTGATAAAGCCCGAAAAGCCTTGAAGGACTATAAGCTTGAAGTTGTTTACAATTTTTAGGCACTAATTTTTTGCAAGCCTTTTCTAGCCCGGAAACTAATTCCTGACTTATGTCTCATATCAGCCGTAAAAACAAACTCCTGCTTTTAAAATTTCTGAGTTTGTTTTCGGTTGTCCGCGGTTACAACATTCTCATAATTGTAATTGCCCAGTATTTGGCGTCTATATTTATTTTGTCGCCAGACTTGCCCCTTAGAGCTGTCATTTTTGACCTGAATCTGTTCTTAATAGTTCTTGCGACAGCGCTCGTTATCGCCGGAGGATATATCATAAACAGTTTTTATGATAGTGAAAAGGACCTGATCAACAGGCCTCAGAAAACAAAACTTGATCATCTCGTAAGTCAAAAAAAGATTCTGACACTTTATTTTGTACTCAATTTTCTGGCGGTTGTTGTCGCCAGCTACGTATCTTTCTTTGCGGTGCTATTTTTCTCCGGTTACATTTTCGGAATCTGGTTCTATTCGCACAAGCTGAAGAAAATCGCATTTATAGGTAACCTTACTTCTGCCTCCCTCGCACTCACTCCCTTTTTTGCAGTTTTTATTTATTACCGAAATTTTGAAACGGTCATTTTTGTACACGCAACCTTTTTGGGTCTTATCATTATGATACGTGAACTGACCAAAGATCTCGAAAATCTAAAAGGTGATCTGGCACTGGGTTATCATACCATTCCTATCGCGTATGGAGAGCGCTCTGCCAAGGCGGTTATAACGCTTCTGGTTGGGCTAACGGTTATTCCCACACACCTGCTTATAAAAACTTTTGATGTAGGTCTGATGAATTATTATTTTTATGGAAGTCTCGCTTTTTTGTTGGTCTATCTTTTCTGGCTTTGGAATTCCCGTTTAAAATTGCATTACCTACTGCTTCATAACATTCTAAAGCTCATTTTAGTTCTGGGTGTATTTAGTATCCTGCTCATTAAACCCAATCTGGTAATCGATAAGCTTTTTTAATCCATTTTTAATACAAAAGGTCTTACTGTGCAGCAGCTCTGGCTGCTCCGAGTAAGTCTGATTTTTTCGTTTATTAAATATGTATCTTTGCGCAAAATATAAACTATGAGCAGACATCAGGACAGGAATAAAGGCGGGAAAGCGTCTGGTCGCGGAAGTAATAATTCACGAAGTAAAAGTCAGGCACGTGGTAATGCGCCTATCAAAAAAGCTGCGCCGCAGTCAGGCCGTGCTTCAGTACGCACTTCCGGTAAAGGGGGGATAAGATTAAACAAATACATTGCTAACAGCGGAATTTGTTCACGCAGGGAAGCAGATATGTACATTTCTACGGGGCAGGTTTCTGTTAATGGGGAAATCATTAACGAGATGGGATACAAGGTCAATCTGGATGACGACGTGCGCTTTGACGGGCGTCGTATAAATCCCGAAGCTAAAGCCTACGTATTGTTGAATAAACCCAAAGGTTTTTCGGTTACAACCAGCAATTCAAAAGGGATGACCGTGATGGATCTCGTGGCACCGGCCACAAAATCACGCATTCAGCCTGTAGGCAGACTGGGGCGCAATGCTACCGGTCTTATTTTGTTTACCAATGACGAAAAAATGATGCAGAAGCTTACCAACTCAAAAGTAGGTATGCCGCGTCTATTTCACATTGAACTTGATAAAAATCTTAAAGCCGAAGATTTAGACAAAATTAAAAAAGGGCTTACCGTTCAGGGTAAGAAATATGAGGTGGAAGACATCAGCTATGTAGATGGTGCACCTAAAAAAGAAGTCGGTCTTAAAATTCGCAATATAGGTAGCGGAATCATCCGCACTATTTTTGAACATCTGGAGTATCAGGTGGTTCGTGTTGACTGCGTGACACTGGGACCTCTCACTAAAAAAGACCTTCCCAGAGGAAAGTACAAACACCTGAGTCAACAGGAAATCAATAACCTGATGATGCTCTAACAGTAAGGCTCTTATCAAGTTGACAGCTAAAAAAACTCTTTCATACTCTTTTTTGCCTTAGAATTACTTCTTTCACAATACCTTAATATAAAGAGTTTGCGCTATATCATTTACTTTTTTTATTTTTCAATTTCATAACCAGTTAATGAATACTAAGTACATCGATCTAATAGATCAATCCTTTTATTTTCCTCAGGAAGATTTTAAACTTGAAAACAATCAGCTTGAGTTTCATGACATCAACCTGATGGAGCTTGTGGAGCAATATGGAGCTCCTTTAAAATTTAGCTACCTCCCAAAAATTTCTGAAAACATCAACCGGGCCAAGGCCTGGTTTGCAGATGCGATAGAGAAACACAACTATAAAGGTTCTTACAATTATTGCTATTGTACCAAAAGTTCTCATTTTAAGCATGTGCTTGATGAGGCTCTAAAGAATGATATTCATATCGAAACCTCTTCGGCTTTTGATATCAATATTGTTAATAAACTGAAGGAAAACGGGAAAATCACAAATGAAACCTATGTCATTTGTAATGGTTTTAAGCGCGATCAATACATCGACAATATCGCCAATTTGATTAATGGTGGCCATCAAAACTGCATTCCCATCATTGATAATTACGAAGAGATCAATCTGCTTACCGAAAGCATTAAAGGCGATTTTAGAATCGGGATACGTATCGCTTCAGAAGAGGAGCCTAAGTTTGAATTTTATACTTCACGTTTAGGTATTGGCTATAAAAACATCGTTCCGTTTTACGAAGATCAGATCAAGAATAACGATCAGGTTGAGCTTAAAATGCTACATTTCTTCATTAATACCGGTATTCGCGATAATGCCTATTATTGGAACGAACTTAACAAATGTCTAAAGGTCTATATCAGACTTAAAAAGATTTGCCCTACTCTTGATAGCTTGAATATCGGCGGTGGTTTTCCTATAAAGAATTCGCTGGCTTTCGATTATGATTATGCCTATATGGTAGACGAAATCATTAATCAGATCAAAATAACCTGCGATGAGGCTGAAGTGCCTGTTCCCAATATTTTTACTGAGTTTGGAAGCTTTACAGTAGGAGAGAGCGGCGGTGCCATTTATGAGGTGCTTTACCAAAAGCAGCAAAATGACCGCGAGAAGTGGAATATGATCAACTCTTCTTTTATTACCACTTTACCAGATACCTGGGCAATTAGTAAACGATTTATTATGTTGCCTATTAACCGCTGGGATGATGAGTATGAGCGAGTTTTATTGGGAGGTCTAACCTGCGATAGCGACGATTATTACAACAGTGAGCAGCACAGCAACGCCATTTACTTACCCAGATACAAAAAAGATAAACCTTTATACATTGGTTTTTTCAATACCGGAGCCTATCAGGAAACCATTGGAGGCTACGGAGGTCTACAACACTGTTTAATCCCTCAGCCTAAACATATTCTGATAGATCGGGATGAAAATGGTAACTTAACAACCCAAATATTTAACGAACAACAAAAAGCAGAACAATTGCTTAAGATTTTAGGTTATGAGTACAACTAAAAATTATGCGGGCATTCCTGATGAGTTTGCCAAGCTTGAAACTTCAAAAATTGTATTGATCCCTGTGCCTTATGATGGTACGAGTACCTGGGGTAAAGGTGCAGACAAGGGGCCGCAGGCTTTTTTAGAAGCTTCAGAAAATATGGAAACTTACGATATCGAGACCGATACTGAGGTATATAAACAGGGTGTTTACCTGGCTCCTGCAATTACCGAGTCAGGCTCACCTGAAGCGATGGTTTCTCAGGTACATAAAGTGACTAAAGATTTTATAAAGCGTAATAAGTTTGTAACGCTTTTTGGCGGGGAACATTCGGTTTCTATAGGCGCAATCAGAGCGTTTAATGAATTGTATGATAACCTGACTGTACTTCAGATTGATGCTCACGCTGATTTGCGTGAAGAATATATGGGCAGCAAATGCAACCATGCTTGCGCAATGTATGAAGCCAGCCAAAGTACCAATTTAATTCAGGTAGGCATCCGCAGTATGAATGTGCTTGAAAAAACTGTGATGGACGAGGATAAGACCTTTTTTGCCCATCAAATGGTTCAGGATGAATACTGGGTAGATAATGTAATAGATCTGTGTACCGAAAATGTATTCATCACCTTTGATCTGGATGGTCTTGACCCTTCAATTATGCCTTCAACAGGAACTCCTGAGCCCGGCGGATTGTTCTGGTACGAGACTATGGATTTCCTTAAACGTGTTTTTTCGGAGTGTAATGTGGTAGGCTTCGATATTATGGAGCTTTGCCCTAACGCTAACGATAAATCTTCAGATTTTTTAGCAGCAAAACTGTACTACAAGATGTTGAGCTATAAGTTTGAAGGAGAAGACGCAGAAGAAGAATATGATAACACCTACACCGCAAAAACTGGAAAAGGCGGTGTCAATAAATTCGATTTAGATGACGATGAAGACTAAGGGAGCAATCTCTCAATTTATAGAAAAATACTATTTACACTTCAATGCAGCTTCGGTTGTAGACGCTGCAAAAGCCTATGAAGCACAGCTGGAGAACGGGGCCAAAATGCTCGTTTCTCTTGCAGGTGCAATGAGTACCGCAGAGTTGGGTAAGATTTTTGCCGAAATGATCCGTCAGGATAAAGTGCAAATCATTTCCTGTACCGGTGCAAACCTTGAGGAAGACATCATGAACCTTGTGGCGCATTCGCACTACAAGCGTGTGCCTAACTACCGTGATTTAACCCCGCAGGAAGAGTGGGATCTTTTAGAAAAAGGACTCAATCGGGTAACCGATACCTGTATTCCTGAAGAAGAAGCTTTCCGCAGACTGCAACAACATATTTTCAAAATCTGGAAAGATGCAGATGATGCCGGTGAGCGTTATCTGCCGCATGAATTCATGTATAAGATGTTGTTGAGCGGAGTGCTTGAAGAGTACTACGAGATCGACCTGAAGGATTCCTGGATGTACGCAGCAGCCGAGAAAAACCTGCCTATTATCTGCCCGGGATGGGAAGATAGTACGATGGGTAACATCTTTGCTTCTTATGTGTTGAAAGGAGAGCTTAAAGCATCTACGATGAAGTCGGGGATTGAGTATATGACCTTCCTTGCAGACTGGTACACAAATAACAGCGAGAACGGAATTGGATTCTTCCAGATAGGTGGAGGTATCGCCGGGGATTTCCCAATCTGTGTGGTGCCTATGCTGTATCAGGATATGGAGCGTGAAGACACGCCTTTCTGGAGTTATTTCTGTCAGATTTCAGACTCAACAACCAGTTATGGTTCGTATTCGGGGGCAGTGCCTAACGAAAAAATTACCTGGGGTAAATTAGATGTCAATACTCCAAAATTTATCATAGAGAGTGATGCAACCATTGTTGCTCCTCTCGTTTTTGCCTATTTGCTTGATATGTAAAGCAAATCTGCCAAAAGATTTAAAGCCTCATAAGCCTTGTGTTTATGAGGCTTTTTTCTGTTTGAGGTTTAAGTAAGCTTTAACAAAACTCAACAATCTTTAGATTTGCCTTAGAAGTATTGCTTATTTTCGCGTACTCATTTTTTACTATGACCTATCAACTTACAGTAGTCGTGCCGGTATACAATGAAGAAGATAATTTGCTTCGTGTAGAACAGGTGTTTAAAGACTACTTTAAAATAGCAGACGTTCCTACACAGGTTTTATTTGTCAACGACGGCTCAAAAGATAACAGTCAGCAGCTTATCGAAGAAATTTGTAAGCGCAGCAGCGGTTTTCAGTATATATCCTTTCAAAAGAATTGTGGGCTCAGTGCAGCGATCAAAGCCGGGTTTGATTATACCGAAACGCCATTGGTAGGTTATATTGACAGCGATTTACAAACCACTCCTGAAGATTTTAATATACTGCTCAAATACATTGGCGAGTACGATTTGGTTACCGGCCACCGTGCCGATCGTAAAGATTCTTTCGTAAAAAATATGTCGAGTACGATTGCCAATAAAATTCGGCGTGCCTTTACCCATGATGGGATGGATGACACCGGGTGTCCGCTTAAAATAATAAAGACAGATTACGCGCAGCGCATTCCTATGTTTAAAGGTTTGCATCGCTTTTTGCCAGCGATGATTATGCTTCAGAATGGCAAGACCATTCAGGTACCCATTCGCCATTTTCCACGTATTGCAGGTACAGCTAAGTTTGGGCTGTGGAACCGCCTCATAGGTCCGCTCATCGATTGTTTTGCTTACCTCTGGATGAAGAAAAAGTATATTAATTACCAAGTGGGCAAGAAGTCAAATGCATAGTCCGTTCTGGATATATACCATCGGGTTTTTGGCCCAGCTGATGTTCAGTGGGCGACTCATCATACAGTGGTTTTTATCTGAAAAGCAAAAGCGCGTGCTTACACCTTCAACTTTTTGGTGGCTGAGTCTGGGTGCTTCCTTTTTGCTTTTCGTTTACGGCTATTTGCGGGATGACTTTGCGATAATGCTGGGGCAAACGCTGACCTATTTTATTTATATCCGCAATCTGCAACTGCAGGGACAGTGGGTGAAATCGCCCAAAGCAATCCGCTGGTTTTTATGGATTTTCCCCGTGCTTATAGTGATTTACGGTTATAACAACGGCGATTACGACGTAGACAAACTGTTTAGAAATGAGAATATTCCACTTTGGCTATTGCTTCTGGGCAGTATAGCCCAGGTAATTTTTACCCTTCGGTTTATTTATCAGTGGATTTATTCCGAAAGGAAGAAAAAATCAAGTCTGCCTCTAGGATTCTGGTTGTTGAGCCTCGTAGGCGGACTCCTGATTTTAACCTATGCTATTTTACGCCGCGACCCGGTACTTTTCGTAGGACATTTAATGGGTGTTTTTATCTATTTTAGAAATATGCGACTCTCAATAGGAATTGATAAATCATGAACATTCCTGAAAAATATTATCCTGTTCTCCTCGTAGCGGTTTGCCTGCTGTTGTTTTTCCCGCATCTTGATGTGCTATATGCAAACATTATGGAAGCGCGTAACTTCAATACCGCCCGCGAAATGCTGCATTTTAACAACTGGGTGTTTACCACGATGAATGGCGAAGCGCGTTATGAAAAGCCGCCATTACCCACCTGGCTTGCCGCTTTTTCGGCAGCTGTTTTTGGGTTGACAAAACTCTGGGCATTGCGTCTGCCATCAGCTTTGATTACCACAGTTTTGGTTTTGTTTAGTTATACGCTTTCGCGAAAGCGTCTTTGCCTCACGGCAAAGCAAAGCTTATATGCAGCACTTATTTTAGCGACTTCGTTTTATGTGCTTTTCGCAGGGCGAAATGGTACCTGGGATATTTTTGCTCACAGCTTTATGCTGGGAGGTATCTACTTTTTATTCGCATTTTTCACCGAAACTAACCGCAGATATAAAAACGCCATCCTTACCGGAATTTTTATAGGCCTGTCGTTTATGAGTAAAGGTCCTGTAAGCCATTTTGCGCTGCTGCTTCCATTTTTGATTGCCTATGCATGGGTTTATAAATTCAGGAGTTTTAAGAGCAGGATAGCGCCTTTTACGATGCTTCTGGTTGTTGCTTTGGTGTTTAGTGCCTGGTGGGCGCTGGCGATCTATTTTGGCGATTCAGACACGGCACAGTCCATTGCAGATAAGGAGTCGGCTGCATGGGCTAATCACAATACCCGTGCTTTTTACTATTACTGGAGTTTTTTCACGCAAAGCGGAATTTGGACGGTTCCTACGTTTATAGCCTTATTGTACCCCTATTTAAAATCCCGGGTTTCAGATCTAAAGGTGTATCGTTTCAGTCTGATCTGGACGCTGGTTGCCGTGGTGTTGCTTTCGTGTATCCCGGAAAAAAAATCAAGATACCTGCTTCCTGTGCTTATTCCGCTGGCGCTTAATACGTCTTTTTATATGGAATATCTGGTGCGCTGCTTTAAAGTGCTTACCGATAAACGCGAGACGTATCCGGTTTATTTTTATTTCGGTCTTTTAACGCTTATAACTTTACTTGCAGGACCTGCAGTATTATATCTTTTTGCTTCTGATATACAAACTACAGACTGGCTTTGGTTTGCTCTTTTTCAGCTGAGTATGGTTGCCATTGCGCTCGTTTTTATTCGAAGCTTAAAAAGCAAAAGGATTGAGCCTGCGTTCTATTCGGTGGTTGCCATGTGTTGTGCCATCATCACCTTTGCCTTTCCGCTAGTGCGTTTGACCTATACCAATCCCGATTACCGCGAGATTGCACTCGTAATTGAGCGTTATCAGGAAAGCGGAAACCCGCTTTATTATTTGACCAACAGCTCCCCGGAATTGATTTGGGATTTTGGAGAACGGCTACCGGTTTTAATTTCTGAAGGCGAAAGAGAATTACCCGAAGCCGATAGTTTTTACGTAGTAGTCGAGAAAGATCGGGTTGATGTTTTAGAAGAGCAACTTCCGGAATATAATCTGGAGCTCACCGAATGCTACGACGGTAACATCACTTCAAAAGCAGATCGCAATTACAAATCGCGGCGTATAGGCTGTATTTATAGAGCTACTTTAAAAAAGTAATTAGTTGTAGCCTTTTCCAAAACGTACGCTTAAAACCAGGCCGTGGGTTGGGGGTAAGGGTGTTTCTCGAAGAGGTAAGGTATAATTATAAATAAGCCGTAGGTTGTTGAATAAATAAACTCCTGCGAGCGCATTTACTGCAGAAGAGGTGCGGTAACCGCCCCCAAACTCCACCTTGTTTTTATAGTTTACGATAAGATTTAGATCTACGGAAAGTGGTGCCCCCGGTTCATACCGGATCAAGGTATTAGGTTTGATTTCCAACTCATCAAAAACCCCGGTATATATGCGGTATCCTGCATAGGCGTAAGCCACAGAATTGATGCTGATCGCATCATCAGGAGCAAGCGCATTGCCTAAAAGGTTAGGAATAGAAAGTCCCGCATAGATTTGATCACGATTGAATAAAATACCAATCCCTAAGGTAGGTATGGTTCCGTTTAAATTTTGTTGAAATTGAGGATCATCAGTGATGTTTAGCGATTGTAAATCTTCAGAATAATTCAATAATCCTGCGGATATACCAAACGAAATAATATTAGGATTATAATTGTGATAGCGGGGAGCCTTTGCCTGTTGTCCGAAATAAAGTTTATAGGCGTATGAGGCAAAAGCATTCGTTACTGCGCTTACACCTATTTGATCCCTTATAAAACCGCCTCCCAGACCTACCTTTTGGTTGTTTAAAGTAAGATTTAGTGTAGCATTTAAACTGGATGGAGCACCCTCAATTCCGCTGTAGCTGCTCTGATTGGAAAGCGTAAATTCACTGTTCGCATAATAACCCGAATGAGCAGGATTAAGCATGATCGTATTGTAATTGTATTCTGAAAAGACAGGCTGTTGTTGCGCCTGCATTACTTTATAAGAAAAAGTAAAAACCAACAGAGCCCAGAACGTAAGGTTTTGAATTTTCATCGCTTGAGTACTATAAATCCTGTTGCAGGTTCCGTGATTTCAGGATTTTCTGAAGTGATTCTAAAAAAGTAGGTGCCTTCAGGTAAATTACCGGCTCCGGTAGTCGTTTTTCGGTTGGCTAGGCCTCTGAATACATTTTGCGTGTTATCGTAGTTGGTAGTTTCAAATACCAGATCTCCCCATCGATTGAAAATTTGAACGGTATTATTGGTATAGCGATCCAAATCTTCAATTTCCCAAATCTCATTGATACCATCGCCATCAGGTGAAATACCATAGCGAGATTTTGCCTTGGGACCTGTGGGTTTTGATCTAGTGCCGGTTGTAAAGGAGGTTTCAAGACAATCTGAAGCAGCACCACTGCCGTAGCCCGGAGTTAGGGTCACGTAAATACGTGTATTTTCGGGTAATTCATTTATAAATTCAAAACTTGTGCTATTTCCCACGTTTACCAGATTTAGTATTTCACCACCACCGGAGCTGGTACCTACAGTCAGGAGATAACTCACTACCTCAGGAACGGGGTCCCAGGTTAACAAAGTAGTAGTCGAGACAGCCGTTGCACCGTTTTGTGGACTTTTTAATTCAGTACATTCAAAACTAATGGGCTCATTAGGATCTTTGCGGGTCCTAAATGTTTGTATACTGCAATCCTGAGCTTCTCCGGAAGAATTATACGGGGTGACTTTTACGTAAATGTCAGTGTCATAGGGCAGGGCTTCACCCAGAAAAAAGGTGTCTGAATTTCCCACATTTCGATTTTGCACGTAAGAAGTAGCTTCCGGATCAAGACCCATAGAAATCAGATAGCCGGTCGCAGAGTCTATTCGTTCCCAACTTATGGTTGCGGTTATAAATGCATTGGTTGATCCCGGTCCGGGATTGGTAAGCGTTGTACACTCTGGTGGTTGTGGGGCACTGCCGGTAGTGAAAGACTCCTCAGTACAGCCGGCAGCACTCCCTGAACTGTTATAGGGAACAATACGCACATAAATTTTGGTAAAGGCCGGTAGATTTTCCGGAAACTGAAAGGTATTACTGCTTACATCCTGAGCGTTTACCAAATCTGTACCTCCGCTGGATGTACCAACATAAAGTTTATATCCCGAAGCGCCTGCAGCCACCCCCCAGTGAAGCGAGGCACCTACTCCTACATTGGTCGTCCGATCTGGCGGACCCAGCAAATTGGTGCAGGATGGTGGGTTTTCTTCTTGGAGGATAGCAATTCCTGTAGCGGAAGAACGATTGTTTACTGAATGATTATATGATGTTACGCTATCGGATAAATCTCCTGATTTAGCCAGAACAAAACCGGTTGCTGAGGTGGTGTCAATATGGAGAATAGCCTCCTTTGGACGATCAACCGGGACGGTGCTTTGCTCCGGAAATACATTTAAAATGAGCAAAGCAACAATTCCTGAAAATCGATGTAGATAGGTGTTCAAAGCAAAAGTTTATTTTCAAATAGATTGAATATATAAAAATAGCTTTTCCCTGATCCTTAAAGTGTTAAACTAATTTGTTCTTTCTTTTTTGTGCAAACTCCCAAATCATAAAACCTGTCAGGATGAGATACTCCAGGGCGACAAGCCATAGGTTTTCTTCTACTCCTTCGGGTTTATAGGCCGAATAGCTCAGCATCACTACAAAACTCCATACCATCGCAAAGCGAAAACGTGTAAAAACCGAGAGCAGTAGGGGTGTAGCGATGTACCAGGGATGCACGGTGGTAGAGAGCATAAAATAAGCCGTGCTGCCCAAAAGTAAGACGCCAAATAAACGTGGCGTAGTGTCGTTTTTCCGCAAAAAACCAAGCAATGCCAGGATGCCGATAACCACGAGCGGCAGAATTTTACCTGAAGTCGCAATAATATTATAACCCTTTACCTGAAAGCCAACCCAGCGTACGAGGTAGTAGATACTGGCGTTAAACTCAAATTTTTGAAACCAAAGCGCAATTGTAGCCGTAAAATGTTCCAGCAAAGCTGAATTTAAAAAGGGAAGAAAGCTTAAGGCAAAGACTAGAAGGACCACAACGTAATAGCGGCTCAATCGCCAGAGTGATTGAGCAAAGTTGTTTTTTAAGTAGTGGCAAAAGTGTTGCGATTCGCTTGAGTGTTCAGTGGGTCTGATCAAAAATTGAAACAAAAGGGGAAGCATCATAAGCGGCAACAACTTTACCGAAATGGAGAGCGCCAGTAAAACGGCAGAAAAAAACCACTTCCCGGAATGCAGTAAATAAAGGGCGGCCAATAAAAAAAACAGCATGATCCCTTCAAAATGCAGGTTGCCGGTAAGTTCGATCACAATAAAGGGATTGAGCACATACCAAAAAATCTGATGCTGTGGAAGCTTTAGTACTTTGAGCAGCTTGCGGCCAAGCCACAAAACACCCAAATCTGCAGCGATGATGCACAGGCGTAAAACCACTACACCGCCAAAAATCGATTTGCCGGCAAAGAAACCGGCCAGAGCAAAGAAAAACTGGTTTACCGGCGGATAGTTTGAATAATGCTGCCGGCTCAAACTGCCCATTCCATTTAGGAGTTCGTTTGCCTGTGCTACGGGCAGGTTTCCGGTTAGTACCCATGCGTCAGGAGTTAATAGGTATGGGCTGAGCCCCTGAGCCATGAGTCGGCCATCCCATAAAAAACGGTAGAAATCCTGGGATAAATTCGGGATAGCAACCAGAAATACCAGTCGTACCAGAATTGCCAAAACCATCAAAGTTTTAAAATCAATCTTCAAGAGTTGAATGAGCTTAAAGCTTATAAAAAATAGACCTGCATAAAGCGTGATGAGTTTTATGAAATCACTGCGTTCCAGGTCGTAAGCAAAAGCTGCGTAAAACGCCAGAAGACTCAGAACGAGCAGAAGCTGAATTTTATAGGCTTTTAAAAGTTGAAGCATACGTATGGCACATGAATGTTCAAAAATAGGTTTTTAATACCTGCGCCAGCGATTGCAGCGGCATCCTTTAGGGCTGTGAAGCCCTAAAGATAAAGCGGAAAGCGCGGTGTTTGCGGGCCAAAAGCCCGAAAACAGGCGCCCACATAATCAAACCCGTGAAAAAATAGACTTAAAAGCGACAAAGCCAAAGCCTGCAAATAACATCAGATGGAACAGGATGAGACCAAAATCATTCAATTGTACGGCGCTGTAGATGGCAAAGCCAAAGTAAAGAAAGAGCAGGGTTTCCAGTAGCGTGTTGAGCGAAAGGCTTTTTTTGAGGTAGATGTTTGATTTCCAGTTATCGCCCAGTTTACTGATGTTGAATTTGGGCGTACGTATAAACTCTGATTTTTTCCCGAAATGCCCCTCTAAAACGGCCAGTGAGTTGTGCACACTAAAGCCCATTGCTATCGAGAAAAAGGTAAAAAACATCCCGATGTAGTTGACGAAATTCTTAAAACCGCCGCCGTGTATGCGCTTATAAGTAACCCAGTAGCAACCAAAGAAAATAAGCGTACTCAACGCAAAACCGGCGATGACATTGAAGTAACCGCTGTACGCGGGATTGTTGTTTTTGATATAGAGCACCGGGACGCTCAGGATTGCGACCAGCAAAACCAGCAGAAACATACTGCTGTTGAGCAGGTGAAAAAAGCTGTGAAATTTAGTCTTAAAGGAAACTGTTGGGTCTTTAAGCAAACGGCCGTACAGTTTCTGAAAATTTTCTGCCGCGCCTTTGTTCCAGCGGAATTGCTGAGAACGCGCCGCACTAATGGCAACCGGAAGTTCGGCGGGTGTTTCTACATCAACCAGGTATTTAAAATCCCATTTTTTGAGCTGAGCGCGGTAGCTGAGATCGAGATCTTCGGTAAGGGTGTCGCCCTGCCAGTTTCCGGCATCAAGGATGCAGGTTTTACGCCAGATGCCCGCAGTACCGTTGAAGTTGATGAAGTGATGCCCAAAATTGCGGCCTACCTGCTCCAGCACAAAGTGAAAGTCTAATGCAAATGCCTGAATACGCGTTAGCAACGAGTAATCGCGATTTAAGTGAGCCCAGCGGGTTTGTACCACACCGATGTTTTCATTTTTAAAATAAGGCACGGTCTTACGCAGCCAGTCTGCGTTTGGCACAAAATCGGAATCAAAAATTGCGATAAATTCGCCTTTTGCAATCTGTAACCCTTCTTTGAGCGCGCCGGCTTTAAAACCGCTACGGTTGGTGCGGGTGATGTGGGTTATGGGGATTCCGGCATTTTTTAAAACTTCTATTTTCTCGCGGGTGGTTTCGAGACTGGCGTCAGTAGAATCGTCAAGCACCTGAATTTCGAGTTTGTCTTTAGGATAATCCAGTTTCGCGATGTTGTCGAGCAGACGCTCCACGACGTAGAGTTCGTTATAAAGTGGGAGCTGTACGGTCACAAAAGGAACTTCCTTGGGATTGTTCAAATCAAAAACCGGAGCATCGTCTGTTTTTTTGCTGGCCTTGAGGTAATTGATGAGCAGGTTGAGCTGTGCCAGACTGTACAGGAAAATAACTGCCAGCGCAAGAGTATAAATGATGATGATTGCGGTTTCCATTATTTAAAACTGTACTTAAAAATCCAACCCAGAATTTTTATACCGGCAAATATAGCACCTTTAACGGTTCCCGAAACTTTAGAGACGCCTATGCGATTGCGGTATTTTACAGGGATTTCTACATAACTGTAGTTTTTGCGCAGGGCCTTAAGCTGCATCTCGACCGTCCAGCCGTAGGTCTTGTCTTCCATATTTAGAGCCAAAAGCTTGTCGTATTTGATGGCGCGAAAAGGTCCCAAATCGGTAAAACGGGAGTTGAAAAACCAGCGCATCAGCGTAGTTGCGAGCTTGTTGCCGAAGCGCTGCGGGAAGGTCATACTGCCACTTTCACGCAGGTGTTTTACCCGGGCGCCAATAACAAAATCCAGGTCTTTTTCAATAATGGGAGCCACCAGTTCCTTGAGTTGCTCGGGATAATCGCTGTAATCCCCATCCAGAAAGACCACGATGTCTGGCTTTTCAGATTTGGCAGCGATATAGTCCATTCCCTTCAGGCAGGCATAGCCGTAACCGGCTCGGTTTTCTACCAGCACAGTGGCACCTGCCGCGGCGGCCACGGTTTCGGTAGCGTCTGTAGAATTGTTACTCACTACGATGACTTCGCTTACGAGGTCTGGAATATCGCCCACAACCAGGCCTATAGAGTCTTCCTCGTTAAAGGCCGGTATAATTACGTTGATGTTATACATTAAAAGCGGGCGTTAGGATTGTCTTTTTTAAACTGTGAAACACTGGTCCAGGAGCCGGTAAGAATATCATTTTTATAGCGTTCTGCCTTAAAAAGTGTCCCATTTTTATAGATTAAGGCATAACCCTGACGGCTGCCGTATTTGAACTGTACTTTTTCTGAAATGCCGCCCGGTTTGTGAAAAATCCACCAGTCTGCAGCCTCATCATTTTTATAATGCCCTTCTTTAAGCAGTTGCTCGTCTGCTGCGTAAAAGTACCAATATCCATTCTTTTTATCATCGGTAAAGGATCCTTTGGCATTAAGGCTTCCATTCGTATTGTAAAAATACCAGTAATCGGTTTTTGATTCATTGAGCAACCAACCTTCGGCTTTAAGGTTTCCGTTTTCATAGTAGGTTTTGCTGTAGTGTTTTCCGCTTTGCGAAAAGCCTACCGCACATACTAAAAGAATTACCAGTCGTAAAATCATTTGCCGTTTTTAAGTCGAATGAATAAAAAGTACCTGACACCCGGTGTGAGGCATTAAGTATACGAGAATAAAGCGCTTTTGGTTCTTTAACAAAACATTAAGAAAACCGGCGATGCGTTTCCAGCGTATGTGTTGCTGTAAACCAAAAACAAAAAAGATGAACTTAAATTTACGATTGCTGGCAGGTGCGCTTTTAATGCTTCCTGTTACGATGCTTGCCCAGAGTCCGGTAAGCGGCTTTATGAAGGCGAAAGGAGAAGGGAGCATTACAGCCTCTTTTTCTTCGGAAAAATACGATGAGGTATTTCTGGTACCACAAAAGGTAGACGGTGTGCCGGTTTTTAACGAGGTGCAGACCACCAGTTATTCCTTATATGCGGAATATGGAATTTCAGATAATTTCAATTTGGTATTTAATCTTCCGTACATCAAATCTGAAGGAGAAGCTACACCTGAAACTTTAGATAATCTAGGTTATGAAAACGAACGCAAAGGGGTACAGGACGTGAGTCTGTATGCGAAATACCGTTTTGCTTCTACCGCTACTCCTAAGGGAATGATCAATTTTATCGCTGCGGCGGGTATTGAAACACCATTAGGTGATTACCGCGCAGATGAAGGCCTACAGTCTATCATCGCGATAGGTAACCGTTCTACAGACATCACCGGTCTTGCGATTGCAAACTACAAGCACAACAACGGGATTTTTGCCACCGGGCAAATAGGCTATAGCCTGCGCAGCAACAGCGTTCCTAACGCATTGTTAAGCGAACTCAAGCTGGGTTATGCCGCTTCTAAATTCTATCTGGACGCGTATATCGCCAATCAATTGTCAGACGACAGCGGTGTGGATATTTTGGGCGAAGGCTTTAACGGATTCTTCCCGGCAACTCGTGTAAACTATACCCGTATCGGCTTTAATGCGTATGTGCCCGTTTATAAAGGCATTGGTGTTTCCGGCGGATATGCTAATTACATTGAAGGGCGTAACCTGGGAGATGCAGACGGTTTTAACTGGGGTATAACCTATTCGTTCTAAGATCGATACCGATAATTAATTTCAATAAAACATAAAATATTATGAAAAATCTATATAAATATACCGGTATCGCGCTTGCGTTTTTAGGTACCGTTTTGACCACTTCGTGTGAGACCGACTCGGCTTATGAAGATGAGCCGGCGTCAATTGCAGCTATCGCTGTAGCGAACCCCGCATTTACCACGCTTGAAGCCGCTGCGGTTTTAGGTGATGTTGCGGTAACTTTGAGCAATAGCAATGCAGGTGATCCTTCAGGAGACTTTACCGTTTTTGCACCTACAGACGATGCTTTTGCACGTTTGGGATTAGAAGAAACCACTTTAGGTGTTTTACAACAACCCTTCTTAAAAAACACCTTGTTGTATCACGTTTCTAATGGAAACTTATTGAGTAGTTCAATCAATGATGGTGGTACAGCTTCTTCGTTACTGGGGCCTACACGTCGCTTTATCAACCGTGACGGTACGCTATACATTAACGGTTCAGAGATTTTGGCGACCGATATTTCGGCTTCAAATGGAACGGTTCACGTCATTGATAAGGTGATGATTGCTTCGGGTGCTAATGTTGTTGAAACCGCTTTGGCATTACAAAGCGCTTCAGTATTTAAAAATCCTCGACTTACTTACCTAGTAGAAGCTGTTGTGTATGCTGAACTAGCTGAGGCATTGAGCAATCCTGCCGCGAGTTTTACGGTTTTTGCTCCAACAGATCAGGCTTTTATTAACCTGGGTACTGCCTTAGGTTTAACATTTACCCAGCCTTCAGATATTAGACAACTGGATAAAGATTTAGTGACTGCGGTTTTATTAAATCACGTTTTTGCAGACGTAAGTGCCGGGAAGTTTACTTCGGAACTAAACGCAGGGACTTATGATGCTTTGGGTTCTGATGATATTACCCTCGGAGCGTTTACAGATGGAGTTCTAAGCGTTAGTGGATCAGGTAATGCTGCGCCCGCAAATATGGTAATCCCCGATGTGCAAACCACAAACGGAATCGTACACGTGATTGATCAGGTATTGCTGCCCAACTTATAATGTTGTTTAAGTTTTGATTAGAGGAAAAGCAGGGACTTCGGTTTCTGCTTTTTCTTTTGGGTTCAATTTAACAGGGATTAGAAAACCGAAACAAACATTCATCCGTAAATGAAATAGATAATGTTTGTTTAGTATTGATTTGTTAGAAAAGGCGTGGGTGGAGATCTGCGCCTTTATTTTTTGCGCTTTCGCGAAAGCTTTACAGCGCTAAACCCGTTGCTTTCTGCCCATAGCGAAATACAGGATAGATCCTATGATGTTGAAGAACAAAACAACCAGCACCCAAATGATCTTATCGTTATTGCCTTTAAAGTCGTTCCGCAAAATATCGATCAGCGCGATAAGGGGTAAGATGAGCCCGAAAACTCCCAAAATGAGGATTAATAAAATTTGCCAGGGGCCTACCATTCCTAATATCATAATTCGTTTTTTAGGTTATCCAAGTTAACCGATTTGTTTTAAACTAGTTTTGGTTTACATAATCCATCAAATCTACGTCATTGCCCAAAAGAATTTCGCGGCTGTTGATGCGCTTATCCGTTGCTCCGTTTTCAAGCTTTAGCACACCACGTGGACAAACGGCAGAGCAGATCCCACAACCCACACAACTGGCACGTACTATGTTTTCGCCTTTTTGAGCATAAGCTCGTACATCAATACCCATCTCACAATAGCTGGAACAGTTTCCGCAGGAAATACATTGTCCACCGTTTGTGGTAATTCGGAATTTTGAAAACAAACGCTGTTGCAATCCTAAAATCGCAGCCATTGGGCAGCCAAAACGACACCACACCCGGTTTCCAAAAATAGGGTAGAAGCCCGTACCAATTACCCCACTAAAAATCGCACCAATAAGAAAGCCATAACTGCTACGCAAAGTTTCGGCGTCTATTAAAAATAAGGTGCTTCCACTAGCGTAATGAATGCCGATTAATGCCAAAACAATTACCAGATACCCAATAGCTCCGTAACGGGCGTCCTGTTTTAATTCTTCCTTCTTGAAAAACCAAATTCCGGCAAAAAGCAGGGTAAGAAAAACTGCTACGCCAATAAGGAATACATCTTTAGTCAGCCAATATTTATCGGCATCGTAGCCCAGATAGGTCGAAACCACTGCAGTGGTCATCACCACCACAAAAACCAAAACGCTGTGCACCACCCAGCGCTCTACCTTCCAGGCAAAGGTGCTTTTATCGCTGAGGTGTCTAAAGGAATCTCCGGCAGTTTCGGCTAATCCGCCACAACCGCACACCCAGCTGCAATACCAGCGTTTTCCGTATTTATAAGTGAGAATAGGCGTAATAACAAAGATGGAAGCGATCCCGAAAAGCAATAAGGCAAGACCTACATTGCCGGCAGAGATAAAATCGTTGACACGGTACTGCTCAAAATTGTAGTAATTGAGCGGCCAGATATTCTTTAAATCATAATAGGGCAGATTGAAATTTTCTGAATTGAGCCTCGCCATAAACTCAGGAATCAGAAAGGCAAAAGCGGTCTGAAAAAACATCACGCTCAGCGTGCGCAGCCTTTCATAACGGTTGTGGCGGTATTTCCAGAAGAATTTGATCCCAAAAGCCAAAATTGCGATGGTATAGAGCGTACCGTACACAAACCATTGGCTTGCAGGGTTACCGCTCAATATTCTGCTTAGTGGATCAAAAAGCGCGATGAGACCGGTATTATCACCTTCGGTGTTAAGACCTAACCATTCTGCCTTGAAATACAGGATGATGTAAAACCCTGTCAAAGCCAGCCCCGCAACCCAGGCTAAAAACCCCCTGCTAGAAACCGATTTAAACCAGACACCGTCATTCTTGATGCCTTCGTGCTTCCCGGAGTAAGCGCCGTAAGTAAAGATGAGGATTCCGCCAAACAAACTGCCGAGCGCAATACTAAGCCAAAGCTGTTTTTCCGGGAAATTTACGTTAAAGGCCGCCAGAAGCAGAATTAATAAGCCCGCCACTCCAAGAGCAGTTCCCAGTTTTTGAATGGCGTTTATAGAAGCCGGCGGCTGGCCGGTAAGAGACATATCGCGTTGTATGGTGCTCATAAAGCTAGTGTTATTTAGACCTCACAGGTCTCGAAGACCTGTGAGGTCTGGGTTATTCCAGTAAATATTCGTTATTAGGGTCAAATGTGGTCAGACAATGTGCTGCTTTAAAATTAGGTTCATCGTCAAACAGACCCAGAACAAAGTCCCTGTTTAATAAAGTTCTTTTGTTTGATATAAACGCCTGATATGAGGAATATTTATACGTTTTAAAATCAATTCCAAAATGCTTTGTCGGATTCAAATGAACATAAATGATTAGGTTGCGTAAATAATTTTCCTGATCAATTTTTTTTCTCGAAAATCGGTCTTTAAATAAGCTTCCATTTCTTCCGTACGCTTTATTGATACTTTTTGCATACGCATTAAATAAATTTGAAAATTTCCTTGATATCAAATGGTCTTCGGTATTATCAAAAGTTCTGACTATCATATGGAAATGATTCTTTAAAAGGCAATACGATAAAACTTCCAATACACTTGTCAGATGCCTTGCGACCAGATTAAGGAAATACTCATAATTGCGATCTTCAATAAAAATATCTTCATAATTATTCCCACGGTTATAAATATGATAGTAGTTTCCAGCTGAAATAGGTTCGTATTGCATCATTCAGTTATTTAGACCTCACAGGTTTTTAAAACCTGTGAGGTTTTGGCTAGACTTTAAATTCTTTTTGAATTTCAGATTCGTAATGCCTGTAAAACTCGGGGTCAAAATTGGCTTCTTTAAGGTTTTTGGTAACGTAGGCCACGTCCCGTTTTTCATTCAGCCAGCGGTCAAGTACGTCGTGGCGTAGGCGAATACCAAAGCTGTTGATGCCTAAAAATTCGCGGGTGTCTTTATGAAAAGCGATGGTTATGCATTTGGTGTCATCCGAATGCTTCCAGTGCAGATGCTGCTCGTAGTCTTTTTTGTTTTTGGTACTAAAAACCCAGCCGTAGGTCTGGTATTCGATGTCAAAAAACTTGGCGCTATTAAACCAATTTCCCGGACTGTACTCGAAAGGCCTGCCGCAAATGGTCTGAGCAACCGTTTCGCCCATCATTCGGCCGGTGTACCATACGGCTTCCACCGGTTTTCGTAATCCTATGGCCTCGCGCTGCTGCGCACAATCACCAATGGCATAGACGTTTTTAATATTGGTTTCAAGCATTCGGTTGACCAGAATGCCCCGGTCTGTCTCTATTTTGGAGTCTTTGAAAAATTCAATCTGGGGTTTAACGCCGGTTGTGATGCCTACGAGCTTACAGTCAATCTGCTCTCCTTTTTTAGTGATTATTCCGCTTACATTCCCCTGGCCGTCATCCAAAATTTTATCAAGTTCTGCTCCGCATCTTAAATCAATCCCGTGATTTTTAATGTGTCTGCTAATCATTTCGGCTTCGCCATCAGGTAAAACACCCGACCAAAATGCGTGTTCACGCACGATCATAGTTACCTCAATCTTGCGGGTGTGCAGCATTTCGGCGAGTTCAACGCCAATGAGGCCGCCGCCTACGATGACCGCTTTGGGACAGACTTCGTTATTGGGTGCATTTTTTTCGAGCAGTTCTAAATCCTGTTTGGAAACCAGTCCCTGAACGCCGTTTAAATCCTGACCTTCCCAGCCGTATTTTGCAGGGATCGACCCCGTTGCAAGAATAAGTGTGTCGTAGGTGATGGTTTCGCCTTTTGCCAAATGCAGGGTTTGTGCATCGGTATCAACCCGTTCAACAAAGGCATTTTTAAGATTGATGTTGTTTTTTGACCAAAACTGATCTTCGTAAGGTTTGAGATCTCTAAAGCGCATATGCCCCATATAGACATACATCAGTGCGGTGCGGGAGAAAAAATGATCACTTTCGGCAGAAATGATGGTGATATTTTTATCTGAATTTTTCCGGATGTGCCGGGCAGCCGTAACTCCGGCGATGCCATTGCCTACAATGACCACATGTTCCATAAAAAAGCTGTTGCGTTGAGGTTGTTCTTAAAGATAATAACTTAGAATGGTGTCACGCTCAATTTGGTGGTTTTTTTGAGAAAATGAGATTAAAGGAGCATTTATTTCGCCTATTTTTAGGGGTATGAAATACACATATTCATTTTTGTTATTGGTAATAGGTTGCCTCGCGCTTGGAGGTTGCTCTGCCACGCCTTATGTAAGCCAAAAAATTGATGGGGTGAGTTTTGTTGCTTCGGGCGATACGCTGGTGCAGAAAGATATCAATCCGGTTTTGCGCGTGGGAGCGAGTCACGTAGCCATAATGCCTTTCGGTTTTGTGCGCGATCTCGACAATCCGCAGTTGTATTTTAATGCGGAACGCCAATGGTACGGCGAGCGCTATGAAGGAGCGAAGCAATACATCGAAGCCTTACATCAAAGTGGAATCAAAGTCATGGTCAAGCCCCATATCTGGATTGGCCGCGGCACGTTTACCGGCGATATGCAGATGAAGTCAGACGCAGACTGGGTTGCTTTTGAAAAATCCTACAGGGAGTTTATTCTGTTGTATGCAAAGCTGGCTCAGGAAACCGGAGCCGAACTCTTTTGCATAGGTACAGAGCTTTATAATTTTGTGAACGAGAGACCTGATTTTTGGAACAGCCTGATCGCCGAGGTACGGGAGGTGTATACCGGGAAGCTCACCTATGCCGAAAACTGGGATAAGGTAGACAAAGTGAATTTTTGGTCGCAGCTCGATTATATTGGTGCTGACGCCTATTATCCGGTTTCAGAAGCCGAAACACCAACGATTGCCGAAGCCAAAGCAGGCTGGCAGCCGCATAAAAAGATGTTTGTTGCGCTTTCGCGAAAGTACAACAAACCTGTCTTATTCACAGAGTTTGGATACCGTAGTGCAGACTTTGCGGGGAAAGAACCATGGGTTAGTGATCGTCACGACGGGAAGATGAATGCGGAAGCTCAGGTAAATCTCTTCGAAGCTTTGTTTGAAGAGTTTTGGAATGAGCCCTGGTTTGCAGGAGGTTTCGTCTGGAAGTGGTTTCCCAATCACGAGCGTACGATTTCGCAGGAAAATAATCGTTTTACCCCTCAAGGAAAACCGGCTGAAGAAGTGCTTAAAAAGTGGTTTGAAAAAACGTGAAACTTATCTCAATTGGCAAAGTGTTAAGGCATTAGAAGAGGCAGGCTGTATATTTTTGGACTGAACACTAACCAAAAAATTACACAATGGGAATTATTTCAATTATCATAACCATATTACTACCACCTCTTGCAGTTGCAATGAATAAAGGCTTAGGCAAAGATTTTATCATCAATGTCATACTGACGCTTTTAGGATGGTTGCCGGGAGTTATTCACGGTTTCTACGTGCAGAGCAGATAAACGATAACGAATTGACGAAAAAAGGGTTTTGTAAAGTATCTTTACTAAAACCCTTTTTTTTATGCGCCATCGTGTACTTCTTTTGCTAGCTCTTTTCGGTTTTGCTCTGGTTTCAAAAGGCCAGGAATCTAACTTTAAACCCGGAGCACTTACTGTTGCTGTAGTCGCTAGCGACGAGCAACAATCCTTACACTTTTACAAAGATATTTTAGGACTTCACGAAGTGGGGAGTTTTACGGTTGATGCCCCGTTTGCAACCCGTTTAGGGCTGTCGCAAGGCCTTCCTTTTAAAGTAACCCGATTGGCTTTTGACACCATCCCCGGGAGTTCACAGCTAAAAATTGCATCATTTGATTTGCCAAAGGCGGAAATCGATTCGGTTAAAGCCGGAATTCAGCAGCAACTGGGGTTGCAATACCTGACCCTGCAGGTGTATACGCTTGATGGTATTATGGAAGCAATCAAAAAAGAAGGCGTACAGCCCGAAGCCGATACGCCTATTAAACTTGGAGAGCATAATTATTTACTGTTACTGCGGGATCCTGATGGCGTTTTTATTGAAGTCATAGGAGATTACAGCAACGGTAATTAGCGATTGGCTTTCATTTCTTTTTGATATTCAGTAGCGATCTCGGTTTTTTGCTTTTCGGTGAATACTTTTCCGGCCAGCTGAAAAAAGGTGTGCTCTTCATCTTCCAGGTGATGCTCTACTTTCTCGCATAGTTGTTTGGCATAAACCAGCCAGGCAGGGGAGTCCATCTCAGTAGCGTCAATTTTTTCAATGAGTTCGTCCATTTCGTGATGCTCGGCGATGCCGTGACGGGCGTGCTCCTGCATCATATCGTTATGAATAAGTGGGGAATAAAAAGTGCGTTCTTCAGCATCAGCGTGTATCTGCAACTCTTTTTTAAGGTCTTCCCACATTTGCTTGCGACCCTTAGACTCGCCGCTGGTTGAGGTAACCATCCGGCAGAGTTCGCGTTGTTTATCGTGGTCTTTACGTATCGCTTCAAAAATTGTCATGGTTAGAGTTTTTTTAAATTCAGTTTCAAATTACATCGAAGCCCGTGCGATTGCTGTTAAGAAACTATGAAAATTTAGCATTGAAACTAATAATTCAATTTCAAAACTAATTTTAAGCAAAGCGAAAGATTGATTTGAAGAGTTTGTAGACTCTTATTTTTTAAGCACTTTACAGTAGTAGGCGTGAAGTTCTTCGGCCGAAGCGCCCATCCATTTTTTGACATAAATACTCCAGAAATGATATTGTACATACCAGACGCCGTATTTTTCATACATACGAGCAGAAGATTTCAGCGGCTGCTGAATGACTACAAACTTCTTACGGGCATAAAGCTCATTGATCAAAATATTGTCTTCGTAGATGATGTAGCTTTCATCGTAACCACCTATCTCATCAAAAAGTTCGCGGGTGATAAACTGACTTTGATCGCCGCCACGGCTGGCTCTCCAGTTGAATTTAGTGAGATAACTGGCCAGACGCAGCCACCAATGCTTGCTGTCAAACTGCATTCTGAAGCATCCGGCAGGATTTCCTTTTTCAACCTCATCACGTATATGCTGGTCAAAATGCTTCGGCGGAAAAGAATCGGCATGTAAAAAATAAAGAATACTTCCACGGGCAGCCCGTGCCCCGGTGTTCATCTGTTTGGCCCTGCCTTTTCCGGATTGTAAAAGTTGAAGATTAACGCGGTTAGCCGCTTTAAATTTTTCGCCCAAAGCCGGGGTGTCATCAGTGCTACCTCCGTCAACTACCAGAATTTCCAGAAGTTCCGGGGCTTTTGCACTGCGCAGGAGATGTTTCAGCAGCACCGGTAAATTGGCAGACTCGTTGTAAACGGGAATAATGATACTCAGCATAAAAGGTAATTCGGCGGGGGTAGAATGGGTATTCAAAACTAAACTAATTCGTCAGGACATAAAATTAAATATCCCGCATAGAGCGGGATATTTCCGTACTAAAGGAGAAATCTATTGTTTATTAAGATTCCAGTCGTAATTTTTATACGTCAGTGTAGCACCTTTATTGATTTTGGTTTTGCTGTACTGATTGATATAATCAATCACCGTTGGTGTTTTGTCTGTGATAAAATCGCTCTTATACCAGTCAAAAATTGAAGATACTTTAGGGTTTGAAGCTGTGATATCATTTTTGTCTGAGTTCACAAACTCTTTGGTCACTTTATCAAGCTGTTCATTGATTTTACCGGCGGTATAGGCTTCATTCAGCAATTTTGGGCAGGACATGGATGCGCAGTTGATGGCAAAGTGAATACGAGGTTCGTTCATTTTACGCAGCACGCCGTTTTCAATTCCGCCTAAAGAAAGTTCACGATTTCCTACGGGGACAATAGCCTTGGTCCAGGCACCGTCAATGTCTTTGATGCTTTTTACCGGATAATTATTTAGGATCAGCTCAACCGTATACGCGTTATATAAATTGATGTAATAGGCCAAAAGTTCCTGAACCGACCAGTCATCGCTTGGATTGTAGGATGATAATTTTTTTAGGTAGGCATCCAGCTTTGCACGGTCTTTCTGAAAACCTTCGTAATCTACCATTCCGGCGGCGTTTACGTGTTTTTTAAGCAAGGCGTCCCAGGCGCTGTGGTCTACATTTTCGGCAGAATTTGCAGTGGTTGAGGTGAGGTCCCCATTAACTTCTTTTGTGGGTTGCCCGGCGCTGCTGAGTCCGGCTGCTGAAATGAGATTACAGCTGTATAAGATAAAAGCTGCAAAAAGACCTACTATAATACGTTTCATAAGGTGATACATAACTTGTGTTGTTTGCTAATAGATACGTAAGGTAGTGCACCTCCGGTTTTATCTGGCGGGTAATTAACAGCTGTCTTAACAGAATTTAGGGAAGATTTAATAGTATGCACTGTTTAGGACCGTAAACAGACGGCTTATTGCCAGGATTTAGCTTAAAGCAAAGCAATTGCCAACCGTGCAGGTATTTATCGTAATTTTGCAGCGCTTTAAAAGCACAAAGTATAACATATGAGTATTGTAGCAATTGTAGGGAGACCTAATGTGGGTAAATCAACCCTTTTTAACCGATTAATTCAGCGCCGCGAGGCGATTGTTGATTCGGTGAGTGGGGTAACCCGCGATCGCCATTATGGCAAAACCGACTGGAACGGAAAAGAATTCTCAATCATAGATACCGGTGGGTATGTAAAAGGGAGTGATGACGTTTTTGAAGAACAAATTGACAAGCAGGTAGAACTGGCTATAGATGAGGCTGACGCCATCATTTTTATGGTTGATGTGGAAGCCGGAGTAACGGGGATGGATGAAGATGTGGCCAATTTGCTGCGTCGCCAGAACAAGCCTGTGTTTCTTGTGGTTAACAAGGTAGATAACGCTATGCGTGAAGAAAACGCTGTGGAGTTTTACAGTCTGGGGCTTGGTGATTACTATACCATCGCCGGTATTAGCGGTAGCGGCACCGGAGATTTACTCGATGCGCTGGTTGAGGTTTTACCAGATAAACCGGAAGTGGAAGAAAGCATATTGCCGCGCTTTGCCGTTGTAGGTCGTCCCAATGCCGGAAAATCCTCATTTATCAACGCCCTGATTGGTCAGGATCGCTATATCGTGACAGATGTCGCAGGGACAACCCGCGATGCTATAGATACTAAATACAACCGTTTTGGATTTGAATTTAATCTGGTGGACACTGCTGGTATACGCCGCAAGTCTAAGGTTAAGGAAGATCTTGAGTTTTACTCGGTCATGCGTTCGGTGCGTGCAATAGAGCACTGTGACGTGTGTCTGGTTGTTTTAGATGCCACCCGTGGTTTTGACGGGCAGGTGCAAAATATTTTTTGGCTCGCAGAGCGAAATCGAAAAGGGATTGTTATTCTGGTGAACAAATGGGATTTGGTCGAAAAGGAAAACAAAACCATGCGTGAATATGAGAAGCAAATTCGCCAGGAAATGGAACCTTTTACCGATGTGCCTATCGTGTTCATTTCAGCGTTAACCAAGCAGCGGGTGTATAAAGCGATTGAAACCGCAGTTCAGGTATTTGAAAACCGAAGCAGACGCGTAAAAACCAGTGAACTTAACGAACTGATGTTGCCGATTATTGAAGCCTATCCGCCACCGGCGAATAAAGGAAAATACATCAAGATCAAATATTGCATGCAGTTGCCTACACCGCACCCGCAGTTTGCTTTTTTCTGCAACCTGCCACAGTATGTAAAAGATCCCTACAAGCGTTTTATAGAAAATAAGTTGCGCGAACAATTTGATTTTCAGGGAGTGCCTATCTCGGTATATTTCAGAAAAAAATAAATTTTTTTACAGCCTTAAGCCTTTAAAAGCCCGCTTTTTTCAAAAAAGTGGGCTTTTGGTTTTAAACCCTGAGTCATTTTTTCGGTCATAGGTATAAATGTACATTTTACGCATATCCAGTTTATGAAGTATTTATACCTGTTGTTGTTTGTTTTATTGAGTTTGCAAAATTCCTTTTCTCAAGAATTTGTTATGAAAGGAACGGTCACAGACCCGGATGGCGTAGCACTTGAGTCGGCCACAGTTTATTTGGAAAGAATTGCCGATAGCACTTTAGTCACATATGGCATATCTGACCAAAATGGAATTTTTAAACTGGAAGGTAATACAGAGGTCAAAACGGCCAACTTGTTTATATCCTACGCCGGCTTTAAGCCATTAAAGCAACAGGTTGAGATTAAAGAGGAATCAGATTTAGGTCAAATCAAATTAAAGGTACAGGACAATCAGCTTGACGAGGTGGTTGTGGTGGCCAACCGCGCACCGGTTGTACTGAAGAAAGATACGCTTGAGTTTAATGCGGCCTCTTTTGAAACCCGTCCCGATGCTAATCTGGAAGAATTGCTTAAAAAGCTTCCGGGAGCTGAGGTAGACAGTGATGGTGCTATAACCATCAACGGAAAACCGATCACCCGAATTTTAGTAAATGGAAAAGAGTTTTTTGGCAACGATCCTAAAATCGCCACTAAAAACCTTCCGAAGGAGATTATTGAGAAATTACAGGTGGTTGATACGAAATCACGAGCTCAGGAATTTACGGGCGAAGCCGGAGACAGTGAAAATAAAACCATCAACATTACCATAAAGAAAGATAAGAACAAAGGTTATTTTGCTCGTGCAACGATAGGTGGGGGTACTAATGAGCGCTATGAAATGAGCGGGATAGGCAATGTTTTTAAAGATAATATGCGCACCACCGTACTTGCCGGCTCTAATAACATCAACAGTTCGGGCTTTGACTTTGATGACATTTACGGGATGATGGGTCGTAGCGGTGCCCGGGCCGTACAGGGAGGAAATAATAACGGAATTACCAAGGCTGAAACAGCAGGCATTGATTATAGTAACGACTGGAATGATACTTATGAAGCAAGCGGTAATTATTACTTTGACCGTAGCAATACCGATACGCGAAGCCGTACTGAACGGGAGAATATTTTGCCGGATACCACCTATTTTTCAAGTTCTGAGAACTCCAGTAATGCGGTAAACACCAGGCACCGGGCTAATGTGCGTTTTGAAGTTGAATTTGATACCTTGACCCGGCTTTCCTTTAGCCCGCGCTTTAACACCAGTAAAACCCGGGCAGTACGTAATCGAGAGGCTTCTTCCAGCGATGGCGACCGGGATTTGGTAAATACGACCGAAACTGTAGATCAGGAAGAGATTTATAATTTTGAACTGCAAAATGACCTTGATTTTATAAAGCGTTTTGGCTCCCGTGGGGCTTTTTTACGGTTAAATTTTTCGCAGCAGTATAACAATCAGGAAAACGATAATTTCTATTTCTCAGAGAGTGAATTTTTTGTCGGTGATCCGCGTACAGAAATTCAGGATCAGTTTATTGACGAGGATCAGCAGGAATACCGGTATTCCATTGGCGCTGAGCAGCGATTTGTTTTGGCAACCGACTTTTTCATGGATTTAAACTATGATTTTTCATCTTCTAAGTCAACCAATAAGCGTTTTATTTATGATGCGGACGGAAGTGGGAATTATACGGTATTTAACGATTCACTCAGCAGTAATTTTGAAGTGCGGACTTTCGTAAACCGCCCTACCGTAGGACTGAGATATGATCACGAAGCCTGGCGTATCAATGCAGATGTGGGTTTGATCAATACCGTTTTGAAAAACGAGAATTTGTTTGGCACGGGCGGTTTTGACAATTCGTTTAACAATCTCTCCATACGCACCCGCGTGCAGTACGAGCTGCAGCGTTCCAAAACCGTCAGTATCAATTACATTACTAACGCAAATGCGCCGTCAATAAACCAGTTGCAGCCGGTAATAGACCAGACCAACCCCCTAAATGTTGTGGTGGGAAATCCCGCTTTGCGACCTACTTTTAACCATAACATCAATGCAGATTTTAGAAGTTTTAACTTTGCTGCTGGGGGAGGAAGTGGGATATTTAGTTCGTTTTCACTGGGTTTTACCGAAAATCAGGTGGCGCAGGTAACTACTATTGACGACGATTTAAGGCAGACCACGACCTATGCAAATGTTGATGGTAAGCGCTCTGCTTCAGCGCGTGTGTTTTATACAAACAGCACCCGTAAGGAAGAAAAGGAATTTAGGTACCGCTTGAGTTTGACCGGTAGTTATGACCGCAATGTGGGCTTTAATAATGCTGTCTTGTTCAATTCAGATCAATTTAGGGTCAGTCCGGGAGTTCGGTTAACTTTTGCAATTCAAGATTTTTTTGAACTCAATCCCGGTTACAGCCTTACCTATAACAAGACTGACTTTTCGCTAAATCCGGGTAGAAATCAGGAGTTCATCAATCATACCGCCAGTTTTGAAGCGACTACATTTTGGCCTAAAAACGTGGTGTTTGGAAATGATATCTCCTACAACTACAATGGCAATGTATCCCCGGGTTTTCAGAATTCGTCGATTTTATGGAATACCAGTCTGGGTTATCAATTTCTGGAGGAAAAAGCTACGCTAAAAATCAAGGTCTATGATTTATTAGATCAGGTGGTAGATACCCGACGGATAACCGGTGATAATTTTGTGCAGGATACAAACAGCCTGATCCTTACCCAATATGCGATGCTCAGCTTTACCTATAAGTTGAGCAATTTTGGAGGAGCCAGCCAAAATAGAGGCAGGGGCGGTTACCGAAGATAGTTGATATTCAACACCTTTATATTTGTTAATGTTTTCTTAAAGCATAAAACTAATTTTATAGTTTTAGAAATAATGGTGTTATTCGCATATCAATCAATCAAAAAACAAAATGAACATGCGTTTTCTGCTTAGCCTTGCTTTGGGCTTATTTTCCTTTTTATCCTATTCTCAGGATTTTTCTATTACCGGTCGCCTTGTAGATCAGGAGCAAAAAACACCTCTTGAAGCTGCAACTGTAGTACTTGAAACCCTCAAAGACTCTACGATGATTACATACACCATAACCGATCGTAATGGGGAGTTTCAATTAAAAGGAAAATCAAATATTGATCAGGCCAATCTCTTTGTCACTTTTGTGGGTTATCAGTCTTATGAGCGCAAAATTGACCTGAGCAAAAACCGAACGCAGAATTTAGGAGATATTACTCTGGAGTTTCAGGTAGAGTCCCTGGGGGATGTTGTAGTTAAAGGGCGGGCAGCTCCAGTAATTATTAAAAAGGATACTTTAGAATTTAACGCAGCTTCCTTTAAAACAAAGCCCGATGCTACTCTGGAAGATTTACTTAAAGAATTACCCGGCGCAGAGGTTGATGCAGATGGTCAAATCCGTATTAACGGAAAGCCGGTAAGTAATATTCTCGTAAACGGAAAACCTTTTTTTAGCGACGATCCTACAATCGCTACACGCAACCTTACCAAAGAATTGATCAATAAAATTCAGGTAGTAGATACCAAAACGGAATCTGAAGAATTTACAGGCGAAGCCGGAGATAGTGAAAATAAGACCATAAACATTACGATTGACGAAGATAAAAATAAAGGGATGTTTGGCCGGGTTGCTGCCGGTGGGGGTACTGATGATCGTTTTGAATATGCGGGTATTGGAAACTACTTTGACAACGATTTAAGGTTGAGTTTATTAGGCAGCGGAAACAACATTAACTCACCCGGTTTTAGTTTTGGTGAAATTCAAAAAATGTTTGGTAATGCTAATTCAATCTCTGTAAACAGTAGCGGAGGCTTTAATTTTGGAGGAAGAAGTTTTGGTTGGGGAGATGGTATCGTAAATTCTCGTAATGCAGGTATGAACTTCGCCAATGATTTTGGTGAAAAAATTGAGACTTCGGCAGATTATTTTTACTCCGGTGCCAACAGTTTTAATGAAAGACAGAGCGTCCGGGAAAACATTCTGCCTGAAGATCGGTTTCTTTCTGAGAGCGATTCCCGCACCGAATCCTTTACAGATGATCACTCAGCAAACCTAAGATTTCAGGCAAAAATCGATTCCACTTTGATGGTTGAAGTGCTTCCCAGATTGCGCTATACCGAAGGTAGAAACTTAAGTAATGGGAGTTCAACGACCCGTAATCAGGCTGGTAATCTGGTAAACGAAAGTAGCTATGATAACAGTAGTGATCGCACCACGCGTAACTTTGGTAACAGAATCTCTGCTACCAAAAGGTATGGTAATAAAGGAGCATTTATACGTTTAAACGGTAATCTACAGTTTGATGAAACCGAGAGTGCAGATTTTACGAATTCACAGACCGAAGTGTATGGGGATAACCCCAATCAGATTTTAAGAAATCAATTTACTGATGGAGCCAATACTAACAATGGCATACAATCAAATCTTACCTGGAGGATTCCTTTGATCAGTAAAAAGTTGTTTGTTGACGCAGAGTATGAGTTTGATAATCAAAATCGAACCAATACGCAATTGGTTTATGATTTTGACGAAAATTCTCAAACTTACAATCAGTTAATAACCGTTCAGAGTACCGATTTTGAAAGCACAAACAGAAGCCATAAGCCTCAATTGGGACTTTCTTACAACTCCGAAAAAATGCGGGCTGGTATAAGTGCAGCCTGGGTGTCCCGTAAACTTACCGGTGAAGACTTACTCACCGATACTAACGGGAGCCGGGTGCGTGATATTGATTTTGACAATACATTTAATGCTCTTGAAGCTTCGGCAAGATTCAATTACAACTTCACAAAGAAGTTAAGCCTGTGGACCTCTTATCGTTTAAATAATGATGCGCCTGATGTGCGCCAATTATCTCCATATCTCGATGTTTCAGACCCTATTAATACGTTGCAGGGTAATCCTGATTTGAGACCTACTAATAGCCATGATTTCAACATCTCAATCAATAATTATGACTGGGAATCCAGAACGGGTTATTATATGTACGGAGGAGTTAGTGTCACCAATGATCAGATTGTAAATAAAACGACAGTAGACGATAATTTTGTTCGTGAAACCACCTTTACAAACGTTGATGGCGTTTACAATACCTATGCAAGCATTAGTTATAATAAGGACTTTAAACTAGATAGTCTTAGAACGCTCAAGGTAGAAACGCGTATGTTCGGTAGTATAAACCGTTTTGTGAATTTTTTTAATGCAGATCAGTATGCCAGTGTCACTAGACGTTTAGAGCCTAATATCGGGCTGCGTTTTACCTGGAAAGACTGGTTTGAGATTAGACCTGAATATAACATCAGTTTTAATCGCACTAATTTCAATCGGGATTTCTTTGATGGAAGAAGTTTTACACAACACAACGGCCGTTTGCGTACAACTACGTTTTTCCCCGAATGGTTGACCTGGGAAAATGATATCAATTACATCTATAACCCTAATGTGGGCTCAGGATTTCAAAGGAATGCCGTTTTTTGGAATAGCTCACTTGCCTATTCCTTTATTGGAAATAAGGCGCTGGTAACTTTTAAAGTGTATGATTTGCTGAACCAAAATACCAATTCAAGAAGGACAGCCACCCAGTCGTATATAGAAGATGTGCAGAGCACCGTCTTACAGCAGTATTTTATGTTGAGCTTCAGCTATAAGTTTAATACACTAGGCAAAAAAGGCGAGGTTAGGGAGAATAGCTGGTGGGACTAACCAATTCTAAAGTGGTCGTATAAAGCGATTTGTTTTCCATTTTTGATTTAAGCCAGGCATAAAAACTCATTGCAAACAGGTCTTCGCGTTCAAATCCCAGCCATTTGAATGATTCGTCAACACGGGATCTAAATTGTGATGATGAAGCTTGTTTTGGATTTTCGTAATAAGCTGATGCCAGTTTGAGAAATTGTTGCAGCTGCTCTTCCTGAGATGAATTGATTTTTGAACTAAACCGCTTCCTAACACTTTGGATTTTGCCTGAAATGAGGTCCAGCTTATCCAGTTCAATCAACAGTAAGAGCCCTATGAGCTCCTTTTTAATCACCCAAAGTAAACCATTTTTTTGCTCGTAGTACTGATCGCTTTTTCGAAAACCTTTAAAGAGATCATAGGCTTCACGTATCTGATCTTGCTGAAAGCGAAACGTTACTAAAAGCAGTTTTAAGTTTTCTGAATCTTCAGCGTATAACTCTGCGATACGAATAGCCTCTTTATAATTTCCCGAATAATTAAAAGCAAGTGCTCTCAGTGTTTCGGTTTTGTGATTGAATAGCTTGCGATACTTCTCAGGGAGAGCATTGTCAACTTCATTGAGAATTTCAATGCAGGATCTGAAATCTTTGTTTCGCAAATTGACATCAGCGAGAAGATATCGTATCTGAAAATAATAATACAGGTGCTTGTCCGGGTTGCTTTTTTCCTGTACAAACGTGTATGCTTCTTCAATGGTGTTGACAATGCTGTAATAAGCTCCGGAAAGTGCTGCAGCATCGGTAAGCACCTCCATAAATTGATACAGGGATTTGTAGGTGAAATGTTGGGATAGCTTTAATTCAAACCGATCTAAAGTTTCGTGAAGAAGCTGGATCGGATTTTTAGGATTAGATTTTAAGTTCAATTTTAAAGAAGCATAGGCCTGTTGAAGATGAAGTTCATTTTGTATGTTTTTCATATTGGCCGTGCTCGCCAGTAAAACGCGTTTTAAAAATTGATCATTCTTGAGGTGCGCGTATTGCAATTGCGTCTGGTAAATCTCCTGTAGCGCTGAGTAGAAATCGAAACTTTTGGCTATGGTTTCGGCCTTTGCTAAAGTCTTCCAGGCTAGTTTATTCTGTTGTTTTTCGAATAGTAGTCTGCCGGCTAAAATCAATTTTAAAACGCTCATTTCATCACTTGCTTCTGTAGCAAAGCTTTTAGAAGCCAAAAAATCAATCAGTGTATCCTGTAAACGCTTGCTTAATGCATGATAGGCATTGCGACTTTTGGTGCCGTAAAGTTTGTGTTGAATGTGGTCTGTTTTGTCTTGACACAATTGATCAAATAAAATCAGGTTTTTTACATCTCCCCGGCGATTGCGATTCTCAATAAATGCTCGTGCCTCCTTTTGCTCTGGTGCAGAAAAGCTTTGAACTAAAGAGAATACTGCCTTCATAAATCATAAGTTTTAGTAAAGATAAGTTACTGTTTTAATAATCGTAGATGGCATAAGTACAAGAATTAAATCGTAAGTTTTTTGAAAATTTGGTTTTTAAAATGTCTGTGGGGTTACCAATCTTTGTTTCAACAAAACAATCAAATTATGGAAACGAATTTTGAAAAATCAAAAAGCGAAGCAACTGATTTTAAGACCAAAAGAAAAGAAGATTCTCAATTTAAACCCACTGCAGCATTTGTTTCGGCTGCCTGGACTGCGTTGCTGATTGGGATGGTTTCTTTTTGTGTGGGATTATGGAATGCCGATATGTGGCTAAGTGAAAAAGGCTATTACTTTACTCTTTTACTGTTTGGCCTGTTCTCGGTGGTTTCCGTGCAAAAGAGTGTACGTGATCGTCAGGAAGGCATTGAAGTGACTGACATGTATTACGGAATCAGCTGGTTTACAACTTTGGCATCTATTCTACTACTCATAATAGGTTTGTGGAATGCCGATATGCTTTTAAGCGAAAAGGGTTTTTACGGAATGTCATTTCTTCTCAGTTTATTTGCAGCGGTAACCGTACAAAAGAATACAAGAGATCTCAAGTGGATCGAAAAAAATGAAAAATAGGCTTACTTGTACTAAATAGAAAAACAGGAGTTGCTGAAACTCCTGTTTTTAATTTTTACTATCCTCCAAAGCTTTTAAATACCCCAATAAATTAAGCAGATGTTCTTCAGAGTGTATACGCATTAAGGTGTTGAAGTACCAAAGCGCATCGTCAAGACTGGTATTTTGCAACCTCCAGGCTACTTCGCTGAGGTCAATAATGAGGTCAGAAAGATCGTCTATCGCATCGCCTGTGAGGATTTCCGGTTTTTGGTCGGGGTCGAGAAATTGCGCTAACTGTGCGTAATCGTGAAACTCGGGAAAATTTACCTTTACGTGTGCGTAAACGAGTCCGTAATCCAGGCGTTCAATCTCTTCGTACAAACGTTCATCAAAGGAAGGTTCCAGATTCACATAGAGGGCATATAGATCAACCAGTGCTTTCTTTAAAGTCAATGGCTTATCTGGGTTTGCAATGGTTTCAGTACCGTATTGTGTAATGCGTTGAATGAGATTGAGAAAAGCTTCCAAAAGAGTTTATTAGGTTATTTGATTATTGGGTTCTTTGGCTTAGATATAAAATGTACTCAGCCGTGGCTCAGTGGATTCCGAATTCATAATTCTGAATTAAAAAAAACCTCCATACCTCCCTTCAAAGGGAGGCTTTTCGTTCTAAATATATTAGAGGCTCACTTCCTTTGAAAGAAGGGTTGGGGATGGATGTAACCATTAACTTTTTTACTAATACCAATAGGAATAATAATAGCAATAGCAATAAAAATAATTGCTTTACCAACCCCCGGAAGCCCCACCGCCTCCAAAGCCGCCACCGCCGAAGCCGCCACCAAAGCCGCCGCCTCCGCCAAATCCTCCACCGGAAGAGCTGCTTCCAAAGCCACCGCCGCCCAGGCCGCCACGGCCCATGCTGCTCAGGATGATGACATCAAGCAGACTGCCTGCGCCGCCACCTCTTCCGCCATTGCGGCCACCGCCACGCGAGCGACTCAGGATAAAAATGATCACAATAAAAATGATAAGCACCGGGAAGATATTAAAGCCTTTAGAGTCGTTTTGACGTGTTCCCTGATATTCGCCTTGCAGCATTTGAAACAGCGCGTCTGAACCCTGATCGAGCCCCGCGTAATAATCACCTTTTTTAAACTGAGGGATCATAATGCGGTTGATGACCTGCTCGGCCATTCGGTCTGTGATGATAGTTTCAATCCCATAACCGGTATTGATGTCCACTTTCCGGTCTTGCGTAGCCAGGGTAATGAGAATACCGTTGTCTTTGTCTTTCTGACCAATTCCCCATTTCTGGCCCCATTTGGCTCCCAGAAAACTGATGTCTTCTCCTTTGGTGCTGGGTATGATCACCACCACGATTTGGGTAGATGTCGTGTCGCTGTACTTGACCAGTTTGTTTTCCAAAGAAGCTTTTTGCCCCGTGCTCAATAAACCGGAATAATCGTAAACGCTGGTTTCTTCTTGAGGAACGGGAGGTATATCGTATTGCGCAAAACTTTTCGCCGTAAGGCAAAAAAGAAATGCCACAAGCAAAAAGTTACGGAATTGATATCGCTGAGTTATATAGGTCAAGAGGTTGATATTTCGTCTGAAAGTTCGTTGACATCATCAGCATCCCACGGGAAAAACTTCGCGAGCTGCTCCCCGGCAGAATTGATTCCCTTTACCAGACCGTCTTTGAACTTTCGGTTTTTAAATTCGGTTTGCATAAGGTCTTTGGTGCTTTGCCAGAAGTTTTCGGGAACCACCTTGTTGATGCCGCGATCTCCACAAATGGCGAACTTCTTAGCGTCAACGGCCACGTAAATAAGCACGCCGTTTTCAGCCTTGGTGTTGTCCATCTTCAGAAAGTGAAACAACTCCTTCGCACGTTCAAAGGCGTCTATCTCACACTTGCGTTCCAGATGCACCCGTATCTCTCCGGAAGTTTTCAGCTCTGCCTGGCGAATGGCTTCTACAACTTCCTCTTCTTCTTTGGCGTTTAGAAAATCTTCTACGACAGATGCCATTAGGCTTCATCGTTATTGAAGTCGAAGTTGACTTCAGGTGCATTTTCGGCGCCGTCATTGGCTTCAAAATAACCCATTTCTTCAAAGTTGCCTATGAAGTTGTTGACGATGTTATTTGGGAAGGTTTTGATGTGCTTGTTGTAAGGTCTAATCGCCTCGTTGTAGCGGTTACGTTCTACATTGATGCGGTTTTCGGTACGCTCCAGCTCGTTGATGAGTTCTTTAAAATTCTCATTAGCCTTAAGATCGGGATAACGCTCTACGGTAACCAAAAGTCTGGATAAAGCCGAACTCACCCCACTTTGAGCCTGTTGAAACTGCGCCAGCTGCTCGGGTGTGATGTTAGCCGGGTCGATATTAACACCGGTTGCCTTAGAACGGGCTTCTATTACGTCAGTCAGCGTTTTTTGCTCAAACTCGGCATAGCCTTTTGCTGTGTTTACGATATTCGGTATCAGGTCTGCGCGGCGTTGGTAGGCACTTTCCACATTACCCCATTGCGCGGTAGCATCTTCTTTTAGCGTGATCGCAGTATTGTAAAAACCTTTAAAGAATGAATATCCTATAAAGCCTAAAATAACTACAACTATAATTGCAATAATTCCTTTTTTCATGATTTTGATTGATTAGAGTTGATCTTTTAAATCCTGCAGTTGGGCTTTTATGGCTTCCAGCTTGCGGATGAGATCAAATTTATTGAGTGTTTGGTGTTTATTTTCTTTCAAATGCGTTTTTGCGCCTTCCAGCGTAAAGCCCCGTTCTTTGACCAAATGGTAAATGAGCTCGAGATTTTTAATGTCTTCGGGCGTGAACTTGCGATTGCCTTTCGCGTTTTTTTTGGGTTTTAATACATCAAATTCCTTTTCCCAAAAGCGCACCAGCGAGGTGTTAACGCCAAAGGCATCAGCGACTTCGCCTATGCTGTAGTATAATTTTTCGGGCAGGTCAACGTGCATTAATCCAGCGATTGGTTTTCGAGTTGTGCTTTCTGTAAAATTACGTCAAACTCTTCAGGCGATAGGTTTCCGTAGTAGAAATTTATCGGGTTGATGCGCTCACCATCCTTGAAGATTTCATAATGCAAATGCGGTGCTTCAGAGCGCCCGGTACTGCCCACAAAACCTATGAGATCACCGCGTTTCACTTTTTGTCCCGGTCTCACATTGTACTTATACAGGTGAGCATACAGGCTTACATAGCCATAGCCATGATCTACACGTATGTGATTTCCGTATCCCGTGGCATTATTATCGGCGCGTTCAACTACACCATCACCTGTCGCATAAACCGGAGTTCCTCGAGGGGCTGTGAAATCCATCCCGTAGTGAAACTTGCGTTCCTTGGTAAACGGGTCTGAACGATACCCATAACCCGAAGCGATACGGGTTAGGTTCTCATTAGCCACCGGTTGAATGGCAGGGATTGCGGCCAGTAATTTCTCTTTTTCTTCGGCCAAGACTGCGATTTCGTCAAGCGATTTGCTTTGTACGACGAGTTGTTTGGTCAAAATGTCCAGACGCTTATTCGTTTCAATAATCATTTTAGAGTTATCAAAACCTTCAAGGTCTTTGTAGCGGTTAACCCCACCAAAACCGGCCTTGCGTTGCTCATCAGGAATGGGATTGGCCTCAAAATAAAGCCGGTAAATGGTGTTGTCGCGTTCTTCGATTTCGCTCAGAACGGTCTGCACCTGATCCAGTTTTTTATTGAGAACTCCGTATTGCATTTTCATATTTTGCAATTCGCGTGCGAGTGCTTTTTCGCGGGGCGTTTCCAGATCGGGAATATTGAGATAAATGATTAGTAAAATAAAACCTGCAAGAAACGAGGCAACAATAGATAACGCTACATAACCCAGTTTACGACCCTTGCGCTTCTCTATCTTTTTATAGGAAAGCGTCTCTTTGTCGTAATAATATTTAACCTTAGACATTGTTTAAATTATTCTATTTTTGCGTTAATGAAAACCCGCGAATCGTGGGTGAATCTTGAGTAAAACCTCAGGATTTAACGGAAGATTTTTAATGCTGAAAGCAGTCTAAAATCCTCAAAAATCCCTCCTGAATCAGAAGGGTAACGAACAAATATAAAAAATAGTTTGCCGTTAAACTCATTTTGGCAAAAACCAGTCTAAAATTTACTCATGAAATCCCAGGAAATTCGCGATACTTTTCTTTCATTTTTTAAGTCCAAAAACCATTCCATCGTCGCTTCAGCACCTATGGTGATCAAAAACGATCCCACGCTGATGTTTACAAACGCCGGTATGAATCAATTTAAAGAATACTTTTTGGGGAATGGAGTGCCCAAAGATACCCGGGTGACCGATACACAAAAATGTCTTCGCGTTAGCGGAAAGCATAACGATCTGGAAGAAGTGGGTAAAGATACTTACCATCACACGATGTTTGAGATGCTGGGTAACTGGAGTTTTGGCGATTACTTTAAGCAGGAAGCCATCGATTGGGCCTGGGAGTTGCTTACCGAAGTCTTCAAAATGGATAAAAATAACTTGTATGTTACCATTTTTGAAGGGGATAGCAGTGAAAATCTGGAGCGCGATACCGAGGCGTATGACATTTGGAGCAAGCACGTGCCTGCAGACCGTATCTTAAACGGAAACAAAAAAGACAACTTCTGGGAAATGGGCGATCAGGGACCCTGCGGACCCTGTTCTGAAATTCACGTCGATTTGCGTTCTGAAGAAGAAAAGGCAACAACACCGGGAGCTCAACTGGTCAATGCAGACCATCCTCAGGTGGTTGAGATCTGGAACCTGGTTTTCATTCAGTACAACCGAAAAGCAAACGGGTCGCTTGAAAATCTACCCGCAAAACATATTGATACTGGGATGGGCTTTGAGCGTCTCTGTATGGCGCTACAGGGCAAAAAATCAAATTATGATACTGATGTGTTTACACCGCTTATCCGCGAGATTGAGACCATCACCAATTCTAAATACGGAAGTAAAGAAGAAACCGATATCGCCATTCGGGTGATTGCAGATCACGTGCGCGCCGTTGCTTTCTCCATTGCAGACGGACAGTTGCCCAGCAACACCGGCGCCGGGTATGTGGTACGCCGTATTTTACGACGCGCGGTACGTTACGGGTTTACCTTTTTGGACACCAAAGAGCCTTTTATTTACAAGTTGATAGGCGTGCTGGTTGATGAGATGGGCAAAGCGTTCCCCGAACTTAAAAAACAACAAAACCTCATTTATAACGTCATCAAGGAAGAGGAACAGAGCTTCCTGCGAACTTTGGATCAGGGCTTGATTTTGCTTGATTCCATTATTGCAGAAACGGAAGGCAAAGAAGTGTCGGGTACCAAAGCTTTTGAGCTGTACGACACCTATGGTTTTCCTATAGATTTGACCGCTTTGATTTTGGGCGAAAAGGGGTACAGCCTCGACGAAAAAGGATTTCAGGCCGAATTGCAAAAACAAAAAGACCGTTCGCGTGCTGCCGGAAAAATTGAAGCCGGGGACTGGACGGTACTCGAGGATGATGCCGAAGAAGAATTTGTGGGTTACGACACGCTCCAAACGCCCGTGCGCATTACCCGCTACCGAAAAATAAATACCAAAAAAGAAGGCGATCAGTATCAACTCGTTTTTAATCTGACTCCGTTTTACGCAGAAGGTGGCGGTCAGGTGGGCGATAAAGGCTATCTCGAAGCGCCAAATGGTGATGTGATCTACATCACCGATACCAAAAAAGAAAATAACCTGATTATTCACCTGGCTAAAAACCTTCCGAAGAATTTAGAAGAAACCTTTACCGCGGTGGTAGATGCGAGGCAACGGAACCGTACGCAGGCAAACCATACCGCGACACACTTGTTGCATCAGGCCCTGCGCGCCGTTTTAGGAACTCACGTTGAGCAAAAAGGTTCTATGGTGCACAGCGGTTATTTGCGCTTTGACTTTTCGCACTTCTCAAAAGTAACGCCTGAAGAATTGAAAGAAGTAGAGCAGTTTGTAAATGCCCGTATTCAGGAGCAGTTGCCACTTGAGGAGCAGCGCGGTATTCCGTACGATCAGGCAATTGCTGAGGGGGCGATTGCGCTATTTGGTGAAAAATACGGGGATGCGGTGCGTACCATACGTTTTGGCAAGTCGATGGAGTTGTGTGGCGGTACCCACGCAGACAATACCGGTGATATCTGGTATTTTAAAATTAAATCTGAGGGAGCGGTTGCTTCGGGAATTCGTCGTATTGAAGCGATAACCGGCGACGCGGTGATGCAGTATTTTGAAGAACAGGACGAAACGCTTGAATCTGTTCGTGGCCTGCTTAACAATACGAAAGAACCTGCAAAAGCCATTGAAAACCTACAGGAAGAAAACAACGAACTCAAAAAGCAGCTCGAGTCGTTATTGGCTGAGAAAGCCAAAAATGTAAAAGGCGAACTCAAAGCAGATCTGGAAGAAATCAACGGAATTCAGTTTCTTGCCCGTGAGGTGGATCTGGATGCAAACGGCATCAAAGATTTGTCTTTTCAGTTAGGAGGTGAGGTTGAAAATCTCTTTTTGGTACTGGCTTCCCGTCAGGGCGGTAAGGCTTTGTTAAGTTGTTATATTGATAAGGATTTAGCTAAAGCGAAAGACTTAAATGCGGGTACCATTGTACGCGAACTGGGTAAATACATTCAGGGAGGTGGCGGAGGCCAGCCGTTTTTTGCTACCGCCGGCGGAAAAAATCCCGATGGAATTGTTGCCGCACTAGATGCAGTGAAGAAGTATCTGGTTTAATGCTTTGATTTCATTGTTACGTTAGTTGTTAAACTAGATTCAAATGGTGAATGAACCTGAGATCAATACAGTTCTAGAATTAGAACTGTGGCTAAAAGAAAATTGTTATTCAAAGGATAATTACAGTATAAATGGCAATTCTATTATTGAAGGTCGTGGACTTGAAAATATTGGAGGACTTTATCAGTGGTATTATACAGAGCGAGGTAACAAGAGTATTTTGAAATACTTCAATACTGAAAAAGAAGCTGTTCAGTATGCTTGTGAAGAGATTAAAGCAGATAAACACGCAAACAGGCACTACATTGGAATGTATTCATCTGAGCAAATAGTCGAGAAGATATTAGGTGAACTCAAAAAACGTCGAATAGAGTTTTGGACTGATAAAATTCCTTATGGTGGCTTGAAAGATTTAAGAACTCGAATTTTTGTAATTGGTTGCGGAATAAAAAATGCAAGGGATCTGATAAAAAATAAATAAACTGCCTACTATCCAGCAATTTGATTTTTATTTCAGGATATTTAAATAACCCAATCTTGTCAGGTCGAGCGTGTCACACTGAGCTCGTCGAAGTGCAGTCGAGACTCATCCGCTCTTGCGCGATTGTATCGCACATTGTTTCTAGTATTTTTTAAGGAAAACGGTATATCATTTAACCTCACAAGGACTAAATAAAAATCTGCAATCAATAAAACACCTTAAAAGTGAATTGGTTCTGATAAAACAAAAGAAGTGACAATTGATCGTATAGTGCAAAAAAGAATGTTTGTTCTGTTTTTGATTTCACAAATACTTATTATTCTTATGAAGATAATGATATTTGGATCGAATGAAATCACATCTTACAATAGAACCATAGGTTGGTCATTCGATTTTAAGTATTGGATCATAATTACTAAGCCTTTTCTCTGGATAACAGTGTTTTTAGGGTATGGGGTTCTAAGCTTATTGAGATATTCTACGAATAAGATTCTTTCAATAATTCATTTGATATCTATTTTCCTGATTTTTATAGTAGAAGCGATTTTATCCCTGAGTTCAGGTATCGTCCTGACTCTATTGTTTTTTTCAGCCTTGGTTTTTTTAATGAATTTTGGTTGGGCTATAAAAAATGGAATTAGTAAATCAGCCGAGTTGAGAAATACGAAATAAAAAATCACAAATAGGAATAACAATAAAATATCGCCGTTGTCAGGTCGAGCGCAGTCGAGACCCATATACTAAGATGACTGTATCGCGCATTTTTTGAAATAACAAAAACAATAACTTTTGCAACTCCAAACCAAAATCCCGCTTCAACCTGCCGCTAATCCTATAGATTACGATTCGCAGATTATGCTCGTGGGCAGTTGTTTTGTTGAAAATATTGGGGCGAAATTCGAATATTATAAGTTTAGGAATAGCGTAAATCCGTTTGGGATTTTCTTTCACCCGGAAGCTATTGCCCGGTTTTTTGAGCAGGTGGCTGAGCAAAGAGAATTTAAAGAAAGTGATTTTGAAGAAGTAAACGGAAGTTTTGTCTCGTTTGATGCGCACTCTAAATTGAGTGCAACTTCGGCAAAAGCTGCGATAGAGCAGCTTAATACAGCCCTGGCTGATGCCCACTACCAACTCCAAAAAGCCACGCATATCTTTATCACGCTGGGCACAGCCTGGGGATATCGCCATAAAACTCAAAATAAGATCGTAGCCAATTGCCATAAAATCCCACAGCGGGAGTATAAGAAAGAACTGGCTTCGGTGGTAGATATTGAAGCGGCGATAAGCCGGATGTTAGCAGCTGTTGCAAATCTTAATTTCAATGCTTCGGTAACTTTAACCGTTTCTCCCGTGCGCCATATTAAAGATGGTTTTGTCGAAAACCAGCGCAGTAAAGCGCATCTTATTGCCGCGACACACGCTTTGGTAGAGCGGAGTGATCGTGCTTTTTACTTTCCGGCCTATGAAATTGTAATGGACGAGCTACGCGATTACCGCTTCTACGACCGCGACCTCATACATCCTAACGCTATTGCTGTTGATTACATCTGGGAAGCTTTTGAGTCGGTTTACCTTTCGCCGCAGGCTAAAGAATTAAAAAAGCAGGTTGAAGAAATTCAGCGTGGTTTAGAGCACAGGCCTTTTAACCCAAATTCAGATCAGCATCAGCAATTCCTTAAAAAACTGCAGCAAAAAATAGCCCGGCTGCAGCGGGAAATCCCTCATATTCAATTCTAAATACGGCAATTGCCTTATGGATTCGTGTTTTGATTAACAGGAGATTTGTCTTGTAATCAAAAACCAAAACCATGAACACAATTATCAAATTCACATCCATTTTTTTTCTGGGTCTTTCCCTAAGTCTTACGTCCTGCTCTACAGATGATGACGGGGGCGACAGCGCTTCCGGTGAAGGCAATCTTACCGCAAAAGTAGATGGTAAGGCCTACAAGTCTATGCCTGCTGCGACTACTGCTCAGGAGAGTTCTTCCGCCAATATCGAAATCATTACCATTAGCGGCGGTAGTGCAGATTCTGAAAACATTCAGATAACCATTATTGGTTTTGAAGGCGTTGGGACTTACAACCTGAATGCGGCAAGCCTGGGCACTTACACCTATCTTAAAGACAAATCTGATTTTATGAGCGCTCAGATTTTTTCTACTGCGACGGGCGCATCATCTAACGGCGAGATTAAAATCGCGGAGTATACCAAAGGTGAAAGCGTTAAGGGAACCTTCAGTTTTACGGGGTATCTTACCAGTGATACCACCAAAAAGGTGGTGGTGAGCGAAGGCGATTTCAACGTAAAAATTAAGTAAGTATTACTATCGAAAATCTCAAGTGTTGAGGTTTTTACACGAAGCCGGAAGCAGGAGCAATTCTGTTTTCGGCTTTATTACTTTTAGGGCAGACAATATTTTTAAAAATAGGTACTTCAGTACTGTTTTATCTCGAGCCTCAGCTCTTGTTTTCTCTTGTCCTACGTCAAAATATACGGCAATTGCCCTATTGATTAGCGGTTGATTTTCAGGGACTTTTGGAGTGTAAAAACTTTATAAACCGAAGACTTATGAAAATTCAATTACACCATTTAAGCAGCATCGTATGCTTTTTGCTTTTTACCGGAGGCCTTTTCGCTCAAAAAGCTGAAACTCCAGATTATACCTACGATGTAGGCGGAAACATTAACGACATGACTCTGACTTTGGCCGGAACGATGGTCGTCTCAACCAGTGATGGTCTCGTGGGTATTAAGCCGGGTTCTAACGAGCTGGTATTTAAGTTTACCGATTACGGTAGCGTAAAGCCTGAAGAGGTGACGTATATTCCTGCTTCACCTTATCTTATCGTAGACCAGGGAGGCGTTGGGGGTCTTAAAGCTTTGTCGGCTTTATCGAGCAAAAAAGCGGTCATTGATTACATTTCAGGTAAAGTGATTTTCACTACCGAAAGTAAAGGCTGGAAGACCGTTCAAACAGCAGATGTGATTATGCCCGATAACAAGCTCGTCATCAGCGGACTTCAAAAAGAAGGTTCGATGGCTGAAAAGAACACAGCTAAACTGGCTGTTTATGATCTCATTACCGGTAATCTCGATTATTCCTTTTTCCTGAACGAGCCGGGTAAAACAACAGCTAAATATTTTGCTGTAACGGGGACGCCTTTATTATTAAAAGACAAACTATTGGTGCCTACGACTCAGGGTATTTATGCGAAAAGTCATTCGGGGCAAACGCTTTGGGAAAATGACGTAAAAGATGTGAACTGGATGACCTCAAGCGCAGACGAGAAAGAAATTTATGCTTTTGACGTAAACGACACCGGGAGTAAAACCGAAATCATAAAAGTGAAGCCTGATGGCGGTGAAGCCTGGGGAGACAAGGTAAAAGTTGACGGGGTGGTGAGCAATTTTCAAATTGTACCCCAGGGTCTGATTGTAGTGAGTGATAAAGATACTTCCGGAAAAAGTGTGCTTGCCGGTCGGTCTGAGTCAAAAATCAATCTGCTGAGCGCAGCTAATGGTGAGGATCTTTGGGACAAAGCACCTAAAACCGGTGGTTTTGTGCAGCATTTCTATGTGATGGAAGATGGGATTCTATTCGGTATTTATGAAGGTGGAATCAATAAAGTCGCTTTTGACGGGACTCCATTGTTCAAAAAGCCGCTCAAAACCGGAGAGAATATTCAGATCATGGCCGAAACTCCGAAGGGATTGATCTACATTACCTCAGAAGATGCCAATATTGTAGATCTCAAAACCGGAGAATCTATTTGGAATAAACCTTTAAAATTCAAGAAGGCCGAGAGTGTTACTTCGGCTTTTGATGAGGCACACAGCCGGTATTTAATCAATGCGGATGATGAGTTATTTGCTGTAGACGCAGCGAGTGGAGACGTATCAACTCTGGCGAATGTAAAGTTTGATGAAAAAGAAAATCCAACCACACTGGCAGTGCGCGATAATGGTATTTTCTTAGGGAGTGATCAAAACATGACCTTACTTGACTTTGACGGAAACGAAAAGTACCATGAGTATTATAAATCTCCGGGCCGAAGCACGTTTGGTAAAATTATGGGCGGTATTACAGCGGTAGCAACCACAGCACTTACCGTGACCATGGCTGCTTCTGCAGGAGCAAATCGTAATGGGATGGATATGAATAATCTGGACAGTTATAATGAAACCGGAAAAGAAGCCAAGCGCGCCCAGGATATGTTTGCATCGATGGCAGGAGCTTCCTTTGAATACCTTAGCAAACGCTTTAAAGCTTCTGCGGCGACCGAAGATTCTCAGTTTATCCTTTCTAATCTGGATGACGGTGTTGGACTGGTAAAATTGAGCAAAGCTGACGGGAGTGTGGAAAAAGAAATTCTGCTTAAAGACAAAAAACCGGAGTATGAGGTAGATGATTTTGGAGGTGTGCTGTATTACAAAGCCGATAACAAAACCATTTATGCATACAATTTGAGGTAATCTCAAGCTATTAATTAATATTAGAAACTGCCTGAAGCTGTTTCGGGCAGTTTTGATTTAAAGGATGAATTATTTTTTGATTCTAAGTTCTGTAAGCCTGGTAATTGGGCTGAGTTATTTTGGCTTCCGCTTTATAGAGCACCACATCGGGGGAGGTTTTTCGCAGTCAAAAATTGCCTTCTTTTATGGTTACGCAGCTTTGGTTTATGCGCTGGCAGCGCTGGTGGTGAGTTGGATGTGGGTGTATTACATCAACGTGTTGATAGGCGTGCCTTGTTTGATTACCGGTTACTTCTGTGCTGGTAGATACCGAAGTTTGAGGGCCGGTAAAAAAATGTATATACTGTTTTTAGTGTTGTTTTCAATTGCGTTGCTTTTAGCATTACTGAGTTTAATTGCGTTTTTAAATCGCTACTTATTTCGTTTAAATTTTGAAAACCCTGGTTTTTGAATTGCTCAGGCCTAACACCAAAAATTATATGGTGTATGTAAATGCCCTGTTTTTATTGGGTTTGCTGAGTGTAGGTTATGTGAGTGCCCTTGCCGTAGTAATGGCTTATTTTATTGAGAGTATCATTTTAGGTGTTTTTAATGCAGTAAAAATGGGTTTTAGCACTTCGTATGCTAATAGAACAGAGGGAGGTGGAAGCGCCAACTACAGCCTGATCCTATTCTTCTGTTTTCATTATGGTTTTTTTATTGCGATACAGAGCATTTTCGTTTTTTCATTTTTTGAGATGGAAGGTGGCCTGTTTAAGGAGCCTTTTGCTTTGATTCAGAATTATTCAGATCTGTTAAAGCTTGAGGGAATGTGGCTGCTTATCGCCAGCATTGTGTTTACAAACCTGCTGGCTTTTGTGATGAATTTTTTAGCCGAAAAGCGCTACACAGAGTTCACAGCAAATGAACTGATGTCCAAACCCTACTTGCGCATTTTTGTGCAGCAGTTTGTAGTCATACTCTCTGGTTTTTTTCTGGTGTTTCTCAAAGCCGGAATGATAGCCGCGGTGCTTCTGATCCTGTTTCGATTGGCGCTCGATCTGTTTTTGATAGGCCTACGCGAAAATACAGAAGCGCTAGACCGCTTTGCGTCCTGGTATGCTGAGAAGAACAGTCAAATGAGTTTTGAAAAAATCAAAAAGCAATTGCTACTGTTTAGTGAATAAATTTTAAGTAATGGATGCAGTTTCGGGATCTGTATGGTTGATTTTGATGGTAGCTTTTAGTACGTTACTATATTATGTGGCTTACAAATTGGTTTTGTGGATTGCGAGCAAATACGTTCTTGCGACCGAACCAGACTCTTTGAAGGGCATCCTGGCGGTACTGCTTCTGCTTCCTATGCTCATTTTGGTATGGGATTTTACATTTACAGGTACCGTATTTACGGCTTTGCCCCCATACCTAACCGGACTCCTGGTTCTGGTTTCAGTATTAAAAAGCAATTTAAGGCCAAGAATTAAAGGAATTCTCACAGGTTTATATCTGGTCATAGGTTTTGTATTTATCGGGCAGGCTATAACCTAAAGCGGAATGGAAATGAGCAGTATTTTTTCAATACCGGAAGCTTTAATCGTAGCGGCAGTTTTGCTGCTATTGCTTCTGATGCTGCTGTATTTTCAAAGGCTAAAACGGAAAGATCAAAAAGCAGCTGAAATGAGGTTATCTCATTTAAATGAAAACGTTCAGCGCAACCGGGATCAGCTGATAAAGCGGAAGCAGTACCTGAATACCTACAATCTTTTAGCCTATAATCTTAACGAAGCGCTAATCATTCAGCCTGAAATTATAGTGAGATAAAACTATTCCAACCGATTTTTAAAAGAAATCTATTGTGGTATTATTTATATTAGCTTGCAAAATGCAAGCAATCAGATTTTTATGAAACACTATTACGTTTGGACTTTATTTCTTTTTCTTAATGTTGGCGTTCTTTCAGCGCAGAATATTCAACAAATAGATTCTATAAATGCCATTTTGGTTCAAAACTCTTCGCTTAAAACGGACTCGCTTCTGGTAATTTATGATGGCGTTTATAAAGCCGCAGAAAAGCTGAAGTATCAAAAGGGAATGGGGGAAGCTCTTAAAAACACGGCGATAGTCTACGGCTATGATGGCAAGCTTGATAAGCGGCTGGAATATTCCTTAAAAGCGATACGCATTTTTGAAGAAAATGATCTCAAACCGCAGGCGGCAAACCTGTATGGAGAAATGGGCTATGGGATGAAGCGTGACAATATGGAGCGTGCGCAGTATTATATGAACAAGGGCCTGAAAATGGCTGAGGAAGGAAACTATAAAGAAGTTTTAGATCGTACCTATAATAACTACGGTGTGCTAAAAGAAATGCAGGGTCAACTGGATAGCGCGCTTTATTTTTATAAAAAGGGTCTGGCTATTGTTGAAGAACGAAACTATACCGAAGGTTTGCCCTACAGCTACAGTAATCTGGCCGGGGTTTACGGGCAGATGGGCAACTACGATCTTTCACGCGAGTATTTTTATAAGGCGAAAGCTATACGTGAGCAGATAAATGATCGTAAAGGCATTGCGGAAAATTTTACACAGATAGGAGAAGTTTATCTGGCCGAGGGTAAACCCGGTGAAGCAGTTCCCTTTTTTAAGCAATCATTACCTCTCGCCATCTCAGAGGAGTACCGGTTTTTAACTCAGTATACTTATCAGCAATTGTCTGAAGCTTACAAGCAATTGCGCCAAACCGATTCTGCCTTGTTCTATTTTGAGCGGTATTCGGCTTATAAAGACAGCATCAATTCTCTGGATGTAAATAAACGAATGGCTGAGCTTAATGTGGAATACGAAACGGAGAAAAAGGAAAACGAGATTCTAAAACAACGGGCAGAACTTGCCGAAAAGGATCTGGAGGTTAGACGTAAAAATCTGTATATCTATGGCAGTCTTGGGCTCGCGATTATTTTAGGCTTGCTGGGTTACCTGATTTACAGCCGTCAGAAATTGAAAAACAGACAACTTCAAAAAGAAAGTGAGCTTCAGATCGCTTTGGCAAAAATCGAAACCCAAAACCGGCTTGAAGAACAGCGTCTGCGTATTTCTAGGGACTTACACGATAATATAGGTTCGCAGCTTACGTTTATTATTATCAGTTTAGACAACCTGAATTATTTGGTGAAAGATACCGGGCAAGAGGTCAGGGAGCGCATTGCGGCCATCAGCGCCTTTACATCGGTAACGATTAATGAACTGCGTGATACCGTCTGGGCGATGAATAAAGAACACATTAGCCTGGCAGATTTAGAATCGCGTATCAAAGGCTTAATTGATAAAGCTAAGGAAAGTGATACCGAAACGCAGTTTGAAATGGTACTTCAGGATTTAACAAATCAACTTACGTTTAGCGCTCTTGAGGGGATAAATATGTATCGAATCATTCAGGAAGCTATAAACAATGCGATTAAGTATGCTAAGGCCGGAAATCTGAAAATCGAAATGCGTTTAGAACGGTCGGTTTTTAAAGTAAGCATCAAAGATAACGGAGTAGGTTTTGACCAAACAAAACACAACGCCGGAAATGGTTTAAACAATATGCGTAAACGAGCGGCAGATATTGAAGCAGAGTTATTGGTGACCAGTAGTTTAGGAGAAGGCAGTACAATTGAACTCGTTAAGCCGGTAACCGAATCACATATGCAATCATCAGAATTTTAATTATTAGGGTTTCGGGCTAAAATGAGGTAATGGTTTTGCTTTCTAAATAAAAAACGTATTTTAAACGCTTAAAATCGAACCTATGACTCCCAGTTCTGCCAGTACGGCTCAAGCTTCTAATAATGATTTTTATGCAGCGCACGATAAATTATATGTGGCTACAGACTGTATTATTTTTGGTTTTGATGATGGGGATCTAAAACTTTTGATCTTTAAAAGGAGGGTAGAGCCAGACTCCGGAATCTGGTCGCTAATAGGAAGCTTTGTCAAGATAGATGAAGACGTTGATGAGGCTGCACGGCGGGTTTTAAAGGAAATCACTGGTCTCGAAGAGATCTATCTGGAGCAGTCAAAAACCTATGGCAAAGCCGAAAGAGATCCGGGTTACCGCTGTATTTCGGTAGCGCATTACGCCTTGATGCGAATTAATGATCACGATCGCGAACTTACCCAGAGCCACGGAGCTTTTTGGTACACGCTGCAGGAGCTGCCCCAACTGGCACTTGATCATCAGGATATGGTGCGTGATGCTTTAGATAAACTGCGCAGACGAGCACGGTATCAACCCATAGGATTTGAGCTGTTGCCTGAAAAATTTACGATTCCTCAGTTGCAGAAGCTTTACGAATCAATTTATCAGCGCGAACTCGATCCGCGTAATTTTAGAAAGAAAGTTCTTTCCTTAAAAGTTTTGGTAAAGCTTGATGAAAAAGATAAGTCGGGCAGCAAGCGCGGCGCTTATCTATACCGTTTTGATTCTGAAAAGTATCAGGAGCTGCTTGAAAGTGGTTACAACTTCGAAATCTGATCCCAAATCAACAATAGTAAAAGATGCCTGTACGCATAGCAATAGCTGAAGATAAATTCTATCTGGCGCAGTCGCTTAAAGAAAAGCTTTCCTTTTTCAAGGATTTTGATTTGCGTCTGATTGCAGAGAACGGACAGATTTTGGTTGAAAAGATTCGGGAGCAACCTCATGTAGATTTGATTTTGATGGATATTGAGATGCCCGTTCTTAATGGAATAGAAGCTACGGCAATTGTCAAGGACGAATTTCCACACGTCAAAATAATCATGCTCACGGTCTTTGATGACGATCTCCATATTTTTAATGCGATTCAGGCCGGTGCAGACGGGTATTTATTAAAAGAAACTCCGCCGGAAGCCCTCAAAACCGGTATTGAAGAAACATTGGCAGGTGGAGCTGCAATGACGCCCGCTATAGCGATGCGAACCTTAAAACTGTTGCGTAATCCCGATGCGGTCACGCATTTGGATAAACAGGAAGAAATACAGCTTTCGCAGCGCGAAATAGAAGTTTTAGAGCAATTGGAAAAAGGGTTAAGCTATACTAAAATCGCCGAAAATTTAGTGGTCTCTCCAAGTACCGTCCGTAAACACATCGAGAATATTTATAAAAAGCTGCAGGTGCATAACAAGCTTGAAGCTGTTAAAAAAGCCCGTAATAACAATTTAATCTAGTATTACCTGAGATAATTTTGTAATATTAGAATCAAAGTGAACCGGGAACGCCCGTCCTGTTTCAAACTAGTAAACTTAACCTCATTCTGCGAGCAGTGCGTAAACTTCTAATTATCCTACTTCTGATAGTTCTGGGCATTTTTACCTATAATTATTTCGCAGAGCGAAATGAGTCCAGGCAGCGTCTTGTCGAGAGTTCTGCTCTGATTCAAAAAGAGGTGCGCAATGTGGGTAAACTCATTGTGACCGAAGGAACCTTTGCTCAGGTTTTTACCTATAACGATTCAAAGCGGATGTATTTTGATTTGCTCACGGCCAATAAAAAGGCGCTTGTGGTAGTCAATGCTAAAGTAAGTATTGCTTATGATTTACGGGCTATGCAGACCGAAATTGATGAGCAAAACAAAACGATAACTATTCTGAGCATCCCAAAACCGGAAATCAATATCAATCCTGATATTGAATATTATGATGTAACTCAGGATTATCTTAATCAATTTGAAGCTTCAGACTATAATACCATCAAAAAGAGAGTTACTGCAAGTGTTCGCAAAAAGGTAGAGGCTTCAGAGCTTCCTGAGCAGGCCGAGCAGCGGCTCATTTCTGAATTGGCAAGTATCTATGCGGTCACTAATGCGTTGGGGTGGGAGTTGAGGTATAATAAGACTGCCATTAAGAGTAATGATCAGCTTCAAAAGGTAATTATTGATTAGTACGGGGATGGCAGTAGTAAAAACATCACAGATTTTGATTGAGGCCATACGCGAAATGCCGGGTGTATTCGCGATAGTCGATAAAGATCTGGCTATTATTTCCCAAAGTAAGGAATGGGATTCGGCATTGCTTTTAGCGTTTACAGGTACTTCGGGAGAATCGGGTAAAATTCGTTTAAAATTTGACCTGGCTTTTGAGAAAGCCGTAATGGGTGAGCACGCTTATTTTGTTGAAGATTTGCCTCACAAGCAAACTCGGTATAAATACAAATTCAGGAGAATAGATGAAAACCCGTGCCTGATTCTTATTCAGCAGGTTTTACTTACCCGCCCTAAAGATTACCGGAAAGAGCTGTTACTACAGGAAACCAATAAGGTTGCAGATATTGGCTTCTGGGAATTCAATATTTTAACGGGTAAGATTTTCTGGTCTGAGGTAACCCGTAAAATTCACGAGGTGCCGGAAGACTTTGTACCCAATCTGGAAACCGGGGTTAGTTTTTATAAAGAAGGTGAGGACAGAGAGCGTATCTCTGAGGCAGTTCAAAAAGGGATGCAAACCGGGGAGTCCTGGGAAGGGGACTATACCATCATTACACATACCGGTAAAGAAAGGCACGTAAATGCACGGGGTAAAGCGGAGTTTGAAGACGGGAAATGTGTGCGCCTTGTGGGAACATTTCAGGATATTACAGAGCGCGTTAACCGAAGTCTTAAACTTAAAAGTAGTGAGGAACAGTTTAGGTTAGCATTTGATAATTCTCCCATCGGCTTTTTGATTTTAGGTGTCGAAGAATTTCAGATTTTACGCACTAATGAGGCTTTTCAAAAACTGATTAAGTATGATGACGAGCAATTAAAAACTAAAAAACTGACGGATTTCTTCACGTCAAAAGATTTCAACAGATACGCTGCAAAATTTCAAAACTTAATTGAGGCTAAGATCCCTAAGATTGAAGGAGAGTATTTCTTTCAGGACAGCTTTGGGGAAATACTTACCTGCAGCCTATTTGCTTCCGTTATTTACGATGCCAATAACAGGGCTAAAGAGCTTATTGTTCAGATCCAGGATGTAACAGAGCTAAAGAAAAAAAGAGAAGAAGTAGATCGTTTTGTAGAAGTCACTACAGATCAAAATACCAGGCTTATAAATTTTGCGCACATCGTTTCACACAACCTCAGATCGCATACCAGCAACATCAGTATGTTGTTAAACTTTCTCAAAGCCGAGGAAGATGAGGGAGAGCGCGAGATTCAATTAGATATGTTGAATCAGGCTTCAGATATGCTTAATGAAACTATTGATCACTTAAACGAGGTGGTTTCTGTAGATATAGACGTGAAGGATAAGGAAGAACTTGATCTTCATAGTTATGTCAATAATACCGAGCGTTCTCTGCGTGGTTTAATCGTGAATGCTAATTTTAAGGTTTACAATCACGTGCCTGAAGGTTTCAAAGTATATGCGGTTCCTGCATACATAGAAAGCATTTTGCTGAATTTGTTTACAAACGCTATAAAGTATAGGGATTGCAATAGAAAATCCTGGCTTCAGATTTCAGCAGAAAGCAAACAAGGATACTCCATCTTAAGTGTTAGTGATAATGGCTCGGGTATAGACTTAGACCGCTATGGTGATCGTGTTTTTGGCCTGTATAAAACCTTTCACAAACATTCAGATGCCCGGGGTTTGGGATTGTATATGACGCAATCGCAGATTCAGGTGATGGGCGGTTCAATAGACGTAAAAAGTAAGGTGGGCGAAGGAACCACATTTATAATAAAACTCCATGAAAAAGATTAAACTGGCTTGTTTGGTAGACGATGACCCGATAGTAGTTTTCGGACTTAAAAAGATGATGAAACTTGTGAAGTTTTGCGAGAATTTCCTGGTTTATAGTAATGGTCAGGAGGCATTAGATGCGCTCATCGCTATTTTTAAGAATGGAGAACAAATACCGGATTTGATTTTGTTAGATCTCAATATGCCGGTAATGGACGGTTGGGAGTTTCTTGAGGCTTTTACGAAATACAATCCGCCCAAAAAAATCACCATCTATATTCTCACCTCATCTATTGATCCCCGCGATCAGGAGCGTGCTCTGCGATTTAACAGCGTATCTAACTATGTGGTTAAACCGGTGACCTTAGAACAATTGGAAGCCATACGTGATTCAATTACCGAAGATTAATTTCTTGTTGAACGTATGAGCTCTAGGCCATCTTTTATAAGATGACTCAGTTTAGGACGCTCTTCAGAAAGTTTTTTGAGGTGTTCTTCGATTTTTTGACAAAATTCAGAACGGTTTTCATCAAAAGCGAGTTCATACAATTCTACAGGTAGCAGCCAATCTTCCGGATGAGATTTTTTTAGGATATCAAAAACAGCTTCAGGAGCAAATGGTGTGTCTTTGCCATTGCGGTAATCGCGCACTGCCTGATATAGTGATTCAAGCTCCTGCCGCTTGTCATTTTTAGAGGCCTTAATAGTCTCAGAGCCGGGTTTGTGATGTGTTAGGTCAAATGATTTAAAGTCTGCAGGACCTGAGAATGCCGAAGTAATTTTTTTGCCCACTCCCAGATGATAAACTCCCCATTCCGGTTTGAAAAGCAGACGTTCCTGGTGTGTAACCGTGCAGTCTTCAAAACTGATAAGGATGATTTTTCCCTGTAAGTTACGGGTGCCGGTAATGATTTTTCCGGTTACAACAACGTCACCTTCAAACTCCAGCTTAATCTTTTCGCCCTCATAAATTTTATAAGCCTTGAGATCTTTGGGGCTCATATCTTCGATAGCAAGATTAATTCCTTTAAGCTTACCTATCGCGGTACCATAACCCTTAGGATGATTTAAAGTGCCGTGTCCTACCAGTTCCTTTTCGTGATAAGCAAGCGCGGTTGCTCCTTTGGTTTGTAAATAAGTCACTTTGCCTTTATGGGTAATCAGTTCATCAAAAACCCCGGAAATCTGTAGACCGGTACTCAATTGAGCTGTACCCAGATTATTGCTTTCAATTAGTTTTTGAAGCCCTTCCGGCCCACCGGTGCGTAAAGCCATGGTATTTGCAAATTCTTCGAGTACCTCGCTTAAAAAAGCAAAATCTGGAGTCACATACAATTGAGGCTGCGGTTTGGTAATGTCAAATTCCTTGTGCGCCGCTTCAGGACCATACGGAATTTTTTCAACCGCGTCGGTCATACACCATGCGCTCTCGCCAATAGATGATAGTAAGCCGGCGCCATAAATTTTAGGATTTTCAGGAGTGCCTATAAGTCCGTATTCAACCGTCCACCAGTGTAAATTGCGTATGAGGGCCATTTCGCTGGGCTTACCCATATTCTTCTGAAGATAGTCTACCTGTTCTTCAACTTCCCGAATGGCTTCTTCAGGAGTGTTTTCGGCTTCTTTGAGAATGGAAAGCTTTCGCACGGCTTCATACAGCTCGTAATCTTTAGCTGACGAAATCGCCTTGCAGCCTATTTCCCCAAAACGTCTGAGGTATTCGGCATATTCGGGGTTTGCGATTATCGGGGCATGGCCTGCGCCTTCGTGGATAATATCGGGAGCAGGCGTATATTCTATATGCTCAAGCTGACGTATGTCTGAAGCGATAACCAAAACGTTGTAGGCCTGAAACTCCATAAAGGCTGCCGGAGGAATAAAACCGTCAACCGCCACTGCTGCCCAGCCGATTTCTTTTAAAATGCGGTTCATCCCATACATATTGGGAATCTGATCAATAGAAATCCCGGTCTGTTTAAGACCATCGAGATAGGATTTATGAGCCGCTTTGCTGAGGTAGCTTACGTTTTTACGCATTACATAGCGCCAAACAGCCTGATTAATCGGGGTGTAATCCTCGTAGTTTTGAGGTTTTATATACTGTTTTAAATGCGGAGGCAGGCGGTCTATAAGTGGATTACTTTCAATATTTTTATCTAGAATCTCTGACATGCGTTATATTTTTAAGCGGAATTTCCTCAATTCTTTCTTAACGGAAAAACAATACGTAATTTAGAGCTAAATTTGAAGATTATCCAATAAGAACCCACTTTTACTGAATAAAATTTATGCAAGACTCATTTGTTAATCTTGATATTAAAGATACTATTGCTACGGTCACTTTTTTTACGCCGCATCACAATGCATTGCCTACGGCAATATTAAATCGTCTTGAGGCGGTGCTTAATGAAGTGGCAGATGATAGGAACGTTAATGTAGTTATTTTGCAAAGTGGAGGAGATCGTACATTTTGTGCAGGAGCCAGTTTTAACGAATTGATTGCGATTGACAACGAAAGCAAGGGCAAAGACTTCTTTATGGGTTTTGCTAAGGTGATTCTGGCCATGCGCAATTGTCCGAAGCCTATTATTGTTCGTGTACAGGGTAAAACTGTTGGGGGCGGAGTAGGTATTGCCGCTGCGGCAGATTATTGTTTGGCAAGTACGTACGCGAGTATAAAACTGAGCGAACTGAGCATAGGTATTGGTCCGTTTGTGATAGGACCTGCTGTAGAACGTAAAATAGGTGTTTCGGCATTTTCACAAATGACGTTGAATGCGCAGGAATTTTACAAACCCGAATGGGCGAAAGCTAACGGACTTTTTGCTGAGGTTTTAGAATCTAATGAAGCTCTGGATGAGCGTGTAGCGGAATTGGCAAAACACCTGGCGAGTTACAATCCGGAAGCTTTAAGGGCAGCTAAAAAGATTTTCTGGGAGGGGACAGATGAATGGCAGAGTATTCTGGAAGCGCGGGCTGAGACAAGCGGGAAATTAGTACTCTCTCAGTTTACTAAAGAGAAATTGCAATCTTATAAATAAGAAAAGCCCTCATTTGAGGGCTTTTTAAGTTTTAGGACTTCTGTTTTTAGTTAGAAGCCATTTTCTTAGGAGGATACTCCTGCATAATTTCTCCTACAATTTCATTGATGCGTTCCTGCTTACGGTCTACATCACGGGCTAAATAGCCGGTTCCCTGACCTTGCCATACTAATTCTTTCTTCTGAGCATCAATCAGGTCGATGTATAATGTTCCTTCGGTGCTGCGCGATACTGTATTGCCAAAGCCACCGCCCCAAGGACCCCAAGGACCCCAGGCGCCCCAAGCACCCCAGCCCCAGCCGTAATTATTGTATACATCTACACGCTCCTGTGCAGTAGTAAAAATACTTACGAGCATAGACGGGTTTTCAGATTTGACAAAACCTTTTGCCATCAGTTGATCTTCAATCGCACGAAGAATGCGCTTTTTATCAAGGTCCGAAATTTCGGCCTTATCAATACCGGGCTTGAAGAAAGCAAAAGTTTTGTATTCGTTAAAATTGGCCGACTGATCATAATCTGAAGATACACGCACAGAACTACAGGAAGCTAGCATAGCGACAAGCGCTAAAAGCAAAAAGGGTCTAAAATTTTTCATAAGTATATTTTTTTAATTCAACAGAACAGCTATTTTAATGCCTCAAGAATTGTACCAAGAAGAATTTATTCTTTGGTTTTATCAAAGTCATAAGGGCAATGCCTGCACCCGCTCTTGCAGCAATAACCTCTCTTCAAGTGGTATTGCTCTGTGAAGCACCGGTAACCCTCGGGAGTAAGATAATAATCACCTTCTTCAATGGTAACTTTATTTTTAAACAGCATCATCTATAAATTTACAAAAAGATACGGCATACTTTGTGTTTACCATGGTAAAACTAGAATAATGATTTGTATTACGGCTCCCAAACTTTTAAGGCATTTTTCAGGGTGTGCGTTATGGCCGTTTATTCTGATTAAGCAAAAGGATTTAAAACGCAATAAAGTATTTATGAATCACGAGCGTATTCATCTGCGTCAACAGTTAGAATTGCTTGTTCTTCCATTTTATATATGGTATATGTTGGAATACACTTACTATCGTACTAAGGGGTATTCCAAACAAAAAGCCTATCGCTCAATAGTTTTTGAACGAGAGGCTTATCAAAACGAATGTGACTTTTCGTATTTAAAAAATCGAAAATTTTGGGGTTTCCTGAAGTCTTAGATTATCTGTGAACGATTAATTGAAAACGATCATGGTCAGATTCACCGAATATCATTTTGTAATCAAAATCAGCTCCAAAGCCTCTACCGTAAAGTCGGAATGTATGTGTACCTGCAGGAAGTTGTACATAGGATGAACCATTAAGATAGTAAAATCCAGCAGCATAGGTGGTTGTGCTGCCTCCACCACCTGTAGAAGTATGTGCCTGATTGTAAGTTCCTGAATCATAAGCAAAATGTTCTGTGCCACCATTAACTGTAATCCACCCTCTGTAAAGTCTTGGAGCGCCGTCAGTTATCACCGCATCGTTTCTTCTGGATACACTTACACTATACATATATTTCATTTCGACTAGGGAAGCTTGAGTTAGAGTTATAGTTTTGGTCAAAAGAAGGATGTCTTTAGCTGCACCTGTATTAGAGTCAGATATAACAGCATTCCCGGTACCAGTTAAAAAATTATAATCATTTGCAGCCAAATATGTCTGTACCAGAGATGGTCTTAATACCATCGTTCCATTATCATCCACATAGACAGGCATAGGATCACCGGCAACATTTGTAGCATTATTTGTGGTATTTAATCCATCTACTCTGATGGTAGAGGTATTTCCGGAAATGTGTAATTTTTCTTTTGGAGCGGTATTGCTTATGCCAACATTTCCTGTAGAGGCGATATTGATATCATCCTGATAGAGTCCCGGGGTGTCATTTTGAATGCCGAGTTCGAGCAAGCTATTTTCGCCTGTGCTTCCGTTTCCGCTACCGTCATCAGAATACTTGAGATACCCGTAGTCACTGTTGTTATTAGACTGGCTTTTGAAAACTATAGAAGATTCTCCTCCTGCGTTACCGTGTTCTAAAACTATAGTTCCGGTAGAAGCAGATGCAGGCGTGCCTACAGATTCCAGAATGTGTAGTCTTGCCTGCGGGTCATTTGTGCCGAGCCCCACTCTATTAGTACTCCCCTTTACAAAGAAGGTATTCTCGTTGGTATCTGTTTCTATCCTAAAATCAAGATCAAGCCCTTTTTCATTAAATATAGTTGTTGCATTTGCTGCAAGCCTGTGGTTATACGTGTTATTCTCGTAAAGATCAAGAATCCCGTCATCTGTTGAACTATACAGACGTGATGTAATGTCATTTAGATTCGCATCAGCTTCGTAAACCTTTAGTTCCTTAGAAAAGGAACTCGTCTGGTCATTATTAAAAATCACCGTATTTGTCAGGTTAGCAGCATTGCCCTGATTAGAACCCGAGGCAATCGCGAGCCCACTATTAGAGCCACTCTCCATAAAAATGGAAGCGTCATAGTTATCGCCACTGTTTCTAAAGCTTAATCCAATCTCATTAGCATTGTCAGTACGCTTTATAGCAAGGATGCCTCTTCCTCCTGTTCCTACAAAATCTAAGGTGTTGCTGTTTTGCGTAACGATACGATCTCCTGACAAGGTTCCGTCGTTTGCATAGATACTTGTGTCATCAGAGCCTGCCGAAATCTTTACCCATTTCGTGCTATCCCAGTAATAAAATCCCTGAGAGACAGCATTTGTGCCTGTGGTAACAGCGGTGTTGAAAACAAGCAGGCCTGTAGTTGCGGCCGGGGTAACTGTAGCGGTGTCATCTGTTCCGGTGAGAGACACTCGGGGAATCATCAGACCTTTATCTGTTGCAGAAATGTCTAAAAGAGCGCCGGAAACCGGATTAGTAGTGCCTATACCCACTTGTGCGTGGACAGCGTAGCTGGCGCTCAATAAGGCGCCTGTTAAAATTAAAGAGCGTAGATTCATAGGGGTTTGAATTACTCACTCACAAATCAGATTAAATGCATTATTTTATCCTCTAAGTGAATACGTTTTGTTATGCGCGACTAATATATATACTTTTGTCGATATATACTTGTACTTTATCGGTATTTTTTTATTTTTTGTGAGTTTTTGTGCTTTTAAGTTTTGTTTTAGTCAATCTTTTGAAGATCAGGGTGCTGATGAGAAGGCTTTATTGAGTTTCAGCCTTCAATTTTAATTCTAAGTCGAATACGGTAATTTGCACTTATGAAAATCTGGAGCACTACTACATTTCCCGAGACACCCGTAAACTCAATTTCAAGCACAGTTTACGGGGATAAGCATATTAAAGTTGATCTCAAAAGAGAAGATCTCATTGATGCTGAAGTCTCCGGGAATAAGTTTAGAAAGCTCAAATACAATATGCTTCAGGCTCTTGAAGAGGGTCATTACTCAATACTCACCTATGGAGGCGCGTTTTCAAATCATATAGCAGCCGTTGCTAAAGCCGGAAAGCTTTTTGGTTTAGAAACCATTGGAGTGATCCGGGGGGAAGAGCTGGGGAAGAATTTAGACATCACGCTTCAGAAGAATTTTACCTTGAGATTTGCATACGAATGCGGGATGCAGTTTGAATTTGTTACCCGAACCGCCTACCGTGAAAAGAACACGGAGTCTTTTCGCGAAAGCTTAAAAACTAAATACGGTACCTTTTACGAGATCCCTGAAGGTGGTACGAATGAACTCGCTATCAAAGGTTGCCACGAAATACTTGGTGCAACAACAGTCGATTACGACTACATCGCCTGCGCCGTGGGGACAGGCGGCACAATCGCCGGTATAATTGAGGCCAGTTTGCCGCATCAAAAGGTTTTGGGTTTCCCGGCGTTGAAAGGAGATTTTTTAGAAGATGAGATCAAAAAATACACATCAAAAACCAACTGGGAGCTGATACCTGATTACCATTTTGGGGGTTACGCTAAAACTTCTGAGGAGTTAATTCGTTTCATCAATAGGTTTAAGAAAGAGCAAAACATTCAGCTTGATCCTGTTTATACGGGGAAAATGATGTACGGTTTGACAGATCTTATCCGCAATGGGTATTTCTCTAAAAATACCCGTATTTTTGCCGTTCATACTGGAGGACTACAAGGTATTCCGGGAATGAATGACAGACTTAAAAAACAGGGACGATCTACAATTAGCATCTAGAATGATCAAAAAAATAACTATTCTTCTATTAATAAGTATTTTACTGGTAGGTTGCGGCGGAAGCAAAAGAGCTTCAAAGCGTAAAGTAATCGTAAGATCATCAAGAACCTCAGAACGACCGGTGACTAAAAGAGAAACCACACCTGCTGCTGTAACCGAAGAAACAGAGAAGGCTTATGAATATGCGCCGTTTAATAAAGTTGAGGATTATATTGAACATTTTGCACCCATAGCAAAAGAAGAAATGCGTTTGTATAAAATTCCCGCAAGCATCACGATGGCCCAGGCGGTTTTAGAAAGTGGTGCCGGCAATGGTAACCTTACCAAAAAAGCCAACAATCATTTTGGTATTAAATGCCACAATTGGACCGGCGCAGTGGTCTATCACGATGATGATGAAAAGGGGGAATGCTTCCGGAAGTATCGCGATCCCAAATATTCTTTCCGCGATCACTCGTTGTTTTTAACCGGAAGAAGTCGGTATGCAGATTTGTTCAAACTTGATCCCGACGATTATAAAGGCTGGGCCCGTGGTTTGCGTAAGGCCGGCTATGCCACAGATCCCAAATACCCGGAAAAACTTATAGCTATTATAGAACGCTATGCGATGTATAATTACGATGCTGAAGTTTTAGGCACTGACATTAAAGAATTTAAACCCGAACCTTCTGATAAGGTGGTTTTGCATACGGTCAAAAAAGGGGAAACGCTTTACAGTATTTCCAGAATGTACAACCTGACGGTAGACGAATTGAAAAAGAATAACGGCTTGCGTGATAATACGATAAGCATTGGGCAACAATTGAATGTTACCCCACAGTATAACGGATTTTAATGATGATTTATAAAAGAAGCAGCGCACTTTTCGCAGAAGCACAACAGGTAATCCCCGGCGGAGTAAATTCTCCGGTACGGGCATTTAAAGCCGTGGGAGGCGATCCCATCTTTGTGAAAGAAGCTAAAGGTGCTTATTTATATGATGAAGACGGTAATCGCCTGATTGATTACATCAACTCCTGGGGGCCTATGATTTTAGGTCACGCCTATAAACCTGTAGTAGATGCGGTGGTTGAAAAGGCTCAGAAGGGAACCTCCTTCGGCATGCCCACGCAAATCGAGACCGAAATTGCACAACTTGCCGTAAAAATGGTGCCGGGTATTGATAAAATACGTTTTGTAAATAGCGGTACCGAAGCCTGTATGAGCGCCGTACGCCTCGCACGCGGGTTTACCGGTCGCGATAAGATTATCAAGTTTGCCGGTTGTTATCATGGGCATTCTGATTCATTTTTGATTCAGGCGGGTAGTGGTGCGGTAACTTTTGGTACACCCAATAGTCCCGGCGTAACAGCAGGTACGGCAAAAGATACGTTGCTTGCGCCGTATAATAACCTGACGGAAGTTCAAAAGCTTTTTGAGGCTAATGAAAATGAAATAGCAGCAATTATTATTGAGCCCGTTGCCGGAAACATGGGCTGTATTCCTCCGTCCGAAGGATTTTTAGAAGGCCTGAGAGAGCTCTGTGATACGCATAAAACCCTGCTCATTTTTGATGAGGTGATGACCGGTTTTAGACTGGCCGCAGGAGGTGTGCAGGAATTGATGGGGGTGCAAGCTGATATTGTAACCTTCGGAAAGGTTATAGGTGGCGGTTTGCCTGTAGGAGCCTTTGCTGCCCGTAACGAAATTATGGACTACCTGGCGCCTGTTGGTCCCGTGTATCAGGCGGGGACCTTAAGTGGAAATCCGCTGGCGATGGCCGCCGGTCTGGCAATGTTGAAAGAATTAGACTCCGATCCTCAGATTTTCAAACGTCTTGAAGAAAAAACCGAATATCTGCACAAAGGGATGTCAAAAGTACTTACTGAAAATGGCGTGGTGCATACCATAAACCGATTGGGTTCTATGATATCTGTTCATTTTGCTGAAAAACCTGTGACTGATTTTGCTAGTGCTGCAAACGCGGCTACAGATACTTTTAAAAAATTCTTTCACGGCATGCTGGCAGAAGGTATTTATATCGCACCCAGTGCTTATGAAACCTGGTTTATCACGGATGCCTTGACCTACCAGGATCTGGACGAAACCATCAATGCGGTAGCTAAAGTAGCTCCCGGTCTGAAGTGATTTTATAGCTTTGGATAAACTAAAAATCCCCTTCGGTCAAACCGAAGGGGATTCTTTTTTGACATAAAACCGGGGGTTATTTACCCTCACGGTGATTTCTTCTGCGCCCGTCTGGTCGCTCACCGCGTTTGCCATCAAGCATACCCATACGCTGTTTTTGCTTTGCTTTCATTTTACGCCATTGGTCAAATTGCTCTTCGTTTAAGATTTTCTGCATTTTTTCCTGATGTGCAATCTGCTTGTCGAGCATTGCAGCATAGCGATCTTTACGTGCTTCGCGCATCGCTGCGCGTTCTTCTTCGCTAGGTTTTTCACTATTTTTCATTTGTTCGGCGCGTTTCTGCCACTGGGCTTTGCGTTCTTTAGCGGCTTCCAGTTCCAGATCGTAAATTGCTTTCTGCTGTTTGTCGTCAAGCACAAGGGCCAGAGTAAGACGCTTGGTTTGAATATCAGCCATCTCCTCGGGACTGGCCTCCATCATTTTTTTCATACGATCCTGACGCCCGTCGCGCTGTGCAAAAACCGAGCAGCTTACCAAAATCGTAAGGATTAAAGCTAATTTTTTCATATTTCTAAATGTTTAAGTTATGTTCTTATGACTTTGAGTTTGGATAAAGGTTTAAAACAGGGAATTCGTAATTTTTTGTAACATTTATCTAGTTGGTCTTACTTATAGATAAATATCTACGACCATGAATCAAATCTACTCACAACCGAGCAACAACCTGGGAGCTAAGCGCTGGGCGCTTTATATCTTTATTTCAAGCATTCCCATAATCGGTTTTATAATGCTATTGATTTGGGCATTTAGCAGCAGTGAAAATCTGCATTTGCAGGAATGGGCAAAAGGTAAATTGCTTATTGCCTTAATCGTACTGATTATCGTTCTTGGCTTTTTATTTCTGGCAGGCGGCATCGGGATTTTAACCGCGGTTTTTAATCAATAAAAAAGCCCTTCAGAATGACTGAAAGGCTTTGATAGTTTTCGGTTTTTAAGAACTTACTCGATAAGCAGAACGCTTAGGTTGTCTCCTTCTTTTTCTACTTTAGCCAGTTTATGTTTGGTAAGGCCTTTAATGCCTTTATCCCATTTCTTATTGCTGAGGCCGCTGGCGTCTTTAAGCTGGTCAAGTGCCATAGATTTTTCCTTTTTAAGGATCGCGAAAATGGTTTTCTCTTCTTCGCTAAGCTCTACTTTTTTGCGTTCAGGCTTCATTTGAGGAAAGAACAAAACCTCCTGGATAGACTGATTGTTAGTCAAAAACATAATCAGACGGTCCATTCCTATGCCCAGACCCGAAGTAGGCGGCATACCGTATTCCAGAGCTCTTAAGAAATCCTGATCAATAAACTCGGTAGCCTCATCATCTCCTTTTTCAGCTAGTTTCAGTTGTTCTTCAAAACGCTCACGCTGATCAATAGGATCGTTTAGTTCTGAATAGGCGTTCGCGATTTCCTTACCACAAACCATCAGTTCAAAGCGTTCAGTCAATTCCGGGTTTTCACGATGCTCCTTACACAGCGGACTCATCTCCTTGGGGTAGTCGGTTATAAATGTAGGCTGAATGAAATTACCTTCGCATTTTTCACCAAAGATCTCATCGATAAGTTTGCCTTTACCCATAGTCTCATCTACTTCAAGACCCATTCCTAAAGCTGCTTCACGTAGCTCTGTTTCGCTCTTTCCGGTGATGTCATATCCTGTAAATTGCTTAATCGCATCGGTCATAGTAACTCGTGCATACGGGGCTTTAAAATCTACTTTATGTTGCCCGAAGGTAGCTTCGGTAGTACCATTAACCGCTATTGCGCAGTGCTCTAAAAGTTTTTCGGTAAACTCCATCATCCAGTTGTAGTCTTTGTAGGCTACATAGATTTCCATCGCGGTAAACTCCGGGTTGTGGGTACGGTCCATTCCTTCATTTCTGAAGTTTTTCGAAAACTCATAAACCCCGTCAAAACCTCCTACGATAAGACGTTTTAGATAAAGTTCGTTTGCAATACGCAGGTAAAGCGGAATATCTAAAGCATTGTGATGCGTAACAAAAGGACGTGCTGCAGCTCCACCGGGAATAGACTGGAGGATTGGTGTTTCTACTTCAAAATAGCCTTTATCGTTAAAGAAATTTCGCATAGCGGCAAAAAGCTTGGTTCGCTTTACAAAAACTTCTTTCACTTTGGGATTAACAACCAGGTCTGCATACCGCTGGCGGTAACGCATCTCAGGATCGTTAAATTTATCAAACTCGTTCCCGTCCTTGTCTACTTTAGGCAATGGAAGCGGTTTTAAAGCTTTACTAAGCAAGGTGAATTTTTTAACCATTACGGTTTTTTCACCCACCTGAGTGGTGAAAAGATCACCTTCAATACCAATAAAATCTCCTATGTCCAGGAGTTTCTTATAAACGTCGTTGTAATGCGTTTTGTCATCTCTAGGACAAATTTCATCACGGTTAAAATACACCTGTATGCGGCCTGTAGAATCCTGCAGCTCTGCAAAAGAAGCTTTACCCTGTATTCTTCGCGACATCAATCTCCCTGCGATTACCACCTTTTTACCTTCCTCAAAATTCTTCTTAATCTGAGTGGCAGTATGATCTACAGGGTATAAATCTGCAGGATAGGGATTAATGTTTAATTTGCGTAATTCGGCAAGTTTTTCACGGCGTATTTGTTCCTGTTCTGAAAGTTGCATAAGCTGTCTTTAATGTAATAGGTGTTTGCGAGGTTTGCTGTCCATTCCTCGCTTCACGCGTTAAGGCGGCAAATATAACAACTCAGCATCTAGAAATCAATGATTGTAACGAAAGCTTATAACTTTATACCTATAGATACATCAATCATCATCAATCAAATTGGAAATGAGTTTTTTTAGAGCTTTAATCGCTATTTTTTTACCACCTCTTGCTGTGCTGGATAAGGGTTGTGGTTCTATTCTTATCGTTACGGTTTTATGGTTTTGCGGCTGGATTCCCGGTGTCATTGCGGCTTTGGTCATTGTCAATAAAAAGTAAAGCAGGTCTCTTTAAAGGAATTGTATCTTTGCAGAATGAATAAGCAAATACAACTTGAAGATTTAGGCAACCGGGACTACAAGGCAGTTTGGGATTACCAGGAAACACTTTTTAAGTCTATTCTGGATTTAAAAATCCAGAACCGTAGGGAAGAGACCAATCATCCTACGCCCAATTACTTTTTGTTTGTAGAGCATCCCCATGTTTATACCCTGGGTAAAAGCGGAGATATAACTAATTTGCTCATCAACGAAGAACAGCTAGCTGCTAAAAACGCAACGTTTTATAAGATTAACCGGGGGGGGGATATTACCTATCACGGGCCCGGGCAGATCGTGGGATATCCTATTCTGGATCTGGAGAATTTCTTTACTGATATTCATAAATACCTGCGTCTGCTGGAAGAAATGATTATTCTAACTCTGGCTGATTATGGCATTAAAGCCGAAAGATCACCGGGAGAAACCGGCGTATGGCTTGATGTAGGCACTCCTTTTGCCCGTAAAATCTGCGCGATGGGTGTCAGAGCGAGCAGGTGGGTAACCATGCACGGCTTTGCCTTTAATGTAAATGCAGATTTAGGCTATTTTGATAATATCGTTCCTTGCGGGATTAAAGAGAAAGCGGTGACCTCACTTAATGTAGAACTAGGTAAGGCTCAGGTAGATGAGGCGGAGGTCAAGCAAAAATTGCTTGAGCATTTTAAAGTTTTATTTGAAGCTGAATTCATCAGTCTTAATTCTGTGCAAAGCCCGAACTAACTTCTGAAGTATTGATACCTGTCAACAAGGTCATTCCGGTCATTGTGCCATCTTCATCGTAATGCACCTGCTTAATAAGACCGATGCCGGGAGCAAACCATTGTTTTGAAATCCCATCTTTATCGCTTTTTGGTAAAAAATGTGTTTTTGATTCAATGACAAGACATTCAAAAGTACCTGCAGGAGTGTTTACAGTTTCCTTCTTTACAACACGCCTTTCTTTAAGTTTATATTCTATAGTATGTGTAATTGGAGTAATGCTGGCGCTAATCTTGAGTGTGAGGTTAGAAAGTTGTTGATCTTTACGAAAATTTAGCGGTACCTGAAAATCGCCCGAAGCAAGGTTGATCTGCATATTGCTGTACGAATCAAACATAAATGCCGGAATGATGTTTCGTATTTTCAGCGTCATTCCTGATGCATCCTGCTCAATAGAATTATAAGTGGTATTTACGGGGTCTTCTAATGGTTTTTCATTGGCCATCAGTACGGCCTTTTTTCCATTTAGCGTGTTAAATGCCGAAGTTACCTCGTAGAAAGTTTCTGAGGTAATTTGATGCTCCGTATTGAACGTTGTGTAGGTGAGGTTTGAAACCTCTTCCAGTAACACAATGGATTGTTTTTCTGTTTGAGCACTGGCTAGAAAAGGAATGAATAGAATTCCGAACAGGTTGAAAATGGTTTTCATAATGGCTGCATTTCTTTTAAACAAAAGGGGATTGCAGCATACCTGAAAAAGCTGGGGGGAAGAATAAATCTGCTTTTATCAGAAAAGGGGAAATGCTTACATACTGTGAAAATACAGTATAACTCTCAAATATAATAGAAAGATATTATATTTAACATATTAGTTTTCAGATACTTATGTCTATGGGTTGATCTGGTAAATAATGACGCTGTCTGACTCACCTTTGCAGGTAAGTAGGAGATTTCCTGAATTTCCGGAGGCTGCTAAATCGACCTGCGAGGCGGAATATACCGGGAAATTAGGGAGCAACTTGCCCTTTGAAGAATAAATAAAGGCCTTGTTAGTCTGTAAATCACTTAGCGCAACATAGGAAGATGAACCTATTGTAAATACCTGTAGCCCTTTGTAGATGCCTAAGTCGAGTTCAATATCTGTTGACCCTATACTTAATAAGTTCTCTTTGAGTTTTGCTTCCATGCTTCCGTTACGGGCAAAAAGTAAATCGGTGTTTGTATTTGATTTGGGCTGGCTTACTTTTCCGCTTTGCGAAATTGAAATCTTTGTTCCGTTTGGCTCTACTACAACAAAATTTGATTGTTCGGTAAACACCGGGTAATCAGAAAACTGAAAGCTGTCGCCGACTTTCACCCGAACGTCTCCGGTTCTGCTCAAAATTTTGAGATCACCATTTGCTAATGGAAATAGTAGGTAATCTTTATTGCTAATGCGAATGTGTTGGGGAAGTTTACTTATACCAGTTTCTGCTTTGTCATATTTAAAACCTTTTACGCTTTTGGCTTCACGGTCAAGCATCTGCACATCACGATCCTGAACCAGAACAAAACGGTACTCCCGGTTTCCATCATAATCAAACACGGCAAGAGGCTGGGTGATTGTGTTTTTGTAATCCAGATCAAAGGGCTTTACGATTGTTCCATCACTCGCAATTACATAAAAATGATGCGGGGTTACAAATGCATATTGTAGTCTCCCGTTCTTATAAAGATCTACCTGTTCGATAGTGCCGAGAATAGGGCCGTCAAGTTGTTTTTTCCAGTCAATCTTTCCGCTTTGATTGATTTGATACAAGGTGTTTGAAACATCCTGTACTAGTATATTTTGTCCCTTAGTACGGTAATTTTTGAGAAATTGTGGAGTGTTTAATAAGTCATTATCAAGTTTTATGCTGGCTAGCTGGACGACCTGAGACTTAGTTTGAGAAAGAGGAGTTTCATAAATACCTCCATTCAGATATAGGTAATCATCAGAAGCGCTGAGTTGCATTGCGGCGTGCGGGTAGTTTTGCAAATCAAGATTTTTTAAGCCCTGAGCGTTTTCTTTGCTGAGTTTTTTTGATAAATAGGCTGAAGACTTAGGGAGGTTTGTATAGTATTCTGCGGTATAGGTGTCGCTCAGATTTTTTCTGAATTGTTTATAGGAGGCGTCATTACTCAATACTGCTCCGTTTTGATAATTTGCAGTCAAATCTTTGAGTTCTTCCATCGTTCTAGCGAAGAAAAAATGATTATCCCAGGACATATAATAATGAACAGCCGGGGGATTGAAAAGTTCTTTAAAAGCAATTTGAAAAAGACTGGAGTCTGTGAGTTTGCGTATGGGTAATTCTCTGAAGATTTCGGCTTCGCCGGAAATAGATCGAAGCTGAATTTCAGCATTTTCAGGATCAGAAGTGCTGACTACTAAAATGGTATTATTTTCTTGTGTCAGGGAGCCGATACCTTTTGTACTGCTCATAAAATCAGCTGCGGAAAGCTGAAAATCTTTTAACAAAGCCCCGCGATGACTGGCGAGATTTGATTTATAGGTTTCCCAATCCTGTATATTAAAATAGGAATAACCCCGGGCATTGACCGGAATAAAATCAGCTATATCTGATGAGGTCGGTTCTAAGTTTGCTAAAAGTTCAGAGCTTTGATTCGTTTGCTTGCTGAATTGCAGCACGCCACTTATTTCAAGGGCATCAGGTTCTATCTCAAGGTCTACTGCGACCCAGTCAAATGCCGGTTTTGAATTTTGAAATCTATAATGGTCAAAAATGTCTCTAAAAAGTGATTTGTAATACGCGCCATTGATAAGCAGATTAGGGCTTTGTGCAGAGCTGGTTTTCAGTATTTTTTTAAGGGACTCATCTTCCGGATCGCGACCGGAATTAGACTGCAAGATGGTATTTTCCAAAATCAGTTTTGACGTACTTGCGAGAAAATAGGAGTCATTGCGAATGTAAAAAACTTCGGTATTGTTAATTTTTAATCCATTGATAGTTATTCCTTCGTAAGCGTAAGAATTTATAAGCTTTGTAAAAGCCGAATCTGCCGGTATGATATTTTTGGAAGCTTTTGAGATTAGAGCCAGGTCATAATCATCGTCACCCAGTGCGATCCAGGTTATATAGGATTCCTGAGAAGGGTTGAAATGCTTTAAAAGCTCACTTTTTTTATCAAGCTCGGTGTAGAAGCGTGTCTCAGAGCTCAATTTTAAGAGTTTGGAACTTTGTAAGTTATTTTTGAAATTTTCCCATTGTGGGACTCTGAGTATTGCAGCTGTTTTTTGAGGAATAAGATGTATAAGGTCTGTTTCGGTCTCAGGACTCTTTGCACAGCCGGTAAGAAAAATAAAAAAACCTAAAGCCCAGATTAAATTCCTCATATAAATAATTCTTGATTTTGAATGATTCGCGCAAATTTAGAAAGTTAATCTAAGCAGAACCTGATTGGCCGGTTTAAAATGACTAAAAGAATAATTATTTCATTATAAATCGAGGCTAAGTTGCTCCGGCAATAATCGGAAACTTTTGCGATGAAAAGGAGTGATTCCAAATTTTCTGATTGCTTCACGATGCTCTTTAGTAGGGTAGCCTTTGTTTTTTTTCCAGTTGTATTCAGGAAATTTTTTATGCATATCAGTTAGATATCTGTCCCGTTCTGTTTTTGCCAAGATCGAAGCAGCCGCTATTGCTGTAAACTTTTGGTCTCCTTTGACTATACATTGGTGAGTACAAGTCATATAGGTTTTAAATCGGTTTCCGTCAACAAGAATATGCCTGGGTTGTGGGCTTAGTTTTTTAATAGCCTTATGCATAGCTAGAATAGATGCGTTGAGAATATTTATTTTATCAATTTCTTCCGGGAAAACGTGGGCAATAGCGTAGCATAGTGCTTCTTCCTCAATGATTTTTCTTAAAGCTTCCCGAGACTTTGTGGAGAGTAGTTTAGAATCGTTAATCTGTTGATTTTGAAAGTCTGGAGTCAGAATGACTGCAGCAGCAGTGACAGGCCCCGCAAGACAACCACGACCGGCCTCATCGGTTCCGCATTCAGTATTTTTTACTTGTGAAAAGGTAATTAAAGTCAAATTGATTTATTTTAAGATAATAAAAGCAACGTAAATATAATGGTCTGGATTAATAAATTATTTTCACTCATAAAGTGAAAACAGTGATTTTTCCTCAATAAAACCAAATCGCGGAATGATTTATTAAGGAAACACTATGTTAAATTAAGGAGCTCTTAAGATTATTGTTGCAATTAATAAAAACTTTTATGATGTTTGCGACGGCTAATTCAAATAAATAAATTTATGAAATCAAAAATTACATGGTGCTTTGCATCGGTATTCCTGCTTTTAATGCAGTTTGCCTTTGCGCAGCAAAAAACAATTACCGGTACTGTTGTTGACTCTGAAGGTCTGGCATTGCCTGGTGTAAACGTATTGGTAGAAGGTACGAACACTGGGACTCAAACAGATTTTGACGGGAATTATTCAATTTCAGCAAATCAGGGAGATAAAATTATCTTCTCTTATGTTGGTTTTGAACGGCAATCTATTACAGTAGGCGCAGCAGATACTTATAGTATCACAATGCAGGCGGGAGAATCTCTTGAGGAAGTTGTTGTAGTAGGTTATGGTACTTCTACAAAACAGGCTTTTACGGGTTCTGCTTCTACTATTGAAGCTAAGGATATTGAGCTTAAAAACTTTGCAAACGTTTCTCAATCTTTAGCTGGTGAAGCTGCTGGTGTGCAGGTCATTAATACTTCTGGGCAGCCGGGTACAGTTTCCACTATTCGTATTAGAGGTTTTGGTTCAATAAATGGTAATAGAGATCCTCTTTATGTAGTGGATGGCGTTCCTTTCACTGGTGGTCTAAACTCTATTAACCCTTCAGATATCGCTTCAACTACGATATTAAAAGATGCTACCGCAACTGCTATTTATGGTTCAAGAGGAGCGAACGGTGTTGTTTTAATTACTACTAAAAGCGGAACGTCAACAGAGACTTACATTGAGGTTGATGTCAAAACTGGTGTTAACGCCTCTATAATCCCGCGTTATAGTGTAATTACATCTCCAGAAGAATCAATCGGTTTGATGTGGGAAGCAAAAGTTAACAGACAAGTTTTAAACGGTTCGACAAGAGCTGATGCAATTGATTTTGTTAATACCAATCTTTTCGGAGGTGGCACTGTAGGAAATCGAATTTTGGCTCCAGGTTACAATATGTGGAATGTTGCTGATGGTGCTGAGCTGATTGACCCTGCAACAGGTCAGGTTCGTCCGGGTGTTACGAGACGTTATACGCCTGAGCGTTTTGAAGATGCAGCATTCGACTCGGCTATTAGAACAGAGGCTAACCTACGTATGGGTGGCGGAACAGATAAATCTAGATATTATTTTTCTGTTGGTTACCTTGATGATGACGGTTATGCAATCAACACGGGTTATAAGCGTTACACGACCCGTTTAAATGTTTCTTCACAAATTAAGCCTTGGGCTAATATTGGGGCAAACATAGGTTACGCTTATTCTGAAACTATTGCTAACGGTCAAACTGATGGGGCTGAAAACTTGTTTGAATTTGCAGATAAGATTCCTCCAATCTATCCAGTTTTCTTAAGAGATGACAATTATCAATTAGTGCCAGATCCTATTTTTGGTGGATTCCAGTACGATTATGGATCAGAGTCTGGGTTTAGACCAAGACCTAATGCTGATAATCTTAACCCAATAGCATCAGCTAAGTATGACTTCAATGGAGCGATTAGGAATGAAATCAATGCTAATGTTAACGCAACTATTGATATTTTTGAAGGGATGACTTTCGAGACGCGTTTTGGTTTGCAGTATTTTAATAATATTGATGACGAGTTAGGTAACCAATTTTATGGTGTAGCTTCGGGTAGTGGTGGAACTTTAGATCAGGACGTTACAGAGCGTACTGTGACTAACTTTTTGCAGTTACTTAGATACAAAAGGCAATTTGGCTTACATTCTTTTGAAGCCTTTGCTGCGCACGAAAGCAATGAATATAGACAAAACTTCACATCTACATTTAAGACCAAGGCGATTATCCCTGGTGGAAGAGAGTTGAGCAACTACATTGTTTTCCCTACAGCGCCAACAGGAACCGAAGCTGGAAATACTCTAGAATCTTATTTTGGTCAAATTAATTATGATTTTGACAATAAATACTTCATTACTGGTTCTTTACGTAGAGATGGTTCATCAAGATTTTACCGTGATAAGTGGGATACCTTTGGTTCTGTAGGTGCAGCCTGGGTAGTTTCTAATGAAAATTTCCTTAACTCTAACGACTTAATTAGATTTTTGAAGTTAAAAGCATCTTACGGTTTGACGGGAGATCAGGGAGGAGTAGGCTTTTTCTCAGGAATTAACCTATTTGGTGTAACCAATGTAAACGGAGGATTTGCTGTTGCTCCAGATACTTTTGCTAACGCTGATTTAACCTGGGAAACTGCTAAGCAATACCAGGCAGGTGTTGAATTAGATTTAGGTAGTTGGTTGGACCTTAGTGTAGATTATTTTGTTAAGGATACAGAAAACTTAATCTTTGAAAGACGAATTGCGCCTTCAACGGGTATTGCTATTATAGATGTTAATGATGGTGTTTTAAGAAACTCAGGTCTGGAATTCGATTTAACAGGGCATCTTGTTAAAACAGCAAACTACTCGTTAGATCTATCGATTAACGGTTCTTTGCCGAATAATGAGATAACTACGATGCCATTAGATAATCAAACCCAGGAGCCAGCGGTATTCCAAAATGTAGGAGCTTATGGTTATGCTAACGGAAGATCTATCTACGACTTCTATATGAGAGATTATGCAGGTGTTGACCCGGCCGATGGTTACCCAATGTGGTATCAATACTTTAACGATGCCAACAGTAATGGGGTATTGGATAGTGGAGAAGAGTCTATACCATCTCTTACGCCATTCCTGGATGAAAATCCTGATGCAACAGTAGCGCGCCAAACTACGAAAGCTTATGCTGATGCAACTCAGTTATTTATTGAGAAAAAAGGTATTCCTGTAGTTTATGGTGCATTCAGGCTTTCAGCTCAGGCATATAATTTCAGCCTTTCGACTCAATTTACATATTCATTAGGTGGTTATGCTTATGACTCACAATATGCTGAACTTATGCACGACAACAATGGAGGTATAATTGGTACTAACCGTCACACTGATGTAAGAAACAGATGGAGACAACCTGGTGATATAACCAGCGTACCTCTTATTGCTGATAATGTTATTCCAAACGTTAATTCTCAATCTTCTAGATTTATAACAAGTACTGACTTCATAGCCTTAAATAACGTATTGTTAAATTATACTTTTGATAGTAGAACTTTATCGAATATGGGTCTTTCTGGTTTAAGCTTGTTTGCATCTGGAGATAATTTAATGTACAAAACAGCGCGTCAGGGCTTCTTGCCAACAACCAGCCAAAGTGGTAACTCAGGAAGAGCACTTTATGCTCCATTGACCACCTTTACTGTTGGTGTGCGAGCTAAATTTTAAAAAAAAATAAACATGAAAAATTTTATTAAAAACTCAATTAGAATTACGGCTATGGCAGTATTGCTTGTAGGCTGTAGTGATGATTTTTTGGTTGAAGAACCTACAGGTTCTGTCATCAATGCAGATCAATTAGGTGATGCTATTACTCTGAATCCAGAATTAGGAGAGGCTACAATGACTGGTATATATGCTACTATGTTTGATGTTGGTAGTGGTGGTACCGGAGGTCATGATGATTTTGGGCATAAAGCTTATGATGTTTTTGCGGATATGCTTTGCGGTGATATGGCGTTGTCATTAAGTACATTTGGTTGGTACCGTTCAAGTATTACTGAATTTCAGGGTACTCAAGATTTCACTTTCTTAGATAACTATCAGGTTTGGAGATATTACTACAGAGTAGTAAACTTATCAAATTTGGTTATTGAAAGTTTAGGAGGAAATGATGCAGTACCTGAAAGCGTTGAGGAAGGCTATGTTTACGGGCAGGCCTTAGCGATGAGAGCACACTCTTATTTCTATCTTACTCAATATATGATCAATGATGTTGAGGCAAGCTGGACTCAGCCTACATTGCCCCTATATACTGAGCCCTTAATTTCAGGAAAAGAGAAATCTACAACTGAAGAGGTGTATGCTCAAATGGAGAATGATCTTAGAAGAGCTATTGATTTATTGGATGGTTATACAAGACCAGGAGGTTCAAAATTACAGGTTGATAAACCTATTGCTCAGACCATCTTAGCTTATGTTTTAGGTTCTAGAAGAGATCGTTGGAATGATGTAGTTACACTTACTAATGAAGCTCTTGCAGGTACTAATGCTAGCTTGATGGATAATAGCAGAACTGCAAATGGTGTTCTTGGTGGTTTTAACGATGTTAGCTCTCAAGGATGGATGTGGGGTGTTGATATCAATGCTGAAATTGGTTTGGGTTTGATCTCTTGGTGGGGTCAAATAGATACATTCTCGTATAGCTATGCGGCATATGGCGATTACAAAGCTATGGATGCAGCTCTTTATAACAGTATGCCTGCAGATGATATAAGAAGAACTCAGTTTTTAACTAACCAGTCCTCAGGTAGATATCTTCAGCCTATTAATAAGTTCTATGATAGTGATAGAGTTGTTACAGGAACCTCGCAAATTGTTAAAGCAGATTACTGGTATATGAGATATGCAGAAGTTCTTCTCCTTAACGCTGAAGCCAAGGCAAGAGCTGGTCAGACCGGTCCTGCGCGAACTGCACTTAAGACTTTAGTGGCTGCGCGTGTTGCTGATCCTTCATTTGTAGATGGTCTTAGTGGTCAGGCTCTTCTTGATGAGATTTACAAGCAAACGCGTTTAGAGCTTTGGGGTGAAGGTAAGAGCTATCTTGCAATGAAGCGTAATAAAGCTACCGTGACGCGTGGCAGTAACCACTTGTCTTTCGTTGGAGTGCCTATTCGTTTTGATGATGAGCGTTTGTCTTTCGAAATTCCTCAACAAGAGATTCAGGATAATAATTTCATTGATTCTCAGAATTAGTAAATAATTTAGCTTAATTTAAAGCCTCTGATATTCAGTTATCAGAGGCTTTTATTTTTCCCTAAAAATAGATTAAGTTCATGCGGTTTTTTTTTGGTGCCAGTTTCAGTCTTTTGTTAACAATTGCTTGCTCTGAAAGGATTGAAGATTTTAAAAAGGAATCTTATTTATTTGAAAAATTAGATCCTAAATATTCATCTGTTGATTTCGTAAACCAGATACGCGAAGATCAGGAGCATTCAATCTTAAGTTATATCTATTATTATAATGGCGGTGGTGTGGCTACAGGTGATGTGAATAATGACGGTTTGCCAGACCTGTATTTTGTTTCAAATCAAAATCCCAATCAATTATACCTCAATAAAGGAAGCCTATCTTTTGAAAATGTTTCAGACCGCACCGGTATATCTGGCTCCGGCAGCTGGAGTAGTGGAGCTACGATGGTTGATATCAATGCAGATGGGTGGCTTGATATTTATGTATGTAATGTGTCTGGTTTACTAGATTTTCAAGGGCACAACGAGCTGTTTATTAATAATGGAGACGGTACATTTACCGAGCGCTCCAAAGAATACGGGCTCGATTTTCAAGGTTATGCTACACAGAGCTATTTTTTTGATTATGACAAAGATGGCGATCTGGATATGTATTTGGTCAATCACGCAATTCATACGACACTTTCTCACGGTCCTGCTGCATTACGAGAGACTAGAGCTCCTTTGGTTGGTGATATATTATTCCGAAATGATGGTGGTTTATTTACTGATGTAAGTGAAGTTGCCAATATTTATGGAGGCGTCAATAGCTACGGTTTGAGTGCTTCTATTGCAGATTTCAATAACGATGGTTGGGAAGATATTTACGTTTGTAATGATTTTCACGAGGATGATTATCTCTACATCAATAATCAGGATGGTACTTTTACGGAGGAATTGAATAACTATTTTTCGGCTATAAGTCGATTTTCAATGGGTAGCGATACGGCTGATCTTAATAAAGACGGTTTTGTTGACCTTATTACGTTGGATATGCTTCCGGGAGACGAGAAAATCATTAAGGAGACCGAAGGTGATGACGTAATGTTTAACATGCGTGAGAAACTGAGAGGATTGGGGTATAAGGATCAGTATTCAAGAAACATGCTTCAAATTAACCACAGCGGGAACTTTTTTGTAGAAACTGCTATCCTTAATAATCTTTCGAGTACAGATTGGAGTTGGGCTGCATTGTTTGGCGATTTTAACAATGATAGATCTCATGATCTTCTAATTACTAATGGGATCTTAAGAAGACCAAACGCACTTGACTTTAAGAATTATGTAGCCAATTCATTCAAAGGTCGAGATAGCAATCAGGGTTTACGATGGTTGTATAATTCAATCAATGAGATGCCTTCAGGAAAAGTAGCAAACCAAATTTTTAAAGGCTCGCCCGATGGTTTTGAAAATACGACTGGAAGCTGGATAGCCGATAAGCCGTCACTTTCTCAAGGAGCGGCCTATGTAGATCTTGATGTTGATGGCGACTTAGATCTCGTTATAAATAATCTGAACGCACCTGCTGATATTTATCTTAATAATTCAAAACAGAATAATTTCATTCAAATTGCGCTTAAATATAAGGATGCAAATCTTGAATCTATAGGCGCCAAAGTTGTCGTGTATGACACTTTGGGGGCGCAAACAAAATGGCTGCAAAAATCAAGGGGGTTTTTATCTTCCGTTGAAGGTGTTTTACATTTTGGACTAGGCGATGCAAATTCAATTGATTCAATAAAGGTGGTTTGGCCAGATTTAAGTGAACAAGGATTTTACGATCTTAAGGCTAACCAAAAGGTAAGTTTGGCATACAATCCGGCAAAAATAATTCAGCCAAAATTCCGTCCTAAATCTCAAAATAATCTTTTTAAAGAAATCGAATCCATTTCATTCTCTCACGAAGAGAATTCGACATACGATTTTTTAGATGAACGTTTAATACCCTACCGTCTTTCAATGAAAGATCCCGCGTACGCGAAAGGAGATGTTGATGGTGATGGAAGAGAAGACTTATTCATAGGTAATTCAGAAAACAGGTCTGCAACTATTTTTTTCAACAAAGGAACTTATTTTCAAAAGAGCACCCCGAAAGCGTTTGAAAAAGATGCTGCTTTTGAGGATAGTGCCGCTTGCTTTTTTGATGCAGACCAAGATGGTGATCTGGATTTATATGTTGGTTCTGGCATTGGTAAAGAAGGAGGCCCAAATCAGGACAGATTGTATATTAATATTGATGGGACTCTTGAAAAGAGTCAGAACCGTATTCCCCAGAATATTTTAAATACATCCGTTGTTATAGCAGAAGATTTTGACCTGGATGGCGATACAGATCTTTTCGTAGGTAATAGATCTACACCTCAGAATTTTGGTAGGCCCACCGCATCCAAACTGTTGGTAAATGACGGTACTGGATATTTTAAGGAGCTCACTGAATTTGAGGTAGAATCATTTGTTACAGATGCCTGTTGGGTCGATTTAAATAAGGATAGCTGGGTAGATTTGGTTATTAGTGCAGAATGGGATGCGCCTTATGTATTTTATAATAGACAGGGAACTTTTAAACAAGAAACTCTTCCTAAACCATTAGAGGGTCTTTGGCAGTCAGTAGAAGCTTTTGATATAGATCAAGATGGCGACCTGGATATCATCTTAGGTAATTATGGATTGAACACTAAATACAGCATACAAGATCTTCCTGTCAATATGTATTTTTCAGACTTTGATAAAAACGGGGAAAGTGAGGTGGTAACTTCGTACACCGTAAATGATAATCAATACCCTATAAATTCCCGGCAGGAATTGATCTCACAAATGAATTTTTTAGCAAGGCGGTTTAATTCTAATGTGGTTTTTTCAGGCAAAACCTTGCAACAAATCTTTGGTCAGGATGCAATTTCTGAAGCTTTAAAATATGAGGTTAATGTCTTAGCTTCCGGGTATTTAGAGAATCAAAATGGAAAATTCACCGTTTTTAAAGCATTTGATGCAGAATTGCAAGTAGCTCCAATGCGCGTCCTCAATGTTGCTGAAATAGGCGAAGAGAAAATATTATTAGTCTTTGGCAATGCTCTTGATGTAAATACCTATCATGGTGGATATACGTCACTGAAGGGGTTTGCAGTAAAAACTTTGAGAGAGTACTTTTACTTATCTGACTTTGGTGTTGACCCTGTAAGTGAACAACTGGTTGGAGCAACCTCTCTAAGTTTTGATAATGGGAAGCTTCTTGTTCTCATAAAGAATGATGCTAAATTAATTACTTACAAATACGACTCGACCGAAGGCAGTTTTGATACCAATTGAATTGAAACATTTCTTAGAACAAATCGTTTGAGTTTTTCACATATACGATTGTTCAATTCATGGCGGGTAGCTAAATAATTAATTTTCTAAAAATGCAGATAATAACAGTTTCTTTTAAATATTTTCGCAGTAAAGTTTAATGTAGATGCACTTTAGAAATCTGTTGTTTTGTTGTTTTTTAATATTAGTTGGTTCTGAAAAGTTGTACTCTCAGCGTACATTAGGAAGTGGTTCATTAAACAGAATGGATGGTGATGAAGATTTGGAACGTCAGGGTATCGCAAATCCAGGGTCAAAATTAAATAAAAAAGAACGCCCACCCATCGACCTCTATAAAATCATTTCTGTAGCGAATGATACTACTACAGTAGATACTTCGCTTACCGTAAAGAAATTCTATAAGTTTAATTACCTGCGTAAAGATAATTTTGAGTTGCTGCCCTTTTCTAACGAGGGGCAATCCTACAACTCATTGATGCGTGATTTTTCGGGTGCTCATATACTTCCACTGTTTGGCGCACGCGCAAGGCATTTCAATTATATGGAAGTTGATGACATTTATTATTACAATGTTCCCACACCGCTAACTGAACTATACTATAAGAGTGTATTCCAGCAAGGTCAGAATTTGGATGCATTTTTTACAATGAATAAGTCCAGACGATTTAATTTTTCAATCGCTTACAAAGGCTTACGAAGTTTGGGTAATTATCAGAACATTCTCACCAGTACCGGTAATTTTAGGTTCACGGTAAATTATCAGAATAAAAGTGGTCGTTATGACCTCAAGGCGCATTATGTAGCTCAGGATTTATTAAACCAGGAAAACGGTGGACTCACAGAACAAGGTTTGATAAACTTTAGGAGCGATGACTCACAGTTTGATGACAGAGCTGTACTTTCTGTAAATTTTGAAAATGCCGAAAGTATTTTGGACGGAGCTCGTTTTTATCTCAATCATAAATACGATCTCATCCAGCAGGATACGCTTTCCAAAAACCGAATTGAGCTGGGACATATTCTAAATTACGAAACCAAGTTTTACAGATATGATCAGGCAGCTCCGGCAACAAGCCTGTTCGGGAATTCATTTGTTACTCAAAATATTTCTGATAAAACCGATCTGAGAACATTTGACAATACAACCTATGTGGCCTATACTAATAATATTTTGGGTCGATTGAGTTTTCAGGTTTCTCATTCTTATTATAAGTACGGTTATAATTCAGTGTTAATTCAGGACACAGGTCGTATTCCTAATCAAATTACAGGTAATATAATCGCCGCAGGAGCCACGTATAAAAAAGAGTATAAAGGCTTTCAGCTTTCGGGGAAGGCTGCGCTTAATGTGGCAGGAGATTTTACAGGCTATAATCTGGATGCCGAAGCGGGTTATACGTATAAAGATAAGGCGAGTTTTGTTGGAGGATTGCATCTTAACGCATCTCCGGCAAATTACAACCATCTGCTTTACCAGAGTAGTTATGAAAATTACAACTGGTATAACGCAGAGATGTATGAAACGATTAAAACGCAGTCTTTAGATTTTAAGATGAAATCTGACGACTGGCTCAATGCTTCGGTTAGTCTGGTTAATATGTCTGATTACGCATACTTTGACAGAAGCCCTGAAGATAGTTTGGTTAAGTCCTTTCAAACCGGAGATAATATTACCTACCTAAAGGCAAAGGTCAATAAGGAGTTTCGCCTGGGTAAATTTGCGCTAGATAACACCATAGCGTACCAAAAAGTAACTGGTGGTGATCAATACCTCAATGTACCACAGCTTATCACGCGAAACACCCTATATTTTTCAGATGAATGGTTTAATAAAGCATTATTTGTGCAGACGGGCCTAAGTTTGAAATACTTTACCTCCTATACTATGGATGGCTATGATCCGGTTTTGGCGGAATTCTATGTGCAGAATGACGAAGAGATCGGTGACTTTCCCTTGATCGATTTGTTTTTTAATATGAAAGTGCGTCAAACCCGCATCTTTTTTATAGGAGAACATATTAATGCCCTGTTTGCGCCTAATGATTACTTCAGCGCTCCGGGTTATCCGTACCGCGATTTCACATTCCGTTTCGGATTGGTGTGGAATTTCTTTCTTTAGTTTCCTATGGGCTTTGATTGCTTTAGGCAATCACCGCGCTGTCGCTACTCGCTTTTTTCACTTCCTTGCGGTCGTAAAAAAGAGCTCACACATGCCGCTCCATCGCTAAGCCGGTTTAAGTTAAGGCCATTTTTTAGGGTTTGCGTGTACGTTTTGATCTTCATTTTTGCTCATTAGCGCTTTTGTTGCGTTGCTTTAAATCGACTTTGATTGCAGTCCTCCTTATAAATGGTGTGTTTAAAGTATGCGACCTTTGCATTTCAACGCCATTTTCGGGGAATTCGGGATGATTTGTGGTTTTTGAGTTTTCTGTTGGGTGAGTAATTAGGGGTAGAGGACCGGGTTTTTAGAAAACTTTAAAAAAACTTTGGGCTGTAAGTGATTGGCATTTAGGCTTTGGTAAAAAAGATTTTAAAAAGTGGGATAAAGCT
>NZ_KZ319296.1 GCF_002744755.1 Leeuwenhoekiella nanhaiensis | reverse complement strand
TAAAAAAACGTTTTACAACATTTCATAACCGCAATTACGGCGGATTCGCCTACGTCCGAATCCACTCGGAATTGCTAACGTCCGTGTCAAACCGAAAATTAATGCATACCAACCCGTAACTGACGGTTATACAAAACCCATTAGCCAACATTTGAAAATGAACAAACCGATAATAATTTTACTTCTGATTTTAACGCTTTTTAGTTGTCAAAAAAACATTGAACGGATTGACATTGCGAATACTTTACGAGGGAATACCTTTGTTATGACTTCAATCGGAGAAAAGGACACTTTGACTATAGATTTTAAGGACTCAACCTATACTGTTTTTGAAAATAGCGACAAGAATTTACCTTGGAGGATTGCATCTTTTGAAAATAACGACTTATTGGTTTTTGACGGAAGAGTAATTGCAATCAAGCAGATTGACAAGAATACTCTAAAAGGGCTTTTGATTTCCGAAAAGGACTATGAAATAACCCTTGAGAAAAGTAAAATTCAATGGAACAGAAAGTTACTGAATGGAATTTGGATTGATGAAAAAAATTATGATTTGCCCTCTAATGACAGCATAATCAAACCGCCTCCGCCACGAGGTATATCTGAAAATAATTTTCAATATCCGCCTTTTTATGAAATTAAAGGCGATACTATTTCTGCATCATATTTTTATCAAGTATCCAAATCTGTAATTGACATCAGTAATTCAACAGAATTCTTAACTCTGGAATTACAAAGTGATTTAGACAGGATTGAGAAACTATGGAAAATTAAAAAGCTGACTGACAGCTTAATGATTATAGACCGAACTATACAAAAGGGAAATAAAGAGTTTAGTTTATTAACGACAACTGAAGAAAATATAAAACTGATTAAAAAGCGTTAGCTAACACCGGTAGTCGTTGCACAAGCCACTAATTTTTATAAAACCTTACTAATTTTAACCTACTGACAGGTAGGAATTGACTTAAATGCTCTAACAAATACATAAATTACCCTCAATAACTTAATTAGACTATACCACCCGTAGGCTGCTAAATACTGAATGAAAACAAAATTATGCATACTCCCCTTATTACTACTCTGTTTTCTTGGCTGTAAAGCACAGGATCAAGTACCATCTGATTTTATTCCAAAAGGATATGTTGAATTTGAGAAATACTTTGGGGATCTAAATAAAGATGGTCTGAAAGATTGTGTTCTTATAATCAAAAAAACTGATACCACTAACATTGTCACCAATCGCTTTAACAAAAAAGTTGACCGAAATAGACGTGGAATTGTTGTTTTATTTAATAATGAGGGAGGTTTTGAACTTGCTGATAAAAACTACACTTGCTTTTCGTCAGAAAATGAAGATGGTGGAGTTTATTTTCCGCCAGAATTATGGTTTAAAATTGAAAACGAAAAACTTTACATCCATTACGGACACGGCAGATATGGGTATTGGGAATATACCTTCCGATATCAAAACTCAAATTTTGAATTAATTGGATTTGATTCAAGCAGCAATCGTGGACCAATCACAATGAGAGAAACAAGCATCAACTTCCTGACAAAAAGGAAATTAGTCAAAGAGAACATCAATGAAAATGCGGAAGGTGGAGATGAGGAATTTGAGGAAACCTGGAATACTATTAAAATAGATAGTCTAATCAAACTGTCTGAAATAAAAGATTTTGATGAATTAGATATGTATGGTTACTAAATAAAAACTACTACAAAAGATGCACTAGTAATCGTTTGGTCCTCGCCCTTTTGGAAAAATCCGCTCGAATTTTTCGCTGTCGGTTTGTTTGCTATCTTCGGGAATAGACAACGTAACAATTTTACATACAACGTGAGCTGTAACCCGATGACGAACCTACGAACTTCAAAAGATGACGATAAAATTGAACCTAATTGCATTTTTTAACCTGTTGATTCTATTGACTTCTTGTAATGGACAGGACACAAAACAACAGGTAACGTTGAACAACATTGTAACTGGGGACTCAATTACTGAACTTGGAAAAAATATTATGGTCGTTTATCAAGACCGTAAAGCTAATTTTTGGTTTGGCAGTTGGGAAGCGGGCGTCTATAAATACGATGGTAAAGGTTTAGTGAATTATACAACAGAACACGGATTGATAAACAACAGGATTGATGAGATAAAGGAGGATAATTCAGGTAACATGTATTTCTCTAGTGCAAACGCAACAGCTTCAATATCTATGTTTGACGGAAAGGAATTTACAACATTGACGGCTGTTCCGAGTGAAAATTGGAAACTTCAACCAAAAGATATGTGGTTAAAATATTCTTATGGAAATACGGGAAAAGTATATCGCTATGATGGTATTACTTTATATGAATTAAAGTTACCTAACCCACCGAATTTACCAAATCCCTTTGATGTCTATAGCATTTATAAAGACCGAAAAGGAAATCTCTGGTTCGGCACAAACCCTAGTGGAGTCTGTCGATACAACGGAAAATCATTTGAATGGATTACAGAAGAAGATGTGACTGAATTTCGAAACGAAGGAGCAAATGGTGTGCGTTCGATTTTGGAAGATAAAAACGGTGATTTTTGGTTTAATACCGAATATAGATATAGCATATACGATAGCACCACATTGAATAGCGATCAATTTTACACAAGGCATAAAAGCATCGGCGGTTTAGACGGTAAAATTGATAGCAATTTAGACGAGTATCTATCCAGTGTAATAGATGATAATAATAATTTATGGTTTGTAACTTACCTCGATGGGGTTTGGAAATATGACGGTGCGAAAATTACACATTATGCCGTTCAGGAAAATTCCAAACAGATTGCAATATTCAGCATTTACAAAGATAACGAAGGTGATCTCTGGCTTGGAACTCACGAAAATGGAGCCTATAGATTTAATGGAACAGCATTTGAAAAATTCTTGGAATAATAAATCCAAAAAAGAGTTACAGCTAACAATGGTTATCGCTGCACAAGACTCTAATTCCTATAACATTTCACTTATTTAAACCTTCCGAAGCCTTGGGATTAAGCGGTTTTTCAGTTTAGACCGTTGATAAACACTGGAGTCTAACACAAGATAGAATTGATTTAAATGCTCAACTGAATAACTATTTATCGTCAAAACCTTTAAAGCACTTGTAAATATTGGAATAGCAACATGAAAGAGTTTTTTAAAGACATATTTGAATATCATAATCACTTTAACCAAAAGCTGGTTGAACAACTGATTGAATATGAAAATAAAGTACCTGAACGGACGATTCCTCTCTTTTCTCACTCGATAAATGCCCAACAAATATGGAATGCAAGAATAACCGGAAAAGAAAAATTGGGTGTCCATCAAATACATTCACTCAAACAATGTGCTATAATTGATAATGAAAATTTTAAAGAAACGCTTAAAATAATTGATGAGCGTGAATTGGAAGAAAGAATTAAATACGAGAACTCAAGAGGAACGGAATTTGACAATTCAATCCAACAGATTTTATTTCACGTAGCAAATCATTTCAGCCATCATAAAGGACAAATCATTTCAGATTTAAGACAAAGCGGTATCGAGCCAATTGTCACGGATTATATCTTTTATAAACGATAATTAATAATTCAAACAACTAAAGCAAAATCAATACCTCGTTACGATTAAACAAAAAGATACCCAATATTAGTTCGTAACCCGTTTTGTTTTTTGAACCAAAATCAAGGTAATTGCAGCTATATGCTTTATATTGAGTAATTCGAAGAAACACTTATGAAAGAACTAATTCAGTCACAGTTAGAGTTTTCAGATAAGAGTTATGAGCTTTTAATTAGCATTGCTTCTGAAAAAGAAATGGGAAAAAATCAATTGCTTTTTTATCCGGACAAACCCACAACTAAAATAATATTCCTAAAAAAAGGACTCTTGCGGGGATATAAAATCATCGACGGTAAAGAACATACCCATCACTTTTACTTAGCCGGTTGGTTTGCAACAGATTTCCAAAGTTTTTTGACGGAAAAACAAGGCCAAATCTATATTAGTACCCTGGAAAACGCCAGTTATTTTGAATTTCAAAAAAGTGATCTCTTAAACTTGTATCGTAAATCACATCAGTTGGAGGCATTGGGTAGAATCATTGCCGAAAAAGCATATTTAGCAACGGTTGAGAAATTAGCAACTATGCAATTGCATAACCTGACTGAAAAGTATCAGCTTTTGATGAAATCATAACCTGATCTCATTCAAAGAGTACCCCAAAAATACCTGGCATCGTATTTAGGAGTTTCAGAACAAAGCCTCAGTAGAATTAAAAAACAGGCCATTTCTTAACAAATGCGAATGCATAATTAGTCACTATATACTTTGTTTGTCTAAACTCCTAAGAGCAAACTCATGAATTCTTTTAAAAATTACCTGCTTTTAATTTTTTCCATAGGATTATTAACAAATTGTTTTGGACAAAACACCTCAGATTTTAAACCCAGCTTTAAAAAATCAAAACAAACCACACATAAAATCCCGGAAGACCAGAATTATACGTTTGGCTATTTAGAAGTACTCGAAAACAGAAACAAACCCAACGGAAACCGAGTAAAACTACCCTTATATATTTTTAAAAGCAGAAGTAAGAACCCAAAACCAGACCCTGTTTTATATACTGTAGGTGGGCCTGGTTATACCTCTATGCGTGCATCTATGTATATGGAATACTACAAGTATCTTGATGACAGAGATTTGATTTTGTTTGAGCAAAGGGGTACTCAATATGCAAAGCCAAGTTTAGACTGTCCCGAATGGGCCCAGGCAGTATATGAGTCTAATCTTCGCGGTTTTGATGTTGCTAAAACAGATAGTATTCTCCAAACAGCAGCCCGGGAGTGTAATGAACGATTGCGCAAAGATGGTATTGACCTAAATGTGTACAATACAAATCAAATTGCAGCAGACATCAATGATCTTATAACTGCACTGGGCATTGAAGAATACAATTTGCTCACGATATCGTACAGCACTAAAATCAGTCAGGTTTTATTACGAGATTATCCTGAAAAAATAAGAAGTGTAGTGATGGACTCCCCACTTCCCATAGAAGTAAATTATGATGAAGAAAGTGTGCAGAACCTTTTAGAAACTGTTAGCGCATTACTTCAAGATTGTGAGCACGACAAAAATTGCAATACAGCGTATCCAAATATCAAAAACCGATTCCTAAACTATTTAGAAGAGAAAACTAAAGATCCACTAGTAGTAGAAGTTGAAAATCCAAAAAACGGAAAACCCGAGATAGTTTACTTGGAAGGCAAAGACTTAATTTCAGTTTTTAGTTCTGCCAATACTGGTGATGTACCGAATATTCCTTTTGAGATTAATATGCTCTTAAATAACGATTTATCATCAGTTAAAGAAAAACTATCGACTCTTTTCGAAGAACCTGGTAAAGGTACAGGTTTAGGTATGCGTCTATCCGTTTGGTGTGCTGAAGAAAATCCATTCAATTCTCAGGAAAAAATAAAAAGTGAAACAAGTAAATACCCGGAAGTTATGGGATTATCACCCGCCGTTTTTGATGATGAAATTTGTAAGATCTGGGGTGTTGAAAGTGTACCAAAAATTGAAAATAAGCCGGTAAAAAGTAATATTCCTGTTCTTTTAATAAGTGGGGAATATGATGAATTGACGCCCGTTAAATGGGCTAAATCAATGGCCAATAACATTACGAATAGCTTTCATTTAATTTTTAAAGGCTGGAAACACGGCCCAACTACAAACTGGAGTAATCCCTGTGCTATGCAGGCTGCAAATGATTTCTTCAACGATCCGGGTTCTAAGCCTCATCCAGAATGTTTGGCGCAAACTAAAAGTCCAGAATTTAAATTGAAGTGATATAAGATTTATCCATTACGAAATCTTTAATTGTCTTAGGTCGTGTTTCATTCTTAGAAAGAACTTTCCAAAAAAAGGTACATTTATCCCTTCAAGCGTTTACAATAGGTTTCCAGGTGTTTGTAAGTGGATGGTATTAACCTTAGCAAAGACTGCATCAGTCATAAACACATCGATCAAAAATCAGAACACACCAAAAAAAGGATTAACCAGAATTTAAAATAACTCAATAAATAGTGCTGCTTATAGCAACTACCAAGAAAACTGACGAGATAGATTGGGACTGGAAAAAACTTTATTTATAAATCATCGAATAGGCCCAAAACTAAATTGGCTTGCTATTGCCTCAAATCTGGCGCTTGTAGTTTTCATCTCAACATTGATAACCGTAATCATCACCTATTTTATAGAAGGCAAGTTCTACATAGGTTTTATTTCATTTCTTCTAAGTGCTATAGCCGCCACAGTCAAATTATATATGAGCAAGACAACAGTCTCAATCAAATTTGATGAAGACCATGAAATATTGATTATCACTCAAAAAAATGGGTTTGAAAAACTAATTTCGAAAAAAATAGCTATTGATAACAGCGATTTGAGCCCACTTTACAAAGAGTCAGGCGAGCTGGAATTTGATTTTATGAGTGCTTATAGTTATACACGAATCAGTTCAACACAAAAAGGTGTTTCAAAAAAAAATGTCCAGGTGATCTACACGCTGATGCGTGATAAATTTGGTTTAAAGGTTCGCATATTGAATTAGTTCTTTCGGTAATTTTTTTTCTACATATTTATAGTTCCCAAATTACTTCAAATATAGAATTAGACTTTTCTTATCAGCTTCATTAGGCTTATCTGCTCAAGAATGATCCTTATAGCGTTTTTTTTATTCAGTCATAGATAATATTCTAACAACTAGTCTTTCATATAAGATATTGAATATTAAATAATTATATTTAAAAGGTAAACAACACCCTACCTTTTAAGCGAGATGGTATTTCGGGTTTTAAGAGTTTACTTCCTCGTCCTATGAAAGCGATAGCCCTTACCTCCGTCGGTCTGATTCTTAGTCTCAATTCCATTTGTGCACAAACAGCTGCAGAGAAATATGCAAATGATGTCAATTCTATAGACGCAATCATCAACGCATACTACGATGTAGTTTCGGGCGCCGCTGATGAGCCCTGGGAATTTGAACGCGATGCCTTTATCCATTCAAAAAATGCCGTCATCACAAGACTTGACGAGCTTGGGAATGCAGAGTCACATGGTCTCGAAGCCGAATATATTCCGATAGGATTGTCGTCAAAAGAAGATTTTTATGAAAAGGAACTCAAAAGAGTAGCCACGCATTATGGAAATATCGCCCAGGTCTGGAGTGCGTTTGAAATTCGACCTGAACCCTATACAGAATCGAACGTAATAGGATTAAACAGTATTCAACTGCATTTTGAAAACGGGCGCTGGTTTATAGATAGCTGGACGTGTGAAATGGAATCAGAAAAAAATAATCTGGTTACTCGGTTTTTGAATGATCATTCAGATTAGCCACCCTGAAAAACCGGTTACAACACAGTTATAAACGTCTATTTAACACCAATATTTATGAAAAAAATTACTTTTCTCCTGCTTTTAATTCAGTTTTCTCCAGTCGTTTTTGGCCAGAAAAATGATTTTTCGCTTTCCTTTAATCACATCGCTTTATCAGTGAAAGATGTAGAGGTATCAGCTCAATTTTATGAGGAGGTATTGAATTTGGAACGGATTCCACTTGACCCAAAATATACCACGGTGCGCTGGATTTCATTAGGTGAAGGAAAACAATTACACCTATTATCAGATTTACAAGATACAATCAGAACCAATAAGGCGGTTCATCTCGCGCTATCAGCAACTCATTTTGATGCATTTGTTAAAGAACTCACAGCTAAAAATATTGCGTACTCCGATTTCCCGGGAAACCTCAATAAAATCAACGTCAGACCTGACGGTATAAAGCAGGTATTCCTTCAGGATCCGGATGGATATTGGATTGAAGTGAATAGCATTAAAGAGTAATACCTAAATCAAAATCTGGTCCGTACCGAAGCAAAATTGGCATTTAAATCATGTTTCTTAATGCGTTAATTAACAATTAACCTATGATCAAATTCTTTAGAAAAATACGTAAGAGGCTTCTGGATGAAGGAAAAACAAACAAGTATATCAAATATGCGATTGGGGAGATCGTGTTGGTGGTTATTGGGATTTTGATTGCACTTCAGATCAATAACTGGAATGAGGGACGTTTAGAAAATAACCGCGAAAAAATCACCATTCAAAACCTAAACACTGAATTCCGGGAAAATTTAAGGGATCTTGATTCCATCAATACTACCTTAAAACGCACCATTCGGGCAACGGAAACCATTTTTAGGAAGTTCAGAGAAGGGGAATTAGAGGAAGCAAAGGAGGTAGATAGTCTATTGCATTACGTTATTGAAAGCCCTTCCTGGAAGCCCAGTGAATTTGTATTGAACGACCTTCAAAACTCAGGAGGTCTCTCAAAACTGAACAACTCCGACCTCAAAATCCTCTTATTCCACTGGTCACGCTTTTTTAATGAACTGCAGGAAACGATGGTTCAGTCAGAAGAAACAAACATCAGCCTGATCGAATTTATACGGGATCATGGTTCACTTAGAAACATAGATACCCGGTCTGAGACCTTTCAATACGGGCCATCACAACTGGAAATGAATAATGCCTTGTTGCTCCAAAACATTCAATTTGAAAACTACATCGACGATAAACTTTACGTGCTTAAGGAGTCTGAGATTGCCTATGCCCAGGCTAAACTGTTAATGCAGAAAATACTTGAAGAAACAACTGTAGAATAAAACCTCGATCCATTTAAAAGATTAATAGACCCTCAACCCATGATTAAATTCTTCAGAAATATCCGCCACAAACTTCTTGATGAAGGTAAAACCGGTAAATATCTTAAATATGCTGTTGGCGAAATAATACTCGTGGTAATAGGTATTCTGATTGCCCTGCAGATCAATAACTGGAATGAAGACCGAAAGGAACAGGCCGAAGCAATTGCTCTTTTAAGTCAGTTACACGCAGAGTTTGAAAGCAACCGAAAGCAATTGGAGGAAAAAATGATCATACGAAATAATATGATCGCTGCTTCCTTTAAACTGCTGAACTATATTGATCACCCTGAAAAGAGGCACTTAGACAGTGTCAATTCTCATTTGGTGCAAACTCTTTTGGTACCCACCTTTGATCCTGTTGTAAATGATATTATAAGTTCGGGACGCATTCAGTTGCTGCGAAACAATAGGTTAAAAGAACTCCTAACGTTGTGGACGAGCGAGATCATACAGGTGACCGAAGAGGAAGTCGCCTGGGGCAATTACAAATTAAATTCTTACAGTCCCTTTTTGACCAAAGTGATCTCCACGAGATCTATTTTAAATCAATACTGGCAGGAAAATGCGATGGAAACCTTTTACCTGGATAAAGGAACTACTGTAAAATTCAATATAAAGAACTCGCGCGCTCCTACTGATTTTGCTAATCTATTTGAAAGCCCCGAGTTCGAAAATCATTTAGCTGTTTGCGCCACAGATGCAAAAATCGCCAACATCCAGTCATTGAGTTTAAAGAACAGGATCAATGAGATTTTAGAGATTATTACGCAGGAATTAAAAGAAAAGCAATGATCAAATTCTTTAGGAAAATCAGACTCAAATCCCTGACTGAAAATAAGTTTGGGAAATATCTTACTTACGCCACGGGCGAAATTATTCTGGTAGTAATAGGCATATTGATTGCTCTTCAAATCAACAACTGGAATGAAGACCAAAAATTAGAGGCAAAAACCCAAAATTATTACGAACAATTATTAGTAGACCTAGATAAGGATACGGCTTTTATACAGCAGATAATTTCGAAATTCGAATCACAGCGAAAAGCCTATAATTCTTATCTAAACAAGTTTGAAACCTCTCAATTGAGCCTGGAATCAATTTACGAAGAATTACTTAGCTTAAACACAGAGTCCTACGCGCTTAGCTTCAACACCAGTACTATTGAGTCACTCCAAAATAGTGGAGAAATCGTGCTTATACCGCCTCAGTTAAGAAATAAGTTGCTAGATCTTAAACGCCTGCAGCAAAAAATAACACTCGACGAAAGTCTTGACAACAGAGCCAAAACAGGAGTTACTGAACGTTTGAGCATGCTCATGGGTACCTCTAATTTTTCAAAAAGATTGGAAAATCAGGAGATCCTGAAGAAGATCTTGAATATGGAAAATAATACTTCCGGTATCATTTTGGGTTTAGAGGCCGTTCAGAATTGGATGGACTTTTCGGAACGGAAGTCTATCCAACAACTCAAAATACTATTGGAAGAAATAAAACGCGTTAAAGAACTTATTCAAAAAGAACAAAAGCAATATGATTAGGCTTTTTAGAAATATTCGAAAAACTATGCTCAATCAGGGCAAAACTTCCAAATACCTCAAATATGCCTTTGGAGAAATTGTATTGGTAGTTATTGGGATTTTGATTGCCTTACAGATCAATAACTGGCACGCCAACCGTACAAAAAGCCAGCAGGAAGCTGTTTATCTGAAAAATCTGAAACGGGATTTATATCAGCAACTAAAAACAATAGAAGCGCAAATCAACTTTGAAAATAGTATCAATAAAATTGCCACTCCTATTTTAGAGAATTACAAAACACATCAAAGTTTTAATGTAGACAGTACCTTCACAAGTCATATAGGTCTGCTTACCGGGCGGGTTACATTTGTAAAAAATGCCCCCACCTACACCGAACTTATCTCATCCGGCAATCTGGACATCATTAGTAACGATGAACTAAAAGATGAAATTATCAGGTACTATGAAGAGATTGAACGAACCGAATTGATCATTAATAAAAACAACAATCTGTATACAGATGCGGTGCTGATTCCACAGGTCATGGCATTGTCTGAAATGCAAATGATTGGCGATTTGGGACTTGAGATTCTAAAGGACTTTGACAAAGATCAGAGCACAACTTTTATAGATCTTAATGAGCCCCGACTAAAGGAGATCACAAAAGCACAATTAGCCATCCCCGGAAATGAATTAAAATTGATTAATAGTATAAACTTTAAGAATTTCCTGGCTATTGTACACCGGCATATTCTGGAAAAGCACAAGGAACAAACGGAAATTCTATTACAGCATCTGGAAGCAATACCTTAACTATGATTTTATACGAATTACTTTTCTACCCTTTACTAAAATAACAGTAAAAACCCTAAACCCATAAAAATCATATATTTAAAACAAACCCATTTATTCTTATGATCAATTTCTTTAGAAAAATCAGGCAAAATTTACTTTCCGAAGGTAAAACTGCGAAGTACATCAAATACGCCACTGGGGAAATAGTTCTCGTTGTAATCGGTATTTTGATTGCCCTACAGATCAATAATTGGAATGAAGGGCGTAAGCTCAATCAGGAAGAGCTAAGACTTTTGTCGGAAGTCAAATCAAATTTGGAAACCACTTTGATCAACTTCAGCAGGGATACGCTTTTAAATACAGCGAGTATCACTAAAATGAGAAAAATTGAACATTACGTCAACAACGATTTGCCTTACAGTTCTGAATTAGATGAAGCTTTTGCCACGTTTGGTCAATGGCAAAGTCCATATCCCATCACCACAGCGTATTCCACCTTAAAAACAAAAGGCTTAGACAATATCACAAACAAGCAATTGAGAAATAGAATTGCCAATATGTATGAATTTGAGTTTGTGGTGCTACACAATGATTATGATAAAGGCGAATGGGGAATTATACAGAATGCAAACGTTTTTTTGAACAAACACATCCGAAGTAAAAATTCAAAGCAAACTGCACGTCCCAACGATTTTGAAGAGCTAAAAAAACAGCTGGAATTTAGTAACATTCTGAGTAAAATAATCGCACAAAGAGAAACCGGTTTGAAACTTTACAGAGAAACGATAATAGCTATAGCAGGTTTAATTAAGGAATTAGAATATGAATTGAACTCGAGAATATAATACAATCTGTCGCTAGGTACTATGTACCAATCCGCCTTATTTAGAAACTAACAACCTACTTATGATCAATTTCTTTAGAAGAATCAGGCAAAATTTACTTTCTGAGGGTAAAATTGCGAAGTACATCAAATACGCCGCTGGGGAAATAGTTCTCGTTGTAATCGGTATTTTGATTGCCCTTGGGATTAGCGACTGGAATGATACCCGAAAAGAAAGAAACGAAACCGATGATTTTATCTCACGACTTTCCAAAGAAATTGATATAAATATCAGCAATGTTGAGAAAGCTATAACACTTCAGGCTAAGCATATCTCCGCTTCAAAGTCTTTATTGGATATGTTTCATAAAAATAAAGCTCCGATCGAAACGAGATCACTCGATAGTTTACTCATTATAATCTATCAGTCAACCTCTGTTGAAATTAACAACGGAACCTTTTCTGAAGGACTGAACACGGGTAAAATTGGTAATATTCCTTCAGACCGGTTACGTTCGGCACTCTATAGCCTGCCCTCAGTAATTTCAGACACCAGACGCCTGGAGAATATAAACACTAGCGATTTAAACGGACCCTTCACCCAATTTCTGTATCCCAACTACAACTACAGAAATATGGACAACCAATTTTCAGAATATAAAGGAGAAATTGGGGAAACCAAATTCAAGGAATTCGACAATATGGAAGTGTTAGATAAGATGGAATTTGAAAATTATATGGATAACCGGTATTTTAACAACAGCGTTCAACTCGAACAATACAAAAAGCTAAAAACGGAATTTCTGCAGATTAAAAAATTAATGCAAATCACGCATTAATTGTTTTTAAGGTATTTTCAGGATTCTTCAACCTCTTTTTGCGAGATAAGGATATTTTTTTTGAACCCTTAGAATCTGGCTACTAAACAGTTACTTTAAGTTTTCATTAACACACCTCAAATATGAGGGATTCCGTATTGTTAAAATAATTATTGGCTTTAGATTTACCTCAAATTATAATCTATTTTCAATAATGAACAAATCATTACTTTTTATTTTATTTATTGCTTTCACACTGTCTACCGCAACTGCACAACGCGGCGGAGACTTACAAATGGGATTAAGCGCCGGTCTTAACCTTTCTAACATTTCTACTATGGATGGGGAAAACAATACAGATCCCCGTATTTCCTTCAATCTGGCGGCTTCCGGTGAATATTTCTTCTCAGAAAGCTGGGCTATCAGAGCTAAGCTGATCTATGACAATAAAGGTTGGGCTAATGGTTTTATAGAAGATAACAACTTTAATACCTATACCACAGACTTCCGCTTAAACTACATCACGCTACCGGTAATGGCAAGCTGGCACTTTAGCCAAAGCGGCAACTGGTATTTAAACCTGGGGCCTTATGTAGGCTTTTTGATCAATGCGACAGATTCTGAACTTGGCAGTGACGTGAAAGAGGGGTTTAACAGCACCGATTTTGGTGTGGCATTTGGCATTGGCTATGCCTTTGACATCAGCAGAGACACACGCCTCTTTGTAGAATATGATGCACAAACCGGCTTTAATGAGGTTTTTGCAGAAAACACTTCTGGCCAGACCATTCGCAATGGACGAAGCAGCGTCAATTTTGGAGTTCTTTTTTACCTGAATTAATTGCTAAATAAAATTCTTATGAAACGATTAATAGCGCTATACGCCTCGGTTTTAGCTCTGCTCATAAGCTCCTCTCAGTAGAACCCTACAGTGGCGAAACAGATACCGTAGATCCGGTAGAGTCCAATTTTAGACTTACGCAACGTATTGTTAATTACCTTGATGGCGATGTGGTAACCGAAACCTTTACCTATGATGGTAATAAACTCATAAGTATCAACGGATCAGATACGAGTGTAATAACCTATAACTATGAAGGCGATCTTTTAACTCAGATCATTGATGCGGCCGCAGCAGGAAATACGCTTACCACCAATCTGGCTTACGACAGTCAGCAACGTCTTATCAATTACCGAATGACCACTGATGATGAAATTCTGGAATATGAGTTCTCGTATAATACAGATGGAAGTATTACCCGGACTTTTTACTTTGGAGGAAAGGAAAATGCTACCGGAACACCCGGAGAAAGCATTTTGACATTTCAAAATGAGCAACTTGTAAAAGAAACAAAAGATGACGGTCAGATCATCACTTACGCTTACGATGATCAAAAGAGTTCGTATCTGGGTATTGCCAATATAAAAACCATTAATCTGGTAAGCGTAGATTTTAATGGCTACATAGACAGCTCAGTTAATAATCTGCTTACCGCAACGATTACCGAAAATGGTACTGATTCCGTAGACGAAAAATACGAATATACCTATAACGAAGCGGGCTATCCGGTAACAGCTGCTTATTATCTGGAAGGTGAGCCTGACTCTGAACTTGAGTTCGTATATGAATCTCTATAATTACTAGCTAAAAGGCTGATCATTTTTTTCATACCATCAAAAAACGAACGAAAATCGCTTTCTAACGAAGGCGATTTTTTTTGCTCTATTGTTAAATCTTAAAGGGCAAAGGTTTACAAACTAAAAAAGCTGAACAGTTTCCTGTTCAGCTTTTTTAGTTGTTGAAAGTGTATGTTCTCGTTACGAAGAAGCTTCCATTGAGGCTTGTACGCCTGCTGAAAGTCTCTTGTACGTTCCGTTCTCTAAACGCTCACGAATGCTGGAGAACGCGTCATGTGTTTCTTCCACATCCTGAAGCGTATGCGAAGCTGTAGGAATCAGACGCAATAGAATCAATCCTTTAGGGATTACCGGGTACACTACAATAGAGCAGAAAATACCGTGATTCTCACGTAGATCTTTTACCAGCGCCATCGCTTCCGGAATGCTTCCTTTAAGATATACCGGAGTTACACAACTTTGAGTCGTTCCGATGTCAAAACCACGTTTCTTCAATCCGTTTTGAAGTGCATCTACGTTCTCCCAAAGCTTTTCGCGAAGCTCAGGCATCGTACGCAGCATATCCAGACGTTTTAAAGCTCCGATTACCAATTGCATTTGAAGCGACTTGGCAAACATCTGCGAACGCAGGTTGTATTTTAAGTAATCGATAATCTCTTTATCGGCTGCGATAAAAGCTCCTGTACTTGCCATAGACTTGGCAAAAGTCGCGAAGTATACATCAATTTTATCCTGTATACCCTGCTCCTCACCTGCTCCGGCTCCGGTTTTACCCAACGTACCAAAACCGTGCGCGTCGTCTACAAACAAACGGAAGTTATACTTGTCTTTTAAAGCACAGATTTCTTTAAGTCTGCCTTGCTCCCCACGCATACCAAAAACGCCCTCAGAGATCAATAGAATACCTCCTCCGGTTTGTTCGGCAAGCTTGGTTGCACGCTGTAAGTTTTTCTCTATACTGTCAATATCGTTGTGCTTATAGGTAAAACGTTTACCCATATGCAAACGCACCCCGTCAATGATACAGGCGTGTGCATCTACGTCATAAACAATAATATCATCTTTAGATACCAAAGCGTCAACCGTAGACACCATACCCTGGTAACCAAAATTCAATAAATAGGCTGCTTCTTTGTTTACAAAAGCAGCAAGTTCATTTTGAAGCTGCTCGTGTAGTGTAGTGTGGCCACTCATCATACGTGCACCCATTGGGTAAGCAGAACCCCACTCAGCAGCGGCTTCAGCATCTACTTTACGTACTTCGGGATGGTTGGCAAGTCCCAAATAATCATTCACGCTCCAGGTAATCACGTCCTTTCCACGGAACTTCATTCGGTTAGAAATAGGTCCTTCAAGCTTAGGAAATACAAAATAACCTTCTGCCTGTTCTGCCCATTTTCCTAAGGGACCTTTGTCTTTGTAAATTTTGTCAAATAAATCTTTCATACATCAATTTTCAACCAAAAGCATCTCAGCTCTTGTCATACATTCTTGTTAACCTATTTTTGGGTTCTAAATTTATTATTCGGAGGCGCTTACTTCACAAACTCAATTTTTTCAGCGCTGATCTCATTCTCGGTATCAAAAAATCCTTGCTCGTTCATCCAGTCGTCGCTATAGATTTTGCTCATATAACTGCGCCCGTGATCCGGAAAAATAATCACCACTTTCGAATGTTCATCAAACTCCCCGCTCTCAGCAAGCTGCAAAGTTCCCTGAACCGCTGCCCCGCTGGTGTAGCCTACAAACAAACCTTCAGTCTTGGCGATGCGGCGTGCCGTATGAGCACTTTCTTCGTCAGATACTTTTTCAAAGTAATCAATCACGTCAAAATCAGTCGCAGTAGGAATGAGGTTTTTACCCAGACCCTCTATGCGATACGGGTAGATTTCGTTTTGATCAAATTGCTGAGTCTCGTGGTATTTTTTAAGCACACTGCCGTAAGCGTCAATGCCTAAAATGCGAATATTTGGATTTTTCTCTTTTAAATAGCGGGCGGTTCCTGAGATAGTTCCTCCTGTTCCGCTACAGGCAACTAAATGCGTGATTTGACCTTCGGTCTGTTTCCAGATCTCCGGACCGGAAGAAGCGTAGTGCGCTTCGGCATTAAGTTGATTAAAATACTGGTTGATGTAGACTGAACCTTCGTGCTCCTGATGCAGGCGCTTTGCTACCTGATAGTACGATCGCGGATCGTCTGCACTTACATTTGCCGGACAAACATAAACCTTGGCTCCCATCGCACGTAAAGCATCAATTTTATCTTTAGAAGATTTTGAGCTTACTGCCAGTATGCATTTATAGCCTTTGATGATGCTGACCATTGCAATACTGAAGCCGGTGTTTCCTGAAGTCGTTTCAATTATGGTATCGCCCGGTTTTAAGATTCCTTTTCGCTCTGCGTCTTCAATGATATACAGCGCAATACGATCTTTTGAGGAATTACCGGGATTAAAGGCCTCTACTTTAGCAAAATAGGTGCCGGGTAAGTCTTTGGTAATTCGGTTAAGTCGTACTAAGGGAGTGTTACCCACCAGCTCAAGGACATCATTGTAAACATTTAGGTGTTCTCTCATAGAAGAATTATCGTTTCGAGTACGCTATTCCTGCGGTTCCTAAAACCATCGTTTAAAACCTTGCAAATTTACGGGAAATTTTTGGATTTACTTGGATTTTCCCGCTAAATCCATTAAAAAGGCATAATCCTTTGCAGTCTCTTTTAAGGCTTCAAAACGTCCCGAAGCCCCACCATGACCCGCATCCATATTGGTTTCAAAAAAGATTTTAGTGTCTGCCAGATTGTTTTCGCGCAGTCTGGCAACCCACTTCGCAGGCTCCCAATACTGCACCTGACTGTCATGATAACCCGTTGTGACCAAAATATTGGGATATTCCCGTGGTGTTACCTGATCGTAAGGCGAGTAGGATTTCATATACTCATAATACTCCGGATCATTGGGATTACCCCACTCATCATACTCTGATGTCGTAAGCGGAATACTGTCATCAAGCATCGTAGTCACCACATCTACAAAAGGTACCGAAGCGATGACGCCTTTATACAAATGCGGCGCCATATTGATAATCGCCCCCATCAGCAAGCCCCCGGCAGACCCGCCGTAAGCAAAGAGATTGGAAGACGAAGTATAACCGGTTTCAATCAAGAATTGCGAACAGGCAATAAAATCAGTAAAAGTATTGCGTTTTTTGAGTAGCTTGCCGTCTTCATACCAGGTTCTGCCCAGGTATTCACTGCCGCGCACGTGAGCAATGGCAAAGACAAAACCGGCATCCAGTAAACTGAGACGTGACGAAGAAAATGAAGGATCTGTCGTAATCCCATAACTGCTGTATGCGTATTGCAACAGCGGATTGCTTCCGTCAAGACTGATGCCTTTGCGATAGACAATCGAAATAGGAATTTTAACTCCATCATCGGCAGTCGCCCAAAGCCTGCGCGACTCGTAATTGGCTTTGTCAAATTTTCCACCCAAAACCTCGGCTTCCTTCAATACCTCTTTCTCTTTGGTCACCATATTAAATGAAATCACCGAAGCAGGAGTGTCTAAAGCATTAAATGCGTATCTCAGGTAAATGGTATCAAAATCGGGGTTTATGCCCGTATATGCGGTATAGGTCTCGCTGTCAAAATCCAAATAATAATCTTCCTTACCATCCCAACGTTTGATATTGATCTGGTTTAAACCTTCGCGACGCTCTTCGACCACTAGAAATTCTTCAAAAATCTCAATATCTTCAAGCAGGGTATCTTCGCGATGCGGAATGACCTCTACCCAGTTTTCTTTCGCCGTAGCGGAAACAGGAGTCTTAACCAGCTTAAAGTTTGTTGCGTCGTCTGCATTGGTTACCAGATAGAAATAATCTTCGTAATGTGAAATCCCGTATTCGAGTCCGCGGGTACGTTCCTGAATGATTTCAAAATCAAAATCCGGCCCGTTAGCGCGGGTGTAGCGGTATTCGGAAGTCAGCGTACTTGAGGCACCAATAAAGATAAATTCGCGCGACTTACTTTTAAAAATACCTACATCAAAAGTCTCGTCAAGCTCTTCATAAACCAGAATATCGTCGGCTACCGAAGTCCCCAAAGTATGTCTGTAAATCTGATTGCTGCGCAGGGTTTGCGGGTCTTTCCGCGTGTAAAAGAAAGTCTTATTATCACCGGCCCAGATCGCGCGACCTGTGGTATTTTCAATCTTTTCAGGGTACAACTCACCAGTTTTCAGGTTTTTTACCTGAATCGTGTACTGCCGCCTGCTCACGGTATCTGTACCAAATGCGGCCAGCTCATTATTTTCAGAAACCGAATATCCTGCCTGTTTAAAGTAGGAGTGCCCCAAAGCCATCTCATTGTTGTCAAACATGATTTCTTCGGGCGCAAGCATCGTATCCTTACGACGGCAATACAGCGGGTAGTTTTTTCCCATTTCAAAACGGGTATAATACCAGTAACCGTTGTATTTAAAGGGTACGCTCTCATCATCCTCCTTGATGCGGGCTTTCATCTCCTCAAACAACTGCTGTTGCAAGGGTTTGGTATGCGCCGTCATCTGCTCGTAGTAGGTATTTTCAGCTTCTAAATAAGCCAGCACATCAGGATGATCGCGCTCGTTCATCCAGTAGTAATCATCGGTACGCACGTCACCGTGCTTTTCCAGTTTGAAGGGCTTCTTTAAAGCGATAGGCGGAGTAAGTGTCGTATTCAAAATAGGGTGTTGATCAAATCATTTAAGGCTGCAAAAATACGGGTTATCTTATTAAACTTTACTAAAATTGAAAGCAGATGCCCGCTCAAATTGTACTTTTGTAATTCAATTTTAAAATCACAATTATGTTTGGAGATATGATGGGTATGATGGGCAAAATCAAAGAAGCCCAGCAAAAGGCCGAAGACACCAAAAAACGACTGGAAACGGTTTATATTGATGAAAAAAGCAGCGATGGTTTGCTTGAAGTTAGCGTAAGCGTTGCCGGTGCAGTCAAAAAAATAAACATCAAAGATGAACTTCTGGAAGACAAAGAGCAACTGGAAGACTATCTTATTCTTACCTTAAACAAAGCACTAAGCCGCGCAAAAGCAAGCTACGATCAGGAACTTGCGGCAGTAGCCAAGGAAGGTATGCCGGATATTCCGGGGCTGGATATGTTTAAATAACGTGCTTCAAACGCTTGTCCATTACAGCCTACACTTTTTAATGCCCGGGTTAATCGCCTGGGTATTTTTTCGCAAAAACTGGAAAAAGGCGTGGCTCATTATGGTTCTGACCATGCTTGTTGACCTCGATCATTTGCTGGCCGATCCCATTTTTGATCCCAACCGCTGCAGCATTGGCTTTCATCCGCTGCATTCCTATTGGGCAATTGGAGCCTATTGCGCCATGTTTTTTATCCCTCAGGCACGGATAGTTGCGGTAGGCCTCCTCTTTCATATGTTTACGGATTATATCGATTGCCTTTGGTGATTTTAAAACACATTTTTATGCTCAAAAGCCTGCATCACATCGCCATTATTTGCTCTGATTATGAAGTTTCTAAAGCTTTTTATACCGAAGTTCTTGGGCTAACCATTCTGGCGGAAACCTTTCGCGAAGCGCGGAACTCCCACAAATTAGATCTCGCGCTTAACGGAACCTATCTAATCGAATTGTTCTCATTCCCCAATCCGCCTGCCCGCCAGTCTCGACCTGAAGCCTGCGGACTGAGACATCTGGCTTTTGCCGTGAGTGATCTGGAAGCCATGATTGCGCATTTAAATGAAAAAGGCGTCACCACCGAAGCCATACGCACAGACGATCTTACCGGCAAACGTTTTACCTTTTTAGCTGATCCAGATGGTCTTCCGCTTGAACTTTACGAAAGCTAAACTGCGGAAGAAACTTCAGCCTTAAAAAGCGTGCTCAGATATTCATAGGATTTCAATCGCGCCTCATGCTCGTAGATGTGGGAGATCGCGATAATCTCATCAACCTGCGTCTGTTCTTTAAACTGCTCCAACCCGGCAGCGACTGTATGCGGCGAACCTATAAAACTGTAGCGCATCATATGCTCTATTTGTGCCTGTTCGTGAGGCAGCCACTCCCCTTCCATACTGTCAACCGGTGGCGCAAGCGGTTTGCGCGTATTGTGGATTACACCCAGCATAAAGCGTTTGGCGCTGGTTGCAAGTCGTTGGGCTTCAGCATCAGTATCAGCAACGATTACATTGACACAAGCCATCGTATAGGGTTTTTCAAGCTGTTCGGAAGGCTGAAAATGCTGATGATACAGGTGCAGGGCGTCGTGCAGATGCGTAGGTGCAAAATGGCTGGCAAAAGCATAAGGCAAGCCTTTTTTACCCGCCAATTGCGCACTAAAAGTACTCGAACCTAATAAATACAACGGAATTTCAAGACCCTCACCGGGAATAGCACGTACCGCGCCGGTACTATTTTCTTCTGAAAGATAGAGCTGCAGCTCCTCTATGTTATTTGGAAAATCCTGAACGGTTTCCTGCTGATACCGTCTTAAGGCCATTGCCGTTCGTTGATCTGTACCCGGCGCACGACCCAGCCCCAGGTCAATTCGTTTGGGAAAGAGCGTTTCCAGAGTTCCAAATTGTTCTGCAACGATCAATGGCGCGTGATTGGGAAGCATTACCCCACCGGAGCCTACCCGTATTTTGCTCGTATGCTCGGCAATATGCGAAATGAGCAATACCGGCGAAGCGCTGGCAAGGCTTTCCATATTGTGATGTTCAGAAATCCAAAAGCGTTTGTAGCCCAAACGTTCTGCATGTTGCGCGAGATCAAGACTGCGGGCAATTGCCGCTCTACGGGTACTCCCTTCAACGACAGGCACTAAATCTAAAACTGAAAAAGGCGTATTCTTTAAATTGGAATGTTGCATATAAAACTAGTCCGTAAAAATACAATCACCTTACATTTCCATATGTTAACACAAATCTATATAAAGCGTTAAAGGCCTAGGCTGAGAATACATGCCTGTCTACCTTTGTTTTACAATTATTACCTATGAAATTTTTGGTTTCCTTTATCGCTGTGTTTATTCTCTTAGGCTGTGACCAGTCCAAAAAAACAGATACAGAATCATTCCCGGTTAAAGCCGGCTGTTACGGCTACGCCGAAAAGGGAACACAAATCACCTTTCAGATTACCCGGGTTGACCCGCTTGTTCAGGGAACACTCATTTACGATTGGGCCGAAAAAGACCGTAACTCCGGAAGCTTTAACGGAAGCTATAAAAACGGATTAATATTAGGAACCTACACCTTTGTTTCTGAGGGAACAGAATCAAGCCGTGAGATTGCTTTTAAAGTGGAAGACTCCATGCTTCTTGAAGGTCACGGCGAGACCCAGTCTACCGGTAAAATGACATCCTTCACAAATACCGAAAATCTAAAATTCAATGACGATTTTAGATTGATTTTAGGTAATTGTAAAAATTAGATCTAAAAACTATTAATCTTCAGTTTTCAAACCCGTATCCTGAAAACGGAAGAAAGGTTTATTGACCAAATTATTCTTTGATCGATAAATCCCGGTGCTTTCTCTTTAACTGGCAATTTTTAGGTACATTTAAAGCTCCTAAATCGTTTATGTAAGCACCTATGAAAAAAAAGCGACCTTCGTTGCGGGATATTGCCGAAGTTTTGAATGTGTCGACTACGACGGTTTCCTTCGTTCTTAATGGTAAGGGAGAAGAGAAAAAGATTTCAAAACAACTTATTGAGCGGGTTGAAAACTACCTTAAAGAAATAGATTATAAGCCCAATCTTATCGCCCGCAGTCTGCGTACCGGCAACAGTCATATCATCGTGTTTATGGTTGAAGACGTGAGCAACCACTTCTTTTCTAAGGTGGGCCGTGTTATTGAAGACATTTCCTATAAGCACGATTATCGGGTTTTATTTTGCAGCACAGAGAATGATGCCAAGCGCACCCGGGAGCATATCGAAATCTTTAAGGAGCGTCAGGTAGACGGTTTTATCATTGTTCCTCCTCCCGGAATTAAGGAAGAAGTTGAAAATCTTAAAAATAATGGTCTCCCGGTGGTGTTGTTTGACCGAAAAATTGAAGGACTCGATATCGATTCGGTCTTACTTAACAACTATGAGGGAGCACGACAAACCACTCAACATCTCATTGATCAGGGGTTTAAAAAAATAGCCTTCATAACTATTGACCTTGATCAGAATCAAATGCACGATCGCCTTAAAGGTTACAGGCAGACTGTAAAAGAAGAAGGCCTTGAAGAATACATTTTAACCCTTCCTTACGATACAGACCGCGTTGCAGAATCCCGAAAAAAAATAAAAGATTTTATTGCTGCTCATCCGGAGCTTGACTCGGTGTTTTTTGCAACAAACTACCTATCTCAAAGTGGATTAAAGACCTTACATCAAATCGATTCGAATCTGGTAAGCAATCTGGGCATCATCAGTTTTGACGACAGTTATTTCTTTGAAATGTATGCTCCTACGATTTCTGCCTACGCGCAGCCAATCGAGTTGATGGGAAGGGAACTTATGCGCATTATGTTTGACCGCATCAAACAGAAGGGCGAGGCTTCAAAGCATCAGGAGGTGAGCCTGGATGGCGAACTCATAATCAGAGAATCTTCCTTAAAAAAATATACCCGCCTTTAAAAAGCGGGTATATTTAGCTTTAGCTTTAAAAACAGGCATCAGTTCATTTTAAATAACTGATTTTTCTTTTGTTCGTAAATCGTATTCAGGTTTCGGGTAAACAGATCGAGCTCTTTAGACACCGTCTGAATGTAATCGCTATATTCTCTCAGCTTTTCTTCGGTTAAATTCTCCCGCTCCATCCCGATGACGTTTGAAAGACCCAGCAAATTCGTAACGGGACTTCTCAGGATATGAGAGATATCAAAACTTATTTGCTCCATCGCCTTTTTATACTCCAATTGCTGCGTGATGTTTTGAATGGTACCGTACCAAACCTTCTGCCCGTGTCGATCTTTCTGGCGGCTGGCTTTTCCAAAATACCACTGCAAACCCTTTTCGGGGTCTTCTACCCTGAATTCAAAAACAAAAGGCTTCTGATTTATTGCAGCTTTCAGGAGCGTACGCCGTACCGTCTTCCTGTCTGCACCGTAGATGTTATCTAGAAATGAAATGGGGTTTTTAAGTAATTTTTTGGGCGTAATACCGCGACCTAATTGCCTGACACCTTTACTTACAAAATTCACCTGCAAGTCTTTTCGATCCAGTTGAAATTTAAGCAATACACCCGGAGCTTCATCGGTTAAATCTTTAAGAGACTGAGCACTTTCTTCTATGGTGCGCTTTTGATTCAGGATAATTTTTCGCGTATTTAGATAATCCATGGCCTTATCGGCAAGTAACTTCAGCGCTTTTACTTTTTCGGGCGCCAAATCACCGGGCACCGTATCAATCACGCATAAAGCACCAAGAACATAACCGTTTTCAGACAGTAAGGGTGCACCTGCATAAAAGCGAATGTTGGGATCTTCAACCACCAGCGGACTGCATTTAAAGCGTTCATCACAGGCGGCGTCCCGGATTACCATTACTTCATCATGATTCCCAAAAGTATGATGACAAAAGGACCCTAAACGATCTGTTTGTTCCAAATCTGTACCGTACCGGGCTTTAAACCAGTTTCGATCTTTATCTACCAGACTTATTAAACCTACCGGTTTTTCGCAGATGACCGAAGCCAAATACACAAAATCATCAAGTTCTTTTTCAGGTGGAGTATCGAGAATCTTGTAATCAAAAAGCTCTCGTAAACGTAATGATTCAAGCATAAGTGAGGGGGATTAAGTTGGCTTGTATCATCTAAAATAATTGCTTTTAACCGAAAAAACAACACTTAAAAAATAAAATTAGCGCATTTCATACAGTAATACACCTACAATGTTACTTTAAACTTATAAAAAACTCGACGAATAAATGAATTCGAAAGCCAAAGTGTATAACCGAAAACAATGATTAAAATGGTATTCAATAAAAAACCCGGCATGAGCCGGGTTTTTCTGATTCTATAGGTTCTAAAGAGCTTATATCACATCTAACGCCTTTCCCACTTTAGTAAACGCGGCAACAGCTTTTGTAATGTGTTCATCCTCGTGTGCTGCAGAAAGCTGTACACGAATACGCGCTTTACCTTTTGGCACAACAGGATAAAAGAAGGCAATGACATAAATGCCCTCATCAAGCAATTTAGCTGCAAATTCCTGCGCAAGCTTCGCATCATAAAGCATAATGGGAACAATAGGATGCTCGCCGGGAATGATATCAAAACCGGCCTCGGTCATTTCGGTTCTGAATCGTTTTGCATTGTGTTGTACTTTGGCAATCAAATCGCCGGAGGCACTAATCATGTCAATGGCTTTTATTGACGCACCTGCAATTGCCGGGGCAAGGGTGTTGGAGAACAAATAAGGTCTGGATTTTTGACGCAACATAGCTACGATCTCTTTACGAGCCGCCGTAAAACCACCTGAGGCTCCACCGAGGGCTTTTCCATAAGTTCCTGTAATGATATCAACCCGGCCCATTACCTTGTTGTATTCATGGGTTCCTTTACCATTCTCCCCAATAAATCCTGTGGCGTGGCAATCATCTACCATTACCATAGCATCGTACTTATCTGCCAGATCACAAATTTTGTCAAGTTGCGCGATTGTGCCATCCATAGAGAACACTCCGTCTGTAACGATAAGACGTCTGCGGGCACCTGAAGCTTTTTTGAGTTCTTCCTCCAGAGCTTCCATATCGTTGTTCTTATAACGATGACGTTGTGCCTTGCAAAGTCTGATCCCGTCAATGATACTGGCGTGATTCAATTCATCTGAAATTACCGCATCTTCCGCAGTTAAAATAGGTTCAAAAACACCTCCATTGGCATCAAATGCCGCAGCATAGAGGATGCAATCTTCCATCCCTAAAAATTCAGCGGTTTTACGCTCCAGTTCTTTGTGCACGTCCTGAGTTCCGCAGATAAAACGCACCGACGACATACCGTAACCGTGTGTATTAATCGTATCTATACTGGCTTTAATGATATCAGGATGCGAAGAAAGTCCCAGATAATTATTTGCACAAAAATTAAGCACCTCGCTCCCCTGCTTCGTATTGATGGCAGCGCTTTGAGGTGTCGTAATAATACGCTCCTCTTTGTAAAGACCGGCTTCCTTTATTTCTTCTAATTCTTCCTGTATTTGTTTTCTTACTGATGTAAACATGTTTAAATTTTTAAGCGTGCATCAACGCGTTTGTTCTTTTCTTGTGTTCAAGGCGGTATAACATTTCTTCAGTCATACGCTCCAGATCATATTCGGGCTCCCAACCCCAGTCCATTCGTGCAGCAGTATCGTCAAGGGCTATAGGCCAGCTCTCAGCGATTTGCTGGCGGTTATCAGGCTTATAATCCACTTCAAAATTGGGGTAATGCTTTTGAATTTCTTCCGCAATCATTTCAGGTGAAAAACTAATTCCCTGAATATTATAACCTACCCGGGTGATTGAACGTCTTGGCGCTTCCATCATTCTGATGGTTGCAGCAATAGCGTCTTCCATATAAAGCATAGGCAACTGTGTGTCTGGTTTTAGATAGCACTCAAAATTCTCGTGATTTACAGCTTTATGAAAAATAGCAACCGCATAATCTGTGGTTCCTCCGCCAGGCATAGCCTCGTGACTGATTAAGCCCGGATAACGCAGGCAACGCACATCCATCCCATAGCGCTTGTTGTAATAGCTCGCCCAATTCTCACCGGCAACTTTACTTATGCCGTATACCGTTGTGGGATTTAACGGGAAGTCATTTGAGGTACTTCCGCTACGCGAATCAGGACCAAAAACCGCAATAGAACTCGGAAAGAATATCTTTCTGATTCCATTTAAACGGGCAGCCTCAAGCACGTTAAAGAAGGTAGAATTATTCAAATCCCAGGTTTTAAGCGGCTCTTCTTCGCCTTTGGCAGACAAAATAGCGGCAAGATGGTACACTTCAGTTACCTGATACTTTCGGATCATGCTATCTAACGCCTCAAAATTAGTGGCGTCCAGCTTTTCGCAAGCGCAATCAAACTGATTGTCTATACGAATATCGGTTGCAAGTACTGCTTCCGACCCATAATGGTAAATTAATGCCTGAGTAAGTGCGGTCCCCAACTGACCAAACGCACCGGTGATAAGAATTTTTTGTGCTTTCATAACCTTATATTTTCAATATAAAATTAGCAAACACAGCAGTCTTTCAAGTTAAATTCCTGCTAATCTCTATAATTTAAGTATTTTTAACTGCTAATATCCCTTTTAAAAGATTTTTATTTTTCAGCTGTAGATTAATAACCTGCCTCCCAGTAAATTTTGCTGCTTATGGAAGTACTTGACGAAACCGATTTAAAGATTTTGCGCATCTTACAGGAAGATGCCAAAAAGACCACCAAAGAAATCGCAGATCAACTGCACCTTACCGCCTCCCCGGTTTATGAGCGTATCAGAAGACTGGAGAAAAAAGGCTATATCAAAAATTATGTGGCCCTGCTCGATAAAAAAATGCTTAACCGCCCGGTCACCGCGATCTGTATGGTATCGCTACGCTATCATAACGAGGGTTTTATTGACACCTTTGAGCAGCAAATTAAAGAACTTGTGGAAGTGCAGGAATGTTATCACATGGCCGGGAAAGTAGATTTCTTTCTGAAAATCCACCTGGAAAGTCTGGATATGTACCACGAGTTTGTGCGCTCAAAACTTTCGAGAATAGCGAATATTGGTGTTTTAGAAAGTTATTTTGTGCTGAAGGAAATTTACAATACGACCGCGATTGATATTTAGCTCCAGGAGAAATTTTTGCTTCCGGAACGCTTATAACCCCTTATCTCGATTTTGTCGGCGGTAAGTTCTACCACACTAAAGGCATTATTCTCAACTCCCTCATAATCTACCATTCCCAGACGGGTAATATAGGTAATACCATTTTGTATGCTCACATCTTCCTGATGCACGTGCCCGTGAAAACAGGCAACCACATAACTGTTTTCGGTGAACAGCTTTTGCACTTCCTGGTAATTGGTTACGTGAAATTTAGATCCCTCTTTGTAAAACTCGTATAAGGGATGATGACAAAAAACGACGGTAGGCTTTTTGATTTTAGCCAAATCTTCTTTTAACCAATTCAACTCCTGAGGCGGAATGTTTGCATCTTCCCAGTCCGCGCCTTCTGCAAAAAAATGATCAGTTCCGGCTGCATCATAATTGGCATCAAGCACTATAATATGAAAGCCGCCGGCGTCAAAAGAATAATAGTTTTTTGCCGAATCCTGTCCGGTATTTTTAATGTGACTGAGAAAAACCTCCTTGCGAATACTGTCTACATCGTGATTGCCCAATGCGTGATAGGTTGCGCCCTCAAAACCTTGAAACTCACTTTCAATTGTTTTTAAATACCGCAAAGTATCTTCGGGATTTGCTTCGGTGTCCTGATCTTTAAAATCTCCCAGATGAATGATGAAATCCAGATTTTGAGTATTCAATTCGGCAATAGCTTCCTGCATTTTTGGGATTGAATCTCTGTAAAAACGAGTTCCGGCCGGCTCACGCTCTGCGTAATGCGAATCGGTCAACAAACCGAAACGCAGAAAGGGTTTCGGTGCTTCCTGCTTACAACTCCACAAAAATTGCGGCATCGTTAAAACGGTTGTGCCCGCCAGCGTAAATAGTTTAAGGGAGTTGCGTCTGTTTATTGGAGATGATTTCATCTTATTTTTTTCGATAAGGCAATATAACTAGTTAAAGTATATGTCAGGAATCAGAGCAGGTTTTAAATTGCAGCATATAAAAAATTCTACGAAAGCCAGTATCTGAAAAATGAAAGACTACCCAAAAATCTATAAAAATCTGTCCGATAAAGAACTTGTACGTATTGTCACGGTAGAAATTCATAAATACGAGCCGGAAGCGGTCAAAGCTGCTGAAGCTGAACTTTCCAAACGCGGCATAGGCAAACTCAAAATGGCCGAACTGGTCAAGGAAGTGGCTCAGGAAAATACCTCGGTACAGGAAATTCAGGATTACGTGAGCAGTTCAACGATGCGCTTTGTCAATTTTCTCATAGATTTTGTAGTGTACATCGTTTTGGTCTTGGCGGGCAGCCTGGCACTTGATTCGGTTTTTGTTACTACAGACAGCGATTTGATTATAGGAATCGGATACTTTATGATGTTTATGATTTTTATGGCGTATTATGGCCTGAGTGAATTTTACTTTCAAAAAACAGCCGGCAAATACGTAACCAAGACCATTGTCGTAACTAAAGAGGGAACCAAGCCTAATGCTTCAACCATTATCATACGGACGCTGTGTCGATTAATTCCCTTTGACCGGCTTTCATTTCTAATTGTTAAAGATGGTTTCCACGATCGCTTTTCAAATACTACGGTTATTCGGGAGAAAGAGTAAATTGTTGCCCAAAAACGGCTTAAATATCAATGGAAATTATTTTTAGTAAGCTGATAAACTAAATGGGAATTTAGTCTAATTTCGCCCGCCTTAAAAAACCTGATTTATGCATAAGAAGCAAGTCATTCAAGAACTGCACAACAAGCTTAATGCGCGGCTTACCCAACTAAAGGAAACCCGTGACGGACTTATAGAATCACGTGAGAGTGAAGGCGGAAAAAGCAGTGCCGGTGATAAATACGAAACCGGTGTTGAGATGATTCAACAGGAAATGGAACGCAATCAGGCGCAAATTGATCAGGTAGAGCGTCAAAAAGAAGCGCTAAATCGCGTAAGCCTGACTCCAAATACCTTAGTAAGCGAAGGCAGCCTTGTAGTGACAGACAAAGCTTCTTATTTTATAGGTATTCCCTTCGGAGAACTCAAATTAGAAACCGGAAACATCTATTGCATCTCTAGCGCCTCTCCAATAGGCGAATTGCTCCTGGGTAAAAAAGAACACGATCTGGTGCAATTCCGGGATCAAAAAATAAATATTAAGAATATATTCTAACCCGCTGCTAATAGCGATTGAGCGATGTTTAAAACATCCTGAGGATAAATAGGTTTGCTAATACTACCTTTTACCAAAGCGCTGTTCCTATAATCAGTGTTTAATGCTGAAACAGGATTGAGCATCATATATACACTTATGGGTTTTCCCGTCTGTGGCTGAAAGTTTTCGACCTCCTCCAAAAATCTGGTAATGCAATGGGGAGACAGATTGCCTGAGAGCAGAATAGTGTCTGGATACTCCCTGATTTGGAAACGCTGCTCCTCCATAAAGTATCGAAATCCGCTTTCGCATGATTCGAAACGCTTTAGGACTAAACTGCCAAACTCATTCTTAATCAAACGCTCAATAAGATCTCGATTAACCGGATCCTCGTCAATGATATATACCACCTTTGCAGACATAGCTAAATTCCTCTGAGTGAAATTAATACTGTTTCAAAATCCGGAACAAAACAACATCATTTCCATTTTTGTTAAGTATTTTTTAACATTAAAAACGATATAAAACACAAATTGGATGTATTGTACAAGTATTACTAAATCGATTAACTTAAAACGTTAACTTTCCTCAATTGTCATATTTAGCTGACCTACAAATCTTTAACTTCAGATAACGAGCTTTAAGAGCAAACCACATCGTAGAATTATCCCGGCCGAAGTACGAATAGGCTATTTTTTAGTCAAAAAGGCAACCCTGCTAAAAGCGTAGTTTTCACCTCTAAAAAATTTGAGTATAAAAAGTTGATTAAGCGCTTGTAGAACCTGCCACTCTTTGATTATAAGAATCAAAAATAGCAGAAAGCGACCTGCGTCTTACCGGTTTAGATAAATATCCCTGTATCATCGCTACATTATCCGGACCAGATTGGAACCGGTCTATCTCCGCATCCCGCATAACATAAACCAGACTTGTTAGTTTCAGCTGTTGTAAAGCTGCCAGAAAACGATTAGAACATTCCTCATTGAGTTCAGAGCCCAAAATTATGAGCTGAGGATATTCTTTTTGATGGAATTGTTCCTGCAATTGAATCACGTGCAAAGCCAGTTCACACGAATCAAAAGACTGCAATGAGATTCTGCCCCATTCATTTTTAATTAAACGTTCTGTAATGTATCGGCTTACGGGGTCATTGTCAATAATGTAGATGTGGTCTACGTTTGAAGTTTGGAGAGAATTCAAAACACGATCAAGTTAGGGTTTAAACGGATTTTTAATACATTTCATCCAAATTAAATACATTTTCTAAAACAAAACCACAGTTTTTTAACAAAAAAAGCAGCCCTAAGGCCGCTTTTTTGTTAACTTCAAATTAAGTGATTGATTATTAATTACTTGTATAAAATATTAACTGTGTTAAAATTCAGAAAATTCGATTAATGCTTAAATAAAGGTCTGTGCCCCATCATCGCATTTACCTGACCTGCAATCTCTTCCAGCTTATCATCGTCCTGATAATTAACCAGAGCCGCATCAATAAGCTCAACCACCTGCTTCATATCTTCTTCCACCAACCCACGGGTAGTTACCGCAGCAACCCCAATACGCATTCCGGAGGTCACAAAAGGTGAACGGGTATCAAAAGGCACCATATTTTTATTTACCGTGATATCGGCCTTGCCTAATGCTTCTTCTGCATCTTTACCTGAAATCTCCTTATTTCGAAGGTCAATCAACATCATGTGATTGTCTGTTCCTCCTGAAATGATATCATATCCTTTGGCTACGAAAGCAGCAGCCATAACCGCAGCATTTTTCTTAACCTGAACCATATAGTGTAAAAAGTCGTCAGTAAGGGCTTCGCCAAAAGCGATTGCTTTAGCCGCAATTATGTGTTCTAAAGGACCTCCCTGATTTCCCGGAAAAATCCCGCTGTCTAATAACGAAGACATCATACGCAGGCTTCCATTTTTAAGCTTAATACCAAATGGATTCTCAAAATCTTTACCCATCAAAATCATACCTCCACGAGGTCCGCGTAGCGTCTTGTGGGTTGTAGTAGTACAAATATGACAATGTGGTACCGGATCTCCGATAATTCCTTTAGCGATAAGTCCCGCAGGGTGTGCCATATCACAAAGCAAGATAGCTCCTACTTTATCAGCGATTTCGCGAAAACGCTTATAGTCGATCTCGCGGCTGTAGGCCGAAGCTCCCGCGATAATCATTTTCGGCTTTTCTTTAACCGCAAGTTCTTCGATCTTATCGTAGTTTAAAAGACCGGTTTCCTGATCTACTCCGTAGAATACAGGATTGTATAAGCGACCTGAAAAGTTTACCGGCGAACCATGTGTTAAGTGCCCGCCGTGAGCCAGGTCAAATCCTAAGAAAGTCTCTCCCGGTTTCATAACTGCGTGAAAAACGGCAGTATTGGCCTGTGAACCGGAGTGCGGCTGCACGTTTACGTATTCAGCACCAAAAAGTTCTTTAGCGCGCTCTATGGCGATGTTCTCAACCTCATCTACGACCTCGCATCCGCCGTAGTAACGCTTACCGGGATACCCCTCGGCATATTTATTAGTAAGTACAGAACCGGCAGCTTCCATGACCTGCTCGCTTACAAAGTTTTCTGAAGCAATTAACTCTAAACCATTGAGTTGACGTTGCTTTTCTTCCTGAATAAGATCAAAAATTTCGGTATCCCGTTGCATGCTTTATAAAGTTTGTTAAATTAGGTTCAAAAGTAGTGATTACAATTGGTTGGTACTATTTTAATTCTATATTTGAGTAGCCCTTTTACTAACACTTTATTAAAAATATATGCCTACTAAAGCTAACGATCCCAAAAGAAAAACCTGGCTAGAGACTGCTGCAGACACAGACTTTCCTATCCAGAATATTCCCTTTGGCGTGTTCCTCACCCGCGATGACATCATCACCATAGGAACGCGAATCGGAGACTATGCCATTGATCTGGGAGCGCTGCATCAACTGGGATATTTTAGTGAAATACCCCTTACCGATGACATCTTTTTGCAAGACAGCTTAAACGATTTCATTGCAGACGGGCGCAAAACCTGGAGGGCTGTACGCAACCGCATTTCCGAAATTTTTGAAGCAAACAACCCCGAGTTACGCGATAACGCAGATCATCGCGATACCGTAATTTTTGCTATGGACGAGATCGAAATGCAACTGCCGGTACAAATAGGCGATTATACTGATTTTTACAGCAGTAAAGAGCATGCGACCAATGTAGGCTCTATGTTTCGTGACCCGGACAACGCGTTGTTACCTAACTGGCTTCATTTACCTGTGGCTTACCACGGGCGCAGCAGTTCGATTATTCCTTCGGGAATTTCGGTACATCGCCCACAGGGTCAAAAGCTGCCTAACGGAGCTGACAAACCCATTTTTGGTCCGTCAAGACAACTGGATTTTGAATTGGAAATGGCTTTTATCACGACAGCGGCAAATGAATTGGGGCAGCCCATTCCGGTAGATCAGGCTGAAGAATATATTTTTGGTCTGGTATTATTTAATGACTGGAGCGCCCGCGACATTCAGCGCTGGGAGTATATGCCCTTAGGACCGTTTTTAGGTAAAAACTTCGCCTCTTCGGTCTCCTGCTGGATTGTAACTCTTGATGCTTTAGAGCCATTTAGAACCAACAGTCCCAAGCCCGACCAGGAAGTACTACCCTATTTAAAATACAGCGGCAAGAAAACCTTCGACATCAATCTTGAAGTAAGCATTCAGCCTGAAGGAAAAGAGGAAACCGTAGTTTGTAAATCAAACTTTAAACACCTGTATTGGAATATGAGCCAGCAACTGGCACACCACACCATTAACGGTTGTCCGGTTAACAGCGGTGATATGATGGGCAGCGGTACCATAAGTGGTCCTACGCCCGACTCTTACGGCTCTATGCTTGAGCTTAGCTGGAAGGGCTCAAAACCCGTAAAACTAAACGACGGCAGCGATCGCAAATTTATAGAAGATAACGATACAGTAATAATGCGCGGACACTGTGAGAAATCAGGAGCTGCGCGTATTGGTTTTGGTGAAATATCCACCAAAATAAAACCGGTTTTTAAACCCAAGAAAAAATAAGTTTTAAGAACATACCAGATAACACGCCTAAATTCTTCCTGATTTTAGGCGTTTTTGTTTTTATACCTGTACCTTTGTTCCTCAATGGGGTGCTTGCCCGAAGAATGAAATCATTAAACCAAATGATTACTCCCCGGCAGGCTGAGATGATACCCGTGGGCACTTTGCCCAGTACCTGATCCGGATAATGCCGGCGTAGGGATTTTTTAGCAAACAGGCAATACCTGTCTGCCGCCCCCTGGGCTCATCTCCTCATTGCATTTGGTAATCTAAAATCCGGTAATGGAGGACTTTTTAATGAGTTTTGTGTGGTTGCAGTGGATAGGCACCGCCTTCGGCATCACCCAGGTTTTACTCGCACGTCAAAACAACGTCAACAATTACATTTTTGGCATCATTGCTATTCTTATCAGCATTTGGGTACTCTACCATTCAAAGCTGTATGCCGATATTATACTGCATCTGTACTATTTTGTGATGAGCGTTTACGGCTGGTTGTACTGGAAATTTGGTAAAAAACAAGAGGAAGCGCCCATCTCCTATTCAAGCCGAAAGGAACATTTACAAGCCCTTGGCATTGTGGCTGGTTGTTTTATTTTAATGGTGTTCTGGCTCACCCATTACACCAATTCAGACGTACCTTATTGGGATTCGGTCGTGAGTGCATTTGCCTGGGCGGGTATGTGGCTGATGGCCCGCCGCAAAATCGAAAACTGGATTTACCTAAACATCAGCAACATTGTTTCCATACCTCTGCTCATTTACAAAGAATTATACATCTACGCCGGCCTTACCGGTTTTCTATTTTGCGTGGCTATTTCCGGGTATCTAAAGTGGCGAAAACTCATTAAAAACGAACAACATGAACAACTTGCGCATACCTGAATTTCAAAAGGGCACAGAACGATTTTCTGCGGAAACCCTAAACTGGATTACAAGCCAGAATCTTTGGAATATTTGGGTGCCAAAAGTTTACGGTGGCCGGGAATGCTCACTCACTGAAGGTTTAAAACTCCTGCAGCAACTCGCCAGAAACGATGGAAGCCTGGGCTGGACGGTCACGCTGTGCAGCGGTGCCAATTATTTTGTGGGGAATTTAAAACCGGAAACAGCTCAGGGTATTTTTACAGAAGGTGCACACAAACCCATTTTTGGAGGCAGTGGCGGCTTATTTGGCTGCGCCGAAAAAACAGGCGATAATTACAGACTTTCCGGAACCTGGAAGTATGCTACCGGTGGACCGTATCTTACCCACGTGACCCTAAACGCCAAAATCACTAAAAACGGAAAAGAACTGCCTCAGAAAGACGGAAGCCCGGTTTTTAAATCCTTTGTAATCCCAAAAGACGCCGTTAACCTCATCGACGACTGGAACACCATGGGAATGCAGGCTACCCGCACCTGTTCGTTTAGTATTAAAGATTATATCGCACAGGAAGAACAAAGCTTTCAATACGATCAGTTTTACCTGCCGCAGGCGATTTATAAAATCAATTTCCGGGTATTTGCTGACCTCACTTTATGGATTAATTATATAGGAATGGCACAACATTTCGAAGAAGAATTAAAAAGCTTAGAAGCCGAACTTGATTTCGACGACTTAAGTACCGCAGTTGCCAAAGCTGAAAAAGACTGTTTTGTTTTTGCCTTTCAAGTCGAAGAGCGCATAGCTAACGAACAACCACTCGAGCCGGAATTCATCACAAACATTCATCAAACCGCTGTGGCTTCCGTGAGGGAATTGTCAAGATCACTCATTGCAGTTTATCCACATCTAGGCATCAACGCTGCCCGTGAAAACAGTGCCCTAAACCGCATATTTCGGGATTACTTTACCGCCACCCAGCATCGCAATTTCACCCGCTAAAGCGGGGTTTAAAACCAAAAACGGAGCAACTGAGTTGCTCCGCTTCGTATATATTTATTCTCCATTTAGGGGCCAAGGGGCTCCTACCACTTAATAATCGCACTCGCCCAGGTAAATCCGCTACCAAAGGCTGCCAGTACCACCGTGTCGCCTTCCTTAATTTTACCTTCCTCCCAGGCTTCAGTCAGGGCAATGGGTATAGAGGCTGCCGTGGTGTTTCCGTATTTCTGGATGTTGTTATACACCTGATCGTCATTCAGCCTGAATTGCTTCTGTACAAATTGGGATATGCGCAAATTAGCCTGATGCGGGATCAGCATATTGATATCTTTTGCGGCAAGTCCGTTTTGCTCCAGACCCTCATTGATCACTTCCGCAAAGCGCACCACCGCATTTTTAAATACAAACTGTCCGTTCATATAGGGATAATAAGGTGGGTCTTCCTGTGGATTTTTCTCAATCAGCTCAGGCACCCACTCCATCGTACTGGGGCCTTTCAGCGATAGCTCAAGCGCGTGCTTCCCTTCACTATGCAAATGGGTTGATAGAATTCCTTTTGAGTTGTCTTCTTCCCGGGTCAAAACCGCGGCTCCCGCCCCGTCCCCAAAAATCACCGAAACGCTGCGTCCGCGGGTAGTCATATCAAGACCGCCACTGTGATTTTCAGAACCAATCACCAACACGTTTTGGTACATACCGGTTTTGATAAACTGGTCTGCCACCGAAAGTGCATAGACAAAGCCACTACACTGGTTGCGTACATCGAGTGCCGGTATGGTGCGCATCTCGAGCATTTCCTGCACCTGCACGCCACAACCCGGAAAGTAATAATCAGGACTCAGGGTAGCAAAAACGATCATATCAATATCCTGAGCACTCATTTTTGCGCGTTCTAAAGCAATTTTGGCTGCTTTAACACCCATTACCGCAGTAGAATTACCGTCTCCATCTTTAATATGGCGGCGCTCTTTAATACCGGTTCGCTCCTGAATCCAGGCGTCATTGGTATCCATGATTTTAGCCAAATCATCGTTGGTTACAATATTTTCGGGCACGTAGGCGCCCATTCCGGCAATTCGAGAATTATACATAGTCTGTAAAAAATCTAGTTGAAATTATGAACCTGACATAGATCAGGCCTTAAATGTCCCGAAAGATACTGTTTCTTCAATTTTAAATGTTTTAAAGTATTCCTCTTTAGCTATGCGTGCATAGTTTTTTAAAGTTGAAAGTTCAGAGTGCAGAGTCAAAATTTTTTGGGAAAAGTCTCAGTTGGCAGTTGCAGTAGGCAGCTTGATTGTGGTATGAGGTAAAAAGTAGAAAAACGATTCTACGGTTCAACGAATAAATGTTTACACGATTAAACGGAAAACAGAAAACCGGAAACAAATAGAAAACGGCAAACCCTAAACTTTCAAAACATTTTTGATTAAATTACAGGGCATTAGACAAATCGTTTTCCTCGATTATCGATTTAATCCAAAAAAAGCACACATTACTATGAAAAAACTCCATCTCCTCGGCGCATTCTTTCTGCTAACCGCCACTCTGGTAGCACAGGTAAATCTCGATTATCAAAAACCACCTGAAGAAATTCTTGAGCTGGTAGATGTACCCCGGGCGCCGGCTGTAGTGATGAATACCGAAGGTGATACTATGCTCCTCCTCTATCGGGACAGTTATAAAACCATCGCCGAACTTTCTGAAGAAGAACTACGCCTGGGCGGACTGCGTATTAACCCTAAAACAAACATCGGCAGCCGCACCACCTATTACAATGATGTAAAAATCAAAGGTGTTGACGAGATGGATGCCCGCAACATCAGCGGACTACCCGAAAACCCAAAACTTAGTAACTTCAGCTGGTCGCCTGACGAAAGCAAAATGGCCCTGACCAACACCACCGATACTGGGGTTGAAGTCTGGATTCTGGATCTGGAGAAGGCTTCTGTAAGCAAACTCACCGAACCAACCTTAAATGCCAATATGGGAAATCCCATCAGCTGGTTTAAGGATGGAAAAAGTCTGTTATTGAATATGCTTCCGGCTACCCGAAAAGAATTGATCAATACCGCAGAAGCCGTACCTACCGGTCCTACCATTTCTACCAGTGACGGCTCTAAAGCGCAAAACCGCACCTATCAGGATTTGCTTCAGAATCCCAATGATGTGGCCAATTTTGAGCAACTGGCTACTTCGGTTTTGGTTAAAAAAGATCTTGATGGCACGTCCACCATCTGGCATACCGCAGATATGTTTACAAACGTATCCTTTTCGCCCGATGGCGAATATGTAATGGTTACCAGCATTCATAAACCCTTTTCGTATATCGTGCCGTATTATCGTTTTCCGGAAACCGTAACGGTTTATAAAAAGGATGGGACTGAAGTAAAAGTGGTGAATGAAGTACCCCTTATTGAAGAATTACCGCAAGGTTTTATGGCTACTCAAACCGGCAAGCGCAGCCTGAACTGGCGTGCTGATGCTCCCGCGACTTTGGTATGGGCAGAAGCTTTAGACCAGGGAGATCCTGAGGTTGATGTTCCCTTCCGCGATCAGGTTTATATGCAGGAAGCGCCTTTTATGGGTCCCGTAAAACCGGTGCTTAAAACTATAAATCGTTTCAGTGGCATTACCTGGGGAAATGACTCAACAGCGGTCGCATACGATTACTGGTGGAATACCCGAAATACCAAAACTTACACCTTCAATCCCGCTGATGCTTCGGCAGAACCGGTGCTGATTTCAGATCGAAACTATCAGGACACCTACAGTGATCCGGGTAATTTTGTAACGCACGAAAACGATTATGGGCGGAATGTTCTAACGCTTATAGACGGAAATGCCTACCTCATTGGAGACGGTTTTAGCGAACGCGGACAGTTTCCATTTATAGATAAAGTGAATCTGGCAACTCAGGAAAAAGAGCGCATTTACGAATCGGCTTACACCGATAAGCTTGAAAATTTACAGGAAGCGCTGGATATGGAAGCCGGTAAAATCCTGGTGCGTATCGAAGCTCCTACCGAATATCCCAATTATTACATCCGCGATTTGAACGACAACAGCCTGAAGCAGATTACGCGATTTGAGAATCCATTTAAAAGTATTCAGGATGTACATAAAGAAGTGATTAAGTACAAGCGTGATGATGGCCTCGAACTTTCGGGAACGCTTTATCTGCCCGTGGGTTATGATATGGAAAAGAAAGAGAAAAAGCCGATGCTGCTGTGGGCCTATCCTACCGAATACAAAGACAAAAACAGCGCCGGGCAGACCACTTCAAACCCAAATGAGTTTACCTATCCGTATTACGGGTCAATGGTTTACTGGGTGACCCGCGGTTATGTGGTGCTTGACGATGCCTCTTTCCCTATAGTAGGTGAAGGCGACACCGAACCCAATGATACCTTTATCAAGCAACTGGTTGCTAACGGAAAAGCCGCTATTGATGCGGTGGATGAATTGGGTTATATAGATCGAAATAAAGTCGCCGTTGGAGGCCACTCCTACGGAGCTTTTATGACAGCAAACCTGTTATCGCATTCCGATTTGTTTGCTGCCGGTATCGCCCGAAGCGGTGCGTATAACCGTACGCTGACGCCTTTTGGCTTTCAGTCTGAAGAGCGCAATTACTGGGAAGCACCCGAGATTTATTATGAGATGAGTCCGTTTATGCACGCCGATACGATGAAGACACCTTTACTTTTGATTCACGGTGTGGCCGATAACAACAGCGGAACCTATCCGTTGCAAAGTGAGCGTTACTTTAATGCCTTGAAAGGTCTGGGAGCTACCGCGCGCCTGGTGATGCTGCCTAAAGAAAGTCACGGTTATGCCGCTAAAGAATCGATTTTGCATATGCTGTGGGAACAGGATCAATGGCTGGAGCAGTACGTAAAGAATCGCGAGGTCAACGAGATTAAACAAACAGAGGAAATTAAAAAATAAGCAGTCTCAGTTGGCAGTCTCAGTTGGCAGTCTCAGTTGCAGGTTACAGGTTGCAGGTTACAGGTTGCAGGTTAAAAACGATTGAACGATTAAACTTTTCCTGAAAAAACAGAAAAACGGAAAACCATAAACAGTAAACTCAAAAAATGCATTTCAAACTCCACATACCCGAACCCTGCCACGAAGACTGGTCGCAAATGAGTAAGCGCGAGCAGGGTAGGTTTTGTGCGAGTTGCACAAAAGAGGTGATTGATTTTACTGCGCTTTCGCGAAAGCAAATCACAGAAAAGGTACAATCCGGGAAATCCATTTGCGGGCGGTATCGCAAAGACCAACTGGAAACCGTCTATTTTATTCCGGAAAAGAAAGCTTTTAAAAATCTGGGGATAGCTGCTGCGTTTACATCGCTGTTGGCTTTATGCGAACCGGTGATGGGACAGGAAACTGAGGTTAAAACTGAGCAAACTCGAAATAGCCAACAAAATAAAAAAGAAGCCATAAAATTGACTCCTAAAAAAGATCTAATTATTGAGGGTACAGTTCTGGACCAAGATGATTATCCTTTGCCCGGTGCCAATATAATGGTCTCAGGAAGTAATCTTGGAACAGTTACAGATTTTGATGGGAATTTTAAAATTATCCTTCCTTTAGATGAAATCGAAAAAAATAATAAGTTGGTTTGTTCATTTATAGGCTTTAAGACTGAAGAAGCTACTTTAAAAGTTGTTCAAAATAAATACAACTTTGTCATGAAGCAAGATCCTTCTGAAATGACCTTAGGCATGGTTGTCGTTGGAGGAATTCAAGTTCAAAAACAACGCACCAAAAAGCCACGCTCCCGCTGGTCTCGGTTTCATTAAAGATTTATTTTATCTGGTATTTAGTTATAAATAACAATAGTCATTACAGATTCAGCAGGCAGTGCTATTTGCTGTGCCTCAACTCTTTTAAACTGTAAATCTTCAGTTGCTGAAGTGGTGTAGGTTTTAAAGCTTTGCATTGCAAAATTCTCAGGAAGTGAAAGCGAAAGGGACTTTTCTTTAGCGGAATCATTTATCAAAACAAGCACAAGTTGGGTTTGATCAGGATTAGTATAAGCCGAATACTTTAGTTGTTCCGCCTTGTTGCCGCTTCGCTGTGCAATTGCTACCCGTTTAAAACCGGGACGTATAAACCGACTATAATTTCCCAGTACCCAAAGCATTTTGCTTTCGTAGAAATTACCATCCTGCTCTTTTTTGTCGATGTAGATCAGTCCATCTTTATAATCGTAGGCCGAAATTGCGGTCCACCAATGCCAGGCGCTGGCCTGTGCATCTACCAGGTCGCTGTGTATGACCTGTGCCAAATATAAAGCCGAAGTCATCCCCAGATCGCGTTTATCACCTTCAATCTCGCCGGCGTTAGCTCCCAAGATGCAGTATTCAGACATCCAATAATCAAGATCGGGCACTTCATGGAGCTTGTTTCGCAGTCGTTCGCGCTTTTTTACCCGTACCGAAGCCGGTGAAGTTGTAAAATAACTGTGTCCAGAAATGGCGTGCCCCATACTTTTCAGGTTTCCGAGATAGTAAGGAGATTCCCTGCTGAAAAAAGCTTCAATCTGATCGCCTCTGCCCGGCTTCTTTCCGGTTTTGAAGAGGTAGTCTATTTGCGCAGCTTCGGCGATATCAATTGTAGTCGCGATCTTTCGGTCCTGAAAAACCGAATCAATCGCTTTTGAAATCTCAAAAATATCCTGGTTCCAATACGGGTTTCCCTCCTGCCCGCCTTCGGCCCAGTCCCACTGGGGCTCGTTAAACGGACTCACATAATCTACCTCAACATTTTTCGCCCGCATTCCTTCTATAACATCTGCGAGATAGGTTGCAAAAGCCGGGTAGTTTTCAGGCGCAATATTACTTTCTGTTTTATCTGAAGTATAGGCCCTACCATTACGGGTAAGATGCACCGGCGGACTGTTTAAAAACATCAATAACTGATCTGCACCCCGCTTTTGAGCGGCTCGCGCGAGCCAGACCTGACTATCCAGTTTATCCCAGTCATAACCGGAACCATCCCAAAAGGTAGGGGCTCGTCGCCATGAATCCCGAATACCGCTTTTTCTCCCTTGCTCTGCACTGCCTGCACCCAGATTGAAGCGCCAGAGGGACAACCCAATTCCTTTTGGATTTCCGGCATTATCCAGCTCCTGACTAAATAGCAAATCGGCCATCGCATTACGTTTTGCATCGGGCCATAAACCCACAAACTGTCCGGACCAGGCATCAGAAGCGCCAAAATTAGCCATGCTTTGAAAAACCTGATGAGTATCTATATGCAGCACCACAGGCTGTTCTGTAGCAGCATGCTGCTGTGATTGACAGGAAAAACTTTGGAGAAGAAGCGCAAAACAGGATATTTTAAAAAAAGATGGCATCATAACTGCAATAAAGAATTCGAGTAGTACAAGTTACTTAATCAATATTAAATGTAATCTGTACAAGTATAAAAATAATCCGTTGTAATCTGCGTCTTTTTGACACTTCCCTTTCATAAAAGAGATAAAGTCTTTAGTAACCGAATTAATAAATGGGCTACCCGCCAACTTACTATGCGTGCACAGTAAGTCTTTTTAGGAACTCCTGTTTCTACAGCCTAAACACGTATTTTTACAACCCCTAATACACAAAATAGCTATGCAATTATCAAACATACGCCTTGAGGTTATGCAGACAGTGGGTCAGTCTATGGATGAGCTCATCAAAACCTATCTCAAGTCGGTTGAAGAAAACTGGCAGCCTACCGATATGCTGCCTGACGCGACCAATCCCGAATTTATAGATGAAGTAAAGGAAATTCAGGAGCTTTGTCGCGAGATGGATTATGATCTTTTTACCGTTTTAGTAGGCGATACCATTACCGAAGAAGCTTTACCTACCTACGAATCCTGGTTGATGAGTGTGCAGGGCGTAGATCAGGTAAACGGAAACGGCTGGTCTAAATGGGTGCGCGCCTGGACGGCTGAAGAAAACCGTCACGGAGATTTGCTTAACAAATACCTCTACCTCTCGGGTCGTGTAAATATGCGCGAGATGGAAGTGAGTACCCAATACCTCATCAGCGATGGTTTTGATATTGGAACCGGAATGGACCCTTATAAAAACTTTGTGTACACCAGCTTTCAGGAGTTGGCGACCAATGTTTCGCACAGACGTGTAGCTTCCTTTTCCAGAAAACAGGGAAATAAGCAATTGGCTAAAATCTGTAATACGATTGCCAAAGACGAGGCGCGTCATGCTTCGGCTTATATGGAATTTGTACGCAGAATATTTGACTTGGACCCCAGCGAAATGATGCTGGCTTTTGAAGCGATGATGCGCAACAAGATTGTGATGCCGGCTATGTTTTTAAGAGAGTCTGGTCAGCAAATAGGTGAATTGTGGGAACACTTTTCTGATGCAGCACAACGCTCAATGGTATATACCACTCAGGATTATATCACTATTTTAAAATCATTGATTGCCGACTGGAAGATTGAAAACATCAAGGGGCTTAACGACAAAGGTGAACGCGCACGCGATTACCTGCTTAATCTGCCCGATCGTCTGGAACGCATCTCGCAACGTATTGTGGTTCCTAAGCTGGATCATAAGTTTAAGTGGATTGCGAGCTAGCAGGCAGAGCCTGAATTTTTATAAAGAAACCCCTGGTAAATTCATTGTCAGGGGTTTTTCTTTTGCTTTTCCAAATAATAGTAATGAATTATAAATATTATCAGTTATTTTTAGTTCAAAACACAATAGATTAAAAATTTGATTCAACGTTTACTTTTCCTTATTTCTTTTATTTTGCCGTTGCTCAGCTTTAGTCAATGGCAACAAACGTCTGGACCCTCTGGTGGTAGCACTGCTCAATTGCTAAATATTGATGATACATTTTTCGTCAATATGGGTAATGGAGGTGTTTTTAGGTCGGACGATTTTGGTAACACTTGGTATTTCGTAAGTCAGGGACTTCCCTGTTCAGAAGTTGTGTATGACCTCGTTTCTTATGAAGATAGACTTTATGCCGCAGTAAGCCGAAGCGGTATCTGGATGTCTCCGGACAAGGGACTTACCTGGGAAGCTATCAATACCGGAATTGATAACTTAACTTTTTATACTCTATTCGCTGACGACAACCGAATTTTTGCGGCAGAATCTGAAGGTGGTGTTTTCTTTTCTGACGATAACGGGCAAAGCTGGACGAACCGAAACAATGGTTTTACGGATAGAAACGAAATTACGGACTTTCACCTTTTTAATAACACAGTTTACGCTTCCGCCGAAACTCTTTATAAAACAACAGACGACGGTCTTAACTGGAGCAGGATAACTGTACCCAACAAGCAAGTGGGCAGACTTTCTGCACTAACCAGTAATAATGGCGTTTTTTATACCGCTTCTCTCGGTAGAATCCATTATTCAACCGATAATTTACAAACCTGGAATACGTTCAACACCCCTGGTATTACAGCGACAATTTCGTCATTTGAAACCGGTCAAAATGCCGTTTATGCCGCGACGGGTAACGGTATTTATTTTAAAACGAATAATGACGGGCAAAGTTGGCAGTTAGTAAAAAATAACAGGACGTCAGATTTTCTAAACGATATTCTAGTTTATGAAAATCGAATACTTACAACCGCGGAAACAGTTTATGTTTCAACCAATGATGGGAGTTCCTGGAATACAAGTGATCGAGGTTTAAGTGGTCTTAGAACAACTTCTCTAGACTTTTTTGGAAATTATCTGTACGCGTCAAATGAAAGTTCGGGAGGTATACATAGAAGTCCTGACGGTGGAAACACTTGGGAAAATGTGAGTCAGGGTCTGACTTTAACTAATGCGCGTGGTGTAGGTGCGATAAAAAGTAAAGACAATTCACTTTTTGCCGCTACAGGTGGTGGCATTTACAAATCAACTACGGGTACTGCCTGGAGCTCTGTTTTTTATCCGGGAATAAATAAGTCAACACCTGTACTTGATATAGATGGTAACACTATTGCAACAGCTGTAAATTCTGAAGGCGTTTATCTTTCTCAAGATGAAGGCAATACATTTGTTGCTGCCAGCCTAAATGGTTTTGAGTCTGATCCTGAGCAACGGGGGTATTTAAGTCTTTTACTAAAAAATCAAACCATTCTCATATCTACTGCAAACTCCAGACTATTCAAATCAACAGATCTTGGTAAATCCTGGGTAGAAGTTACTGTTACTCCAGGCTTTATTTTGGTTCAGAAAATGAGACTTGATGGCAACCTAATTTATGCCGCGACTACACGAGGTGTATTTACCAGTTCAGATATGGGAAGCACCTGGACCCGGTTTGGAGTAAATGAATTTAATGCAACTGATCTGGTAGTAGACGGCTCAAAAATTTATGCAGTAACTCTTGATGGTGCTTACGTGGCAGGTTTAGATGATAAAATTTGGTATGAACTCTGCGAAGGTTTAGGAAAAAATGCAATCGAATCTGTAGCCTTGCAAGGGTCAACAATTTACGCGGGCACCTTTAGTTCGGGAGTTTGGAAGCGCAATACCGTAACGGGAGATTTACCTGCCGAGAATTATAATTCAACCACAGGCGTTTCAGATTTGAGTCTTTGCCCCAGCAGCAATAAAGTGAATTTATATACCGCTTTGAATATAGATCCCGCAACACCGGGATTCTGGTCACCTAAAGCTGCAGTAGATGGTGAGTTCGACCCGTCTGTTGATACTCCCGGAGTCTACCGTTTTTCGTATGCCACCCGCAGCTGTGGTTGTTTAAATTATAGACAGGTAAAAATTGATCTGGAAGGTAATTCTAATGCTGGGGAAGATAGTGCCATAACTTTTTGCAGAGATGAGGAAGAGACTGACCTCCTATCATTAATTTCAGGAAATCCCGATGCCGGTGGCATATGGTCTCCGGCTCTGAACAGCGGTACTTCTGTCTTCAATCCTGCGATAGATCAGGAAGGGATATATACGTATACTCTGAATAATGCGCAGTGCGGAAGCGATTCTTCAACAATCACCATCAGTTTTGAAGACAGACCAAATACCGGCCTGGAAACAAGTTTAAGCCTTTGCGAAAATTCTCCCGCCTTTAATTTATTGGAACAGGTTAACGGCAATCCAGATTTAGGTGGCATCTGGTCACCGGCTTTAGCGAGCGGTACCGACATTTTTGACCCTAATCTGGATCAAGCCGGAACTTACACCTACTCTATTAGTAATAAGGGCTGTGAGGCTTCTACAAACGTAAACCTGGAAATCACTCCACTTCCTAATGCCGGTGAAAACACCGTTTTGAGTTTATGTTTGAATAAAGACGAACCTATAAATCTTTTTAATTATCTGGAAGGCTCACCGCAAGCCGGTGGGGTATGGACTCCCGCCTTAACGAGCGGCTCAGATCTTTTTGATCCAGCCACAGATGCTTCAGGTATTTACCGGTATACCGTTTCTTCTCCCTGCGGACCAGTTTCTGCAGAAGTGGAAATCAGCGTTGAAAATCCGTATGAAATTGAAGACTTCACCATTTCAACTACACAATTTGAAGGCAGTAATCGTTTAGAAATTAATCTTGCAGAAAATGAAAACTACCACTTTTCACTTGATGGCGTGGTATATCAATCCTTTCCCTTCTTTAATGAATTGCCCGGAGGCTCCTACACGGTCTATGGAAAGGAGATAGATGGCTGTGGTTATTTTATAAAAGAGGTCTTTATTTTAGACTATATGCGCTATTTCTCTCCTAATGGTGATGGCTATCACGACACCTGGCAACTTCTGGGGATAGCTGATGAAGATTATCAAATTTACATTTATAACAGGTATGGCAAATTTTTAGCAGGTCTCAACCCCACTAACCCTTCATGGGATGGCACTTATAGCGGTACAAATATGCCTTCGGATGATTATTGGTTCCAAATTGAATTAGCCGACGGAACGCTTCAAAAGGGACATTTTACTTTGAAAAGGTAGCAGATTTAAATATCGTCTCAATTCTTTACAACAATATTGAATTACTTAATAAACCCGCTGATTACTATTCAATCAACCTTTACAACTTATACGTCACTTTAAACAAAAGGGTTTATGGCTGAATAAGTATCGGATCTGGACTGAATTTTATGCGACTATTTTGACTCCTTAAAACCCTGTTCTCAAATAAATCCCCTATTGCGAGCTTCCAGAATAAGTTCGCGGTCAGACTCGCCTTCTACTTCAAAGAGAATTTTAAGATTGCGTTTACGCTTCTCAACTCCTGCTTTAGACAGCTTTAAAATATCACAGAGCTCGGTATTTTTTGTGCTAAGCGAGAGTTCATACAACAACTTGCGATCTGTACTGTCAATATCAATCTCAGCAACCAGATTCTTGCGCAAATGCTCGAGAACGGTTACGGTATAATACGGAGGTTTTGAAATAAGACTTTGTATGCCTCTGATGAGTTCGCCGGGGGTCAGATCGCCTTTTAGCAAAAGTGCATCCGGGTCAATATCCTTTAAAATACTTCGCAAACGGTAATGATCACTCAGGGAGGTAAGAATAGCTACTTTGGTTTCCGGGTACTTTTCGCGGATTTTCAATCCCAGATCTTCACCCGATAACAGGCTTTTATCGCTCCCCACAGGCAATTGTACATCCAGAAAGACTAAATCGCATTTGCTCATATAACTCTGATTGTTGTAAAAAGCACCGGCTTCATCCAGATTCAATGCAACGTCAATATTGAAGAGAACCGTTTTATCCTGTGCTATCTGTTCAAAAGCCTGTTTGTAGGCATTAACAATTAACGGGTGGTCTTCAACTATTAAAACTTTTACTATTCTCATATGGGTATACTAAATGACATTTTGGTTCCCGAAGAATCGGAATGGATTTTTAAATCGCCTCCTAAATCGCTTATTCGATAATTTAAGTTGGTTAGCCCTATTCCCTGTTTGGCTGCTTTAACATCAAAGCCCTTTCCATTATCGGTTATGGAACCTGTTAAGGTATTTTCTTTTTGATTCAATCTAATCTTGCAAACCGTCGCATTGGCGTGCTTCATTACGTTTTGCAGGCATTCCTGTAAGATATAGTATATCGAAATCTTTACCGAATCTCCCAGGGTATTAAAATCTACAGACTTGGTAACATGCAGCTCAAAGGAGGTAGCCGTATGCTCGTTGAATGTATCTATCAGTTTCTTGATCAATTTTTCAACACCGTCTTCTGAGGTCAAACTGTTTGAAGCCAGATTATGGCTTACGTTTCGTATTTCGGCCTCAATGTTTTGAAGTTCTTTGAGATGTGTTTCTGTTGCCGGATTATCAGATTCCATAAAACCCAGGGCCATTCGGGTACCAAACAATCTGCTGATTACCCCGTCGTGTAAATCTCTGGCGATGCGCTCACGCTCTTTAACCGCGGCGATTTCAACTTGTTTCTGTTGGTCAAGCAGGAGTTTAAACACTTCGGCATTTGATTCCTTGAGGCTATTCTGCATTCGGGCTTCAATAAGATTGGCTTTTTGCCTTTGTAAAAAGAGAAAAACGCCCAATAGCGTAAGAAGCACAACAGCTGTAAAGCTAATCCAGATGATACGCTCGCTTAAGCTTCTGTTTTTGTTGATATATTGATCGGTTTCATAACGTATACGGGCAAATTTGCTGCGTATTCCGCGCTCATCGTTTAAAAGCTTTTCGTTAAGTACCAGATACCTGTCCAGATACTCCTGATTCCCGGTAATACTATGAAGTTTTAATAGCGCTTCCAGCTCGTACTTGGCATTCTGCTCTTCCTCAGCCAAAGCAAGCGCCGTCTGAAGATTAGCTAACGCACGGGCAGTATCTTCCGTATCTAAATAATACTCTCCAAGTCTGATCCTACTCACCATCATCCCGGCCTTATGATCAATACTATCGCGTATATGCAACGCCTCACGGGACGCTTTTAAAAAATCTTCAGATTGCCCTGCTTTTAATTGAATATACGCATAGTTGTCTAGAACCATGGCATAAAGTTCCGTATCGGCTTGTTTAAGGCCTTCAACATCCAATGCCTGCTTAACATAACTCAAGGCATCCTCATAAAAACCATTTTCTAAATAGACAACGGCAAGATTATTAGAACTTCTTGCTATTAAAATTTCATCTTTCGTTGAAGAGGCTATAGCTGAAGCTTTTTTATGATGTTCAATAGCTTTACCAAAATCTCCCAAACCATTATAAACAATGGCCAGGTTATTATGTACGGTATAAATATCCTTTTTCTTTGTTTGCGGCAAAAGCTCGAGGGCTTTAAATGAGGAATTCTCACTGCCTATATAATCCCTAGCATTTTCCTGAGAAACTGCCATCATTAACATCATTTTACCTGCTTTAGCGTCATTCTTCAATTCGCTAAATTTTTGATAGGCTTTATAATAATACGCATAAGAACTATCCAGACTAGAATATTTACCTTGAAAATAGGCCAGATCCCAATAGGCATTAGCCTCTACCGTTTTATTAGATAGTTGATTGGCAAGCTCTAACGTTTTTGTATTGATTTTTCTAAATAGCGTGGAATCTTTATTCAGATATTCAAGCGAAAGTTTTGAAAGAATAGAAAGCCTCAGACTGTCATTTGGAATGATCTGATCTAGATTTTCTATTTTCTGTAGCGAAACTTCAGAATCTATAAGATTACTATTCTGCTCATCTAGTTTATTTTTCGAGGGCGATGAACAACTCAACAGGCTCAAGAGGATTCCTAAGAAGAATAGTGAACTCTTAATGTAACGAGATGAAAAAAATTCCCTCATAAAACGTTTTCAATTGATTTTGGGTATTCGGGAATGCATGGTATCAGAAGTTCTAATTAAAAGAAATATAAACTAAAAAACCCCAAGATGTTCTCTTGAGGTTAAATTTATAAAGCTTTAAAGTTTTAGTCTTCATCCGGATCTCTTGGCTGCTGTGGGTTTGATTCTGAACCGGAATCACTTACTACAGTGGTTTCCTCTAAAAAGCGATCGGGTTCACAACTTGTATTTGCAAAAGCAACAACAGCAAACAGTACTAACAGGGCGTAATTCTTTAATTTCATAATTGAAGTTTTTAATGAATAAGGGAAACTTCAATTGGATCCAATCTCCCGATTATCGGGGTTTCTTTTTGTTAACAGTACAATTTTAAGGGAATCCTCGCAATCTTCGAAATTTAAAAGAACTTATATTGCAGATAACCCTAAACTACTGGTCACTGCAACGATTTGAAGGGTAACTAACCAAAAAGCACCTGCTCATCAGTTAAAAGTGTTTTCTTTAAGCCATCAACCTGGTCACGAAATTTTCGGGAGAAAGGCACGGAGTGACCATTTAAATCAGCATCAAAGAAAATAAGCGACTTACTGTAGTTTATGCGCTTTACTGCACGCTTGTTTATGATATAACTGTTATGTATACGCAGAAAATCATCGGAAAGCGTATCTTCAAAATATTTTAGGGATTTAAATGCAGTAACCTGCTTCTGACCGTTTAAAAACAAATCGGTCGTATTATTATCTGCCTTCAAATATAAAATCTCTTCCACGTTTAAAAAACGATAATCAGAATAGGACTTAAGACAAATCACGTTATCCCGTTCTCTCGAGGTGCGCATTTGCAAACATTTTCTGCTCTTCACCAAACTTTTCCGAACATCAAGTTCGTATAGCGGATTCAATAAATAATCCTGAAATCCTGTTTTTAACGCCTGATAGGCAAAAGATTTGGTTGAAGAAATAGCAACCAAAACCGGTTGGCACTCCATATAGTTTAGCACTTCCACAAGAGAATTCCAGTCTGATTGACGGTAATCAGGATGATCTAAGTCTACAAAGAGAATAGAGGGGGGCGTCTTTAATAAAGCATTATAAGCTGATTCTAAGCGAAACGAATAAAAGTCAAACTTATAATCGCAAATATCAAATGACTGAAAAAACTTGATTACTTCTAAGTTTCTGGTAATAATAGAACATCTATAATGCATGGATCTTCAGTTTCTTGTTCGTATCTACCAACTTATTAAATCCTAAAAGCATTTTCGAAGAATTCTGCTTACTCTTGGTAAGCAGAATTCCTGACCGAGCAATGCAAAGGCAATTTCAAAGATTAAACGACAAAGCTCTGACAGAATGTTATAAGTAATTGGCAACTAGCCCCAAGACAAAAAGCGTATGCTAGTCATGTTTATGGGAATTCGTGAGCAGAAATAAACTTTGTTAACCAAAATCTGAAAAAATTACTGCAACTTACTTATTTTCAACCTTTTCAGCCGCTTTTGCAAATACCAGCTTAATTAGGCTTATCTTTGCCGCTTATTAGAATTTATGACATTTAAAGATTTAGGTCTAATCGACCCGATCCTGAAGGCGCTCGCCGATAAAGGATACACCCACCCTACTCCCATTCAACAACAAGCCATCCCGGTACTTTTAAAAGGAAAAGACTTATTAGGTTCGGCACAAACCGGTACCGGTAAAACCGCTGCGTTTACGATTCCCATTTTGCAACAAATCTACAACAAGGTAGGTTCGGGCAAGGGTAGCCGTAAGCTCAAAGCGCTAATTATTACCCCTACCCGCGAACTCGCCATACAGATAGACGATAACATAAACGAATACGGCAAATACACCGGTATTAAAAGTACCGTGATTTTTGGCGGCGTAAAGCAGGCTTCACAGGTTACGGCAATGCGCAAAGGCGTTGACATCCTTACCGCGACCCCCGGGCGCTTGCTCGATTTGGTCAAGCAGGGTTTTATCAGCCTAAAAGACATCGAATACCTGGTACTTGATGAGGCAGACCAGATGCTCGACATGGGCTTTATTCACGATATTAAAAAAGTTCTCAAACTGGTTCCGCACGACCGGCAGTCCCTGTTCTTTTCGGCTACGATGCCAAAGGCCATTGTAGATCTGTCAAAACTCATTCTGGGCGACTTTGAAAAAGTAAGTATCGCTCCGGAAAAACCTACCGCAGAGCGTGTAGACCAGGCGGTTTATTTTGTAAGTAAAAAAAGCAAGGCCAAATTACTCAAGCATCTTATTGAGACCGAAAAACCTGAGACTGCTTTGGTGTTTTCGCGTACCAAACACGGTGCCAATAAGATTGTAAAAATCCTCGACAAAGCCGGAATTAACTCGGCTGCCATCCACGGAAATAAATCACAGGCTGCACGCCAGAAAGCCTTAGGTGCTTTCAAAGATGGAAAAACTCAGGTTCTGGTAGCTACAGACATCGCGGCACGCGGTATTGACGTTTCAGAACTGGAGATGGTGATTCAGTACGACCTGCCCAATGTCCCAGAAACTTACGTACACCGCATCGGTCGTACCGGAAGAGCAAAAGCTAGCGGCGTTGCTCTGGGTTTTTGTGCCGAAGACGAACGTCCCTATCTTAAGGATATTGAGAAGTTGATCAAGCAGAACATACACGTGGTTACTGAGCATCCGTTCTTAATTGACGGTCCTGACGATCCTTCAGAACAGCAGGATCAACGACCACCTCGTAACAACGGTAATCGTAATAACAATAAGCGCTCCCGGGGCAATGCGAATCGCAATCGCAATAACGGACCTAAAAAACGTACTGCCGGTAATCCTAAAAAACGCTTCAACAGCAAACCCAAGTCGCAATAAACCCGTGTAGTTTAAAATACAATCTGCTGCAGACGCTCTGTAGCAGATTTTTTTTTTTGATCAATATCGAAACAAAAAAAAGGATTCCGCACATCACCATTATTTTAACAGCATTTAAACGTACCAAGCGCTCTGCGTTTAGGTTTCTTTTCTATATTTAATCTGTTAAAACAACATGTAACTAAGATGAAAAAACTACTTTTTCTCACTGCCTTTTCAGTTCTTTTATTGACAGGCTGTGATGACACCCGTAAAAACCTGCACGAGAAATACCTGGAGTTTGTAATGCACACAGATAGCCTGGAAGTGGTACACGATGCTATGACCGTGCACAATGAAGCATTAAAGTCAGATACCCGCACGTTAAAACAACGCTTACAGGATCTTGAGGATACAGATTCTTTGGCTTTGCTCGATCTGGCTAAACACCAGGCCTTGCTAAAGGAGCAAAATCAGATGCTTGCTAAACTAAAAGAAATCATCAACAGCCACGGCGAGATGAAGGCCTATTTTATGTCAGACAGCATCAGTATTGAAACTATGGAAGCTCGCTTGCTGGAAATGGAAGCCAATAATGAAGACATTGCTTCACGGCTTTCGGAGATTAAAGCCGAACTGGTAAAAATCGAAGATCAGCAGGACTCGATGAATCCGCTAAAGTCGGAGTAAATCCCAAAAAATCTATTTAATAGCTTACCTCTGCAAATGATTTTGACAGAGGTTTTTTATTTCTGGACAGTCCGTAAACGGCTTTTTTTGGTAAATTGAGAATCCTTAATTCAAATGCCTTTTAGCATTTAAAAGTCAAATTATGAAAATCATCAATCAATTATTCTCAATCGGGTTATGTGCCTTAAGCTTTTCGGTCCTTGCTCAATCAATCAACACAACAGACACACGCCTGCTCCGTGAGCCGGCTTTAAGTACCAATCACATCGCCTTTATATATGCCGATGACCTTTGGGTGGCAGACAGCGACGGTAAGAATCCACGGCGTCTTACTATAGATGAGGGCATCGAGCAAAACCCCGTCTTTTCGCCTGATGGCCAGACCATTGCTTTTAGCGCGGAGTACGATGGCAATACCGATGTATTTACCATTCCGGTAACCGGCGGTATCCCCACACGATTAACCTATCATACCTATACCGACTGGGTGCAAGGCTTTACGCCAGACGGTAAAAATGTGCTTTTTACCTCCCAGCGCGCGATGTTTACCAATCGCTATGCGCAGTTGTTTACCATCCCACTATCGGGCGGTAATGTTACCCAACTCAAGATTCCCAATGCCTTCTGGGCGAGTTATTCGGCAGATGGCAAACACATTGCTTACACTCCCATTCCCGATCGTTTTAACCAGTGGAAACACTATCGTGGTGGTACTCAATCGCGTATTTTCATTTTTGACACCGATACTTACGAAACCGTCGAAATCCCGAAACCCGCTGACGGAAGTAACGATTCACGCCCCGTTTTTGACGGAAACACCGTCTATTTCAAAAGTGACCGCGATGGCGAATTCAATCTGTACAGCTACGATCTGGCCTCAAAACAAGTCACAAAACAAACCGATTTCAAGGATTTTGGCCTCATCAATCTGGCGGTAAATAACGAAGGAAAACTCATTTTAGAGCAAGCCGGATACCTGCACAGCTTCGATCCTGCAACTAAAAGCCTTAACAAACTTAAAATAGGCATCGCTACTGATCTTTTGGAGTTGCGTCCCCGCTTCGTCAGTGGAAAAGAACACATCCGAAGTGGTGGAATCTCCCCTTCCGGGGCACGTTTGGTTTCCGATTTTAGAGGAGATATTGTGACTATTCCGTCAGAAAAAGGCGATATCACCTACCTCACGCAGACCCCCGGAGTTCACGAGACCTATCCCGAGTGGTCGCCTGACGGCAAAAGTATCGCTTATTTTTCGGATGCCAGTGGTGAGTATGCATTGCACATCAAAGACCAAAACAGCAATGACCCCGCAAAAGCAATCAAACTCAACGGCACCGGATTTTATGCGTACATCCACTGGTCGCCTGACAGTAAGAAAATCGCCTTTGTAGATAACGGGCGCAACCTGTATATCGCGACGCTTGCTTCGGGCAAGGTTGAAAAAGTAGCTCAGGATGTCTTGTATCAGCCCGGAGTTTACAGAGATTTATTCGGCAGCTGGTCGGCAGACTCTAATTGGCTGGCGTATACCCTGATTACCAATACCAACTTTCAACAGGCTTATATCTTTTCGCTTGGCGAAAGTAAATCCTATCCCATTTCAGACGGACTTGCAAATGTGACCAGCCCCACTTTTGATCCCAGCGGTAAGTATCTTTACTTAACAGCTTCGACTGACGCCGGGCCGGTGGTAAACTGGTTTGATCAGTCTAATCAGGATATGGAATCTACCAATGCGCTTTACCTGATCACACTGCAAAAAGACGTAAAATCTCCGTTTGCTAAAGAAAATGATGTCGAAGTTTTGGCAAAAGCCGAAGCTGAAAAAGAAGAGCAAAAAGACGACAAAAAGGAGGAAACACCGGCTCTCAAAATTGACTGGGACGGCATTATGAACCGCATGGTTTCGATACCTTTGGGCACGGGCAATTATGGTACCCTTTCCGCACCTGAAGAAGGGGTGCTCTATTACCTGTCGTATCCTGCGCATAGCGGCGCGGTGAGCCTTCACAAATACGATCTGGCCGAGCAGAAAGACGAGGAGCTTATGGATGTCAATCACTACGAAATAAGCGCAAACGGTAAGAAAATGTATTACTACACCGGCGGCAACTGGTTTGTATCAGACACGGGTAAAAAGTCGGATAACGGCCCTGTAAATATGGATGCCATTCAGGTGAAAATAGATCCACCGAAGGAGTGGGCAAATATTTTTAATGAAGCCTGGCGCGTAAACCGTGATTATTTCTACGATCCGGGAATGCACGGTGTAGACTGGGACGCGATGAAGAAAAAATACGAAGTCTTCCTCCCCGATGTTCCTACCAAAGCAGATCTGTATCGGGTGATGGGCTGGATGTTTGCCGAACTTTCGGTAGGCCATCATCGTTTTGACTATCGCGGCGATAACCGTGTGGAAAAAGAAACCATTAACGGCGGACTACTGGGTGCTGATTACACTACGAATAACGGGCGTTATCAAATCACCAAAATCTACGGTGGCTTAAATTGGAATCCCGATATGAAGTCTCCCTTAACTGAACCCGGAGTACAGGCCAAAGTGGGTGAATACATCATCAAAGTAGATGGAAAAGAAGTCACCGCTTCAGACAATTTGTATTCCTTTTTTGAAAACAAAGCCGGGCAAATCATAAACCTTACACTTTCTGCAAATGCAAACGGAAGCAACGCGCACGAAGAGCAGGTCACTGCGATCGATTCGGAATGGGCTTTACGCAACCGCGACTGGGTTGAGGGTAACATTAAAAAGGTGGATGAGGCCACAAACGGGCAGGTCGCTTATGTGTATGTACCCAACACCGCTACCGGCGGTCACGAGTATTTTAAGCGCTATTTCTATCCGCAGGCAGACAAAAAAGCGATCATTGTTGACGAACGTTTTAACGGTGGAGGTCAGTTGGCCGACTACGTCATAGACCTGCTTAATAAGCCGATGCAGAGTTATTGGAATTTCCGCTATGGGAAAGATATGAAAGCACCCAGCGCCTCCATTCAGGGGCCGAAAGTGATGCTTATTGACGAGACTGCAGGTTCGGGAGGGGATTATTTGCCTTATTTATTCCGAAGAAATAATCTGGGAACGCTCGTGGGTAAACGCACCTGGGGTGGACTCGTAGGCGTTTTGGGTTATCCTGAATTTATTGATGGTGGAATCGTCACCGCTCCCAATGTGGCCTTTTATAACGAGGAAGGTTTTGGGATTGAAAACGTAGGAACTCCGCCAGATGTGGAAGTTGAGCAAACACCTAAAGACGTGATTGCCGGAAAAGATCCGCAGCTTGAAAAAGCCATTCAAATCATTATGCAGGAGCTGAAGGAAAATCCGCCAAAAACCCTGACTACGCCGGAATATCCGGATAAAACCAGAAATTAATTAAACAACAAAGCTGCCTGAAAGCATACTTAAGGCTCAACTTTCAGGCAGTTATTTACTTATGAAAACCTATTTTCTACCTCTAGCAATTTTTCTTTTTAGCTTTCAGCTAATAGCTCAAACCAATTACGAACAAGAGATTATCCAATTTCAGGAAGACCTGAATGCGGAATATAAAAATCCGGAAGAGTCACCGCTTACCGAAGAAGAGCAGGCTGCTTTTGAAGGGCATAAGTTTTATCCCATTGATTCGACATACCGGGTGGTGGCTGATTTTAAGCGGTTCAAAAAACCGAAAACCATTGAATTTGCAACTTCGTCAGGACACCTGAGAAAGTACGACAAGTATGCTATTGCCGAATTTGAGTTAAACGGAAAAACGTTTAAACTTCCTATCTATCAAAGTCATACACTTCGGGAAACTAAAGAGTATAAGGATTATCTTTTCCTTCCGTTTACCGATTTTACGAGTGGCGTGGAAACTTATGGCGCGGGGCGCTACATCGATTTGAGCATTCCGGAAGGCGATACTATTGTAATAGACTTCAATAAAGCCTACAATCCGTTTTGCGCGTATAGTCCCAACTACTCCTGCCCCATTCCGCCGGAGGCCAATGATTTAAAAATAGAAATCAAGGCGGGAATCAGAGGCCCTCAGGATCATTAAATGGACGCTCAATTTTAGGGCTGTTAATTGTGTTATCTTATAAATCCATAAAGCGGAATTATGGAAATGATTTCTCAGGCATTTTTAATTCAGCCCTATAAACTATGAAGCGGATTCCATTTAACAATCTCATTTTTTAGCATGGAGTCAATTGCCATTTGTACACAAATCGCAGTATCGGCTCCGGTTTTAAAATCTGATAAAGGTCTGTTTCCGTTTCTTATGGCATCGCTAAAATCCATTAAAGCCTGCTTGCTTGGGTCGGTGTGGTTAAACTCAAAAGGAATTCCTTTACCGGCTTCCCAAGGGATAGTAGCTCCTGCTACCCCATCAACATCGGTGTGCTGTTTGGTATAATTTCCTTCCGGATAAAACCAGCCGTTTACATAGTCTAAAATGATTGTGCCTTTATCGCCCATTACCTTAATCTGATAATCATCTTTGGCATTTGTGGTTAGGCATGTGAAAGTAGCTTCCACCCCACTCGGATAGGAAAAAAGATGATGTACATTATCAAAGGTTTCCCGCCCGTCTTTCCAGTAATCAATGCCCCCGGTTCCAAAAACCTGTGCAGGTGTTTCTCCCAATACCCAATTGACAAAATCAATTTGGTGTGAACACAATTCTGCCGTTAAACCTCCAGAATATTCCCGGTACATACGCCAATTTATAAGTCGTTCCAATTCAGGTTCAGGAACTGAGCGTCGCCAGTTTCCGCTTCGGTTCCATTGGCATTCAAAAGAAGTAATTTTACCAACTTTTCCGTCTTTAATTAAATCAACCACCTGAGTATACAAACGCGAACTGTGGTACTGATGCCCTGTTTGAAATACCAAATCGTCACGTGTTCCCTCGGCAAGTTTAAGTACATCTTCGTAACCCTTTGCCAAGGTTTTTTCGCCATAAATATGTTTTCCGGCGGCAAGGGCTTCTAATTCTATTGGTCCGTGTGTGCTGAAAGGTGTAGCGACCAGGACGGCATCAACTTCCTTATCTTCCAACAACTTTCGATAATCGGTATAGGCTTTGGGAGTTCCCTTAGCTCGTTTCAGTCCCTCTTTAAGTCTAAAGGAAAGGATATCGCAACAAGCAACCACATCAAGGCCTTCAATATCATTGATTACTGAAATTAAACCGCTACCACGCGCACCCGTTCCAATAACTCCCAGTCTAACCGGAGCCTGGTTATTTATGTATTTATTGATGTAAGCAAACCCGGGACTCACTGAAGTTACTGCCGCTGCAGCGAGACCGCTTTTGACTACAAAATCCCTGCGTTTCATAATCTCTAAATTTCGGGTTCCCAACCCGGTTCGTAATTTCTGCCCCATAACTGCATAGCCTCGCGGTCAAAGATGCGACCACTTTGAGTGTCAATATCGAAACCGTGGCCAATACGATAGGCCATATTCGCATAGTGAACCATTGCCATACTCACTGCAGCATCATCTATGGGAGCTTTCAGATTTTCCCTTCCGCGGATGCTTTCAAACAGGTTAACCATATGCGCTGTTGAGGAATCCCCGCCCCCGCCAAGAGCCAGGCCGCTTTCAGCAGTTTCTTCACTTTGTTTAATTACTTTGCCTCCAAGGTCCATTAGGAGGTAGTTAGAGCGATCTACCAATACACTGCCTTCAGTACCAAAAATCAAGGTACCGCGACCACGTCCATAAGTGTTGTAGCCATTACGACTTTTTCCGTCCCAATTGATGATTTTATCATCGTCAAAACGGAAGGTGGCGTACATCGTATCATACATTTCCCAGCCATCGTTTTTAAAATGATGCTTTTCAGCCTCAACCTCTGCAAAATTTGGAAAATCAACACCTAAGGCCCAGCGTGCGATGTCGAGTTCATGGGTGGCGTTGTTTCCGGTTTCTGCAGTACCATAATCCCAACCGTACCAGTGCCAGTTGTAATCCCATGTTTCACTGGTATAGGCTCTTCTGGGTGCCGGACCCTGCCAAAGTTCCCAATCAAGGCCCTCCGGAACAGATGCTTGTTGCTGCAGGGGTGTTTCACCACGGGAATTCGAATAAAAGGCTACCGCATTATACACCTCTCCTATCACACCGTTATGAATTTGGTCAATGATATCTATAGTATGCAATGAAGACCGCTGCTGATTACCCATTTGCACCTTTTTATCGTACTTTTTAGCGGCAGCCACCAGAAGTTCGTTTTCCTGCATATTGTGGCTGCTTGGTTTTTCGACATACACGTGCTTACCAGCTTTTAGAGCCATTATAGATCCCGGGGTATGCCAGTGATCTGGTGTGGCATTTATTAAGACATCTACGTCTTTGTCATCAATAACTTTACGGATGTCATTTTCTAAAGCAGGATTATAATCTATATGTTCTTTAAAGTTTTTGAGCGCATTGAGGCGGCTTTTTTCCATCACATCACAGAGGTACAGCAATTTTACATTAGACTCCTTACGGGCAATAGGCTCGTAATAGGCACCCAATCTGCGGCCGAGTCCGGCAATAGCTACATTAAGTCTGTCATTGGCTCCTATAATATTGCGGTAACTGCTGGCGGCCATTCCCATTGTGGTATTGCTAAGGGCAAGGGCTGTGCCTCCTAAAAGCGATTTATTGATAAACGATCTCCGTGTAGTCATAGTTTCGGTTTAAAGTTCTTTGATCTTAATATTTTTAAAAGCAACCCGATCCCCGTGATCCTGAAGCAGTATGTTTCCTTTCTCAAATGTCCCGAAACCCGGCCAGTCTTTGTACTTACTCTCTTTTACCAATTGCAAAAATGCATCGGTATTTCTCTCGTACTCCAGTACCTTTACGTCATTAAGCCAATGCTCCACATGATTATCTTCACTAACGATACGTGCCGTGTTCCATTCGCCAATGGGATTTACAGGCTTTTCCGGATCTGCCTGAATCAAGTCGTACAAAGAAGCCAGCGTACGGCTTCCTTCATGATTTCCTAATTTGGCATCCGGGTGACGGGCGTCGTCGAGAATCTGATACTCGAGACCTATAGAAGATCCTTCGCCTTTATTTAAATCGGTATCCACATAATACTTTATACCACTATTCGCACCTTCAGTAATTTTAAAATCTACTTTAAGTTCAAAATCCCGGTATTGCTTTGTAGTAACTAGGTCACCTCCTGCAGCAGACTCAGCTCCACCGGTAGCGAGCACAATTAAATTTCCATCTTCTATGACCCAACCTTTATCGGGAAACGAATCTAATTTTGCTCCACGCCAGCCTTCGGTGGTTTTTCCGTCCCAAAGCAAGTTCCAGCCATCCTTCACTTCTGCCTGGGTAAGATTATTTTTAGTATTAAATGCTGACAGACTCATTGGTTTTACATACTCCTGAACATTTTTAGTAATGATGTTGATATTTTTCCAGCGGATTTCTTTACCAGCTTCTTCTTCATTGCCGATTGCATGAACCTGTAAAGCTATAAAACCAGATGGGGTCTGGTCATCAATTAAATGGGCAGCTTCCACACCATTGATCCAGGTTCGCAAAGTATCTCCAATGGCTTCAATACGGTAATGATTCCATTCGCCCTGCTTAAAAGCCTTTTGTGCCTTTTTATTTTCGCTAAGCGGATATAACCAACCTTTGCGGGCTTCATCATAAATCCCGGCACTCCAAGCACGTTCTGATGGATCAATCTCAACCTGATACCCGTGAACACGTCCTTCCCGGAAATTGGGATTGCTCAAACTGCGTATTTGAATACCTGAATTCATTGTGGAATCTACCTTATAATCAAGCTCGAGTATGAAATCTCCGTAATTCTGAGTGGTGGCCAAGAAGGAGTTTGGAGTATTTGCTACTGTGGTTCCAACAATTTCATCTCCCTCTATTCGATATTCGGCATCACCATTAAGCTGCTCCCAGCCGTTAAGGGATTGCCCGTCAAATAAAGCTTTCCAGGGTTCTTCAGCTTCTTTATCCTGATCTTTACAGGAAGTTATAAACAGTAGTCCTATCAATACTAATAGTGTTATTTGGGTAAGTTTAGTTTTCATTAGAAGAATACATTTTATTGACTTTAGAAATATACGCAATCGATTTCGCCATGTTCTCAAAAACAAGTAGAAAAACTACAAAATCTACAGTATTATTAAAAATAAAAGCCCATTCTAATATCGAATGAGCTTTTAAGTCAAAGTTTAACCGAATTAATTGCAATCATTCCTTGATTTTCACTTTAACCGGTTTATCATCCAATTTTATTTTATACATCCCGCGCTCAACCGGGTAATCCATTTTAAAACCTTCGGTGATACTAACGTACGCAAAGGGTGTATACGCATCTTTGGGCATCAGGGTCAAGAAGACTTCCCCATTCTTTTTATCGTAAGAAGCTTCCGAAACTTTACCTGACTGCAATGTGATCCACAATTCTTCCGGCTGAATATAAATACGATTTTTAGCAGCAGTAGTAACTTCTACTGAAATTTCCTTCTTCGTTTCGTTTAAATTTCCTCCGAAGGCTAACCAACCCAAATCTGCATCTTCGGTAAGATAAGTTGCAGTGTTGATCGCATAACCGTAAAAATTAGGCCCGTAATCGCCGGAGTGATAGTCTATTCGCAGCGTTGAAGGATAGGAGTGAAACGCAGACGGCCCAAAACCATCCTGAGTAATGTTAGAAATCGCCCCCAGCGTACCTCCGTATCCTACACGCAACAAATACAAATCAGGGTTTTCGCGGTACGCGGTTAAGACCGGAATCGCATTTAAGCCCGAGCCATAATGATGAATCTGGCGCTCTACGCGTGATAACTTACCTCCGTATAAAAAATCCCAATATCGGCGGGCATTCCCATTATATCCCCAATGCGGAATCGTAGGCATATAAGCCAATATCGCATCAAGTGTTATTTGGGCTTTCGCATCGTATCCAAAATAATCAGACCACATAAACACTTCTTCCTGCCCGGTTGAATCCCAGGGCATCTCACTACCAAAGGGATAATTAAGAGACTTCCAATGATCTGCACGGGCTTTCATTCGGGTTTCGAGATTCTCGGCCATTACGGTGTAGCCTTCTTTCTGTAAATCTTTCAAAATAAACAGAAACACACTTCCCTCCATCTGGCCAAACTGGGCGTAATAGGGAGCGTCTTTAATCATGGCTACTGCAGTACCGTATGCACTTTTCAGGTACCAGTCCCAACTGTGATTGGTAACCAAATCTTTATGATACCTACCCAGCCTGTACATAACCCAGTGGGTAGCTGCCACGTGCGGATAGTTGTAAGAACGACCGCGATCATCTGCGTGCTCCTTGTTCCACGCTGCCCAGGTTTTCCAGTTTATGGTGTCGCTGTAGGTACCTTCAGGCATCGTATCGGGTTCATAGTAAAAAATACTTTTCTTTACGGCATATTTACGGTCGCCCTCTGCATCCTGAATCACGCCCCAAAGCGTTCCGTCTATAAAAGCTTCCATTTTTTGTACTTCTTCAGCATCGGGCTGAATGAACTGCTTCATCATCGCTCCCAGATAACTCCCGGCTCCACCTTCATCACTCAAACCGGCAACCCAGGCACGACTGTCCTGAGTAATTTGCCTTTTGGTCTCATAATCATAGGAGATTACTGAAGGGTTTCGTTTAAAAAGATCTCCTTCCTCATCAAACCATTGTTCGGTAGTCAAAAAATGCCCAAAGTCTTTTACCACTTCCGTTTCAGGCTTGATGACTTTATAATTTACGGTTTGCTTCAGCCCATCTTCATAAACAATAGTGAGGCGTGCGCGACCCCAGGTTTTACCCTGAACGTTGTATTTTACATAGCCGTTTTTAGCAGGTTCTTCTTCTGTAATTGTCAGTGCTTCTTCCGGCTCTACACGCATAGAGGTTACTTTTTTAGAATATTTCAAGAATAACTGGGCCTTAACATCCTGAGGCAAGACATAGCCCGGAATACCGATGGCCACCGGACGTTTTTCTTCGATTAACTTTTGCTGAGTACCTTTTACCCCGATAGTAGGGACCAATTTCAAGGCAAAATCTTTGCTCTCTCCCGGTTTTAGGGTGGTTGAAGTGGGTTCATTCCACTGCTCTACTCCTTTCCACTCCTGTTCGGCGTAAGCCTCACTGTGAGCCATCCACTCATGGAAGCCCTCAAAAACCACACTTCGCGGTGAAGGATCGTCATTCAAGGGTCTGTAGGCTTCAAATGGCATGTTTTCGGCAGGAAGCACAAGCAAACCGCTGCCCACACCGCTGAGCCTTTTAACCTCAAGATAGCCGGCATCTTCGCCTATATATGGATCAAAAAATACATTTTGAGCGTGGGTTTCATCGAGTGATTTTCCTTCTAAAATATTATTGAATGTCATAGGGATACCCAATGCTCCCAGTTCAACGCTAGCTGCCGAGGTATTTTTAAGACGAAAACGTAAAACCAGATCGCCCTCAACATCTTCGTAAAAACGGGTTACTTGTATAGGCAAATCATCTGGCAAGGTCGCACTCAGATCTGCAGCAGCAAGTACAGGTTCCGAAGCTTTGAGCGGAGTCACCGGTTTACGCGCTGATGCCGTGCTGTACGATACCCACTCGCCCGAAGCATTTTTGATTCGGAAATTAAGATCGCCCAACCAGTAGAGACCATCTTTTCCCCGTATTTCGAGGCGATCACCCGGTGTAAAGTCAAAGCCCGGTTCATCTGCCGGAGACAGGCCCGCCACGGTTTGGGAAGCTTTGACCAGTTTAAGAATAAAATGCTTCGTTTTATAGGTATCAATTCCCTCTTCGAGACTCAGGGTGGCCGGTTTTGATGCCAGGTTTTCCCAGTAACCCTGTGCTTTTGTAAATTGAGAAAATCCTAAAAACAGAAATACCAGAAGAAGTTGTGATTTATACGTATACATTTTAGAAGATTGTTATGGTGTTTTCGATTTCTAAATAATTGAGGAATTTAGAACTAATCCTGGTTTTGAGATTTGGAGAAATTAGCGATTAGTGATACTATTTTAGCTTAAACTGCACCGGGTCTATTAAAATTGTAGCAGTATCTGCTAATATCCGTCAAACATCCTGCTGGTTGAATTGTAACTTTAAAATCCAGCAAACATTAGGTTTTTTCCATTAAAAACGATGTACCATTTGCGCTTTGTATTTACCTATTTTAATGAAGTTATGAACTTAAACACCTTTCAATTTTCATTTTATCAGACTCTTATTGCATTTTTTGCTTACTGCACCAGTTTTCAAGCCCAGGAAGGTGACCAAATTCTTGATGGTATTGGAGAGACCGATCTTATCGCACGTTATGCTCTGGAAAATGATACTAAAGACTTGTCGAGAAATAATCTGCACGCGCAATTCAATAGCGAAAATCCGGAATTTGTGAGTGATTTAGTATTCAAAAAAGTGCTTCGCCTTAGCGGCAAGCCCAATGAATTTATGAGTCTACCTCCCCAAGTTCTTAATGGAGCGGAATCCCTTAGCGTAAGTACCTGGCTTTATTTGGAGGAAGAAAATCAAGGTGCTTTCCTTTTTGACTTTAGCAGAAAAGAAGGAAATCATTTTTTTGCCGTACCTGATAGCTTTAACGAAATTGCCGGTTTTGTTGCCGGTCTTGAAACCGATTTAAATCTGCAACCTGCAAGTGGGGCCCAGACGATTGAAAACGGAAAATGGGTACATATCGCAGTAGTGCTCGACTTCCCGGCTCAGGCCATACGCACCTATATTAATGGTGAAGAAGCTGCCGAAGAAATGATACATTTTGATCTTTCAAATACATTTACGGGTTCAGAAAATCAATTGGTCATTGGTCAATCTGTAGATGCCAAAGCTCCTGCTCTTACAGGGAAACTTCACGATTTTAGAATTTATAGAACACCCTTAACTGAAAATCAAATTAAACGCATCTACAGCAACGCGCTTAACAATACGCAGGTAGTAAATGAGCGTAAAGAAGAAAATGCCGGTTTACCCCAATTTGATAAAGATGTGCCTCAACTTTATAACAGCTTTCTTACCGCTGTTACAGATATTACCGTAAATACTGCAGTGGGTGAATTACCCAGACTACCCCGATATTTAAAAGGAAATTATCGTAACGGTATTGAAAACGGCCCAAAAGTTCGCGTCATCTGGCCAGCACCAACAGATAACGCTGCTGTGGCTCGTGCAGGCTCTTACACCATTACTGGGACTGTGCCCGGTACTGATTTTAAGCCAAAAGCAACCGTTGTAGTTTCAGAAAACCTTGGGCATCAAGCACCTTCACAAAAGCTGGAAGCCTTTAAACTGAACCAGGTTTTTTTAAATCCTAATTCTTCAGGGGAAGCCACTAAGTTTACCGAAAACCGGGATAAATTCCTATCTACGCTAGCCGGCACAAATCCTGATTCTTTTCTTTATATGTTCAGGGATGCTTTTGGACAACCTCAACCTGAAGGAGCTTTTGCTTTAGGTGTATGGGACTCTCAGGAAACCAAATTAAGAGGTCACGCAACCGGTCATTATCTGACTGCACTGGCGCAGGCTTACGCCAGCACTGCTTACGATCCCGCTCAGCAAAACATCTTTAGAGATAAGATGCAGTATATGGTTAATGAACTCTATAAATTGGCCCGGCTTTCAGGACGACCTAAAACTCCTGACGGGCCATCCGTTTCTGATCCAACATTGGTACCTGTTGGCCCCGGTAAAGCTACTTACAATTCAGATTTAAGTGCTGAAAGCATACGTACAGATTACTGGAATTGGGGTAAAGGATTCATAAGTGCGTACCCACCAGATCAATTTATTATGCTCGAAAGTGGAGCAAAATATGGCGGACAGGAAAATCAGATCTGGGCGCCCTATTACACCCTGCACAAAATCTTGGCCGGCCTAATGGATATTTATGAAGCGAGTGGTGATGCCAAAGCTTTAGAAATCGCAACAGGTATGGGTGACTGGGTACACGCACGATTAAGCAAACTCCCTACAGATACGCTAATAAGTATGTGGAATACCTATATCGCTGGTGAATTTGGAGGAATGAATGAGTCAATGGCACATTTATACAATTTAACCGGTGAGGAACGGTATCTCGAAACCGCAAAACTATTTGACAACATTAAGGTATTTTATGGAGATGCACAGCACAGTCATGGTCTCGCTAAAAACGTAGATACCTTTAGAGGGCTCCATGCCAATCAACACATTCCCCAAATTGTGGGGGCGCTCGAAATTTATCGGGATACGCAGACTCCGGAATATCTAAAAATAGCGGACAACTTCTGGTATAAGGTCAAAAACGATTATATGTACAGCATAGGTGGAGTTGCAGGAGCTCGAAATCCTGCAAACGCCGAATGCTTTGTGAGTCAGCCGGCTACACTTTATGAGAATGGTCTTTCTGCAGGAGGGCAAAATGAAACCTGCGGTACCTACAATATGCTCAAGCTCACCCGCGGACTCTTTATGATAGATCCCCGTACCGAGTTTATGGACTATTATGAGCAGGGACTATACAACCAGATTCTGGCATCTGTTGCTAAAGATAGCCCGGCAAACACCTATCATATTTCGCTGAGACCGGGATCTTCGAAACACTTTTCAAATGCGGACATGACCGGCTTTACCTGTTGCAACGGTACGGCATTAGAAAGCAGTACCAAGCTGCAAAATTCGATCTATTTTAAAACTAAAGATGAACAGGCACTTTATGTAAATCTATATGTTCCTTCTACGCTGAATTGGGAATCCATAGGAATTAGCATAGAGCAGGAAACCAGTTTTCCTCGAGAAGATGAGACCTCTTTAATTATAAAAGGCAAGGCCAAATTTGATCTCAGATTGCGGGTACCCGAATGGGCAACTCAAGGGTTCTTCGTAACGATTAACGGAAAAACGGAAAAATTACAAGCAACTCCCGGAAGCTATGTAAGCATCTCGCGCAAGTGGAAAAACGGGGATCGCATCAGGATAAAAATGCCATTCACCTTTCACCTCAAGCCTATTATGGACCAAGCCAATATCGCCAGTCTGTTTTACGGTCCGGTACTTCTGGCGGCCCAGGAAACTGAACCTATAACCGAGTTCCGAAAAATTAAGCTGGATGCCCGTGATCTGGGGAAAACCATTACTGGTAACCCAAAAAAACTGGAGTTTGAAATTGACGGGGTTCCATTTAAACCTTTTTACGACACGTATGGGCGGCACTCCGTTTATCTGGATGTTTCGTTAGAATAAGTCCTTTCAGAACACTCCTGAACCTTCAGCCCTGGCAGTATTAGCCTAAAAAAATCTTTTACAGCTTTGGCGAGTTGTGCTGCTCGTTTATTTTCAACAACAACTCCGGATCGGGGCAGTTTTCCAAATAAAACGGAAGATTATTTTGAGTGGAAACTCCGGGATAATCCCCTTCGTTGCCCTGCATTTCCTTTACGATTTGAAAATGCAAATGCGGGGCGTAATCTCCGTTTTCGTGTGTGTCGCCTAAAAAGGCAATGCGTTCCCCGGCTTCAAAAAACTGACCGGTTCTAAGATTCGCTAAAGATTCAAGAGACAAATGCCCATAAAGCGTGTAGAACTGTAAATCTTCAAACTGATGCTCCAGAATGATGCATGGCCCGTAGTCTCCATAATTTTTATTGTTTTTAAAACTGTGTACCTTTCCGGCTACCGGAGCCAAAATTGCCGTACCTGCAGGACACCAGATGTCCAGGCCCAGATGAATGTTGCGCCGCAACTGCGGATCTTCATTATTAAAGTAAATGCTTCGGTCGTAGATGCTGCGCTTTTCCAAATACCCACCGTAAGCCACGCGGCCACCTGTTTTAGAAAGAAAAGTGTCTATGTATTGCTGTATCGCTTCCGCGGATGCGGTATCTACCTCCTTTAAAACAATATTGTCTACCGAAAGATCCAGAAAACGATAATCGCCTGCCTCATATTCGGCATCAATCACAGGCGTGAATCCTTTGGTGAGCGCACTTAGTTTCCGGTTAAAATCAAGGTTTATCATCAGCGCAAAAATACAATTCTCGTCCTGTTCTGCGCACAAAAAAACCCGTTCTGGCAGGAACGGGTTAATTCGATTAAAACCAACTAATCTATTAAAAACTAAACTTCAAACGTTCTTCTAATTCAGTACGATATCGCTAAACTTAGACGAGATCGCAATCATACTATCGGTATTGCGGGATTTGTAAAAGCCGTTTACCATATTACTGTTGTAGCCTTCCATCACTTTAGCGTCTATGCGCGTAGGATAATTAAGCCTGCTACGCACGCCGTTAAAGTTGAAATGAAACGGCGAATCAGGCAGATTAAGCACAACATCGCTGTTCTCTACATTGATGTTTAAGGTCTTGAAATTCTTACCCAGTTTAGGGATTGACAGCTCACTGAAACTTCCTGAAATCACAGCTGCATCTTCCAGTTCATTGATTACAATACTGCTGGCGCGTGAGTTTACGGTGATATTTTTGGCTTTGTCAATTACACAATTTTTAAGATAGGTTGCCTGCAGCGTACCATAATCCCAGCTCGCCACATCTACCGGACTATACGCCACATTGATCAGGGTTTTATCTCCTGAAATGGTCTCAGCCATAAAATCACCGTGTGAAAGGTTTACCCTGGCATTTTTAGCTTCAGCAATTTTGATGTTTCCGTGACGTACATTAAGATCGAGTTTCGCTTCTTTAGGCATACGAATCACGATTTTACGCTTATAGGTACCGCGAGGTTTTGAGTTACCGGCTACAGGACCGGCATTTCTGCTGAAACTGTAGATCATTTGGGTACTCACATTACCGTTCGCATCGCGGGTTACGGTTTTCTGAAGATTACCGCCCTGCTGCTCGGCCATTTGCTCCAGTTTCTTCGCGAAATCTTCACTCCAACCCTGCATGGCTTTGTCAATATTACCACCCAGCGCCATCATATCACTCTCTAAAGCCTTACCAAAACGGGCTCCCAGGCTTTCCATGGAGCTGCCAAACTGCTTTCCGTAACGCTCTCCCCAGGCCTGCATGTCTCTGCTGAAGTCTGCGCCCCAGGAATCCATATCTTTTCGCCATTTTTCAACATCGGTCACGCTGGCACTGGTACCGAATTTCTTATTCATTGCGGCCACATAGGCCTTTTTATCTTTGGCATAAGCGCTTCCATCAAAACTCATGTTTTTGCCAAAAGGGGATTTAGGCATATCCAGCAAGCTGCTTCCGGCAAGCCCCTGGCCGGCTTCCATTTTCTTTTTGTTATCGCGCTCCCATTTTTTCATCACCGCATCAAAATCGTCTCCCAGATTTTGCTCGATTTTCTTTTTATACTGCTCCAGATATTTGGCTCCATCGCGCTTGTAGGCTTCGTAGTCAAAAGAAATATTTTTCATCGCCTTATACTGGTCTGCCGGTAACTGTACCGAAGCAAACTGCTCAAGCATTGGGCTAAACACATTTTGCATCACCGGTTGCATCATTTGCATCGATGAAGAGATTAGTTCGTTGATACCTCTCACCTGCAGATCTCCCATAGCCACATTGACTGCTGCCGGGGCACCGCTGCTGATTATACGTATCACCTTGCTATTGCCCTGCACACTTACCTGCCAGTTCTTAAGCAGTTGATCTATTTCCTGATCCGAAAGATTTTCAGACTCTACATAGGCTTCAACAGCCACTTCATTTTTATTCCAGTCTTCAAAAACCACATCGGCATACTGGGTATCTGCCAGTATGGTTACATTGGGGTCTGTTGTGAAACGCTCATCAAACTTTTGGTCTTTAGTCTGTGCCAAAAGATTCGGCAAACCGGCTAAAACCGTAAAAGCAAGCGCAAAACCATTTAAATAAGACTTCATGTTATAGGGTATTAATTTGAATCTCATTGTTTTGAGATTGCTGTAATTCATTCAATTTTTCTTTAAGTTTAAAAAGTAAATCAAGACGCAGTTGCAGGTTGTTAATCAATGACTGAATGTTCTGATCGTTGACTCCGGTTTCAATCAAATCGGCATTAAGACGATCGTACTCTTTATTGAGTTCTTCAAGCTGCCCCATAAAGGCGTCAACTACGGCTTTGTTATCTTCGGTAACATTGAGCTGCGCAAGTTCAATGTGAATACTTGCCAGATAGCGGTCTTCTATTTCCTTGTATTCGGGCGAAAAGTCACTAAACTGAACTTTCTGATCATCGACAGCCGCCACCTGATTGGCTTCGGTAGGTTGTGGTGCCTCTGCACCACTGCCTAACGGATTGTTGAGCAACAGACCCGCGACTGCGATAAGCACCACCAGCACGGCTGCAATTTTCATCCAGAGGTAACCTTCTGCCTTAGCTTTATTTTGAGTGCCAAAATGAGCATCAAGCCGCGCATTGAAGCGGGCTTCATGACCTTTCTTTAGCCCTTCGGCCGGAATGCTCATGTCGTTCTGGAGCATTTCTCTAATATCCTGTGCCATTGTACTGTGTTTTAAGTTTTTCCTGCAATTTCTTTTTACCGCGGTGTACCAGCGTACGCGAAGCCACCTCGGTGATTTCTAATATTTCTGATATTTCCTGATGGTCGTAGCCTTCTATTAAAAAGAGCATCACGGCATAGCGGTACCGTTCGGGCAACTCTTCAATAGCCTGTTTGATTTGATCTATCGTAATCCCATCATCTACAGACCAGTCATTTTGTTCATCTACCGTACCCAGCACCTGCTCATTCATAGCGACCAGTTCAAGCTTTTTAGCCTTCAGCATGTCAATGCTTTTATTGATCACAATACGTTTAAGCCAGGCCCCAAAAGTAACTTCCCCGTTATACTGGTGCATTTTAGTAAACGCTTTTACAAAACCCTCCTGCATCGCTTCTTCGGCTTCAAATGAGTTTTTTAAAAACCGAAACGCCACATAGTACATGCCTTCGCTATATTTTTTATATAACTGCATCTGTGCGCGCCGGTCGTTTTGCTTACATCGCTCAAGTATTTCGGTAATTTGCAAAATGGTAAATGGTTAGTTGCTAATTCCTTTTTTAAAGACGAAATGATTTCGCCTGTGTTGCAAAATTGGAATTATTATTTCTGAATAATTTTTTTCTGGCAGGTTATTTGGTAAATGAATCGCAAAGGCCATTTGAATGAAGTACAAGTACAATATTATTTTTAGTGTTCTTGCCAGTGTAGTGCTGAGCATTTCCTGCACACCGGAGTCGCGTACACCGGAAGAATCAATTGAAGAAAAAATACTTTATTACCCAAGCGAGCGAGCAATCAATGCTGTGGGGCACAGCAAACGTGAAGTTGATCTGGACTCGCTAAAAAACTATAACGAGCTAATTGCGGTACTCGATACCAATGCCTGTGCAGACCGGTCTAACGTTATAAGCTTCAATAATCAAGAACAGCAGATGAAAATCAGTGTGTTAAAGAGCTGCTCTAAAGACGCTGGTGTAGGCTGCTACTTCAATGCTATTATATACGATTTTCAAAATGACTCTCTGGCCCTGCTCAATAATATGCGAGTTGATCGAACTCGTTTTGAACAACAGTTAATCGCAGATCTTGATCACTACCTTAGGCAGAATTCATCCTACATAAAACCTCCAGCTATCCTTATCGGTATAAACTATACCAAACCACACCGCTCAACTTCAACAGAACATGTAAAAAACACCTTGTTATATATTACCAGGGTTCTATCTAATCTTTCAGAAGATTACCCGTTTGACCTGCGCTATTACCTGAATTTAGACACGACATTTTTGCCTGCTCCTCCTCCCCCGCCATTTAAAATGAGTAAGGCATAAAAAAACCGCCTGAAGATTCAGGCGGTTTTTGAGATCTGTTATACTTAAAATTAATCTTCGTCGATGAGCAGATTTAAGGTAACATCAATATTATCCATCGTTGCACGGGAGTACGGGCATACTTCGTGTGCTTCGTTTACGAGTTTTTCACCCTGCTTAATGTCTACGGTAGGCAAATAACAGTCGAGTACTACAGCCAGCTGAAACAAATCTTCTTTGTTCTTGCCGATTTTTACGGTTGCAGTTACGGTGTAATCGCCGAGATCTACTTTTTTACTTCGGGCAACGTGCTCCAGAGCACTGCCGAAACAGGCCGAGTAACCTGCAGCAAAAAACTGCTCGGGGTTAGCCCCGTCACCACCCGAACCTCCCAGTTCTTTTGGGATGCTCAAATCAAAATCAATTGTGCCATCTTCGGTTGAAACGCTGCCGTTACGACCTCCGGTCGCTGTTGCTTTGGCTTTATATAAAGCTTTCATATTCCTAATTTTTTCTATGATTAGAGAGTTAAGATACCAATACTGCCGGGAGCAATCAATCTTAGATTCTTAAACATTTCACAAAAGTGGGAAGGTGATTGTTATTACTATTGTTATTGTTATTCAATTTCGGTTCTCTGTTCTCTGTTCTATAAATCAAGTATTTCGTATTTCGTATTTCGTATTTCGTATTTCGTATTTCGTATTTCGTATTTCGTATTTCGTATTTCGTATTTCGTATTTCGTATTTCGTATTTCGTATTTCGTATTTCGTATTTCGTATTTCGTATTTCGTATTTCGTATTTCGTATTTCGTATTTCGTATTTCGTATTTCGTATTTCGTATTTCGTATTTCGTATTTCGTATTTCGTATTTCGTATTTCGTATTTCGTATTTCGTATTTCGTATTTCGTATTTCGTATTTCGTATTTCGTATTTCGTATTTCGTATTTCGTATTTCGTATTTCGTATTTCGTATTTCGTATTTCGTATTTCGTATTTCGTATTTCGTATTTCGTATTTCGTATTTCGTATTTCGTATTTCGTATTTCGTATTTCGTATTTCGTATTTCGTATTTCGTATTTCGTATTTCGTATTTCGTATTTCGTATTTCGTATTTCGTATTTCGTATTTCGTATTTCGTATTTCGTATTTCGTATTTCGTATTTCGTATTTCGTATTTCGTATTTCGTATTTCGTATTTCGTATTTCGTATTTCGTATTTCGTATTTCGTATTTCGTATTTCGTATTTCGTATTTCGTATTTCGTATTTCGTATTTCGTATTTCGTATTTCGTATTTCGTATTTCGTATTTCGTATTTCGTATTTCGTATTTCGTATTTCGTATTTCGTATTTCGTATTTCGTATTTCAACTTTTTTATTTTACTTTGCAATTCAAAGTACTTTTGTATGGAAACCAAAAACTACCTTCAGGATATAGCTCACATCAAAACCATGATGAGCCGCTCATCCCGTTTTATGTCTATCAGTGGTCTTTCCGGAATTCTTGCCGGAATCTATGCGCTGGTGGGCGCAGCCCTCGCCTATTTGCTCTTGAACACCTATCCGCAATATGACTACTACGATCGCACAATCCTGACAGATGATTTGGGGACTGATCTTTTTTCACAATTCCTGGGCATTGCCATCTTAGTTCTAGCCGCAGCGCTGGTTACCAGTGCCATCCTCACCTACCGAAAAGCTAAAAAGCTCAACGAAGATATCTGGAACCCGGTTTCGAAACGGCTTCTGGCCAATTTCGCGGTTCCGTTAATCACAGGCGGACTCTTTTGCCTGGTGTTGCTGCAGTACGGTATTCTAGGTCTTGTTGCTCCGGCTACCCTTATTTTTTACGGCCTGGCACTCATAAATGCCAGTAAATTTACCGTGGGTGACATCAAATATCTTGGGCTGGCCAATGTGCTAATCGGTCTCGTGGCAACCCAATTTGTGGGATATGGTTTGTACTTTTGGGCGCTGGGTTTTGGCGTGTTTCACATCATTTACGGGGCTATTATGTATCACAAATACGACCGCCCCTCTCCTAAAAATGGGAAATAGTAAACTCAAAAACCGGATCAAAACACCTTGAAAAACATCATTCAACATATCAACAAAGCTTTTGACCATCGCATACGCCTGGGTATTATGAGCGTTCTGATGGTAAATGATTTTGCTGATTTTAATATGCTGAAGGAATTGCTTGGCGCCACAGACGGCAACATCGCAAGCCATACCAAAGCCCTTGAAAAAGAAGCCTACATCAAGGTCGAAAAATCATTTATTAATCGAAAGCCCAATACGCGCTACATCGCCACCCCTGCGGGTCGCGAAGCCTTTACAAAACATATTGAAGCTTTAGAAAAACTGATCAACCCAAATGAATAAATCTATTTTTTTATCCATTTACTTTGAATTTCAAAGTACTTTATTAATCATAAGAGAACTTGTAGTTGGAGCCTCTTTCGATCTTACCAGTCGGGTTTACATGCTGTTTAAGCGTAATGAACCCTGGGGTATTTCGCGAAGCGAACTCCTCCTGTATCCTCCGGAAAGTCTGGGTTTTCATCTGGGATGTTTTTTGCTCAAACAGCATTTTGAACCTCAGCCGCATTGTGAAAACCACGACATTTTCCACATACTCACGGGTTATGAGACCGATACGGCTCAGGAGATCGCGCTTCAGTTTTTCCTGTACGGTAACGGCAAACGCAGTCCGTTTTTGCATCTGGCCATGTTTGCCGGCATCATCCTTTTTCCCGATCAGTATGCGCTTTTTCGCGAAGCCTATCACAAAGGTGCACAAGCCAAAAGCCTGTTTGATCTGGACTACAAACCGCTTTTAACCCATTCCTTTATTTCACTTAAAAAACAATACCTCAACACTTAAAAATCATCTTATGAACACGTCAAATCCACAGCCGCCCAACAAATTCATCCAATGGATCAAAAGCTCAATCACCGCCCGTATGTTTATGGTGGGTTTTCTCACGCTTATCTTACTCATTCCGCTATTTTTTGTTCAGAACCTGATCGAAGAACGCGCCCAGCGGCAGCAGGAGGTGGTTGAAGAAATCAATGAAAAATGGGGCGAGGAAGTATTGGTTTACGGCCCCGTCCTTAAAATTCCATATACCTTACCGGTCAAGAAAACGGTACAAAATCCCGGAACCAAAACCTTTGAAACACTTGTGACCGAAGAAGAGCATATCGCTTATTTCTTTCCCGATCAACTCAATCTGACAGCGCAGGTAAATCCGGAAATTAAATCCCGTAGTATTTACAAGACCACAGTTTACAATTCTGAGACGCATTTTGAAGGCAGTTTTGCCGTGCCCGATTTTAGCAACGCACCCGGAGAGCCAGTACAAATTCTATGGGAAAAGGCACGGGTGCTTTTTCAGACTTCAAATTTAAAAGGCGTCAACAAACAGGTAAAGATTAACCTCAACGGAACATCCTATTTATTTACATCGAAATTTGAACAGCGCAATACAAAAAGTCTGGATGCGGTTGAACTCTTTATGATGGAAAGCACGGCGATCAAACCCGAAAGTCTTCCGCAGGAATCAAAAGTGAGTTTTACAATGGACCTCCACATCAACGGAAGCCAGCAAATACAATTCATTCCCATTGGCAAAACCACCGAAGCGCAAATCACTTCAGACTGGGAAACCAATAATTTTACCGGAAACTTTTTGCCCTACAATCAGGATAAGCTAAATGGTAAAGGCTTTGATGCCAAATGGCGCGTGCTTGATATCAACCGCCCGTTTCCGCAGGAATTTTTTACCAGCCTACCTCGATTAAACGCCTATGCTTTTGGGGTGAACTTTATGATTCCGGTAGATGAATACCAAAAAAGTGAGCGTACGGCTAAGTACGGGTTTCTGGTCATAGGGCTGACCTTTCTGATTTTCTTCCTCATCCAGACGCTGAGCAAAATAGGGATTCACCCGTTCCAATACCTGATGATTGGGCTGGCGCTTATTATGTTTTATACGCTACTCATTTCAGTATCTGAACACAGCAATTACCTTAACGCCTATCTGGTTGCGAGTGTGGCCGTCGTACTCTTGATTTCCCTTTACGCCCGAAGTATTCTCAAGAATATCAAGTTTCCGGTTTTTATTGGGCTATCGCTTACGCTCCTGTACAGTTTCATTTACGTCATCATTCAGCTTGAAAATTATGCACTACTGGTAGGAAGCATCGGCCTGTTTATCATCCTGGCGCTTGTGATGTATGTCTCGCGCAAAATTGACTGGAATTCTTAATTTAATTCCAAAGAAACCAAACCGATTATGAGTAATTCATTCCTTCGTTTTTACAAAAAGGTGCGTGTCAATTTTTGGCACGCCCTCTTTTACCTCTTTTGCAGATGCACCCTGGCTCTGGGTTTTATAGTTGCCGGCTACGTTAAGATTATAGGCGAACGTTTTGCCAGCGGCCTGGACATCAGGCATCCTATGGGTGCATATCTCGAGGCTTTGCACCATACGCAATTTTACTATCCCTTTATTGGTGTAGCCCAAATTCTTGCCGGGATTCTGCTGGTCATCAGACGCACAGCGCTGCTGGGAGCTCTGCTCTATTTTCCGATAATAGTCAATATTTGGGTGCTCTCCTGGGCGGTACGTTTTGAAGGTTCGCTGGTCACATCGACCCTCATGGTTTTGGCTAATCTGTATATTCTGCTCTACAATTATGACCGTCTCAAATTTATTCTGCCATTCGGCGAAAAAAATCTGAGCTATATACCGCGCATCCCGCTGAAAGAAGCGGAATCACAACACTCAGGAAGAGATCATATTCGGTTCCGGTTTAACCTGAATCTGGCCAGCATAAAATCACCGTTGGTTTCCAAAAAGTTTCCGTGGGGATTTTTGATGGTAATAATCGCAACTTTTGTAATTACGGTATTTGCTTCTAACCGCCTTTTTGAACTGATGCCGCGTAACAATTATTATGATTGCGTAAGCCGACTGGAGAAACGAACTCCTGAAAAAGCCGGTTTCGATTTCTGCAATTGCATTCACAATCATGGCAAAACACTGGATACTTGTTTAGAAGAGTTTGAGGCTTTAAAAACCAAAAATTGAATTGCGGTTTGCGGTTTGCGGTTTGCGGTTTGCGGTTTGCGGTTTGCGGTTTGCGGTTTGCGGTTTAAAACTAAAACAACTCAATAACTCAATTAGGAATAACAAATCAGTAATAATGAACATTAAACAACTATGAAAGATTTCATTCTCAAAAAATACCCGACATTAAAATACCTCTTTGCCGCACTGATGCTTTGCTTTTTCCTTTTAGTATTTCGAATCAAAACCACACACGACTATTTCGGTTTATTCCTGGTGTGGAATCTCTTTCTGGCGTTTATTCCTCTGGGAATTGCATGGTATGCGGAGGCGCAAACACAGGTTATCAATAACAATCCACGAATTATTGCATTATTAGCCATTTGGCTGCTGTTTCTGCCCAATGCGCCCTATGTCATTACCGACTTGATTCACCTGTCGTATAGTCCGGAGGATTGGTTCTGGTATGATATGATGACCATTAGTGTTTTTGCCCTGCTGAGCCTTTATTTTGGTTTTGAATCTATACGCGTCTGGCGCAAATTGTTTGTAAAACAAATCGCGGCTAAATGGGTCAATTTAGCGACTGTTGCAGTGCTCATCCTATGCGGCTTTGGCATCTATTTGGGTAGATTTATACGTTTTAATTCGTGGGATGTGGTGATCAATCCGCTGGAGCTTCTATATACCATTGCGCAGTATCTGATCAATCCCATTCAAAACCACAGGGTATGGATTTTTACCCTAAGTTTTGGGCTATTGCTTAATGCGGGCTACTTTAGTTTTCAGTTTTGGTTAACCAAAAAACAAAACCATGATTCCACGTGCTAAGCGGTTGTATTACGTGATTGGTTTTGTGATCCTTTTTGGTGTTGAAGCGGCAATTGCTATGCATTTGAAAGGTGGATTCATTCGCAGTTACTTAGGTGATTTACTGGCGGTCATTCTGATCTACACCTTGATTATGAGCTGTTCGCGGCTTTCCGTTAAAACTGGGCTGGTTCTCACAGCCTCAATCGCTTTACTGGTCGAACTCCTTCAGCTTATAGATCTCACTCAGTTTTTTGAAGGCACTTACAAACAGGTAGCCACTTTGGTTTTTGGCAGTCATTTCTCCTGGCTCGACTTATTGATGTACGCGTTGGGGATGTTGGTGGTTTATGGGCTGGAACGGGTGAAAGGGTGAATTGTTATTGTTATTATTATTGAAAAAAGTTTTCGGTTTTCGGTTTTCGGTTTTCTAAAAAAAGTGGAAGCGTTTAAGAAAGAAGAAAAATTTTACAATACTTCATATCATAGATTTTGAATGCGGATTACTGCCTACTGAGACTGCTTGAAAATTCAGAATTTAGAATGCAGAATTAAGAGTTATTGCTGGTTTTCCATTTTCAATCTTAGATTTTGAACGCGGATGACTGCCTGCTGAGACTGCCAACTGAGACTTTTCTACACACCACCTCTTACCTCATCCAATTAACATTTAGCTATTAACCTTCAAACAAAAACCCTACTCCTTCCCATCTACATAATCCTGAAGGTAGCTAAAGCGTTTGGTGAGTTTTCCGTTTTGAGTCATTCGGGCGCGTTGCAGGATGCCGTCTTTATCGCCGTTAAAAAATGCCGGAAACACGTGCTCAATAAACATCTGGCCAAAACCTTCACTGGCATCCTTCGGCAATTCGCAGGGCAAATTATCAACCGCCATCACGGTTATGGCTCCGGGAGCATCCATCGCGACTTCGCTTTCGCTTTGCGCATCATAACCGTAAAACGGATCTTCAATAGTCGAAGCGCGCAAGGTAGAAGCCACGGGGCCGTCTATATCGCAAGAGACATCGGCAATGACTTCAATATTAAAATCCTCATGTTTGGCGTCTTCGCGGGTAAATAGATACGGAGCGCCCTGCCCGTAAAAATGCCCGGCAATAAAATACTGAGTCACTTTCCCGAAGCGCATAAAATCAGACTCGTAACCACTGGGGTCACTAAAAAATTCTTTAGCATTTGGTTTTTGCCCGTCTTTTCTTCGGTTATAATCGGTAACGCCGATTTTACAATACACCGCCGTTTTAAAACTTTTGTTCAGATAATCTGCCACCGAAACCTTCTTGATACCCATAGCATCTAAAATTTCCTGCGCACCGCCGGCCACTTTTCCGGTGCCGGTAAGTAGAATTTTAATCGCGGGCACTTCGACTTTAGCTAATTGCGCGTGAAGCGCTTCAATCCCCGTCAGACTGTTTGCAGGCGGCAGATCAAAGCTTTTGTATTTCTTACCCAAAGCTCTAAACCCATTGTATGCGCCAACAATCCCTGCATAGCGGCCGAAACCGATTAAGCGTAATCCGCTGGCTTTGGTAATCACCTCGTGATCGTAGAGTTCAACATTTTTTGCCAAAACAGCGCGCAGCAAGTCGCGGTTATAGGGTTGTTTTTTAATGGTATGACTGAAGAAAAAATACTTTTTATCAGGAATAAGTGCATCTGCCGGTACTTCTTTAACCCCCAGCATTACATCCGCCGCGCTCACATCGGTTACCACATCAAACTCTGCCTTTTCATAAGCCACATCGGGAAACACCCTAATATTGGAAGTTTCAACTATAAAACGGGCTTTGGGAAAACGTTCCTGAGCCTCAAGCATCGAAGTGGGAGATAAAACAGCCCTACGGTCCGGTGGGTTTTTTCGTTCTTTTAAAAGCGCAAAAGTAATGGGATGCATAAATTTCAAAATTTAGGCGGAAGATACAATTTTCGGGATTTTTAAACTCCTTGATTTTAGGGCATTCTTACCAAACTTTTAATAGTTTATTGACACAAAAGCCTTTAGTTTCGCCTTATATTACTAGTAAAACATAACTATGAAACTACATATAGTACTTGCACTTGCACTGGGTGTTTTAACTTCCTGCAGTGCACAGAAAAAAATCAAAGGAGATAAGGACGTGATTTCGGTCAACGGAAATCTGACCACAGGCATCAATACCGTCGAAGTAGGCGAAGGTATTGAGCTCGAACTGGCGCAGTCTAACATCAACAATTATGTACTTACCACTGACCGAAACCTGACCAGCGTTATTCAGTTTGAAGTGCGTGACAGTGTTTTGCGTATTCTTCCTTCTATGCGCATTACGCGCTCAAAAGAATTGCACGTCTATCTAAAACTTCAAAATCCGCAGCATATCATACTTAATGATGATACGAAATTTGAATCTCCGGGAATGATTAATGTCCCCGATTTTTCACTTACCGCACGCGAAGATTCTGATTTCGAATTTAAACTGAGAAGTGAGCAGGCTCGTTTTAATTTAAGCGGAAATGCCAAAGGCGATGTAACAGTTTCTACCGCGAAGCTTGATGTCAAAATGAGTGGCCGTACCGATTTAAAAGGAGATTTTGATGCTGCTGAAAGTCTGTTTACATTGAAAGATAATGCTGAGTTTGAGGCCGAAGGTAAAACGGAAACGCTTAACCTTACCAGCTCTGACCGCGGCGATTATAAAGGCCGAAAATTTGAAGCCGAAGACGCCAGTGTCACCCTCAGCGGGCGTACTGCAACTGCCATTAATACAACAGACAATCTTACCGTTTTTGCACAGGATAAAGCTTCGATAGAGTCGTATGGTAAGGGAGAAATCGCTATCAACGCGCTCAAGGACGACGCGGCCATCGAGAAGAAATAATTCTAAATCACTAAATACCTTTACGGCCTGCAGAAGTTTAGTATCTTTGCAGGCTCAATTTTAGTTTACAGTTTACAGTTTACAGTTTTGAACTTTGAACTTTGAACTTTGAACTTTAAATTCACTCGGGGTCGATTTGGTTTTGACAGCGGGTCTAATTGAATAGTAAGCACGTCGAGCGCTGGGACACAGCTCGTTAATCTCAGGTTTCACACTTTTTTAAACGGCGAGTCTAACTACGCCTTGGCTGCGTAATCCGAATCACAGTAGGATATGCTTAATGCCGTACGAGGTACGGCACCAAGATACCCCTGAAAAGCCCTGGTTTACGGCGTTTCGTCAAGGGGTACCGAAAAAGTAGACCTAGTTTTGGCAGGGTCCTGATGCCATTACGAAATTTGATTGGGAATAAGGTAGCAGTTGGTAGTTGCCGACCGGCTGTTGCACAAAAATCAATTGGCAAATAAACGTGTAGAAAGCTATTGAGTTGCCCGTTTGGACGGCGGTTCGAACCCGCCCGACTCCACGATCTTTAAAATCCCTGAGCCTAACGGCTTGGGGATTTTTTGTTAAAGGTTATCAGTTAAATGTAGGCGGGTGAGAAGTTTATCGAGAACGAGGAACGAGTTGAAGGAAACCCGCCCGACTTCACGATCACCCATAACTGCGTTATGGATTAAAATAAGAAAAGCCCATCAAATCTATTTGAATGGGCTTTTTGTTTTAAGACATCTGGACTACAAGGACAGGCAGTTATACTTGCAGGACTGGAGTCACTGCGGTGAAGTGAAGCTAGCCCGCCCAACTCCACGATCAAGTGCACCGCATTGCAAACCACCTTTTTACTTCTACATCCTGCAGCTCATTGCCTTTAAATACTCATGCTTTTTTAAAATAGCATACTTTGAAAATTGTTAATATATTTAACACTATAAAATCGCACCAAATCCTGAGTTAACCTTAAACCTTATGACCAAACTACTTACGTCTGGAATTATTTGTTTTTTTTGTCTTATTTCACAGTCTGCTCTTCAAGCCCAGGAAAAATACCGTATTCTTTACGATTACAATACCGAAGCAGCAACCTATCTCGCTTTAGATAATACCAATGCAGTAATTGATACGCTTACAAAACCGCGTCTCAAGCGTAACAGTTTGGTAGAGATTAAGCTTGTTAATGTTAATCCTTTTGCTGTAGATGTTATTGCTGATATTAAAGAGGAGGACATAGTCCCATCGGGTTCGGGGTTTAATTTCACTTCCCTGCTGGGTGGTATAAGCGGGATGGGGGGTGATAATCTGGGACTTAATGTGAGTCAGTCCTCCCTTAACAATTCTAATTTTTTTGATTCGGCCTCCCGCGGCACAAGCCTAAGCAATGCTTTTACAGAACTATCCGATAAAATGACCGCAGTACGTGCTTTAGAAAATACGCTGAAGGCCAACTTACTCAATCCTAATCTCGATAAAGAAGCAATTTTACAAAATGTAAAAGCCCTGGCACGCCAACAGGCAGATGCACGTCTTAGTGACCCTGATGCAAACTTCTATTTATACCTCTCTAATCTGGACAAAATTATAAATGCTGACAAACAGCAACTTGCAGGAGATCTGGAAACTATGGCCACGCAGGTTGAAGCGGCAACGGAATCAAGTGCCAATATATCGCGCGGAGAACTGGTAGAACGAAACCGAACCATAAGTAATCTGGAAGCACTAAAGGCTACCTTAAGCAATACGGCAGAGCTGGCTCATTTATCTATTGATGAAATACGATCCCTCTACACCCAGCTCGAGGCCGCGTCATTTGAACGCACCTACGATTACCAGATGGATGGAGACGAGGTAAATATCAATCTTAAATTTGTTCAAAGTAGCTTTTCTGAAAGTCAGGATACCGATGCAGAGGTTACCACCATCAAAACACGAAGCCTAAAACTTTTTGCCACAGGAGGCTTTAAGATAAACAGCAGTGTGGCCCTTACCCTGAACAATTTTGGAGATAAATCCAAAGATTTTTTCATCAGTGAGGAGGGAGTCATTGGTGCTACCGCTAATGATTACTTCATCCCAAACCTCAGCACCATGATCAATTTTTATCCCGTAATAGGCGATAACTTTAATGTAGGCGGAAGCTTTGGACTTTCAATTCCTCTGGCTGATGATATCACCGGGGTCAACTTTTTACTAGGGCCTTCCATTTTCTTAGGTAGTAAAAGCAGACTTTCCCTTTCGGGAGGTGTGGCATATGGTCCCGTTGACCGGCTTACAGACGGTCTCGAAGCAGGTCAGACCACCAGCCTGAGCAGTCTGGATAATTTTACCAAGAAAGTCTATGATTTCGGGTATTTCTTCGGGATCTCCTTCAGCTTATTTGATATTAATTAAAATCAAGCGTATGCAAAAAATACTACTCTTATCCTTACTCTTCTTTCTTTCATTTTCGCTTCAGGCTAAAAAAATAGCCCTGATTATTGCAGTAGGCGATTACCCGGCAAGTACCGGTTGGAGCCCTATAAGTTCGGCTAATGATGTGCCGCTGATCAAATCAGCCCTTATCAAACAGGGTTTTACTGAAGAAGATATCACCATTCTTCTGAATAGCCAGGCCACGCGCGACGGTATCATCAATGCTCTTGAGCGCTTAAATGAAACCATTGAGCCCGGAGATATTGTGGTCATTCACTATTCGGGTCACGGTCAGCAAATTGCTGATGACAATGGCGAAGAGATAGACGATAAAGACGAAGCCCTTGTTCCTTATGATGCTTTTGTAAGGCCGAGCTATAACTACAGCGGGCAAAATCATATACGTGACGATGAACTCGGGAAACTCATTACCAACTTTAGAAATAAACTGGGCAAAGACGGCCAGCTGGTAATGCTGCTTGACAGCTGCCACTCAGGCTCTGCAACCCGTGGCGGAAAAGCTCGTGGCGGCGCCGCTACTTTTGCACCAGAAGGCTGGGAGCCAAACGAAAAGAAAACCAAAGCCGGCAGCGATATGCTCGAAACCGCACAAATCAAACCGGATGCGGCTCCTTTTGTACTGTTCAGCGGGGCATCGGCAAACGAACTCAATTATGAATATGAAGGTGTGGGTTCACTAAGCTATGCCTTCAATAAGGCTATGACCGAACTGGGAAGTGATTTTACCTACCGCCAGTTATACAATAAAATGGCGGCTACCATGAACGTGATTTCGCCCAACCAAACCCCAACCCTGGAAGGTAATCCTGATTATAAGATTTTTAAAGGTGAATATGTGAAACAGGAGCCTTATCACGAAATACTCTCCCTGCTACGTCCCGATGTGATTAAAATACAGGCAGGTAAACTTCAGGGTATTTTTGAAGGCACTACAGTTGCTGTTCTCCCAGCAGGAACTACCGGTTTAGACCGCTCCAAAATTCTGGCAACGGGAACGGTAAAACTGGCAAAATTCAATGAAGCCAATATTGTTTTAGATAAAGCTTTACCCGGCTCTAATGAAAAGGAATACTGGGTTTTTGTTGACGAAAAAACCTATGGAGATATCAACCTACAGGTATATCTGGATGCTTCCGTAGCCGAAAAAAGCATATCCAAAGATCTCGAGCAATTTTTAACTGAAAACAGCCTGGGAAGCCTGGTTAGTGATTCGTTGCAATCATCCGTCATCATTACCGGTGATCAAAATGGCTATACGTTAAATGCGACCAACGGTCAACTGAAAGTTGATGCGGTTGAAGCGTCCCGCGGTACTGCGGCTCTTGACGATCTGAAGCAAAAACTCTTTAACTACGCACAGGGGCAATACCTCAAAGACCTGCAAATGCAAAATCCCGATTACGAGTTTAGTTTCCGTCTGTTACCGGTTAGCTACGACCCCGTGATGGAAACCTTTGGCGAACTGATGGAACCTTCAGCTTTTGCTGATGCAAACGGAACTTTTAGTGTACTTCCCGGTGAGGATCACGTCGTGCTTGAAGTCACCAATGAAAGTGATCGCGAACTGTATTTCAGCATTATTGAAATCAATAGTAAGGGAGAAATCAATCCCTTTATGCCCAATGATCAATGTACACTAAACGACAACGAGCGCAAACTGGCTCCGGGACAAACTATGGTGTTTAAAGATTGTATTTTCTCATTCGGCCCTCCTTTTGAAAAGCTGATGCTGAAAGGTTTTGCCTCGCCGTCCCCTATCAACTTTAAGTCAACTGTACAAACCCGCGGTGGTGTTACTGCAGGAACCGCCAATCCGCTGGAGTCGTTTTTGGCTAACACCTATGTAAAAACCCGTGGAGGCACCGGTGCTGCTACTTCTGGTAAAGTAGATGGCTATGCGACTGAGTTTTTGTATCAAATCGTTGAAACCAAAGAATAACATTCTATAACCCTAGTCTTTATGAATAAAATTACCCTTCTCAGTATTTTTGTTTTGCTTGTGTCTGCTGCTGTATACGCACAGGATACCGAACCTGCTATTGAATATCCTTTTGGTGAACCCGGAAGTACCTCCCGTGGTGTATTTGGTCCCGATGATCGCAAAGAGGCACAGGATGCAGTAGGTTATCAGGATTTTGTGCGAGCTACTGCCGTGATGGTCGATAAGCGCAGTATACAGAACAACATCGCTTATTCCTATTCACTCGAAGAGCGCTTAAGTTATATGTTTGAAACCGAAAAGTTTGATGATAATGTGCAGTTTTTAGATCAGCCTGCGCTGGCTAACTGTACCGGTTTTCTTATCGCGCCAGACATTCTGGTAACTGCCGGCCATTGCATACAAACGATGGAAGATGCTGAGCCTTATGTTTGGGTTTTTGATTACACCAGCGACAAGCAATTCAATACCACCACACACGCTATCCCTTTAGATCCTAATAACATTTATGAGGTAGCCGAAGTATTAAGCGCTAAACTTGATGATGCTACCGATGATGATTATGCAATTTTACGCCTGAAGCGAAAATCAGACCGCCGTCCGTATCGCTTTAGAACCAGCGGCAGTATAGCTGTAGGAACCGGTGTAAATACCATTGGTTCGCCTACAGGTTTACCGCTCAAATTTGCAGAAAACGCGGAGGTTGTTGATGCATCGCCATCCAATTGGTTTAAGAGTGATATAGACTCCTTCCCGGGTAACTCTGGTGGACCGGTTTTTGACGATTATGGCTGGATTGAGGGCATTCTGGTTAGGGGTGCTGTAACCTACCTCAATGGGGATTACAGCGGTGATTACTACTATGATGAAGAATGTGATTGTGTAAAAACAGTAACTTTTGACAGTGCGGTTTATACCGCGGGTTGCCAGGCACACAAGATAACTTCGGTACCAACCGATTTGTTAATACGCAGTATCTATGAGAATATCGCCTATGCTATAGAAACAAATAATACCCAGCGTTTTAACGACTGGGCAACCTACAAATGGATTTTTAATCGTTCTTATACCTTAGACCGTGGCCGTCTGGAAGTACTGGCTTTAAGTAATGGCAACTACGAGATGTATGATGCCATACTTGATTATACTTTTGAAACCTACACCGATGCGCAACACCGCGAACTGCTAGATTACGCGATTAAACAAAACGATGAGCGTCTGTATCAAATCCTGATGGAGCGCGATCTCTATCCCGATGCCGGGGCAGATAAGCCATACACTGCACTTCAGGAAGCCATAATAAATGCTAATCTTACCTGGGCAAAAAGGCTCATAGATGCCGGCGCAGATACTAGTATAAAAGATAAAGAACAGAACAATCTGCTGCATCTGGCTGTTACCACAGGCAATTTGCAGAGCGTTGATTTTTTGCTAAATATGAATCGCTCGTTTGCTAAAGAGTCTAATTCTAAAGGTAATTTTCCTGAAAACATTGCAAAAGATAAACGTAACAAATCACTCTTTAAATACTTAAAAAAACTGCGTAAAGGCTAAATTAAATCAGACCCCTAAGCCTGTATGCTCAGATATATTAAATACCTTATTTTGCTTACAGCCTGCACCTGCTTGGCTCAACAGGCAAGCCTGCGCACCAATTTTGGTCTCAATACCTGGGATTACCACCTGGGATCTGCAAGTACGCTAAATGCCAACCAAAACCGTCTGGTGCTACACAATTTTAAGGAACTTAGCGTATGGGATCTCGAGCATTTTGTGGTGTTGAAAAATATAAGTCTTGAGGGCCGAATCAAAAACGCCTCAGGTTCAGATGCTCAGGACTATCGCATTCAGGGGGTTAGTATCAGTCCATCAGGTAAAATTCTGGGCTATCAACAAATTATAAATACCGAAGACGAGAAGCAGCCTGATGCCTTTTACCTGCTGATTGATTTGGATACTGGGAATGAGATTCAACGTTTTACGCTCGAAGAGCCTGTGCAAGCTGCGTACTTTGATTCAGAAAACCGTATTATCATCAGGAGCTGTATAAACTATTGCGAGCAACTGCGCATTCAGAGCTACGACCTTAAAACACAAAAACTCGATTTTCACGAATTCAAAGCACGTGCTGAGCTCAGTTATACCGAAAGCCTGACAAGTCTAGATACAGGCAGCGTACGCAAAGAGGTTTTTTTAGACCGCGAAGATCTTTTTCTATACGACTATCGAACCCAAAAGCGCATAGATCTGCAGAAACCTGCCGCATTCAACCCGCAGGAGACGTATGCAACCGATGTCTTCTTTGGCCCTGGCAACACCCTGATTTTCAAACACACTTCCGCCGTGTCAGTATTAGATTCCGCTACCGGGACCTTGCTGCTTGACTCGTTTCCCTCTGCGGTACAGGATCATTTTGACCTCAACGGAACCCTCAATCCTGACGGCGACTTCATGCTCTATACGCGGGAAAATGCAGAAAAAAAACTTACGCTTTACCTGTATAACCTGGCTAATCAAAAAAGCAGCATTCTGGGATTACTGGACGCCAACTCTCAAACCGTTTACAATACGCTGACCCACCCCCTACTGCAAGAACATGATTTCAATTTAAATCGCAGCCTGTTGCAATTGCGATTTCAACAACGGGCGCTTAGCCTTCAGGCTAAGAATTATGTATTTGGAGCTAATGATTCTAAATGGGTAACGGTCTACGACGATGGCAGCCTCCTTGTTTTTGATGCTAAAACCGGTAAACAAAGCCGCTTTAATGCACTCGATTCGCTTAAACCGGCCTATTCACAAATTTCACATATTGCCTTTTTCAAAAATCATCTGCTGATGGTTTTTATCACATCATCAAATAAAATAGAACTCATTGCCTTTGATCTGGAGAAACTGGAGTTTACGCAACAACTCACCCTGCCCGAAACCAATGCCTGCGATGCCTTTACCATTATTCCGGAAGAACATAAGGTAGTCTTGCAGATCAATTCGTATGTAGAATCAGGAGGATGGACCTTTGGCTCTAAAGGTCGCAAAGATGTGGTAATTGACCTCAACAGCTTTAAAGTCCTGCCCATAAGCCGGTTTGAAGATCAGCTTTACGATGTGCTCTATTATACCAATTCCGGTACCGAAGTTGTAGGCTACAAGGCCGGCAGAGGAAGCTCGGTATATGCAGCAGAAAGCTTTAGGCTGCTAAAAAATTACCCCAATCAACTCTATTTTAAAGAGGCCGGCAAGGTCTATTTTCTGGAAGTCCTAAAAGACAGCATTCAGGAAGAACGTATAACAGATTGCTGGGACTGTGAGGAGTTTTTTAAAACCGACACGGTTACGGTTATACGCCCCGCAGGTTTGCGTTTACACACTGCAAAGAAAACGATTAGCCTTACTCCTTCAGCAGACCGGCTTGCAGATTTAGAAATCCGAAACACCTTTTTCTACGACCTGATTCATGAAAAACAACAGGTTCATTTTAAACGGAACGGCAACATCCTGTTTACGGTTGATCTCAAAAAAGGCAAACTCCTCGAGGCTAAAAATACCAGTCTCCTGCCTCACCTTCAAACCGATACCGGAAGTATCTATTTGCAAGACATTCAGGAAAACGAAAATACTTTTCGCTTTGAGGATGAAGAATACACCTACGGACCATCTATACGCTACACCTCATCGCCTGATGCCAAAGACTATAGGTTTCTGGAAGTAAAAAACGCTTCCCTCTTTTATGATTTTGAATACCTTTCTGACCGCTATATTGCTACCCGACGCGTAGGTCAGGGCCAGATTTTTTCGATAAATTCTGAAACCGATTTACCCCAGGTTCTCACCCAGGACCCGGAAATGCCCGATATCTACGTGGAAGCTGATTTAACCAAAAATCTAAGCTTTAGCTTTATTGACGTGGAAACTCAAACACAAAGCGATCTGGTGCTTGATGACCGCTGGATCGGCACTCCGCCTCAAAAGCTTTTCTTACGTCTGGGCGATCAGGTATTTTTTAACGACAGCCTTACCAATCACCTACACCGAATGGATTTTGAGGCTACGCCTGCAAAAATAACCTCCAGAATTACCCCGTTGGAAACCTATCTCCAATATAAACCGGATGCGCCACAAAAAACAAAATTTACCTACAGCGAAAACGACAATCTGGTAGCTGTCAAAACCGCAAAAGAAGACAGTTTACAGCCTTCTGTATTGATGCTTCCCGAGGGCGATTTTATCATTGCCTATCCTGACAATTACTTTATGGGTACACGGAATATCTTTAAATACACCTGGTATGCCGAGGGTGAAAAGATTTACCAACCCGAACAATTTGATCTGCGCTACAACCGGCCTGATATTGTTTTAGAACGCCTGGGCTATGCTGACAGCACCACGCTGGCGGCATATAAAAAACTCTACGAGAATCGTCTTAAAAAAATGGGGTTTAATTCCAAATCCCTGATTAAGTCTACGCTGCCGGAGGTACGCATTGTAAACCAGAACAACATCAGCGGGACCAACACAACTGGAACACTACAACTTACCCTGAGTGCCGGTGCAAATGGCGGTGAGCTTGAGAGCCTGCATATATGGATTAATAATGTGCCTATTTACGGCGTTGAAGGCATTAAAATTGCTGACGCGGAAAAGAAGAAACTTGCAAAGGAACTGCGTATTGATTTAGCCAACGGCTCAAACACCATTCAGGTGAGTGTACGGAATACCGAAGGTATTGAAAGCATTAAGGAAACACTTATTGTAGATTGCTTTAAAGATCAAAAGGAAAAGGATCTCTATCTGGTGAGTTTAGGGGTTAGCAGTTTTAAAAATTCAGGATACAACTTAAAATATGCGGCTAAAGATGCCCGTGATATCACCCAATTAGTAAAAACCAATGAGCTATTTAATCAGGTTCACGTGCTTCAGCTCCTAAATGAAGAAGTTACGCCTGCTGTGCTTCCTAAAATACGCAACTTTGTAAGTAAGGCCGGGCGGGATGATGTGGTGATGGTTTTTCTGGCCAGTCACGGTCTTTTAACGTCAGATTTTGAGTATTACCTCGCTGGCAATCAGACTAACTTTGACAATCCCGCTCAGGGTGGGATTTCATACGAAGCCCTGGATGCCAGTCTTGACGGAATCCCGGCGCTTTCTAAAATCCTCATTCTCGACGCCTGCCACAGCGGCGAACTCGAACCGGAATTTACCAGCCTGAGCACAGCTGATAACGCAGATAAAGACGGAGTGATTAAATCGCGTGGCGCTATTGTTGTTACGACCAAAGCATCAAAACTCGATGAGTACGAGCGGCTCAATCTGGATATTTTTACCGATCTCAGACGCGGCTCGGGAGCTTTTGTGCTTTCTTCAGCCGGAGGTGCTGAGTTTGCCTACGAGGGAGACCAGTGGAATAACGGCTTGTTTACCTACAGTTTTATAAATGGCATCAAAACCCGTAAGGCCGATCTTAATGCAGATACGACCATTATGCTAAACGAACTGCAGGAATACGTCTCTCACGAAGTAAAACGACTTTCAGACGGCAGGCAAACCCCGGCTTTCCGATCGCAAAACATCGCGCTCAATTACCGCTTGTGGTAACTTTGGGAGCACCTTATTCTATTAAAACAAAAGCGGCCCACTTGTAAGGCTCCTTTTCATAAACGACCCTCATCTGCTGCTGGGCTTTTCGAAATGCTTTATGAACTGTAGTTTTATCAGTGATCCAAAACCTATAAAACAACTGCATGAATTCGGCTGTTTCTTTATCGGGAACTTGCCATAGACTTAAGATTAAGGTATCTACCCCTGCCATTTTAAAAGCCCTTTTTAAGCCATAAACTCCTTCGCTCCCTTCAATAAAACCCAGCCCGGTTTCACAGGCGCTCAGGATTGCAATTTTAGTATTCGATAAATCAAGATGGGAAATTTCTAAAGCCGAAAGTATTCCATTTTCAACTTCAAAAGGATTCGAACCATATTCCCACGAAAAATTCGCACCGGCGAACAACAAACCAGAATGCATCAATTTATTATCCGAATAGAGATATGGATTGTTATGACGTTCCTGAATAACCACTCGCGGCAGTGCTCTGTTATAAAAAAAACCATGGGTGGCAAGATGTATCAAGTGAGGGCTATCTCCATTTAAATGCTTAAATGCAGCTTCTGTACCGTTCTCATCAGTAAGGCTTTTAAATTGAAGACCTTCATTTTTGAGAATCCTGATTATAGAATCAAGCTCTGTTCTGGTTCCCGGTAAAAAGTTCCATTTAGAAACCACAAGATCTTCGTTTTTAGTATAGTCAAATTCAGTATTGGTTTGTCTCCTTAAATAGGTATAATTACCTGACTGATCAGCTTCCAAAGGATAGTTATAATTGATTCCCCCATACAAAATGGCAGATTCTATCGTGATTAGGCCTTTGGCACTTTTTATATCTGAGGTGTTTACAAGTTGAGTCAAATCATACTTATGCGATAAAGAAGAATCAACTCTTGTGGTTAATGCTGCAAAGGGGACCTGATGTAAAATACCATCAGGTGCATAGTAAATGTGGTTAATACCCTCAAGAAATGGAGCGATGTTACCCCAAATTAGATCATAGGCCCGCTCATAATTAAGCGCTTTTGTTTTATTTATAGCAACTCTAGAACCACGGCTTGCAAATAATTCCTGAGGTGATGTGTTAAACAAGGTTTTAAAATCTTCCAACCGAAAAACATTTATCCTTCTGGGATTAGTCCATTCCCTTTTAATAAGAAAAGCAACGTATTGCTCATCTATAGTTTGACCTGTTTCGTCGTCTAACACAGGGGATCGGGCAAACTCGATTGCGATTTCTGATGTATTTAATTTCCGCTGAATGACTTTCCAATCCTTTAGAAATTTTGGTTCATTTGCTTTCCCATCGTAATAGAGGCGGTTAAGAGCTGCCCCAATAGCATCTCGTTCTTTTTCTAAATCCTGAATCAGAAAGGTGTAAGCCCCGTAGGGTAACTCGTGTAGTCTGGCAATGGAATCATTGTAGGTTTTAAATAATTCAAGCTGATTTAAAACTTCTGGCTCTTTGGAGTATTCAAGCGATCGTATAACCGCTTTCGAAGAATTTAAAACCAGGCCTTTAATCGTTAAAATGCAATTAAGAGCGCTAATAATTAACTCCGGATGTTCAATGGTCAATTCATCAGATAAACTTAAAATTTCATTGAAATACTCCGTTAAACTTTGAAGGTACTTTTGCTTTTGGCTTTCGCCAGTAAACTGAAATATTTGTTCAATTTGCTTCAATAAACCCACATTTGATTTCAGGTAGATAGCAACCGCATTTTCATAATCCTGCTCTTTTAAATAAAGCTTGCCCAATGCACGTAATTTCACAAGATATATTTGAGTATCCTTCCCAACTGATTCTTCGATTAGAGCAATTTGAGACTCAAGACTTTGAATTGCTTTTTTATAATCACCGGTACTGGTATAAAGATTTGTAAACTGGTCTAATACTGTAAAAAATAGCTATTGTAATAGCTGTGTGTGCGATTTGAATCCAGGATAGATCGTATAGTTATCAACATTTCCAAAGCCTCAGCATACATGTTCTTCAATTCTAAAATTCGAACATAGGGAAGTGCAAAGGGAACAATATCTAAAGGAGTGCCATTTTGTGCCTGTACCTGATCAAATGCTTTTTGAATGTAGTTTTCGGCATTATCGTAATCACCAAGCCTTGTATCGGTATTCACGATATTAATCATAATGTGCTGGTTAAGCTCAGGATCTTTGAAGTTTGATTTTACTATTAAAGCTTCAGCTTCCTTAAAATAGCTAACTGCCAGTTGTAAACTCTTTGCACTAATACTGCCCATCCATACTTCCTCTTCTAAATTTTTATAGCGGGCCAATAATAGATACTGATCTCTCAGATGCTCTTTTACATAATTTTGCGCTTTCTTTAAAGCTGGCAATGCCGCTTGAGAATTATTTAATGCTGTATATACTTTAATCCATTCAGAAAGGACCTGAGTGAAGAAAACCGTTTCCTGTTCCTGCGGAGTACTTAATTCTAAAAGGGTTTTTAATAGTGCAAGTGCTTCCTTGTAATTTTCTGTATATACATAATCAACCGCTTGTTCCAAGCGCTCTTTTGAACCTTCCCGAACTTGTGAAAAGCATAAGGCATTTCCAAAAATTACTAAAGCAATTAGCAGGTAGAAGGTTTTTTGCATTATGTCGTCTCTTTATTCATTACCACACCGTAAAATCATATTCCAGGTTTTCTTTTCGTGAGGTAGGATTCTGCTTGCCGTTAGTGAGTTCAGAAACCTTATCAAACACGTAGCTTTTCAGTTCAGATACCTGCACAGCTCCATCTTCATTGAGGTCACAGTTACCTGATTTGAGCCCCTCAAGCATGGCATAGGTAAAAACGCCGTTTTCCCAGGCTTCTCCCTCATAGGCATATTCCAGACCACTTGCCGAGCTGATCACCGTGGCACCGGTGCCCCGCCTTAAATCGGAAAACAGCAGCTGCATCAGTTCAAAAGAATTTTCAAGTCCCAGTTGCTTGCTTTTTGATTTTACCACAATAGAACCCCGTTTTCCGGCTTTAACTTTAGAGTTTGTCAGCTCCTGTTCTGCCAGAGCGGTTTCTTCCTGATCTACTTCCCCACTATGACAGGCATCAATGATGAGCAGTTTATTAAGTGCCGGAATACCATCCAGCAGGTTCTCAAGTCCATCGTAGGCCAGTCCCTTTTCCTGGGGGTTTTCAAAATCCATATCGTAAGTACCCAGATAATAATTCATCTCCGCATCAAGCACCCCGTGCCCGGCAAAAAACACGATCACCACATCGTTGATGCGCGATTGACTAAGGCTGTCTTTGAGTTTGGTTATACCGACCTTAGTCACCTGCTCATCCGTCAGGTTATGCTGATGAATTTTTCCGTAACCGGCAGTATTTTCAAGGGCATAGGCAATCAAATCCCGCGAATCTTTTGCTGCATACTTCAGACTATAACCCGAATCCTGATAGGTAGAAACGCCAATACTTACCACATACAAATCAGGCTTCGGTGTGGGAGCAGTAGAGTTAATTACAAAGGTTTTCTTTAAACTTTCAACTCCCGAAGTATTGACCACTGCCACCTGTACTTTATTGCTTCCGCTTGCCAGATTTAGATTAATGTTTTCAGACAGGCTTCGCGTATTTTGAGCACGCACACTGCGCCCTTTTGAGCCGTAGACGGGCACATCATTAATCCAGACCAGAATACGATCCAGATCATGATTTTTATCGGTTGCGCGTACGTCAAAACTCAGGTTAGCTTCCGATGTGGTGGCTGGTAGATCTTTGGTAAGTAATTCCAAAACCGGAAGCTCAAAGTCCCCTGAAAGTCCTTCTTCCTTAAAACCCATTTTAAACAGCCGCTTTTCATAGGCCATCTCATAGCCCTGCTGCAACAGGGAATCAGTAATTCCCAGATGTACCAGATTGTCAATAGCTTTATCGGGGCGATTGTAAAACAGGTCAAATTGCTCAAAAGGATATACCGCATCACCCTTCTTAAACGCCACAGCCTCTCGGGCCTCTTTAGAAGCATAATAATACCCATCGGGATTGGAGAGTATAAACTCCCCGTCTTTCAAAAACGTAGCCGAATACAACAGCTTAAAACCTTCCTGACTATCAAACACGTTGATCAGGTTATCGTCACCCAGAACCATCAGATAGCGATTAGCAACTTGCAGGTTTGTTATATGCGAAGTGCTCCCCGCAAAAGAATAGACGGTCTTCATATCTGGTACGGCCAATACTTCGACAGAGCCGTTTTCATAGCCTAAAATCAAACTTTTACTGTCTTCAGCAAACAAACCGTTTACGATATCCAATCCCTTTACATAGCGGTCGTATACCACTTCACCGGCTTCCAGGTCTTCAATTTTAAGATGAAAATCTTCCAGATAGGCATAATAGCGACCGTCTTGAGAATACGCGTCCAGTGCCGAATGATATTTGATTCGGTAGTCCAGAAAGCCTTTCTGTTCTTTAAGGTCTATACTGTGATCTCCAGATTGCACCGAAAGCTTTCGGGTGGCGGGCACATAGGTGATTTTATTAAACACGATCAGGGAGTCTGCTGTGCGCTTTATACCTGTACCTGTTAATAGAAGTTTTCCGGAAGCGTCAAGCGTCGTAGATTTTGGGGTAAGGGAAAAATATCCCGGTACTTCATTCAGATTCACTACAGGCAGGGCTGCTTTGGTTTTTAAATCGTACGAATGCAAAACACTGGTAGCCTTATTTTTAAAACTCAGCACGCTGCCATCATCAGATAGTAAACTGCCGGAAGCATCGTCTTTAGAAACCGGAGTTGTAAACAGCAAGGCATCAGCCTCATTTGCAGCCCGGTATACGCGGTAATCGTTAGCCTGGCGGTAATAGAAAAGCTGTCCATCTTTAGAAAATTTACCAAAGTACGGATAGTTGTTTCCTTCCAGCTTGCGCATCTTAAACTGCTTGAAATCGAAAATAAAAATGCCGCTCTTGGTATTAAATGCCATCTGATCGCCCGTGGCATTCAGCTCTGCGTTGTAGATATCATTTTCAAAACGATCTATCTGCCACAGGGGAGTTTTAGTTTCCGCATCCCAGGTGATAAGATTTCCCCAGCTATCTGCACTGGCATACAGCTGGTTTACCGGATCGTAATCCAAACTGGAAATCAGATTTATATGCTCCTGCTCAGCAAACATAAATTTCCACGATGTGGTACCGGGCTCCAGATACGAAAGGCTTACATCACCGGGCACCATACCCACCAACTCGTCATTCAACCCATAAACCGAAAGTTTGCCACGGGTTTCGTAAGTAATTCTGCCTGTTTCCACATCCAGAACCTTCAGCTTGTTGGGACTGTCCATTTCTACAAAAGACAACTGGTTTCCGGAAGCATTAAAACTCATTAGATCGTTCCAATACGTATTGCTTTTATCAGGAGCACTGCGTGGATACGCCGTCAATTGCTGCAGCTTTAATTGCTCATCTACCGAGAAAACCTTGATATAGCTGTTGCCGTAAGTCGCGATACGCTTACCGTCCCGGGACACGATCAGGTTGATGATTTGACGGTCTTTTTCAGCCTCCGGATTTACATCAAGCGTGCCCACCACAAGTCCTGAATTGCTATGAATCAAAAGCGGATAATGCCAGCCGTGTACATTAAGCCCTACTACCGTATTAAAATTGGGAAAAACCTTCACCTGATGAATGCTGCGGTTACGGGTTTTAAAATCCAGAAATTTCCTCGACTCTCCGGTATAGGCATCAAAAAATTCAACAGCCTTGCCCGAGGCTACTACTAAAGTCGCACTATCCTGCAAAAAGTCAAGATCGTTAATGGTGTTATTTTGGGTACTGAACTCACTGATTAAAAAACCGGTTTGCACCTCCCGGACTTTAATAACCGATCCGTCATCACTGGCGAGCAGTTTACCGTCCCGGCTAAAGACCACCTGTCTTATGGCACTGGTATTTGCGCTTTGCACCAGCAGTTTAGGTTTGGGATCAGTGATTTTTTTATATACCACAGGATTGTAAAAGTTGGCAGTAAGCACACCGGGGCCTGATGAAGTCACATACAGGCTATCGTGCAGCTTCAGGTTTTTAACCCAGGCAGAATCGAGATGAATGCTGTGCACCAGACGACCCTTTTCGGCATCCCAAAAATGCATGTCTCCGGCAACATCGGCGGTTGCCAAATAGGTCCCGCTTTTATCGTAATCTATGCCGTGAATAAAACTGGAGTGTCCTACGATTACATCTTTGTTTTCAATGGTATCCTCCCGGTTTAAAATCACTTTTACAATACGCCCCAGGCTGCTCAGGGCTGCTTTATTATGGGAGATACTAATTCCTGTTATTGCGTTAGAAAGCGCCGGAGTAAAATCGCGTTTAAGGGCAAAGGCCTGAGTTTGCAGTTCATAAACGGCATAATTTCCGGTGCGTGTGGCGATTACGAGTTGTTTTCCGTCAAAAGCCAGGGCTGTGATGTGCTGATCCTGTGGAATTTGAAGTACCGCACGTTCCTTACCGGTTTTGATATCATAGGCCATTACCTGATGTGCTCTCGGAAATCCTGCGACGATGACCTGTTCCGAAATATTGAGGCTTAAAAATTGTGGAGCAGTCTTCTGCTTATGCGCAAAAGCCAGGCGTTCTTTTTGGTTTTTTAAGTTCCAATACCTGAGGTATCCGTCGTGGGTTGCAAAGGCTAGGGCATCCCCGTCGCCGGTCACCGTATTTACAAGTCTGGAATTGAGACTGATTTGCTTTGGAGTTTTTGCAGTGTCGTTCCCTAAAACGAGTGAACTATCAATAATCACAGCGACTTCACCGCTTTCGGGATTGATAAAACTGCCCTTTGACAAAAAGTCTTTAGCATAAAACCGGTTGATCAGATTGCCTTCCAGATCCCGAAGCTCCAGTCGCTTTTTAAAATTGAGCACAAAACCGAGTCCTCTGATAAACCTAAAATCTTCTAAGCCCGGGTCAAATTCCAGAGCCTCTTCCCCACCCTGCTGGTTAATTAGAAACACCTTATCAAATGATTCGTACAACAGAAGCTGGTCTGTAAGCAATTGCATCCCAGCATTGAAGGTTTGAAAGGCCTTTTCAGGCTGAATGCTTTCGCTGGTTTTTTGGCCCTGATAATTGTAGAAACTGAGTCGCACATCAGAACCTGACGAAGATTGCGGGGCTCTTTGCTGTACTACAAACTGCTGCTCTCCAAGCACAAAATTGTTTACATGCTGCAGGTTATAATCAGTCTGCCTGTTGAGATCTGCAACGGCAAGGGCTTTGAGAAAACCTATACCCTGAACAACCAGTTGACGGCCGTCTGGAGTAAACTCCAGGCGGCTTACAATCCCGTCAAATGAGGTTTGTTGCGTTAGAGCCTGATCGATATCCCTAAAAACCAGGTTTTGACTTTCCTGGCTTACAAATGATTGATTTGGAAAGGAGAACGCCCGGGGTGCATACAGGTCGGTAGCATAACTCACTTTTTTTTCAAAAGCGATTAGATCCCAAACCTCCGTCTTGTTGGGATAATGAATGAGGAGTTGTTCGCCGCTTTCATCAAAACTCAGCGCCGTTGCCGTGTAGGTGTTTCCACTAATTCTAAAAACAACATCGGCGGTATACATATCATACAGCAACACCTCTGTATTGGGGTAGACGGCCATTGCGACCATACCCGATTTTGCATTGGCATCAAAGGCGGTAATCGACTCAATACCCGAAGGGGTGTAGGCAATGTCCTGTTTTTGACTAAAAACACCTGTAGTGGCCAGTAAAAAAAGGCACCAACAACTTATTATTTTGATACATCGCATAGAACCTGTTTTAGAGTTATCGGGCTATTTGCAAAGCCCATATTCTTCACACAACAGCTTTTCCAGCTCTTGTTTGGAAAGTCCTGCCAGCAGAGGGTTATTCAATTCGGATATGAACGCTTCGCGCAAGACTTCGTACTCCGCTTTAGTAATATGTTTAAAACTGAAAAAACGCAGATTGCTTAAATTGGGAAAAGCTTCCGTGGTAACCGCCCATTCATAGGATTTTCCTTCTTCAAAAAAGGGATTGTCGTAAAACGCCAGACTGCTACCGTTGCTTTCCAGTTTTAAGACGGCCTCACCTTCCGCTTCGCGAATAAATAAATAGCCTGAAGCTTCCGGAGCATCCTGTAACCATCGAAATTCCAGACGCGAACCGGCAATATGTGAACGGTCTGCCGGAAACAACATCAGGCTTTCACCCCTGAAGACGCCGCCTATTTGTGTGGGTTTGGTGCTATTTCCCAACAATTCAGACCAGATGTATTTGAAATAATTAGCCGATAGATTTTTAGGATAAACCTGCGTCTTACGTTTTAATAACATAGCGTGCGTGTACAAACCGGGATCGTTTGCGGTATAAAGCAACCCGTCTTTACTAATCGCGGTAAGACTGGCCTGAGGTTGTAGTTCTACCTTTACCTGAGGGGTAAGCAAAGCTCCCTTTTGTACCCGGGTTTTAGCATTCAGCTTACCCTTTAGCACAATGCCTTCCGTTTGATACACATACAGGCTGTCTTGCGCCTGTGCATAGGAAGCCAAAAAACAAATCAATCCAATAAGTAGCTTTTCCATGGGTATCCTTTCCGTATAACTCGTTGAAAATAAACGTAAAAATCAATGCATTCTAAGCCTAGAATAACCAGAACCACCGCGGGTAAAACCGCGATATAAATGCCCCAGTCCATCAGAATCAGGGCCCCATACAGCAACAGCACGGGAATAAGCAGTTGCAGGATTTTAATACTCAGGTCAAATACCACATCGCTTTTTTTATGGATGCGCATACCCGCCAAAATGGCCAGAAAACAAAATAAAACCGCGATGCTTAGCGACAGGGGCTTTGGCACTTTATAAAATCCCACTCCCGTTTTTAGATTTTGTAAAATCGTGGCGTGAATGTAAACCCCATAGGTATCGGGAATACTTCGGCCTGTAAAATTGGGATTTAAAGGCGTGAAATGCCGGTCTTCAATATCGTAAGGGTTTCCGGTAGGAGTTCCGGCGTAGCCCAGCAAAACCACCGCATTAGTTAAAACCTGAAGATCTTCCCGCTCGTTGATTTCTTCTAGTGTGAGCGTTAAAAAAGAAGCCGCACCTCCCGAATACCTTATGGGAATTTCGGTATCGTAATGTTGCTTTAATGCAGTTTCATTCAGGTAACCTGCTTTAACGGCCAGCTTCCCGGCAAACGCATATCGCGTGACCGAATCTTCTTTTAAAACTCCGGTAAACTCGCGTACCACACGCGAATTCCCATCCAGATTGAAGTTGATAAAACCGCCCTGCTCCTGATCGAGTTCAAAAAAAGGATGAGACTCCTTCAGGCTCCCATTCTCCAGATACACGGCATGTATCCGGTTTTCAGTTTCTGACAGCGCCAACCGCAACTGTTCATCGGGAAAATCGGCTTTGCGTTCTTTAAAAATGAGATCTATACCTACGGCTTTAGGTTTAAATTTATTGATTTTTTGGAGGGCCTGCGCAATAGCAAAACGATCGGCCTGCCCTACATTGACCACGATGATTTCAGGATCTGCCTGCTTGCTGTAAAAATTTTTAGAAAAATAGAGATCGGTAAATTCAAAATCCTCAAAGGCTCTTGAGAAGGGGTCAAGTATTGAAATATTGAGCACCAAAACATACAGCAAACCGCTAACGATGCAGGTAAACAGGGTACATAGCAACGCATCGGAAAAGAGGATTTTGGGGTGTCTTTTTTTCACAGTTAGTCCTTACCTAAGATTTTTTGAATGGTGCTCGAACCGTTTTTAATGATCGCATTCTTATTGTCTGAAAGTATACTGGGCAACTGATTGATGTATTTGCTTTTACCTCCTTCATACTCCTGAAGCTGTACATTGACCTTCACTACCCCGTATTTTCCAAAATCAGCATCTTCAGCCCGATACGGAATGTCGTAATACCAGGGCGACAGAATAGGCGTTTCGATTTGATTTTCGGTGCCGTACTTCAGATTTTTTAAATCGTATTCCTGCTCAATCAGGACTGCTTCCATCGGGGTATTGTCTGCACTGCGCCACTGCCCGGTTATAGATACCGATAACCGCGCGTTTAGGTTTTCATCTTCATAAATCTTGGTACGCGAAAACAGAATGCGCAATTCATTAAAACTCAGCCGGGAGACGCCGGGGTTTTCGGGATCGCTTTCAATAGCGATAACGGCCTCAAAATTGAGCAGATCTTCCTTACTGTCCTGCACCCTGATAACATCATTCATCGTCATTGCGCCGGCAGCACCCCGCGATTTGGGCATCGTTTGCAAATCGCTTTCGATATAGCCCTTAAGCCGCTGTTCATCAGCTTCAGCTTGCGGAGCCGCGTATTTTTTGATACGAATCTCCGAATAGGTTTTCTCAACCGCGCCGAGATCGGTATTGTAATAATCGTTAACAGACAAAGATTGTGAATAGCTGCTGGTCAGGGACTTTGCCGTCTTTTCGGCCAGGTAATCGGCCCCAAAGAACAAACCCTGCAGAGCAACTTCTACCAGCCCACCCCGGCTTGCGGGTTTACGCAGTTCTACAACAAATTCTTCCTGGGCTTTGATTGCAGCGCGTTTGTGAACACCACAGGAATTGAACAGGAGTGCAATAAGAAGTAGAAGGGTAATTTTCTGCATAGGATTTCCATTTAGTTACTAAAATGTTAAAATACATGATTTTGTACAAATACCGAATCCTTTCTATAAATCTAATTCGCTCCCAATGTGATTAATTGACATATGAAAGACTTCTGAAAGGATTAAGCGCTGCGCAAGGCTATTTTACTTCCAGGAATACCTAATTTCGCTATTATCCAATTAGGCCCTGTTAAACAAAGCATACCCTGATCGCGTATGAATAGCTTCTTCCTCAATTTTTATAAGTCCGTTTTAATTCTTCTTCTTATTTGTCCGGTAACACAGCTCCAGGCGCAGGAAGAAACCACAAGCATTGCATTTCTGGCTGATGTACATCTGCAGGATGTGTTTGGTAAACTTGCAGATACTGACTATCGAGGACCGCTTTTACCGGGGACGACAAATCACGTCCTGATGCGTACGATGGAAGCCCAATTGCACTCTACACGTCTGTTTAATGAAAATTACTTTGCCTTTATCACGGCCCTTGAAGATATTGCCGCGCGGGGTGTACACTGGGTGGCGCTTCCAGGTGATTATACAGATGATGGGCAGCCGTTAAATCTAAAAGGCTTACACCGCCTGCTCAGAACGTTTGAAACCCAATACGACCTGCGGTTTTTTATTACCACCGGAAACCACGATCCGGCTGTTCCTTTTGAGACCCCTGCAGGTAAAACCGATTTTCTAGGTGAAAACGGAAAACCCCAACCTATTTTCAGTACCGAAGACATGTACACACCTAAAGCAGATGAGCATCCGGTGGTTGTAAGCCCGGATATGGCCAAAATGGGCTATTCGGGTGTTCTTGATGCTCTGGGAAGTTTTGGCTTTATGCCGCGACCGGAATATGCCTACTGGGCTACACCTTTTAGCAGCTATACTCCGCAGGAATATACCTATGCCAAAGCCCTGCAGGCCGCAAATCTCGAAGAGCGTCAATACCCCGTAACTCCAGACACCCTCCTGCCTGATCTGAGCTATTTGATTGAACTGAACAAAGACATCTGGTTATTGGCTCTGGACGGAGATGTTTTTGTACCTGACGGAAAGGAAGGTTTTGAAGGCGCGGGAACCGGATACAACCGGGTACTGAGTCATAAAAAACACCTGATTGCCTGGGTTGAAAAACTCAGTAAGCAGGCCGATGCGCTGGGTAAAAAGCTGATTGCCTTTAGTCATTTCCCGATGATTGATTTTAATGATGATGCTTCAGGCGAAATCGAAGCCCTAATGGGAGCAGGTAAGTTTCAGTTGTATCGTGTGCCTGATGAGGCAGTAGCTGAGGCTTTTGCTGATGCCGGACTAAAAATTCACGTTGGAGGGCATATGCATATCAACGATACCGGAAGACGAACCACCGCAGCCGGAAATACACTGATTAACATTCAGACTCCATCTCCTGCGGCTTACTTTCCGGCTTATAAAATTTTACATATTGGCGCCACAGGCATTGAAGTAGAAACCGTAAAGCTGAACAAGGTAACCGGTTTTAAGACCCTCTTTCCACTCTATAAAACTGAATACCGGCATCTTAAACAAACCCGGGAATCCGAAGCCTGGAATGCCGCTATTTTAAAGGTATCTGATTATAACGAATATACGGCCTGGCATTTACGCGAACTCATTCGCCTGCGCTTTCTGCCCGGGGACTTTCCCCAGACCCTGCTTAATTTCCTGCCCGAAATGAGCTTAGAACACCTGCTCCTGCTCGCATACGAGACTCAGGAAGAGCCCGAAACCTATCTCAGACGCTTGCAAAATCAGCCCGGCTTTGCCAAAAAAGAATGGAAACGCCTCCAACCCCTACGCAACACTCCCCTGAAACGGAGCATCTTAAAGAACCGTACCGGCGCAGACCTTATCTACGATTTCTACCGTCTGCGAGGTGGTGACGACCTGGCTAAACCCTTCATTACGGCAAACCAGTTGGCGCTGTATGAGCACCTCTATAAAAGCTTTAGTCAAAATCGGAATAAGTATCCAAATTCTGAACTCCGCCAACAGCTTCAACTCCTGATGCACATCCTTCACCGCTTTAATAACGGCCAACCTTCAGATCATTTTAAAATAGATTGGAACTCCGGCAAACTGGAGCGTTTATAAGAAGGAGTTTTCGGTTTTCGGTTTTCGGTTTTCGGTTTTCGGTTTTCGGTTTTCGGTTTTCGGTTTTCTTAAGGTGTAAAAGTGTTTAATCATTGAACTGTGTAATCGTTTATTTATAAATACTTTACACGTATATTCCTTGTTCTTTGTTCAACATCCACACCCTGCACTCTGCACTCCTCACTCTACCTTATATAAACTGCCCGCTGCGACTGCTAACTGATCTTGTATTTCTAATTTTCAATGTTGAGTTCAACACCTTTGGTCCAAAACTTAAAGTCCTCCCCGTAATACGGATAAACCGTACTCGCCGGAGCAGTATAGGTACCCGCCACATCGGTTTTAAGGTCGAGATTAATGCGTTTTATTTCAGAAGCTTCTATTGAGCGCCAGTACAAAACCACATAATTATCAACCACTTCGTAATAAGCGATTTGTTCCTCTTCCATCAGTTCTTTCAGCTGATAGGCTTGTACCGAAGCTCCTGAAGGGATACCCACTATTGCCGTAATCATACCTTTACCGAATGTATCTGTATTTTGTACCGCTACCTCCATACGAGCCAAATCTCCTTTCCTGACCATCAGTTCTGCCATCGTGGTTTTAAGTAGTACAGGAGTTTCGTTAGCATTCTCTGGCAAACTACTTTTCCACGAGCAATTGAATGTAAAGGGATAGGTAAGACCGGCATCTGAAAACAGCACGCTAAACGTGTTGCTTCCGGGCTTAAGGTACTTTTCAATACTATCTAATCTAAGTATTCCGTCTTTTAGGGCTACCTGTTTTAAATCGAGTTCACGTTCGTTAAGCTTAAGGGTGATATAGGAATCAGACTCCAAAGCCTTAGCGCTTTGTACCTGATTGTAATGCAGTAGCGCCTTTAAACACATTACCGTGGTTTGGGTATTACCAAAGGTTCCACGCTTTCTGTTCCTAACAAGATATTTTACCCCTTGAGTAACCAGATCGATTTTCTGATTTTCTCGCAACAAAGCGAGTATTACAAAAGCCGTGGTCTCTAAGTATTTGGCATCGCCGTAAGAGCGCGTGATGGTCGCATCGGTTTTCCACTCAAATCCTGTGCTTTCGTATTGTTCAACCAGTAATTCTAATAGCTGGTTGTAGCTTTCAGTATCTTTAAAATTATGCGCTGCCAGTGCCATTAAAGCCATTTGATACGCATCTTTAGAACTTAAAGCCATTTTTAGTGCTTGCTGATATTCCGCGGTGATTTCTGTAGTCACTCCTATTTCACTCAGGGCATAAACAATATAGGCGTTGGCGACTAATGGAGGCGAACTTGCAAAACTGTCATAGCCTTTTTTGCTTTTGTGAAAACCACCTTTACCATCCCGCTGATTTAATAACCATTTAAGCGTACGATCTAACATTTCCTGGTTTACACCGGGATATACCGCTTTCATCTCGGTAAACTCCAGAACACCAAAAGCGGTTAAGGTCTGGTGTGGGGGTGTTTTACCAAACCATTCAAAACCACCTTCCTTGGTTTCAAAACTTATAAGTCTTTTATAACCTTCCTCAATATAATCTAGCGCCTGTTTTTCAATTGAGGGACTGGATTTTCCTGTGGCTTTTAAATATTGAAGTACCATCACATTGGGATAGGTGGCTGAAGAGGTTTGTTCAAAACAACCGTAAGGCTTACTGATCATACCGGCAACCCCATTCATCGCTTCTCCCACCACATCCACATAAAGCGTAAAATCCCCTTCAAGGCTGCCGGGTACCGCATTTACAATATCAAAGCTGTAGTTTCCGGTTTTAGCATCACTAATACTGGTTTCTACCGGGAAAAACGGACTTACCACACTAAGGGTTTCTCTAAAGGAATCTGAACCGGTTTCCCCCTTGACCGACGCGCTCAATTGTACCGATGAACCTGCTTTAAGAGGAACGAAACGGAGTTCGATTACCTTGAAAGAATTTGCCGGAAGCACAAGATTATCAGGCACCTCAGAAGCATTAAGAAGTGCTAATTCTTCAGTAAACTGAAGGTCCAGGCTCAAGCTTTTAGCTTTAGAACTTTCATTACTAATACGCAATGGAATCTGCAAGGTATCGCCTATACTGGCGTATGCCGGCAACTTAACATCCATCCGCAGGACTTTGGAGACGCTGTACGCCTGTTCAGCATGTCCTAATCTACCCGTGGCTGCGACACCTTCGGCAATAATCTTAAACGAAGTCAGTGCGTCTGAATTGTAAAAGCGAAGACTGGCCTTACCTGCTGCATCAGTTTGAACTACCGGATTCCAATACAGGGTTTTTCTAAAATCAGTACGCGCTTCGGGTTGATTCTTCACATCATATACCGGCATATAAAACCGCATAGGCTGATCAAGCTCAACGGTAGTGTTGCTATCATAGACTTCAGTAACTGAATAATTTTTATATTTCTGGGAAAACAGGGTTTTGTTATTACCGTAATTTCTGTTTTTGGTGGTTATCAAAATCACCCCGTTTGCACCACGGGTACCGTAGAGCGCGGTAGCTGCTGCCCCTTTAACCACGCTTACGCTTTCAATTTGTGCCGCATCAAGTTGGGATAGGTTAAAATCATTTGACCCGGCACCCGTACTTACCGGTGAACCATCTAAAATAATCAGGGGGTTGTTATCTCCTCGTATACTGGCTGTACCGCGAATGCTGATCTGAGTATTTGCAGCACCGTTAGCCCCTGTAATCTGTACACCGGCAGCACGGCCTTGCAATACCTGAGCAGCACTGCCGGTTGCCCCGTTAAGCTCTTCACTGGTAATAACGCGAACAGCTCCCACTGCACTGGCTCGTTCAGACACCCCATAACCCACGACCACAACTTCATCAAGTGCGGCTTGATCAGCAGACAGACTTAAGTCCAGGGCGCGCTCGCGTAAAGGTTGGGCTAAAGGAGATACAGGCTCATTTAGTTTTACTTCGGGAGTCTTTTTCTCGGGTTGATTTCTGTTGAAAATAAAATCAGTATTCCCGTATTTTTGTTCAAGCGTTTCATCCAGATTGATACGCAATACCTGCCTGTCATCAGTATACGCAGCGACTACGTAGTAGTTAACGGCACCCGGCTTAAATTGAAAGTTCCCCTGAGCATCTGTTTTAAACGTGAGTATTTTTTTCCCATTACGATCCAGTACCAGTACGTTTGCCGCTACAGGTTCTCCCTCCCTGTTTTCAATGCGACCGTATACGATATCTTTACGCTCGGGATTGTATTTTAGTCCCTTGGCTTTTGATACGGGATTTTGTAAATAATCGCGCCAGCCGTGGGTAAGCATTATTAAATCAAGAGCTTCAGATTGTTTGGGTTCTTTCGTATCAAAATAAAATGCAGGCTCGTGAATGTCACCGTGAAGTTCACTGCTCATTAACAGATAGCTGTCTATTCGATCTTGCTTATCATCGGCTAAAGTAAGTAAGGCATTGTCTACCATCGCAATAGACAGGTTACTGCTCAGTGGATTGCCTTCAGCATCTGTTGTGCTGATCTCGAGATTAACCGGCTCTCTGGGTAAATAGCGTTCCTGATCAGGTTTTAAATGAATCTGCAGACCTTTTTCAGAATTGATAAATACAAGTCGTTCGCTTAGGATGATGCCTACGCGATCCTTTAATTGCAGTTTAACCATCCCTCGGGCATATCGGGTTACAGGAATACGCAGGCTGGTTGTTCCCGCTTCAACCGATAGTTCCCGGGTTTCCAGATGCTGTTGCGCTGCTGTTGTTAAAACGAGTTTTCCTTTGAGTTTAGCAGTTGTAAATACTTCAAAGGTCAGGTCACCCTGTTCCTGCTTTACCATACTCAATTTAGCTCCCATAAGAACCGTTTTGGGCAACTCATAAAGAAAATCAGACTCAAAAGGCTTTTTAATCTGCGCGAAATAGCGCTTTCCTGTTGCAGGATTTAAAAGCACACTTCCCATACCATCATGGTAACTGCTAAAGGGTACAATGGATTTTCCGGTTTCATCTACAATACTGCCGCTCACATCTGCAGGTCTTCCAAAGGGATCAAGGGCTTTAAAAGCCACCCGGTTAAGATTTCCTAATATCAGTTTCCCGCCCTCCGGCATAAATTGGAGGTCCAGCTTATCTAAAAGTACCGGGATACTACGAGAGATTGATTCTGCAACACCCTGATATGAAGCCTGTACCACCACCACGGCATCCAGGGTATTTAAATCATCGGGAAGCCGGAAACCTATTTTTTGTTTCCCGTCTGCCTGAGTTTTTAGGTTTTGCTCAGCTACAACCTGACCGTTCAGGTATAAAGAGGCTATTAGATCAGCACCGGCTAAGGGCTTATTGTTAAGATCTTCGAGCGCATAATCAGCACTTACCATACTGCCTTTACCATAGGCTTCCCGGTCAAACTCAAACTCAACCAGCAATTGTGGCACCACGACTTTTTGCACGGTTATTTCTTTTGTAAAAAAAGATTCTTCGCCCTGATTACGCATATACTGGCTGTAACTGCGTAGCGTATAAATACCCCCTACCCACTCTTTTTTTAACTGAAACTCGCCATAGGCGTATCCCAGATTGAGATAGTAGCGTTTGGTTTGCACCACATCTCCCGCCGGTGAGATCAGTTCGGTAACCAATACATCACTTATAGCCGAAGGCATATTGGTTTCATCAACCGCATAGGTTTTAAACCAAATGATCTCTCCCGGAAAATAAAAGGGCCGGTCTGTATGCGTGTACATTTTTTCAACCGCATGAAACTCCTGAGCGGCTATGCTACCCGATATACCGCAAATAAGCAGTAAAACAACCCATCTGTAAAAAGAACTATACTGACGCATTAGATTTTAAAATTTAAATGAATACCCACTTCCGCAGCCAGCGGCATATTGAAGTAATGGAGCGCATTCCCGGCAGTAGTGCCGAATAAATTACTGTACGGATTTGCTCCTTGAAAACCGGCGCTATTCCATAAATTGTTACCATACAGACTCAGACTAAGTTCTTTGAATAAATCGGTCTGCTCCTGTTTGAGTTCGTAAGTAAGACTTAGGTTTTGCAGATTAAGAAAACTCCCGTCGGCAATAGCCGCTTCGGCAACCCCTGCATAGCCATAGCGCACCCAACGATTGCTTGTAACTGGTGCATCAACCGGTGCAAAAGCGACAGGTCGGGTATTGGGCGTACCATCTGGTGCAATCCCGTCAAAAATATAATTGGTAAGGGTTCGGTCCCGGGCAGACTCCTGTGAGGTGCCCAGATAGTTTAAAACCTGTTGCGTACCATTCCACACCTTACCGCCCTGCTGCCAGTCTAACTTAAACTGCAGCAAAAACTTTTTATAACGCAGTGTGTTGCTCCAGCCCAGATTAAAATCGGGTATGGGATCTCCCAGAATTTGAGGTTCAACAGCTGTAAACGGGAACCCGTCGGCCGCTATAAGCAGATTGCCCTGCGCATCCCGTAAATAAGCAGAGCCGTACAAAACGCTAATGGGTTGACCTGTAATTAAATTTTGTGAAATCTCTTCAAATCCGGCAAGGGGTATTCTTCCGGCATTAGCATTTTTTAAACCAAGTACCACTGGATTATGCGTACTAAAACTAAAAGCGGTGCTATACCTAAAATTTCTTTTATCAGAGTAGTGGTACGTATCCAGTTCAATGGTTGCTTCGAATCCCGCATCGCGCAGACTGGCGATATTCTTAAGTTGCCAGCTACCGGCTTCAAAAACAGGAAATATCGCGTTTTCGGTAGTTGTGCGGTAATAATTCAGATTGACCGCTACCTGTGACCATAAATTCGCTTCCAGGCTGAGATCAAAATCGGTAATAGCTTCCAGATTTAAGGCCGAATTGTTAAATAAATCAGCATTAGTGGTGTACTGCTGACTTTCTGCAAGCTGAAGGTTAAGACTGTTGTACCCGTAATTGGAATAATAGAGTGAAAGATCGCCCACATTTTTGCTGTAGGCCGCTGTAAAGTTCAGTTGCCTTACAAAGTCACTGTAGAACAGACCACCCAGATTTGCTTTTAAAATAAAATCAGGAAGCCACCAGGCGCTTCCCTGCAGGGAGCTGGTAAAGAACTTTTGCTGCAAGGTAAGGCTAAAATTAAAGTCGTAGAAATCGGCATCGGCTCTTAGGGTGTTGAGCATTTGCAGGGTTGACTTTGAGGGGTTTTCCATACGTTGGGTAGAGATGCTGCCTGTTTCTTGAAAATCAAAGTCCAAGGCGCTATAAGCATAGTGCAGGCTAGCCGAAGGATTAAAATTCAAAAAATCAGTAATATACAGATCGCTCCACGCTACCTTTGCTTCGGTATTGAGGTTTTGACTTTCAAAATCTTTTTGAGTACGCAAACCTGCGGCAAAACCTGCAGTACCCGGGGGGAGATTTACTTCCTGCTCCTCGCCCGACTTATCATAATACGCCTTCAATCTCAAATGGAATTTTTCACCCTGATACGCAGCATTTCCCTGCAGGCTAAAGGCATCCTGAGTGATTTGGTTTTGATTGGTTTGAAGTAACCAATAGGGATTGTTGAAATTGCCCGGGCTAAAACTGCGCTGCATCCCGTTATCAAAACGATTACCCTGCGTGTTTGAAAAGCTGGGCGGGGTGATTAAACTGCTATAGTAAATCTGGTTATGCAATGCGTTGAGATTCGCATTTCCGGTTTTGGAGGTATTGTAACCGGCCTTAAACGTATAGGGAAAGGTACCGGAGTTTTTTTGATATCCCAGACTAATTCGGTTATAGACATTCCGGTCCTGATCGAAAAGATCCCGTTGCGTACCATTTGCGAGATCGAGTTCCAGTTTGTGGATATCGTAATAAACCGACACTTTAGTAGACGTAGCCGTATTAAATCCGGTATTGAAAACTGAATTGGAATAGGGCTTTACAGGCATTCCCGAGCCCTGTCCTGCTGCCACGGGTTTGCCATTACGATCGTAGGGATACGTAGTACCATCATACTCCAGATTGCTGAGTAAAGGTCCGTAGCTGAATAGCTCACCCGTCTCCGGCCCCCTGTAGGTCAGGCTACCATCAACCGGACGCCCCTGAGCATACCGGTTTTGCGTTTGATGCAGATTACGATCAGACACATATTGCAATCCCGAGCGTTGACTCACCCCAATTTCAAAAAAAGCCTCATCTGCAAAGGTAAATAGGCGCACCACACTATCCTGTTTGCTAATGGCTTTAATGCGATTTACATCAAAATACTTTCGGTTAACGGTATAGGTTAATGTGGAGGAATTCAAATCAGGAATACCATGAAAAGACGGGTTGTTTTGCCTTATAGCCTGCTCATAGGCTGAATTGCGGATGGGTGCTACAGCCGTTCTCAGCTGTTGCATTGTAACATCTGCTGCATCAAACATAGCTGCGGTAACTGGTATTTCGCGTGTAGCGTAACCCACATAGGTAATTACAAGAGTATCTCCTATCTCGCAGGTAATGGTATAAATACCATCAAAATCAGTTTGCACTCCCCTGGGCGTACCTTTTACCTGCACGACCGCACCGGGCAGGGGATTACCCTCATCGTCTAAAAGTTTTCCCTTGAGCACAGCCTCCTGTGCATAGGCATTAGCTGTCAACAGAAACAACAGGCCAAGCAGAAATTTGAAATAAGTCATGTAATAGGTCTTGCAGACTGTAGGGAAGGTCTTATAGGGATAAATTAGTAAAAAAAGACAAACATCCCACGTACTCCAATCGAGTTTTTAAGATATTATTTAAAGTGCATTTTGTTTTTTACACTTTTCACCTGTTACTTTTTGACTTTCACCCCATCTAAAACCTGCAACCAGAAAGACTCTGACTTTGATAACTCTGAATGCGGACTTTAGAAATAAGAATGATTTTGTACTTCTAATTTTGTATTTGCTACATTCTACTTTTAACCACTTACCTCTTACCAGTAAACTGCACACTGCGACTGCTAACTGATTTTATATTACTAATTTCGTATTTATTTTTTCAGGGCGTTCCCTTCGGGACAGGCCTGCCTTTGCCGGTAGGCAGGCTTTTCGTTTCAATCTTTTAAACACCTGTTGTGTTTAAAAGGATTTCCACTGCAATCCCTAACGCAGATCTCATTCAAAGTTGAAGGTTTAAAATTCAAGGTCAGATCTCCAGTCTTTAGTCTCACATCTAATGTCTCAGATCTCATATCTAAACTCTGAGTTTAGTGCATAAAAAAAGTCCGCATCATAAACTGATGCGGACTTTAAAACAAGGCGGCGACCTACTCTCCCACGAGATGCAGTACCATCGGCGCTAACGGGCTTAACTACTCTGTTCGGAATGGTAAGAGGTGAGCCCCGTCGCTATAACCACCTTAAAAATTTAGTTAGGAGTCTTAAGTGTTGAGTTATGAGTTTTTAAAACCTATAACTTTTAACCTTTAACTAATAACTGCGCGTTTCGCGCTAATATTGTTGACATATTGGTAAATCATAAA
>NZ_KZ319295.1 GCF_002744755.1 Leeuwenhoekiella nanhaiensis | reverse complement strand
GGTCGTACCGACCGCACGAACGCTAGTTATTGTAAGCAGTTTTTATTCCTTATTGCTCAAAATGATTCTATTATTCGGAAGGACAGGAACCATTTGGACATGCCCTTTATCATTATATACAAATGTCAACAGTATGAACCAATTTTTTGGGTTGTCCAAATCCTTCTCATTAATTCTTTCATATTTTATTTCCGTTAATTTCAAATCCAATGCATTGAATCTAGTTTTCAAATGCTTTTTAGAATTATCTATTATTTTATTTACATCAATTTTATTTAAGTCAAATTCGGGCAGTTCCGTGTAATAATTTTTGTCGATACCATAAACTTCGTCTATTTCATTTTGAGTTCCAGAACTTAAGATTGTATAATAATTTCCCTTTTTATAGTCGCATTTATAATAAAAAGTCTTATCCGCCTGAATATAGGTAGGTAAAGAATTAGTTGCGAACAGAAATAGTATGATGATTATGTATTTCATTTCAAATTGGTGCCAACTTGTTATATCAAAACAAATATAGTCGTTTATAAAAGCGATTGGCGGGATATCAACACTTTTTTAGGTTGATTTTCAGTACTTTTTATCTCGTATACACGCACATCCGGTGGGTTTGTAACGCTCTTTTTAAAACACATGGCTAAATGCGTGCGTAACTAGTTGTTTAAGACCAAAAAAAAAGCCCTGAAATTTCTGTTAGAAAAACCGGGGCTTTACAAATACTGAAAATAGGGCAACAAATCAAACTCAAAAAACCGGAAGAAAACAGCCCAACTTAAGCAATACCCGCTCTCCAACGGGTCCACTCATTTTTCATTCCGGCTTAGAAATTACTGAAAGTCTTTTACCGCGTCGCCCAGATCGTAAACCCTAGCCTGTGGTAAGGCAGTCTCGAGAACGCTGCTACCGGCTGCGCTGCGGTATCCGCCCGCACAATGCACCACGATGGGTTTATCAGCAGGGACTTCGCCGCTGCGTTCCCGCAATTCGTGAAGGGGTATTGTGATCGCGTGGTCAAAGAATGTTCTGGCTTCGGTCTCGCTGCGGTTTCTGATGTCAACTACGGTATAAGCTTGTGGATTGGCTTTAAAGGCGTCTAAATTCAGTTTGGAAGAGCTTACTCCGGTAGGTTCCCGCAAGCTAATGACCCGCTTTACCTGTGTTTCATAACCTATTTTAGCAATTCGGTCTAAAACCTCGTGAGCTGCAGCCGCATTAGCAACCACCACGCTGAATTCTTCTTCAGGCTTTACAATGGCGCCAAGCCAGGTTTCAAACTTATGCGCTTCCTTGCCGGCCATAATATTGATGCTGTTGCGCTTGTGTCCTTTTTTGTAAACGGCTTCATCGCGCGTATCAACAACCAGAGCGTCACCGTTAACTTCAGTTTCAAACAAATTAAAGGGGATATCGGCTACAGCGCTTCTCAGGGTAGGGGCCCCTGTTTTGTTGAGATCTACGTTATAGCCGAAGTAATACGGGATGAAAGGTTGCGAATCAAGCAACTGATTGATAAATGCTTCTTCTTCGTGCATTTTGAACGCCCAGTTGGTTTCCCGCTGTTCCCTTAATGTACTGCTGGTTTGATCTGCACTCATGCCTTTGCCGCAAAGCGAGCCGGCACCGTGTGCGGGGTAAACCATCGCCCCATCGGGCAGATTCTTAAATTTTGTGGTTATGGTCTGAAACATCGCTCTAGCGAGATCCCGGCGTTTTGCGGTCTGGTTTCCGGCTTTTTCACGCAGGTCGGGACGGCCTACATCACCAATGAATAAGGTGTCACCGGTAAATAAAGCCGTTTCTTCTTCCGCTTTTGCGACAATCGTAATGCTGTCCGGGCTGTGTCCGGGAGTGTTTAAAGCGGTAAAGTCAATGCTTCCCATTTTGAAGTGATCGCCTTCGTCAAAATGCTGATGCGTATAACCTGCACCGGTCTTTTCGCTGTTATAAATCGTTGCACCGGTTTCTTTATGTATCTGCAAGTGACTGCTAATGAAATCGGCATGGGGATGGGTTTCAAAAACGGCTACGATCTCTGCACCGTGCTCTTCCGCAAAGGCATAGTATTGCGCGGGGTCACGCTCAGGGTCAACCAAAGCTACTTTTCCCTCGCTTAAAATAGCATAGGAAAAATGGGCTAGTGGTTTATATTCGAATTGTTTGATAAGCATAGCTGAAATTTTAAACGAAATTAAAAGCTTTAGTTAAAGATGGCTGTAACTTTTGATACAGAAGCGTGGCTTCAAGATATTTCGCTTCGCAGCAATCGGTTTGCGCCTTAAATTTCTAACTTTAATAGCTGTTCCGAAACTATAAACTAAAGGTTATGAGGTGTATTTGGGTTTGCTGTTTTACAATTTTAGTAGTCTTCACTTCCTGTAAAACCGGAAGCCCGTCTGTTTTTGAGCAAGCCTTGCAATCTTCAAACCCAAAGATCAAAAATGTGATGCAGTCCCCTGCAGGTCACGAAATCCAGATTCTGTACACCGAAATAAAACGGGATAGTCTCAACAGGCCCCAATTCACCGAATATGCATTCAATCTTGATGAGGACAATTATTTTTATCCCGCCAGTACCGTTAAATTACCCGTTTTGCTCCTGGCACTTGAAAAATTGAGTACAGATCCCTTGCTACGGGATCAGGTGGATTTAAATACACCGTATAAAATCCCGGGTGACACAGTAGTTCATCAGCTTGCTACAGATTTGGTTGAAATCATAGCAGTTAGCGATAATGAGGCCTACAATCATTTGTTTGAATTTTTAGGTCGTGACAGTATCAATGCGCTCGTAGCCCGAAAGCGCCTGGGGCCTTTTCAAATCAATCACCGCCTGAGTACGCCTGACAGTGATGCCGCGCTAAGTCGCGGTCTGGTGTTTTATCCTCAAAATGCCGATTCGATTGTGGTTTCGGGTTATACTTCAAAGCCCATAAAAAAACTCAATCTCAAGAATCTCAGGAAAGGAAAGGCTTATATGCAGGGAGATAGTCTGGTAGAACAGGCATTTGATTTTTCGGCTAAAAATTATTTTCCGCTACGAACCCAGCAGGAAGTCCTAAAACGTTTACTGTTTGAGAACGCTTATACACCGGAAGAGCGTTTTCAAATCAAACCGGAGTATCGGGATTTTCTTTTAGAAACGATGCCAAAATATCCCCGTGAACTGGGTTATGATCCGGAGCAATTTCCCGATGGCTATGTGAAGTTTTTCGTCTATGGCGACACCGCAGCTAAATTGGATCATTCGGTTGCTATTTTCAACAAGGTAGGAGATGCCTACGGGACGCTTACAGACAACGCGTTTATTCAAACCAAAGATGGAGTTGAATTTTTGCTCTCTGCCACCTTGTTAGTCAACGAAAATGCTACTTTTAATGACGACACCTACGAATACGAAGAGCTTGGCCTTCCCTTTCTGGGTGAACTGGGCCGGGAGATTCTTCGGCTTAAACAATCTGAACAAGACTACTAAAATGAATTTAAAGCTTAAAAAATACAGCCTGCCTCTTAAACACACCTTTACCATCTCCCGCGAATCTCACGATTTTCAGGACAGTCTGGTGGTTTGTCTTTCGCAAGGCGGAAAGACCGGCTACGGGGAATCTACTTCCAACCCCTATTACCAGATCACTTTTGAAAGTATGCAGGCCGAAATAGAGGCGATTCGCACGGAAATTGAAGACTTTGTTTTGGAAACGCCGGAGGCCTTCCACAGATTTTTGGTGGAACGTAAACTGAGCAATTTTGCCATTTGCGCCCTGGACCTTGCAGCTCACGATCTGTACGGAAAGCTTCACCACAAACCGCTTTTTGAATTGTGGGGAACTTCTAATCAAAATTACCCCATAACCAACTATACCATTGGCCTGGCTTCCATAGAGAAGATGCTCGAGAAAATGCGGGAAATGCCCTGGCCCATTTATAAAATCAAACTGGGAACGCCCGAAGACGTGCAAATCGTAAGCGAACTCCGTAAACATACCGATGCGGTTTTTCGGGTAGATGCCAACTGTGCCTGGGATGCGGCTACGGCAATCAAAAACGCCAAAGCCCTTAAAGAACTTGGGGTTGAATTTTTGGAGCAACCCTTAAAAGCAGACGATTGGGACGGACTCAAAGCGCTCAAGGCTGAAAGCGTTTTGCCCATTATCGCTGACGAAAGCTGTATCGTTGAGGAAGATGTAAAACGTTGCGCCGGTTATTTTGATGGCATCAACATCAAACTTACCAAGTGCGGTGGACTTACCCCGGCACTCCGAATGATCAAAGAAGCCAAAAGTCTGGGCCTTAAAGTGATGGTGGGCTGTATGACCGAATCTACCGTGGGGATTTCGGCAATTGCTCAATTACTGCCCCAACTGGATTATGTAGATATGGATGGCGCGATGCTGCTTAAGGAAGATATCGCTACGGGTGTTCAAATTCTGGAAGGCGGAAAGGTAATTTTCCCAACAACCGGTGGCAGCGGAGTTGAATTGTTATAAAGCATTTAGGAAAATTGAGGCCACTAACACAAGACTATAATTTATTCAAAGAGGCAATTCTCGCCTATAATCGAAATACAGCTACAAGTAAAAATGGATTCATAAAAAAACATAATACAAGTTCTGAGAAAAGGTTATACGGCTATTTACTTATAGAATTTGATTTATATGAAGACCTACAATTTTCCGACTTCACCATTTTAAAATCAATTTCTGTTGATTTAGGAATTCAAAATTCAATCGGTCAAAAGTTAAGAAAAGCTTTTATTTGCCCAGTATTGATGCCTTCTTATGTAAATTATCATCATTCACATCTTTTTACTCTCGCTTTAAGTGCAATATGCTCATTTGCTTTTGAAAGACCGGTGTTTTCGACATCAGATGATTTTTACAATGGCTTTAAAATAGTATCTGAGCCTGAGTTGAAAAAAATTGGAAGTGAATTTCCTCAAACAGTGTTAGGCAGTTCGCGATCTACATATAAACCACATAATGAGATTCTCAGGTTATGGAAGGATCGATTTGATGAAATAATCAAATTAATAAATTTTTCAATTGACCATGGTGAAATACTAGATTATCAGAGCTTATTTCAATCAATGCGTATAATACAGCTTGGACATCAGAATAAAAAAAATGATTTTGATCTAGCTTTTTCTCTACTAATTGCAGGAATAGAATCTATCAGTCAATTAGCTATTCCCCAAATATACTTTAGTAAGCAACATGAGAAATATAAAGAGTGGAAAAAGGAGACACAAAAATCTGAATCCCTTAAATTACTATTAAGCGAATATCGCAAGTTTAAGGAATATTTAGATAATAACATAAAACACAGGGATTTAACAAAAAGATTCGTCGAGTTTATTCTTACTTATTGTCCAACAGATAAATGGTCAGAGGTACTTTATATGGATTTAATAATTGAAGGGTTAGAGGTTAGAAAAAATTATGAAGATGAAATTAGTTCTTTTCCAGAAATGGTTCCTGAAAATTTAACACGTGAAGAATTGATTAAAATAATAAAGCAGACTTATCAATTTCGTTCAAAATTCCTGCATACAGGAAAACCTACGCCTCACACATTTCCGAATAATTCATTAAATGAACGATACTTTCAAGTAATAGATAATCCTGAAAGGAGAAACAAACTACTTGAAAAAATGGAAAGGGAAAATAGAAATAAATTACCATATTCTGAGTGGAGCAAAACTCAAGATATTTTAATAAAGTTCGAATTAATGTCAACTATCGCAAGGGTATCAATCACCGAGTATGCTAAAAATCAATACAAAACATATCTAGCGAATTGAGCGTTGGGTGATTCTTTAATTACATTTAAACTAAATAAAGTTTTTTAATCAAATTTGAATGTTTAGAGGTATTACCACAGTTGCAACATACAAAATGCTATGAGTTTTCTACTAAATCACAATCCCAGCGGCGCATTTACTCACGATGGTGCGGAGTACCGCTATTTTGGCGGAACTTCCTACTTGGGCTTGCAAACACATCCTGATTTTCTGAAGACATTGGCTGAAAACATCCTGCATTACGGAAGCAGTCACGGTGCTTCCCGCAACAGCAATGTACAGCTCGGGATTTATGAAGAAACCGAAAAAGTCCTTGCCCAATTTACCGGTGCCGAAGCCTGTTTGATCACATCATCGGGGTTTATGGCAGGCCAGATTTTAAGGGAATATCTGGGGAGTGCGGGTTATGATTTATTTCATTACCCCGGAAGTCACGCGGCGCTACGAATAGCTTCCGATTTTCAGTTTGAAACCCCTGAAGATTTACGGTTTTCCATTCTCAATTACCTCAAAAAGAAGAAATCAAAACCGCCGGTTTTATTTTTTGACAGCATCAGCTTTTCACCAGATCATTTTCCCGATTATGGGTTTCTAAAAAGTCTGCCTTTAGATCAAATTATTTTGGTTGCAGATGATTCCCACGGCATAGGTGTGGTGGGCGAGGAGGGAAGCGGCTGCTATGCAAGTTTAAAGGCTTTAGAAGCGAAAGATTTGCTGGTTTGTGGTTCGCTGGCTAAGGCTCTGGCAACTCCCGCAGGATTTATTCTGGGCAGTTCTGCTCGTATGGAGGCGATCAGACAACGCCCGGTTTTTGCAGGAGCGAGTCCGGCCAGTCCTGCTGCGATTGCAACTTTAGGAAGTGCTGTAAAACACATTAGCCTTCAGCATCAAAAGCTAAAGGCTAACGTATCTTATTTTCTAAAAAATCTGAAAAACCCGGAGTTTTTTCAATTCAATCCGGGGCATGCCGGTTTCAATTTCGGCGACAGGCGTCTGGCTAATTACTTAAAAGATCATCAGATCATTGTTACCGATTTTGAGTATGCGGGCGGCAGTGCTAACCGGCTCACCCGCATTGTGATTACTGCGCTTCACACCCGTGACGATTTAGATCATCTGTTGGAGGTATTGAAGCGTTATTTCAGCATTTAATCTCTGTCCCACCAAACCCCGGTATCAATGGTCTGCATCACTCTGGCGACTTCATCTCCGTTTCGGGTCTGCTCAGATGACGGGTACTGAGCGCGACGCACCCAGCGCCCGGCAATATCAGGATTTTGATCTACCGGAAGGCTTAGCCCGGGAAAAACAGCCGTACTAAAATCATAACGACGCAAATCAACAAACGATTCGGGATTGAGGAAGGTGGCGATAAACTTTTCACGCATAATCAGGGCTAAAGTTAAATTCGAAGCTCCCACTGCTACCGAAGCATCTGCGAGGTAAGCAGCCTTATCGGCCGCTGAAACGCCTACTTTATCCATATTGGCAGCGATACCCGCTAAATAAGCGTTATAGGCTGCCGTAGTACTTCCGGTTGAGGTAGGTGTTCCACCATTTTGTAAAAAGCGTGCTTCGGCCTCTATAAACTTAAGTTCGCTGTAACTTCCCAAAATAATCGGAGCTGTTTGTGCCGAATAAAAATCATCAGCAGCCAGATCTGCAGTTGCCGAAATACGCGGGTCTACCTGATAGGCACCACCGGTACCGCTTATGGCACCCAGAAAGTCGTCATCGTTTTCACCAATACTTGAAATCAACGGAATGCGCGGATCTTCATCTATTGTCGCAAATGGGAATTGGGTCCCATCCATTGCGCTGATAAGCTGATCATTCAGCAAAACCGAAAAGTTACCGGTATTGTTTGGTAAAACTACGCCTGCATACCAGGGATTGAAGTTTCGGGTATTGTATTCGAGTTCGTAATCATCTTCATTTGAAGTAAAAGAAGAAGAGATGGCGCTGAGTGCACCACTTACTGCTGAAGCCTGATCTACTTCAGTAAGGTGCAGGCTGTATTTGGCTTTAAGAAAGTATGCTGTTTTTAGCCATTTACTCAGATCACCGTTATAAATCAAATCATGGCTGCCTACCGAACTATCGCTTTGCCCCAGCAGTACAATCGCTTCATCAAGCAGGGAATTAATCTGCTCGTAAACAGCTTCCTGAGCATCAAAAGCCGGAGAGAAATCGCCTTCACCTAAAGTTGCCTGTGAGGCGGGTACATCGCCCCAGTTATCTGTTGCCAGACCCAGGTTTGTAGCCTGAAGTACTTTGGCAATTCCCTGATAACCGGTGAGATTTTGACTTTCGGCAAGCTCAAGCATAGTCTGAATATCGGGAAGGGCTTGCAGGTAAATATTAGACCAGCCGCCTGCAAGCTGGGTTTCTTCCTGCGCATCGGTATTTTGTTGAAAATACGTTGCCAGTTGTTGTGAATACTGGCACATGCCCAGAGCAATACTGTAATGCGCGGAGCTCGTGTAGTAAATAGAGGTAGGCATTAAATCCCGGGGTGCCAGTTCTTCAAGTCCAGATTTATTGGGGTCAATATTGTCTCCCAGGAACTCGTCGCAACCGGTGAGCGAAAGCGCCGTTGCAAATACCAGGGTATATCTTGTGAATGTTTTCATCGTTTAGAAATTAAGATTTACAGAAAAGAGATAGGATCTCGTGTTTGGGATGTTGAGCCCGGCAAAGCCATAGGCATTGGTTCCGGCACTAAACTGGGAGCCTTCGGGATCATAACCTCTGTAGTCAGTAGTTAGAATCAGATTGGTTCCGGTAGCGCTAAAACTTACCCGGTCAAAGGGAAGCTTATCGGTAATTTTGGAACCTAATTCATAACTGAGCGTGATATTGCGTAAACGCCACCAGGACGCATCCTGTACCATAAGCTCAGGAGCACGGTTAAAAGCGCTCGAGTTTCGGTAATAGTTTTGATCTGCCAACACCGGAATGTTATTAGGAGTACCATCTGCCAAAACTCCATCGATTATAATATCCTGATAACGGGTTTCGGTAACTGCCAGTATACCATTACGAATGCTGTTACGCTGGCTGCTGTCGTATAAATCGCCTCCCTGTTTGCGCTCAAGCAATAAGGAAAGTGAAAGCCCTTTATATCGGAATGTGTGCTGAATACTACCCAACCAGTCTGGCATAGCATTACCCAGAATTACGCGTTCACCGGTGTTTAAGCTGGGCAGACCATTAGAGCCTATAAGACGTTCCCCGTTTTCATTTCGATTCCAGTCGTAACCATACAGATCACCAATAGAGCCTCCTTTTTCCAATTTTGAAATAACTCCTGCAAAACCCGAGTCGGCAAAGATGATTTCATCAATACCGTCAGGAAGTGATAAAACTTCGGTATCTACGGTAGAAAAGTTTACAGTGATATCCCAGTTGAAATTTTTGGTCTTAACCGGAGTAATGGTTACCAAAGCTTCAAAGCCATTGGTTTCGATCTCACCGGCATTAAGTACAAAGCCATTAAAGCCTGATGATTGTGCTACGGGTACGGGTAAGATTTGATTGTCACTTGTTTGTTTGTAAAATGCTAGATCAAAGCCCAGTCGATTGTCAAAAAAGCGCAATTCGGCACCTATCTCTTTACCCACCGTACTTTCCGGAACCAGATTATTAGAAGCTCCTGTGCTTTCACGGGAAACCCCGTCAACCGTGCCAAAAGGGAAATTGGTAGGTTGATCGTAGTACACTCCTGTATAGGGTTGTGCATCTTTACCTACTTCGGCATACGAAGCCCTGAATTTAGCATAACTGATGAAGTCTGGCAGGCTGCCCGCATCTTTAAGGGTTTGTGATAGTATATAGCTTAAACTTACGGAAGGATAAAAGAAACTTCGGTTTGCTTTAGGTAAAGTTGAAGACCAGTCGTTTCGCCCGGTTATGTTAAGAAAAATACTGTTTTTGTAATCCAGGCGCAGATCTCCAAAAAGCCCCACGATCTTACGCTCGCTACCGGTTTGGTCCTGAAAAAAGTTAGTAGCTGCAAAATAGTTGTTGAGTCGTCCACCTTCCGCAAGACCCTCGCCACGTTTGGTATTTCGTGCGATATCAATGCTTGAAATTTGATTACCCAGCAATAAACTGGCATTAAAGTCTTCGCCTAGCTTTTTTGTGAAGTTGGCATATAAATTTGAAGTAATTTCATTATAATTGATGCCCTCGCGTACTATAAATCCATTGGTGGCACTACCCACGTCTACGTCTCCCGGTACGTACCGATAGCGCTTGTCGTAGTAATTATCAACCCCCAACTGATACGAGACGTTAAACCAGTCTGAAAATTCATAAGCCAGTTTCGCGTTAGCCAGTATGCGGTTCAGTTCGCTGTTGAGGTAACTTTTTTCGGCGAAGTAACGCGGGTTATCGGTAATACCATTGGTATAGTTTTTTTCTTCACCATTAGGTAAGAGATAGTCGTTTACATCAATTGTGGGAGTCCAGTAAGACAGGGCGCTCATAACCGATTTATCACCGCCATTCGCGAGATTTCCTCCGGCATTGATATAGGTTATAGAAGGCTGAATGTTGAATTTATCGGTAATGTTGATGTTTCCGTTTAGCTTGATGTTCTTCCGCTCATAATCGGTATTGGGTACGATCCCTTCTTCCTTAGAGTAACCTACAGAACCGTAAAGCGAAGCGTTTTCGCCCCCGGCGTTAATTCCTATGGTATTTTGAGAAACAAAACCTTTTCGGAACATATTTCTGAAGTTATCGTAATTGCGATCTCCCGGTCCGTATTCGGGTCCAAAACTCCAGAAACCGAACGTATATCCATCGGCATACGTATAGCCTGTGGGAGCATTTAAATTTTCGGTAGAAACAACTTCCTGAAAATAACCTTCGCGGTATTTATCCTGAGATTCGGGAGTTTTACCTACCTCATTAAATCCTACTGTCGATTTTACGTCAAAACGCAAGCCGTTTTGCGAACCTCGTTTTGTGGTGATCACGACCACGCCGTTAGCTCCACGTAAACCATAAAGCGCGGTTGCAGCCGGACCTTTAAGTATACTTACACTTTCAACGTTTTGTGGATTAATGTCAGACACCCGGTTTGTAAACGAAAACTGCTCAGAACTGGAAGGCGCATTAGATCCCGTACTGGGTAGTATGCTTCCGGTAGGCGCGTCATTACTAATGGGAATTCCATCTACTACAAATAAAGGTTGGTTATTAGCACTTGGATTTAGAGAGGTAATACCCCTGATGATGATGTTAGAACCGCCTCCGGCAGCACCACTGGTGTTAGTTATATTGACCCCGGCAACCTTACCTTGTAGTCCGCCAAGCACCTCATTATTACTGTTACGGGTAAGTTCTTCACTGTTAATCTCCTGCACGGCGTAACCTATGGCGCGCTTCTCTTTTTTAATACCCAAAGCGTTAACAATGACCTCATTAAGCTGCTCGGTGTCTTCCTGTAGTTGAACATCAATAACCGTATCACTGCCTACGGTGATGTTTTGGGTTTGCATGCCCAAATACGAAAATCGGAGTACAGCGCCTTCTGTGGCGTTAATGCTGTACTTTCCGTCAAAGTCTGTTGTGGTTCCTTTGTTGGTGTTGGCAATTACGACCGAAACACCCGGAAAGGGATTGCCGTAACTATCTGTCACGGTACCCGTAATGGTCTGTGCCTGGACCATCGCGATTGAGAACAGGAATACTATTCCCAGCATTAGTTGTTTCATAAGATATTTTGTTTAGTTATACTAAAGTTCTTAAAAAAATACTAATACTGAAGCGTTTTAATACAGTTTGTAATGAAACTGGATAAAATAAAACTGATTATGGTTAAAATAGTAACTAGTCTAAAGTGGGCTCTTAAGTCTGAGAATTAGAGCTTGAAGAAGAAAACGGATATTTAACCTGCCCGGCAAAATCTTCCGGAAACTGCTCATCCCCGTGAAAACCGATTTCGATGTCTTTTCCGCTATGCGGAACATAAGCGGTTTTAAATAGGTAATCCCAGATGCTGAGCGTAAGACCAAAATTCATCCCATAACGATGCTGCGCAGGCAGCTCTTTGGCGTGATGCCAGATATGCATTCGCGGATTGTTGAAAATATAGCCCAGTTTGCCGTAACTCCAGTCCAGATTGGCGTGATTGAGATGCCCCACAAATACAGCAAACATATGCACCACAAAAAACTGTTCGATCCCAAAGCCTATCATCGCCAGCGGAATGTATTGTATACTTTTATAGACTAAAGTTTCCACAAAGTGGAAGCGAAACTGCGCAGCAAAACCCATTTCCTTCACGCTGTGATGCACCTGGTGAAATTTCCACAACCAGGGCACCCGGTGTAAGAGTCGGTGCACATTCCATTGTATAAAATCGGCGATCACAAACATCAGCAGCAATTGCGCCCATACCGGAAGCGTGTTTACCTCAATAGCTACGATATTTGTGATGCCAAAAAGACCCAGAAAATCATTGAACAGGGCCACACCCACGTTTGAAAGCGCATTGTAGCCAATAAGCGAAAACAGGAAAAAATTGAATACCACATAAAAGGCGTCAAGCCAAAATCCTTTTCTTAAAACGGCCTGCTTCTTCCGCCAGGGAATAAGCACTTCTAAGGTAAAAACCAATAGCGAAAGCCCCAGCAACCAGTAGAAATAATTGGTCCATCCCGGATTGGTGATTTCATCAACCAGATATTTGAAGTAACCGGTAAACGAATCGCTGATGATTTTTAAGTAGTCATTCATAAAACAAAGGTCGTAAGCATTTCAAAAGAATTACGTAACTAGCGTTACAAATTGAATGTTGCTTTTGAAGCATTTGTGAAATGTGTTATTGTGTCCCTATTTTAGATTGCCGTAATGAACCTTAACCAAAGGATATTTTTCATTGCGGTCCTGCTTTTGAATTTTGCGATAAAAGCTCAGGAAACCCCGGGTTATCGTTACGAAATCCTACTGGGTCACGATAATGATTTTACCGTTTTTGGGGCACGTACAGACTGGCATTATACCTACGGCATTCACGCCGCGTTCAATTGGAAGCCCTTTAACGAAAATTTCCTTTCGAAAGTTTTTCCACAGAAAACAGCCTTCAGTCACGGGATAGGCGCTCACGTACAGGCCTACACGCCAGATTATGCCAGGACGTTTCAAATTGTACGAACCAGGCAGCCCTATGCCGGCTGGGGTTATTTTGATTTTGCGACCAATTATGCGTTTGAAAAGTCTTACGTGCAGTTTAAGCTTGATCTGGGTATTTTGGGTCCGGCGGTACAGGCCGGGGAAATTCAGAATTTTATACACGAGTATTTTTCGAAAGACATTTTTGTAGACAACTGGGAGAATCAGATTCCCAATACCTTTGGGATTAATATCCGGGCAGAATATGCTCAGGATTTAATAACTCAGGATTGGTTTAGTCTCTACGCACTGGGACGCGCTTCGGCAGGGACGATCTTTAATTTTGCTGAAGCCGGACTTAATTTTCGTATCGGTAAATTTTTGCCCATTTCCCAATCTGTTGCCCGACAGCAAAGTTTGTTTGGCAGAGGAGAAACCGAATTTTTCCTTGAAGCCGGGGTAAATATGCATTTTTCAGCCTATAATGCCACCATAGAAAAGGCCGATGCAAACGGGGTTAAAGTAGTACCTCAAGACCTTGTGAATCACAGTATTTTTAACGGAAATATCGGACTCTTTTTTGCCAGCAAACGCTATACGCTGGGGATGAAATGGAATTATACCGAAGGCGAAATCGAAGGTAACAAACCACATCGCTTTATCATCGTCGCGGGGACGTATAAGTTTAATTGAGAGTTCGGAGTTCCGTTTACAGTTTTCAGTCTCAGTGGGCAGCTTTTTCAAAATCAGAAAACAGAAAACTTTTAATAGAACGTAAGAGGTGAGTGGTAAGAGGTAAGAGGTAAGAAGTGTTTGAATACTACGATTCAACGGTTAAACTTTTACACGATTAAACCTTTTTCTCACAGCTTAAGAAAACCGAAAACCGAAAACCGAAAACCGAAAACTGAAACTCAAAATGACTGCCGCGATACCCGATCTTCAATCTCAGTGCGTGGGTGAATGCCATCAATAAACTCTACCGCTTCAACTACACGAACAAACAGATTTTCAGGACCCAGCATTTCGGTCACTCCGGTTTTAAAGAGAATATCCCGTGTTGGGCCTGTTGCGGCCGCAATCATCAATAGGATATCTTTTTCGCGAAGCTCTAAAATCAAATGCTTCAGAATATAAATCGCACTGCTGTCGATATAATTGATGGCTTCGGCATTGATGATTACGGTTTTTAGCTGAGGCCCCTTGCTCATAATGTGCTTATTGAGCTCGCTGTAGAAATAATCTTTATTGCCGAAAAATAACTGGGCATCAAAACGTACCACCAGAATATCCTTGCGCTCAATAATGTCAGTTGCAAAACGGTTTACGTTTTTAAAATAGGTGGTGCCTTTAATCTGCCCCAAAACTGCCATATGCGGCTTTGAAGTTCGGTACACCATAAGCAGCAGGGAGAAGAGCACGCCCAGAATAATTCCTTCCTGAATGCCCACAAATAGTGTAATTAAGAAGGTTACGATAAGTAGGGCGAACTCATCTTTTTGATTTTTGTACAATTCTTTCGGGTATTTTAAATCGATCAGACTGGTGATCGCCAGCATAATAATTGAAGCCAAGATGGCATTAGGCAAATAGTAAAAAACCGGAGTTAGAAAGAGTAGGGTAAGCCCCACCAAAGCCGCACTGATTAATGCCGCCACGCCAGTTTTGGCCCCTGCCTGAAAATTAACCGCGGTACGGCTAAATCCCGCCGTGGTTGGATAGCATTGAAAAAACGAGCCTACGATATTGCCGGTACCCAATGCAATAAGCTCCTGATTTGGAACAAGCCTGCTGGTTTTTACCTTTTCTTCCAATGCTTTACCTATGGAAACCACTTCCATAAAAGCGATGAGCGCCATAGCCAGCGCCAGGGTGAAGAGTTGGCCCAGCTCAGACCAGGGGATTTCAGGCACCTTAAACCCGGGAAGCCCTTCAGGGATTTTACCCACCAATTGCAGACCATAATCGGTGATGGGCGTGAAGTATGCCATAGCAATCCCCAGTATAACCACCACAATCGCTGTGGGAATCTGACTGTGTATGCGTTTGAGCAGAAGCATAATTCCAATTCCGCTGAGACCCACCACCACTGCCAGCGGATTGATCTGGTCTAGCTGCGAAAAAGTCTGTTTCAGAATAGGCAGGGTTTTGTTACTGCTTATGGAAATGCCCAGCAAATGCTTCAGCTGGCTGATCCCGATGATCAGTGCTGCGGCCGAGGTAAAGCCGCTGATTACGGGACGAGACAGAAAATTGACCAGAAACCCCATTTTCAGGAAACCCAGTAAAATCTGAATCGTTCCAATAAATAAGGATAGGAAAATCGCCATCGCGATGTAATTCTCAATCCCCGAGATGGAAAGCGCTCCCAGACCGGAAGCGATCAAAAGCGAGTCCATCGCAACCGGACCAATCGCGATTTGCCGCGAAGTTCCCATAATCGCATAGATGATTTGGGGAATCAGGGCAGCGTAAAGTCCGTAAACAGGAGGGAGGCCGGCGATCATCGCATAGGCCATTCCCTGTGGAATAAGCATAATACCTACCGTAAGCCCGGCAGAGATATCGCCGGAAAGATAGGTGCGTTTGTAGCGCGGCAGCCAGTTGAGTATGGGGAAGTAAGCTTTCAAATTTTGTTTTTTAAGACTGTAAAATTAACTGACGCCGGGTTGTTGACCGGTAACCTGAGTTACAAAGCTAAAAATAGCACTTTAGACTAAGAGCGCATAAATCCCAATTGCTAAATAAAAGTGCACCCGGCTAAAATTGTATATTTGGGGTCCATGAAAAAAGCTTTTGCCACGCTTATTGATTCCACGTTTTCGTTTTTGAAAGACAAACCCGTTTTGGTGGCGGTTAGTGGTGGTCTGGACAGTGCGGTGCTTGCGCATTTGTGTCAGGAAACCGGGCTTGATTTTACCCTTGCGCATTGCAATTTTAAGCTGCGCGGAAGCGAAAGCGATGCCGATGCGGTTTTCGTCTCGGAGTTGGCTTTCGGCTTCTCCAAACCTGTTTTTAGTCAGGCGTTTGATACCGAAGCTTTCGCGGCTGCGGAAAAGATTTCCATACAAATGGCTGCGCGCGAACTGCGCTATTCCTGGTTTGAAGAGCTCTGCAACCTGCACGGCTTTGAATACATCCTGACGGCGCATCATGCGCAGGACGATCTGGAAACCTTCCTCATCAATCTGGGCAGGGGAACGGGCATCGACGGCCTAACCGGAATTCCCGAAACCAACAGGCGGGTAGTGCGGCCGCTTTTAAACTTTTCGCGTGAGCAAATTAAAACCTATGCGGAAGAGCAGGGCATAAGCTGGCGCGAAGACAGCAGCAATGCTTCAGACAAGTACCTGCGCAATCACCTGCGGCATCACGCCATTCCGGCATTGACCGATGCCAATGCTAATTTTTTAAACGGATTTCAAAACACCCTGGCGCATCTTCAGGAAACTCAGGATTTACTTGAAGATTACACAGCCTTTTTATATTCAAAAATTGTAAATCAGTCTTTTAAAGGTTATGACCTGAGCATAACCGAATTGAAGAAAGTGCCGCATACCAAAGCAGTTTTGTATCAATTGCTGAAGGATTTCGGCTTTACCGCCTGGGATGATATTTACGCACTGCTAGACGCGCAGTCCGGTAAATATGTGAGTTCGGGCGATTACCGGCTGATCAAGGATCGTGATGTTTTAATTCTTACCGAACTTAAAGCCGAAACGCAGCAGGTTTATAAATTAGATTCTGAAGACAGCCGCTTAACTCTGCCCGGTTTGACGCTGTTGCAGCAAAAGCCTGAAAATTTTGAGGATTGTAGCCCAAACGAGGCTATTTTTGACGCTAGCTTACTTCACTATCCGCTTCTCGTGCGAAAATGGCAGGAAGGCGATGCGTTTTATCCCTTTGGGATGCAGGGCAAAAAGAAGAAGCTTAGTAAACTATTTAAAGATTTAAAATACTCTGCGGTTCAGAAAGAAGCCGTTTGGGTGGTGTGTTCCGGCGATGATATCATCTGGGTTGTGAATGTACGCAGCGACGACCGTTATAAAGTAACACCGGCTACCACCCGTTTTGTAAAATTGACTGCTCATTATGATTAAGCACATCACGTATCTTATAGCATTTTTTTCTGTTTTTGCCATACAGGCTCAGGGTTTTGTACCCGGGACAGCTACTCAGAACCCTGCCACCTGGAAGGCTGAGGTAGAACAACAGGATGCCACGCATTACCAATTGATTCTGGAAGCGCAGATAGAACCCGAATGGCACATCTACTCCCAATTTACCGATCCTGCCGGGCCAATACCGTTAGCGCTCGAGTTTCCTAAGGCCGGTGAAGATTTTACATTAGACGGTCCCGCTAAGGAAAGCGAAACCGAAGTGGTGTACAGCGATATTTTTGAGGTTGATGAAACCTTTTGGTCTGATACGGCTACAATAACTCAGGACATCACGCTTACCAATGAAAAAATCAAATTGGTCAAACTCATTCTGACCTATCAGGTGTGTAATGAAGTATGCATCAACGAGGAGAAATACATCGTTTTTGATCTCGATAACAAGAAAGGCACGGTGGTAGCCGATTTTAATGCTTTTGAGTCTTTTGGCACCGCCAGCGAAGTTGAAAAGGAAGTAGACCAGATTGAGCCGGTTGAAAAAGTAGTTAAACAGGAAGAGCAAAAAGACCTGTGGACGCTGTTTTTTGTAGCATTTGCTTCGGGTTTTCTGGCGTTACTAACGCCCTGCGTCTTCCCGATGATCCCAATGACGGTAAGCTTTTTTACCAAGCAAAGTAAAAATCTGGCCGTTGGTCGCCGCAATGCTATTTTATACGGAATCTTTATCGTGGTAATCTATGTTTTGCTGGGCACCATCGTTACCGCGATTTTTGGCGCAGATGCCCTCAATGCCTTATCTACAAACGTCTGGTTTAACCTGATCTTTTTTGTATTGCTGGTGGTTTTTGCCATTTCTTTTTTCGGTGCTTTTGAGATTATGCTGCCCAACTCCTGGGCAAATGCCGTTGACCGTAAAGCAGATCGCGGCGGAATCATCGGTATATTTTTTATGGCACTGGCCCTGGCTATCGTTTCCTTCAGTTGCACGGGACCTATAGTGGGTACCCTGCTGGTTCAGGCTGCCGCAGAGGGTGGTTTAGCGCCCATTATGGGTATGCTGGGCTTTTCGCTGGCTATTGCGATTCCGTTTGCGTTATTTGCCCTGTTTCCCGGTTTGTTGAATTCGCTTCCCAAGTCCGGCGGATGGCTCAACTCGGTTAAAGTGGTTTTAGGCTTTTTGGAACTGGCGCTGGCTTTTAAATTTCTGTCGAATGCCGATTTGGTTTTACAGGCGCATATTCTGGAAAGGGAAGTATTTCTGGCGATCTGGATTGCTCTGGGACTAGGATTGAGCCTGTATTTGTTTGGAAAACTTACCACAGCTCACGATTCACCATTACCTCATATTTCAACCGGAAGACTGCTTCTGGGACTTTTTGCATTGACGTTTACGATTTATTTAGTTCCGGGTCTTTGGGGAGCTCCTTTAAAACTCATCAGCGGCTTTCCGCCACCTATGAATTACAGTGAGTCGCCTTACGGCGTGGGGTATACCAAAGGAGGATCAGCCCTTCCCGATGGCGAGTTGCCTGAAGAGGCCGAGTTAGGACCTTATCAGCTTGTAACCTTTACCGATTATGAAGCCGGTTTGGCTTTCGCGAAAGCGGAGAATAAACCCGTACTACTCGATTTTACGGGAAAGGCCTGCGTTAACTGCCGAAAGATGGAAGAGCGGGTTTGGGGTGAGCCCCAGATTTTAGGGAAATTGCAACAGGATGTGGTGCTGATTTCGCTTTTTGTAGATCTGAAGGAAAAATTACCAGAAGACGAACAGTATGTTAGTGAAACCACCGGAAAACGCATTCAAACAATAGGCAATAAATGGAGTGATTTCCAAATTAGAAAATACCAGATCAACGCGCAGCCGTATTACGTGTTGCTTGATCCAAATACCGAAACCGAACTGAATAAACCGGTGGGTTACACCCCCGATGTTGACGAATTTGAAGCCTGGCTTGAAGAGGGCATAGGTGCTTACACGAATTAATTTAAATAGAAAATTTATGAATCATTTGCGATGTTTACTGGCTTTAGGCCTGCTTTTAGTAACAGGATCCCTGTTTGCCCAAACTCCCGAATATGTAAAAGAACATTACGACAAACAGGAAGTCAGGATAAAAATGCGCGATGGTATCCTACTGCATACCACCATATATTCACCAAAGGATAAATCTCAGGAATATCCCATCCTGATGATGCGTACGCCATACAGCTGCGCACCCTATGGAGAAGATGTTTTTAAAGGCCGAATAGGCCCCAATAAATATCTGGTCGAGGAAGGAAATATTTTTGTGCATCAGGATGTGCGCGGCCGCTGGAACAGCGAGGGCGTTTACGACAATATGCGCGCTTTTATCCCCAATAAAACCGGGGATCAGATAGATGAGGCCAGCGATACCTACGATACGATAGAATGGCTGGTGAATAATGTGGCAAACAACAACGGCAATGTGGGAACCTGGGGAATTTCGTATCCCGGTTTTTATGCGACCTATTCGCTATTGAGTGGCCATCCGGCGCTTAAAGCAGCTTCTCCACAGGCCTGTATTGGCGATTTCTTTTTTGATGATTTTCACCACAACGGAGCCTTTTTAGAAAGTTACTGGCGTGCGATTTCGGTGTTTGGTTATATGAAAACCGAACCTACAACAGAGGCCTGGTATCAATTTCCCGAGTTGCCTTCTGAAGATCAGTATCAGTTTTTTCTGGATACAGGTCCGCTTACCAATCTCGATGAATACTACAAGGAAGACAACGTATTCTGGCAGCAGATTAAAGACCATCCTAATTATGATGAGTTTTGGCGCAGTCGCGGAATCATTCAGCATCTAAAGGACATCAAACCTGCGGTAATGGTAGTGGGTGGTTTGTTTGATGCCGAAGATTTATACGGGCCCTTCAACACCTACCGAATGATTGAAGAAACCGGTGACAATTACAATATTATGGTTTTTGGTCCGTGGAGTCACGGCGACTGGAGCCGTACCAATGAACGTCAGGCTATTGGTAACGTCTATTTTGGAGATGGAATTTCAGACGATTTTCAGAAGAATTACGAGACCCGCTTTTTCAATCATTTCTTAAAGAATGATGGTAAAGGCGATTTAGATCTACCCGAAGCTTCTATGTACGATACCGGTGCCCGCGAATGGGATAGCTATACCGAATGGCCTGCAGCAACTACTGAAAAAGTGAGTTACTTTTTAGGCGAAAACCAAACGCTGACGCAAACGGCCAATCCGGCTTTTGCCAATTCGTTTGTAAGCGATCCGTCAAAACCGGTTCCCTATTCCGAAGATATCAAAATGGTATTCACTCCCAGAAAATACATGACCGATGATCAGCGCTTTGCCGCCCGAAGACCTGATGTTTTGATATTTGAAACTCCGGTTTTAACTGAGGATATGACTTTAAGCGGCGAGATTCTGGCAAAACTGCAGGTAGCCACTACCGGTTCTTCAGCAGACTGGGTTGTTAAGGTAATCGACGTATATCCGTCAGACGCCCCTGATTATCCCGAAACTCAGAAGTATCTTAAGATGGCCAACTATCATATGATGGTGCGCAGTGAGGTGATGCGCGGGCGTTTTCGCGAAAGCTTCAGCGATCCCAAAGCTTTTGAACCGAATCAAAAAACTCCTGTTAATCTGACACTACAAGGTATTAACCATACGTTCTTAAAAGGGCATAAGCTGCAAATACAGATACAAAGTACCTGGTTTCCGCTTATAGACCGCAATCCACAACAGTATGTCCCTAATATTTATAAGGCTGAAGCTAAAGATTTCAGCAAGGAGACCCATACCGTTTTTGGAGATTCAGAAATTGAGTTTAGCGTATTAAAATCTTAACATGAAACACTGTCTTTTTTATTTACTGTTCAGTTTTACCCTGATTTTTTCGTCCTGTAAAAACGAGCAGACCGATAATCTTACACCGGAAACCATTGCGCAGAATAGCCGGGAGCTTAATGCCTGGTTTGATGCGCAGTTTGATGCCGATGTTGCACAATCCCCACAATGGCAGACAGACCTGGGAATGAAAACCAACTACGGCCAGTGGGATGATATTTCGTCAAAACAAACCAGTGAAGAACTCGAGCGCGCTAAAGAGCGTCTGAAATACCTGGAAAATGAGGTAGATCCCGAAGCTTTAGACTCGGCAACGGCTTTGAGTTATGAACTCTATAAGCGCAATATGCAGCAGATTGTTGATGAGTATGAGTATCGTTTTTACAATTACCCGGTAAACCAGATGTACGGTCTTCACGCTGAGGTTCCTGCTTTTCTGATCAACAAACACCGCATAGACAGCATCGCAGATGCGGAAGCCTACATCAGCCGGATTAAAAATGTAAAACCCCTGTTTACCGAATTGCGCAATCAATTGGGCATACGGGAGAGCAATCTTATTGTACCGCCCAAATTTGTGCTGGATCACGTGCTTGAAGCCAGCAATAACCTGTTGAAGGGAAGACCATTTGAAAAATCTTCAGATCAGATGCCGCTTTTGGCAGATTTTGAATCAAAAATTGATAAACTCGATATAGCGAAAGAGGAAAAGGAACGTTTGATGCAGGAGGCAACCGCAGCATTGGTAGACAGTCTGCAGCCCGCATATACCGAACTGATTGCTTTTGTTGACAACCAAAAGCAACGAGCGACTACAGATGACGGAGCATGGAAATTTCCGCGTGGCGACAAGTTTTACCAGATTGCTTTAAACCGGGCTACCACGACCAGTATGACTGCTGAAGAAATTCACGAACTGGGACTGAACGAGGTTGCGCGCATTCATGGGGAGATGAAGGCGATTATGGAACAAACCGGTTTTGAGGGTACGCTGCAGGAGTTTTTTGAGTTTATGCGCAATGACGAGCGGTTTTACTACGAAGATTCAGATGCCGGGCGTGAAGCCTATATGCAGAAGGCCAAAGCCATCATAGACCAGATGCGGGGGAGGCTTGACGAACTTTTCATCACAAAACCTGAGGCAGAGATTGTCGTAAAGCGGGTTGAACCCTTCAGAGAAAAAAGCGCCGGTAAGGCTTTTTACAATTCGCCTGCACCAGATGGTTCACGTCCCGGGATTTACTATGCCAATCTTTATGATATCAAGGCAATGCCGAAATATCAAATGCAGGCATTGGCCTATCACGAGGGAATTCCCGGGCATCATATGCAACTCGCCATCGCGCAGGAGTTGGACAGTCTGCCCAAGTTTCGGAAATTTGGTGGTTATACCGCATATATAGAGGGATGGGGCTTATATTGTGAATATGTACCCAAAGAAATGGGGATGTATAACGATCCGTATTCTGATTTTGGACGCCTTGCAATGGAATTGTGGAGAGCCTGTCGTTTGGTAGTGGATACCGGTATTCACGATAAAAAATGGACCCGTGAAGAAGGCATTGCCTATTACAAAGAAAACACGCCAAATGCAGAAAGCGATTGCATTAAAATGGTAGAGCGGCATATCGTAATGCCCGGTCAGGCCACGGCGTACAAAGTAGGGATGAATAAAATACTCGAACTGCGTACCAAGGCTGAAGCTGAATTGGGAGAAGAGTTTGATATTCGGAAATTCCACGAAGTAGTGTTGGCCAATGGGGCAGTACCGCTTTCGGTTTTAGAAGACCTGGTGATCGAGTATATCGGAACGAAAAAAAAGGAATAAAAAACCATACGTTTTAAAACGTTTAGGAGCAGGTCATTTTGACCTGCTTTTTTTATGCTTTAAAAAGAGTTCAAACCCCCTTGCGTAACTCGTTAAAAGGCAGTTACTTGTAAAGAATTGATTTGCAGTCCTAAACCTTAAAACCAACTGATTTATGAAATGCTTTTATTCTTTAATTTTTCTGGCATTTTGGAGTCAGATTTATGGACAAACCTTTTTTACTACAGACTATATCGCTTTGGCCGTACCGCAGCATTACGACGGGGATATTTATTTTATGAATTTAGAGACCCTGACTCAGGAAGTAAGGCCTATGTCTACCATACCCAATAACAGTGAGTTGTTATCCTCCTTTCCCAATCTGGTTTCAAACGTGACCGTGTATCAGGTTGAAAAAGACGGCGGCCTCACGATTGGCGGAATAGGAATTTCTGCAAAAAACGAAATTTACCAGGTGATTTATGATTTTTCGCAAACCCAGACTTTGGTTTCCGAAGAGGACGGGAAGCCCAAATCGGTATTGATTGGAGTAGGAGTGCGTATGGTTGCCAAGGTCAAAACCCGAAAAGCAGGGATCAATCTTACCAACCCGTTTAGTTTGGTGGCCAATTCAAAAAACATAAGCGGTTCGCTTGAAGTGCGCGTGATTGGCCTTGCTTCTTCCAAGATCAATGATTTGATCCCTACCACGACCGATTTATCGCCGGCCTCCATTTCGGTGGCGCTGCAATCTATTGCTACCATCAAGACCCAGATGTATGGTGAAGAAACGATAGTCACTCCACAGTATATAGCCTTTAATATGGGGGATGAAGCCTTGAAAAGAAACAATTTGGAAATCAATAAGCTCAATACGTTTGAACCTGAAGAAGAATCTTCCTCTAGAAAGGGAAATTGATTTACAATCGCATTGCGCCAAAGAACCGGCTAAAATCTGTAGTTTTGAGGATCAAAATCCCAAAGACCTGAATCTGGTTTGATCTATATTAGAATTTTATTTGTGTTACTGGTGCTCATAGAGTTGCGGTATAAAAAATTTAAATCTCAACGGGATTTGGTCTTTTGGATTGCGCTCGTAGCCATTTTTAGCTGGTTTGGATATCTCATTTTTCTGATTTTTAGAAAGCGCATTCTGGTAAGACGTGATCGGTTTAATTTGGAGTTTCCAAAACCGGGAAAGGATAAGATAGAATAAAAATAGAATCCTTTTTATAGAACCCCGGCCAAATAATTGCTCAGGGTTTATTGTCGGAATAATTTGCTGATTTTGGTAAACCAATTAGTCCAAAAGATTAATTTACACTGTTAACTTTGGCATTACGAAATCAATATTTTTAGGTACACAGTACAGCAGATAGCTGTCCTTATAAAAATAATTCTTGAAGCTCAATCTCAGAAATCCGGTAAAGCGTGCGGCATATAGAAAGCCCTTTCACAATGCTGATGCTGATAATTACAGGCTTTTAGTCCTGGCGTTTATGATAGGTTGTATTGTTGGAGTTCTGGGATCAGTCTTTAGACTTATTTTGGAAATCCTTGATAAATATCGAAAGGTATTACAACAAGCTGCTCATTCCGGAAGCATGCTACATAGTGTTTTTATTGTATTGGGCTCAGTATGCGCAATTGCTCTATCGCTTTATTTAATCAGAAAATACGCTCCGGAAGCATCGGGCAGTGGCGTACAGGAAATAGAAGGAGCACTTGACGGTGTGCGTCCGATGCGCTGGAAATGCGTAATTCCTGTAAAATTTATAGCTTCTTTACTCAGTTTAGGTAGCGGTTTGGTGTTGGGAAGGGAAGGACCTACTATACAAATAGGTGCTAATGTAGGGAGAATGCTCAAAGACCTTACAAAACAACCGGATATTGAAGATAATTCTCTTATTTCAGCCGGAGCTTCGGCCGGACTTGCCGTGGCCTTCAATGCACCCCTATCAGGTATTGTATTTGTTATCGAAGAAATGCACGAACATTTTAAATTCACGTTTTTTTCGCTTGCAACTATAATGATTGGGGCAGGGACGGGTGACTTTGTTAGTCGGTTAATTTTGGGAAATACGCCGGAATTTATGCTTCAGACCTTTGCAGCACCGGCTTTAAAGGAGTACTGGTTGTTTAGTGCCTTAGGTGTTGCCTTTGGAGCTTTTGGTTTGATTTTTAATAAATTACTTCTCTCAGGAATTGACTTTGTACAAGCTTATTTAAAAGCACATATTTTACCTATCGCTTTTCTTTCAGGAATACTAGTTTCAGGTTTGGGTATTTTCTATCCGCAGGTATTAGGAGGTGGCTACGATCTCATCAATTCCATTTTTGCGGATCGTCCTGCGTTGGTTGTTTTGATCTTCCTCTTTGGCTTGCGGTTTTTACTGTCGGTTTTAAGTTACAGCACGGGGACTGCAGGAGGTATTTTTCTTCCCTTGCTCACACTGGGTGTTTTGTTAGGAATAATTTGCGGTATCGGTTTTGATGCTCTTTTTGCGGAGCTGGATATTAATCCCTTAAATTTTGGGATTGCGGGTATGGTAGCTGTTTTCGCAGCAACCATACGTGCCCCATTAACCGGTCTGGTCCTGTCTTTAGAAATGACCGGAAATTATGGGATGATGCTACCACTTTTAATAACGAGCGTTACTGCTTCAGTAATTACTGTTTTGCTAGGAAATGAGCCCATCTATGCCACCTTCTTACGAAGAATTCTAAAAAAACAAACAGAAGCATAAACCTGAAGAAATCTTTTGGAATAGGCCTAAAAAAGAAAAACACCTTGCTTTCGCAAAGTGCCTTTCACCCCTAAATTGTCAATGACAGTGTAAATATATCAAATAAAGTTTTTATCATTTTAGTCTAAATCCTACTAAATCGATTAATTTTAAGGTATTTTAATGTAGATACTCTAGAATTAGGGAAGTAAAAATTTTTTAAGAAAGTTGGGTTAAAAATTTACAATATGTCTAAAAAAGAAAAACACCTTGCTTTCGCAAAGTGCCTTTCACCCCTAAATCATTAATCATTTAAAATCTAACTCCCCTATTAGTCAGATTAAAAATGGTATTAATTGTTTGATTAATACAAAGTAAAAGTAGCTAATAGGTCTGCATAAGAAAAGGGGGAAATCCCCCCTTTTTTAGGCTCAGTTTAACAGCTAAATCGATTAATTTTTAGTTCACTATCAATTTGGAGGTCATTTCAATGCCATCACGCTCTGCCTTAACGAGATATAATCCACTTTGCAAATCAGAAACATCAATAACCTGTGATACTCCTGAATCAAATGATTCGTCTTTAAGCAGCGAGCCGTGAATCGTGTAGATACGTACGCGTTCTACCTCCTGAGAAATTTGGAAACTGGAATTCGCAGGGTTGGGATAAACCCTTAAATTTTGTTCTTTTTGAGCAACAGAAGTACTCAGGTTCGCCGTTTTATTACCGTAAATACGATATTCTCCGGGTTGCAGGGTGATTGCAGCTGTGGTGTTAGTAACCTCATATTCTGCATTAGTCATTAAGTCGTACCATGTACCGGTTTCCTGAAAATCAGGTGTAATAGTTTGGTTGGTGACATTCAGATTAGCCAAAACCACCACATAATTGGGTTCGTCTGTGCCGGCCTGAGTCGTACTTAGCAATACTTTTTTGGTAAGATTAGAGGCACTTCCCTGAAGGGTAAAGTTTGAAGTTTCAAATACAGCCAGTTGTTTTTTGAGTAAGATCATACGCTGCCAGTTGTCACGCAATGCAACACGCTGAGCATTGTCCAGATAATCCCAGCCATCGGGTTTAGGACTTAGCTTACAACTGTCATTATCTGGTACACTCCCGTCTTCACAGGTAAAAATACTGATGTCATAACCCAGTTCTCCAAATTGCCAGATCATTTTGGGTCCCGGAATAGTAAAGAATACTGCTCCTGCGGCTTCCATCCGTTTAAGGGAAGTGTTTATATTTGTTATGTCATAGCTTCCAGAGCTGTTACCAAAGGCTAAATTTTTATACATCAATCGCTCTTCATCGTGACTTTCCATATAAGTAACCGCAGCGGGATTGCTAAAGCCTTTCTGTTTATAGGAAGCACCATTGATATTGGAGTTTTCGGCATAGCCCATCGTAGATTGATTGTAAGGATCGGTTTGCTTATTCCAAAGCATAATCCCTTTTCCTTCAGACAAGCGGTAATCTGCCCATTGTTTTTCTTCGGTTGTACCACCTAAATGCTCAAAAATGATGATAAAATCTTCATCTTTTTCCCATTGCATATCGGCATAGGTTTTTAATACGTCTACGCGATCCTGCTGAAATGCATTGGTACAGCTTTCATCTGAAGCCGAACAGTTTTGGGTAAATCCTTTAGTCAAATCCCAGCGATAACCGTCTATTTTAAATTCCTCAATCCAATACTGAGCCGTACGCTTTACATAACTGCGGGTAGCTTCTTTGCTGTGGTTAAAATCATTAAAAACACTATAGGAATGTGTTGCCGTTTGATTAAAAAACGGACTATCGGCACTGGGCTGGCCACCCGTACCTCCATTACTGGTGTTATACATTCTGAAATAGGGATTTTGACCGGTGGCGTGATTGTAAACCACGTCAATGATTACAGCCATTCCCTTTTCGTGGGCGGCATCTACAAGAGTTTTTAGCGCATTTCGTGTCCCGTAATACTTATCTAATGCCATATGAAAAGCAGGGTTGTAACCCCAACTGTTATTGCCGTCGAATTCCTGAACAGGCATCAGTTCAATAGCGTTGATTCCCAGATTTTCGAGATAATCAAGACGATCTATAAGGCTTTGAAAGCTGTGAGCATCATCAAAATCCCGTAAAAGAACCTCATAGATTACCAGGTCTTCGCGTTTTGCCGGTGTAAAATCAGTGATTTTCCAGTCGTAAACAGCTTCATCACGTTCTATGTATGAAACAGGATTCGAAGTTTTACCCACAGGATAAGCCGGAATATCCGGGAACACCGATGCCTCGATAAACTGATCGTTAAATTCATCGAGAATAAGGGTAGAGTAGGGATCAGCTACGCTAATGGCATATTCAACCACATACTGATACAGTAAATCCTGCGGGGTAGCCGAATCAAAATTCAGTTTGATCCAATGCCGGTCTGCTGCGGCATCATAGTTCAAAAGGTAAGTATTGTCTAGCGACCAGTCATTGCCGTTAAAATTACCTTTGACGTGTATAAACTCCTTGCCCGGGGCGTAAAAGACCAGCGTGGCTTCGTCGGGTTTTGAAGGATCAAAATTAAAACCGTCCTTCAATCCGGCTGGTACAGCGGCAGCGGTAGGAGTGGGCTTTACCAGAGTTCTGAAGCTGCGTACGACAAGATTTGAAGTCCCGGTTTGGGTTACTTCAAGCCGGTAATCGGTGTTGATGTTGGGCGTTGTGGTAAAGGTGTACGAGGTCGTCGCGTTTTGGGTATTAACGGGTGTATCGTTTGCCAGAAGCCTGAAATCTGCAGTCACCCCTGCGGTAGCCGTAATGCTGAATGAAGTGCCTCCTTCAATACTGGTTGTGGTGTTTGCAGGAGCGGTAAGGTTGACACTAAATGCACCTACATTTTTAATGATATCTGTGCCCTGTTGGGAGCCATTCTGATTTTTTACCAAATAGGCAATTCGGGTTATTCCTGTGTTATTATAAAACTCAGTAGGTGTTAGGGTATAGGAATAAGTTCCATCCCCATTATCAGTGAAACGGGCTGTTTCAGGTGAATTGTTGAAGTTAGTACCCGTGGCATCGGGATTGTTGATTTGCTTTCCGGTAGAATCAAAATGCCAGGCCCAGAGATACACACCTCCCGTCCACGGAATATTTGAAGCGGTTAGGGTAATTTGCTCAGTTTCTGCAAAAGGATCAGGGCTTATGGTTACCGTCTGGGCGAGTAACCCCAGCGGTAAACAGCCTAAAAGGAAGAGGAGTAGTTTTGTTTTCATAGTGTGGTTATTAGATGAAAAAAGGCCGTACGAGACGGCCTTTTATATAAAGTGGTTGTTAGTTTTTGGGTATAAAAATATAGCCGCCTGTGAGGTCACTAAACCAAATATCATAGGTACCGGCAGAAACCGGAATATTAGGACCGTTATTTGAAGTTGCAAAGCCGCTCACTGCGGTATTGGCTCCCCAACTAACATCCCAGGCGTTGTTAGCCCGAATTTTCACTTCTCCGTTGAATAAGGTGACATTATTCAAATACCACAGATGCGGATCAAACGTGGACTGTGTAAAATCGGTGTCATCACCTCCCCAGCCAGTGTCATCACCTGTACGACCAGAACCTATTAGACCCATAGCGCCATAGGTGGTTGCACCGGCGGCATCATATGGAGTAATGCTGTAGGTTCCTGTTTTGGTATTAACATCCAGGGTATAGTAACCGGTTGTTGAAACACTCAAAACATCGGGGTCATAACCCAGCGTTTCACTACTTACAAAATTGCCATTATTCAATCCCCATTGCGGTTGCCATTGACCACGTACCTCAAGTAATTTGAAGGCATCCCCGTTAAACTTGCCGGTAAAACGATAGGCGTTTTTATTATCAGGAAGTCTTACAATCGCCGGGTTATTGTTGTTGTTATCCCATCCCGGTGCAGTTGCAGCACCTACCAAAAAGAGATCAGTTACTGCCGTACTGTAAGTTGTTACCGTAAAAGGTACAGCTTCTGATGTACGCATATTCTCACCGGTATCACTGGTAATGGTCGCAACAATTCGGGTTTCTAAATCAAAATCTGCGGCTTCTTCTGCTCCCAGGTTGAGTGCAATACTGTTTAATTGCGAGTTCGAAAGATTGTACTCACCACCATTTGTAACTTCTCCAATTACCGTAAGCGGTTCAAAATCGCTTCCTGCAGCAGCAATTTGCAATTCATAAATTACAGAAACTTCGGTTCCTTCCCGTGAAAAATCGGTCCAGGTAACACTTAGAGCCTGCGCATCCGGATTTTCACCATCTAAAACAATAGTGGCATCGGCTTCAGGACTTGTGACTACAGGAGCATCAACAGCATAAGGAGTTATGTTATAGGTAAGGGCTGAAGTAGTTTCACCGCCATTATTGATACGTACATAAACCGGACTTGCCTTGTAAGGCTCTAAACCTGCATCGAGTAGCATTTGGTTTAACTCCGAAACGCTTATTGTGAAATTGGTCTTGTCTGTTGAGCCCAGACTTACTTCGTTAGTAAATTCGGCATCAGTAGCCATAACCACCTCATAGGTAGCACCCACATTTTCAGCGTCATTCCAGCTGATAGTTACCGCCGGATTATCAGGAAAAGATGGATTTAATACCAGATTTGCAAAATTTGTTGAATTGATATCAAATGTAGCTTCCTGCTCGGTTAGAACCAGGTCTTCAGTATTGTCGCAGGCCGTGAGTGCGGTTGCTGCGAAAGCAATAAGGAAGGCATATTTTAAAACTGTTTTCATACTTCTTATTTAGAAAAGTTAAGAGGAATCATTGCATATTCTCCGGTAATATCATTAAACCAGATCTCGTAGTCATCTTTAACGGGTACCGGAATGTTTCCGCCATCAACAGTTGCAGTACCTGAAAATTCAGTCTCTCCTCCATAAGTCATGCCGTTAGCTGAAAAGGTGATCGAACCACTTTCTAATGGAGTGGAGCGTACGTACCAGATGTGAGGATCAAAAGCAAGTGCAGTTAATGATACATCTCCTCCTGCATTTCCGGTTACAGTAACAGAACTGAAGGCTTCGGGAACCGTTTCAACTTCCTCAAACGAGTACGTATTGTTTGCCAGGTTGATTGAAAGGGTGCGATAACCGGAAACAGTAGATTCAATTGCCGGTGGGTCCGGTTGATCTTCAGTAGCTCTGAGTTTCAGATTACCACCTTCTACGCCGTATTGAGGCGCCCATTGCCCGCGTTGAGCAAGGATTTTAAAGAAGTCCTGATTAAACTTTCCGGTATAGCTGTATTGATTTTCGTTAAAGGGATTGCGGAAAAGAAGCGGATTATTATTGTCATTACTCCATCCCGGTGCTGTAGCCGCTCCTACCAGATAATAATCGTCATACGGATAGGAGAAATAGGGGTAGAGCATAACCTCTATAGGCTCAGAGTACTGAATCTGAGAGTCAGTTGTACCTATAGAAGCTTTAACCCTGATGTAGGCCTGTTGCCACTCAAAGGGAACAAAGCCCAGAGCATTGGCCGAATTATTTACAGCGCTCATAGCCAGGGTTACCTCTGTATTTGTGGTGTTTGCAGCGTTTACCGGATTTTCAAAATCGGTAGTATTAGCAAATTGTACCACATAACTTATAGGTGTGGGTATGCTGTATTCTGCTTCAGACCAGCTAACGGTAACCGCGGGATTTCCGGGGTTGGTCTGATCTAAGGAAATACGGTCTATGTCAAGATTAGCAACCAAAGCGGCTTCTTCTGCATCAACCGTAAGTTTCTCGTCTTCTTCACTACAGGATGCCAGTAGCACCAGTGCGCTCAGGAAGAGACTTTTTTTCAATAATGCGATCATAGTTTTCAATTTTTAATATTCTAGTACCCTGTGTTTTGGGTTAGGTTTGAATTGGAAGACAAACTTTGGTTAGGAACCGGGAACAATTTACGGAAATCGGGTATAGCCGTTCCTGATTGGGGTCCGCCTTTATAAGACCACAGATAGCTGCTACCGGTATACAGACCAAAACGGATTAAATCCTGTCTGCGGTGGCTTTCCCAGTACAATTCGCGGGAACGCTCATCTAAGATGAAATCAAGTGTTAACTGAGCCTGTGTGATGTTTCCGGAAGTATCCCCGAAAGCACGCTCGCGCAGGTCGTTAACATATTCCAGAGCCAGGCTTTCTGAACCGCCACCTCCGCGTAGTACGGCTTCCGCATACATTAAAAGTACATCTGCATAACGGAAAAGCGGATAATCGGTATCAGTAAAGGTACGGTCACTACCAAAACCACCTGTAGAGGTTCGGTTTGAAAATTTGGTAATCAAATATCCCTGAGCCGTATTGCCGATGTTGTCAATTTCTATAGGACGATCTTGTGTAATCAGTGTGTTACGCGCATCACTTTGATACAATGGATTTTCGGTAAACAACCTTGCAAATTCAGGTCTTACACGAAATAAACCACCAAAACCACCCGGATTTACCCCAAGGCTTTCCCCGTTGTTTTCAGGAATTCCCACCTCACCCTGAATGATGATTGTGGTACCGCCAAAGTTTTGTGTATTGGCTCCGTCGTTAGTAATTGGGAAAATGATTTCATTCTGTGCACCGTTAGAATTGTTATCTGCCATAAAGTTGAACAGATAGTTTGGTGTTAGACTGTAGCCACTGCCTATAAGGGTTTCACAAACTTCAATACAATCCGCATAACGTGCAGTACCGGTATATACTTCGGCATTTAAGTAGAGTTTAGCCAAAAGCATATTGGCAACACCCTGATCAACGCGGGCATATTCATTTTGACGTGCAGCAACCAGATCGGGTAGAGCTTCGGTCAATTCAGTTTCGATATAGGTAAACAGATCAGCACCCACAATTTCAGGTACCTGATCAAATCCCACATCATCATTTTCAGTCACAAAGGGAGCCTTCCCAAACATATCAAGCAGGTGATAGTTAGCCAAAGCTCTCAAAACACGAGCCTCTGCACGGTAAACCTGAATGTCTCCAACCAGAGTTCCGCTAACACCTCTGCTGCTTAGTTTTTCGGAAGTAGTTTGTCTTAGAAATTCATTAGCCAGCGCTATTTCATAAGAAGCACGTGCAAAAACACCTAAGATTAACGGGTTGTCAGAACTCCAGGTATTGCGCTGCATACCGCGTAATCCCGGGTCGTTCTCATAGGTCCAGATCACTTCATCTGTAGAGAGGTTTTCCAGATTAAACAAACCACGAATGTATTGACCGGTACCCGCGTCAAGACCGGCAATGTTAGAACCTCCCGGATCATTGATGCTGGTTAAACTGAGGTTTGCATAAACGCCTGCAAGCGCTTGTTTATAGGCTCCTTCGGTCTCAAAGAAACCATCAGCAAGCAGCTCATCGTCATCCTGAGGAGTAACGTCTAAGTCCGATTCGCACGAAAGGAATGCACCTCCCAGGAGAAGCATACAGGCGAATGTTTTTAATTTGAGCATATTTTTTAGTTTAAAATCCATAATTCAATCCAAATAAGAAGGTGCGACCTCTTGGGAAGATGGTATTGTCTACACCGTTGTTAGTTATTTCAGGGTCAAGACCTGAATAGTCCGTAATTACAAAAACATTTTGAACCCCTGTCCACAGGCGTAAACTTCCTTTGCCGATTTTATCTTCGTCAAAAGTATAACCCAGAGTGATGTTATCCATTCTAAGGAAATCTGCATCTTCTAAATAATAATCAGAAAGAATCACATCTGGAGTATTCACAAAATCAGATTCCAATACCTGAGTAGGAACGTTGTTTAATACCGTTCTAAACACATTACCATACTGTGCATTACCTGAATTTACGTTATTGTAAATATCATTTCCAAAACTGGCGCGCATGTTAAAGCTGAAATCCCAATTCTTATAATTCATAGAAGATTGAAAGCCCATCGTAACATCTGCACGGCCATTGCCGGCGATGTATTTATCATCATCGTTTAGGATGCCATCGCCGTTTACATCAACATAAGCACCTTCTATAGGCTGGCCAGCTGTATCGTAGAGCTGACGGTAAACGAAGAAGGAGTTAGGAGCAAAACCCTGACGCTGAACCTGTATGGTGTTACCGGTACCTCCGGCAATACCCTGTACCAGAATGTCCTGACCAAAAGCAAGACGATCTATCTCACGGTCTATATAGGTTACGTTATAATTGACATTCCAATTAAAATCTTCATTAGAGGCCAGGTTATAATCCACAACAAATTCAATACCCTGAGTGGTAAATTTTCCAATGTTCTGGAAGCCCTGGTTAGAGAAGTTTACTCCATCAGGAACGGGAGCCTGTGAAAGCAGGTCATCAGATTCTTTTCGGAAGAAATCAAGAGAACCGCTTAGTTTACCGTTTAAGAAGCCATAATCCAGACCCAGGTTATATTCGGTTATTTCTTCCCACTTAATACCGGCGTTACGGTAAAAGGGCTGACCAATTGTGTAAAATTGATCTCCAAACTGATACTGTGAAATGGTATTACCCAGACCATAGCGAGCAAGGTAATCATAGGCAGAACCAATATCCTGCTGCCCGGTGATACCATAACCGGCTCTCAGTTTCAAAAGACTAACCGTATTAGAATCTTTTAAGAAATCTTCATCAGATAGTTGCCACGCACCTGAGATTGCAGGGAAATACCCAAAGCGCTCATCCTCACCAAATCTTGAAGTACCATCGCGGCGTATCGAAGCGCTTAGGAAATACTTCTGTTTGTAGTTAAAATTACCACGGGCGAAATAAGCCAGCAAAACCACATCCGGATCTAAAGTAAGCTCCGGTGGAGCGGCATTTGGGTCTCTTACGTTACCTGTTGTAAAGTTTTCGTTTTCAAAAATCTGATAAGAGTAACCGGCAGTTATTTCGGTATTGAAATCTCCAAAAGCCTTGGTATGCACCAAATAGGCATCTAACAAGCGGTTGGACGATTTAAAGTCGGTATCTGAACGTACTCCCAATTCTTCACCTTCAAGAGCATTTGTTCCTAAAGCACTGTTACGGTCTATCTCAAAAAAGCGGTCAGACTCACTGTTGTCAATCCCCAGGTTTACCACAGCTCGTAAAGGCTCATAAAACGGAAGCTTATAGTCAACCTTAAAATTTCCATAGTAGCGGCGTACGCTGGCAATATCCTGAGTTTGCATCAATTGGGCAACCGGGTTACGCGGTACGTTACCTAAAGCGAGTCCGTTCTCATTGGTGTACTCGTAATAGCCGCCGTATCTTGAATTGGGATCGTAAATAGGTTGCGTAGGATTGAATTGAAAGGCGCTACCTTCTACACCCGGTGCAAAGCGGTTGCGCTCCCAGCTTAAGTTAGCATTAAAATCAATTTTTAAAGCCCCGTCAAAAAAACGTGGGTTAAGAGAAAGCGATGTAGTGGTACGCTCAAAAGAAGACGTTTTGCGCAAACCTTCCTGATCTGCCCTGCTAACCGATAGTCTCGTAGGCAAAATGTCTGCGATATTACCACTTACTGAAAGGTTATGCTGAGAGGAAAATGCATCCTGATAGATGGCATCCTGCCAGTCTGTATTGGCATTGCCTAAAAATCCGGTTTGATCCGGAAAACGCTCATTAATTAGGCTTCGGTAGTCATTGGCGTTAAAAATGTCAATCTTGTCAGTAAGACGGGCAACACTAGCCTGGCTGTCAAAATTCACTTTTAAACCTTGTTTACCTTTTTTAGTTGTTATGATAATAACCCCGTTAGCACCCCGGTTCCCATAAATCGCGGCAGCTGACGCATCTTTTAAAACCGAAAACGACTCAATGTCGGCCGGGTTTATTGAAGAAAGAACCGAGCGACCACCACTGGCTACGTTATTAATAGGAAGACCGTCAATTACAATTAACGGACTGTTTGATGCATTAAGAGAGGCTCCTCCACGTATTCTGATTTCAGAACTTGCACCGGGAGATCCGCCGGTGTTGATGGTAAGACCGGCAACACGACCGTTCAAAAGATTTTCTGCGGTTACGTTATTCCCTTTATTGAAGTCTTTTTCCCCGACAAGAGAAACAGATCCGGTCAAATCTTTCTTAGTAGTTGTACCATAACCTACAACGACCACAGCATCCAGTTCCGCGGCATCTTCGGTAAGGGTAACATCCAGGTTTGACTGGCCCGTAAACGGAATCGTTTGAGTTCTAAAACCCAAATACGAAAAACTGATCGTAGCCCCTTCATTTACGCCGCTAAGTGTGTAATTACCATCAAAGTCTGTGGTCGTACCATTTGTTGTGCCTTCAACAAGAACATTTACCCCGGGAATAGGCATTTGCCCGGTAGCATCAACTACTGTTCCGCTTACTGTTGACTGCGCAATCGATGTAATCGGCAGAGAAAGCAAGAGGAAGAGTATTCCTTTTAATAAAATTTTCATAAAATTGTTTGAATTGAACTGCGTTTTTGTGTTAGTTTATTCTAATTTTTCACTTCACATTGCGAATTTAGCAAATGAGGTTGTTAATATTGTATAGGTTAAGGTTCTACAACTAACTCTAACGTTAGAGTGTTGAAAAGTTTTAAACCTGATACAATAGATTCCAAATGCATCTGTTCGTATTTAAATTTTTTCAGTCTTCACTATAAGCTATGAAACGAAAAATCACCTTAAAGGATATTGCCAAAGAACTGGATGTGTCTATTTCTACGGTTTCCAAGTCCTTAAAAAACAATCCAGAGATTGGCGAGGATACCCGCCAAAAAGTTCAGGCGTTTGCCAAGCTTTACAACTATAAGCCCAATAACATAGCGGTAAGCCTGCTTAACCAGCGCACGAAGCATATTGCGCTGATCATTCCCGAAATTACTCACGATTTTTTTACCACCGTGCTTAAGGGAGTTGAAGAAGTAGCTCATCATAAAGGATATAACGTGTTGGTATGTGTTTCCAACGAATCTTTTGAAAAAGAGGTTTTGAGTATAGAAATGTTTGCGCAGGGCGGAATCGTTGACGGATTTATCATTTCACTTTCCAAAGAAACGCAGTTAAAGGAGGATTATAAACACCTTATAGAAGTCGAAAATCAGGGAATGCCTCTGGTTATGATTGATCGGGTAACCGATAAGGTAATCAGTGACAAGGTCATTGTTGACGATATGCGGGGAGCTTACACCGGAGTTAGTCATTTCATAGAGCGAGGGTGCAGACGTATCGCCCTAATAACCACACAAGACCATATCAGCGTAGGTTATTTACGTAAAGAAGGGTATAAAAAGGCTTTGGCAGATCACGTTCTTCCCGTAGAAGAACAACTCATGGTCGCAATAGATCAGGTTGATACTGCTGAAGATCAAATCGCCGATCTTGTAAATAATCAGGAATTTGATGCCGTTCTGGGGGTTAATGAATATTTTTCGGTCATTGCGATGAAACTGCTTCAGGAGCAAGGCAAGCGCATACCTCAGGATGTGGCAATCATAGGGTTTTCTGACGGAAAGTTGCTTAAATATGCGACGCCTTCCATTACTGCAGTAGATCAGCACGGGGATGAAATAGGCCGTGCTGCGGCCGGTATGCTTATCGAACGTCTGGAATCATCAAAACAGGACGAAAATTACCGCACCACAGTAATCCCTACGTCACTTATTGAGCGGGAATCTACGCTTGGAAAGCAGGATTAGTTTGCCATTTTGCAAACAGCCCCGACTCAAATCTAAATACCTCTCCTTGCATAGGCTTTAGGTAATTTATTTATATTTACCATCACTTTTCATTTCACACACGATTTTTAGTCTAAACCCTACTGGGGTAAAACGGTGTATATGAAAAACTTTTCTTTAGGTATTCTCTTAGTATTTTCGGTAATGGCTCAGGCTCAGATAGCACGTGTTGAACCGCCCTTCTGGTGGGAAGGTATGCAACGCGACAGTTTGCAGCTTTTGGTATACGGCAAGGACATCGCTTCGTATGAGGTAGATGCTTCGGCAGAAATGCCCATTCTTGAAGTGACCAAAACCGAAAATCCCAATTATCTTTTTGTAACCATAAACACGGCTTCGGTAGCAGCAGGCGATTATGAGCTTCGCTTTCAAAAGGAGGGAAGCCCACAAATTAAACAATCCTATTCGTTTAAAGAGCGCCGGGAACATTCCGCTTTGCGAAAGGGTTTTGACAATGCAGACCTGATCTATTTGCTTATGCCCGATCGGTTTGCAAACGGAAATCCGGCAGGCGACTCACATCCTAAAATGGCTGAAAAGGCAGATCGCACCAAACCCGGCGGCCGTCACGGTGGCGACATCAAAGGGATCATAGACCATCTTGATTATTTAAAAGATCTGGGTGCAACTGCTATCTGGAGTACGCCGCTTTGCGAAGATGATGACAAGACTTATTCCTATCACGGCTATGCCCAAAGCGATGTGTATAACATAGACCCGCGTTACGGCAGCAATGAAGACTATGTGCAGCTGTCTGCCGAATTGCACAAGCGCGGTATGAAACTCATTCACGATTATGTGACCAATCATTGGGGCTTGCAGCACTGGATTATTCAGGATTTACCTACACGAGACTGGATTCACCAGTTTGATGCGTTTACCAATACCAACCATCGTATGACCACACAATTTGATCCTTACGCGGCTCAAATTGATCAAAAAATCTACGAAGAAGGCTGGTTTGTCCCCACAATGCCCGATTTGAACCAAAGCAATCCGCTGGTGCTCAACTACCTCATTCAGAACGCGATTTGGTGGGTTGAGTATGCTGATTTAGATGGCTTGCGGGTAGATACCTACAGCTACAATCACAAGCAGGGCATCGCCAAATGGACCAAAGCTTTGATGGATGAGTACCCCAATTTCAATATCGTAGGAGAGGTCTGGCTGCACGATTCCGCTCAAATCGCCTATTGGCAAAAAGACAGCAAAATAGGGGCCTTACAGGATTACAACACCCATTTACCTACGGTGATGGATTTTACCCTGCACGACGCGCTAGACAAGATATTTGTGGAAGAGGAACAGTGGGATCAGGGCGTCACCCGCGTGTATGAGAATTTTGTAAACGATTTCTTTTATCCAAATCCCAACAACATTCTGGTCTTTGCCGAAAATCACGACACCCAGCGCTTCAATACCCGCGTAAAGGGCGCTTTTGAAGATTATAAACTGGCGATGAGCCTCATCTGTACCACCCGTGGGATTCCGCAGGTGTATTACGGCAGTGAGATTGGGATGCAGGGGGACAAGAATAAAGGCGATGGCGATATACGTCACGATTTTCCGGGAGGCTGGCCTGCAGACAAGCAAAACGCCTTTCTTCCGCAAAGCGAAAAAAACGGCCGTAATGCCTATCAGGAACAGTATTTCAACTTTTCGAAGAAGTTGTTTAACTGGCGAAAAGCCAATCCTGTGGTACATAGCGGTAAACTGCTGCAGTATGTTCCCGATAAAAATCTTTATGTTTATTTCCGTTACAATGCGGAAGGAGACCGGGTGATGGTGATCTTAAACCTGAATAGAAAAAAGCAAACGCTCGATTTAAAGCGTTTTACCGAAGGATTGGCAGGGCATAAGCAGGGTCTTGAGCTGCTTACCGGAAAAGCGCTTCAGCTGACCGATACGCTTCCGGTGATGCCGCGAACTTCCATGATCATCAATTTAACGCGCTAGTTCTATGAAAAAACACCTGCTTCTGGTTGCTTTTGCTGTATTTTTCAGCTGCAAAAACCAAAATCAAACCGACACTACAGAACCTAAACCCACTATGAAAACTGAAAATGCACCCAAAAAGGAAGTCGTTTATCACGTGTTTACCCGTCTTTTCGGAAATACCAATACGACCAATAAACCCTGGGGAACCCTTGAAGAAAATGGGGTAGGAAAGTTTAACGATTTTACTCCCGAAGCTTTACAGGCGATCAAAGAGCTGGGTACAACCTACATCTGGTACACCGGCGTGCCGCACCACGCGGTGATAACCGATTATACCGAATATGGAATTTCAAACGACGATCCCGATGTGGTTAAAGGCCGCGCAGGTTCGCCTTACGCGGTTAAAGATTATTATCAGGTTGATCCCGATATGGCGGTTGATCCTGCAAAACGCATGGAAGAATTTGAGGCCCTCATCAAACGTACCCACGATGCGGGAATGAAGGTCATTATTGACATCGTGCCCAATCACGTAGCCCGCAAATACGAGAGCCTCAATACGCCTAAAGGTCGCGTACCTTTTGGAGCGCAGGATGATAACACTGTGGCTTACGCCAAAAACAACAATTTTTACTACATCCCCGGTGAGGATTTTGAGGTGCCGGTATGGCAAAACGGCTATCAGCCATTGGGAGGGGAACAAAACGCTTTAGCTGAAGGAAGCTTTAAGGAATCTCCGGCAAAATGGACAGGCAACGGTTCGCGGGCGGCTCAGCCTGATCAGAACGACTGGTACGAAACGGTAAAAATAAACTACGGCGTGAGTCCCGATGGACATAAGGATTTTGATGAATTGCCCGAAGACAGCGGTAAATGGGATTACACCAAACACGCGGCCTTCTGGAAGGATAAAGAAATACCGGCTTCCTGGAAGCAGTTTAAGGACATCGCCCTGTTTTGGACCGAAAAAGGAGTTGATGGTTTCCGCTTTGATATGGCCGAAATGGTTCCGGTGGAGTTTTGGAGCTTTATGAATTCTGCCATAAAAACCGAAAACCCGGATGCGTTTTTACTCGCCGAAGTTTACAATCCTTCCATGTACCGCGATTATATTTTTAAAGGTAAGATGGATTACCTCTATGACAAGGTAGAGCTTTACGATACCATCAAACACGTGATGCAGGGTCAGGGCAGCACCGATCATATCGCGCCTATAATCGATCATCAAAAAGATATCGAAATCAATATGCTGCATTTTCTGGAAAACCACGACGAGCAACGCATTGCCAGTCCTGATTTTGCCGGCAGTGCCGAAAAAGGAAAACCTGCGATGGTCGTTTCAGCCCTCATCAGTACTTCACCTACGATGATTTATTTTGGACAGGAGCTTGGAGAACCGGCCGAAGAAGATCTCGGTTTTGGTGATCCTACGCGCACCTCCATTTTTGATTACGGCAGTGTGCCATCGGTAGTGCGCTGGGTAAATGATAAGAAGTTTGACGGCGGAAAGTCTACTCAGGCGGAGCTCGAATTGCGTGATTTTTACAAGCGCGTTTTGAATTTTAGTACAGAAAGTCCGGCCATTATGGGCGAGTATGCAGACATTCACTGGCATAACCGTCAAAATACCGAGTGGTACAATGATAGGGTGTACAGTTTTGTGCGCTGGTCTGGTGATGACAAGCTGGTTATCGTAAGCAATTTTGATGCTAATGATACCTTTGGTTTTGAGCTGCAAATTCCGGAGCATATTATCGAAGTCTGGCAGCTTAAGGATGGTGATTACACCATGACCGATCAGCTCTACGGAAAAACCTCAGGAAATCTCAAGGTTGAAAACGGTTTGGGTAACATGCGTGTAGATGTAAAACCTTTAGAGTCTTTTGTTTTTAAATTAGACTGAAAACCTATAGCCTAAATCGTATCTGACCCGTCTTTACGTAAGGCGGGTGCCACGATACGGTCAAAAAAGAGAGCAGCTGTTACCGCGCCCAGAAAAGGTCCGCAGATATACACCCAAAAGAATCCCCCTGAATTATCAGGGAATGCGGCATCGCCCCAGCCCATCATCCAGGCGACCATACGTGGACCAAAATCGCGTGCAGGATTGATTCCGCATTGCGTTAGGGGAGCAATCAGACAAATGATTATGGTAACCGCGATACCTATAAAAACCGGCGCCATCGTGTCGTGAGGGCGGCCTACGTTTGCATCTTCGGTAAAGCCCAGCACAAACAACAACAGTAAAAAAGTCCCAAATGCTTCCGCGATTATCGCCAGCGGGAGATTGACCACTGCGGTGTTTCCCGGCATTATATAGAATTCCCCAAACATCTTTGCGGTGGTGATGCTTTCGTAGGTACCCCTCACGATGCCTTCACTTTCTTCAAATGCCTGTATAGACGGTCCAAATAAAAAATACAGCATCAGGCCGCCCAAAAAGGCACCCAAAACCTGAGCAAACCAATAGGGAATAAGCTTTTTTGCTGGCATTCGCCCGCTCATCACCATAGCCAGAGTAACGGCCGGGTTGATGTGTGCGTTAGAGAGATGACGGGTAAGGTAAACGGCCAGCATCACCGCGATTCCCCAGGCAATCCCTATTTGCATAATACTTTGGTACCCGCCAAATAGAATGGCGACAGCACCGGCACTCAGACCAAAAATAATCAGGATAAAGGTGCCCAGTGTTTCACCAATAAATTCACGGCTGGTAATCATAAGAAAGCATACTTTAGAAACGATCTCGGCGACCGCTGTTTTACGCTTTTAAAGATACAGTTTCTGGCAAAAGATTTAGATTTAAGACAAGCTTATGACTAGAAATGTACGGCTTTAAGAGGGAGTCGTAACTTTGCAAGCAGCCGTAAATCGCCATATCCGTTGGCCTGAACCCGTATTTATGACCAAAAAAAATCAAAGCATTGCTATTGTTGGGGTGGGACCTCGCGGTCTCGCCGCGCTTGAAGCCCTCTTTTTGGCATTACAGGATGCTACTGTATCAGAAATCCCTAAGGTCCTGCTTTTTGAAGCTTCACCACATTTTGGTGCGGGTCAGATTTGGTCACCGGCGCAGGTAGCCACAAACCTTTCGAATATTCACGAGCGGCATCTGGCAAACGGACTCGCCGGCAGGCCTGAAATCAGGATTGATGATCTATTTATTCCGGCTTTTGCTTCCTACCGCGAATGGATCAACTATCCTGAAAATCACGATCCACAGGAAAAAGATCACTTTCCGTCCCGGTCTAAAATAGGAGCTTATTTAAACGCACGTTTTGAAAGCATTGCCCATGTTTTGGCAGATGCCGGTTTGGCGGAATGTCTGCAAAAGGCAATCGTTTTGGTGGAAACAACGGCAACAGGCTGTATGCTAACAGATGCCGAGGGTATAGAATATGAGGTAGCCGAAACCGTTCTGACCATAGGACATCAGCCGGTTTACGATTCTGATCAACTACAGAGTTGGGAAGCGCATGCCCGCGAGCAAAAGCTTATGTTGTACAAAGATCCCTATCCTGTTGGTGCTTTGGAAACCGAAGCCATTACCCCCGATACCGTGATCGCGATGCGGGGTTTTGGCCTGTCTATGGTAGACCAGATGCGGGCCCTGACGCTAGGTTTTGGAGGAAGCTTTACCGAAATTCCCGATACGGACCGTTTTCAGTATTCTGCCTCAGAACAGGAGCCCAGGACTTTAATTGCGTTTTCGCTGGACGGCTTGCCGCCGGCACCAAAGCCTAAAAATGCAAAAATTGATGCCTGGTTTGAACCTTCAGCGGAAAGTATGCTTCATTTTAAAACCCAAATTGAGGAGGCAAACCAACATCCGGATCAAATCAAGGACGCCTCCTTTTTAATCGAAGCTTTGGGCGAAATGACCGCTTCGGTTTATCTGGATTTAAAGACTAAAGCCAGACCCACAACTTTAGACAGGCACGAGCTTGCTAAACTCACCGAAAGTCTCCTTCGGCAACCGAAAAAGCTTCAGCACGAATTGCTTTTAAGTCACGACATACCGGCGATTGAAGCTTTAAATGCCCTGCTCGATATGGCCTGTGGCCGCGAGAAAATCAGTCTTGATTACTGTTTGGGTCAGGTATGGCGCTATGCGCTGGGGGTGTTGTATCACGAGTTTACGCATTTCGATTTTAAGGATGCGGCGATGATTGATCTGGTGAAGTATATTGAAGCCAGTAAACGCTATTCGTACGGACCTCCCATTGCCAGTGTGCAGCAATTGATCGCTTTGGTGGAAGCCGGAGTGCTCCATCTTGATTTTGTGGATAATCCGCAGATTGAAGAGGTCCCATCAGGCTGGAAACTGCGTAAAAATGGAAAATCGGTTACCGCAGATGTTATGGTTAATTCGGTTGTAGACCCGCCACAACTGCTGAAGGTGAGCAGTCCCCTGATTCAAAACCTGATTGCCGATAAGAAAGTGAGTCCGGTAAATTACAAACTCGGTTTACATACGCTTGAAGATGGCCGTATCATCAGTAAAGCCGGCAATACGCATCAGCCCATAGCCTTATTGGGCCGTTTGGCAAAAGGCAGTGTAATTGGCGTAGACGATCTGATTGAGTGTTTCGGTAAACCCGCAAACAAATGGGCCGCAGGCGTACTTTCGCGAATGCGTGATTAAGCCAGCTCCTGCAATAAATTGTTCAGGTCGAGTCTGCGGGTGTACATTTCGATTTCTCCGGCTTCATCACGAGGCCAGTCTTCCCGGGGACGATCCCAGTACAATTCCACCCCATTTTCATCGGGATCATTTAGATACAATGCTTCAGAAACCCCGTGATCTGCCGCGCCGGTTAATTGTATTCCATTTTCCAGAAGACGTTTTAAAATTTTTGCCAAATCCTTGCGGGTAGGATATACGATTGCGGTATGAAACAAACCGGTTGTGTTCTGCGGCGGAGCACTTCCGCCTTTACTTTGCCAGGTGTTGAGACCTATATGATGATGATAACCTCCTGCCGAAATAAAGGCAGCTTCATCACCCAAACGCTGTATGATTTCAAAACCCAGAATTTCATTATAAAAACGCAGGGCACGTTCCAGATCAGAAACTTTTAGATGCACGTGACCAATGCGGGTCGATGTCGGGATGGAGTAGGAGTCAGCCATAACTAAATTTTTGTCAAAAATACACTAATGCAGGTTTAATCTAAATAAAATGTTAAACAATACTTGTGATTCTCTTTTATATGTGCTGTTTTTCCGTTAATTTCCTACCCAGATAAAAAGCCAAAGGCCCTACCCGGATGGCGAACTAACGGATCATTATGCTTACAAAAGTGTATGGCTCGGCTGTTTTTGGGGTAGAGGCAACCACGATCACCGTTGAGGTCAATATTGATAAGGGAATAGGCTATCACCTCGTGGGTTTGCCCGATAATGCTATTAAAGAAAGCAATTACCGCATTGCGGCGGCCCTTCAAAACAACGGTTATAAAATTCCGGGTAAAAAAATTACGCTCAATATGGCTCCGGCCGATATGCGCAAGGAAGGTAGCGCTTACGATCTTACCCTCGCCATCGGGATTCTGGTTGCTAGTGATCAAATCAAAGCCGAACATTTAGACGAATACATTATCATGGGCGAGCTTTCGCTCGACGGAAGCCTGCAACCCATACGTGGCGCTTTGCCTATTGCTATAAAAGCTCAGGAAGAAGGTTTTAAAAAGTTTTTATTACCCAGCCAAAACGCCAAAGAAGCAGCGATTGTAAAAGACCTTGAAGTGTATGGAATCGACTCCATCGCGCAGGTGATTAATCATTTTGATACCGGTGCTCCGCTTGAGCGTACTATTGTAGATACCCGAAGCGAATTCTTCAACGCCCTGGAGCATCCCGATTTTGACTTCGCCGATGTAAAAGGGCAGGAGTCTATCAAACGCTGTATGGAAATCGCTGCCGCCGGTGGCCATAACATCATTTTAATAGGTCCGCCGGGAGCCGGTAAAACCATGCTGGCCAAACGCCTGCCTTCCATTTTGCCGCCTATGACTTTGCGCGAGGCGCTTGAGACCACCAAGATTCACAGTGTTTCGGGGCGTATGCGCGAAAACGTGGGCCTGATGGCACACCGGCCGTTTAGGAGTCCGCATCACACCATTAGCGACGTCGCCCTTGTAGGCGGTGGGGCATACCCGCAGCCGGGGGAGATTTCTCTGGCGCATAATGGCGTGTTGTTTTTAGATGAGTTGCCCGAGTTTAAACGCACCGTGCTTGAGGTGATGCGGCAGCCGCTGGAAGACCGCGAAGTGACCATATCCCGGGCCAAATTTACCGTGACTTATCCCAGCAGTTTTATGCTGGTAGCCAGTATGAACCCCAGTCCGGGCGGCTATTTTAACGATCCCGGCGCGCCGGTGACCAGCACTCCGGCAGAGATGCAGCGCTATCTGAGCAAGGTAAGCGGACCGCTTTTAGACCGAATTGATATTCATATTGAAGTGACGCCGGTTCCTTTTGATAAACTTTCAGACGAGCGCAAGGCCGAAAGCAGCATAGACATACGCAAGCGGGTGACTGAAGCCCGTAAACTGCAAACGGAACGTTTTCGCGAAAGCGAAAGCATACACTACAACGCCCAGATGAGCGTGAAGCAGATTAGGAAATACTGCGCGCTCGATGAATATTCTAAAACACTGCTTAAAAACGCGATGGAAAAACTTAACCTATCTGCCCGCGCTTACGACCGTATTTTAAAAGTGGCCCGCACCATTGCCGATCTGGAAGCCGTCGAAAACATCGCCGGGCATCATATCAGCGAAGCCATACAATACCGAAGTCTGGATCGGGATGGCTGGTTGGGATAACAAACAAATGAAGAATTATTAATTATTTTATACTATATCAATGACACGTGATGCACAATTGGCGTTTTGCAAGAAATGCACCAACCGAAAAATGGATTTACAAACCGGTATTTTATGCAGCCTTACCGATCAAAAAGCAGATTTTGAAGGGACCTGCGGGGATTTTCAGGAAGACCCGGAGGTTCAGGCTCTGGCTCATCAATCTGAAGCCTTAACTGTAGATCAAATACATCAGAAACTTTCAGAGAGCGATTTAAAAGGACTCAAAGAAGAGGAGAATCTGATTCCGGCGATTGTTATGGGTGCCACGGTTGGTTTGGTTGGCGCTATTCTCTGGGGAACTATTAGTGTGATGACCGGTTTTCAGATAGGTTATATGGCTGTAGCCATTGGCGCGGCGGTGGGATACACCATTCGTCTGGTGGGTAAAGGAATCAGTCAGATTTTCGGATATTGGGGCGGAGCGCTTGCATTTTTATCGGTTTTACTGGGAAATATTCTGAGTATTTTGGGGTTTGTTGCCAATGAAATGGATGTAAGTCTAGTGAATGCAATCCTGTATTTTGACTACAGTTATTTGCCGGAGCTTATGGGCGAAACCTTTAGTCCCATAGACCTGCTGTTTTACGGTCTGGCGATTTTTGAAGGGTACAAGTTCTCCTTTAGAGTAGTTTCGCAGGAAGACTTAGACCGTATACATACTAAGGCCTGATTCATTTTTTGAATTTCAGTCGATAGAAGACTGAAACGCAATCTTACAATTTATAATTACCCCGGTTAGCAAGCATCTTGTTGACCGGGGTAAATTATATACACGACTCAAGTCCATTATCGAAGGATTTAGCTATATTTAGATGCCCCTGTACGCATACACCCCTGAAAATAAAATTTGTAAAGTTGTTTTCATTTAATATCAGGGCTTATGTTTCGTTCAAAAATTGACCATTCCAAATACCTTCATACTAACTTTGAATTCTTTTTTGAGCAGGAAGGATTTCCGTTCTCGAGGGTAAACTTCATAGACCCTTCAGAATCTGATACTGAAGAGCAAATACTGGTAATTTTACACGGAAAGCGACCGTTTTTGCTGGTGCTAACCACTAAGCGCATTCTTCATTTCAAACTACCCATGCGCCAGTCGCTTCTTAGACGTGTAGCGGACGAAGGAGTAGGTGAAGTTGTGGGTTTAATCCCCGGTGTAGGCGAGGTTATGGACGGTATTGATAATTTTAAAGAACTCAGAAAAGGCGCTACAGGTATTGGCGGCTGGATTTCGGGAAGTAAACGTAAAGAACGTAAACTCCGGGAATCTCTGGGATTACCTGAGAAAAAAGATTATAAAGATTTAAAATACAGTCTTAAAAAGCCGGAAGAGCTTGCCCTTATTTCCGGGTATAGCGATCACATTATTCTGGCAAATGGTTTTGAATGGAAGTGTCAAAATGAGCTGCTAATTGACCATGAACAAACTCCTGTTCACGTAACGACTACAGATAAGGAGTGGACATTTAAACAGGTAAAGAAAAGCGTTTCGTTTAATCTGGCACTTTATGACGATCAAACCAAAAATGCCACTTCAAAAGCCTTTGATTGCTATCGTGACTTTTCGAATAAGATGCGATTAAATGTTCAATTTCTCTCTTAATCTCATTGAATTATGGATATTCTATTATTTTTTAAACTTTTGGATATAAACGAAATAGCTTTTATTTTTAGAGGGCCTCTAATAGAATAACCCTCTTGATCGAACCAACAGACATAAACCAAGACGCCCAACGTGAAATTATTTATCAGTTATTCCCGAGCCCAGGTTGAAGAGGTTAAAGATATCAGCGAATTTTTAGGTTATCTCGATTACAAGTGTTGGTTTGACCACAAGTTGGGCGCCGGTACCGAGTGGTGGAATGAAATCCTCAAACAAATACGCAAATGCGATATCTTTTTATTTGTACTCTCTAAAGAATCTAACCGATCACAGGCCTGTATGGCCGAGCTTACGTATGCGGAAGGTCTTGGTAAATATATGATGGGTTTACGGGTAGACGATTTGAGTTCAAGCTTTATGCCGCCGGCATTAAAAGATAACAATCTAACTTCTTACCGTCCCGATGATCCCAAGCGCAAGAATCTTTTGGTCAAGAGTCTTCGGGAATTGGAACAGACTAAACCCTATTTGCACGATAAAAGTCACTACGATCAGGTACCCAAACCGCCAATGCCCATTTCCGGATTGAGCAAATTGCATTCTATGGTGCGTAAGAGGGATAGTCTGACGATGGAAGAACAGAAAGAATTACTTTTTGAGATTGAATTGCTTTTAGATCGCAAAAGCGAAAAGCCAGACGATATCGACATCATCCTAACCGATTTTTTAAGCCGAAATGATGTAAATCACTATATAGGCCGGCGCATCGATGCGTTACGCGATAAATTGAATGAACAACAGGGAGAAGAACCAAAGCCCGAAGCTCAAAATATCAACAATTCAGGCGGTTTCTCAGGTTATGATGCGATGCTTGAAGATATTATCATACGATTGACTCCCTTTGAGTCCAACCCTAACGCGCTTTATGCGTATCGCAGCCAGTTTCACAATCCGCAGCAGTTGTATGGCAAGTGGCATTTGGAAATGGTTGTAGAGCACGGTTCTAAAATACCGTTAAGTGAATCATTCGATCTGGCTTTTGGTTCTAATCAGCTTGTGCAATACTGGCAAAATGGGCAACAAACACAAACCGCAGGTTTCTATTTTAATGCTGAATACCTGACGATTCAATATATGAATGGAGGGCAGTATATAGTTGGCTTTCGCTGCTATGGAAACCGACTTTTTCTTACGGTTTACGCCAATTACATCATGTTTAAAATTGAAGTGTACAGCCGGGTCTAGGCAAAAAACGGGACATTTAGTAAACTTTCAAGATAAACAACTATCTTTAAAAAATACTCTGAATCAGTATTTTAGCTTTCACCCCTCAACGTTTAACGAGTAACTTCAACACAGGGTGATATGCGCAGTTTCCATACTTTTTTAATTTACAATCAGGAAGTAGCCGAATCTTCGGTTTCAGATTCCAGTCTAAACACCGCGTTGATTGTCGGGATTATTTTAGCCGTTACTATTGCTTACAGCCGGTATGCAATACGCAAAAAGGTGACTAAAATGATGATGATCCCGTCTGCAGCAGATCAGCAGGAACGGCCGGTGGAAGAAAAATCAGAAATCGCGGCGCGATCAAACGTGCAATTTGACTGGGTTAGCTGTGAAACTCCGCAGCCCGAAGCACAGGCCCTGCGCGAATCCCTTATTAAGCGCGCTAAAAAGGAATTCAGGCTTCAGTATGCCTATTGTTTACTCATCGCATTAGGATACCTGATTCTGACTATGGGTGACGCCGTTTTTCTGGTTATTCCCTATGCGGCTTTTGCAACCTATCGCATTTTGGGCTTTCGGGATCAATTCCGTGCGCATAAAACCGGTTTTACAGGCTTTCTGGCTCCTTTTAAGCAAACCTTCCTGGCCATTGCAGACCCGGTTAGAGCGCATTACCTGGATGCGGTATTAATTGGGGTGGCGCTCTCTCAGTTTGTATTTATGATTCCGTATATTGATTTGCAGGAGATCGGCTACCTTGCCGCTGTTGTAGTACACATCGGTCTTTTGAAACACCTGCAGTATCGACTGGCCAAAGTGCCTAATCTTAAGCTTTTGGTACTTCGTGTTTTTGGGATTAACGAAACGGCCTTATTTACCTTTGAAGGGCTGCTTAAATTCTGGAAGTATTTCGGCTCGTTTTTTACGGTAGTAGATCCTTCGTTTATGCGTAGCAGCTTCAGGCAGAAAAGCGAAACCATCCCCATTGTTGCGCTGTCTTTTTTCCTCTTAATTATTATTGAGGTAGAGCTTGAGGCGGCTTCCTTCGATACCCGCTGGGTTAATTATTTTGTGATCATCCCACTTACGGTGCTGGGCTGTATTGCCCTGGTGCGGTATAACTTAAATCAGGTTTCCAAAAGCTTTATCAAAAACCAGGAGCATCTGAATAACCGCCTTGAAAAACTGAAAGAGGTCCCGCGGAAATTAGACCATACTTATAAAAGTATGCCTACCATGTGCTACGACAATACCTGGAAACTTGCCGTTGCGACCTACACCCAACTTGCCGATGTTGTGTTGATGGATTTACGCGGATTCTCGGAAGAACGTAAGGGCTGTGCCTATGAGGTCGATTTCTTATTCGATACCGTGCCGGTAGGAAAGGTAGTTTTTCTCATTCAGCCTGAAACCGCTGAACTTGTTACCCGGCTCATTGAAGAACGCTGGGAATATCTTAAGGTAAACTCGCCCAATCTGGAATTGCAAAATCCCGTGGTCACTATTTATGTTGCTAATACCGAGAACAGTAAAGATATTCAGAGTATTCAGGATTTATTACTGAGTAAAACCAATCTGGAGTTTACCGAAAACCGCGTTTTGCAGCCGGCTAAAATGACCTAAAGCCGATTTTGCACTTCAATTTTAACAGTATGCATTCCGCTTATAAGATTGCGATTTATTCAAGGATTCTGCGAAAACACCTTAAATAATTAATTAAATTCTGTAACACGGGTTTGTTTTTTGCGTCATTTAGGCTGAAAACATTTCTGTATATTTAAACTTTACTAATTAAAATTAACATTTCTATGATTAGAACTAAATGGACACCGATGGCAGTGATGCTGTCGTTTTTTGTGGCCACCTTTGTTTCCTGCGATAAACAGGCAGATTCAGATGGTGATGTTGCAGAAGCCAAATTATCAATCGATTACGAAAAGTATGAGCTGGAAAACGGCTTAAACGTTGTTCTTCATCAGGACAAAAGTGACCCCATTGTGTCTGTTGCGATACAATATGGCGTAGGATCTAACCGCGAGAAAAAGGGACGTACCGGTTTTGCCCACCTTTTTGAGCATATGTTGTTTCAGGAATCTGAAAACGTGCCGCAGGATCAATTCTTCAAAACCATTCAGGATGCCGGTGGTACGCTTAACGGGGGTACCTGGCAGGATGGAACCGTGTATTATGAGGTAGTGCCAAACAACGCGCTAGAAACCGTATTGTGGCTGGAGTCTGACCGTATGGGCTTTCTCATCAACACGGTAACCGAATCTGCATTTGCCAATCAGCAGGAAGTGGTTCAAAACGAAAAGCGCCAGCGTGTAGACAACAATCCGTATGGTCACACCAGCTGGGTGATTGACAAAAACCTGTTTCCTGACGGACACCCGTACAGCTGGCAGGTGATTGGAGAGCTTGAAGATCTTCAAAATGCAACGGTAGAAGACGTAAAGGAGTTTTACGACAAGTTCTACGGCCCTAACAACGCTACGCTGGTAATCGCTGGGGATTTTGATGAGGCCAAAACCAAAGAACTGGTTGAAAAGTATTTCGGCGAAATCAAAAAGCGTCAGGAAGTGGAGCCTTTAGAAGTACAGAATGTGACTCTCGATGAGACCAAAAGATTGTATCACGAAGATAACTTCGCTACCGCTCCTCAATTAAACATGGTTTGGCCAACGGTTGAGCAGTATACCGATGACGCGTATGCGCTTGACTTTTTAGGCCAACTCCTTTCAGACGGAAAGAAAGCGCCTTTATACCGTGTTTTGACTGAAGATATGGAAGTGACTTCGCGACCTTACGCGTTTAATAGTTCAGACCAGATTGCCGGTAAATTCCGTATTTCGGTAACTGCAAATGCCGGGGTTGATCTGGATAGTGTAGAAACCGGTATCAACAAAGCTTTCGCGCTTTTTGAAAAAGAAGGCATTAAGGCTGAAGATATTGAGCGTATTAAAGCCGGTCTCGAAACTGATTTTTATAACGGAATCAGCAGTGTTTTAGGTAAATCCTTTCAGTTAGCACAATACGATGTGTTTGCCGGAGATCCCGGTTTTATTGAAAAAGACATCGAAAACATCAAAGCGGTAACGGCTGATGATGTGATGCGCGTTTATGATAAATACATCAAAGGAAAACCTTTTGTATTGACCAGCTTTGTACCTAAGGGACAAATGGAACTTATCGCTGAGAATTCGGAGAAAGCTGAAGTTGTTGAGGAAGAAATCACTGAAAACGTACAAACTGAGGTTGTAGATGCCGAAAAAGAGATCGAAAAAACACCTTCCAGTTTTGACCGTTCGGTTCCTCCTGCAATGGGAGAGAGCCCTAAACTGAATATCCCGGAATCGTGGACGGCTGAATTGCCAAACGAAATGGAGGTATATGGTATCGTTCAGGATGAGTTGCCTTTGGTAAACTTCAGTCTGGTACTAGATGGCGGCCACCTGCTTGATGATTTAAGCAAAAACGGTGTGGCAAACCTCATGACCGATGTAATGATGGAAGGTACTGCAAACAAGACTCCCCTTGAGCTGGAAGAAGCCATTGACCGTCTGGGTGCCAGTATCAATATGTACACTACTGATGAGTCTATTGTGATACGAGGGAATACACTGGCCCGTAATTTTGATGAGACTATGGCTTTGGTAGAAGAAATCTTACTGCAACCGCGTTGGGATGAGAAGGAATTTGCCCGTATCAAAACCAGCACCATCAACTCGATTAAGCGCTCTGACGCAAACCCGAATGTGATTGCAAACCGGGTGTACAACAAGGTATTGTACGGTGAAAACCATCCTTTGGCACATCCTGTCAGCGGTACGGTAGAGTCTGTAGAGGCGATTACCATTCAGGATTTAAAAGACTACTACAACAACTATTTTTCACCTTCTGTAAGCCGTTTCCACGTAGTGGGTGACGTGTCTAAAGACAAGGCGCTTGCAGCACTTGAAGGTTTAAAAACCAAATGGGAAGCTAAAGAAGTGACGATTCCTGAATTCCCGGTTGCAAATAACCGTGATAAAGCTTCTCTATATTTTGTAGATATCCCAAATGCGAAACAGTCGGTTATCAATATCGGGTATATCGCGATGCCACGTACCGATAAGGATTTCTATCCTGCAGAAGTGATGAACTACAAATTAGGAGGTTCATTTAGCGGAAATGTAAACCTGGTTTTACGTGAAGAAAAGGGGTATACCTACGGGGCACGTTCAGGCTTTAGCGGAACCAAAATTCCGGGAACCTTTACCGCATCTTCAAGCGTACGTACCAATACTACCGGTGAGTCGGTTGAAATCTTTAGAGATGAAATCGCCAAGTACAAAGAAGGTATCACACCTGAAGATTTAGAATTCACCAAGAATGCGTTGATCAAATCAAACGCACGTCGTTTTGAAACTCAGGGTTCTTTGTTAGGAATGCTTCAGGAGCGCAGTTCGTATGATTTAGACCCTAATTACATCGAGAAAGAGGAAGCCACGATTAACAATATGACCTTAGAGCAGCACAAAGAGCTGGCTAATAAATATCTGGACGAATCAAAAATGGCCTATCTGGTTGTGGGTGATGCGGCAACGCAGTACCAGCAATTCAAGAAGATGGGCTTTGACGAAGTCAAGTTATTAGATAAAGACGGAAACGAGGTAACACTCGAGGAAGTTAAAAAGTAGGTTTTTTTTGAAAGGTTGAACCGAAAAAACCCCAAAGTTCTGCGGAGCTTTGGGGTTTCTTTTTTTGGTGTGGTTTACCGTTTGCGGTTTTCTTTTTTTGTCACCTCGAGTAAAAGAAAACGGCTGCTAGAATGGTTTCAATTGTATCGGGAAGATGTTTCGGTTTACTGTTTGCGGTTTTCTGTTGAATTGAATTTCTTAAACAAGAAACCCGAAAGATTATTCCACACGTACATACTTATAACTGCAACCTTCGACACAGATAGGTCCGCTGGTAGGTGTGAGTATAAAATAAGTTGCAAACTGTTCAATGGAGTAGGTGATCAAACCCTCCTCGTTTTCAGTATTGGGATTAAAATCAGAACAGTCGTAGTTTAGGCTGAGGACATTTTCTTTTACTGTGAAATTACCCGTTGCGCATTCGGCATAGCGATCTGAAGAAAAGCTTCCGTTATTTTTAAAGGTAATGGTTTCGCCATTAGGCACATCAACCCAATATTGGGGACCTCCGGAACTGATGTAGGCTTCTGTGTTTTTCCATTTTCCGGAGATTAAAAGAGCCGTGGCATCCCTTGGTTCCTCAACTGCGGTATCCTCACAACCGATTAACACGATCAGGCAGAATAGCAGATTCAGTTTGGTTTTCATAATTAGCTTGTTTTGGTAAATAGATACCTCTCCGGCGAAAAAGTTGCGCCAAACTTGATAATTTTTATCTGCAACTTGCAACTAAATTTAGCTAGCAGTCTACGTTTTCAGGAATCAGCAACCAGGAACAAGAAATAACGAATAACAAATAACAAACCGTTTAACTGTTATCCCCCATCAGGGCTTCTCCTTTAACCAGCCAGCTAAAACCGAAGGCTTCCACGGCAACCGCTTCCATCCAAAAGGTCAGTCTGAGTTCATCGTAGGTAGTTTCAGGAATCACACCTGTCAGCCCCAAAACCACAACCAGCAGAGCAGCCAGCATCAGGGTACCACAAATACGGTAAATGCGATTGCGCATAATCTTTTTCGGACTGCGCTGTGCTTTGGGTTTGTCTGATTTCACAAAAAGAAACAGCGACATATAAGCCAGTGCGAGTAGAAATACCGCCGCAGCGATATAGTGAAACAGTGAGCGCCAACCTTCCTTCGACTCGTCAAAATAGGTCATTGCATACGGCATATCCAGATCGCAGCACATGGTAGCCAGATTGCTGCTAGGGAAAAAGGCCACACAAAGCGCAGCCACCCCCGCGATGTTCGAAACCCAGAAATCTGCCCGCTCTTCGCCGCTGTAAACAATCAGAAAGGTGCCAATGAGTCCCATACTACCCGTAAACAGGGTAGAAGCCCGTGTGAAATAGTAATGACTGATGGACTCCAGCGGTGCGTTGAGGTCAAAAAACGTAAGTGAAATAGCCAACAGCAGCACCGGCAAAAGCATTCCCAGCGTACCTACAATTTTGCGGAGGGTTTTGGCCTTTTGAAGCCAGATTCCGTGGTCTTCGGGATTGTTGAGGTTCGTTTTTTCGGTTTTTGACATAGCGTGCAGATTTCGGTCGTTTTAAAATTAACCTGTAAACCTTCGCGGAGCAAGCGCAGGAGGTATTCGATATGAAGAAATTTTAATGCTGAGGTGTGTTTTGGAGTATCATAACTTTCGGCATTGCCTTTAAAAGTAAGAGCGGCATCACTTTTCAAATGTGGTTTTCAGTGGCTTTCTTTATCTTTAACTCGATAAGCATTCCACAGAATTGTCTAAAACCCGCCTGAATGAAAAAATTCTATCTATTGATTTTCGCAGCCTGTACTAACTGCAATACCCAACCCGATCAAGATCAAAAAACTGCGGAAGCCGAAACGAAAACCGTGCAGCAAACCTATACCACCCCGCAACTCAACCTCGATCAGGCCAATAATCTGGCGCAGTTGCCGCTGGCCTGCGTTAATCAGGAGTATCCCAATAAACTGAGTCAGACGCTGGGTGAAGCCGGGGATTTAAAGGAACCTTCGGTTTTGCATCCCGCGTTTTACGGCTGTTTTGACTGGCATAGTGCCGTTCACGGGCATTGGAGTATGGTCTATCTTTTAAAGACCTTTCCCGATTTGGCAGAAGCCGAAACCTTAAAAACCTATTTAAAAGAACATCTGACAAAAGAAAACATAGAGGCGGAAGTGGCCTATTTTAATGGCGAACACAACAAATCCTACGAGCGTACTTACGGCTGGGCGTGGCTGCTGAAACTGGCGGAAGAACTCCATACCTGGGATGATCCCTTGGCTCGTGAACTGGAACAAAACCTGCAATCGCTTACCGATTTGCTGGTGGAGCGTTATGAGGAATTTTTGCCAAAACTGAATTACCCCATTCGTGTGGGCGAACATCCCAACACGGCGTTCGGACTCTCTTTTGCCTATGAATATGCCGAAACCGTGCAGGATACTACGTTTCAGAATCTGATCGCAGCACGTGCCAAAGATTTTTATTTAAAAGACGAAAACTGCCCTATGAGCTGGGAACCGGGTGGGACTGATTTTCTTTCGTCCTGCCTCGAAGAACTCAACATTATGCGCCTGGTATTACCCGAAGCGGATTTTCTGGCCTGGGCCGATCAGTTTTTACCACAATTGAAAAATACCGATTATGAGTTGGCCGTGGGTGAAGTTTCAGACCGTACCGACGGTAAACTGGTGCATCTCGATGGCGTCAACTTCAGCCGTGCGTGGAATCTCTATGCGCTGGCCAAACAATATCCGCAATATGCGCACCTGAAGCAAACGGCAGACAAACACCTCAATTATTCGCTGCCCAATGTGGTAGGCGACGATTATGAGGGCGGACACTGGCTGGGCAGTTTTGCACTTTACGCCTTAAAAACCGCGCACCGCTAATGCGTAATCCGTTTAAAAATATAGGTCCGGGCGCCCTGATCGCCGCGGCATTTATCGGCCCCGGGACGGTAACCGTGTGTACGCTGGCAGGTGTGCAATTTGGCTATGGCCTGCTCTGGGCAATGATCCTGTCTATCATAGCGACGGTGATTTTGCAGGAAACCGCAGCGCGTATTGGTCTGGTTTCGGGGAAAGGACTTTCACAGGTACTACGCGAACAATTGCCGGACGGAATCCTGCGCAAACTGATTCTCGGTCTCGTGCTCGCTGCCATTGTGGTGGGAAATGCGGCTTATGAGGGCGGAAACATCAGCGGTGGCGTTCTGGGACTGCAAGCATTAGGAAACGATGGGATAATCCATTTAAAGAGCTTTCAGCTCAATGGTTACAGCCTGCTCATCGGCGCTGTTGCCTTTGTGTTGCTGTACATCGGCAATTATAAAGTACTTGAAAAAGTATTTCTGGTGCTGGTGATTTTGATGAGCCTTTCGTTTGTGATCACTGCAATCCTAACGGGGCCAGATCTCTTCGATCTGCTGAATAATGCTTTTATCCCGGGAGTTCCGGAAGGCAGCCTCCTGATGATCATCGCTTTGGTTGGCACCACCGTAGTGCCGTATAACCTGTTTTTGCACGCTTCCCTGGTTAATCAAAAATGGAAGGATAAGCGTGAGTTACCCGCAGCCCGAAAGGATACGATTATCGCTGTGGTTTTAGGCGGAATCGTCTCCATGTGCATCATCATTGCCGCTGCGGCGATCAATGGAAGCAGCGTTGATGGCGCGGCAGGGCTTGCACTAAGCCTCGAGCCGCTTTACGGTGAGGCGGCTCGCTATTGCATAGGTTTGGGGTTGTTTGCCGCGGGGATCACGTCGGCGATAACCGCACCGCTGGCCGGGGCATACGTGGCGCAGGGCTGTTTAAATCTGGATGGAAACCAGCAGTCCAAACCTTTTCGGGCCACCTGGATGCTCATTCTGTTTACCGGAGTACTTCTGGCAACTTTCGGCATCAAACCCATTGCGATCATTCAGTTTGCACAAATCGCAAATGGGATTTTGCTTCCTGTCATCGCGGGCATCCTGATCTGGCTGGCCAACCGGACGAATTTGCTCGGGGAGCATAAAAATTCCACCTTAAAAAATGCGATCAGTCTGGTTATTTTAATCATAACCTGTATTTTGGGCGGAAAGGTAATCCTAACGGTGATCGGTAGCTTATGAATGCACTTTCCATAGACATCAATTGCGATCTGGGCGAGGGCGTGGGCAATGAAGCAGCCCTGATGCCGCTCATCAGTTCGTGTAACCTCGCCTGTGGCGGTCACGCCGGTGATGCGCAGACCATCACGCAGGTGGTTGAGCTGGCGAAAAAACACGGGGTTGGAGTAGGGGCGCATCCTTCTTTTCCCGATAAAGAACATTTTGGCCGCAAGAAACTAGAAATGCCTTTTGCAAGTCTCAGCGCATCGCTTCATGAACAAATAGAAGCGGTTGCCGAAGCCTGCCGTGATGCAGACCTGCCTTTGCACCACATCAAGATGCACGGAGCATTGTACAATCTGTGTGCGGGTGATGCGGTATATGCTGAAGCCATCACTGCGTTTCTGGAAACCCACTATCCCCAAATTCCCGTTTATGTACCTTACAATTCAGAGATGGCGCGTGCAGCTTCAGGGCGTTTAAAGTTGTTTTATGAGGCCTTCGCAGACCGCAATTATGAGGCAGATGGCAGCCTGGTTTCACGGGCTCAAAACAATGCCCTGATCACCGATAAAAACCAACTCGCAGCACACGTAATTCGTATGGTAAAAGCGGGCGAAATCAAAGCGGTTTCGGGTGCTGTTTTTAAACAGAAAGCAGACACGATTTGTGTACACGGCGATACCGAAAATGCGGTGGAATTACTGAACTTTTTACGCCAAAAATTAACCGAAGCATCCATTCAAATCAAGCCTTTATGATTCCCCAAAAACCGAAGATATCCAGACTGGGAGAGCGGGCTGTTTTGTTGCAATGGGACTTCGCTATCAACCCCGAAAACCTGAATTGGCTGATTTCGGTAAAGGATTTTTTACTTCAAAATGTAATTGAATCAAAAGTTGAGGTGATCAATGCATACAATTCATTATTAATTAATTATGTGCTTGGTATAGATTCTGTTTATGATGATTTGGAGCGTCTCCAGGCGGTGGATTTTGCGAATATATCGACTACCGATCTGCAGCGCGAAACCTACCGACTACCGGTGTGCTATGATGCCGAATTTGGTCTTGATCTGGAAGAACTTTCGACTACAAATAAACTTAAAATTTCGGAGATCATCGAGCTGCATACCCGGCCGATTTATACCGTGTATTTTATGGGGTTTTTGCCCGGCTTTTTATACCTGGGCGGAATGGATGAACGGCTCCGCATTTCCCGTAAAAAATCACCGCGTCAATCGGTTGCAAAAGGCGCTGTTGGCATCGCCGAAAATCAAACCGGAATCTACCCGAATTCGAGTCCCGCAGGATGGCAAATTATCGGGAATTGTCCGGTGGAATTGTTCAATCCGCAACTGGAAATTCCGTGTCCGTTTCAGGCCGGAGATCAAATTCAGTTTTATGCGGTTTCCAAAGCCGAACATCAGGAAGTCCAAGAGCAAATAAAATCTGGAAACTTTCAATTGAAAACGGAAAAACGATGAGTGAAGTTGAAGTTTTAAAACCCGGTTTGTACACCAGCATTCAGGATTTAGGAAGAATGCAAAGCGCGGTTTATGGGGTGCCACGCAGCGGGGTGATGGACAGCCTTGCCGCCCGAAAGGCCAATTTACTGCTCAACAATCCACCCGATGCGGCGGTACTCGAAATCACAATGACCGGTCCGCAATTGCATTTTCATGCCGATGCACAGATCGCGGTATGCGGGGCAACCTTTGAACTCAAACTCAATGACAGACCTCTGGAAGGCTCAAAAGTGTATAGTTGTGTAACGGGCGATGTTTTGACATTTGGCGGCTTAAAACGCGGTTTTAGAGCCTATCTGGCTATAAACGGAGGCTTTCGGTCGCCTGAAATCCTGCACAGCCGCAGTCAGTATCCCGGGATTACCCCAAAATCCCGAATCGAAAAAGGCGATCGTTTGCCTTTTACTGCTGCAACCACAGAGAAAAACTCCGGCGCACGGGTACAGTTCCCCGAAACCGGAATTTATAAAAACAACATCGAGGCCTTTCCGGGACCGGAATGGGACTTGCTGGACGTTTCGGTACGGGAGCAGTTGGCGGATGGGAGTTTTACGCTCCTGCCCACGTCAAACCGTATGGCTATTGGTTTTAAAGAAGCGGTAGCAAATAATTTAAAAGGCATCACCACCGGCCCCGTAATTCCCGGAACCGTTCAGCTTACACCCGGCGGAAACCTGATCGCCCTGATGCGCGATTGCCAGGTAACGGGAGGTTACCCACGGGTATTGCAATTGAGCGAACTTGGGATTTGTACGTTGGCGCAAAAACGGCCGGGGGAAGGGATTCAATTCAGTCTGGCCATAGCGTAACTGATGGACTCAAGGTTTGGAAGAATAATCTTATCTTTAGATTAAGAAATGAATGTTATGAGTGTACAGGCGGATATAAAATGGATTCACGAAGAGCTTGATAAGGTAAACGATCCTTTGTTTATCGAAGCCATCAAGAATATGCTGAAATACAATAAAAAAGTATCATCCCAGCGTATTAGTATCGAAGAATACAATAAAGAACTAGATACCTCTATTGCGCAGATAAAAAGCGGCGAGATCTTTACGCATGAACAAATGCGAGAACGCATCAAAAAATGGGGAGAGCAATAATTTGGACGCATCAGGCAGCTGCTTAATTAAACGAAGCCTTTTTGATGCTTTTAGAACAATCCGAATCTCTTAAAATCACTGAGAAAATCATTTCAGAAATATACGACTCCACTTCAATATTGGCTACAGACCCTGAGATCTATAAGCTGGATTCCTTAAAAGCAAATAATTCCGGTACTGTCAGGGCCTATGAAAAACACACCTACCGAATATCTTATTTGGTTGAAAAGGAAGCTGTTTATATTCTTCGTGTGAGGTATGCCAGAAAAGAACCATTAGAATATTAGATGACCCATCGATAAAATACTCAGGCTTAGAATTCTACAAGATTATTCGTTCTATTCCCCCTCCGAAACATAATCCTCCGGTAATGCCTTAACCACTTCCCGTGTAAGGTCCCAAACGTCAAATCCCTGACGGCCATAATCAAGGCCGCGTCTTACGATCACCAGATCCCGGGAAGGCACCACAACCACATACTGCCCGCGGTTGCCCCGTGCGGCATAGGCATCTTTAGGCACATCATCGCGGGAGTCGTCTACCAGCCACCACTGCCCACCGTATAACGAATTGACCTGCCCCGCAGCCGTGGTGGGTGTACGTACAAAATCAATCCACTCTTGAGATAGCAGGCGTTTGCCGTTCCACATTCCGTTTTGCTCGTAAAGCAGGCCAAAACGCGCCAGATCGCGCGCAGAGGCATACACCTGACTGCTCAATATAAAATCGCCAAACCGGTCTGTTCCTACCAGGGTATTCCGCATTCCGATTTGGTCAAATAGGGCTTTCCGGGGAAATTCGAGATAGGTAGTGGCATCACCCAGCGCATTCTTCATCGCCAAAACAGCCAATAGGGTATCGTAGTTTTCATAATCCCAATAGGTCCCGGGATTGCGGATGAGTCCGCGGTCGCGTGCGCCGTTTGCCGAACTCGCGCCCGCCCAATAGGAAAGCCCCGAGCCGGTGGCATATTCCATCCCGCGGCTGTCCACCGTGTAGAGTCCGCTAGACATATTCAGCACATTTCGTAAGGTGATCGCATCCCGCGGATCGTTAGCTGAACTGCGTTCTTTCGGCAGCCATTCAATACCCAGAGGCACGTCGAGCTCCATTTTGCCCGCATCAACCAGCATCCCGATCAGGGTCACGGCAATACTTTTGGCAACAGACCAGGTGCGTGTTTTGGTATGCATGTCAACGCCCTCGGCATAGCGCTCGTGAATGATTTGACCTTTATGCAGCACAAGCAGGCTGAGGGTGACCTGCTCTTCGCTTTCCCTGTTAAAAGACCAGTCAGAGGCTTCTTGCAGTAGCTTTTTATCGATGTATTTGGGTAGTTTTTGTTTTTTGGTCAAATCCCCGTCAGGCCAGGGAATACTGGCCGCATCTCCCGAAAGGGGCGCAAGCTGTTGCTTGGGAAGTTCTTCGATGATTTCAAAAGTTTGATTGGGCGGAAGAATCACACAGCCAATGCCTGCCCGGTACGCCGCCCGCATAATGGAAGTGCTGTCGCTGGCCGCGATGGTCACGGTTTTGTTTTTATAATCAATCACATAATCCCCACCCGCTGCTGTGCCCACCGGCTCTTCTAAATAGGCAAGTTCCTGATCGTAAACCTGCTCCAGCGTTCGGTTTGAAGTGAAAAGTCCGTTGCAGGTAAGAATCGCCTGCACACCATGCTGAATGAGTTTTCGGCTTGAAAGCGCATAATCATAAGTTTCGGTCTGTTGTGCGCTTGCGGAAACGGTAGTTAACAACAGTAGAAGAAGGAATGCAACGGGTTTGTTCATAGTCTAGGTATTTTTTAAAGAAACGTACCCAAGCGCCACGGCAGCTTAAGTCTGGTGATCGAGTTGAGTACGTAAAATCAATTTAGTGAATAAAACTGAGGTAAACGGGTTGACGGAATAGGATAACCTGTATTTTCGGAATCCCTTTTTTAGATAACATACAGAAAATCATTTTGTTATAACGTTTTCGTACTCCAAAGCTTTAAACCTTTGTCTAATCGCTTTTTATACCTAGTTTTGCGCCTTGATTAAAAAATGTCGTCCCAATCGGGTTCGGCAACCGAATTTTGATGGCAGTTTTAGCTGCTGTACAACCCTAATTTTGTTATGCAACAGTATTTAAAATTGTTTGATTTTACCCAAAAAGTGAACTACCGCACCGAAATTCTTTCCGGTCTTACCGTGGCGATTGCTTTGGTTCCGGAGGCGGTGGCGTTTGCTCTGATCGCCGGTTTATCGCCGCTCACCGGTTTGTATGCCGCTTTTATGATGGGCTTAATCACGTCGATTTTTGGCGGAAGACCGGGTATGATCTCCGGGGCAACCGGAGCTGTGGCCGTAGTGATCGTTGCTTTGGCGGCAGATTATGGCGTGGAATACGTCTTTGCCTGTGTGGTTCTTGCCGGTCTTATTCAGGCAGCTGCCGGAATTTTGAAATTGGGGAAACTGATGCGACTGGTGCCCTTACCGGTGGTTTACGGCTTTGTAAACGGTCTTGCGATTATCATTTTCACCTCACAACTGGTGCAGTTTCAGGATGCTTCGGGCAACTGGCTTACAGGTGAGGCGCTCTATAAAATGCTGGGCCTTGTTCTGCTAACCATGCTGATTATTTATACCTTGCCTAAAGTGACCAAAGCTTTTCCGGCTTCGCTGGCGGCTATTCTTGTGATTTTTGGAATTGTGGTTTTCTTTGGAATTGACACCAACACCGTTGGCGATATCGCATCGATTGAAGGTGGTTTTCCGCCCTTTCATATTCCCGATGTTCCCTTTAGCTGGGAAACCTTAAAAATTATCGCTCCGTATTCAGCAATTGTAGCCGCTGTGGGGCTTATTGAAAGTTTACTGACGCTGGAATTGATAGACGAGATCACCGAAACCCGTGGCCGCACCAATAAGGAAGCCGCTGCTCAGGGACTTGCTAATGTACTTTCCGGATTCTTCTCAGGGATGGGAGGCTGCGCTATGATCGGCCAAAGTATGATCAACATCTCAAACGGTGCCCGCGCCCGCTTATCGGGGATTATTGCCGCTATTGTATTGCTGCTTTTTGTGATGTTTGGCGCCCCGCTTATTGAGCGTCTGCCGATGGCGGCGTTGACCGGTCTGATGATCATGGTTTCGATAGGTACTTTTGAATGGGTGAGTTTTAGAATCATCAATAAATACCCGAAATCAGACATTCTGGTAGGGATTCTGGTTGCTGTGGTGACCGTGTTTCTGCACAATCTGGCGCTTGCCGTATTGGTTGGGGTGATTATTGCCGCACTGGTATTTGCGTGGGATAGTGCCAAACGCATACGCGCCCGTAAACATATAGATGAAACCGGAATGAAGCATTACGAGATCTACGGACCTTTGTTTTTTGCTTCGGTAAAGATGTTTAATGAAAAGTTTGATGTGCTTAACGATCCCGAAGAAATAACCATCGATTTTAGGGAAAGCCGCATCGCCGATATGTCTGCCGTTGAAGCGGTAAACAAAATTACCGAACGCTATCACAAGGTGAATAAGAAAGTGTATCTCACAAACCTAAGCAGCAGCAGTCATAAACTCCTGTTGAGAGCCGATGAGATGATCAATGTCAATGTGGTGGAGTAAACCGAATCTGTAGAAAAAACAAAAATCCCCGAAGCCAACGGCTTTAGGGATTTTTTGTTTGGAGACTCAGCATTAGCTTGCTAAAAGGTAATGTCTGGGTTTATTTTTAACGATCACTCTGAGATTTGTTATGGTGTTCTATATGGTAATATAAAGATTCTTCGTCCATTCCATTTATCCTAAAGGTTCCTGTATTTCTTTCTATAAAATCAGCAATAATTTTATCATTAATTTTTTGCTGAAAAAATAGATTAATAAAGTCTTTGATCAGTGTATATGGAGTTAGCAAAAAACCTCTTTTAGACCACCATCCGGCCAGGCCGTTAATTAAAAAAGACTTGGCTTTTTTGCTGCGACCACATTTTATACACAATATCAATTCTTCTGAATTTATATAACACCATATTAAAATAGAATAAATCGTGGTGAATTTTTGGCCTCTGAGGGGAGTAGTCTTTAATCCGCAACTCGGACATTTTAGGTTTTCTATTCTCCTGATTAAAGAACGCTTTTCAAGTTCAGTTAGGGTATGGTTTTCAGCATCAATCCAGACAAGCATACTCTCGTCTAAATTTCTTCTTTTAATCTCTTCTTTAAGTATAGGAAGAACTTCCTTACGCAGTCCTTTCGATTCAGCCAAAGCAATCTTTCTGATTTTTTCGTCAGAAAAATTCCTGTAATTTTCTTTAATCTTTTCAATACTATACATCAGGTAGCTGTTTAAAATTCTTCTTTTGATTGAAACCTTGTAATGCAGAGTTAGCCTGAATTTTTTAGTCTAAAAAGCATCAATTTTCAAATTTAATCAAAGAGAGCTAAAAAGAATGCGATAATTGCCAAACCAACTCACCGACACGAAACTCCCATTCATCTAAGGCTCGTTCCAGTTAGACGATTGTGGGAATAGCACCCGGTTTTTTTGGTACATCTTTGTTTCAAGATTAACACCAAAACCCCATAAGCTATGTATACTTTTATCAAAAATCAGAACTCTTTAGTAGTACGAGGCGAATTGACTTTAAATGCCGTTGGCGAACTTGCCGCTACCTTAAACGATGCGTTTAAATCGCAAAATGAGATCGTTCTCGATCTGAGCAAATTGCAGGAATTAAGTCTTAGTACCGTGATGAAACTGGCCCAGCTTCAGGCGAATTATGCAACCTGCGGGAAAAACGTGGTCTTTTTGGGGCTCGAAAATGCTTCGGTACGCAGTACTTTTGGCCTTACCGGAAAACGCCAGTTGTTGCAAAACGCAGCGTAAGAACGATTCAGCTTTGATTTAGCCTACAGATAATCGAGGGTGTTGACCATCTCAAACTTGGGGCTGCGTTTAAAGAATTCTCTTAAAAAAGCGGTGTGGGCGCCTCCCATCAGAATAAGTACCCGGTCGTCTTTTTTGAGTCTGACGCGATTGAGGTTTGAAAAGATGCGCATATTGCGCTGGTAGAAAATTGCCGCGTTGTCTGCACCTTCAAAGCCGTCTTCGAGACCTACATAAAGGAGCTTGTCTGCATTGGCATTGATGAGAAAATCGAGGTAGGTTGGTTCGTTGATGAGCCTGAATTGCTCCAGTAAATCACTCTGCTCGTAACGGTTCACACGCGCAGCAAGCTCGGGATGGTCTTTAAAAGGCGCGTTAGTGAGTTGGAGATAGGTCTCCGGGTCGATGGAATTTTCAAGCTCGGGACTCGCTTCTATAAAATCACCCACCGAATAGTTGTAGCCCATATGATTGTCGATGCCGTAAAGGCAGTCTACCTGGGCCAGGCGACCTATTTCAAAAGCGAGCATACTGATCTCGCCATCGTAGGTGGGCAGGTATTCCGAGTTCTTTAAAAAGTTCTGGTAGGCGGTGTTGAGCGTGTCGTTTTTAGACGGAATTTTTTCCACGCAAATCACCGTGGGTTTAAAGGCTGCGAGTTTTTGAGCCAGTTCGTGTACCCGCTGCTGGTTTTGAGCCGCGTTTTCATCAAACTCGGTCGCGTGCGCGTCTGAAGTTTTGCCAAAGTGAAACGTACCCACATTAAGCACCTGAATTTTAGCAGTTGCAGACTCTGCCGGTGTCATGTTCTCCGGTCCGGGATTTTCAGGAGTTGAACTGCAGGAAGTAATGCTAATTAAAACGAGGAGCAAAGCCAAAAATCGAATCATAAGAAGCGGAATTTATGGGCGCTAAGATAGGGAAGTAGGAGTGTATTTTGAAGGGTCTGAATGATTTGATCAGCCGGAATTTGGAATTCCCAGGAAACAGTTTTAATCCTTATTAAGTAGAGCATATACGTCGAGATCGATAGATCTGCCGTTTTTTACTTCATATTCGTGCATCGTGCCTTCCTTTATAAAATTCATTTTCTCAAGGACTTTTTTGCTAGGGGTGTTTTCAGTTTCCACAAAAGCTTCAATCCGGTTTAAGTGCAATTTCTCAAATGCGTAGGTACAGATTGCCGGAAGGGCTTCGGTTATAAAGCCTTTTCCCCAAAATTGAGGCAGGAGCCAAAAACCTATTTCGGCTTTTTGTTGTTGGTCGTTTTTGTCGTTAAAGCCGCAGGCGCCGTAAAAGTTCTGATCTTTAAGATCGCAGATTGCCCACCAAATCCCCGATTGCGTTTCCTCCTGATTTTTAAACCAAAGCATTTGCTCCTGAGTTGCCTCTAAACTGTCGTAACTAACCCCATAATGTTTGATCACTTGCGGGTTTGAAAGGCCTTTGTAGATATTTTCAAGGTCTTCCTGTATCATCTGACGCAGAAGTAGTCTTTGGGTTTTTAATATGGGGAAGGGAGCGTGAAGCATTTAAAATAATGGTTTTGAAAAGGAAATTAGCCTTCATCAGGAATTCTAACTTTAAGCTTATCAAAAGTGGGGTATTCTTTTAACTCGCTAAAATCAACTTTCCAAAAATCAAGCTCAAATAAATTACCTTCTTCATCAATGCTTAGCTCTATATCAACCAAAACCCCATCAATATCTATGTACTCTGCAGCAGCTATAGATTTTTGTCGGGCTTGCTTATTTTCGATGTCAAAAGAGATTGATCCCATATGATTATCATTCAGATTCCTAATCAGCTCGGGTATCTTGAACTGATTATTGCATAACTTCTTAATTATTTCTATTTCTTTTTGTTTAATGGGTCTCATTTCCAAAATATTCATCATAATAGTGTTTGAATTCCCTTTGCATTAATTCAGGTGAGATTCCACCAAATTGGATTTCGTATTCTTCACTATCCATTCCCGTTATTGCCGCGCCCCAACCGGTCAATTCAATTCCGTTTTCGAAATAAACTTTAAGTTGGTGAATAACAATGGTATCTATGAATTTGTACATTGGTTCGTCCTCATTTATTTGAACTTTATGCCTTTTACAATGATTTCTGAAAAGGGCATAGGGGGATTCTATATTTAAAAAATTGATTTTTCCATTGAGAACGCCCATTGGCACGTCAGCATATTCAAATCGGGTTGTACCGATTTTGGTTGCGTCCAGATATATCGAATAGGCTTTTTCCTTTTTTCTTCTTTATTACATTAATAAGCTTAATACCTGTTATTGTATACCTGTATCTTTCAAAAAGTCAAGAAACCGTATTGTTCGCAAAGATGTGAATTGCAACTCTAGCTTAGAGATTTTTTTAAATGTCCATCTGGACTATTTCTGCTCTTGCTCCAAATCGAATGGGCAACATACTTGTTCCTATCCCTTTAGATACATACATTTTCGGGTCTGATTCTGTATACCAACCTTTTAAGTAATTTCCACTTCCCTGAGGTTTGAATGGAACGAATCCTAGAAAGGTGATTTGACCTCCGTGTGTGTGACCGGAAAGTACTAAATCAATCAGGATGTTTCCCTTTTGTTTTGCGATGATATCCCTGTGTTCCGGACAATGAGATAAAACAATGGTAGTATCTGCTTCTTTAAGACCTTCAATTGCCTCCTCAAAATCTGCATTACCTCCAACAAAATCGTCAATTCCGATTATCGCTATTTCCCTGTTTCTAATTGAAAAAGTCCTATTATCGTTAATTAGCAGTTCGCAATTATTCTTGTAATAAACTTTTTCTAATTCTACCAGATCAACATTTCCCCAATATTCCCAATTTCCGGTTATTGCATATTTTTTAATAGAATTATCAATGAGTTCAAGGAATGCATGAAGCGGTTTTATCTTTTCTGTTTTGTCAACAGAATCCCCGGTGATAAAGATTAAATCAGGTTGTAAAGCGTTTATCTTTCTGGCAATCGATTTGTGAACAGACCTTAATTGATTCAGGTGCAAATCTGAAATCTGGATTATTTTTAGTTTGTCTTTTTCCGATTTTGAGATGTCGAAGTAATTCCAGTCAATCACATATTTCTCAAACCAAAGTGAATCCAAAAGAACTAATCCAATTGCCGCAAAAACTCCTGTTTTAATAAATTTTCTTCTGGTAAATTTTATCATCTCTAAAATTTCTGCGTGTTAGCTTTACTTTAGTTCTTGGTAGACAGCAAGCAAAAGATATAAACCTTCATTTCCGTAAATATACCTGTTCAGTTTATAAGTTTTTTCCGGAATTCCAGATTTTCTATAAATACGGGAGCAGGTAGTTAAAGAGCAGTCCGGCGCCTATGGCCAGACCAAAGCTGAGGAGGGTTCCTATCAATACATATTCGGTAAGCTGGCGGTTTTTTCCTTCGGTAAGATCCCCAAAACGTAAAACCGACTTAGCCGTGATCAAAAAGCCTATTGCAGACCAGGCGTTGAGCAGGATAAAAGCGAAAACAAACAGGCGCTCGAGCATCCCAATGATTTTTCCGGCACCGGCCAGAGAGGTGTTTTTGACCTTGAGTTTTTCCTTTTTAGAAGGTTCGATGGCTTCCTGCCAGGGTTGTAAAATAAGCCGCATTAAAATCCCGGCAACATAGGTTACAAAAAACAAAAGGGTGAGCACCAGCAAAACTAGAGGCTGGTACAGCGCATCAAAGTCTATCGTATAAGGCGTGTAGTAATACAGCGCCAGATTGAGCACCAGCAGATGCGCAACCTGATCTGCAATAAATAATGAGGTACTGTTCTTTTTGGTCGTGTATCTGATCTTAAGCAGGTCTATAGCGTAGTGGGTAATGCCTATAAAGGCGATGCCTAAAAAATAGCGGCTGTCAAACTGCAAAAGCACCAGCAAAGCCAGCAGATGTACGCCGATGTGCGCCAACAGATACGGCGAGCGAAAACCCTTTTTGCGCTTGTCTTTTACCCAGCGGGTGGGCTGCAGTACAAAGTCTCCCAGAATGTGAGCGAGCAGCAATTTCAGAGCGAGTGCGAGCATTTAGTGATTGTTTAAGGTTTGGCTGTAGTGCTGAAGCATTTTGGTGAGTTCGTCATATCCCGCGCGGTGCAGGGTAGCGCTAATGGTGCTTTGCGATTTGCCCAGCATCTCGCTCAGTTCGGTTTGATTGAGCTGCGGGTGCAGCAGCTTTTGGTGAAACACCTGCGCGCTCACCGGCGTCCAGTTGTCCATGGTCAGGCAGGCCAATTCAAGAATGAGGTTGAATTGTGTGTCAAAATCAGCAAGCTCGCTTTGCAGGGCGAGGGTTTGTTTTTTGAGTCGGTCAAAACAGGTGCCGCTGTTTACAAAAGCGCTTCCGTTAGCTTCGGTGATTTTAGCTGCGTCGTGAGTCTTGTCTCCCAGACCTATAGCGATGCGTACGTCTATGCCTTCCAGACTTTTAATTGCGCTTTTGATGAGCAAGGCGGAATAAAGGGCTTCTGTAGGTTTTACCTCAAGCTGAAAGCTGTCGCCCCGGTAAATCTCCCAGGCTTTGGGCTCGTCACCCAGACGGTTAAGTACGGCTTTCAATACCGGAAGCCAGTTTTGCTGCGTTCGCGAATTGATGATATCTGCAGTTAGTATAGCGGTCATAAGTGTTTATTATCGTATTTAGAAACGATAATGGTAAATATCGTATTATAATGCGATAATTGCAAGGGGTTTAGTTCTTGGTTTACTGTTTACCGTTTTCCGTTATAATAACTGAATAATTAATAAATCAGTAATCAATTTAGAATTAAGAATGCAGAATGCTGGATTATTTTAAACAATAAACAATAAACAATAAACAAGAAATAACTGACTAATCCATTCAGAATTTAGATTTTGTAGAATAACCCATTAACGCTTAACAATTAACAAATAACAACCCCACATTATCGTATCCAAAGGCAATAAATTGAATTATCGTTTTTAGAAGCGATAAAAATCAATAACCAACAGCAGTATCGTCTCCGCGACGGTCTGCACCACCTTCCAGGGTTCCGTCAGGTAAGACGAGTACACCGTCTACTTTTCCTAGAATAACGCTGTTTTCCTGACGAATCTGGTATCCTTTCGCCGCCAGGCTATCTAAAAGCGATTTCCCAAAGGTATTGGGTTCGAAGGTAACCACATCGGGCAGCCACTGATGATGAAATCTGGGGGCGTCTACCGCTTCCTGCATACCCATTTCAAAATCGGCTACATTCAGAATCGTTTGCAACACCGAAGTAATTATAGTCGAACCGCCCGGCGTACCTACCGTCATCCAAAGTTTACCGTCTTTTTCTACAATGGTAGGCGTCATCGAGCTCAGCATGCGTTTTTGAGGTTCGATTTTATTTGCCGCCGCGCCAATAAGGCCAAACATATTAGGCACTCCGGGTTTTACACTAAAATCATCCATCTCGTTGTTCAGGAAAAAGCCGAGTTCGTCTGCATACAGCTTAGAACCGTAGGCGCCGTTGAGGGTAGTGGTAAGGGCAACCGCATTACCATATTGATCAACAATCGAGAAATGCGTGGTTTCCATAGACTCATAGCCGGGGATTACGCCATGCTCAACCTCAGAAGAAGGCGTTGCCTGCTTAAAGCTAAAATTCTCCATACGTTCTGTTGCATATTCGGTGCTGATGAGCGTTTCAATGGGAATATCGTTAAAGTCGGGATCGCCCAGAAAAAAACTGCGGTCGGCATAAGCGCGACGTTCGGCTTCGGTAATCACCTGAATGCTTTTGAGCGAATTGTGCCCGTAGGTGCTCAGTTTGTAGGGTTCAATCATTTTAAAGATCTGTGCCAGACAAACGCCGCCGCTTGATGGTGGCGGCATCCCGATGATTTTCAAATTTTTATAGCTGGAAACGATGGGTCTCCGCCAGACTGCTTCGTAGTTTTTAAGGTCTTCGAGCGTGATGATTCCTCCATGTTTTTGCATAAAGTTGACCAACTTCTGAGCGGTCTCGCCTTCGTAGAATTCACTTTTTCCGTTTTGCGCAATGCGTCTCAGCGTAGCGGCCAGCACGGGGTTTTTAATGGTGTCACCCGCTTTGACTTTAAGGCTGTCACTTTCGCGAAAACCTACCGAATAGAGGGTTTCCATCCCGTTAATACTGTCAAAAACCGCGGCGTAATTGCGATAGCGATTCCATTGATTTTCGGTTACTACATAGCCTTTTTCGGCCAGAGCAATAACCGGTTCAAGGATCTCAGCCATCGGCATAGATCCCAGCTTTTCGTGAATGGCAAACATCCCGGCAATGGTTCCCGGAACGCCCACAGCCAGCGCTCCTTCACGACTCAAAGAAGCGATGGCATCGCCGTTTTCGTCCAGATACATATCGTGCGTGGCAGCTATAGGGGCTTTCTCGCGGTAGTCGATGCTGCCAATCTCGCCGTTGGCTTTGCGGTACACCATAAAACCACCGCCGCCCAGGCTTCCGGCAAAGGGATAGGCAACATTAAGCGCCATATCAACACCTATGAGCGCATCAAAGGCATTACCACCTTGTTTTAGGATTTCGGCGCCTATACGCGAAGCTTCTTCACGGGCCGAAACCACCATAATGCTATCTGCAAGTTTTCCGCGCTGAATGCTGCGTGGCTGTTTTTGTTCGGTTTTGCAGGAATTTAAAACCAGAATAAATGTCAGTATAAATCCTAAAGGTTTCAGTAGTTTAAAATTCATAGGTCGGTAGTATTGGTATCGGGAAATTCAGTGTTTAGTTCTTCTAATCGTTCCGTAGAAAAGGCGCGAAGCTCTTCAAAAAAGCTGGTGAATTCGTGTTCAAAATCGGTATAATGCTCCTGTAAATCTTCAACTGCCCGGTCCATCCCGCTGCGATTTCGGGTACGGCGGTTCATATTGTGTAAAACTGTGGCGATACCGCTTATTTTGGCATAACTCAGCAACCAGTTGTCTGCAATCATATGCGGAATCATATGCTGTATGGAATTGGTCAACACATCGTAATGCCGGTCAAGGCTGTCGTAAAAATCGCTTACAAATTGCTCTAAAGGAACTTTTGAATATTGCTGCCAGTTTTTGGCTAAAAAGTGGTCATAAAGAATATCTACAATCACCCCGCTGTAGTGGCTGTACTTAGCGTGCAGGCGGCGGGTGCTTTGGCGCACCGTGGGATGAGCGTCTGTAAAGGTGTCAATACTGCGGTGCAGCAAAATGCCTTTTTTAAGCCGGGGACTAAACTTTTTATACTGCTTGCCTTTTATGCCGTCTGCCATAAAATTGCCCAGCGTGACCAGTTCGTCATCACCCGAAAGATAAATGTGTGCCAAAAAATTCATCGGTTTAAAATACAAATAATCGGTTTAGGAACGCCTGGTGTTTGGCTATATTTGCGAATAGCCGGTTTTTTCGAAAACCAATAAGTTTAGCACTAAAAATATCAATAGATAAATGACCCTAATCAAATCCATATCCGGAATACGCGGAACCATAGGCGGTAATCCCGGAGATAACCTGACTCCGATTGATGCTGTAAAATTTGCTTCGGCTTACGGAAGCTTTATCAAACAGCAGCGAACTAAAGACGAATACCGCGTTGTGGTAGGTCGTGATGCGCGCCTAAGCGGCGAAATGCTGCAGCAACTGGTGATGCAAACTCTGGTGGGTATGGGTATTCACGTAATTGATCTGGATCTATCGACCACGCCTACGGTAGAGCTTGCAGTAAAACTGGAGCACGCCGATGGCGGAATAATTCTTACCGCATCGCACAATCCTAAACAATGGAATGCCCTGAAATTGCTGGATAAAAACGGCGAATTCCTAAATGCCGAAGCCGGAGCGAAAATCCTCGAACTGGCAGAATCAGCAGAACTGAATTTTGCAGATGTGGATGATTTGGGCGAAATACATAAAAACGACGCCTATATCGATATTCACATCGACGAGGTTTTAGATCTCGAACTCGTGGATGAAGACGCGATCAAAGCGGCCGGATTTAAGATTGTGGTAGACGGCGTGAATTCAACCGGAGGGATTGCGATCCCGATGTTGCTCAACCGTCTTGGGGTGCACACCGTAAAATTGTATTGCGAGCCTAACGGAAGGTTTCCGCATAATCCCGAACCTTTGAAAGAGCATTTGGGCGATATCTGCGCTTTGGTAAAAGAAGAAAACGCCGATTTGGGAATTGTGGTTGATCCTGATGTGGACCGGCTGGCATTTATTGATGAAACCGGTGAAATGTTTGGAGAAGAATACACGCTTGTAGCCTGTGCCGATTATGTTTTAGGTGAAAACCCCGGAACAACCGTTTCTAATTTGAGTTCGTCGCGCGCCCTGCGTGATGTCACTTTAAAGCACGGCGGCACCTATCACGCAGCTGCTGTGGGTGAGGTGAATGTGGTTGCCAAAATGAAAGAAGTAGGTGCCGTAATAGGTGGTGAGGGCAACGGAGGTATCATTTATCCTGAGTCGCATTACGGCCGGGATGCTCTTGTTGGTGTAGCCCTGTTTTTGACGCATCTCGCAAAGCGAAAACTAAAAGTAAGCGAGTTACGCGCGAGCTATCCTGCGTATTTTATGAGTAAAAAGAAAATTGAACTTACGCCCGGTCTGGATGTAGACGGCATTTTAAAAGCAGTTGCCGAAAATCACAAAACTGAAGAAATCAATACGATTGACGGCGTTAAAATCGATTTTGAAAAGCACTGGGTACACCTCAGAAAATCAAACACCGAACCCATCATTCGTATTTACACCGAAGCTCCGTCACAAGCTGAAGCAGATAAAATCGCTGATGATATGATCGCAGAAATTAAGGAGATAGCGGGGATTCAGTAGACAGCTTTCAGTTGCAGCAGGCAGTTTTGGAAATACGAAATTAGAAATACGAAATACAAAATCGGGAATTTACAATTGGTTTGTCATTTCGACCTTTAGGGAGAAATCACATCAGTATCTCCAAGTAAAAATTTTTGAATTTCAAACCTTGAATTTTGAATTCTTAAAGTTTGTGCTTAAACCGCTTGTGCGTCCACAGATAGTATTGCGGTGCGCGGCGGATTTGCGTTTCGAGGTTTTTAATAAATACGTCTGTAATCTGATAATCGGGTAGGGAAGTGGGGTTTTCGGTGATGACCTCAAAACGGGCTTTATAAAAACCACGCTTTACTTTGTCTACGGCCAGGTACAGCACTGGCATATTTTCGGATTTGGCTAAACGCTCAACACCGGTAAAAAAGGGTACATTTTGTCCCAGAAAATCAGTACAATATTGGTTTTTGCGGGATTTTGGAGACTGGTCTGCAATAAACGCATAGGTCGCCATCTCGCCTTTACGTTGCTTTTTACGAATGATAAAGGTGGCTTCCTTATTGTTGATGAGTTCGGAATTCCATTTTTTGCGTATGCGCTGTACCAATTCATCAAAACGTTTGTTTTTGATGCGCTTGTAAATGCCATAACCGGTGTAGTCAAAGTAAAACTGCAGCGCCGTAAGCCATTCATAACTGGCATAGTGTCCCATCATAATAAGCGAACTGCGTTTTTCGGCCTCCAGCTTGTAGATGATGTCGAGATCTTCGATTACAAACCGTTTTTTTAATTCTTCCGCAGAAATAGAGATCGACTTGATCATCTCCAGAAACATGTCGCACATATGCTTGTAAAAGTCTTTTTCAATCTGTTTTAATTCGGCTTCCGATTTTTCTGGAAAAGCTGTTTTTAGATTGAATGCGACTGTTTTTCGGCGATAGCCCACCACATAATACACCAAAGCGTAAACTCCGTCTGAGACCATATAAAACAGCCTCCAGGGGAGCTTAGAGATGCACCATAAGAGCGGATAAACCAACCAAAACACAAGTCCTTGCATCAGCAGATCATTTTAAAGAGAAAGACAGCAGAAGCGTATTAAGAAGTTCTATAAACCCGCAGGAAATCGCTAACGTTCTGCTCACTTTTAGTGCGCAAATATAGGTATATTTGAAGCTTAAACTCGAGCATTTATGGGGGATTTAAACCTGGTAACCTTAATCGTGATTGGTATTAATGTACTTATCTCAATGAAAGGCTTTAACGATTATTCATTTTTTGAAAAATACAAATTCAATACCGGCGCAGTGCGTCGTGGGGAGCAGATTCGCATTCTTTCTTCGGGATTTTTACATGTAAGTACGGCACACTTATTTTTCAATATGCTAACCCTGTATTTTTTCGCGCCTCTTGTGGTAAGTTTACTGGGCAATTGGGAATTTGCGATAATCTACCTTGGCAGCCTGATACTGGGTAATTTACTATCCTATTATTTCCATAAAGATGAATACCATTATTCGGCAGTAGGAGCGAGTGGGGCGGTCTCAGGGATCTTATATTCGGCGATTTTACTGCAGCCCGATATGAGCCTGTATATGTTTTTTATTCCCGTTCCTATACCGGCCTATATTTTTGGTATCGGATATTTGCTGTATTCCATCTACGGAATGCGCGCCAATAATGACAACATTGGTCACGACGCCCATTTTGGCGGGGCAGTAGGTGGTTATGTTATTACTTTGTTAATGGCGCCCATACTGCTTCAGATTAACACGCTGATGGTGGGATTGTTGGCGATTCCCATCATTGTTTTATTTGTGTTAAACAAGACCGGAAAGATTTAGTGGCATAGCTCTTGCTTTTATCTTTGACGTCAAACAACCGGCAATTTCTAATTCAGAACTTGAATTTAGTATTGCTGAATAACTAAACACAAAAATTTAAAAGCATGAAAACGATTTTAATTTTGGCCATCACGGCTATAACAACCGCAGTAAGCGCTCAGCAAATTCAACCTAGTGTAAGTGTAACCGGTGAGGGTAAGGTAATTGCCGTACCTGATGAAGTAACCATTAGAATGGGAGTTCAGAATGAGGGCAAAGATCCTAAAACGGTAAAGACGGAAAATGACGCTGCTGTAGATAAGGTGCTCGATTACTTAATCAAAATGGGCATTCCCCAAAATCAGGTTCAGACAGAATATGTCAACCTCAATAAAAACTACGATTACAATACCAAAACCTATAACTACAATGCCAGCCAGACGATTTCGGTAGAACTGAAAGATTTATCTAAATACGATAAATTAATGTCAGGCCTGGTAGCCTCAGGTATAAACTCCATTAACGGAGTGAGTTTTTCGTCTTCAAAAATGGAGGAATACGAAGCTGAAGCCCGTAAAAAGGCGGTTTTAAACGCCAAGCAAAAAGCGGAAGCTTATGCCGGAGTTCTGGGTCAGAATATTGGGAAGGCCTTATTAATCGCAGAGCAGGGAACCAGCAGTCCGCAACCACAGCCTATGTATAAAATGGCAGTTGCCGAATCTATGGACAGCGGTCGTAATACGATTGCGCCTGGTGAGATTACCGTAACTTCAACTATACAGGTAAGTTTTGAGCTGGTAGACTAAAAAAATGTTTTGGCATTAGCCAAAAAATATCCTGAGGGACCTATAAATCACGTTTATAGGTCCTTCTTCGTTTATGTAGTTTGTGATCGTATTTTTTCCAAAGCTGTTGAATGGCTTTGTTTTCTTCCAGTTCAGGATTGGTTTCCACCTGCGTGATTCCGTTTGCGGTAAATAAATCCTGCATCGTTTGGAAAATAGCTGCAGTTACTCCTTTACCCTGATATTCGGGATCAATTCCTATTAGGTAAAATGCCGCGGTATCGTTTTGTTTACGGGCCCTTAAAAGATGAATGAAGCCAAAAGGCCACAGGCTGCCGTTTGCTTTTTTGAGCGCCTTACTGAAGGAAGGCATCGTAATCGCAAAAGCGATAAGTTTACCTTGGGCATCTTCAATACACTTGATGTAATGCGGATTGATGTACTTGATGTATTTGTCCTTGTAGTGGTCAATTTGGTATTGCTGAATTGGCACAAAGGTGCTCAGTTCATTATAAGTTTTATTAAGCAACCCAAACATATCGTCTACGTAGGGCAAAATCTCCTTGCTGTTGTTGAAATGAATAAGCTTGAGGTTGTAGCGCTCCACTATAAGGCGGGCGAATTTCTCTACTTTTTCAGGCGACTTTTCAGGAATTTGAATTTCATATTCCACCCATTCTGAAGCTTTCTCAAAATTGAGTTTTTCAAAATGTTCTTTATAATACGGGTAATTGTACCAGGTAATCATCGTATTAAGGTATTCAAAACCTTCAATGAGCATTCCGGCTTTTTCCATATTGCTGAATCCTACGGGGCCTTCAATCCACTTGAGGTTGTTTGCACGACCTATTTCTTCAATCTTTGCGATCAGCGCTTTGGTTACCTCGAGATCATCAATGGCATCATACCAACCAAAACGCATTTTGGGCTTTCCCTGCTCGTTTATTTCGATATGGTTAATGATCGCAGCAATACGCCCTACAGGCTTTCCATTCTTTAAAGCCAGAAAAAAACGTGCCTCGGCATTTTTAAAAACCGGGTTTTTTTCGGGATCCATACTTTCCAACTCATCGTTGATCAGCGGGGGAACCCAATTTGTTTCTTTATCATAAATAGAAAACGGGAATTTGACGAATTGTCTCAATTCCTTTTTTGTTTTCATTTCTTTGATTGTAATCATCTCGTATACTCTAGGGTGTAAAAGTAACCGTATTTTTAGTTTTTGGGAAGTAATTGGTCGTTTCGGTGAAAATCAAGTCGGTACGACACTCCCAGTCCCAGTTGCCGGCGTCGCGGGGTTTCTTTAAAGTTGATCAATGCATTCACATCAACCTGTAAATCTTTGGTGATCAAATAAGCCGCGCCAAAACGAAACAAATCATCAGCATAAATGTCACTTATGATAACCTGTACCTCAGCAAAAGCGGCGATTTTAGGGTTGAATGAATGCGTCATTGTGGTAATCCAGGCTTTGGTAGGATAGTCAGTTAAAAACTGATCGTAAATAAAGTTATTTACCCATACCCAGCGACCCCAGTTGTGCTGAGTAATGGCAATGACTTTAGGTGAAAAACCCGCCTGACTTTCGGGTAAAAAGGGATTGTTGTTTCGGTATACATAATTGGCTCCCGAAAAAATGGAAACCGCCGGAATGAGTGTGCGCCACTTAAAGGCGCGATTGGCGTGGTAGCTGTATACGTTAATCTTTTCGGTGTAATTTTTATAGGGATCGTAAAGCAGGTATTTAACTCCGGCTGTTATTATGGGGAAGCCGCTGTGGCTGTAGGGATCTGCATTACCGGCTGTAGGCGTAATGTTTTCGTACAAAAAGCTGCCTGAAAAATTGAACTCCAGCTGCTCTCTGATGGCACCGTAACGCAGTTGAAATTCGGTACCCCAGTTTTCGGTTTTAGTAAAAAGCAGATTGTGTGCTTCTCTGCCTAAAGTTGCACCCACTTCAGCCTGAAAAACTCCTGTCCCCACAGCAAATGCGCCTTGCGACTGACCGGGGCGGTTAGAGTTCAGGGTTTCGGTATACTGCGCCTGCGCTGTAAAGCCTGCAACAAACAGCAATACACCTATTGCATAACTGAATTTCACCTTCATTAGAGGGGTATATTTAAGAATTTGACAAAATTAGGTGCTAATCTCACAAACATACTGTAAAAATTACAGATAGCCTAAAGCCCCTTAGCTCAGTTTACCGCCCTTTTTTAGTGTTTTTTTAAGCTCAAACAAAAGCCTAATAGTTACTTTTACACCTCGTGTAGTGAAACTTAAAGCCCGTATTGGGCAATAACTGCTACACAACTTTGGTTAGCTATTTTAAATTACCTAAAGATGAAATTTTTACAAACCATTCTCATCATACTGCTCATCTTTTTTGCCCTGCGTATCATTATTCGGCTTGCGGCACCTTATATTATGAGGTATATCTCTAAGAAAGCCGGGGAGCGTTTTCAGAATATGGCACAAGGTTTTCAGGGACGTCAAAACCCACCTAGACAGGAAGGTGAAACCGTGATCGACAAGGTACCCCGACAAGACACACACGCAAATAAAAACGTGGGGGAATATATCGATTACGAAGAAATTGACTAATTTCCGCCCTTTAGTTTTAGCACTTCAATATGACTTTTTCGTTTAAAAAAATACTACCACACCTCGCTGTGGTTTTGGTTTTTATAGTTACTGCACTTTTATATTTCAGTCCGGTTCTTTCCGGTAAGAAAATGTATCAAAGCGATATTCAGCAATACCGCGGGATGGCCAAAGAGTTGATGGATCACCGGGAGCAAACCGGGGAGGAGTTGTACTGGACTGATGCCGCTTTTGGGGGAATGCCCACCTATCAACTTGGAGCTAAATATCCACACAACTGGATTAAAAGTCTCGATCTGGGAATACGCTTTTTACCCAGACCTGCAGATTATCTCTTTCTGTATTTTATAGGTTTCTATATTCTGTTGCTGATTTTAAAGCTCGACTGGCGTTACGCCGGCCTCGGTGCGTTAGCCTTTGGTTTCAGTAGTTATCTTATTATTATTTTGGGCGTGGGACACAATGCCAAGGCACACGCCATTGCCTATATGCCGTTGGTTTTAAGCGGAATCTTACTCACCTTCCGGAAAAAATACATCTGGGGGTTTTTGCTCACCGCAGTGGCTATGGCGCTCGAGATTGTGGCAAACCATGTGCAGATGACCTATTATCTGATGCTGCTCGTGATTGTTTTAGGTATCGCGTATTTTATAGATGCGATACGCAAGAAAGAACTACCTCACTTCTTTAAAAGCGTAGGTATTTTGGTTTTAGCCGTAGGCCTGGCAATAGGATCTAATGCTGCGAGTCTGATGGCTACTTCAGAATACAGTAATTTCAGTACGCGTGGAACCAGCGAACTTACCATCAATCCTGACGGAACTCCAAAAGAAGCCGTCGCGGGTCTTGATAAAGCCTACATCAACCAATACAGCTATGGTATCTCTGAAACCCTAAACCTTTTTATTGCCGGTTTGTATGGGGGTTCAAATTCTGAGCCTTACGATAAAGACAGCGCCTTTACCGAATTTTTAATGCGTCAGGGAGTGCCACCCGCTCAGGTAGAATCTATTTTTGGGCAGTTTGGCCTGTATTACTGGGGCAGTCAGCCCGGTGTTTCAGGACCTGCCTATCTGGGTGCTGTCGTGGTTTTCCTATTCGTTTTGGGTCTATTTTTGGTACGTGGCCGTATCAAATGGTGGCTTGCAGGAGGCACGGTATTGGCTTTATTGTTGAGCTATGGCGGAAATCTAGCCTGGTTCACCGATTTGTGGATTGATTATTTTCCGCTTTACAACAAATTCAGAGCGGTAACTTCGATTCAGGTGATTGCCGAATTGTGTGTTCCTGTTCTGGCTATTTTCGGACTTTATAAAGTGTTGCAAAAGACCGAACCTCTTGACCGTAAGCTGAACGCCTTAAAATGGACAACCGGTATTACAGGCGGACTTGCACTCATCATCTTGTTATTTAATGGCAGCCTATTCTCGTTTGCCGGTGGAAATGACGCCTATTACATTCAGAATTTTGGAATGGAATTCATAACTGCCGTTAAAGAAGACCGAAAGGCTTTACTGGTTAGTGATACAATTAAGACTTTGGTTTTGATTCTGATAACTGCAGGTTTGATTTGGTTTTACCTGAAAGATAAACTGAAGGAAACCCAGGTGATTATTGCGGTTGCTGCATTGATTGTTTTCGATCTGGTAAACGTGGACCGTCGTTATGTAAACACTGAAAACTTTATGAGTGCGCGTTTGGTGGAGCAGCCGTTTCAGCCAACTCAAGCGGACAAAGAAATATTAAAAGATACCACGCGCTATCGCGTATACGAGCAAAGTGTAGGTCTAAATGGAGCACGTACCAGTTATTTTCACAATTCGATAGGCGGGTATCATGGGGCTAAACCCGCTCGTTTACAGGATTTGATCGAATTTTATTTGTACGAAGGAAATCTGGTTCCGCTTAATTTATTGAATACCAAATACATCATTACCCAAAACGAAGAAGGGCAGGAGCAGGTGCAGATCAATCCACAGGCTGCCGGTAATGCCTGGTTTGTGCAAAACCTTAAGATAGTACCCGATGCAGATGCAGAGATTTTGGCTTTGGACAGTATTAACGTGCGCCAGACTGCAGTGATACAGCAGGAATTTGCCAGTTTATTAGAGCGAAATGTTTTTCCAGAGGATTCTACTCAGTCTATAAAATTAGTAGAACATCGTGGGGATTATTTGAAATATCAATCACAGGCTTCGGGCGATAAGCTGGCTGTATTTAGCGAGGTATATTACCCTAACGGTTGGCAGGCTTATATCGATGGAAAGCCTACGGAACATTTTAAAGTAGATTACATCCTACGTGGTATGAAGGTACCGGCCGGAAAGCACACAATTGAGTTTAAGTTTGAACCCCAGGTAGTCAGGACCGGAAGTACCATAAGTCTGGCAAGTAACGTTATTTTGGTAGTCCTGTTGCTGGGAGCTTTGGCATTCAGCATTAAAAGGTCTCGGGAGACCGAAGCATAGAAGCGAATTAAACGACATACGCATTGCATTGAAAAAGGCGCTGATCATCTGTTATTATTGGCCTCCCGCAGGTGGACCGGGGGTGCAGCGCTGGCTAAAGTTTGTAAAATATTTACGGGATTTTGAGATCGAACCCGTAGTTTACGTGCCTCAAAATCCGCATTATCCCATACAGGATGAAAGCCTGCTGGCTGAAATACCGGAAGGAATCGAAGTCATTAAGCAGCCTATTTTTGAGCCTTATGGTTTAGCTTCGGTATTTTCCAAAAAAAGCACCGAACAGTTGAGCTCGGGTATTATCAAGGCTGAAGAAAAACAGTCGGTGCTCCAGAAGCTGATGCTTTTTGTACGGGGCAACCTGTTTATCCCCGATGCGCGTAAGTTTTGGATTAAGCCTTCCGTGCATTTTTTAGAGCAGTATCTTAAAAATAATCCGGTTGATTGCATCATAACTACCGGACCTCCACACAGTTTACATCTTATAGGCCTTCGGCTGAAATTTAAAACCGGTTTGCCCTGGCTGGCCGATTTTAGGGATCCCTGGACACAGATTGGCTATCAGAAAAAACTGAAGCTTACCCGTGCTTCTCAAAAGAAACACAGCGAGCTTGAATCAAAAGTACTCACCGGTGCAGATCATCTTCTGGTCACCAGTTATGCCACCCAAAAGTTTTTTGAAGCCCAAACTCCAAAACCGGTGAGCTGCATTACCAACGGTTTTGATGAGGAAAATGTACCTGAAATTAATCTTGATAAATCATTCAGCCTTTCACATATAGGTTCACTGCTTGAAGATCGAAATCCAAAGGTATTGTGGGAAGTTTTGCGAGAACTTAAAGCTGAATTACCGGAGTTTGGATCTGATTTAAGAATCAATCTGGCCGGGAAAATCAGCGCTTCGGTGGTAGATTCAATTAAGGCGGAAGGTTTGGAAGAAAATTTGAAACTACACGGCTATATTTCACATCAGGAGGCTTTACAGATGCAACGCAGCAGCCAAATTTTGGTTTTGATCGAAATAGATTCCGCAGAGACCCAATTGATTATTCCCGGGAAATTATTTGAGTATCTTGCGGCCCGAAGACCGGTTTTGTCCATTGGTCCGGCAGAATCAGACGTTAAGAAGCTATTGAAAGATACCAATGCGGGCTTCTATTTTGAATATGCTCAGAAGGCACAACTCAAAGAAACGCTGCTGACGTCGTACCGTGCGTTTAAGGAAAGAGGCATGCCTACTGTTGATGCAGATTTAAAAGCATATACGCGCAGGCACTTAACGGCAGAACTTGCAGCTATTTTACACCGTTTATAAGTATGGGAATTGTTGCCTCACAATCGGTTAAAAATCTCATTACAACCTATCTGGGGTTTGGTATTGGTGCGCTCAATACGCTGGTACTTTACGTTCAGTTTTTTGAAGATGAGTATTACGGTCTGGTGGGCTTCCTGTTAAGTACGGCAACGTTGATAATGCCTTTCGCTTCGGTAGGAGTACAAAACACCCTGATTAAATTTTATTCGAAGTATTCCGGCAGGCAACAGGATGTATTTTTGAGTTTTATGTTGATTCTTCCGTTGCTGGTAATTCTTCCGCTGTTATTCATTTCGGGATTACTCTACGATTCAATAAATGATTTTTTGGCTTCTAAGAATGAAATCGTTCGACCTTATGTTTATTTAATAGGAGTCATTGCAATCGCAATGGCGTATTTTGAGATTGGTTATGCCTGGGCCAAAACGCAGTTGCAAAGTGTTTTTGGAACCGTGATGAACGAAGTATTCCACCGCTTTGGAGTAATGGTATTGTTGTTGTTTTTTGCTGCTGATTTTCTGACCATTCCCCAGTTTTTATATGGGGTTACGCTGGTTTATGTGTTGCGGATGCTGATCATGCTTAGTTATGCCTTTCATTTGAGAAAGCCCCGTTTTAAGATTGCAATTCCCGAAGAGTTTTCAAAAATTCTAAAGTACGCCGTACTCATTATTCTCGCCGGGTCGGTAGCCGTGATGATTCTGGACATCGATATGTTTATGTTGGGTAAACTGGTTCCTATTCAGAATGTGGCCTACTACGCTGTCGCGATTTATATCGCTACGGTAATTGCTGTGCCGGCGCGGGCAATGCATCAAATCCTTTATCCACTTACAGCGAATTATTTAAATGACCGGCGGTTTCTGGAACTTAAGGACTTGTATAAGAAAAGTTCATTAACGCTTTTTGTAGTTTCCGGACTCATTTTCCTATTGATTATTTGCAATATCAAAAGCCTGTATTTAATTCTTGATCCTTCGTATAGTGAAGGATTATATGTGGTTTTGCTTATTTCGCTCGCAAAACTGGCCGATAACATTATGGGCAACAACAATGCGATACTGTACAATTCAGATTATTATAGATTGGTCTTGGTTTTGGGTATTATTCTGGTTGTGGTGGCGGTTATTTTGAATTTAATTTTTATCCCTGCTTTAGGCGTCAACGGGGCTGCGATCGCGACTTTTATTGCTTCGGTAGGATATGTGATTGCCAAGATTGCCGTGGTCTATGCTAAATTTAAGATGCAGCCTTTCACCCGGGAGTCAGTAGGAGTAGGGGGTTTACTCCTGGCTTTAGGTTGTGGTTTTTATTTTTGGGATTTTTCGGTTAATCCCATTCTTGCGATTGCTCTAAAATCAATCCTTCTTACCGTAATTTATAGTTTAGCGGTATATCTTTTTAAAATGTCGCCTGAAGTAACCGGTTGGGTTGATCAGGTGGTTTTCAAAAGAAAATCCCGCTCTGAATAAATCAGAAACGGGACCTTCCAAACTAACCAACCAAAAAATCAATCTTAATCCATCACGTGGATATTAAATTTTATCCTCTGCCTCTTCCGGAGTTACCTCTGGATCGGCTGGCATCAGAACTACGCGTTCTGCTGCTGCTTGAGCTGCGTGCAGCATTGCTGCTTCGCGAACTTTGAGAACGTTGCTGTACACTGCGCTGCGGTGTGGTACTTCTTTGGCTTACCTGACGCTGTGGAGCGGCACTACGTGCCTGCGTTTGACGGCTTGAGGTATTTCGCTGAGCTACCTGGCGCTGCGGAGCTGTCGTTCTAACCTGAATATTGCGATTAGAAGATGAACTTCTCGCCTGTACATTTCGGTCTGAATTGCCACGCTGTGCTACCTGACGCTGCGGAGTAGCATTGCGTTGTCTGCTTGCTGTATTTTGAGATCTGCTCTGCGCACTACGAGCCTGACTAGTTCTACTAACTACATTGCGATCTGAAGATCGTGAATTGATAATGGCTTTATCAGAGCGACTAGAACTTGATCTACCATTAGTAACACTACGTGAATTTGATGTTCTTCCATTCGATGCACTGCGTACATTTCGATCACTAGAACTTCTTGAAGAAGACGATCTGCTGTAGTTACGATCAGTATTTACGCGCTGACGTGCATCATAATAACTACCTCTTCGGGCATTGTTGTGTGCTATACGTCCACTAGGGCGTTTAAAGTCGTGATAAGCATTACGGTAACCGTTGCGATAACCTAACTCATAATGACTGCGGTGGTAGGCATAATCATAACGTACGGGAGAATAGTATCTTCTATACGGTCTGTTATATACCAGACATCTGTCAAAATAAGGTCTGTAAAAGAAATTGTGATAGGGGTGATACACATAATTTCTATTATAGATATTTATGAAACCGCTTACGTGTGAGAATCGTGGGCCGTTGTAGAAAACGCGCAGACCACCTACATTAACAATACGATTGTTGTTGTAGTTAATATAGACACTACCTGCCTGTATGATACGTCCCCAGTTGTCGTAATAAACCGGTACATTTTCGATCTGAATAACAGCACCATAATCATCATACTGTACAAAAGGATCGTAATTATAACCGCTATTGTAGCTGATATTTACCGGACCTGCATTCACATTGACATTTACGTAGTTTTGAGCGATTTGCGGTAATACGAAATCAAACTCTCCATCTGGGTATACTGAAAACTCAACACCACCTTCAACAAAGATATAGCGGCTGCCGTCGTAATAATTTCTATATACACCATCCAGAGTCTCCGCCTTCAACGGAGCAAGGCCTGTAAGCAGACCAACGAATAAAAAGATTAAGTTTTTCATAATAAAAGGATTTAGATTGTTTGTACTCATTTTAGCTTTTTGGATGGTACAGTATATATGTTACAAGTAACGTGCCATAAATTGGAAATGTTGTGTGGGCCGTTTGTAACAAATGGACTGGATATGCTACCAATAAGCGTAATCAATCAAAAAATCAATCAATTATGATGCTTAGAGAAGATCGAAATTTAATAGTAATAACACACCTGAGTCAATTATTGGATTTAGTTACCGGTTTTGGAGGATTTGTGGTTCCGCTGGTTATCTGGTTAACCCAAAAAGATAAAGTTATGGGGATGGATGAATCGGGTAAACAAATCCTGAATTTTCAAATCAGTCTGTTTTTATACTCTATTATATGTATACCTGCAATTCTGTTATGTGGTCTGGGAGTGTTTGGAATACTAGTAATCGCGATTATCGCCCTGGTGCTTCCCATCATTAACGCGATTAAGGCTGCAAATGGAGAGCCTACTTATTATCCGGGAACTATTCAGTTTCTGAAATAAAATTCTTATAAATGAAAAAACCGCGCCAGAAGCGCGGTTTTAACAATATATAATTAAATCGACAAATTAGTGCTCGTTTAGACCAAAGTCTGGGTATGCACTCATACCGTGCTCGTGCTCATCAAGACCTTCAAGCTCTTCTTTCTCAGAAACGCGAAGTCCTAATGTGGCTTTAAGTGTAAATAGAATGATAAATGCGGTTACGCAGCAAAATGCTCCTACAATACCTACGCCAGTTAACTGATTTAGAAACTGTTCCATACCTGCCATAGCACCAAAGATACCAACAGCAAGCGTACCCCAGATACCACAGATTAAGTGTACTGCAACAGCACCTACAGGATCATCCAGTTTAAGTTTATCAACTAAAGCAACGCCAAATACGATGATTGCACCGGCAATAACACCTATAATAACTGCGTCATTTGGAGACATTTGATCTGCACCTGCAGTAATACCTACGAGCCCACCTAAAATTCCGTTTAGGAACATCGTAAGATCGTAGTTCTTATACATTATAGTAGATACGATAAATGCACTTACACCACCTGCAGCAGCAGCTAAAGATGTTGTAACCAGTGTAAGCGACGTCAATTCAGGATCAGCTGAAAGTACAGAACCCCCGTTAAAGCCAAACCAGCCTAACCAAAGAATAAGTACACCAGCAGCAGCAAACGGGATATTATGACCCGGGATTGCTTTGGGCTTACCGTTTTCATCAAATTTACCAATACGTGCTCCAAGTAAATAGATTGCTATAACAGCTGCCCATCCACCTACAGAGTGTACTAATGTAGAACCGGCAAAGTCATAGAAGCCCATTGCATCTAAGAAACCGCCACCCCATTTCCAGGAACCTACAATTGGATACACCAGACCTACATAGATCACGGTAAAAATCATAAAGCTTCCCAGTTTAATACGCTCAGCAACTGCACCAGAAACAATTGTCGCAGCTGTAGCGGCAAACATTCCCTGGAAAAGGAAATCAGTCCACCAGGTATATCCACCGTCTGCATATTCCGGAGTCATTCCATTTTCAGGAGGAGCGATACCAAAACCGGCAAAACTGAAGATACCAGATGAATCTTCTGCAAAGCCTGGGTACATTAGGTTAAATCCACCTATGTAATAAACCAAAAGGCCTACGCAAATGATAAAAACGTTTTTAAATAAAATATTAATTGTGTTTTTCTCACGGGTAAGTCCAATCTCAAGAAAGGAGAAACCCAGGTGCATAAAAAACACCAGCCCGGTACAGATCATCATCCATACGTTGTTTGCTGTAAATAATCCTGCTTCCATATATTAAAGTATTTTGATAAGGTTAATTTTTAGTTTAAAGTGTCTCCACCTTTCTTTCCGGTTCTGATTCGGTAAGCTTCCTCTACATTAGAGACAAAGATTTTACCGTCACCTACTTCGCCTGTTGCTCCAGACTCGAGTATAGCGCTAATTGCAGCCTGCTCGAAGTCATCGTTAACTACTATAGAAAGGTATCTGCGCTGAATGTCGCTGGTGCTGTACGAAACTCCGCGGTAAACGTGACCGTGCTTTTCGTTTCCTAAACCGGTAACATCCCAGTAAGAAAAGAAGTTTACTCCTTTTTCGTGCAAAGCTTTTTTAACAGCTGAGAACTTAGATTTTCTAATAATTGCTTCAATTTTTTTCATTGTAAATGTGATTTTAGATTAAAATGAATATACGGCCGCAAGTAGGAATGATCCCAGACTTCCTGAGTAAGATGGTGTCCCATCAAAATCATCCAGGAATACATCCTCGCTAGCAGAATCTAATCTAAATTCGGGAATAAATGTTAAAGGACCAACTTTTGCGTTACCGGATAGTGTCACAGCGAAAACATTTGCATCGCCATTAGCATCTGTACCTCCAATGGCTCCAAAGTCTCCAAATTCGCTGAAATATTCAGGACGCAATCCTATAGAAAATGAATCGCTAAGTGCCGCCTGAGCGTAAAGAGCTACGCCGTAGAATCCTGTTTCTTCTGCAAAATCTCCTGCAGCCGTAGTATTATAAGTGGCATTAAGACCTAAGTAAAAAGAGTCAGATAAATCATATCCGGTTGTTAAATCAACCTGGAATGTAGAACCGTATCCATCAGAACCCCCTTCATCGGTATAGTTACCGCCCTGATCTCCGTAAAGTACATTTAAGAATGTGCTTCCAGAATCACCAGAATATCCTAACTGACCTCCAAAAGTGTAGCTTCCGAAAGGATTGAAATCTGTAAAGTCTGTAGAGTTCATAATGGCAAGCATTGCACTCCAGCTCTCATCTATAGCGAAGTCTGCTTTAAGACCACTGTGTGAGAACGGTCCGTAAGAGAACATATAGGATGTAGAGTAGTTGAAGTTTGCAGCAGGTGAGATTACCTCATATCCTAAGAAGGTATTCCAGTTACCAAAGGTGAACGTTACGCTCTCGCTGGCATTCCAATACACGTATAATTGGTTAACAATACTTGAACTTGCGGTAGTTGAACCAAAAACGGCATCTGTACCACGCGGACCATAAACAAGGTCTGCTACAGCACCTACGCTTCCTTTTTCATAAGAAAGAACCAGGTTAGCCATACCAAGTGCAAAACCGGGTTGGTTTGCAAAAGACGAGCCTGGAGCTGGATAGGTGTCAAGTTCTCCATCTCCATCAACATCAATAAGTTTATTGGGAGCTGTAATGTTTTGTCTGAAGTAGGCATCAACAGATCCAGATAAGGTAAAACCATCTGTCCATGAAGTTTCTTCTTCTTGCGCAAAAGCAGTTAAGCTTAAACATAGCATAAAGGGTACTAGTAATTTTCTCATTTTAAAATTGATTAATTGGTGAGTTGCTAAACTAGACATATTTTGAAGTTACCCCCAAATATTTTGGGGGTCACCCTTTAATTTTTGCTATTTATGTAATTATACCCCCATTTTTTTTAGGGTATGTTATACGAAAGCGATTGCGAAAACCTGAAATTGCCATTTTAATTATGGATTATGTGCCGTTTTTGCCATTTTTTATTAAATTTTAGGATAAAAAAGCACCAAAAACGTCAAATCTTAACATTGACTTAAGAAAAAGATAATTTCTGCTTTTTGCCGAAATCGCCATTTTTCGGCAAAAATGCGTTTCATATTCAATAAAAACGACCCGTTTATTTTGAGTTCTTTATAATTAAAAGTCAATTTTTTGCTAAAAATGAAATAATAAAAATCTTATTCTTGAAAATTATTGGCATTTGAGTTTATTGAATAGCTTTATCATTCTGACGTTAAAAAAGAGCTTAAATTTTATGGAAAAACAAGGTTTATATTCACCAGAATGGGAGCACGAAAATTGCGGTGCGGGGTTCATTTGTAGTTTAGAAGGAAAGCAGTCTAATGATATCATTCATAAGGCTCTTGAAATTCTTGAAAAACTCGAACACCGGGGTGCAGTAAGTAGTGATGGAAAAACAGGAGATGGTGCAGGTATACTTATAGATATACCTTATGACTTCTTTAAGGAAAAATGTGACTTTGAGTTGCCCGAGGCACGCGAGTATGCAGTAGGTAATGTGTTCCTGCCTAAAAAGGAAAACCAGAGAGCCTATTGTAAGAAAATATTTGAAGAGCAATTAAAGGCTAAAGGACTTGTTTTATTAGGATGGCGAAAAGTTCCGGTTGATGCCGGTTACTTAGGAAGTATTGCAGCCAGCGTAGAACCACATATCGAGCAGATTTTTGTGGGTAAACCCGATGCTTCGATGGAAGAGCAGGAGTTTATGATTAAACTCTATACCGCCCGTAAAATTACCGAGCATACGATATTAAAGAGTAAACTTTCAGAACGCTCTTATTTTTACCTTCCCAGTTTGTCTAATAAGACCTTGATATTTAAAGGGCTTCTCATGCCTGAAGATATTAAGTATTACTATACTGATCTTTTAGATCCCAAACTTACCACACGCCTGGCATTGGTTCACCAGCGTTTCTCTACCAACACGTTCCCAACCTGGGATTTGGCACAGCCATTCAGATATATGTGTCATAATGGGGAGATCAATACCCTGCGTGGTAACGTTTCGCGTATGCGCAGCCGTGAAGAATTGCTTCAGTCTAAATGGTTTGGTGAGGAGATTAAAGAGTTATTCCCGATAATCCTTCCGGGTAAGTCAGATTCTGCTTCTATGGATATGGTGGTAGAGCTCTTGCTGATGTCTGGCCGTTCCCTACCGGAAATTATGATGATGCTGGTTCCTGAAGCCTGGGAAAAGCACAAAGAAATGAGTGAGGCCAAAAAAGCCTTTTACGAGTTTAACAGCTGTATTATGGAACCCTGGGATGGTCCGGCGTCTATTCCTTTTACAGATGGTGATTATATTGGTGCAGTTTTAGACCGAAACGGATTACGTCCTTCTCGTTATACCGTAACTAAGACGGGATATGTGATTATGTCTTCAGAAACCGGAGTTTTAGAAATAGAACCTGAGAATGTAGAGTTTCACGGAAGACTGGAGCCCGGTAAGATGTTTTTAGTAGACATGAAAGCGGGACGTATTGTAAATGACGAAGAAATTAAGGAACGTATTGTTACTCAAAATACGTATGGCAAATGGCTTGATGAACACAGAGTACATCTTAGAGACATACCTTACCGTGACGTAGAGCTTGAAAAAGAAGATACGGTGTTTGATTTGCGTAAAAACGCTTTTGGTTATACTCAGGAAGATATACGCACCATCATTTTACCAATGGCTAATAAAGGTAAAGAACCTATTGGTTCTATGGGGGCAGATACTCCTTTGGCGGTGCTTTCAGATCGCCCCCAGTTGTTGTACAACTATTTCAAACAACTGTTTGCTCAGGTAACAAACCCGCCTCTTGATGGTATTCGTGAAGAATTGATAACCGATTTGAGCCTGACTCTGGGTCCGGATACAAACCTGATGGAAATTGTACCCGAGTACTGTAAGAAAATCCGCATTCAGAATCCGGTAATTTCTAAAGAAGATTTAGATAAGATCAAAAATTTTGATCATCCGCATTTTAAAGTGCGTACCATCCCGATGCTTTACGAAGCAAATCGGGGCTTAAACGGACTTGAAGATGCCTTAAACGATATGGTTGCTCAGGCCTCACAGGCTATTGATGAAGGGCATACGATCCTGATTCTTTCAGACCGTGGCGTTGATGAAAAGATGGCGCCTATCCCTGCATTATTAGGGACTTCGTATATGAACAGCGGACTTTTCCGCAGCGGACAGCGTTCTAAAATGAGTATCATTGTTGAATCTGCAGAGCCTCGTGAAGTTCACCATTTCGCCTTGCTGTTTGGTTATGGAGCCAGTGCGATCAACCCGTATATGGTGAATGAAATCATCAGAGAAGAAATCGCTGATGGAAACCTCGAGAATATTGAATTCCAGCAGGCTGTTGAAAATTATAACAAAGCTGTAGGTAAAGGAGTAATCAAGGTTATGAATAAGATTGGTATTTCTACCCTGAATTCATATCGCGGATCACGCCTGTTTGAAGCTCTTGGTTTAAATTCTTCGTTGATCAACAAATATTTCCCCAATACGCCCAGCCGTATTGAAGGTATAGGACTTTACGAAGTAGAGCAGGAGATTGCCAAGCGCCACAACCGCACCTTTAAGAGACAGGATATTTCCGGAAACTTGGAGATGGAAATAGGAGGGGATTACCGCTGGCGTCGTAACGGTGAGAAACATATGTTTAATCCGTTAAGCATAGCAAAACTTCAGGAAGCCGTACGTCAGAACAATCCAAAGACATATAAGGAATACGCTAAACTGGTAAACGAGCAGTCTAAGCAATTGATGACTATTCGGGGTCTGTTTGAATTTTCGAATTACGATCCTATTCCAATTGAAGAAGTAGAACCGTGGACTGAAATCGTAAAACGTTTCAAAACGGGAGCGATGTCTTACGGGTCTATTAGTAAGGAAGCCCACGAAAATTTAGCTGTTGCGATGAATCGTATTGGCGGTAAGAGTAACAGTGGAGAAGGAGGTGAAGATGCAGAGCGTTTTTACAAGAGTCCAAACGGTGACTGGAAAAACTCGGCCATTAAGCAGGTAGCTTCCGGTCGATTTGGAGTAACCAGTAACTATTTGACCAGTGCTGCTGAAATTCAGATAAAAATGGCTCAGGGTGCAAAACCCGGAGAAGGTGGTCAGTTACCGGGTGAAAAGGTAAATAAATTTATTGCCAAGACCCGTAAGAGTACACCTTACGTAGGTTTGATCTCACCACCACCACACCACGATATTTATTCGATTGAAGATTTAGCGCAGCTAATCTATGACCTGAAATCTGCAAACCGGGAAGCACGTATCAACGTGAAGCTGGTTTCAGAAGTAGGTGTTGGTACCGTTGCCGCGGGTGTTGCTAAAGCGATGGCCGATGTAATCCTGATTTCAGGTTACGATGGTGGTACAGGAGCTTCACCACTCACTTCATTGCGTCACGCTGGTTTACCCTGGGAATTGGGTATTGCCGAGGCACAACAGACTTTGGTACTTAATGATCTGCGTAGCCGCATTCGCCTGGAGTGTGATGGTCAGCTTAAAACGGGTCGTGACGTGGCAGTAGCTTGTTTATTGGGAGCTGAGGAGTTTGGTTTCGCAACCGCACCATTGGTAGCTTCGGGCTGTATTATGATGCGCGTATGTCACCTAAACACCTGCCCGGTAGGTATTGCTACTCAGAATCCTGAATTACGTAAGAAATTCAAGGGTCAGCCGGAACATGTGGTGAACTTTATGTATTTCATCGCAGAGGAGTTACGCGAAATTATGGCTCAGCTTGGTTTCCGTACCGTTGATGAGATGGTTGGACAGGCACATAAATTAGATCGTAACAAAGCCATTGAACATTATAAGGCTGCTGGTATTGATCTTTCGCCCATACTGCACAACATTCAGGTGCCACAGGGAGTGAAGATTTACAATACGGAAACTCAAAATCATCATTTAGAGAAATCTATCGATTTTGAAATCATAGAATTGGCCCACACGGCTCTATTTCGTAAGGAAAAAACCACTTTAGATCTGGATATCACAAACCTCGATCGTGCTGTAGGTGCTATTTTGAGTAACGAAATCTCAAAAATTTACGGCGAACAGGGCTTACCAGACAATACACTGAAGGTAAACTTTAGAGGTTCTGCAGGTCAGAGTTTTGGAGCCTTTGCCACGCGCGGTTTAACGCTTAAAGTAGATGGTAATGCTAACGATTATGTAGGTAAAGGTCTTTCCGGAGCCCGCCTGATTGTTAAGGTTCCTGAAGAAGCAACCTTTGTGGCTAATGAAAACATCATCATTGGTAACGTGGCACTTTATGGTGCGACCAGCGGGGAAGCCTATTTCAACGGGGTAGCGGGTGAGCGTTTCTGCGTGCGTAACAGTGGTGCTGTTGCTGTGGTAGAAGGTATAGGTGATCACGGTTGTGAATATATGACCGGAGGTGTTGCCGTGATTCTGGGTAAAACCGGACGTAATTTTGGTGCCGGTATGAGTGGCGGTATTGGTTATGTTTTAGATGTGGATGGAAACTTTAAATCGAAGTGTAATGCTGAAGATTTGAACCTTGATCCGGTGACCGAAGAAGACGATATCAATCAGCTTCGTGAGCTCATCACAAACCACTATAATTACACCCAAAGTTCGCTGGCACAGCGTATTCTAGAAGATTGGAATACCTACCTGCCCAAGTTTGTTAAAGTACTGCCGGAAGAATACCGAAGAGCTTTAATACGACTGGAAGAAGAAGAAAAATTAACAGATTTAACGGAATAATAGAATCATGGGAAAGACAACCGGATTTTTAGAATACGAAAGAAAAAATGAACCGTACAAACCTGTTGAGGAACGGATTCAGAAATATGAAGAATTTACCATTCCGCTAGATAAACCGGAATTGAAAAAGCAAGGAGCCCGCTGTATGGACTGTGGAATTCCATTTTGCCACAGCGGTTGCCCGCTGGGTAATCTTATTCCAGACTTTAATGACGCGGTTTACCGCGAGCGTTGGGAAGAGGCTTCACAAATTTTACACGGCACAAACAATTTTCCTGAATTTACGGGAAGATTGTGTCCTGCACCTTGTGAAGAAGCCTGCGTACTGGGTATTAATGAAGACCCCGTAAGTATTGAGAATATTGAGAAAAATATTGCTGAAGAGGCTTTTAAAAACGGCTGGATTAAAGCAAACCCACCTGAAAAGCGCACCGGTAAAAAAGTGGCCGTAATTGGTTCAGGACCTGCGGGTCTTGCCGCAGCTCAGCAGCTTAACCGTGCCGGTCATTTGGTAACGGTTTACGAGCGCGATGAGAAAGCAGGTGGACTATTACGCTACGGAATTCCTGATTTTAAAATGGAAAAACACGTCATCGATCGTCGTTTGGCTATTTTAGAAGAAGAGGGCATAAGCTTTAAATGCGGTGTGCACGTGGGTAAAGACGTTTCTGCAGACCAGTTAAAGTCAGAGTACGATGCAGTTGTGCTTTCAACAGGAGCAACTGTAAGACGTAATTTGCCTATTCCGGGTTCTGATTTAAAAGGAATTTATCAGGCGATGGATTTTCTTCCTCAAAACAACCGTCGTGTTGATGGTTTGCAGTGGGAAGGTGAAGAAATCAAAGCCACCGGAAAAGACGTTATTGTTATTGGTGGTGGAGACACCGGAAGCGACTGTATAGGTACTTCTATCAGACACGGGGCGACCAGCGTTAAGAATTTTGAGATTATGAGTAAAGGAACGCCAGATCGACCTGAAAATCAGCCCTGGCCGTATTGGCCTATGCGTCTACGTACCAGTTCGTCGCACAAGGAAGGTGCAGAGCGCTTTTTCTCTATTTCTACCAAAAAATTTGTTGGGGACGAAAACGGTAATCTTACCGGTCTGGTCACTACGGAAGTTGAATGGACACACAAACCCGGAGAACGCCCTAACCTTTCTGAAGTCCCCGGAACGGAAAAAGAATGGAAAGCAGATATGGTTCTCCTGGCTCTCGGTTTTACCGGAAGCGAGCCTACTATCGCTGAGCAGTTAGGCATTAAGATGGATGCGCGTACAAACATTGAAGCGTCTCCTGAAGATTATATGACTAATGTACCCGGCGTTTTTGCAGCAGGAGATACCCGCAGAGGACAATCCTTAATCGTATGGGCTATTTCTGAAGGCCGCCAGGCTGCTCATTATGTAGATAAATACCTGATGGGTAAATCAGATCTTCCGCTTAAGGGAGATGGCGATTTGCCACGCGTTTAGATATTTATATAAATCAGATAAAAAGGCCGAATGTATTTCGGTCTTTTTTTTTACCTCTAACGCAACCTTTGCACAATTTTTGTATCTACTTAAAGAAAAGAATTCGATAAAAATCTATGTAAAAATTAAGTCCCTTTATTTTAGTAGTATTCATCACGTTGTTCTCCTGTAGTGATGAAGAAGAAAAATCTTCAGATTTGCAAGCCCAGTCAGAACCAGTAAAATTGGAGCTCGTTGCGATGAGCGGCCAGATGCGTAATTCTCAAACTACCGGCGATGCGATGGAATGGCAGGAATATTTTCTGCTTAAAAACGATATGAAATTTGAAAAAGTTCAGCAGCGAGATGGAAAAGAGTATCGCTCTACCGGAACCTTTGAGATTGTGATGATCAATAGTGACAAACACCTCAGGTTTACGCACGATACCAAAAATGAAGCCTACGGCAACTGTACCGGTGATAACATTGAGCTTCTGAGATATACCAGTTCTAACGAATTAACCGGAAGCTGGAGCGCCTGCGACGGTCCCGGTTTAGAATACGCATTCAACTAAAATCAAAAATCGAAACAGTAAAAAAGGATTCCGCCACAAAGCGGAATCTTTTTTTTATAAATAAAAACGCCTTTCTGAAGGCTCAAAAAGACGTTTTCGGAAAATAATAAAAGGTACTTACTTACTCTTATTTTTAGTTATTAAGCATTACCGGCATAACCAGCATGGTAACTGCTTCCCCTTCATCAAGACCATCAACCGGAGTAAGGATTCCGGCGCGATTAGGAAGTGACATTTCGAGAGAAACGTCATTGGCATTTAAATTGTTCAGCATTTCTACCAAAAATCTGCTGTTGAAGCCAATTTGCATATCGTCTCCCTGATAATCACAAGTCAAACGCTCTTCGGCTTTATTGCTGTAGTCGATATCTTCAGCAGAAATATTAAGCTCAGCACCCGCAATTTTAAGGCGAATCTGATGGGTTGTTTTGTTTGAGAAAATAGAAACCCTGCGCACCGAGTTTAAAAACTGATTACGATCAATAGTCAGTTTGTTTGGATTCTCTTTCGGGATTACCGCTTCGTAATTGGGGTATTTTCCGTCGATAAGACGACAAAGCAACTCTACATTGTCAAAGCTGAACTTCGCGTTAGAATCGTTATACTCAACCGTAATATCATCATCACTGGCAGCCAAAATTCCTTTTAGGAGATTAAGCGGCTTTTTCGGCATAATAAACTCAGCGGTTTGTGATGCCTGTACGTCAGATCGTTGGTATTTAACCAGTTTGTGGGCGTCAGTCGCCACAAAAGTCAATCCTTCGGTACTAAACTGAAAGAAAACACCACTCATTACCGGTCTTAAATCATCATTACCGGTTGCAAAAATCGTATTGCTCACTGCTGTAGCTAAAACCGCAGCAGGTATGGTTACTTTACTCGGGTCATCAAGTTCAACGGCATTGGGAAATTCTTCGCCGCTTGCATAAGCCAGCGCGTATTTACCGTGGTTTGAACTGATTTCAACCGTATTGGTGTCTCCGGCAACAAACGTAAGCGGTTGCTCAGGAAATGTTTTTAAGGTATCAAGAAGCAAACGCGCAGGTACGGCGATACTTCCGCTATCTTCAGACTCTACTTCAAGAGTTGCAATCATTGTGGTCTCCAGATCTGAAGCAGATACTTTGAGAACGTTTGCGTCGAGCTCAAATAAAAAATTGTCGAGTATAGGAAGGGTATTGCTGTTGTTGATAACCCCGCCTAAAACCTGTAGTTGTTTTAGAAGGTAAGAACTTGATACAATAAATTTCATGTATTTAAAATTTAACCAACAAGCCTGTGTTTATTCGTCTGACGGTTGGTATAGGTTATTATCTGTTAATTGGTCTCTTTAGGCTTTTTCAAATGAGCTGAAAACAACTCACAGGATATTTTAAAGACCTTCAAAATCTCACTTAAAGCTCTTTTTTAAGCTAAACAAAGATATCCCAATCGTATTTTTTGCCGAAACAAACTTATCAACATCTAAGCCCTGTATTTGCGCTTGCGTAGCAAGGTATACAACAGTCCAAAAATAAGAAGAATCCCCAGCGGAAGCCCTATTGTCAAGGCCTGCCAAGTGGAGCGTTCATTTGAAGTTTTCATAATATCAAGCGCGGGAAGCACGATTGTTTTGCTTCTAATGTTAATAAGACCTGAGTCATCCAAAAGATAATTCACGGCGTTGAGCAAAAACTCCTTATTTCCGTATTCCTTAAAACTGAATTTATCAAAGCCCAGTTCGAGCGGTCTCCCGTTTTGGTCCAGATCATTCTTGATGAAATCCCCGTCAGCAATCACCAGCATCGCATTGGGTTTTGTAGCGCTTTCGCGAAAGGGAATGTTGCTGTTTTCAATCGGAAGAATTCGGTTTTTAAACGTAGAAGTAAACTGTCCTTCCACCAAAACAGCCAGATTTTGTGGCCCCGCGGCGTAGCGCTCGGGCGTAGGTTCGGTAGTGATTGATTCAAGCGTGATAGGTAAGGGAATGCCATCCACCTTTGAAAGTTGGGAACTCTGAAGTAGCACCGTTTTATCTAAACCGTTATCGAGCAAATCAATTTGGTTTACATACTCAAAGGCGACAGGATTATCAATATTCGTATTGATGGGATGATTTTCTTGCGGAGTGACCAGAGGATAAAAAAACCAGGGCAGTTGGGTGTACTGCGATTCACTGCCTTCGCCACTTGCCAGAACCAGAGGAGCGGCATACAAATCTTCTACCAAAACCGGATTTACACGTAACCCAAAATTGAAGAAAAAATCGTTCAGATTAAGATTGCGTGCGGTTGCCAGCGCCATCCCGTTGCGTTTGTACAGGCTATCGGTCTCCATCGCCACCTGATCGATTAAAAACAAAGACTTTCCACCGTTTATGATGTACTGATCAAGCGCATATTTTTCGACATCGGTAAAGGCACGGGTAGGTTTTGCAGCGACAACAAGATCAAACTTGCTAAGTGCAGTCATAACCGTATCGGCTTTTACGTTAACCGAATCAAGCGGAAACGGGGCAATATAATAGCTTTCACGCAGTGTTCTGAAGATATCGGCTATGTACCGGTCTTGCAGTTCATCATTGCCTTTCAGCACTGCTATGCGCTTACTTTTAGGATTTAAAAGTTTGAAAAAGGCTCCGCTAAACGCATATTCCAGATTTTGTACCGAGCGGCTCACGAACTCATCGGGGCTGGCGCCTAAAGTTTTTTTCAATAAGGGAACCGTAACGGTTTTGCCCTGATAGGACGCGATGGCCCAGGGAAAGATAAATTCCTGACTCACCTTCCCATTATCGCGTAACTGCACCTGTTGCGGCCGCATTCCGCGGTTATTGAAATCCTGAGCTACCTGTTCTACCTGCGCACCTTCGGGTACGGGATCAATAAAGGCAAATTTTATATTTGGATTTTCGGAAGCGTATTCCTCAAGCAATTGACGGGTTTCAATTTGCAGTTTTTGAAAAGCATCAGGGACGTTGCCTTCCAGAAAAACATCAACGACGAGCGGCTCTGTGGCCTTAGCTATTATGTTTTCTGAAGTTTCAGAGAGCGTATAACGACTATCTTCGGTAAGATCAAGTCTGAAGTAAACCGAATTGGAAAGCAGCAAAACTGCTGCTAAAATGAGTGCGAAAACCAGATAGGTATATTTTGTTTTCATCTCAAAGACTTTTAGATTGAAGTTTTAGCCTGGTCAGCGCTATAAATACGGCGGTAACTGCAAGGAAATACACTAAATCCCTACTGTCTAAGACACCTCGCGATATACTTTCAAAATGAGTGCTCAGACTCAAACCCCGCAGGAATTCGGTATTTAAAAAGCCGGAAAGCGCATCAAAACCAAAGTAAAATAGAAAGCTTAGAAAGACTGCTATTAAAAAGGCCACTATTTGATTTTCTGAAAGCATAGATGCGAAAATGCCCATCACGGTATAGGCCGCAGCAAGAAATATCAGCCCTAAATAAGATCCAATTAAAATTCCGCTATCAAAATTACCGGGAGGATTACCCAGTTGGTCAATCACATAAACATAAACCAGAGTTGGTATAAGTGCCAAAATGATCAGGGTCAGCGCGCCAAGAAACTTGCCCAAAATGAGCTGCAACGGACTGATGGGTCGTGCCAGTAAAAGTTCCAGAGTTCCCAACCTGAGTTCGTCACTAAAACTGCGCATCGTTACCGCCGGAATGAGGAAAATAAAAATCCAGGGTGTGAGTTGAAAAAAGGGCGTGAGGTCTGCAAAACCGTAATCAAAGATGTTGAAACCGGAGTCGAACACCCACAAAAACAAGCCGTTGAGTACTAAAAACAGCCCGATCACGAGATAGCCTACCGGCGAAGCAAAAAAGGAATGAAATTCTTTTTTTAAAATGCTAAACATAAACGTTGTACCAGATTATTTTTCGAGATCTGCAATGATTTTCATCGCGACCCGCAGGGCTTCGGTTCCCTGTGCCAAACTAACGACAGGCGTCTCATCTTGTTGTATCGCTTTCGCGAAAGCGTTAAGTTCATCAAGAATCGCGTTATTCGGTTCTACCTCAGGGTTATCAAAGTAAATTTGTTTTTTAACTCCTTCGGCATTCTGAAGAATCATCGCAAAATCATCCGGATTTTCAGGAGCGTCTTTCATACGCACCACCTCACATTTTTTCTCCAGAAAATCTACTGAAATGTATGCATCACGCTGAAAGAACCGGGCTTTACGCATCTTTTTCATCGAGATTCTGCTGGCAGTAAGATTAGCTACGCAGCCGTTTGCAAACTCAATACGCGCGTTGGCGATGTCTGGCGTGTCACTAATAACCGCTACGCCCGAAGCCGAGATGCTTTTTACCTCGCTTTGCACAACGCTAAGAATCGCGTCAATATCGTGTATCATCAAATCAAGCACCACAGGCACATCGGTACCGCGCGGGTTAAATTCTGCCAGGCGGTGCGCTTCAATAAACATAGGATTGTCAATGAGGTCGTTAACGGCAGTAAATGCCGGATTGAAACGCTCTACGTGACCTACCTGGCCGCGTACGCCGTGTTTTTTGGCCAGTTCGCGTATCGCAACAGCCTGCTCCACAGTTTGGGTAATGGGTTTTTCAATAAATAAATGTTTACCGGCTTTGATTACCTGCTCTGCACAATCAAAGTGATGCGTAGTTGGCGTAACCACATCAATCATATCGCAGGCTTCTATAAGCGCCTGCATCGTGGGAAAACGCTTGTAACCAAACTCTTCTGCCACAGCTGCGGCTACAGATTCAGACTCGTCGTAAAACCCTACGAGCTCATAATATTCAGATTGTTGTAATAGTTTCAGGTGTATTTTACCCAGGTGACCTGCACCCAGAACGCCGGCTTTAAGCATAAATTCTTTATTTAACTCAACTGGTGAGCGTGAAGTTTCCGCTAGGGAAACGGTATTTTTCTAATTCATCAAAAGCTGATGATTCATACAAAAATAGGTTTTCTGACCGACAATAAGCAGGAAACTGCTAAGCAGCAATGGCATTAAGTTTAAAGCGATTCTTTTTAAACAACACATTTATCTGAAACTGCTCTGACTGTTGAAAAATTATAGTTTAAAGACTGGCAGGAGTGGGGCTGCTTTGCTTATTTTAGCGGTATGAATGATACTACACGTCACCAGGGAAAGCGCCGTTTACTGGCTCAGATTGTAGAAAAAAAAGGGGTCAAAGATCCACTGGTTCTTGAGGCTATACGCAAAATTCCGCGTCACTTTTTTATGGACAGCAGTTTTGAGGATCACGCCTATCAGGACAAGGCATTTCCTATTGCTGCAGATCAGACCATTTCGCAGCCCTATACCGTAGGTTTTCAAACCGAATTGCTGCAGATCAAAAAAGGAGATAAAATTCTGGAAATAGGCACGGGAAGCGGGTATCAAACTGCTGTGCTGTGTGAAGTAGGTGCCAAAGTATATAGTATAGAACGCCAGCAGGAACTGTTTAAGAAGACCAAAAATTTCCTGACGAAACTGGGCTATCGACCCAAACGCCTGAGTTTTGGTGACGGCTATTTGGGAATGCCTGAGTTTGCCCCTTTTGACGGAATCATTGTAACCGCAGGAGCTCCTTATATTCCAAAACCGCTTTTGGCACAATTGAAAATAGGAGGGAAGCTGGTCATTCCGGTAGGGGACGACGTACAAACTATGACGCGCATCATCCGAAAATCAGAAACTGAATTTGAGAAAAAGGAATACGGAGAATTTCGCTTTGTTCCGTTATTAGAGGATAAGAATTAAACGGTAGGCGTTTAAATAATTCATCAGGAAAACGGTCTCTACTTCTTTCGCGAACGCGAAAAATCTATCCCCGTAATTGCTGGTAAGTGTAATAATACCAGCCAAGTCCAACAGCTGAAAGTAATGCCACCGCATACACCGGAATAAATTTCAGCTCAATTAGCTCTACCGGCTTTACCTGAGTAAGTGCAAAGCCTACCAATGCGATACCGGTGATCCAGGCTATACTTACGCCCAGTAGTTGTTTTGCTATTCGTTTGCGGGTGTTTCTTTTGCGTTGCTCTTTCATAATCATACATTCTTAACTGTTAAAATTTACAAAACGAAACGCAAAACGCCAAAAACCGATTTCGTACATACATAAAAAAGCCCCGTGAAAACGAGGTTTTACGGGGCTTGTTATGATTTCGAAACAAAAATTATTCTGCTATAAAATCTTCTTTAGTTTTAAAAGTCACTGGTTCTTTTTCTGCTTTTTGGATTTCCTTGTTAAGTGTTTCAAAGTATTTCTTTTCAATTTTAGAATAGGTTTCCCACGCATTTTTAATTTGCGTCTCGTAGGTCTCCGCATTGCGGTAAAATACCGGAGCGGGTTTTTCAAAAGCAGCAGCCACGTTGTTGTAGAGTTCGCTCAACTTTTCACGCAGTTCGGGTTCTGCTTCCTGAACATAGCGGTCACCGGTGGTAATTACCAAAGTTTTCTTCAAAGCGGTAAGTTCTTCGCGGGCTTTAGTCGCTTTCTTAGATTCCAGTCCTTCCAGTTTTTCAACCCAATGATCAATACGATATCCCAGATAGGCTAGATCTTCCACATCATCAAACAAGCGCATTGTTAATTTGCGCTGTGCCTCGCGGTCTGCCTCACTCAGCATCGTATTGGGATCATTTTCAATCCTAATGTTGTGCTCGTAAGTGTCTTTACCTTTAGTGATAATGACTTTGTAGGTGCCGGCTTCGGCGTAGGGAGCCGCTACAAACGAAGGTATTTTACCTACTGCTACTTTAGGAGCTTTTTTCAACTGATCCCAAAGCACAATATTCAGACCTTTTGATTTTCCGGGAGCGGGCTCAGCGATAAGGTTGCCTTCCGTATCCCTTATTTCCATAGTCATTTTACCAAAAGTGTGACGCTTTTTAAGGTAATACATAATCTTAGCCTGCTTGCTGGGATTAGGCCCTACAAACTGCGTTTCGGTACTGGTACTGCCAAAGCCCGAGCTTTCATCAATAATTCCGGCAGGGGTTTCAAAAAAATGCAGTTCTTCCGCTAAAACATCCTGATTGATTTGTCGTAAAGGCGAAATGTCATCGATGATGATCACACCACGACCGTGAGTTCCTAAGACTAAATCGGAAGTTTGCTTTTGCAATTCAATATAATGCACCGCGACTGGCGGAAGGTTGTTGGTGAAATGCGACCAGTGCTTACCGCCATCAACGGTGATAAACAGACCAAATTCAGTTCCCAAAAACAACAGATCTTCACTCTCGTAATCTTCCTGAATGTTTCGGGCGAAACCTTTAATCTCATCGGTTACTAAAGAATTCCAGGTTTTACCGAAATCGGTGGTTTTATACACGTAGGTGTTCATATCGCCGGTTGCGTGACCGTCAAAAACCGCATACGCCGTTCCTTTGCTGTGAACGCTGGCTTCAATATGATACACCCACGTATTTGCCGGTAAATTCGGAATGTTTTCGACCAGATTAGTCCAGGTTTTACCGCCGTTTTGAGTTAGTTGAACATTACCATCATCAGTCCCTACCCAGATGATGTTTTCATCCAGAGGAGATTCAGCGATGGTGAAAATGGTTGTGTGCGTCTCAGCACCCGATTTGTCAAGGGATAATCCGCCTGATTCCAGTTCCTGCTTTTTAGGATCGTTTGTGGTAAGGTCTGGCGAAATTTTAAACCAGGTATCACCCATATCCTCACTTTTGTGCAGATACTGACTTCCCATATAAAAACGATCTGGCGCGTGTGCTGACAGGGCCATTGGCGCATTCCAGTTAAAACGCAATTTCTCATCACCTTCAGGCTGTGGAGCTACATTTTTGGTTTGGTTACGCTCGGTATTGTAACGCCATACCGTTTGTGCGCCCTGCATTTCCGAATAGATATAGGGCTTGGTAGAGTGTTTCAATACGCGGAAACCATCTCCCTGACCTACGCGCTCCCAGTCACGGGCTTCTATACCTCCGGGAGAGGCTGAAGGGCCGTACCACGAACCGTTATCCTGCAAACCACCATAGATATTATAAGGCGTTGCGTCGTCAACCGAGATCTGATAAAACTGTGAAACCGGTAAATCTTCTACCATTTCAAAGGTTGCCCCGCCATCCCAGCTGCGGTAAACCCCGCCGTCTGTTGCGGTATACATACGATCACTGTCTTTTAGATCAAAAACAATATCGTGAATGTCTGAGTGCTGGTAGCCTAAATCGGTAAAGGTCTTTCCGCCGTCGCGTGATAACGAACCGTTTAAACCACCTTTGACCACGATATCGGGATTTTTAGGATCAACCACCAGGCGCGCGAAGTAAAAAGGACGCACCGTAAGACCAAAATCGTTATTTAGGTGTTCCCAGCTTGCTCCGGCATCGGTGGACTTGTAGAGTCCGTTTGTTTTTTCGCTGGCTGTTTCTACAGCAGCATACAAAATAGTAGGATCTGAAGGCGCGAGGGCAATCGCGATACGGCCCAGATCTCCTTCAGGAATGCCGTTTTGAATTTTATTCCAGGTCTTTCCGGCATCGGTACTTTTAAAAATTCCGCTCGTAGCTCCACCTGAATCAAAACCCCAGGGTGTTCTGCGGAATTTCCACATCGAAGCATAAAGCACATTTGGGTTTTCAGGATCCATAATCAAATCTGCCGCTCCGGTTGCTGTATCGGTGTAAAGCACTTTTTCCCAGGTAGTCCCGGCATCGGTACTTTTATAAATACCACGTTCTTCACTGTCGCTCCACAGCGCGCCTAGAACTGCGACGTACATTTCCTGATTATTTTCGGGGTTGATCACGATAGCACTGATGCGCTCTGAGTTTTCAAAACCTACATTCTTCCAGGTTGCGCCGCCATCGGTTGATTTATAGAGTCCGTCGCCAAGGCTTACCGAGTTGCGGGTCCAGATTTCTCCGGTGCCCACCCAAACGGTTTTATCGGGATCTGTGGGATCAATTTCAATGGCACCAATAGATTGCGCATGTTCGTCAAAAACGGGTTCAAAGCTTGCTCCACCGTTTTCGGTTTTCCAAACACCACCACCGGCAGCACCGGCGTACAAAATACGGTTGTTGGTGGGATGGGCCTCAAGATCTATAAAGCGGCCGCTCATCAGAGCTGGACCAATCTGACGGGCTTTGAGATCGCCAAAGAGTTGCTTACCCGTAAGTGTGATTTCTTCTTGAGCGGCTACAGACGCAAACGTCATTAGGGCACCGGTAAGACTGAGTAGTATTTTTTTCATCTTCGTATGTATTATGTGCTGGCGGAGCTAAATGCGGCAAGCACGGTTTGATTCGGTTAGTTGAAGCAAAAAAGACAGTAAACGTTTAACTAAAAAAGGTGCCAAAACATCGTAAAGGCACCTTTTAGTTTATTGCTTAAGCTCTTAGATTCCTTTATAAGGATTTTAAGTTCAGGGATTTATTCTTCTGGAAATTCGAAAATACTCTCGTCGATCTCAGGATTAACCACGATCTCGCTCATTTGAAAAGGCTGACCGGCCTGGCTCATCGCAAATGGAAAGTATAGACCTTCAACCTCCTGATAATCACTCATGGTGATGTTAATAGGCTGTCCCATTTGAGTTGTTTCGATCGCGATAGGCACATACGAGTCCTGATCAAAGTAGTAGTAGCTGATGCTTGGCGTTTCAACACCATTCATCATAACAGGCTCCTGAACAACTTTAACTTTATAGGTTTCTGCACCGTCTTTGGTTTCAACACCTACATATTCAACCTCATATCCATTTTCTTTATAGTGTAACAGTGGAGAAGGGAAGTCGTTATTGTTGAGCTTCATATTGTTGCTCATCTCTTCAGAAGCTTTTTCGGGCTTCATAGACATAAAATTGGTAGTCCATAAAGTCTCTCCGTCAAAAGCCATTTGTGTGATTTTTTGACCGTTAAATTCAATAACCACCGCTTGTTTTCCGTCTTTAGTATTATAAACAGTCACCGGGATCGACATTCCGCCCTGATTAACCGTAGCGCTCATTTTAGTAGCTTCTACATCATTCCAGGCATCACCGCCGGTATTTTCGATGTAGGTGCTGATGATTTCATCTGCAGTTTGTGCAGAAAGCGGCATAGTCACAGCCACAACAGCAAGAATAAATAAGGTTTTAACGAGTTTCATAAATTTCTGTTTTTAGATTCTTTGCGAGTAAGACATCAATTGTGCCATTCTGTTACACAATCTAATCATAAAAATTAAAAATTAAGGATTTTCCTAAAACCTCCGGTTGCAATCCCTTTGTTTCAGTTTGGGATTTATATCTTTAAAGACCAAAGCTTTTTGGCTTCAATTCTATGAAAACGCGCTAGGTATATATACTACCCAGTGCCCGTCAATAAGATTAAAGCAGCGCTAAATATGTGTATTAAAAAAATGAATAAATGAAATTTGGTAAAGTAGATAACCCGGAAGCTATAGATTTTACGCTTCCTCCAGATCATCCCGATACGCAGGTAATTTTAAACAGCAAGGCAAACAATCAAAAACCGCAATTGTATGTGGGTTGTGCCAAATGGAATAAGCAGGATTTAAAGAATTTTTATCCGAGAGGTACCAAAGATGAATTGGGCTACTATTCCCGCCAGTTTAATTCTATAGAATTGAATGCTACCTTTTACAGGCTCTTTCCTAAGGATCAGTTTGAAAAATGGCAGGAAAAAGTACCGGATGGGTTTAAGTTTTTCCCAAAAATAACCCAGACCATCAGTCACCTGAAACGCTTGATTGATGCCGAAAAATTACTACCCGAATATCTGGACCATACCCTTTTGCTTAAGGAGAATCTGGGGACTGTTTTTCTACAGATGCATAACAACTTTGCTCCTAAAGACTGGGATCGCGTGGTCAATTTTGTCAATGCGTGGCCGCGTGAAGTTCCGCTGGCGATCGAGTTCAGACATACCGATTGGTTCAATACTCCCGAAGTTTCAAATAAACTGTATTATTTGCTTGAAGAGCACAACATCAGTAATGTGCTGGTAGATACGGCCGGAAGACGGGATATTATGCATATGCGTATGACCAGCGAAGAAGCATTTATCCGTTTTGTAGGCGCTAATCATCCCAGTGATTACGATCGTCTGGATGCCTGGGTAGATCGTTTGGATACCTGGATGGAACAGGGACTGCGCCAGATTGATTTTTTTATCCATCAAAATGTGGAGAAAGAATCACCACTGCTGGCCACCCATTTTATAAAACAGATGAACAGTCGTTTTGGTTTTGATTTAAAAATACCCGGAAAAGATAACGATGCACCTACTCTGGACCTCTGAAATAAAAAAAGTAAATGAAAGAAAAAGTAATAGTAGTTTTCGGTGTGTCCGGAAGCGGAAAAAGCACTATTGGTAAATTATTGGCAGAACGGCTTGATATTTCCTTTAAAGACGCTGATGATTACCATCCGAAAGCGAATGTAGATAAGATGGCCGGAGGCAATCCCCTCAACGATGCCGACCGAAAACCCTGGCTTGAAACCCTGGCTCAGGAGATGGAAGCGTGGAGTAAAAACTCCGGTGCCGTACTGGCCTGTTCGGCGCTTAAGGAATCTTATCGCAAGTTGCTTTCTCAGAAAGTGACGCCACAATGGGTTTATTTAGAAGGTTCTTTTGAATTATTAAAATCCCGTTTAGACAATCGAAAAGGGCATTTTTTTAACTCGGAATTGCTGCAATCGCAACTGGACACCCTTGAAGAACCTGACTACGGCATTCACGTTTCTATTGAGCCCAGCCCGGAAGCCATTGTTGACGAGATTGTAAAGAAACTTTAAGGGCAGTTTATGGATTATCAGTTGCTGTTTGCCGTTTTTGCGGGTATTGCCTTATTACTACTTTTAATACTTCGCTTTAAATTACAGGCGTTTCTTGCGTTGCTTATTGTCTGTATTACGGTGGGTGTTTTAAGCGGAATGCAGCCTCAGGCTATTCTGGATTCTATAACCAAAGGAGTGGGAGGTACCCTGGGTTTTGTCGCCACCGTTGTAGGTTTAGGATCTCTTTTTGGGGCTGTTTTGGAGCATTCAGGAGGAGCGCAGCAACTGGCTAATGTTTTGCTTTCTAAATTCGGAATCAAGCGGGCCCCTTGGTCTATTATGCTCGCCGGATTTTTTATCGCAATCCCGGTATTTTTTGATGTGGCTTTCATCATTTTAATCCCGCTTATTTACGCCTTACAACGCGATACCAAAAAATCGCTGTTGCTTTATGCTTTGCCCTTACTGGCGGGTCTGGCTGTGACTCACGCTTTTATTCCTCCCACGCCGGGACCTATTGCGGTCGCAGACATTCTGCAGGCCAATTTGGGCTGGGTGATCGTATTTGGATTTGTAACCGGTATTCCCGCTGCGGCTGTCGCCGGACCTTTTTTCGCACGTTACATCGCTTCAAAAATTCATATTGATGCGCCTTTTGAGTCTCAGGTGGAAGCAGAGACTCCAAAGCAATTACCTTCAGCCTCCGGTATTCTGGCCATTATCTTTTTACCAATTGCCCTTATCGTTTTCAATACGGTGCTTACGAGTCCACTGGCCGCAGACTGGTCAATTCCTGATGGCGTGATCTATACAGCCCAGTTGCTTGGGCATCCGTTTACGGCATTGATTCTGGCCAATCTGATCGCGTGGTATGTTTTAGGCATTCGCCGAAAGGTTTCCAAAGAGACGCTACTCGATATTTCAACAAAAGCCCTTTATCCTGCCGGAGTGATCATTTTGCTTACCGGAGCAGGAGGCGCATTTAAACAAATACTGATCGATACTGGTGCCGGAACGATGATCGCGGAGTCACTCACCAGCGATTACTTTCCGCCGGTGGTATTTGGTTTCCTGGTAGCGGCGGTAGTGCGAATTATGCAGGGTTCGTCTACTGTTGCGATGATCACCGCAGCAGGGATTACCGCTCCGCTTCTGGAAGGAACAGCATATTCTGAGATGCAACTCGCGATACTGGTAATCGCCATTGCGGCAGGAGCATCCGTATTTTCACACGTAAACGACAGCGGTTTCTGGCTGGTAAAGCAGTATTTGGGACTAACCGAAAAGCAAACCTTTAAAACCTGGTCTGTACTTACTTCACTCATCGCCCTTGTAGGGCTTGCAGTATCTACTTTACTCTGGTTTCTGGTTTAGGAATCTGATTTTTTAGCTTCTGAATTTTGAGGAGTACTTTGTGAAGTTTGCTCAAAACGCAGCGGGCTGTCTTTTGCCGCACCATACAACTTGATTTCCTGAATATCTGCCGGCATATAGAAACCGTTATCTTCTAAAGCCTCTTTCACCTTCCGTACAACGCTACCTTTAGTAATAAGCGCCATTCTGCGGAAGTCTTTAGTATCAACCCAAAAGTATACTTTCAGGTTTACGGTACTGGTTGCAAGCTCATCTTCAATCACAAAATTTTCGTGCTCCTCATCTTCAATCACGTTGGGTTCGGCACGCAAAGCTTCCATCACCACTTTTTTGGCTCCGTCAATATTATCTTCGTAGGCAATACCAATGGTAAAATTCCAGCGGAAGAATCCGTCTTCCGTATAGTTGGTAACAGGAGTGGTGAGCACATCACTGTTTGGGATATAGACATCTTTTCCGTCAAAAGTTTTAAGCTTCGTATAGCGAAACTCCAGGGCTTTCACCTTTCCAAAGTTATCCCCAATTTCTACCGTATCGTTTACGTTAAAGGGTCTGTTGAATGCCAGTATAATCCCGGCTATAAAATTTTCGCCTATATCTTTAAAAGCAAAGCCTAAAACTACGGCACTGGCACCCGCAGCGGTTAAAATCCCGGTAGCAATCGCACCCAGTCCTGCTGCTCTTAGCGCCAGCATGACAGCGATTATAAAGAAGGTAATGCGAATGGCTTTACCCAAAAACCGACTCATTAAGGGATCCTGAGTGCGTTGTGAGATGCGCTGACGGGCAAAATTGCCCACCCAGGCGCCGATAAGCGTTCCCAGAATTATAATGAGCACACCCAGACCTATTCCCGGCAACTGCTCTATAAAACTGTCATAAAAATTTTGAAAGGCTTCTGAAACTGTGTGATTGTCTTCCATTTTGTGTAATTAATTAGTTTCTTTTCGGGTATCTTTTTGAGTGGCTTCCTTTTGAATGATTTCGTAAGCGCGCTCCAGTTGGTTTTCGGTGGGAAGGGCAGGAGTTTGTTCTTCTTTATTTTCGGGCTCTAAACTTAGTTTAATGTAAGCCGGAAAGTGATCTGAACCTATTTTGGCTCCGCGATCTAATTCAACAACTCTAAAATGTTCAGAAACAAAAATATGATCCAGCGGCCAGCGCATCAGGATGTTATTGGCGTTGAACGTATTAAAAAGACCACGTCCCAGTCTGGGGTCTAGCAATTCACTTACCTCTTTAAACAACTGCGTAGACTCAGACCAGGCAACATCGTTAAAATCCCCAAGGACCAAAACAGGTAGGGAAGACTCTCTACTTTTAAAAGCCGTTTTCATCATTTCGGCATCCCGGTCTGTAGACCGCGGATTGTGCTGTGGCATAGGCGGAGTAGGGTGTATTGCAAAGAGTTGAACCTGTTCGCCAGATTTTAGTGTGACGCGCGCATCAATAGAGGGGATGCTGTCGTCTACCAGATAATGAACTTCGGAATTTTGCAGAGGCAGTTTTGAATACAGGAGCATTCCGTAGGTATTACTCAGCGGCGCACCTTTATAATAGGGATATTCGCTCTTAAGTGTAGGATCAACCGCATTAAGCCATTTATCATCTGCTTCCAGAAGTAATAAGATATCCGGGTTTTTAGTTTTAACTTCTGCCAAAAGGCTGTCGTATTTGGTGTTCTTCTCAAGTACGTTAGCCACGAGGATATTAAATTGGGCTTCGGCCTTCTCATTTTGAGCATCAAGTACTTCATACTCAGCAACGCCTGTATAAGGGTAAATTTTTAGGACCTGAAAAACCAGACAGGCAATCATCACGCTCATAAATACATAATCTTTAAACCACCTGATGTCAAAGCGCATAAAGTAGGCCAGTGTGGCAATAGCCGTAAATACGGTAAGTTGCAGATGCGGAAAATCAAAAACACGTATCCACCAATAATCAGCGGCAATAAAGGGTAAAAGGGTAAGTACCACAGCGGTACCTCCAAGGATTTGCAGGAAACTTTTAAAAGTCATCGGTTAGTTGTTTAGGTCCTTTTTAGAGGACGTTTTCATTTTGAAAGTCTCAAAATGAATCAAACAGCAACCTAATCGTTTTTTACGTGCCTTTGCGTTAAGAAGTTGGTAATATCTTTAGAAGAGGGTTCTTCAAAGATTTCCAGATCAAAATAGGAGACCGCAGCAATCACATGATCAAAAATATCGGCCTGAATGTGCTCATAATGTTCCCAACGCTTGTCTTTGCTAAAGCAAAATATCTCTAAAGGAATGCCCTGAGCCGTAGGGGGTAAATGACGAACCATCAGAAAGAGGTCTTTGTTAATCGCAGGGTTTTCATACAAATAGGCATCAATATATTTCCTAAAAACACCCAGATTGGTCTGATTAAGACCGTTAATAGGCAGGCTGTCATCAACCTCGAGCTTTCGGTTGGTGCGCAATACCTCTTTTTGCATGTGATCTATATAAGGAGCGACCAGTTGAATGCGTTTGAGACGTTTTAGATCGTCATCGGTAAGAAAACGTACCGAATTTTGTTTGATATAAACCGCGCGTTTAATACGACGCCCTTCGCTTTCCTGCATTCCCCGCCAGTTTTGAAAGGAATCTGAAATGAGGCTATAGGTTGGGATGGTGGTGTAGGTATTGTCCCAGTTTTGTACCTTAACTGTAGCCAGGTTTATTTCGGTCACATTACCGTCTGCGCCATATTTGCTAAAGGTGATCCAGTCGCCGATGCGTACAATATCATTTATGGAAACCTGAATGGAAGCGACGAAACCCAAAATAGTGTCTTTAAAAATCAGCAGAATAATCGCCGAAGCAGCTCCCAATTGTAGAATAAAATCTAAAGGGTCTCTGTCAAAAAGTTCAAGAATGAAGAAGAAAATACCCAGAGCCCACAGGAAAAGCATAGTTACCTGAAGGTAGCTCTGCAGGGGTTTGTCAAAATACTGCTCTTTAGTCTGAAAGTAATCACGCGTGGTACGCAGGATACTGCGTATAATTTTTACAACCAGCAGAATGACATAGATATTCAGGAGTTTTTTTAACCAATAAAGCGTCGTCTCATAATCGTCAAGCAATTGGGTGAAAAACCAGTTGAACAAAACCAGCGGAATTATATGTGCGATGTACCGCGGAAAATTGGTGAGAACCAAAAAGTCATCAAAGGAGGTCTTGGTCTTATTGCTAAATATCTTAAAGGCTTCGATGATGACCCGTTTGAGCAAGCGATCGAGTAGTGCCAGCAGGATCAGAAAAATAAAGCCATTGAGAAAAACCGAAAGCATCTCAGCATAAATGCCGGAAACGCCCAGATCTTTTAAATACTCCGTAAAAAATTTGAGATAGCCATCTAAGTCTAAAACCATCGGGTGCTTTGTTTGATTTGCAAAAATAGGAATAGGCTTTCTATTTATGGTTAAAGGGTATTAAAGAAACACGTATATCGATTCTATTAAGTGGGTGTCAATTTGAAAATGTAAGATAAATATTACATTGTGTATTTATTGATATTCAGATAAGTTCTTGTTTAAGACGTTTTTAAGGATAAACATATGATATATTGTAGGAATAATAGTTCAATTTCGCCTTTTAAAATATGTTAAATGTTAAAATACTTAAATTTTAATGCATTTTATCGATTTAATTTGTTTTTAATAGATGAAAGTAAATACATTTACGTCGTAATACAACAAAACCCCAATTCATGAAAAAATCAATTACGCTAATCGGTGCTCTTTTATTGACCTGTTTAGTTAGCGCTCAGTCTGAGACTGAGGCTGAAGAATCTAAACCATCTGCCCCAAGTCCAAAAGAAGCTACAATTGAATTAAAAACCCCAAAAACTGCTGTAGAGTTACCCGAAGCTGTACTTAGATTACACGACCTTGAGAAACGAGAATATAAAGGAAACATCATTTATACTCACGTGCCCCTCGAGTTAGCCAAAATCAAGAGTCCTGTAAAAACAGTATAAGGGCTTTTCACCCTCAAATCACCCCAAACTTAAACACACCCAAATCCTATTGAATAGCTATTTACAACACAACCCCTAATGCTCTTTTAAGTGATCAGTTCATTTTACCCCTAAACCGTTCTGAACGTTTAATTGAAAATTCGATTTCCCCAAATCGTAATTGAGAAAAGTTTAAGTTGGGAGAAAGGCCCGTCGCGCAAGCGCGGGTTTTTCATTTTTGGTAAATTGCTAAATTTCAGATAAGTATAATTAATTTGTTTAAAAAGCGTATTTTTTAAGGTGTATAGCTTTCACTTTTTGGTTAAAGCATTATATTTGCACCCGCAAAACCGGTCGCGTAGCTCAGTTGGATAGAGCATCTGCCTTCTAAGCAGACGGTCACAGGTTCGAA
>NZ_KZ319294.1 GCF_002744755.1 Leeuwenhoekiella nanhaiensis | reverse complement strand
AAAAACGGTCAACGCTATTTAGGGAAGTACACAGTTTTATCCTAAACCAAACTAAACGGTAAACAGCAAACCGAAAACAACCAACAAAAAAGGCCATCTTTTCAGACAGCCTTTCTTTTTCTATTTATATTCGGAATTTATTTAACGTCCACCAATTCAACGTCAAAAACCAAAATCGCATCGGGCGGAATAACTCCGCCTGCACCGCGACTTCCGTAACCCAGGTCTGAAGGAATTACAAAACGGGCTTTGTCACCCACTTTAAGTAAACCAATACCTTCATCCCAGCCTGCGATCACCTGACCTACACCAACCTGAAAATCCAGGGGCTGATTACGTTTGTACGAAGAGTCAAACACAGTACCGTCAGCTAACTGACCTTTGTAATGTACCGATACCATTTTTCCGGTTTCAGCCTTTTTACCGTTTCCTTCCTGAATGATTTGATAGCGTAAACCGCTCTTGGTTTCTTTAAAACCCTGACTCAATTTATCTAAAGCTTCGGCTTTTTTAGCGCGTTCTTCGGCAATGCGTTTTTCACGGGCTCCTTCAAACGTACGAAAGGCTTCAACAGCATTAAATTTTTCGGCTTCTTCACCTACGCGAATGATCTCAACCTGCTCCATTTTGTCACCCTGAGCGATGGCGTCAACCACATCCTGACCTTCTACTACTTTACCAAAAACGGTATGCTTTCCGTCTAACCATGGAGTTGCGGTGTGCGTGATAAAAAACTGACTTCCGTTGGTGCCGGGGCCGGCGTTTGCCATAGAGAGTACTCCGGGACCGTCGTGTTTCAGGCTGGAGTCAAACTCATCATCAAACTGGTAACCGGGATTGCCGGTACCGGTGCCTTGCGGGCAACCTCCCTGAATCATAAAATCAGGAATCACGCGGTGAAATTTAAGTCCGTCGTAGTATGGGTTTCCTTGTTTTTTAGCGGAGTTTTCAAGGTTTCCTTCAGCCAGTGCTACAAAGTTACCTACGGTTCCGGGAGTTTTTTCGTGTTCGAGTTTTACCAGAATTTCACCTTTTGGCGTATGAAATTTGGCATATATTCCGTCTTGCATGTCTTCGGTTTAAAAATGAGGTGCAAAAATACGTCTAAAGTCTGCAAACACAAAACCCAAAGCAAATCCTAAATGCTTTGGGTTTTGTAATGCTTTCGCGAAAGCGAAATTATGAATAAACTAGACTTCGATTGCAGGTACTTCATACCTCCATCCAAAAGGATCTTCAGCACGGTTGGCCTGTAATTCGGTCAATTGTTTTTTGAGTTTTGGCGCATAGGCATCATCCAGATCAGGCAGGTCAAACTGCTTGTCTTTGTGGGTAAAGCCCGAAATCACAGAGATCACAGCAGCAGTACCGGCACCAAACATTTCTTTAAGTGAACCGTTCTCGGCAGCTTCTACAATTTCAGAAACCTTAACAGGGCGCACTTCAACATTAATGCCCTGGCTGCGCGCAAGCTCGATTAAACTTTTACGGGTAATTCCATCCAAAATACGGTCGCTGGTAGGCGCGGTAATCAAGGTATCATTCACACGGAAAAATACATTCATAGTACCGGCTTCTTCCAGATATTCGTGGGTGCTGGCGTCTGTCCATACCACCTGATTGTAGCCTTTTTCCTTGGCAAGTTCAGTTGGGTAAAACTGTGCGGCGTAGTTACCGGCTGCTTTAGCAAAGCCTACACCTCCATCAGCAGAACGGCTGTAATGGTCTGCAAAAAGTACGCGCACCTTGCCGCTGTAATACGACTGAGCGGGTGCGCAAATAATGACAAATTTATATTCGGTAGAAGGTGAGGCCAATACGCCGTTTTCGGTCGCAATGACAAACGGGCGAATGTAAAGCGAGTTGCCTTCTCCGGGTTTGATCCAGTCTTTATCGAGGTTGAGCAGGGTATTGAGACCGTCAAAAAAATAGTCTTTATCAAATGCCGGCATCGCCAGACGCTCGCTTGATTTATTGATGCGGTTAAAGTTTTCTTCAGGACGGAACATAAAAATGTCGCCGTTGTCGTCTTTGTAAGCTTTCATTCCTTCAAAAACCGCCTGCCCGTAGTGAAAGACTTTTGAAGCAGGATCCATTTCAAGAGGACCGTAAGGCTTAATTTCTGGAGTTTGCCAGCTTCCGTCTTTATATTCACAAACAAACATATGGTCTGTAAAAATGCTACCAAAAGCCAGATTACTAAAGTCAACCTGATCTATTTTCGACTTTTGCGCCTTGGTAATCGTTAAAGTATCTGTCATAATCGTGCGATTTATAAGCACAAATTTATCATTTTCTCAAAGTAAGTAAGCTCAAGAAATGATTAATTTTACCTGTTCGCCAGACTTATTGCATTGTAATACAGCTCCGGACCCGGTTCTCTGAAACTAATTATGCATCAAAACAGCTGTTTTAGCATTTAAAAAGCTCTTTTTTTAAGGGTTTTGCTTTTGCTTAAGCAAGAAATCAAATAAAAAAACGATAACTATGAAAAAGTTGTTTAGTATCCTCGCAATCGCTCTGATTGTCTATTCGTGTAAGGATAATGAATCTGCAGGAGCCTCTGCAGCTGTGATCAATCAGGAGGAAGTCACCGGAGATTTACCGGTTTTTGGTGCCGATTTTAAAAACGAAACCATTCTTTCGGCCTATGAGTTGGGCGAAATTTATTCAAATCTAAAAACCGGAGACACGGTTAAGGTGACCTTTGAAGGCCCTGTTAAAGAGGTTTGCCAGGCAAAGGGCTGCTGGATGCAGGTAGATGTAGGGGCTGAAGATCCTGTAATGGTTAAGTTTAAGGATTACGGTTTTTTTGTGCCTAAAGATTTAGAAGGAAAGCGCGTGGTTGTTCACGGAATGGCCTTTATCAGCGAGGTGCCGGTTGAAGAACAGCAGCATTATGCCAAAGATGCCGGGAAAAGCGAAGCTGAAATCACAGCGATTACCCTTCCTAAGAAAAGTCTGGGCTTTACGGCCAGCGGAGTGAAAATCGCCGAGTAAGTTGGAGCGCAAAATCGTTAAAACAGCAGACGGCTCTACTACCATACAGATAACCGACTGGAATGAGCAGTACCATTCTATGCACGGAGCGGTACAGGAAGCGCGGCACGTGTTTCTTAAAATGGGTTTTGATCACGCTTTCGCGAAAGCGGGCCAGCCTGATGAACTTTATATTTTAGAAATAGGCTTCGGGACAGGACTGAATGCACTTTTAACTTTGATCCACGCTGAAAAACTTCCGGTTAAGTTGAAGTATGAAGGTGTGGAAGCCTTTCCGGTTTCTACTGAAGAATTAAAGCAACTCAATTATTTAGAAACGATTGAAGCCGAAAGCTATCGCGAGACTTTTGAAGCGATGCACCAAACCCCCTGGGAAGAGGAGCATGCAATCACGTCACAATTCCGTTTAAAAAAGCGTGAGCAGACCTTTGAAACCATAACCGATATCAGTCAGCACGATCTTATCTACTTTGATGCCTTTGGTGCGCGGGTACAACCCGAACTCTGGGAAGAACCCATTTTTCAAAAGATGTTTGATGCCCTGAATCCCGGCGGAGTACTCGTTACCTATGCCGCAAAAGGCAGTGTACGTCGCGCGATGCAAAGCGTGGGCTTTACCGTAGAACGCCTTCCCGGCCCTCCGGGAAAACGGGAAATGTTGCGGGGGACGAAAAGTTAGAAGATTAAAATCAAAAGTTTCAATTAAAGCCGGTATCGTATATGGGTTTTTGGAATAAATTATTCGGTAAAAAGAATGAAAAGGCTTCTGCTAATGCACCTTCTCATATTGATAAGTATAAACGCGAACTGAATGAGCTGAACTTAAAATCAGCTTCAGATTTAGAAAATTTGCTTAAGCCCTTAATCAGCCCAATGACCAGGATGAATGTCCTGCCGGCTTCTGCACTTCCTGAAAATACACAGCTAGAATCGCATTTTGGTGGACATCCTTATTTTGAGGCGGGAGAATCCTGGCCAACAACTGAAAAAGGCAAACCTCTGGATTTTGTGTTTCAGGTATTTAATTCAAAAGAATTAGAGCTACCCGAAACTATAGCACTGGTTCAATTGTTTTACGATTGGGAAGCATTACCCTGGGATACTGGGGAGGATGGGTGGTTGGTGAAAATCTACCCTAAAGTTGACCAACAAAAAATCGAATTTATTTCCAGACCTGAAGAATTAAACCAATCCCCTTTTTGTAAAATAGCGTTTATGCCTGCTCAAAGTTTACCCAATTGGGAAGGTATTGAGGTATTTAAGGATGAGGCTGTGAAGTTATCTTGCGTACTTAATGAGGAATCGCCCTGGAACGCGTATGAAGATGCTGTTTCCAATTTGATAGGGGAGCAGGACTACCAGAGTCAACTTGGTGGATATCCCAGATGGGTTCAGGGAGACGAAACACCATTGAATGCTGAGGGAAAACCTTTAAAGCTTTTGTTTCAAATAGATTCTGAAGAAAATGCCAATTTGATGTGGGGAGATATGGGATCTATCTATGTTTTTTATCAGGAAGAAACAAAAAGCATTGAGTTTACCTTGCAGTGTTATTAGTCTTGAATTTTAAACCTTGAATTTTGAATTCTGAGGTAGCTGAGTGATTTATATGGATTGCAAAATCCATATAAATCGTATCGAAGCTACCGAAACAACTCCCAATCGAGCTTTAAGGAGAAAATATTGGAATACACGGCCGCGCTTTGATCACCGATATCGGTAAGGGCGTAATCAATGTGAATACCCTTGTACTGAAATCCAACACCAATATTGGGTTGAAAACCAATGCGATTGCTTCCGTCAAGCTGGGTGATATCCTGAAAATTCCCGATCCCGGCGCGTAGGAAAACTATTCCGGTGTATCCCACTTCGAAACCTGCTGCGGGAGAGGCGCTAAGTCCGGGACTGGAGATGATATCATTGGTTTGCGTAAAGCGCATCAGCAGATCTACTTCCGCCTTGATCGAATAATCATAACGAATTAGCCAGCTGCGTGCGATTCCCATCTGGAGTTTTGGGATGGTGACTTCCAGGGTTTCGGGTAATTCCTGATTTTGACCTTCAACCGCATCACGAATAGTCGCAAATTGTTCTTCGTCAATGGCCCAGGTATTGACGGTGGTGGTGATATCACGGGCCATAAGCCCAAAATCCCAATCGCCACTCGAATATTGCAATCCAAAGTCGAGACCAAAACCCCAGCTGGAAGCAAAATCTCCAATAATGCGGCGCACGACCTTAGCATTCGCCCCCAGATTCAATCCCTGTACGGGTAACTCCCGCGCGTAAGATGCGGTAAGTGCATAATCAGCGGTAGAAAAAAGACTGATGCGGTTGTAGTCTATGTTTCCGTTGGCGTCAATGAGTTGGGTGGTGTTTAGAATATCGTCTACCCCGAAGCGTATTAACGAAATGCCCAGCGCGCTGCGGTCATCGAGTTTTTTAGCGAAAGCGGCGTAATCATATAACGCAATATTGGCAAAGTAACTGGCGTGCATCAGGGCTAGCTGGTTGTCTTCAAGATGCACAAGTCCGGCCGGATTCCAGTAGCCGCTGTTTACATCTTTAGAGCTTGCCACCACGGCGTTGCCCATGGCTAGCGATGCGGCATCGACACCGATATTTAGAAATTCGTTGGAGTATTTGCGTACTGCCTGAGCCTCTAGTGCCGTGACTACAAACAGACTCCAAACGATAAATACTACTTTTTTCAACCTCAGAACAGATTTTGGGCAAATTTGGGTAAACCCCGCGACAATTTAAACTTTATTTTTTGCGATTAAGTATGAGGCAGTTGCAAAATGGCTGTTGTTTCAGTAGCCATTTCGTTAGGGTCTTCTTAATTGGTAAAGGCTCCACAAAGAATTTAACTATTTTTACCCGGTAAGCGAGATTTCTTAAAACCAAAACCTTTGTTTTAGTGGAGACCCTTCTTATATAGTACAACTAACCAAAACTCGTGTGATGACAATCAAAAAGTACATTCCCAATGCATTTACCATGGCCAACCTGTTTTGCGGGATGCTTGGTGTTTTTTTCGCTGCTACCGGTAAGCTGGATTATGCGGCTTATGCCGTCGTTGCAGGAATATTTTTTGATTTCTTCGATGGTTTTTTTGCCCGTATGTTTAAGGTGGAAGGCGAACTGGGCTTACAGCTCGATTCGCTTGCCGATGTGGTGACCAGTGGTGTGGTGCCGGGTATGGTGATGTTTCAAATGCTGCACAAGCTGGAACATTGGAATACCGGCGAGCGCTGGGTAGAAGCCGGAATGACCTGGGACAGTATTTCGATAATTCCGTTTTTGGGTTTTGCGATTACTCTGGCTTCGGCTTTTCGCCTTGCAAAATTCAATATTGATACCCGCCAAACAACTTCGTTTATCGGCTTGCCTACGCCGGCAAATGCACTGCTCATCACCAGTTTGCCGCTTATCGTGCAATTTCAGGATTATGCTCTTGCCGAAACCCTGATCACCAATACCTGGTTTTTACTGGCCCTCACCGCTCTGAGTTGCTATATGCTGAATGCCGAAATCCCGCTTTTTGCCCTAAAGTTTAAAAGCTGGGGAATGGCCGAGAATAAAGTCCGCTACGGGTTTCTGGCCATCGCGATTATTCTGTTGTTCTGGCTCACCTTTTTGGCAATACCGCTTATCATTTTGCTTTACGTTTTGCTTTCGCTGATCTTTAGAAACCAATAACAACTATGGATATCTCGTCTAATCTTCTCAATCAGATCAAGAAAATAAAATCTCTTGCTGAAGCCGGTTTGGTTTTCAATAAGGAAAACTACGATGCAGAGCGATATGAGGAATTGCGTGCGATTTCGCTTGAGATGATGAGTATTTTGGCTGATGTGAAGGTTGAACAACTCAGCGATTTCTTCCTTCCGGAAACCGATTATCCCACACCCAAAGTCGACGTAAGAGGCTTGATCTTAAACGAAAAGAGCGAAGTATTACTGGTAAAGGAAATGGTAGACGGTAAATGGACCCTGCCCGGTGGCTGGGCAGATATCGGCCTTACGCCGAAGGAAAACGTGCTCAAAGAAATCGAAGAGGAAACCGGTTTTAAGGCTGAAGTGAAACGCCTGCTGGCGGTATTAGACAAACGCGAGTATCCGCATCCGCCGCAAACCCACTACGTGTATAAGCTGTGTTTTCTATGCGAAATTACCGAGGGTTCTTTTGACCCTAATTTTGATATCGGCGAGGTAGACTGGTTTGACATCAACGACCTGCCGGAATTGTCTCCGGATCGTATCTTAAAGGAGCAGCTGTTAAATCTAGTCACAATCGCAGAGCAAGACAAAATTGTTTATTTTGATTAAAGCATGAATAAAAATTACCCTTTTGATCCTGTTTTGAAGCGGCACCTTTTTATCGCAAGCGGATTATTTTTATGGGTTTTTCTATTTCTGTTTTTTACCGAACCGCTGGATGTGAGTGAATTGGGTTTTGAAGAAAAACTAATGTATTTACCCGTTTACGCTCTGGTTGCTGCATTAGGTTATATTATGCTCTTACCACTTCAATCATGGGTTTATGCAGGCAACGACAAGAACTGGAAAATAGGATCAGAACTTTTAATGTTACTGGCTTTTTCATTAGTTGGTCTTCTTTCGGTGCGATTGGTATATTTATTTGTCGTCGTTCCTTATGAGCCCAATCCCTATACGTTAATTTATTTTATCACACATATTTACCTTCCGGCACTTTTGGTGGTGCTTCCTATCGTTGCTGTTGGTAGATATGGTTTGGGTCGCTATCTCGAGAAAAAACAGGAGGAACAAAAAATCACCATCGCAGGATCTGGAAATTATGAAGGTTTCCGTCTGGAATGGAAACAACTTATTATGGTCACTAGTGCTGATAATTATGTTGAAGTGGTCTATACTGAAAACAATCAGCCCAAAAAGCATTTAATTAGGAATACCTTGAGTGCTGTTGCTTCAGACTTGCCCCAACTCCTTAAAGTGCACCGCTCTTTTTTGATCAATCCCGATCATTACAAGTATGTAAACTCAGAAAATGGAAAGTGGGAACTTGTTATGATTCACGATTTAAAATGTACAGTTTCAAAAACCCACCTGCCTGAAGTAAAAGCTGCGCTTAATTTCGCCACAAATTAGCGGGATTTCGCCCCAAAGACCTGTAAATTTGGGGCCTGCATCAATCTGCTTTCTAGATTTGTCTCATCAAATTTTTTTAAATCCAAAATGATGAAGACTTCCTTTAAACTTAAAATTGAGCTCTATTTTGCAGGCTTAATTCTGTTGTCAACGTGCTCACTACTCGCACAGAAGGTTACCTGTGATTGTAAACAGGATTTGAATTTTCTTGTCAAAAAGATTAAGAAAAGTCCGGCTTACAAAAATGATTATAGAGGCAAAAAAAGGACTTTTGATCAAAAACTAAGTCCAATTGCCTCTAAAGCGTCCTCAAAAATGCCCCTTTTTGATTGCTATTTGTTACTGGTAGAAACTATGCAATTGATTAACGACCGACATAACATTGTGTACGGAAATGCAAAATTTGATGCAGATATGCTTAAAGATCAGGGTGAACTGGAGGCATTTAAAGAAACCGCTTTTTATAAGATGTATCCGCACTTTTCAGGCGATCTTGAGCGTTTGCAGAATAACTTATCAGAAAAACCAGGCCAAAGTATAGAGGGCATTTATTATGCGGGTAAAAGTCTGGAGATAGGGGTTGTGAAAGATAATTTGGCTGGTAATTACAAAATGATCGTATTGCGGTCAGAACTGCCACTCTGGAAGGAAGGCGAGCAACTCGGTATTCTAAAAATGAATAACAAAGGGCGTGCTTTAGCTGTAATGGGCAATTACTCCACTAAAACTCCCATTTCCATAACTACGGGTTTTAAGAACGGGGAATTCATAAGTTTAAACCTGAAAAAGGATACGACTCAAACGAGCTTTTGGCGAGCAGCTTTTGCTGATAAAACCTATCATTTTGAGCAATTAAGTACAAAGGTGAGCTATCTTAAAGCAGGAGATTTTAGTGGGTTTTATCCGGTTTTGGGAGAAGCTGAAAAATTCTATGAGGAACTTAAAAAACGAACTTTTGCCGCTAATCTCATTATTGATTTAAGGGATAATGGCGGGGGCGGCAATCGCAATTCAGATATTTTATTTGAGATTTTAGAAAATCTAAAAAACAGCACACAATTTTTTGTACTTATCAATCAAAACACCGGAAGCAATGCCGAGCAGTTTGCGGTCAGGCTTAGAGAAGCAAAGGCAGCAACCCTATTGGGAGATCGAACCAAAGGAGCCATTGCCTACGAGTTAAAAGGGGATATTTCAATACTCCCCAGTAACTTTTTCAAAGTATATCTTTCGTCTAAGAGGCATCGTGAATATTTACCTTACGAAGGCGTTGGGATAGAACCTGATGTATTTCTAGATTATTCAAAAGATTGGATAGCGCAAACTCAAAGTATTATTGATAATGAAATCAATTAAATAGATTAAGCATCCTAAACTTTTCCAAAAGCTTCAGCCTGCCTGCCTGTTATCTTTTAACTTTAAGTTTAAAGCAAAAGCAATGAAGAGTTTCTCCCTAAAAAACGTACAATTACGCGGTCACGAGGGCCTGGTCGTTTTAAAAATTGAAGACGGAAAGGTATCTGAAATCAGGAGTAATTTTTCGGTGGTAGACAATGAGATTGATTGCGAAGGCAGATTGTTGATTCCCGGTTATGTGGAATCGCACATTCATCTGGATAAAGCCTGCATTTTAGATCGGTGTACGATCGAAAAAGGCACCCTTGAAGAAGCGGTAAATGAAGTAAGCACAGCAAAAGCAGATTTTACAGAAGAGGATGTTTACACCCGCGGTAGCAGGGTGATTGAGAAAGCCATTAAAAACGGAACTCAGGTGATGCGCAGCTTTGTGGAGGTTGATCCGCGTGCGGGAATGCGCTCATTCGAGGCCTTGCTGCGATTAAAGAATGATTATGCTTTTGCACTCGGCCTGCAAATTTGCGCTTTTGCACAGGAAGGTTTAACTCAGGAAATGGAAACCTACGGATTTCTGGAGGCAGCTTTAGATCAGGGTGCAGACTGGGTAGGTGGCTGTCCGTATAAAGATGAAGATCCTCAGAAGCATATCGACCTCATTTTTGATTTGGGCGAAAAGTACAGGGTGCCGGTAGATTTTCATCTGGATTTTGATCTGGATCCTGACGGTTCGTCAATTCCCTACTTGTGTAAACAAACACAGAAACGAAACTATCAAGGCAAAGTATCCATAGGTCACGTCACCAAACTGGCGGCGATGGAAGAAAAAGACTTTGTGGAGATGGCTAAGAAACTCGCTGAAGCCCAAATTGCATTAACCGTACTCCCCGCAACCGATTTGTTTCTAAACGGAAGGGATTCCGGTAAACTCATTCCAAGAGGAGTTGCTAACGCTAATCAGCTTGGCGATCATGGAGTTTTAACTTCCTTGTCCAGCAATAATATTCTAAACCCGTTTACGCCTTACGGTGATGCTGATTTATGCCGAATGGGAAATCTGTATGCTAATGTCGTTCAGCTTTCAAAACAGGAACATTTGGAGGAAGTGTTTGATATGATTACTAGAAATGCTGCTGAAATTCTAAATGTACCTTACGAGATCATTGAAGGTAGCCCAGCTACTTTTGTTTTGGTAGATGCTGAAAACCGGGCGGATGCGATTCGCGAAGTTGTAAAGCCATTAAAAGGCTGGAAGAAGGGAGTGCTCACTTTTGAAAATCCCAGAGCAGAAATTTTTAAGCCGGAAGCTTAAAATACTACTGAAACAATTTCTTCTTACGCAACTCAAAGTTTTGACCCAGATATACTTTACGTACCATTTCATCTGCTGCCAATTCTTCGGGCACTCCGTGTTTCAGGATATTTCCTTCAAACATCAGATAGGTGTGGTCTGTAATAGCGAGGGTTTCCTGTACGTTATGGTCGGTAATGAGAATCCCGATGTTTTTTTGCTTAAGCTGTGCCACAATGCGCTGAATATCTTCAACCGCTACGGGGTCAACTCCGGCAAAAGGTTCATCAAGCAGAATAAAATTAGGATTGGTAGCCAGTGCACGGGCAATTTCGGTACGACGTCGCTCCCCACCCGAAAGTAAATCCCCGCGGTTTTTGCGAATGTGCCCCAGACTGAACTCATCGATGAGTTCTTCCATCTTGTCGCGCTGTTCTTTTTTGCTCAGTTTGGTCATCTGAAGTACACTAAGTATGTTTTCTTCGATACTCAGTTTCCTAAAAACCGATGCTTCCTGAGCGAGGTACCCAATACCATTTTGCGCACGCTTGTACATGGGGTATTTGGTGATGTCCTTGTTGTCAAGGTAAATAGTACCGCCATTGGGCTTAATTAAACCTACGATCATGTAAAAAGAAGTGGTTTTACCGGCTCCGTTGGGGCCCAGCAAACCTACGATTTCGCCTTGCTCTACTTCAACCGTGATGCCTTTTACGACTTTTCGGCCTTTGTAGGATTTCATTAAGTTTTCTGCTCGTAGTTTCATCTTTTGAGGATTGATAGGTTCTTTTAAAACGTAAGCTTTTCGCTTTGCGTATTATTCCTGCGCGGCATTTTCATCTAAAGCCTCCCAAAATTCATAAGCCCGGCGCAAGTGTGGGATCACAATCGTTCCTCCAATAAGGGTGCCAATGCTCAGGGTTTCCATCACTTCTTCTTTAGTAACCCCTTCTTTATGACAACTTTCTAAATGATAGCGTACACAATCGTCACAGCGCAATACCGTAGAAGCGACTAGACCCAAAAGTTCTTTGGTCTTTACATCAAGCGCGCCTGCAGCAAAAGCATTGGTGTCCAGATTAAAAATGCGGTTTATGATTTTGTTTTTGTCGGCCAGAATTTTATCATTCATTTTGGCGCGATACGCGTTGAATTCGGCGACGGGGTTGGTTTTATCTTGAGACATATAAGGGGTAAATTAAGCTTGTTTCTTTTTCATTTTATTTTGTTCTTTCAACTCTTTGCGCATCACAAAGGCCGAAATAAGGATACTCACTTCATATAAAATCAATATCGGGATTGATACGATTACCTGAGTAGAGATATCGGGAGGCGTAATAATCGCCGCTACGATAAGTACGATTACCAAAGCATATTTGCGGTATTTTCTAAGGAATTGGGGGGTGACCAAACCAATCTTGGTAAAGAAATAAATCACAATAGGTAATTCAAATATGAGGCCGGCTGCAATAGCACTGGCACGTACCAGACCTATGTAAGAGCTGATGTCAAACTCATTTTTAACCATATCGCCCACAGTGAAATTAGCCAGGAAATTGATGGAAAGCGGGGCAATGATATAATAGCCAAAAAGCACCCCCATAAAAAAGAGTAATGACGAAATCACAATAAAACCTCTGGAGTTTTTACGTTCTTTCTCGTAAAGCCCCGGTGAAATAAATCTCCAGAACTCATAAACCACATAAGGAAACGCCACTACAAGACCTACGATGATCGAAGTCCATATGGCCGCATTAAACTGCCCGCCCATGGTTCGGTTTTGGATGATAAAGTCCATTTCGTTAATACAGCCTTTATCGGAACCAAATATGTTAGCTAATTGACAGAGCAAATCGTAGGAAATAAAGTCGGGTCTTGCCGGGGCAAAAATGATTTGGTCAAAAATAAAATCCTTAAAAATAAAGGCAACGGTGCCTACAATTACAATAGCAAGAGTAGCGCGTATTAAGTGCCATCTCAATTCTTCGAGATGGTCTAAAAAAGACATTTCGTCTGGGTTTGCCTGCTTTCGTTTCGCCATTATAGGATACCTTCTTTTATTAAATCGTGCAAATGTAATACTCCTGCATAATTATTTTGATCATCTACAGCGAGGAGTTGCGTTATACTGTAGGTCTCAAGAATTTCCAGAGCCTGAGTGGCCATGGCCTCGCAGTGAATGGTTTTGGGGTTGCTGCTCATAATACTTTTTGCGGTAAGACCCGTAAGCACTTCGTTGTTCTCGAGCATGCGTCTGATGTCTCCGTCGGTAATGATGCCCGTGATTTTAGCTTCTTGAGTAACCGCAGTAACTCCCAGACGTTTTTTGGAAATTTCTACAATTACCTCTTTTATGGGAGCGTCTTCAGAAACCTGAGGTTTCTCGTGCAGCGCAATGAGATCACTTACACGCAAAAACATGCGTTTTCCCAAGGCGCCACCAGGGTGGTATTTGGCAAAATCTTCCTTGGAAAAACCTCTTAAATCAAGCAAAGCCAGAGCAAGAGCGTCGCCCAGAACCAATTGTACCGTGGTGCTCGTTGTTGGTGCCAGATTATGCGGGCAGGCTTCTTTTTCGGCGTATGCCCAAATAAGGGCATCTGCCTGTCTAGCGAGAAAGGATTCTTTATTGGAGGTCATCGCAATGATCGTATTCTTCCGGCTTCTGATAAGCGGAATCAAAACCTTGATTTCTGGAGTGCTGCCGCTATTTGAGAGACATAATACGATATCATCGTCCAGAATGGTTCCCAAATCGCCGTGAATGGCATCTGCGGCGTGCATAAAAACGGCAGGAGTACCTGTTGAGTTTAAGGTAGCCACAATTTTCTGTGCAATGATTGCGCTTTTGCCCACACCAGTAATAATTACCCGGCCTTTTGCGTTAAAAATAGCAAGGACAGCTTTGGCAAAATCCTCATCGAGTAATTCAGACAGTAAACCGATGGCTTGATGCTCGATACTCAGGGTGTGTCTGGCATTTTTTAAAATCTGCTCGTAATTATTCAAAAGTAATGAGATTAAGCCGTTTGTTTGTGGAGTAGAAATTACTATATTTAGGATACAAATGTATGCAAAATTGAAGAAGCATTAATGAATTCAAGCGAAATAGACTTACACGCGGCCCTCAAGAAATATTTTGGTTTTAGCAAATTTAAGGGACTTCAGGAAGATGTTATTACGAGCATTGTAAATGGAAAGCATACATTCGTGATCATGCCCACCGGCGGTGGGAAATCCCTTTGTTATCAACTTCCCGCACTTATTCAGGAAGGCACAGCTATCGTTGTGAGCCCTTTGATTGCATTGATGAAAAATCAGGTTGATGCATTGCGGGGGATTTCGAAAGAAAATGGTATTGCACACGTGTTGAACTCTTCCCTCACCAAAGGTGAAATCAAACAGGTAAAAGAGGACATCTCAAACGGGGTCACTAAATTATTATATGTAGCTCCGGAATCACTCACCAAAGATGAGCACGTAGATTTTCTGCGTCAGGAGAAAATCAGTTTTGTGGCGATTGACGAAGCGCATTGCATCAGTGAATGGGGACATGATTTTAGACCCGAATACCGAAACCTGCGTCATATTATTAAGCGCATTGGTGAGAACATTCCAATAATAGCGGTAACGGCTACGGCTACACCCAAGGTGCAGGAAGATATCCTGAAAAACCTGGGCATTTCTGACGCAAACACCTTTAAGGCCTCATTTAACAGGCCTAATTTATATTACGAAATACGCCCAAAAACCAAGAATGTTGATGCAGACATTATTCGGTTTGTCAAGCAAAATCAGGGTAAAAGCGGAATCATTTACTGCCTCAGCCGTAAGCGTGTTGAAGAGCTTGCGCAGGTTTTACAGGTAAATGGAATTTCGGCTGTGCCGTATCACGCCGGGCTTGATGCTAAAACCCGCGTGAAACATCAGGATATGTTTTTGATGGAAGATGTGGACGTGGTGGTGGCAACAATCGCTTTCGGGATGGGAATTGATAAGCCTGACGTTCGATTTGTGATTCATCACGATATTCCAAAGAGTATAGAGAGTTATTATCAGGAAACCGGTCGTGCCGGAAGGGACGGTGGTGAAGGTCACTGCCTGGCCTATTATTCTTACAAAGACATAGAAAAGCTTGAAAAGTTTATGAGCGGTAAACCTGTTGCCGAACAGGAAATAGGACACGCTCTCTTACAGGAAGTCGTGGCCTACGCCGAGACTTCGATGTCAAGGCGTAAATTTATTCTGCATTATTTTGGGGAAGAATTTGATAACGAAACCGGTGAAGGTGGCGACCTCGATGACAATGTGCGTAATCCCAAGAAAAAGCACGAGGCTCAGGAAGAGGTCGTTCAGCTTTTAAAAGTAGTAGAGCAAACCGGAGCTATTTATAAGGCCAAGGAATTGGTATTTACGCTTGTGGGTAAATCAAACGCCATTATTGCCTCGCACAAAACCGATGAAGAGCCTTATTTTGGAATTGGTAAAGAAAAAGAATCTTCCTACTGGAAGGCGCTAATTCGTCAGGTTTTGGTTGCCGGCTATCTCAGGAAAGATATCGAAACTTACGGAGTGATCAAGTTGACGGATTCCGGGCGTAAATTCATTAAAAAGCCCGGGTCATTTATGATGACTGAAGATCATTCCTACGACACCGAAACTGATGAGACGCCAAATGCAAATCTTCGTCCCGGTGGAGGAACAGACACCAGGCTTGTAGCCATGCTTAAAGACCTGCGAAAAAAAGTAGGAAAACGAAAAGGTGTCCCGCCTTATGTGGTTTTCCAGGATCCGTCACTTGATGATATGGCGATCAAGTATCCCACAACGATTGACGAGATGTCAAACATTTTTGGGGTAGGAGAGGGTAAGGCCAAAAAATACGGGCGTGAATTTGTAGACCTCATCAAAAAATACGTTGAGGAAAATGACATTCTCAAACCGGATGATCTGGTGGTTAAGTCAACCGGATCAAACTCTGCGCTCAAGCTCTACATTATTCAAAACGTAGACCGAAAACTTCCGCTGGATGACATCGCATCAGCTAAAGGACTCGAGATGGATGATTTTATCAAAGAGATGGAAGTTATTGTTTATAGTGGTACCAAACTCAATATCGATTATTGGATAGATGACCTTTTTGATGAAGATCAGCAGGAAGAACTTCACGAATACTTTCTGGAGGCTGAAACAGACAATGTGGAAGAGGCCATGGCAGAGTTTGATGGGGATTACGACGAAGATGAACTGCGGCTCTATCGTATTAAATTCATCAGCGAGGTGGCCAATTAAAATCCTCTTGGTTTATCGGCAATCGGCATTTAAATTTCCTCAAAGGTAGTTTTAACATACTTCTTCGGTACTAAGTTTCATAATTTAGTGTTAAGACTATATATTTGTTTCAGTTGCTATCCCAACGTCTATGAAATTTCTTACAAAATTGCCCCCTTTATCCAAAAAATGGGACTTAAGGCAGCGAAGCTTTGCTATTTCGGCAGCATTATTTACCGGATCTGGTAAAAATTTCTTACAAAAATTAACGGTGTTTCTGTGCTTGGTGATGTTTGCTTCGTGCATTCCGACCAAAAAGCTTAAATATCTTCAGGAAACACAAGTAGCTCAAGACAGCTTAATTCAGATTAATTTACAGCAAAGACCTTATCATGTTCAGATCAACGATGTGCTGAGCATTCGGGTAAAAGCATTAGATCAGGAGCTGGTAGCTTTATTTAATCCTGCTTCAGCGGGAGAAGAAGGTGCTTCACTTGATGAGGGCTATTATTATGACGGCTTTGTAGTGGATCGCCACGGGAAAATACGTTTGCCAACACTTGGTGAAGTATCGGTTTTGGGTTACACAACCGAAGAAATACAAAAAATCATTGAAGATAAATTGCTGGAAGATTATTTTACCGAAGAGGCTAACATATTCGTGACCGTTAAGTTGGCCGGAATTAAATATACGATTGCCGGGGAAGTAGGTGGCCCGGGTAATAAAGTGGAATTGGTTGAAGAACTTACGCTGCTTCAGGCTATTGTTAATAGTGGGGATATTTCGGAGTATGGAGATCGTACGGATGTCCTGGTAATCAGGCAATATCCGGGCGGAAAGAAAATTCATCACGTGGACCTAACGAGTATCGATGCCCTTAATTCTCCATATTATTATGTGCAGCCTAACGATTTGATTCTGGTTAATCCCCTTCCTCAGAAATCACTGGGAATCGGTACGACCGGCTTACAAAACTTAAATACAATAGTTTCTTTATTTACCCTGGCTGTAACCACAGTACTTTTGGTTACCCGACTTTAGATGGAAGATGAATTTGAAATAAAAGACCTGCAAAACTTCTTTGATTTTAGAGGCTTTTTGCTCAAGGTTCTCAGTTGGTGGCCGCTATTTGTGATGTGTATTGGCATCGCCTATTACATTGCCTACTATAAGAATGTGCGCAGGCAAACGGTGTATCGTATGAGTAATATGATCACGGTGAAAGATGATCAAAATCCTTTTTTTACCTCAAATACCAGTCTCACCTTCAACTGGGGTGGTACTACCGATAAGGTGCAGACCGCAATTATACTGTTGCGTTCCCGCAGTCATAATGAAGACGTGGTTGAGAAGCTTCAATTTTATGTAGATTATCTGCAACAGGGCAAATACCATTTGGAAGATATTTACGGTTCAACGCCCTTTGAAGTAGATGTCAATACCGCGCGGCCCCAACTGCTGGGTAAAATGGTCAAAGTGGTGTTTGATACCGATTCTACCTATACGCTGAATATCGATTTTAACGAAGGCTCAGGTCAGGCTCAAAATTATGATACTAAAGAAAGCTTTAATTTACCGCTGCCGGCAGCTTCGGTAAGTGAGCGCTTTGCCCTGGGAGACCCGGTTGATTTGCCTTATTTCAATTTTAAGCTAAATCCTTCCGGAATACCTGCGCAATTAGGCAAGGAATATCTGATTCGTTTTAACGGTTTTGACGGAGTAGTAGGACGCTATCGGGGCATCGGGATCGACCAGACACCTTCCGGATCCAGTATTTTGACTTTGAGCCTTACCGGCAGCAATAAAGCCCGACTCGTAGATTTCCTCAATTCATCGGTGCGTATTCTGGCCGAAAATCAATTGGAACGCAAAAACCTGTTTGCGACCAAAACCATTCAGTTTATTGATAGTAGTCTCGCCATAAAGTCGGTTGAGATGAAAAACGTGCAGGAAGAGCTTGATCAATTTCGCGATGAAAACAGCAGCGTGGGCATTGGGAGTAGTGAAGAAAGTCTCATTGCCAAAATAACCGAGCTTGACGCCCAAAAGCAGAATCTGGAGCAACGTTTGCAGTATTATCGGGATTTAGAAAACTACTTGCGTTCGCGTGAAGATTACGGTACCGATATTCCGGCACCTTCAATTACGGGAATTGGGGAAGGTAGTGTCACCCAAAGTGTCTCGAGTATTATTGAGCTGGCTGAAGAGCGCCGGCGACTGGCTTATACGGCGAAGCCAAATAACCCGGCTTTCAGGGATCTGGACCGGCGTATCAATGCCATAAAAGCAGTGTTGTTTGAAAATATGGCTTCAAGTCAGCAGATTTTAAACAATCAGCTCAGAGACGTGCGTAATGAAATCGCCCGTACCGAAGGACAAATGCGCAAGCTGCCTGCAGAACAGCAGCAGTTGTTTGGGATACAGCGGAGGTATAATCTGACCGAGGGCGCGTATGGGGTTTTCCTTGATAAACGCAGTCAGGCTGGGATTGTAAAGGCAGCCAATGTATCAGATATTATCATTATCGATGAGGCCAAGGATACGGGCGGCGGTGCGATTAGCGCCAATGACGGGGTAAGTTATGTGATGGCTGTTGTAGGAGGTACAGTAGTCCCGCTGACCTTTGTTTTCCTGTTGTTTTTCTTTGATACCAAAATCAGTAATCCCAACGAAATTAAACGCTTGTCGGGAATACCGGTTTTAGGGGCAATTGGTAAAAGCAATTCCAATAGCAATTTGGTGGTTATCGAGGATCCGCGTTCTGCAATTGCTGAAGCTTTTAGGGGCTTAAGATCCAGTCTTCAGTTCATCTATCGAAAGCAGAATATACAGGGAGCTAAAACGGTAAGGATTACTTCGTCTGTTAGTGGAGAAGGTAAAACCTTTTGCAGTATCAATCTGGCCAGTGTTTTCGCCTTAAGTGAGCGCAAAACGGTTTTGGTTGGGCTCGATCTTCGCAAACCAAAAATCTTTGGGGATTTTAATTTGCCCAATGAAAATGGGGTGGTTAATTATCTGATTGGGGAAAACAAGCTTGATGAGGTCATCCAAAAAACGAAAGTCCCGCATCTGGATGTGATTCTTGCCGGGGCGGTGCCTCCCAATCCTTCAGAATTGCTGATGAGCGATCAGATGGATGTGTTTATGCAGGAGCTGAAAAAGCGTTACGATTATATCATCCTAGATACACCACCCGTAGGCTTGGTTTCTGATGCTTTAGAATTGGACGAATATATAGATGCCACATTGTACGTAATAAGACAACATTACACGAAAAAAGGAATGCTTCGCCTGATCAATGATAAATATCAGAAGAAAGAAGTTCAAAACATTAGTTTTGTGCTCAACTATTTTAGTGCGAAGAGTAAGTTGGGCTATGGTTATGGCTACGGATATGAGTATGGCTACGGTTATGGGAAGTATGGGGAAGCTTATCGACAAACCGATGCTAAAAAAGGCTTGCTTCATAAAGGCAAACGCATATATAAAAAAGCAGGACGCTGGTTAGACCAACAATTGGAAAAATAAAATGGCAGAAAATGAAGATTGGTTGTATGAGATTAACGCTAAGCAGCACTTAATTCATCTTGATTTAAAGGAGATTTGGCGCTATAAGGACTTGCTGTTTCTTTTTATTCGGCGGGATATTATCGCAGCCTACAAACAAAGCATTTTGGGGCCGCTTTGGTATTTAATACAGCCTTTATTTACGGGCATTATCTTTACGCTGGTTTTTAACAATATAGCCAGTATTTCGACAGGGGGAGCTCCTCCTTTTTTATTCAATCTCGCCGGGATTACTATGTGGAGTTATTTTGCGCAGTGTCTTAACAATACGTCCAATACCTTTGCCAGTAATGCGGGCCTGTTTGCTAAAGTTTATTTTCCGAGAATTATCGCTCCCATGTCTCAGGCTATTTCAGCATTATTTAAGCTGAGTATACAGCTTTTTATTTTTACCTGTTTTTACCTCTATTTCGTAGCTAAAGGCTCAGCCATCAGCCCCAATTATACGCTTTGGTTTATCCCTTTCTTAATATTAATTGTAGCCGTATTAGGCTTGGGTACCGGGATGCTTATTTCTTCTCTTACTACTAAATACCGGGATTTCCGAATTCTAATTGGTTTTGCTACCACGCTTTTGATGTACATCTCGGCGGTGATGTACCCCATCTCTGAGGTGCAAAACAGTAAAACCCTTTCCGAATACACCTGGGTTGTTGAATTGAATCCTATTGCAATACTCATTGAAGCCTTTCGCTATATGACCCTGCAGGAAGGTATTTTTAATTGGGGACTTTTAGGATACTGTGCCCTACTAAGCCTGATGGTGTTCTTTGTCGGTTTGGTAGTGTTTAACCGTACAGGCAGGAATTTTATAGATACGATTTGATGAATTGTACCATCTATGGTTCTCGATACACTTGTTTTCGGCTCTGGCCTCAATCAAGCACTCGAACTGACAGAGTTGTCACTTCGAGTGAATTAAGCGGAACGAGAGTGGAGCTTGATTTGTATCGAGAAGTCATCTACTCAAAAATGAATCTATGTCCATAATTCTCAAAGCCGAAAACATTTCTAAACAGTATCGACTTGGTACTGTAGATTCAGGAACTTTACGCGATGATTTTAAGCGGTCAAGTGCTGTTATTGGTGTACTAAATTTTATTAATTAGGAATTAAAGTGAAAGATTCAGGTCTTGTCTCAATCATAATTCCCACCTATAACAGAGCTCATTTATTAGGGGAGACATTAGATTCGGTTTTGGCTCAAACTTACCCGAATTGGGAATGTATAGTGGTTGATGACGGAAGCACTGACAATACGAAAAACTTGGTTCAAGCCTATGCTGCAGAAGATCATCGAATACACTATTATAAACGTCCGAAACATAAACTTAAAGGTGCGCCCGGCTGTAGAAACTTTGGATTTATAGTCTCTAAAGGTGATTTTATAAATTTTTTCGATAGTGATGATCTAATGCACGTTGATTTCTTATCTCATAAATTGAATGTATTTGATTTGGAAAGCTATGATTTTGTAATTGCAAGGACGGCTGGGTTTACAGTTGATAGATCTCAATTAACTGATAGATATGAGGGATATTATAGATTTCAAAACTATCAAATTACACAGGAAAATTATGTGATGCAAAATATAAACTGGTTAACCCCAGACGGATTATATAAACGGCAGTTATTTTCCAAGGATCCCTTTAATGAATATTTACAATCTGGTCAGGAATATAATTTCATAACTGGAGTACTTGTTAAGACTAATAGAGGTTTTTTTATTGACGAAGTTTTGACATTTAGAAGGATTCACGAGAATTCTATCAAAGGGTCTTTGAAGCCAAGAACTACCCTGTACTTTACAAATAAATACAGATTATTCTCGCAAACTTTATCTGATTTCTATCCAAAATTAAATGTCCAGTCTAAAAAATACCTTATTTATCAATCTATGCATTTTTCATATGAATTGGCAGCAATGAAAAGGTATCCCACAGAACTATTAAGATTTATAAAGAATTCATCAAATACAATTGGTCCTAAAAAGATGGGGTATTTTATTCTAGGCTTATTTTTGGTTTTTTTCTTTAATAAAGGCTTTAAGCTTTTTAAAATGGCACAACCTAAACTTTAAAGAATGTCAGTTATATTAAAAGTCGAAAATATATCAAAACAATATCGTTTAGGGACCGTTGGATCAGGAACTTTAAAGGACGATTTTAAACGTTCTTGGGCTAAATTACGAGGTAAGGAAGATCCTTTTTTAAAAGTAGGTGCGGTAAATGATAAAAGTCAAAAGTCAACGGAGGATTATGTTTGGGCCCTGCGGGATATCAATTTTGAAGTAAGGCATGGTGAAGTTTTGGGAATTATAGGAAAGAACGGGGCCGGGAAATCTACCTTATTGAAAATACTGTCAAGGGTAACGGCACCTACCACCGGTGTTATTAAAAGTCGGGGTCGAATTGCATCCTTACTCGAAGTAGGTACCGGCTTTCATCATGAACTCACCGGACGTGAAAATATTTACCTCAATGGGGCTATTCTTGGGATGACCAAAGCTGAAATTAATAGCAAGCTGGATGAAATTATTGACTTTTCAGGTTGTGAGCGCTATATAGATACTCCAACTAAACGATATAGTAGCGGTATGACTGTACGATTAGCTTTTGCCGTGGCTGCACACCTCGAGCCGGAGATACTTGTTGTAGATGAAGTGCTGGCCGTAGGGGATGCGGAGTTTCAAAAAAAGGCCATAGGAAAAATGAAAGATATTTCTCAGGGAGAAGGTCGAACAGTGTTGTTTGTGAGTCATAATATGGCTAGTATTCAAAATTTATGTACGCGGGCCATTTTACTAGATAATGGATCCGTTAGAGCAGATAACTTTGTCGATAAAATTATTCAACAGTATTTACAGCCTTTAATTGAAAAGGAGAAAAATAATTTTAAAAAAGAAATTTCAGAAGAGGAACGCATTCTTCAAGGTCAACTGAGTATTGAGTATGTTGAATTGATTAGTGGTAAAGGAAAGAATGAATTGCCTCAAACAGGAAAATCTTTGATTTTTAAATTTGTAATGAAAAACCCAAGGGACATACAAACTAATAGGGTAAAATTCGATTTTCGAATCGATGACCAATACGGCAATCGTTTATTATGGTTTAGCACTTCAACGAGTTCTAATAGTTTGTTAAGAAATAAACCACTAAGGTCAATAGAGTTCTTGATAAAAAAATTACCATTAAATCAAGGTAATTATATTGTGACCACTCACCTTATGGTGGATAATATAGTGTCAGATTGGTCTAAAAATGCTTTTTATTTTAATGTTTTGGAAGGATTTTTTTATGAGCAACTTGTTGAAGTTTCTGTACAACAAGCACAAATACTAACTGATTACGAAATAAGTATCAATGATTAAAAGAATTAAAAGAATTATCAATGAATTCCGAACCGATAATAAAAAGCTTTTTTATAAGGATAGTCAAATATGGGCAAGTTTAAAACTACAGAGTCTTTTTGGGGAACATTTTATTCCACATACGAGCTGGACAATGACTCCACAAGCTATAGTTCACGCACTTAATATAATTGCTATAACAAAGCCAAAGGCTGTTATTGAATTTGGAAGTGGAGCAACGACAATTTATATAGCCAAATTGATTTCAATGGAGAATCGCTATGTTCAGTTTTATTCCGTAGAGTCAGATGAACTTTGGATGTCTCAGATCAAGGAACTTTTGATCCAACAAAATTTAGAAAAATACGTTAAATTTATACACGCTCCAATTGTACAAATAGAGTCAAATATTGCTTTTCAAAATCAAAAGAAGTGGTATGATCCTAAAATTATTCGAAAGAAAATTGAGTCAGTAGATCATTTTGATTTTGTAATTGTTGATGGTCCTTGGGGCGCTACAACCCCCTATGCTCGATACAGTGCATTTCCCGTGCTGAAAGACTTGACTAGTACTTCTACAAAATGGTTATTGGATGATACAGATCGACCTGAAGAAATGCAAATTGCTGAAATGTGGAAACAAGGACGAGAAATAACTATATATAAATACAAGCGTTATAGTATTCTCCAAGATTATTCACAATATAATATGGCTCCATATAATTTACAGTAATTGATTTGAATGCAAGAGAACCCATTAGTTTCTATAATCATTCCCACCTATAATCGAGCTGATCTTATTAGTCAGACCTTAGATTCAGTATTAGCGCAAACCTATAAAAACTGGGAATGTATTGTAGTCGATGACGGGAGCACAGACGAAACATCAGAGGTCGTGCAACGTTTTTTAGATAAAGATTCCCGTTTTCAGTATCATCACCGCCCGAAGAACAGATTAAAAGGAGCTAATACCTGTAGAAATTATGGTTTTGAGTTGAGTAAGGGTAAGTATATACAATGGCTGGATAGTGATGATTTAATCGGTCAAGAAAAAATTGATGAACAGGTAGCTATTCTGGAGAAAACTAGAGGGCTTTTTATAGCGACGTGTAAGTGGGATTATTTCTCAGACTGTTCTGATCTACATGACCTTAAAGAGGAAGTGCGTAGCGTCTATGGCTCTTTCTTTGAAATAAAAGATTTTTTGGAACAACTTGCACGATCAGAAGGATTTTTCCCTCCTCATGCTTATTTGCTTCCCAGAAAACTTGTTTATGATTCAGGTACTTGGCTTGAATACCTACAAATAAATCAGGATGGTGAATATTTCTCGCGGATTTTCTTACGTTGTAAAGGCGTCCTTTTTTCAGAACGGTCAAAGGCTTATTATCGTTTAGCTACTAGTTCAAACGTAAGTGCTTTAAGTAATAAGGAAAAAATGATTCAAGCCGTTGATAGCTGGAAACTTATTGAAGCCAATTTTGTTTTGCGCTTTGGGTCGGCAACTAGTTTGGTACAAATTTCAAAAAAATATTTAGCCCGGCGTATCTCAGAATTAGATCCTGATTTTATTAGAGAAAATCGATTATTTTTTTACGGAGAAAAGCCAAAAACAATAGCAAGTACACTGAAAAAAATCAAGAATAAATTCAGATTCAAGTTTTGAAAAGCTTTTCGTTGACCGATACTATTTTCAGAAAAAAAAAAGTGTTGCTAATCATGCACTACGGAAGTCTTGGAGGCGCAGAACGCCAAGGCCTGGGATTAGCTAAATTTTTAACAGAAGAATACCAATGTGAAGTGTCTCTTTTGCTTACGTTTAGCGATGAACTGCAGCCCGATTTTAAGCAATTTGCCAAAGCTTGTCATATCAGACACATTTTCCATACACACGCTCCTTATTTGGTGTTTTGGAAAGAATTAAGCTATCGTAATCTAAAACGGCTGGTATGGAGCTTCAAGTACATTTGGGCTTATAGGAAAATACTTAAACCCAATGGATTTGATTATATATTTCCGTTTCTAAACTTTCCATCTAAAGTTGCCTTTTATCTGTATAAAGTTTTACCAACTGTTAAGTTTACGTTTTGGCATCAATTGGGTCTCGATGTTTTTAAACCTGATGAATTGTTTGAAAAATATGCATCAAGAGCTGTGCCGGCAGTCATAGCCAACTCACAAACCGGATTGGATTTATACAAAAAGCACTATGGGCTTGATGTGGAAAAATCATACATTCTCCCTCAATATCTAACGATGGAATATCTTTATTTTGATAAAAGGGAAATCCGTGACAAATTTAATATACCTCAAGACGCCCTAGTTTTTGGAATGGTAGCCCATTATAGGGAAGACAAAAAGCACGAACTCATTCTGGAAGCTTTTAAAAAAGTAAGCGAAAATTTCGAAGACGCATATTTAGTATTTGTCGGGAACAGGGAGTCATCAGGATATACCCGAATTAAATATGATGCACTTGAAAAGTCTATTCGTGAAGAAGGTTTAAAAAGTAAGGTACGTATGTTATCCCAGGAATCAATAGAAGAAGTTTTGAGTTGTTTGGATGTTGGTCTATTAATTTCAGAAATAGAAGGAATGCCTAATGCTGTGATGGAATACATGCTTTATGGATTGCCTGTAATAGCAAGTGATCATCCCGGCTGTAAATACCTACTTAAAGAAAGTCCGTATCTCATATCCAATAGCAGAGAAGTCTTGATTGGCAAAATGTTAGAGCTATTAAACAGTCCATCAGAACGCGAACTACAAGGGCTTAAAAACCGAGAATATATTAAAAGCTTTACTAAGGAATCGTACATAAGGGATTTAAGTACAATCATTAATCGTCATTTATAAGCCGATGCCTAAAGTCTCAATCATATTGCCTACTTATAATGGACAGGCTTATATCGAAGAGGCAATAACAAGTATATTGAATCAAACTTTTGAAGATTTCGAATTGATTGTTGTAGATGACTGTTCAACAGACCATACACCAAGTTTGCTGGAATCTTTTAGGCTTCAGGATTCCAGGATCAAAATAATTACAAACAAGCAAAACTTGAAATTACCTACCTCGCTTAATGTTGGTCACCGGATGGCGCGAGGGGAGTATTTAACCTGGACTTCAGATGATAATACACTTCATAGTAATTTTTTGGAGCGTTTAGTGAAGGTTTTGGAAACTAGCAGCGAAGATGTAGTATATTCTGATTTTAATGTAATTAATGATCAAAGTAAACATATTAGAGTTTATAAAGTCAGTCCGGTAAGTCTTTTACCATTTGAAAATGGAATTGGTGCCAGCTTCTTATATAGAAAGAAAGTTTTTCAAAAATTTAATTATAATGAGGATTTACATGGCATCGAGGATTATGATTTTTGGGTAAGAACTGCACAGGTATTTTGTTTTAAACAAATTGAAGAAACACTATATAATTATAGAATTCATCGAGCAAGTCTTACGTCTCAAATATTTAGAGATGCGAAGACGCAGAGAAATTTTGATAGAGGAGTGAGGATGGTTCTTGAGAATTTTCATTCAATGAGCCCTAAAACCAGAAAAATGTTATTTCAATTTCAAAGGCCTGACTACTGGAATTGGAATTTTTATTTTAAAATTCGAAAAGAGGCTGAAATAGAATTGCAAAATTGGATTTTAGAGAAAAATGGTGATCTAAATCAATTCAACCATAGTTATAATAAAAAATTACGCAGTCTTTTATTTAATAATGCGGACCGAAGAGAGATTTTGAAAGCCATACTATTAAAACCTCAACTCTTAAGTAACAGTTATAGTCGAAAAACCACTATTGAAATTTTAAAAAAGCTTTTCGTTAATTAGAATTGAAACCCATCCTTAAAATTCAGTTTTCAGATTTTTGGCCTGGTTTTATTGTCAGGGAAAATTATCTTTATCGTCTGCTCAATAAAAAGTATGAATTAATACTATCTGATGATCCGGAAGTTCTCATCTATTCTTGCTTTGGGAATCAGTTTTTGAAATTTAAATGTTTAAGAATATTCTTTACATCTGAAAATCGAAAGACTAATTTTTTAGAAACAGATTATAGTATTTCGTTTGAATTTAGGAGAAATAAGCGTCAGTATAGGCTGCCGTATTTTGCCACGCGAATTTTAGAGTCAAACCTGTTAGGCCAACTTAAGTCTCCAGGATTCGAAGAATCATTACGTTTATACGATTCTAGGAAATTTTGCGCTATGGTGGTATCGAACCCAAGATCTTATGAGCGAATTAATTTTTTTAAAAAATTAAATTGTCTTCTAACCGTTGATTCTGGTGGTAGATATCTGAATACTATAGGAGGCCCAATTCTTAATAAAATTGATTTTATTAAGAATTATAGGTTTGTTCTTTCTTTTGAGAATGAACGCTTTCCTGGTTATTTAACGGAAAAAATTGTTGATGCATTTCTGTCTAATAGCATTCCAATCTATTGGGGTGATCCTCTTGTAAGTAAGGTGTTTAACCCTAAAAGGTTTATAGATAGATCAGAATTTGAGTCTGATGAAGACTGCATTCGAGAAATTATTAAAGTAAATTCAGATCCTCACCGATATGCAAAAATACTTTCTGAACCAATATTTATAGAACCTCTGCCAGATTATTTAGAAGAAAATAGACTTTTAGATTTTTTACTTTGTGCTATTGAGCAAAGAGATAAAAAGTACCTGGTTGCTAATTATTATAAAAGTACCTTGGCCTATTGTAAGAGAAGAATTGTTAAAATAAAAGCCAATCTGACAAAAAAATAATAAATCAATTTTGGGTTTAGTAAAAAGCTTTTTCTTAGAAAAGAAACTTCGATTAGTGTATAGTGCCTTATTAAAAAGCACTCCTCAAAAGCGTTTGTTATATGATGTAAGTCGAAGTTCATTCATAAGACGAGCAAAACAAGAAGAAAACAAAAAGATTTATTGGCTTGAACTAAAGAAATATCTCAATCCCATTTTTATCAGGAATCGACCCAGTAGCGATTATGACGTTTTACGTCAAGTGATTTTTGAAGGGGAATATGAAATGGCCTGTTCTGCCCTTGAGCTCAACTTCAAAACTTTTGAGACTGTGAGGATTGTTGATGCTGGCGCTAACATTGGCCTAACTTCGCGTTTTTTTACAGCGCGTTTCCCCAATAGCCTCATTTATGCTTTAGAACCAGAGCCCGAAAACTTCAAAATGCTACTGAAAAACATTTCCGGTTTAGATACAATCAAACCTTTACAGAATGCTTTAAGTGCAGAAAGAGGAAAGCGTTTTGCCATTGGAAAATCTATGCGTGATGGTGCAGATTGGGCAAGAACAACTCAGGAAAGTGCCAATGGAACTATTATGGGTATTACACTTGAGGAACTATTGACTGAAAATGGAGGATTCTTCGATATTTTAAAAATAGACATTGAGGGTGCAGAACGTTTTATTTTTGATAATCAGGCAAGTCAGGATTTTTTAGATAAGACCAGAGTGCTGGTGATTGAGATACACGATGAGTTTAATATACGTACTTCAATCTATCAGATACTTCGAAAACGGGGCTTTAGTATTTTAGAGCAGGGAGAGTTAACTCTAGGAATCAACACTAAACTGATGAATTTTGGCTCCTAAAATTAGCGTTTTACTGCCCGTATATAATGCTGCATCTTTTATAGGTGAAAGTATACAGAGCATTCTTGATCAGACCGAATCCGATTTTGAGCTTTTGATCATCGATGATTGTTCAACAGATAATAGCTTTCAAATTATTGAAAGTTTTCAAGATCCCCGTATTATCCTGCATAAAAAGAAATTGAATTCCGGATATACAGAAAGTTTAAATTGGGGTATTGATCAGGCAAGAGGTAAGTATATCGCTCGTATGGATGCAGACGATGTAAGTTTACCGCAGCGTTTTGAAAAGCAATTGCTTTTTTTAGAGAAAAATCAGCATATAGCGATGTGTGGGACGGATGCAATAGTAAAAGGGAGTAATCTTAAGTTCAATTATCCCTGCGAACCAGAAGCAATACAAGCAAATTTGCTATTAGGCAGTTCTCTTATTCACCCCAGTATACTAGGCAGGGCTGAAATTTTCAAGGCACATAAATACAATATTGCAAAAGAGCCGGCCGAAGACTATGATTTGTTTACACGTCTGGCAGCGAGCGGAATACAGTTAGCCAATCTAGAAGAACCTTTATTAATTTATCGGGTACATACCAATCAAATTTCAAAAGTTCAGAATCAGAAACAGATTGGAAGCGCACAACAGAGTATGTTGCGTATGTTTAAGTTGTTTGAATACGATCGAATTCAATATTCCGATGAAACAGTACTATCCTACATTTGGCCAACAAGATCTATAAATAGGGGACAGCTTAAAGCCGGACTTGTATTTTTTGAACAACTTAAGAATTCTAAGCACCCCTTTACTAAAAAAGAGGTTTTAAAAGTAATTCGCATAAAACGCTATAATCTGTTCAAAGCTTATGTGAAGCAAATGAATTTTGGAACCATCAAAGCTTCGTTCTTAGCATTGAGACTTCTCGGGCTATCGCATTGGCGTCAAATTTTGAAATTAAGTTATTAGTTTGAAGTCTAGTAATTATCCCAAAGTTACCATCCTATTAGCCACATTTAATCGGGCTCATTTAATCCTTGAGACTTTAGAGTCTATAGCAAATCAAACCTATGCCAATTTCGAATGTTTAATAACTGATGATAATTCAACCGACGACACAGAAGTAGTTGTCAGTGCTTTTATAGAAAGCGATTCCCGATTTTTCTACTTTAAAAAGCCAAAGCAATATCCTCAAGGACTTTCGGCTACGCGAAACTATGGCTTAGATTTAGCTGAAAATTTGAAAGGTATTTACATTCTTTTCGTAGATGATGACGATATTGTCGGTCCCAGAAATCTAGAGGTTTGTATTAGTGTCTTTAAAGATTTAGACCTTGATTTTATACATTATAAAATACAGCCATTTACTGGTGGTTTTAAGGGATTCAAAAGTGTAGAATTGCAACCTGAAGGTATTTGTAATATTGATAAAACTAGGCTTATAGAAGTCTTAGATAATAAAATACCGCTTGCAAGTTGTAGCGTAATGTGGAATAAGACAGCTCTAAAGTATGAACGTTTTGATGAAGAATTACCATATGCGGAAGAATTAGAGTTTTATGCTCGATTGATAGCTAAAGGAAGAAAAGGATGTGCTATCTCAGCAATACTTTATTATAATCGAAAACACCTAAATAGTAATACTGGTGCCTTTAATTCTGGCTCTCCAGTTTATTTAAAAGGCCTCCTAGATGCATATTACAAAACCGTAGATAATCTTACAATACTCAATCTCGATGATTATAAATTGGCAAAATTTTTTGTTTGGAAAGCAGCAATTTATAATGAAAAATCGTTATACAAATATGTATTGAAAAAAATGAATCTAAATTTTTACAATAAATTAAGGTTAAAATCTATATACAATCTTAAACCAGTAATTTCACTTATTCTTAAGAGTAAAAAAAGTAGTAAAAAGTGCTGAAAAGTATACTCATAGTCACAGATTCCATTAACACTGCAGACAGCAGCGGCTCTAAGGCTAATGTGGCTTTTATTAAAAGTCTTGTTGCTTCAGATTATGCAGTAACAGTCATTCACTATACCCAGCGAGAGATTCAAATAGAAGGAGCTACCTGTATTTTAGCAGAACAAAGAAAAAGCAATCTATACTATATATTTGGTGGAATTCAACGTACTGTACAGCGTAATCTGGGTGTGGACTGGTCAGTATTTTTAGAAAATAGCTTTGGATTTAGTTTTGCATTTTTCAATGACAGTAAATCTCTTGTAAGAAGGATTAGAAACCTTAATATTAGAGATTTTGATTTGGTCATAACCTTGAGCAAAGGAGAAAGTTTTCGACCTCATCATGCTGTTTTAAAACTGCCCGTTTGGCATCTAAAATGGTTGGCTTATGTACATGATCCCTATCCCTTTCAAAATTATCCCTGGCCTTATACCTTTGTTCCTAAAGGGGCAAAACAGAAAGATCATTTTTTTAAAAAAGTAGCTGTCCATTGCAAATTTGCAGGCTTTCCATCACGTCTTTTAGCAGATCATATGGCAGGATTTTATCCAGAGTTTAAAGAAAAATCTGTAGTCATTCCACATCAATATGATAACCTAATTTCCGGGGTTTCACTACCTTCATTTTTTAAGGAAGATGCATTTAATATTGTTCATACCGGAAATTTAATAGGAGGTAGATCACCTGAAGGGTTATTAAAAGGATTTCAACTTTTTTTAGAAAGTCAGGAAGAAGCGAGACAGGAGAGCTATTTGTATTTAGTGGGGCCTTCCAGTAATTATAGAGAATTGATGAATGCATATGAGCTTGCTCCACAGTTTATTTTTCATCCGGGTGTTTCTTATGCGGAATCTCTAGCATTACAGCAGGCTGCTTCGGTAAACCTTATCATTGAGGCAAGTGATACCGACTTTAGCCCGTTTTTACCGGCCAAGATGGCTCATTGTGTGATGGTAGATAAGCCTATTTTAGCTTTAAGTCCGAAAAAAAGTGAAACGCGTAGGCTGCTCGGAGAAGATTACACCTGGCAAAGTGAAGCAGACGATTCCAAACAGATCGCCGGGATTCTTTCTGAGCTCTACCTCAAATGGAAAAGTACAAAGGCAGAATCCTGGCGTTTAAACCGGACCGATTTACAGGACTATTTTTCATCAGCGTATCTCAATAAAAAAATTCAAAATCTCCTTAATGCCTCTGCTTGATTCCCGAGACGTAAGCATTATAATTACAACTTACAACCGTAAAAGGGAGTTGGTCTTTACAGTAAATACCTTGCAAGATGTTATTAGTCCAGAGGGGATTTACATTTGGGATGATGCATCTACCGACGGCACTTTTGAATACATCTCGAGTGAATATCCGGAGATTAATATATTTCAGAATACAGTAAATAAGGGCTTGATAGCCAACCGAAATCAATTGATGCAAGCCGCTCCCACAGAATACGTGCTTTCCCTTGATGATGACGCGCACTTTTTAAATCCTGAAGAATTAGAAAAAGCAATGTCGTTTATGCAGGAGAATCCCAATTGTGCTGTATTATCGTTTAGGCTTTTTTGGGGTCTGCAAAAGCCGCCGAGTCAAAAAACTTCTGAGAATACCTACCAGGTAAGTAATTTTTTGGGAGGTGCTCACCTGATGCGTAAAAGTGCCTGGGATAACTTTATAAAGTCTTATCCGGAATGGTATCATTTCTATGGAGAAGAGGACTTTGCCGCAATGAAATTATTCAGGGCAGAACAAATGCTGTTCTATTTTCCGAAAGTGCTCGTTCATCATCGGGTATCACTTAAGAATCGAAAAAAGAGCGCTGAAGAAACCAGCTTAAGGACCCAACGGGCATTACAGGCTGCTTGGAGTAACTATTTGATCTTTTACCCAAAACAAAAAGCCTGGATTAAGATTATATATTCCATAAAAGAACAATTAAGGCTGAAATTTTTAAAAGGAGATTTCGATATTCTGATGAGTATAGGCAAGGCGGGCTTAGCGCTCATTCAGAATAGACAACATCGACAAAAGCTGGACTTAAGATTTTCTAATGAAAGACTTAAAGCCTATTTATCATTGTCTCAGGCGCCTATTTTTTGGAAACCTAAATCGAATTCAAATTAAGCATAGAGTCTCCGTAATTATTCCTGTTTACAACCGGGAAGCTCATCTAAAGGATACACTCAATTCGATAAAGGCTCAAACTTATCGCAATTGGGAGTGTTTACTTGTTGACGATCACAGTACAGATAAATCCGTGAATATATTGAAGGAGTTTGAAGAAGAAGATTCCCGATTCAAAGTGTTGATTCGTCCTGATAACAGACCCAAAGGAGCTAATGCCTGTCGTAATTTTGGTTTTGAACATGCTAAAGGAAAATTAGTCAATTGGTTTGATTCTGATGATTTGATGGAGCCGGATTTTATTCAGAAGAAGCTTTCTGCTTTTGATGCGAAAACGGATATCGTTTTGTCAAAAACGAAAATCTATTATGTGAAAGATCAAACGGAAGTTTTTGAACAGCGTACCCATTTAACGTCAAATTTGCTCGAGGACTTTATCACTCGTAAAATATCCTGGTATTTGCCAGACCCGATGTATGCCAAATCCTTTTTGGATAAACATAATTTAGTTTTTGATGAACAACTCTTGGGTGGGCAGGATCGCGATTTTTTTCAACGTGTATTGTTAAACAATCCAGAAATGCTAGTCATTAATGACTATTTAACCACATACCTTAAGCACAGTGCGAGTATTTCAGAGAAAATATATAAGCAGGGCAATTTTAAAATTACGCAATCCCGAGTTCGTGCTCTGATTTCGTTCATTAAAATGTTGCGGTCGGAAGGCAGGTTGTCTCCCTCGCTCAGGAGGTTTTATACCGCTGAATTACGAAATATGATACCGCTGGTTCATAAGGATTCAAAAACAACAAAATCCATTTTAAAAGCGCTGTTAAAATTAGGATCTCTAAATTTTGAGACACTTAAGAACTGGAGTAAAGTGAGCTTAGGGCTTTCGAGTTTGATGGTTACTGGTAAAGGTCAAAAGCTATTTAAATGAAAAACTACTTAGTTTTAATCCCCGCACGTGCCGGTTCGCAAAGACTTCCTGGAAAAAATATGCGGCAATTAGGAGATAAACCGCTCCTTGGCCATAGCATTACATATGCTTTGAAAAATGGTTTGAGCGATATAGTAATCACTTCAAACGACGCTGCTGTTTTGGATTTTGCCGCTCAAAATGAAGTTCAGGTGATTAAAAGACCCGATGCGTTAGCGGGTAATGAAGAGCCTGTTGTAACAGCTTTGAAACATGCAGTAGATCACTTGCAAAAAAAATACAATGCGGTTATTTTACTGCAGCCCACAAATCCATTGAGACCAAAAGGGCTTCTCAAAGAGGCTATTGCAGTTTTTGAGCGAGAGGATTGCGACAGCCTGATGACCGTTTCCCGAAATGAACATAAATTGGGAACCATTTCTAATCATCAATTTATACCTTACAATTATAAAATGGGTCAGCGTAGTCAGGATCTAGAGCCTTTGTATTATGAAAACGGGTTGCTTTATATTTTCAAAACAGCCTTACTAAATCAAAGGAAACTTCTAGGAGAAAAAAACTATCCCCTGATTGTTGACCATCCTTTTGCCGAAATCGATATTGATACGGAAGCCGACTTTAAGAAGGCTGAGTTGTATTTGAATCACTTTAAATAGTGTCACTTCGACTTTGTCACTTCGAGTGGCTGAAGCACAGCTTAAGCGGAGCTTCAGGCGTATCGAGAAGTCTTAGAAGTTAGAATGCTTTTAGTTCAAGATGCTTCTCGATACATTTGCTTTCGGATTTTGGCCTCAACCAAACACTCGAAGTGACAAACAAATCTTAATTCTTGGAAATTTATAGTGTTTATATTCTAAAGTGCCGGGATAAAACCTACTATACTGGTATAACTTCTAATCTTTGGGATCGGATTGAACAACATAAATCCGGGAGGTATAAAAATTCCTATACGTACAGCAGAAGGCCGATTGAATTGGTTTATTATTGTGAATTTACAGAGCCCGATATAGCAATCGAGTTTGAGAAGAAGATTAAAAATTGGCCGCAGGTAAAGAAGGAAGCCTTGATAAGTGGGAAATATCAAAAACTACCTAATTTGGCTAAAAAGCGATTTAAATAATGTCACTGGTTGTCACTTCGACCTTGTCACTTCGAGTGAATTAAGTGTAGCGATAGCGAAACTTAATTTGTATCGAGAAGTCTTCTTTATTCGAATTTTTTTAGTTCTCGACGCTTCTCGATACATTTGCTTTCGGCTTGTAGCCTCAATCAAACACTCGAAGTGACATTCTCGATATGTTTTTTTAATTTCAATTAACAATTAACAATTAACAATTAACAATTAACAATTAACAAATCCCCTTGAACCCATACATCCAAATCGAAAACCGCAAAATAGGACCAGATTACCCGCCACTTGTCATTGCCGAAATAGGCATCAATCACGAAGGTTCGTTACAGGTCGCTAAAGAACTGGTTGATGCTGCGCACCGGGCAGGAGCGGAAGTGGTTAAACACCAAACGCATATTGTAGAAGATGAAATGAGCAGTGCGGCAAAGAAAGTGATTCCGGGGAATGCAACTGTTTCTATTTATGAGATAATGAAGCGTTGCGCGCTTGATGAAGCCGATGAGATTGCGCTTAAAAAGTACGTAGAAGAAAAGGGAATGCTATTTATCTCTACACCCTTTTCCCGCGCTGCCGCAAACCGGCTTCAGGCTATGAATGTTTCGGCCTATAAAATCGGTTCGGGTGAATGCAATAATTATCCCCTGCTTAAGCACATCGCAGGTTTTGGTAAACCGGTTATTCTCAGCACCGGGATGAATACACTTGAAAGTGTTTCTAAAGCCGTACAGATTTTTAAGGATGCGGGTACACCTTTCGCTTTGCTGCACACCACCAATTTATATCCAACCCCGACTCATTTAGTGCGTTTGGGCGCGATGACTCAACTGCATCAGGCCTTTCCCGATGTGCCTTTTGGCTTATCAGATCATACCTTGAATAATAATGCCTGTTTAGGAGCAGTAGCTTTGGGAGCGTCTATTTTAGAGCGGCATTTTACCGATCATATGCAGCGTACCGGACCGGATATCGTTTGCAGTATGGATGAAGAAGCCTGCGCCGAACTCATCAGGTCAAGTAAGGAAATCTGGCTTATGCGCGGGGGCGAAAAAACTCCGGCAAAGGAGGAACAGGTCACCATAGATTTTGCATTTGCAACCGTTTGTACCATCGCGTCCATTAAAAAAGGGGAGGTTTTTAGTGAAGCGAATATTTGGGTAAAGCGTCCGGGAACGGGCGAAATTTTAGCTGAACAGTTTGAAGATATTCTGGGTAAAAAAGCAGCAAGAGCTATTGCGGAAGACGCTCAACTCAAGTTTAGCGATATTCAATGAGTTCGATAAAACGATGGCTGAATACCGCATATCAAAGGGAGATAGATTACTATTTTAATCTTCGCCTACAGCGCAATCAACAGCTTATCCTTAAAAATAAATCTAAAGGCATATTTGCCGTTGAGGTGTTCTCCAAGATGGGTTTTGGAGCAAACTTTATTTGGTTGCTTGAAATTCTTGAATATTGCGACTCCGAGGGCTTAAAACCTTTTGTGATTTTTAGAAATCCGTCGAAAAGAATAGGATCAAAAAGCTTTTCAGAATTCGTAAAATTTAAAAATGATTCTCAAAAGCCATTCTTCCTGCATTATGCGGTTATGCGGTCTTTTAAAGATCTGGATTTGAACAGGGCCTGGAATTACAATTCGGCTTTAACTTTGGAACGAGCCAATTATCTGCTCAATACCTATCTGGAATTGGATACCGAAGTTACCGAATTTGTACAAAATTACACTGCAATTGAGTTTACAGCAAAGCGTATGATAGGCGTACACTATAGGGGTACAGACAAAATTACTGAGGCTCCTGCTGTTTCTTATGAACTGGTAAAAGAGGTCTTGCTTTCCGAGCTTGAAAATGAATCTCAAAACATTCAATTTTTTCTGGCTAGTGATGATCATAATTTCATCGATTATATAACCTTTGAACTCGGAAAAAGCCAGATTTTATGCAGAACGATCAATCGTTCTAAAAACGGGAAACCCATTCACATTACAGCAAAGAATCATCGCGAGGTTAACCGCGAAGCACTAATTGATTGCCTCATTCTTGCCAGGTGCGATAAACTGATCAAAACGGCCTCGATTTTAAGCGGTTGCTCTGTGGTTTTTAATCCAAATTTGGAAGTCGAAATGCTTAATGAGCCTTTTCCCGAATACCGTTTTTTTCCTGAAAAGTTCCTTTTAAAATCCAGGACGTTTTGAGAAAAATTGCCTTCCTAAGCGGTACACGGGCAGATTTCGGGAAGTTAAAATCCCTGATTCAGGCGGTAAGCGATGCATCCGATTTTGAGTATTGCATTTTTGCTACCGGTATGCACCTGCTTGAGCAATATGGACTAACCGTTATTGAGATCGAAAAGGCCGGTTTGCATAACATACACCGCTTTCCCAATCATACCTCAGAAGCCACAATGGATCTTACCCTGGCTAAGACTATCGAAGGTTTTTCAGCCTTTGTCAAAACAGTTGAGCCTGATTTAATTATTGTTCACGGCGACCGGGTCGAAGCCCTGGCCGGTGCAATTGTGGGTTCATTGAATAATATTTTGGTAGGTCATATTGAAGGAGGCGAACTTTCGGGCACGGTTGATGAACTCATTCGGCATTCGGTAAGTAAATTGAGCCATATTCATTTTGTATCTCACGAGACGGCAGCCAAACGTTTGCTACAAATGGGCGAACTCGAGAGCAGTATTTTTAACATCGGTTCGGCTGATTTAGATGTGCTATTCAGTGATACCTTACCCAATCTCAAAACTGCAAAAGCCTATTACGACATTCCGTTTGAAAGCTATGCTGTAGTCTTATTTCATTCGGTAACCACCGCGCATCAGGAAACTGCCACGCACGCAGGTGATTTTGTACAGGCGCTATTGGAAGATGATCAAAACTATGTGGTGATCTATCCCAATAATGACCTGGGTTCTTCCGCTATTTTGAAGACGTATCGCCAATTTGAAGAGCATCCGCGATTTAGGCTTTTTCCGTCCTTGCGGTTTGAGTATTTCATTACCTTGCTCAAAAATGCGGCTTTTTTAATAGGAAACAGTAGTGCCGGTATTCACGAGGCCCCTTATCTGGGTATTCCTACAGTAAATGTGGGCAGGCGCCAGGAAAACCGGGACTTACTGACCGACAGCATCATTCACGTGGATAATTCTAAAGCAGCTATTTTAAAAGGTATCGCCTCTGCGAAAGAACTAAAGGTTAAACCAAAAGGAGCAAAAAGTACCAAAACAGCTGCCTCCGGATTTCTGGAAGCGCTAAGAACCGAAGCTTTTTGGCAAATAGATCATCAGAAGCAGTTTAGGGATCTTTAATATAGAAATACCAAATATGCATTTTAAACTTCTAACTTTGAATCTAAAAACTTGAATTTAGAATCTCGAAAGACCTTAGGAATTGTAATTACAGATGGCGTTGGCTTTCGCAATTTCGTTTTAAGTACATTTCTCGATGAGGCGGCTGCCGGTTTTAAAAAAGTTATCATTTTTTCAGGTTTGCCATTTACCACCTTTCCCGAACTGGATGCGGCAAAATTTACTATCGTAGCCCTTCCGGTTTTTACCGAAACCAAAAAAAACTGGTTGTGGCGCAAGCTTAAAGAAGTAGCACACTTACAAAAACACAAATCCAATCCGGGAATTGCAGATAATTACGAGATGAACAAAGCCAGAAGCTGGAGTCCGCATGGTTTTTTGGTTCGTACGGTTTATGCTGTAAGTTCGGTTTTTCACAGCGAAAAGAATATCCTTGGGTATGAAAAGTTGCAGGAGCAAAGCTTTGCTGGAGACGCGACTGTAGCTCAATATGGTAAAATTTTAAAGGAGCATAAACCGGATATTTTGTTCTTTACGCATCAGCGACCACCCTTTATTGCTACTCTGGTTTTTTGGGCAAAAAAGCTACAGATTCCTACCGCCTCGTTTATTTTCAGTTGGGACAACCTGGCTTCAAAAGGGAGGATGGCTTCAACTTTTGACTACTTTTTGGTCTGGAGCGATTTGATGAAAAGCGAATTACTTCGGTTTTATCCCTATACCAATCCGCAAGCGGTTTCTATAGTGGGGACTCCGCAATTTGAGCCCTATGTGCTATCTCAATTTGATATTCCAAAAACAGAGTTCTACGAAACCTTTGGCCTGAATCCGGATGAAAAAATCCTGTGCTACAGCTGTGCCGATGCCACGATTGGCTCTAACGATCCGCTGGTAATCGCGACTTTGGCTGAAGGCATCCGTTCTGGAGCAATCGATTCGTGCCAACTTTTGGTGCGAACCTCACCGGCAGAAGATGAGCGGCGTTTCGCAGAAACGAAAACCAAATATCCCGAAATCAAATGGAATCACCCCAAATGGGAGCTCACCCGGGAAGGGCATCCCGAGCCCTGGTCTCAACGGGTACCTACACGCGAAGACCTGAGCATGCTTAAAGCCATTCTTAAGTTTTGCGATCTGAACGTCAATATGCTTTCAACCATGAGCCTCGACTTTATGTTGTTTGAAAAGCCGGTCGTCAATACGGCCTTTGGTAACGGTGCTAATGGACTTTACAACGATCAGCGGTTCTTGCAGTATGAGCATTATGATAATGTGGTTAAAAGTGGTGCGGTCAAAATCGCTAAAAATGCAGAAGAATTGTATACTGCTGTAAACGCATACCTGCGTAATCCCAATCTGGATCTGGAAAATCGCAGGAAGCTTATCGATATGCAGGTGGGTAAACCTCTTGACGAAACCACTCAGGCTTGTGTACAGGCTTTAAAAAACACCTTATGAGCACCAAAAGATTAGCTGTAGTTTGTAATTACGTGTTGCGCGAGGATCGAATAGGAGGTATGGATCGTTTTTTTGTGGCTTATGATGCCGCGGCGAAAGCCAAAGGTTATGAGGTAGAATGGTTTTTTCCGGATGTTTTGGATAAAACATTTTACGAGGGTGTTACTGTTTTTTCTGCGGAAGGAAATTCAAGTGTCGAAGCCTTTTTTCTCAATTACCTTCAGGAAAATGAAAAAACCTATACCACTCTGGTTACGCATTTTACCGAGTTATGTACACCTTTTTACAAAAAAGCCAAACACGCCGGAAGGATCAAAAACTTAATTGCCGTAGATCACAATCCACGTCCTTTAAATGGTTTTCCGCTTAAAAAGCAGTTGAAAAACCGTCTTAAAGGCTATTTACATCATAAGGCTACAGATTGGTTTATAGGAGTAAGCAGCTATACGGCCCGGCATATTGTGAAAGATCTGGGCAAAGTGGTAGCCCGTAAAACCGGAGTGATTTACAACGGTATTGATACTTCGGTCTTTAGAAAAAGAGAAAACCACAATCTTAATCAGCAAGGCAAGGTTAAATTTGTTGTGGTTTCTCACCTGCGGGAATCTAAAGGCTTGCAGGATTTGATAGATGCTTTGGCGCTGTTGAAACCCGATTTGCAAAACAAACTCCACATCACCATTTATGGCGAAGGTCCGCTTGAAGAAGGCCTAAAGCAACAGGCAAAAGATAAAGAGGTTGATCAGTTGTTGACATTTAAAGGTAGTTCTTCAGAGATTCCGAAGATTCTGGCCTATTATGAGTATCTCATTCAACCTACCTATATGGAATGCTTCAGCCTTTCGATCCTCGAGAGTTTATCTGCAAATGTACCGGTGATTACCACCACAGTTGGGGGTAATCCCGAGATTATCAAAGAGAGTATGAATGGATTTTTAGTTGAACCAAAAGATAAAAAGGCCCTTGCAGCCATTATTGAAGAAGTAGTACTTGGGGATCGAAAAATAACTGAAGACACATCGGTTTTAATTGAAAAGGAATATACGCTAGACCGTATGGTCGCTGAACATATAAATTTACTGGACTGATGCACATCGCTTTTTTAACTCCTGAGTATCCTCATCCTTATTTAAACCGAAGTGGCGGTCTGGGAACCAGTATCAAAAATCTGGCATCAAGTCTGATTGAGGCCGGGGAACGCGTTACGGTTTTTGTGTACAGTCAGGCCGAAGACAGGGAATTTGAAGATCAGGGAGTCCAAATTCACAGCATCGCAAAGCGGAAGTATAAATTCGCAGGCTGGTATTTGCACCGCAGGTTTTTACAGCGCTACGTCAATCGGGAGATTCTATTACATAAAATAGATGTTCTGGAGGCGCCGGACTGGACCGGGATCACTGCTTTGATGCGTTTTAAATGTCCTCTGGTCATTCGTTGTAACGGAAGCGACGGTTATTTTTGCCATTTGGATAATCGAAAGCAAAAACCCAAAAACCGCTGGTTTGAAAAGCAGGCGCTTAAAAATGCCGATCACCTTCTTGCGGTAAGCGCTTTTACAGCAAAACTGACAAAGGAAATTTTTGAACTGAAGAAGGAAATACAGGTGATTCCCAATTCGATTGATGTAGCTCAGTTTAAACCGATTCAAATTCCCGAGCTTCCCAATCGTATATTGTATTACGGAAGTATAATCCGGAAAAAAGGTGTTTTGGAACTGGCCGAAATTTGTAACATCGTTTTCGAACAGAATCCCGAAGCCCTTCTGATTCTTGCGGGGAATGATGTCAGAGACTTTTTTACAGGCAGATCCACTCAGGAACTTTTTATAGAATTGGTAAAACCTGAATTTCACAAACGCATCGAGTTTAAGGGATTACTGGCTTATGAGTTGGTACAGGAAGAAATCGCCAAAGCTGCGGTGGTTGTCTTGCCCAGTTTTGCAGAAGCCTTACCCATGACCTGGGTTGAAGCCATGGCAATGGAAAAAGCGCTGGTAACATCTGATATTGGTTGGGCAAACGAGGTGATGCTAGATGGTGAAACCGGCTATACCGTTGATCCCAAAAATCATGAGAAATACGCCGATGCCGTTCTAAAATTACTTGATGACGAGGAATTAAGAAGTAAAATGGGAGCCCGTGCCCGCAAACAGGTTGTGGGACATTTTGCAACGGCAGTTGTGGTTAAGCAGAACCTGGAGTTTTATAAAGGTGTCGTAAAAGCTTGATTTTCTTAAAACATAACGGTAAAAAGCCTGTCGCTGTCTTAAAGGACGGGCAGCCTCTGGAACTCGAATTTAAAAATCAAGCGGTGAGTGCCGCTTGTTTTCTTTTGGCCGAAACCTTTCCGGATGAGATTCTGCTATGGTTTCACGAAGAGATAGAATCCAGCCTGAATCTCGAATTCATCGAAAATTTTTCAAGGGAATCTGAAATGTGGAGTTATGCTGCAAATCAACCTTTGGTAATTGCTGAAGAAATGGGATTTGTAGATCAGAGTGTTTTTTTTAGAATTCAGCCAGGCGTAAAATATCCCACCTGGCTGATGAGCAGTACGGTGGGTTTAATTAGCTGTAAAAAACTAGTGCACTTTAAGGAATACATTCCTGTACATTCAAATTTCGATTTGTTTCTGTGCATTTTGGCAAAAACCGGGATGTCGAAAGGCTTACGGGTATATAGTGAGCCGCGACTGATCTGGAGTTCCTCAAAAAGTATCCTTTCCTTCTCAAAAAATACGAAAGCAACCTACACCGCAATTGCGACCCTAATGGGGAAGAAATGGCTGATCCTGTTTGCCCTGCAACTTTTGTTGTATCGTAAAAAGCTCAATCTGTTTCAGCTTGCGAAATCCTTTCTGATTAAATCTATTCCGCAAAGAGATATCCCTCACTTTGAAGTGAGCCCTTCAGATCTAAAGAACGTGAAGCCGGTGATCCAGTTTGATCTTATTATCCCCACGCTGGGCCGCAAAGAGGTTTTGAAACAAACCCTTATAGATCTTGCAGAACAGCTTCTGTTACCCAAAAGCCTAATCCTTATTGAGCAAAATCCGGATACAGCTTCGGTTTCAGAACTCGATTATTTACAAAGCCAAAGCTGGCCATTCCAAATCAGACATACCTTTACCCATCAAACCGGAGCCTGCAACGCGCGCAATCTGGCTCTAGATCAGGTTGAGGCAGACTGGGTTTTTTTGGCTGATGATGATTTGCGAATTCCGAGTGATTTTTTACAAAAGGCTGATGCGTTCATTCAGACTGAAGATCCTCAGGCTTTTACGGTGAGCTGTCTTCAGGAAGGCGAAACAGAAGTCGAAAAGACGGTGTTTCAGTGGCCGGCTTTTGGTTCCGGTTGCAGTTTTGTAAAGGCCTCGGCTTTAGAAAACATACGTTTTGATTTGGCGCTGGAACACGGTTTTGGTGAAGATGCCGATTTTGGGATGCAATTGCGCAAAACCGGCGTTGATATATTATACAATCCATTTTTAAAACTGATTCATTTAAAGGCTCCTTCGGGTGGTTTTAGAAAACCGGTTGAAAAGCCCTGGGATAACGAAAATCCTGGACCCAAACCAGTACCAACGGTTTTGGCTTCTATACTCAAACACGCAACACCTGCCCAGGTTCAGGGTTATAAAACCCTGTTGTTTCTTAAATTTTACCGGCTGCAGCAGATTAAAAATCCGTTTTCCTATATTCGGTTGATGCAAAAGCGATGGAAGGTGAGTTTATTTTGGGCCAAAAAATTGTTGAATTCAAAATGATGTTTTCACTTATTGTCTGTACCTACCAGCGTGCCGAAGCCTTAAACAGGCTTTTGGCTTCTGTAGCTTTGCAAAGTCTTTATCCGGATGAAATTTTAATCATCGATGGTTCCCGGGATGATAAAACCCGCGAGAGTCTTTCGCAGCAAAACTTTAAAAACCTAAGCTACTATAAAGTTGAGGATAAAGATCGCGGACTCACCCGTCAGCGAAACTTTGGGATTGAGAAGCTAAATCCTCAAGCCGAAATAGTTTGCTTTCTGGATGATGATGTTGTTTTAGAACCCGATTATTTTGAGGCGGTGCTCGAGGCTTTTAAATCTGATCCCGATATCGTGGGTGTTGGTGGAGTAGCGACTAATGAAAACCTTTGGAAACCTTCAGATCGAAAATACTCAACAGATAAAGTCTATGTATTGGAAGGCTTTGAACGCAGTGAGTCGCAGCGTTTTTATCTGCGGAATAAGCTGGGCCTGCAATCTCCTGATCTTCCGGGAATTATGCCCGACTTTTCTCACGGCAGAACCTACGGCTATCCCTTAACCGGAAAAAATTACGAGGTGGATTTATTGATCGGGATGTCTATGAATTTTCGCCGTAAGGTGATTGATGCTGAAAAATTCAGTCTGTATTTTGACGGGTACGGACTTTATGAAGACGCAGATTATTGCCTGCGTGCATTAAAATATGGGAAAAACGTAATGTGTACTGCTGCTTGTCTGGAGCATCATCACGACCCCGCCGGAAGACCGAATCTCTACAAATACGGTAAAATGGTGATCCGCAACGGCTGGTATGTGTGGCGCGTAAAATATACCAACCCCAGTCTTAAAGCCCGTTTTAAATGGAATGCCACGGCTTTGCTGCTTACCATGATCCGGTATAGCAATGTACTGACAGCTTCTAACAAAAAAGGGGCGTTTAACGAAGCAACCGGCAGGGTAGTAGGTTGGTGGATTTTGTTATATAATAAACCTAAAATTGAATGATAAGGTCAGATTACAGAAAATATAAACGGTACGGAGGAAACTTTATAGGGATAGTGTTTTTGACTCAGGCTTTCTGGGCTATTATTCAATTTAGAGTAGCATCATTCGTATATAATGAAGTTAAAATATTTGGGGTGAGACATTTATTATTAGGTATTTGTTTGATTTGGCAGAAACTAATTGAAGTTACTACAGGTATTTCTTTGCCTGCATCTGTAATTATAGGAAGATCTTTTTATATCGGTCATTTTGGAAATATTTTTATTCATCCTAATTGCTGTATAGGTAATAATTGTAATATTTCTCAGGGAGTTACAATAGGCATAAGTGGTCGGGGTGTTGAGAGGGGAGTGCCAACTTTGGGAGACAATGTTTACGTCGGTTGTAATTCCACAATTGTAGGTAAAATAGTAATAGGAGATAATTGTGTTATAGGGGCTAATTCATTAGTAAATAGAAGCGTTCTTGAAAATCAAACCGTTTTGGGTGTTCCCGCTCAGGTGGTAAGTAGTAAAAATTCTTCAGAATATATTTGATGAATATTTTAGTGATATCCTCTGCTCCAGTCTTAAAGAAAGACGGCACTTATATGGCTTATTCTCCGTACGTACGTGAAATGGATTTTTGGTTCAAGTACTTCGAGGGTGTTGTAATTGTTTGCCCTTCTAAATATGATAAGCCGCTATTGAAGTCCTCATTTAAGAGACAGGATATTCGCTTAGTTTCTGTCAATCCTATTTCGATTGATCGTTTTTTAAGTGGATTAAAAGCTATTGTGTATACTCCTAAAATCCTAATGACTATTTTTTTTGAAATGTTATCAGCAGATCACATCCATTTGCGTTGTCCCGGGAATATGGGTTTGCTGGGGGCATTGGTTCAGATTTTCTTTCCGCATAAACCCAAAACAGCAAAATACGCGGGCAACTGGAAACCCGGAGCAAGGCAGCCATGGAGCTATCGCTTTCAGAAATGGATATTGAGTAATACCTATTTGACCAAAAATATGCAGGTTCTGGTTTATGGGGAATGGCTCAATCAGACACCCAATGTAAAAGCCTTTTTTACGGCTTCTTATAGTGAAAAAGATAAAGTTGAAATCCCAAAACGCAAGTATGATTTACCCCTGCGTTTCCTTTTTGTAGGAAGCCTTTCGCCTGGTAAGCAACCGGTGTACGCTTTAGCATTGGTAGCCGAATTAATCAAACGTGGATTTCCTTCAGAATTACACGTGTATGGCGAAGGCCCGGAACGCGAAAAGTTGAATGAAACGGCTAAGGAATTAGGAATGGAACGCCAATTGTTTTTACACGGAAATCAACCTTCAGAAGCGGTCAAAGAAGCCTATGCCAAGAGTCACTTTTTGATTTTACCTTCAAAAAGCGAGGGCTGGCCCAAAGTGGTGGCTGAAGCGATGTGGTGGGGAGTGATTCCTATCGCTACTCCGGTTTCCTGTGTGCCCTGGATGCTGGATTCCGGAAAACGCGGCGTGCTTTTACAGGTTGATTTAGATAGCGATGTCCAAAAGGTTCAGGAACATTTACTTGATAAAGCTAAGCTTAAAATTATGGCTGCTGAAGCGGCAACCTGGTCTCGAAACTATACACTAGAGCGCTTTGACGCTGAAATCAAAAAACTGCTTTAGCGTGCGGGTCTTGCAACTTATAGATAGTTTGGAAATTGGCGGCGCTGAACGTATGGCGGTAAATTATGCGAATGCCCTGCATCAGCGCATAGCAGTTTCCGCCCTTTGTGTCACGCGGAATGAAGGCGATTTAAAGGAATTGATCGATCCCGAAGTTCCGTATTTGTATCTGAAGCGAAAGCGTCGATTGGATATTTCAGCCCTTTTGTGGCTGAAGCGTTTTATTACAGAGCATCAAATCGAAATCATTCAGGCACACGGTAGCAGCTATTTTATAGGTGTTATGGTTAAGCTAGTGACTCCCGGTCTTAAGCTGATCTGGCACGATCACTATGGGAAAAGTGAGTTTTTAACCGAGCGAAAGACTGTTGTATTGAAGCGATTCAGTCGGTTTTTTGATGCTGTTTTTGCAGTCAATGAAAAACTAACTCTTTGGTCAAAAGAAAGGCTGAAGGTTAAAAAGACCTTTTACATTAAAAATTTTATAGCTGAAGCTTTGCCCTTTGATGCAGACTTTAAGATTTCCGGAGCTAAGGGAAAACGCGTGGTTTGTGTGGCCAATTTAAGGCCTCAAAAAAATCATCATCTGCTTTTAGATGCTTTTAAACTGGTTTTAGAACAGGATTCGGCTTACACCTTACACCTTTTTGGATCTGTACCCGATAGTCTTAATGCAAAATCTCTTGTTGAGCGTATAGAAGCAGAGCCCTTCTCAAAAAGCGTTTTTTATCACGGGACCTACTTAAAAATGTCTGCCATTTTACCGCATTTTGATATAGGCGTTCTATCTTCAGATTCGGAAGGCTTACCTTTGGCCCTACTCGAATACGGCCAGGCAGGAATACCGGTAATCGCCACAGATGTGGGGCAGTGCAGAGCAGTACTAGGGGATTTTGGGAGGTTGGTTCCTGCTAAGAATAAAGAGGCTCTGGTAGAAGCTGTTTTAAGTATTGATTTTAAAAGTTCTAAGATTAAGACCTGTGCTGAAAAGTTTAAAGAGAAAGTAAAACAGCACTACGGTGAAGAAGCCGTACTAAATGAATTACTGCAAGTTTTAAATCGATTTAAGTAAAGAGTGCTTGATAAGATAGGTATGAAAAAAGTGCATTTAATTAACCTGCTAATTATTAGTGTACTTATTCTGCATTTGTTTTTGAAGTCATACTTTCACCATGATGGTAGAATTTCACCTGATTCGGCGGAGTATTTGTCTGCTGCACAAGCTCTTATTAATGGCGAAGGCCTATACACGGGCAGTAATCCAATTTTAGGGTTGGAAAAGTCCTATTTTTCAATTTGGCCAGCTGGTTATCCTTTGCTTATTGCATTTGTTTCCTTTATTACAACAGCTAACGTTTTTTGGGCATCTAAACTGGTTAATGCACTTATGCTCTTGGCATGTGCTTTTTTATTAAAAAGCATATACAAAAGAAAAAGTTTTCTATTCATTGCGTGTTTTGGCTTTGCTTCTTATTTATTTCTTTTTAGCTCTACCTATTCAGAAGTTCCTTTTACATTTTCGCTGATTTATCTGAGTTGGAGTCTCTACAATTTCACACAAAATGAGACATCATGGGTTGCTTGTATTCATTTAGCCCTTGCAGCAATACTTCCTTTCTTATTTAGGTATATTGGCGTCTTTACCTGTTTCTTGCTTTTAGGATTATTATTAAAATCATTTTTAGAGAACGGGTTGAAATCAAGAACTATAAGGCTTTTAGTTGTATTTAGTACTACTGTTTTTTTTGAAGTTACGTATCTGTCGATTAATTTCATACGAACAGGAAATTTAACCGGAATTTCCCGACCTTCGAAATTTCACGAACCCTTTTCAATAATGATTGACTTTGCAAAGGGTATGCTTGGCGAATTAGTTTTTATAGCACCCTATTTTAATGTTTTTTTAATGTTACTCACAATGAGCGTTTCAGTCTTAGCCTGGTTGTATATTAGGCCGTCTGTAAACTTAAGTCAAGAGACCAGATATTCATCTCAATACTTTTTACTTGTTGGAATATGTTATTTTTTTAGCCTTTTAATAATAGGATACTTATTGAAAATTAAAACGTTTGACTATCGTTTCTTGGGGCCTGGAAGTTTATTGATTCTTTTTGGGATTATCGATTTTTTTCTTAAATGGAAGATTTCATTTTTAAAGGTCACAATTCTCAGTTTTTTGATTTTATCATTATGTTTTTCTATTAGAGAGTCTTACCATGGCTATTCTGTTGAAAATAGGAGTTATTTAGGAGAAATAAATTACCTCCAGAAGGAAGTTTCTAAAGTTGAAGAAGGCTCAATACTTATAGAGGGTAACAAGCATTATAAATACTTAAGACCCGATCTTATTATTTTTGATTCGTGGTATCTGAGCGACACGATTCCAAAGCAAAGACTTAAGACGGAATATCCTGAGAAGAAAATTTATTTTCAAGAGGGCAAACATATTCTAAGAGTTTATTGAAATTATTTAAAAACCATAACAAATTATACCTACAGCTCGTGGCATTGCACATCGGGATCGGTTTTGCTATTTATTTGTTTCGGTTTTTAGGCCTTTTCTATTTTTTAGGCTCCATTGTTTTTTTTGTGCTCTGGGTTTTTCAATCGGGGAACAAACAAAATCAGGCGCTTCTCGCTGCTGCCTATATGACTGCCGGGGAGGTGTTTTTCAGGATGACCGGGGGCAGCATCATCCCCTGGGAAGCCGGTAAATATTCGGTTATTTGTTTTATTCTGTTAGGCTTGTTTTTCACCGGAACCTCCCGTAAATCTGCACCGTATTGGTTGTATTTGTTGCTCCTGATTCCGGGAGTCATTTACGCAGCTTCAACACTTAATTTTGACACCAATGTACGTAAGGCAATCATCTTTAATTTAAGCGGACCGTTCTGTCTTGGGATTGCAGCTTTGTATTGTTACGATCGGCGTATTTCAAAAATGCAATTGCATTATCTGGTCTGGTGCCTCTTAATGCCGGTGCTTTCCCTGGGAATTTATTTATTCTTTTACACTCCGGACACGCGTGAAGTTTTAAATGGCACACAGTCAAATTTCGCATTGTCCGGAGGTTATGGTCCCAATCAGGTAGCAACCGCTTTGGGAATTGGTATGTTTGCACTGGTGGTGCAAATTTTTGTAAACAGTAAGAATAAGCTCCTGTTCTTTCTCAATTTGGGCTTGCTGATGTTTTTAACCTATAGGGCAATTATAACCTTTTCTCGTGGAGGGGTGCTCACTGCAGCATTGATAAGCATAGCTTTTATAGTAATCTATTTCCAGGGCGTTCCGGCACGAAAAAAAAGCGCAATTTCTTTTTACCTGATGGTGATAGGCGGGGCAATCGCAATGACCTGGCTGATCTCTTCTGCACGTACAATGGGGCTCATTGATTTACGCTATGCCAATAAAGATGCTGCGGGTCGTATTAAAGAGGATCTCTCTACGGGCAGGCAGGAACTTATAACTTCCGAATTGACCTTTTTTGTCAACAACCCAATAATGGGGATCGGTGTCGGTAAAACCAAAGAATACCGGGAAGAAAAATTAGATATACTTGCAGCTTCCCATAATGAAATCAGCAGGTTGTTGTCTGAGCACGGCGTTTTTGGACTTATCGCGTTAATTATTTTGATTGTTACACCGCTTTTTTACCGTATCGGTAACCGAAAAAATTATCTGTTTTATTCGTTTTTAGGTTTTTGGTTTTTGACCATAAATCACTCTTCCATGCGTGTGGCTGCACCAGCCTTTATCTACGCACTTTCCCTGCTAAACGTTGTACATGAAAAGAAGAATACTCTACCTGGGAAACAAATTAGCGCATAAGGGTTTTACCCCTACAAACATTGACACGCTGGGACCGCTGCTGGAGCAGGAGGGATACAACTTGTTTTATGCCGGGACAAAAAAGTCTAAGCTCCTGCGCTTTGCCCAGATGGTCCAAATGATATTTACGTATCGTAAGCAGGTAGATTATGTGCTTTTAGACACCTACAGCACGCAGTATTTCTGGTTTGCCTACGCTGCATCGCAATTGTGTGTTTTTTTCGACTTAAAATACATTCCTATTCTTCATGGAGGCGATTTGCCCAAGCGGCTTTCTAAAAGCTCTAAGGCATCCCGTTTTGTATTTGGAAAAAGCTACCGTAACATTGCGCCCTCATTCTACTTGAAAAGAGCTTTTGAAAAGGCCGGCTTTCATAATATCGGGGTAATTCCAAACAGTATTGATATTGCAGCTTACCCATTCCAAAGTAACCGAAACTATGGAGAGCCGAGAATACTTTGGGTACGCTCGTTTGCTGAGATTTACAATCCTATGTTGGCTTTAAAGTTAGTTGAGAAGCTTATGCTGCAGTATCCCGGAACCCGTTTGACTATGGTAGGGCCTGATAAAGACGGAAGTTTGAATGATTGTCGGGAATATGCATTAAAGCATAAACTACCCGTGACATTTACCGGTAAACTTTCCAAAAAAGAATGGATCTCGCGATCTACAGACTTTAATATCTTTTTAAATACTACACATTATGATAACACTCCTGTGAGTGTGATTGAGGCGATGGCGCTAGGTCTGCCTGTGGTATCAACCCGGGTAGGCGGGATTCCGTTTTTAATTAAACACGATGAGACCGGTTTTCTATATGAAGATGATGATCTGACCGGACTTATAATACTTGTTGAAAAAGTACTGAAAGACCAGGAAAAAAAGGGAGAAGTAATCAGAAGAGCCCGATTAGAGGCTGAAGGTTACGATTGGACGCGAGTAAAGCAGGAGTGGCTTAAACTTTTGAATTGAAATAAGTTATATTTGCCCAAAGTCTCCCTAAATGAATTGGATCCCTAAAATCCATTTTGAAATCTCAGAGCGTAAGGTTCTGCTGCGCTTGTTTGATGTCGTATTCATTTTTTTGATGCTGGCATTGGTATCAGGATTTTTTGAATTCGACTATTTTTACCTTTCTACTACACGCTGGACGTGGGCTTTATTGCTTATAGGCTATTACTTTATTTTCGCAGCCATATTTGAATTGTACGATTTGCAAAAGGCGGCGTCTTTTCAGAGCACGCTAAAGAGTGGCGTTCTGGCAATAAGCTCTACGGTCTTATTCTTTATTCTTACTCCATTTTTCTCTCCGGTTTTACCTGAAAACAGGCTTCAAATCGTATTCTTCTTTATGGCCATGGTAACTGGCCTTTTAATCTGGAGATATGCCTACATTAGCCTGGTTTCTGCACCACGATTCAATAAACGCATTCTTCTGGTAGGAAACAGTTTTGACATCAATTTAATAGCTGAGAATTTACATAAGGCAGATCCAAATTACCGCGTGATAGGCTTTGTAAATACAGACAATATTAAAGCATCTGGCTTCGATCGGAGATTGAAATCAATTGAAGTGGGTGAACTCATTAAATCCATTAAGCGGTATTCGGTTTCTGAGATAGTCGTTTCCAGTACCTCTAAAGGTGTAAGTGTTGAGCTTTATAACCAATTGATCAAACTGCTCGAAGAGGGTTTCCCCATTCGCGAGTACACTCAGGTTTATGAAGAAATTACCCATCGGGTGCCGGTACAACACGTAGAGCGGGATTTTTACAAATATTTTCCGTTTAGCCGAAGTAATAAAAACCGGTTTTATCTGTTTATCAGCGGATTTTTCAATGCTTTTTTTGCCGTGGTGGTTCTTGCCCTGACTCTGGTTTTACTTCCTCTAATTGTTTTGGGAAACTTAATCGCAAACCCTGGTCCACTCATTTACCGCCAGAAGCGGGTAGGGATGAATGGTAAAGTTTTTGAAATTCTTAAATTTCGCACGATGGTGGTTGATGCCGAGGCTGATGGAGCTCAGTATGCTCAAAAGAAAGACAGACGTATTACGCCTTTTGGGAAAATTCTTAGAAACACGCGCCTTGACGAGATACCTCAGTGTATTAATATTCTGAAAGGGGATATGAGCTTGATTGGTCCAAGGCCTGAACGCCCGGTATTTGTCAAAAAGCTTTCGGAAGAGATTCCGTTTTACGAAATACGACACGTGGTTAAACCGGGTTTAACCGGTTGGGCACAGGTGCGCGGGCGTTATGCGGAGTCTGTAGATGACACCCTCGAAAAATTGCAGTACGACCTGTACTACATCAAGCACCGGTCGTTCTTTCTCGACCTGAATATTCTGCTTAAAACCATAAGCACGGTTATTTACTACCGTGGTCAGTAAAGGATGTTTTCGACTTCCTGAAAAAAGACCATACGAAAATAATCAGTGCAACGAGCCCTGCAAGACGTGCTAGATAATCACCATAACGCACATAGAACGTTATTTTATCGTTGGTATTGATTGTCCCTTTCAGGCTTCCCTGCAATTCATAACCCAGGGTATTGGTAATTATTCCTTTTTGATCAATAAAAGCCGAAATTCCGGTGTTGGCACTTCGGGCGATACTGCGACGGGTTTCAATGGCGCGTAAACGGGCATAGCTCAAATGCTGTTTGTGTCCCTGCGTATCGCCCCACCAGGCATCATTGGTTATAATCGCCAGAAACTGCGCGCCTTCTTCTACATAACCGGTTACAAATTCGCCAAAAACCGATTCATAACAAATAACCGGTCCCACACTAACACCATCAATTCCTTTAAATATACCCCGGTTTTTCTGAGTGGTTTTCATAGATACCGTTCCGCCCAGATCAATCATCATGTCACCTAAAATAGGTTTGAGGATGTTTGGATACGGAAAGTTCTCAACCCCTACAACCAGCTTGCTCTTGTGATAGATTTGTGTGGAATCGGAACGATTCAGCATAAAGGCTGAATTGAAAAAGTCTGCATAGATGGGATTTCCTATTCGGTTATAACCCATAAAGTTGGTCGTAGGCAAAATGTCTTTCTCGCTTTCATAAAGTCGAAAAAACTGAATGCCTGCCAGATAGTTGAGGTTTGGATATTGGGATACATATTCGGCAGCACGTGATCGCTCCGGGCTGTATTCAAAATCTCGAAGATTTACGCCTGCACCTTCGGCCAGCACCGTTTCTGGAGCGATCAGGAAATCGGTGTTTTGTGTAATGGTAGAATCAGAGAGGCTGAACAGCAAATTAGCAATACGCTCATTTGTGGTGTTGTACTTTTCGGTATACGGATCAATATTCGGTTGAAGTAATACCACCTCTACAGGATTTTCATCCTCAACATACGTGTAAAAAAGAGCCTGACTTATCCCAATGGGAATGAAGGTTACCAAAACAGCTATGATAATTTGATTAAAAAGCTTTTTTCGATTTTTGGTTTTTGCAAAGCGGAAAAGTGCAGTAAATAAAATGCCATTTAAAGTCCAAACCCAAAGCGTTCCTCCAAAAGTACCGGTGTACTCATACCATTGAATCCATCTGGGGTAGGTAGCAAAACCGTTACCCAAATTAAGCCACGGCCAGGCAAATTCCCAGTTGAGGTGCATAAACTCGTAAAGCATCCACATCGCTGGGAGAAAGACCAGACTAAGGCTAAGCGAAAAACGCCTCCGTATACGTATGTAAAACAGCCACACAAAGCTCATAAGCAAAGCATTGGCTAAAACCGCAAACCACATCCCAAAAGCGGTAGAATTATAGAGCCACCAGGTTGTTATGATGTTGAAAATGAAAAAAGCGAGATAGGCAAGGCCAAAAATTTTCAATGTAGATTTTGACACTTCAGAATTCAGGATTTCTTCGGTAGCCCAAAGCAGGGGTATGAATCCAAAAAACAAAAGCACGGGGAGACCATAAGTAGGCCAGCCCAGCGCCAGCACTATTCCGGAAAGAAAAGCCAGAAGCAGATTTTTCATAACAAATCAAAAAGTATAGGATGTGCAAGTTACATCAATCTGTGATAAACGAAACAGGATTTACCAGGCTGTTAAAGCTGTATAAAAAAGGAATTGCAGTAAGTATCTATGTGTTAACTTGTATGAAAAATAGGATATGAAAGTTTTGATTACCGGTGCAACCGGTCTCATAGGCCAGCATTTAACAGCGCAATTACATGAGGCAAATATTGATGTACACTACCTAACCACCAGTCGTAACAAAATTGAAGAGCAACCCAATTACAAGGGTTTCTTTTGGGATGCCAAAACTAAGGAGATTGATGTTGCGTGCCTGGAAGGTGTCACGACTATAGTGCATTTAGCAGGTGCGAGTATTGCAGAGCGTTGGACCGATGAATATAAAGAAGCGATTATAAAAAGCCGAACCGAAACCGCAGATTTGTTACGAAAGGCGCTAAAGGAAAATGAACACAGCGTAACCCATTTCATTTCTGCGAGTGCAATAGGGGCTTATCCTTCCTCCAAAACTGAAATTTATACAGAATCCTATCCTGAATATAATCCCGGCTTTCTGGGGAAGGTTGTCAAAGTCTGGGAAGAAGCAGCTGATCGTTTTAAAGATTTGGGACTAAAAGTTGCTAAAGTGCGGGTAGGTGTAGTGCTTGCCGAGCAGGGAGGCGCACTTGAAAAATTAATACAACCTATAAAAATGTATGTGGGTGCACCACTGGGGGATGGCGAGCAATGGCAATCCTGGATTCACGTTGCCGATCTTGCAGGGATCTTCAAGATAGTAATTCAACAAAATTTAGAAGGAGTTTATAATGCCGTTGCGCCAAATCCGGTTACAAACAAAACCTTGACCAAAGAGGCTGCTCAGATTTTAAACAAGCCGCTTATCCTTCCTAATGTTCCGCGCTTTGCACTTAAGCTGCTCTTGGGTGAGATGGCCGCTATCGTATTAGAAAGTCAAAAGGTCTCCAGTGCCAGGATTGAATCGGTTTATGACTTTAAATTCACCCAGTTGCACGAGGCGCTAAAAGACCTGCTGGCCTAAACAAAAAAAAGCTGCCTGTAGAGGCAGCTTTCAAAATTCATTTTTCTTAGCTCTTACATTTGCTGAGTCGCAACAATAGTAAATTCTAATTGGATATCGTCGTTGATGAATTTATCACCAAGGTTGTCAAATACAGACTTAGATCCGTAGTTTACACCCCATTCGGTACGGTCAATCGTGAAAGGCTCAGACTTTAAAGTCATCGTGTTACCGGCAACTTCGTACATAACTGGAAATTCAATGTTTTTCTTGGTTTCTTTAAGAGTAAGGTTACCAGACATCATTTTTTTACCGTCTTTTTCAGTAACTCCGGTGATTTCAAAAGCAGCAGTTGGGAATTTCTGTACATTAAAGAAATCTCCTTCTTTACCTTCAACAGTACCTTTTAAGTGATCTTCAAGACTTGTTTTTTGGTCTCCTTCAAGATCTGTTACCAGAATTGAAGTCATGTCGATTAAAAAGCTTCCGCTCAATACGCTGTCTTCAAGACGTATAACACCTGATTCTAATTTTACAGTACCCGTGTGAGTTCCGGTAGGTTTTGCACCTTCCCATGCGATCTCAGATTCGTTTTTGTCAACCATGTATTTTGAGGCTTCTGTAGAAACTTCAGCAGCAGCTTCTGCCTCAGCAGCTTCTGTTTCGTTTTTAGCCTCATTTTTACAAGATGCCAGAGCTGTAAAGAGCACAGCCATAGTAAAAAGACTTAGAAATTTAATTTTCATTATGATGTTTTTTTAAGTGTTAATTAAGCGGTAAAATTAACAGAATCGCGTGTAGTTCTTCTTAAATAATCTATAAAATATATGTCGTGACATTTTGACATTTTTGTATTAATGGCAGTACTTTTGCCTCTTAATGTCAAATCAGAAGAAAAAGAATTTACCATGAGTTCAGAGAATAAAGAACAAACTATAAATGAGCACGACGAAAATGAAGTCGTAGACACTCAGGCAGAAGAGCAACAGGCTCATTCAGAGGCTGATGAGCAGGAAAGTGAGGCTGATGAATTAAAGCGCTACAAAGAAGAACTGGAAAAAGAAAAAGACAAATTTTTACGTCTTTTTGCAGAGTTTGAAAATTACAAACGCCGCACCGGTAAAGAACGTATTGAAATGTTTAAAACTGCCGGGCAGGAAGTAATGCAGGCCATGCTTCCGGTACTTGATGATTTTGACCGTGCTTCTGTTGAGATTGAAAAAGCAAAAGATAAAAACCTAAAGAAAGGTGTTGACTTAATCAGCAACAAACTTCGGGAGACGCTTAAGTCTAAGGGCTTGAAAGAGATGGAAGTAAAACAGGGTGATGCCTTTGATGCCGAATTGCATGAAGCTATTACTCAAATTCCGGCTCCAAAAGACAGTCTTAAAGGTAAAATTGTTGACGTGGTTGAAAAGGGTTATCAACTGGGAGATAAAATTATTCGATATCCAAAAGTTGTCGTAGGGCAGTAAGAGGTGATAGAAGAATTGATTAACGTGTTTAAGAAGAAAGAGGGATGAAAGAAGATTATTACGACATACTGGGAATTAGCAAGAATGCCACTGCGGCAGAGATCAAAAAAGCATATCGCAAAAAAGCCATCCAATACCACCCAGATAAAAATCCGGGAGATGAGAAGGCCGAAGATATGTTCAAGAAAGCTGCAGAGGCCTACGAAATTCTTGGGGATGAAAACAAACGCGCACGCTACGATCAGTACGGTCATCAGGCATTTGAAGGCGGCGGCTTCGGCGGCGGCGGTATGAATATGGATGACATATTCAGCCAGTTTGGTGACATTTTCGGTAGCGCCTTTGGCGGCGGGGGTGGCTTCGGTGGTTTTGGCGGTGGCTTCGGCGGTCAGCGCAGAACCAAAGGAAGCAACCTGCGTATTCGTGTAAAACTTACTTTAGAAGAAATCGCAAACGGAGCAGAGAAAAAGATCAAGGTTAAGCGTAAGAAGCAAGCCTCTGGAACCAAATTTAAAACATGTACTACCTGTAACGGTAGCGGTCAGGTTACCCGGGTAACCAATACTATTTTGGGTCGTATGCAAACAGCTTCGCCCTGTACAACCTGTGGAGGTAGTGGCCAGATTATAGAATCTAAACCTGCAGATGCTGATGCTCAGGGAATGAAGACGGAAGAAGAAACCGTTTCTATCAAAATTCCGGCAGGTGTTGTTGATGGCATGCAGCTTAAAGTAACCGGTAAGGGTAACGAAGCGCCGGGTAATAATGGTATTCCGGGAGATTTACTGGTAGTTATTGAAGAGGCAGAACACGAGACGCTTAGCCGCGAAGGTGATAATTTGCACTACGACTTATACATCAGTGTTCCGGAAGCTATTTTAGGAACCAGCAAAGAGATAGATACCGTAGGTGGCAAGGTGCGTATTAAAATTGAAGAAGGCACGCAGAGCGGAAAGATATTACGTCTGCGCAGTAAAGGTATACCTTCCATAAATGGATACGGTAAAGGTGATTTATTGGTTCACGTAAATGTTTGGACACCAAAAAATCTCAATAAAGAACAGCGCGAGTTTTTTGAGACTATGCTTGACGATGAGCGCTTTTCACCACAGCCGCAACGCGAGGATAAATCCTTTTTTGAAAAAGTTAAAGACATGTTTTCTTAGAATTTAAGACCTTATTAAGAAAAATGTGTATATTTGAACCATCACTAATCACTAGTTAGTGATATTTTTCTTTTTCATAGCAATTTTTTTCCCATCCTTGATTTACGTTAAGGGTGGGTTTTTGTTTTAGGGCTATTCGATTATTCAATCAGCGGTCTAACAGGATTTAAAACACGGTTTTGAATAGCTCAAATAGATAATAGCCCAAGCTTTTTTTGACATTGGCGCTTCAGAAATCTGCGTTATAAATAATTCTTAACTAGCCTTTAGGCTGTTAGCTTTTCAATATCTTTGAAAGCATTATGGGATGAGCAGCCAAATTGATTTTGGGTTATTATTTTTTGCCCTTCCCTTTATCTTATTTTGATTTCACGTATAGATGACAGACCTTCTTGTTGCTGAGCATATAAAGAAACAATACGGTACATATACAGCCCTTAATGATCTTTCCATAGCTATTCCTAAGGGCAGTATTTTTGGACTTTTAGGACCCAATGGTGCCGGTAAGACTACGCTTATACGCATCATCAATCAAATCACAATGCCCGATTCGGGTAAGGTTTTTTTAGATGGTGAGCCGCTTGATCCTAAACACATTATGAACATCGGTTATATGCCCGAAGAACGTGGTCTGTATAAATCGATGAAAGTAGGTGAGCAGGTTATTTATCTGGCCCGACTTAAAGGTTTAAGCCTTGATGAAGCTAAAAAACGCAGCAAATACTGGTTTGAGCGTCTCGGCATGATGGACTGGTGGAACCGAAAAATTCAGGAATTATCAAAAGGGCAGGCTCAAAAGGTTCAGTTTATTGTTACCGTACTGCACCGTCCTAAACTGCTCATTTTTGACGAACCTTTCAGTGGTTTTGACCCTATTAATGCCAGCCTGATTAAAGATGAAATTCTTCAGCTTCGAAATGATGGAGCAACTATTCTTTTTTCGACTCACAGAATGGAATCTGTAGAGCAAATGTGTGATCATATTGCGCTGATGCATAAAAGCAATAAAGTGCTAGATGGTAAACTTATTGATATCAAGAGGGCATTTCGCACCAATACCTACGAGATAGGTATTGAAACGCTTAATGACACCCTTGAAAGTAAGAATCTCTTGCATACAGACGTGATGAGTGGATTGTCTGAGTCCTGGGAAATAACCCCGGCGCATTTTAAAACCATAAATGAAAACGACCTGAAAATCAAAGTAAAAATCCCTGAGCATCACACACCAAATGATTTACTGAATTACCTTACGTCTAAAGGGCTCATCAATCATTTTGTGGAGGTGATCCCCACAGTAGATGATATTTTTATTCAAACCATAAACGCAAATTAATGGGAGCTTTAGGTTTAATAATAAAGAGAGAGTACAAAGCGCGGGTAAGCAATCGCTCGTTTATCATCATGACCTTTTTGAGTCCGTTGATTGTAGTGGGTATGATTATGTTAATCACCTATCTCACCAGCCTCAATCAGGCAGGCAGACAAACCATCGTTGTGGTTGATGAAAGCGGATTGTTTTATAAAGAATTTGAAAGTACAGCAGATATTGATTTTCTGGATCTTTCGCCTGCAGGCATTGAACTGGCGAAAAGTGAAGTAGAGGATAAGAATTATTTCGGGTTGCTATACATTCCGCAGAATATAAAGAATAATACTTCGGGAGTACGGTTTTATGGAAACGAAGCCCCGGCCATTTCGGTCTTAGAGGGTATTGAAGAACAAATTCAAACCAAACTGACTAACGAAAAACTTCTGGATCGTGGGGTTGATCTCGATTTGATTGATGAGTCTCAGACTACGGTATCAATAAGCATTGAAGATTTTAAAGGAGAACGTACCTCAAAAATTTCAAGCTGGATTAAAGCCGGAGCCGGTGGCGGAGCAGGCTATCTGCTTATGATGTTTATCATCATCTACGGAAACATGGTAATGCGGTCTGTGATTGAGGAAAAAACGAATCGTATTATTGAAGTGATCATTTCTTCTGTAAAACCTTTTAAACTGATGATGGGTAAAATCATTGGGACCACGCTTGCCGGAATCACGCAATTTTTGATCTGGCTGCTTATAGGTGGTGGTTTATTGCTGTTTTTAGCCCTCTATCTCAATTTAAATCCGTTAGAAAATCAGTCGGCGGTGGGCAATATGGCGGTCACCAAAATGGATAAAATAGAACTTGTGGTATTAGATATACTCAATTTACCACTGCTCAAGCTGGCCTTTTTCTTTTTGATTTATTTTATTGGAGGCTATTTCCTCTACAGCTCGATATATGCTGCCATAGGTGCTGCAGTAGACAGCGAGACCGATACCCAGCAATTTATGCTTCCGGTAATTATGCCGCTTATGCTGGCTATTTACGTGGGCTTTTTTGCAGTAATTGAAAATCCCGACGGTTCTATAGCTACGGCATTTTCCATGATTCCGCTTACCTCGCCCATTGTCATGTTGATGCGTATTCCTTTTGGCGTGCCCTGGTGGCAGTTGGCATTGTCGGTAAGCATATTGGTAGCCTCGTTCCTGTTCACCGTATGGTTTGGCTCAAAAATCTACCGCGTGGGAATATTGATGTATGGCAAAAAGCCTACTTACAAGGAAATTTTAAAATGGATTAAGTACTAGCAAGCTATGATTCAGGAAAATGTAAAGGAAACGGTTAAGGAAGGTGCTGAGAAAGTAAAAGACGTCATTCAGGAAGATATTTGGGAAACCATTAAAGACTTCCTGAATTTTGGTTTTCATTTGGGTACCGAACAAAACCCAATCAATCTGACCATAGGTCACCTTTTACTGGTGATTATTGCCTTTATCGTAGCTACTGTGGTCTTAAGACTCATTCGCAGTCTCATCACCCGAAAGATGGATACCGAAAATGAACTCAAATTCAAGAGCATTTTCAAGTTCATAAGATACATTGTTTATATCGCAGTCGTGCTTTTCACATTAAGTGCTTCGGGAGTAGATATAACCGTTTTACTTACTGCATCAGCCGCGTTGTTTGTAGGTCTGGGTCTTGCCTTACAGGATTTATTTACAGACATCATTGGCGGAATATTTATAATGGTAGATAAGTCCCTTGCCGTGGGCGATGTGGTAGAGATAGACGGCAAAGTAGGCCGCATTTTTGAGATCAAGCTGCGCACCACTCGTGCCCTTACCCGCGATGATAAAGTGATCATTGTTCCCAACCATCATTTCATCAGTGATATCGTATATAATTACACCCAAAACCACCGCACCACCCGCGAAGCTGTAAAAGTGGGAGTGGCTTATGGCAGCGACACAGCTTTGGTACGTAAAATACTTTTAGAATGTGCAGCCAAGCAAAATGGCATTCTCAAAAGCCCTAAGCCTTTTGTGCTTTTTGAAGACTTTGCAGATTCTTCCTTGAACTTCGGGATTTACTTTTTCATCAACGACAGTTTTTCTGATCCGCGTATCAAGAGTGAATTGCGCTTTCGCATTGATGAACAATTCAGGGCTAATAAGGTTACCATTCCGTTCCCACAACGCGATGTGCATTTTTATCCCACAACCCCAATACAACCTAAATCAGATGAATAAATACCTCTTGTTATTATGTCTTTTCGGAATAAGCTATACCAACCACGCGCAAACCACAGATATTGCCCGTGTGGAATATATGCACATCCCGTTTAGACAATCTGATAACAATGTAGGTCGATTTAGGGCTTTGCTACAGGTGCCCATTCCGCTAGATAAAGATTTGAACAAAATTCTGGTTGCCGGCTTTGAGTACCGCAACACCAGTATCGATATTAACGATCCCGTGCCTTCAGGTTTCAATTTGCAGGAAGTGGGAACCTTACATCGCATTGAGGGGTATCTGGGCTACACCTGGAAACTGAATGAAAACTGGCGCGTGGGCGTTAAAGCCGGTACCCGTATCAATTCGAATCTCGAAGGGAGTCTGGTAGCTGACGACTGGATTTATACGGCTTCAGTTTATGCTATTAACGATATGAAAGATGCCGAAGTGGGCAAGCCTTATCGTTGGATTTTTGGTCTGGATTACTCCAGTACACCGGGGCGTAATTTCCCACTTCCCATTGTTAATTACTACCGGGAGTTTCACCCCAACTGGACGTATACTTTGGGTGTTCCGAAAACTAACATGCGTCATTATTTAAACGACGACCACAAAGATGCATTGCAAGCCTTTTTAACGCTTGATAACTTTTTTGCCAACATTCAAAACAATATGGTGATTAACGGGCGTACCGCCGAAAACATCTCCATGACCGTGGTGTTAGGAGGTCTCGGTTACGAGCATTATTTTACAAAGCATTTGCTATATTACGCTTACGGAAGCTATTCGATCAGCAATGATTTCAGGCTTCGGGATAATACGCGTGAAGATATTTACACCATTAACAGCGCCAATACTTTTTATTTTAGGTCGGGCGTCAAATTTAAATTTTAGACATGTCAAAGATTTTAATCATTGAAGATGAAGCCGCAATCCGCCGGGTTCTCAATAAAATTCTATCTGAAGAAAATAAAAACTATCAGGTTGAAGAAGCCGAAGATGGTCTCGAGGGCATGGAAAAAATCAAGGATAACGATTACGATCTGGTGCTTTGTGATATCAAAATGCCTAAAATGGACGGCGTCGAAGTGCTGGAAGCAACCCGTAAGATCAAACCCGAAATTCCGGTGGTTATGATTTCGGGTCACGGCGATCTCGATACCGCGGTAAACACCATGCGTCTGGGAGCTTTTGATTACATCTCCAAGCCGCCCGATCTTAACCGCCTGCTGAATACCGTGCGCAATGCTTTAGACCGAAAGAGTCTGGTGGTAGAAAATACCCGACTCAAGAAGAAGGTAAGCAAGCAATACGAGATGATTGGTGAGAGTGAGGCCATTGTCAAAATCAAGGAAATAATTGAAAAAGTGGCTCCTACCGAAGCCCGCGTGCTCATCACCGGCTCAAACGGGACCGGTAAAGAACTGGTTGCTCACTGGTTGCACGAAAAAAGCGAGCGCGCAAACGGACCCATGGTTGAGGTGAACTGTGCTGCGATCCCTTCGGAATTAATCGAAAGTGAATTGTTTGGTCACGTAAAAGGTGCTTTTACTTCGGCTAATAAAGACCGCGCCGGGAAGTTTGAAGCCGCAAACGGTGGCACCATTTTCCTGGATGAGATAGGGGATATGAGTCTTTCGGCGCAGGCGAAAGTATTGCGCGCCCTGCAGGAAAATAAGGTTTCACGCGTGGGTAGCGATAAAGACATTAAGGTTGATGTGCGCGTACTGGCTGCAACCAATAAAAACCTGAAAAAAGAGATTGAAGAAGGTAAATTTCGCGAAGATTTATACCACCGTCTGGCGGTAATTCTTATTCCGGTGCCGGCTCTTAATGAGCGTCGCGATGACATCCCCTTGCTGGTAGACCATTTCTCCAACAAAGTGGCTCAGGAGCAGGGTACAGCCGTTAAAAATTTCACGCCTAATGCGATCAAAAAGCTTCAGGAATATGACTGGACGGGGAATATTCGCGAGTTGCGCAATGTGGTAGAACGCCTTATTATTTTAGGTGGAACAGAAGTTTCCGAAGAAGACGTAAAACTTTTTGCGAGTAAATAAATTAATCGATTATGAAAGCAGCAGATTATCAGGTAACCCGGTCCATTAAACTCACAGATTATAAAACCCACGAAGATTTCGGCAAAAAAAGCAAGCTTGAAGACGAACTCGATGAGGTGAGTAAAGCCATTGCCGAAATTCAAAATGCGATGTATGCTCACGGTAAATATGCCGTGCTCATTTGCATTCAGGGGATGGATACGGCCGGGAAAGATAGTCTCATTCGCGAAGTGTTTAAAAACCTCAATCCGCGCGGCCTGGTGGTTCACAGTTTTAAGGTGCCCACACCGCTTGAGTTGGGTCACGATTACCTGTGGCGGCATTATGTGGCGCTACCGGCACGTGGAAAATTCGGTATTTTCAATCGTACCCACTACGAGAATGTTTTGGTGACCCGTGTACATCCCGAGTATATTTTGGGCGAAAACATTCCGGGGATCGACAGCATCGCTGATATTGATGCGGCATTTTGGGAAGAGCGGTTTCGACAAATCAATAATTTTGAGCAACACATTGCCGAAAACGGAACCATCATCTTCAAGTTTTTCCTGAATCTTTCCAAAGAAGAACAGAAAAACCGCCTGCTGCGCCGTCTCGACAAACCCAATAAAAACTGGAAATTCTCTCCCGGTGATTTGAAAGAGCGCAAACTTTGGGACGATTACCAGCGTTGCTACGAAGAGGCGATTAACAATACCTCCAAATTTCATGCGCCCTGGTACATCATTCCGGCAGACGACAAGCCTACCGCCCGTCTCATTTTAGCTAAAATTCTTCTCGAAAAACTTTCAGAATATACAGATATTAAAGAGCCCGAACTCGACGAAAAAACCAAAGCCAACATCGATCAGTATCGAAAGGAACTGGAAGGGGAGGAGTAGGTTTAAAGTAGAAATACTAAATGAGTTGGCAGTAGCAGCCGGCAGTAGGCAATTCTGTATTTATAAAGACTGCATACTGCGACTGCCAACTTCCAACTAGCACTATAGCGGGATAAACGCTGGAGGCGATATTTAAATTTTGAACATTAAATTTTGAATTCGTTCACCCGTTTACGCGCAGAGAATAGTACTTTTAGAATTCCACAGTTAAAAAAACAGAATTTTGAAAAAACTAGCTTTATTCCTTGTAGTGTTTTGTGGTCTGACGCAGGTACAGGCGCAAACGACAAAAGATTCCCTCCAACTTCGCAATTTTTATGATCTTTCGCTATTAAACGGGCAAAGTTATCAATGGCTCGATGCCCTGTCTAACGACATTGGTGCGCGCCTGAGTGGTAGCGCTGGTGCAGAAAAAGCCGTACAATGGGCTAAGGCCGAGCTCGAGGCTATTGGTCTTGATAAAGTCTGGCTACAGCCGGTTATGGTGCCCAAATGGGAACGCGGCGCTCCCGAAAAAGCCTGGATAGACGGCCCTGACGGAAACATCGATGTGCCGGTTTGTGCATTAGGCGGTTCGATTGCAACTGCTGCAGACGGCATCACGGCTCCCGTCATTGAAGTTCAGGGGCTCGACGATCTCGCCAAGTATGGGGAAGATCAGATTAAAGGTAAAATCGTTTTTTACAACCGCCCTATGCAGGCCGATTTGATTCAAACGTTTTCTGCCTATGGAGGTTGTGTCGATCAGCGGTATTCGGGGGCTCGTGAAGCTGCCAAATACGGCGCGGTAGGTGTGATCGTGCGTTCGATGAATTTGAGAATGGACGATCTGCCGCACACCGGCGCAATGTCATACGGTGATCTGCCTAATGAGCAGCGTATTCCCGCAGCGGCAATCAGTACCAACGGCGCTGCTCTGTTGAGTAAAATGCTGAAAAAGGATAAAGACACCCGGTTCTACTTAAAAATGAATTGCCAGAATTATGAAGATGTGCCTTCGTTTAACGTGATAGGTGAGATTACCGGAAGCGAAAAACCCGACGAAATTATGGTTGTAGGCGGGCATCTGGACAGCTGGGATCTGGGAGACGGCAGCCACGATGATGGTGCCGGGGTCGTTCAAAGTATGGAAGTCTTACGCCTGATGAAAGCGGCTAATTACAAACCCAAACACAGCATTCGCGTGGTACTGTTTATGAACGAAGAAAACGGTTTACGCGGGGGTAATAAATACGCTGAGGTCGCCACAGAAAAAGGCGAACGTCACGTTTTCGCATTGGAAAGTGACGCAGGAGGTTTTACACCACGCGGATTTTCATTTGATGCTGATGCAGCCAATTTTGAGCAAATCCAAAGCTGGATCCCGTTGTTTAAACCCTATTTGATTCACTATTTTGAATTGGGTGGAAGCGGTGCAGATATTGGTCCGTTAAAAGGCAACGGAACCGTTCTTGCTGGTTTGCGTCCCGATTCGCAACGCTATTTTGACCATCACCACGCCAGTAACGATACCTTTGATGCGGTTAACAAACGCGAACTCGAATTGGGTGCGGCGACAATGACCAGCCTCGTGTATCTGATGGATACCTACGGCGTAAAACCTGCGCCAATAACTAATGAAGCAGAACTAAAAGACTAAAAACTATTCCTAACCTTTCTATGAAAAACCTCCAATTTCCGATTGATTTTGTGTTTCGCATCAGCACATTTTCTAATGACTTTACCGCTACAGATGCCTTTGGGCATACCGTGGGTTACATCCGTCAGAAGATGTTTAAGCTGAAAGAGGAAATAAAAATTTATGCCGATACCTCTCAAAATCAACTCAATTACACCATTAAGGCAGACCGCTGGCTCGATTTTTCGGCTGCTTATGCGTTTTACGATGCAAACGAAAACGAGTTTGGCAAGATCGTGCGTAAGGGCTGGCGCTCTATCTGGAAAGCCAAATACCAGATTGTAGATGATAATGGTACTCCGGAATATACTATTGAAGAAGAAAACGGATGGGTAAAAGTAGCCGATTCGCTGTTTGGCGAAGTGCCGGTTGCGGGAATGCTTACCGGGTATTTCTTTAATCCGGCGTATAAAGTAACCGATAAAAACGGAGCTAAAATCGCCCGACTCAAAAAGCAGCCTTCCTTTTTTGGACGCAAATTTCAGGTCACCAAAGAAGGCCCAATGGACGAAGGTGACAGCGAGCGCATTATGCTGGGCTTAATGATGATGATTTTACTGGAGCGCAGGAGAGGGTAAAATTTATTTTTATTTAGGCTTTCAATTCAATGTTCAAAATTTTAAATTCAAAATAAAAAGGACAACAGCTAAACAGGCAATTCTTAAGAACACATTTTAATCATTTATTCATTGATTGGGCCCGTAAATATCTTGAGTAAAGACAGGCAAATTTATCTGGAAGCAGGTAAGTACAAAATCCTTTGTTTAGGAGGTTGGGGTGTCGAGCTAAATGAATTTGAAATAAAACTTAAGGAAATAGAGGGCGCAGGCGTCTTGAATTCCAGAAAAGCTAAATGGCCTGTTCAGTCTTATGTTTTGAATAAAAGAGCCAAACGTATTGGAACTGTTGAGGTTTTGAAATCCGGGAATTATATATTGGAATTTATTCATCCCTATTCGCTTCGTGTAAAGAAATCAAATCTCTTTTTTGCATCCCGCTTTGAAAAGTTTTTGGATACTAAAGCGATTGATGTAGTTCTTTTGTAGCCTGAAACGCGACACCGCGTGAGGGATAGTAGCGGAAATCCTGACTTTGCGGAAGGTTTACCTGACGACAAAGGCAGATTGCAGCGAATAGCCCGACCCGAAGGGGCACGCCCAAGTAATATAATGCCAATAGATTACTCTTGTTAAACTTCTTATAACTAACGACCTCGTTCTCACGGGGTCGTTTAATTTTGAATACAACCAAAATGTAGTATTTATGGCAATCTTAGGCGCACTCATAAAAGGAATTATTGATATTTCTGACAAGGTTATACCGGAATCAAACCCAATTGAAGAGCAGCAGGAAGTTTTAGAAAAACTGCTTAAAAAAGCCAAAAACACGCAGTTTGGTAAGTACTACGGCTTTGAAGCCATCCTAGAATCCGAGAATCCGGGCAAGACTTTTGCTGAGGAAGTTCCGTTTTTTGATTACAACAGCATCAATGAGGAGTGGTGGTCTAAAATGCACGAAGGGGAAGAAGACGTGACCTGGCCTGGGTTGCCGCATTATTTTGCGTTGAGTAGCGGAACGACCGGTAAAAGCAGCAAGCGTATTCCGGTAACCGATGAAATGATTGATGCCATTCGTACCGCCGGTATTAAGCAGGTAGGTGCACTTGCCCATTTTGATCTGGAAGCCGATTTTTTTGAGAAAGAAATCATGATGTTGGGAAGTTCGACCGATCTTCAGAAACGAGACGGTCACGAAGAAGGGGAGATCAGCGGTATTAGCGCCAGTAATATTCCGTTTTGGTTTAGAGGCTACTACAAGCCCGGTGAAGACATTGCTAAAATCGAAGATTGGGACGAGCGTGTGCAGCATATTGCCGAGAAAGCTGAAGAATGGGATATCGGTGCGCTGAGCGGTATTCCCAGCTGGATTGAGCTGATGCTCGAGAAAGTGATTGAGCATCACAATTTGAAAAATATTCACGAGATCTGGCCGAACCTGCAGGTGTATACTTCGGGTGGTGTTGCATTTCAACCTTACGAAAAGAGTTTTAATGCGCTACTGGGTAAACCCATCACGGTTATTGATACCTATCTCGCTTCGGAAGGCTTTATCGCTTTTCAGGCAAGACCTGAAACTGACGCGATGAAACTGGTGACCGATAACGGAATCTATTTTGAGTTCGTGCCGATGAACCCTGATTACATCAACGAAGACGGCTCCATCGTGCAGGATGCGCCCGTGATTGGACTGGCCGATGTTGAGGAGGACAAAGATTACATTTTAATCATTTCTACCGTTTCGGGTGCCTGGAGATATTTGATAGGGGACACCATCGCGTTTACCGATAAAGCCCGTGCCGAAATCAAGATTACCGGGCGAACCAAATTCTTCCTCAATACCGTGGGTTCACAACTTTCGGTAAATAAAATGGAAGCTGCTGTACAGGAGCTGGAGGAACAATTTGATATTAAAATTCCTGAGTTTACGATTGCGGCAAAGCGAAATCCCGAAGACGATGAGTTTTACCACTATTGGTACTTAGGTACCGAAACTTCAGCCTCAAACGAAGAATTGGCCGATGCCTTAGATAAAAGCCTTCAGGAAGCCAACAAAAACTACGGCGTAGCCCGAAGCAAAGCCTTAAAAGGCGTCATCGTAAACACCGTGAAACCTGAAATTTTCTATGAATGGAGTGGTGCCAACAAGAAAAAAGGCGGTCAGGTGAAAATGGAAAAAGTGATGAACGAAGAGAAATTCGCTGAGTGGGAAGCTTTTGTAAAGGAGTACGCGGGGAGTTAGGGGTTTTGGTAAACGGTGAAAGGTAAAATGTGAGAAGTGAGAGGTATCTCTAAATAGTGGTTTAGGGTTTACGGTTTTCTGTTTGCGGCTAATGGATTTGAAATCTCGGAATTTGGAAATCAGAGTTCTTGAATTTGTTTCTTAGAAACAAGAAACAAGAAACAAGAAACAAGAAACAAAAAATAAGACCTTTTAACCAATAACCAATAACAATTACCCTTGCCATCACCCCTCATTAATCAGCCTCATGATTTCCTCAGGTGAAAGATACAGGCGTTTAATACGGGCTTTGTAGGGTTCTGAAATGTGTGCGTGATTCAGTATAAAGTCTTTGGTTTTTAAAATGTATTCGCCCATTCCGTGTGCCACGGCAAAGGTGTCAGCCGCACGTTCCGCTTCTCGTATAAACTTCGGGAAATACAAATATTTGATTCCAAACCAAATGAGCCCCAGGCTACTGCGATCCCGGTAATCCATCACATGCCCCAGTTCGTGGCCTATCCACCCAATCAAAACATCTGAAGGGATATTTGTGATTTTAAACGACTCGTCTTCAATTTTCACTTTTTTACTGATGAAAATCACGTATTCGCGTCGCTTACGGGGTTTTAGCAGGGACTTGAATACCGGCTGCGCCTGCATGGTCGACTTTTTAATGTCCTTTTTAAACTGAAAGCGTATCGGAGTTTTCCGCAACTGCGGATAGTAGGAAAGCGCGGTTTGCGCTTCGTTTTTAATAGCTTCCGGAATGATTTTGTTGGAAAAGTCGCTTGTATTCATAGACCCTGTAAAGGTAAGGGAAATGCTGTTTTTCGGCTGTTAAGGCCGTTGTAAATTAACAAACTTGGCGTCTGTCATCGTCTGCTATCTTAAACTTAAAAAGTATTTTTGCACTTCCTAAAAAATGGCAGTTTTGTTAAGTAATTACACGCAGGAATTCCGTCAAAATTTAAAGATCGCCTATCCCGTGATGCTGGGACAATTGGGCCATATTCTGGTTGCTTTGGCTGATAATCTGATGGTTGGCAGGCTGGGCGCCGCGCAGTTGGCCGCGGTGTCGCTGGGCAACAGTCTTATTTTTATTGCGCTGTCGCTGGGCATTGGTTTTTCGTTTGCGATTACTCCATTGGTTGCTGAAGCAGACGGTGCCGGGGATACCGCTATGGGTCGCAATTACTTTCACCATGGCATCGTAATGTGTACCCTAAATGGTGTCTTATTATTTTTGTTATTGCTCCTCGCCAAACCCATCATGTATATGCTCAATCAACCGGTAGAGGTGGTAGAGCTGGCCCTGCCCTATATGGATATTGTGGCGTTTTCGCTCATCCCGTTGATGACCTTTCAGGCGTTTAAGCAATTTGCAGACGGACTCTCAAACACCCGTTACGCGATGTACGCTACATTGGTGTCTAATGTGGTGAATGTCCTGTTCAACTTTATTCTGATTTACGGATTTTGGATTTTCCCAAGACTCGAACTGGTAGGTGCAGCCTGGGGTACCCTCATCTCCCGCTTTTTTATGCTGTGGATGCTGTATTACATTTTAAAAAGGAAAGATAAATTCAAACCCTATTTTGTGTGGACGCGCAGAAAGGCTTTTCAATGGCCCATTTTTAAGCGTCTTTTTGACCTGGGTTTTCCTACCGCAATGCAGATGCTTTTTGAAGTCTCACTCTTTACCTCCTGTATTTTTCTTTCGGGGCTTTTGGGAACAAATGCTCAGGCGGCCAATCAAATAGCCCTCAATCTCGCGGCGATGACCTTTATGATTGCCGTGGGGCTTGGCGTTACGGCGACCATTCGTGTGGGAAATCAAAAAGGTAAAGCCGATTTTAAGAATATGCGACGCATCGCATTTTCGCTGTTTCTGCAGGTGTTTCTCATTGAAGCCGTGTTTGCGCTGGGCTTTATTTTGCTGAAAGACATTCTGCCTACTTTCTATCTGGATAATGTGGAGGTAATTGTGCTTGCCGCGCAATTGCTGATTGTGGCTGCATTGTTTCAATTGAGTGATGGCTTACAGGTGGTGATTCTGGGTGCTTTGCGCGGGTTGCAGGATGTAAATATCCCAACGGGAATCTGTTTTTTGGCCTACTGGCTGGTTGGTTTTCCGGTGGCGTGGTATTTTGGGCAGGAAGATCAGGCGGGGAGTCAGGGCATTTGGTACGGCTTGCTGGCGGGGCTTAGTGCTTCGGCAGTCTTGTTGTATATTCGGTTTGATTATTTAAGCCGAAAGCTGATCCGATTGAAACAGGCTGAAAATTCCTAAACGATGAATGAACTGATCACAGACCAAATTTTTGAAGGGCGTAATTTCGCCGAAAAACCACTGGAAGCTGATTTTGAAGAATGCATCTTTAGAAACTGTGTGTTTGCCAAAACCAATCTTTCGGGTTTGAGTTTTACCAATTGTACATTTGAAAACTGTGATCTGAGCGGAGCGAAACTCCTGAAAACAGCGATTCAGGAATGTGAGTTTCTAGAATGTAAAATGCTGGGACTTGCATTTGAGACCTGTGCACCCATTTTGTTTCAGATTACCTGTACACGCTGTACGCTTAATTTCAGCAGCTTTTATCAGGTAGATTTGACCAATTCTGGCTTCAATACCTGTAAATTGCTCGAGGCTGATTTTACGGAAACCGATCTTTCGGGCATTTCCCTTGCCGGTTGTGACCTTTCCGGAGCTACTTTTGATCATACCCGACTGGAGCGAACCGATTTTTCTTCCGCAGAAAACTACACGATTAACCCGCAGCTCAATAAAATTACCGGAGCTATTTTTGGCAAAGAAGGCCTCCCCGGTTTGCTTTCGGCCTTCAACATAAAAATCGTCTGATTTGGATCCCGAAAAACTCATCGAACTGGCGCATTACAAAATGCCTTTTGGCAAATATAAAGACCGGTATCTGGTAGACCTGCCCGAATATTATTTCACCTGGTTTAAGCAGAAAGGCTTCCCCGAAGGCAAGCTCGGCCTGATGATGCAGCAGATGTATGAGATTAAAGTAAATGGTCTTGAAGAATTGATCTATAAAATCAAGCGCCAATATCCTGCGCCCCAACCGAAAAGAAAACCCAAAAAATAATACCAAAAAGGGCTAAAAGGGTTCGCCAATAAATCCATACCTTTGCATCCCGTAGACGCGCTCTTTATGTTAAAAAGAGCTTAATTTATTTTCACGATACAGATGGCAGACACTAAGTACATCTTCGTCACGGGCGGGGTTTCTTCTTCATTAGGTAAAGGTATAATCGCAGCTTCACTGGCCAAATTATTACAGGCACGGGGTTATCGCGTGACCATTCAAAAATTAGATCCATACATCAACGTAGATCCCGGGACGCTCAATCCATACGAGCACGGCGAATGTTATGTGACCGATGACGGTGCAGAAACCGATCTGGATTTGGGCCATTACGAGCGCTTTTTAAATGTAAACACCTCTCAGGCTAACAACGTAACTACCGGTCGTATTTATCAAAGTGTGATCGAAAAGGAACGCCGCGGCGAGTTTTTAGGAAAAACCGTACAGGTGGTGCCGCATATCACAAACGAAATCAAGGAACGCATCAAGCAGCTGGGTAAAACCGGCGATTATGATATCATCATCACCGAAATCGGCGGTACGGTAGGGGATATTGAATCTTTACCCTATATCGAATCGGTACGTCAGCTAAAATGGGAATTGGGCGATGAGAATGCACTGGTAATCCACCTTACGTTGGTGCCGTATCTTTCGGCGGCCGGCGAATTAAAAACCAAACCCACGCAGCACTCGGTAAAAACCCTGATGGAAAGCGGTATTAAAGCTGATATTTTGGTTTGCCGCACAGAGCACGAACTGAGCGATGACCTACGTGAGAAACTGGCTTTGTTTTGCAACGTGCGTAAAGAAGCGGTCATTCAGTCTATTGACGCGTCTACCATTTACGACGTGCCTAATATGATGCTTGATGAAGGTCTGGACACCATAACACTTCAAAAATTGAGCTTACCTACAGACAGTGAGCCGGTGCTTACCCGCTGGAATGAGTTTTTACGCAGACATAAAAATCCGCAGGCTGAGGTTACTATAGGTCTTATTGGTAAATACGTGGAGCTTCAGGATTCCTATAAATCGATCTTGGAAGCTTTTATTCACGCCGGTGCAGAGAATGAGGTCAAAGTGAAGGTAGAACCTATTCACTCGGAATTTATTTCGCAGGATATTATAGATAATAAAATTGCCAAACTTGACGGCTTACTGGTTGCTCCCGGATTTGGCGAGCGCGGTATAGAAGGTAAAATCAAAGCCGTACAGTATGCCCGAGAGCATAAGATTCCATTTTTAGGGATTTGCCTGGGGATGCAAATGGCAGTTATTGAATTTGCCCGTAATGTAGCCGGACTCAAAGAAGCCAACTCGATTGAAATGCAGGCCAATACTCCAGATCCTGTGATTGACCTGATGGAAAGCCAAAAAGACCTGAAGCATATGGGTGGCACGATGCGTCTGGGAAGTTGGGATTGTAAACTAAAGCCCGGAAGCATTGTAAGCGAGGTGTATGATGCCGAACTCATTTCAGAACGTCATCGCCATCGTTATGAGTTTAATGATAAATACCGCGCACAACTGGAAGAAGCGGGGCTCAACATTACCGGAACCAACCCCAAGACCGGTCTGGTAGAGATTGTAGAGCTGGCAGACCATCCCTGGTTTGTAGGCGTGCAATACCATCCCGAATATAAAAGTACTGTTGCTAATCCACATCCCTTATTTGTAGCCTATGTACAGGCTGCTGTAAAATTCAGCAAGTCAAAAAAGGCACATGGATAATCTCAAAAGCAGATATCATTTTGAAAAAGAATAGCTTAAGCGTGGCGGGTTTGAGATAAAATTCCGCCAATGTGGCATAAAACAAATTGCTGGGCTTATTCTTGAAAGCAACAGAGACCGTATATTCGCGGGCGAAAAATTTCCGCAAGAAATTAGAATAATGACAATTGAAAAAAGGCAGTGATTGCCTCAATAACTTATGGAAGAAAAGAAATTTGACAAACAATCGATGATAGGCTTCCTGCTTATAGGAGCTATTTTATTGTTTATGTTATGGCAAAACCAGCCTTCTCCGGAAGAGCTGGAAGCTGAGAAAGCCAAAGAGGAGCAGGTTGAAGCTGCTAAAACCAATCCTGCACTAACACCAACCGAATCTACAGTTGCCGATGCTACACCGCAAAACGACTCGCTGGCGCAGGAGCGTTACAAGGCGACTTTAGGAAGTTTTGCCTATTCAGCTACGCTGCCTTCTGCAACAGATGCAGTTACCGAAATCGAAAATGAGGTTTTAGCTTTAAAAGTGAGTAATAAAGGCGGTTTTATTACAGAAGCAAAGCTGAAAAATTACAAGAGCTACGACTCGGTACCGGTTTACCTCATTAAAGACGGAAACACCCGTTTTAACCTGAATTTCAGCACTACCGATAACCGAACTCTGAATAGTGAAAACTTATATTTTGAGCCCAAGTTAACCACCGAAGGTGAAAACCAGGTGTTATCGATGAAGCTGAAAGTTTCAGATTCTGAATATCTGGAATATCGGTATACCCTGAAACCCGATGATTATATGATGGGCTTTGGTATCAAAACCGTAGGCCTTCAAAATGTAGTGAATACCTCGCAGCCTTTAAATCTCGATTGGGAACTGAAAGGTTACCGTCACGCGAAGAGTATTACCTATGAAAATCGCTATACCCGTCTTACCTACGAATATGAAGGCGGTGATCACGATAAACTGAGCCAATCTGGGGACGATGATGCGATCGAGACCGATGTAGACTGGTTTAATTTCCGTCAGCATTTCTTCAGTTCGATTTTAATGACCGATCAGCCTTTTGATGAAGTTACCTTTAAGTCTCAGAATTTGGTTGAAGATGAAGAAGTAGATACCGTTTTTACCAAGAAATATGCGGCGAGTATGCAGCTTAAACCGGTTAACGGCGAGCTCAATAACGCGATGAATTTCTATTTTGGCCCTACCGATTATCAGGTGTTGAATAACTACGACCGCGGTCTGGATGAGGCGATGCCTTTGGGCTGGGGTATTTTTGGGTGGATCAACAAATACCTGATTATCCCGTTTTTTAATATTCTGGTAGCCTATTTCCCTGCGGGAATCGCCATCATTTTATTGACGGTTTCGATCAAGTTATTGCTTTCGCCCGTACAGTATAAGCAATACCTGTCTCAGGCCAAGATGAAAGTACTGCGTCCCGAGATCAATGAGATCAACGAGAAGTACGCAGACAACCCTATGAAAAAGCAGCAGGAAACCATGAAGCTGTACAGCAAGGCCGGTGCAAGTCCGTTAAGCGGATGTATTCCCGGATTGCTTCAGATCCCGGTTTTCTATGCTTTATTTACCTTTTTCCCTTCGGCATTTGTATTAAGACAGAAGAGCTTCCTGTGGGCAGATGACCTTTCGAGCTATGATAAGATTGCCGATTTGCCGTTTAGCATTCCGTTTTACGGAGACCACGTGAGTTTGTTCCCAATTCTGGCTTCTATCGCCATCTTTATTTATATGACGATGACTACGGGGCAGACGATGCAGCAAACGAGTCAGCCGGGTATGCCAAATATGAAATTCCTGATGTACCTGTCGCCGATTATGATGTTGTTTTTCTTCAACAACTACGCGAGTGGATTGAGTTTGTACTACTTCGTTTCAAACCTGATTACGATCGGAATTATGCTTGTGATCAAGAATTTTATCCTGGATGAGCAGCGCATTCACGCCAAAATTGAGACCGCTAAGGCCAAGCCGAAAAAGCAAAATCGTTTCAGCAAGAAGTTTTCTGAAATGATGGAGCAGGCTGAAAAGCAACAAAAGAATAAATAATCTTTTTTGTCCCAACTTCAATAGAAAAGCCCTTCAGTTTTGTGCTGAAGGGCTTTTTCATTTTAGGGAATTTTAATTCTTACAATTCCGGAAGAATTACTTTGTCAATAGCGTGAATAACACCATTGGAGGCCTGTACGTCAGTTACAATAATGTTACTTATTCTTCCATTAGCGTCTGTTATAGTTGCTGCGCTCGCATCAACGTCAACATCTCCGCCAAGTGTAGTTACTGTACCGGTCATTAAATCTCCCGCACGTACATTAGCTTCCGCGATTACGTGCAGATTGAGTGCTGCTTCCAGAGTTGCAGTAGGAATATCTGCTAATGCATTTATACCCTCTAATTCAGCTACTAAACTTGTAAATGCAGCATTGGTAGGAGCAAATACGGTGAAAGGAGCCGGACTTGTACCATTAGCTGTAGAAAGCGTGGTAACGTAGTCAAAAGCAGGTTCACGGGTTAAGGCTGCAACAAGACTGGAGAAGGTAGGATCTGCGGTGGCAAATGTAACAACGGTTGGCAGCTCAATTACTGCATTAACTGTGTGTACCACACCATTATTGAAGGTAAAATCCGTTCCGGTGATATTTGCTCCTGTTCCTGAAGATCCACCATTAATCATAGTAGTACTGCCTTCGAAATTTAGATACATATTGATGTTGGCATCGGTATCACCAAAAGTTGCTAAAGTAGTTTCATAACCTGTACTGAGGTCGTCTTCCATTTTAACTTCACCTAAAACGTGATTCAGTAGAATTTGCGCTACCTGCTCCTGAGTGAAGTCAGTTAAAGCTGCACCATCAAGAAAAGTGGTAAAAGCGGCATCGTTAGGGGCAAATACGGTGAACGTTCCTTCACCCGCAAGCGTTGCATCAAGCTCAGCGTATTCTAAAGCGGCCAATAATAGACTGTAGTCTTCATTGCCGGCAACAAAACCTGCAATTGATTGATATACTTCAGGTAATTCGGGCAGGATGACTGCATCAATTGCGTGTACTACGCCATTACCGGCCTGTACATCAGTCACAACAATGTTAATCACTCTTCCGTTAGCATCGGTTATGGTAGCATTTTCGGCATCAATTTCAATGTCCCCGCCTAGAGTTTCCACAGTTCCGGTCTCTAATCCCGCTGCGCGTACATTAGCCCCGACGATTACGTGAAGATTGAGCGCTGCGGCAACAGTGGCTGCATCCAGATCACCAAGTCCGGTCGCTCCTAAATCTTCCAAAAGCGCGGCGAATGCTGCATTCGTTGGAGCAAAAACAGTAAATGTTCCGTCCATGTCAGACAGTGTGGCTGCATAGGTAAAGGAGTCATCAGCAGTAAGCGCTGCTTCAAGAGAATCGAATGTAGGATCTGCAGTTGCAAAAGTAGCTACCGAAGGAATGTCAATAACTGCATCAACAGCGTGAACCACACCGTTTGAAAATACATTGTCAGCAGAGACCACAGTAGATGCCCCGTTTACGGTAACGACTCCGGCATTTACGTTTACATACATATTTATGTTAGCTTCAGTATCGGAATAAGTTGCCAATGTACTTTCATAACCAGATGTCAAATCAGCACTTGTTTTCACCGCACCTAAAACGTGATTGAGTAAAAGATTTGTCAGATCAGCAACCGGCACGTCTGCAAGAGCAGTTCCGTTAAGATAGGCATCAAATGCATCATTATCAGGAGCAAAAACGGTAAAACTGCCCTGTCCGTCTAAGGTAGCAGTAAGGTTAGTGCGCTCTAGCGCGGCGGCCAGAGAAGAGTAGTTTGGATTTTCAGCAACAAATTCTGCAATCGATTGCGGCTGAGGTTCAATAATGTTTCCATTATCGTCGTCATCACTACAGGAGGTAAATCCCACTGCAATCACAACAAAAAGGAGAGCTTGGAGTGTTTGTTTTAAATGTTTCATAGCTTATTTGATTTGTTAATATGTTAAAGCTACGGTCTGACAACTCTTAATTTGTCTAAGATTAAGTTAAAAAAGTTAAACAAAATTATAATTAACATAACTAAATCCTTTTAGGTCAGTGAATTGTGTCGGGATTAAAGTCGGCGAATAGTTTTGTAAATTTGCCGTTTTAAAAGCGACAAAATTGTTCACATTTAAAAGTGACTTATGAAAACAGTGGTTGTAGGATTGAGTGGAGGAGTAGACAGTAGTGTTTCGGCCTATTTGCTGAAAGAGGCGGGATACCGGGTAATTGGTCTTTTTATGAAAAACTGGCACGATGATTCGGTGACGATTTCTGATGAATGTCCCTGGCTTGATGATAGCAACGATGCCATGCTTGTTGCTGAAAAGCTTGGAATTCCCTTTCAAACGGTTGACCTGAGTGAGCAGTATAAAGAGCGCATTGTAGATTATATGTTTCGGGAATACGAAAAAGGACGCACTCCAAATCCGGATGTACTCTGTAATCGCGAAATCAAATTTGATGTGTTTATGAAAATCGCGCTCGATCTGGGTGCAGATTATGTCGCTACCGGCCATTATTGCCAAAAAGGGGAAGTTGAAGTCGATGGCAAACCGGTTTATCAATTGCTTGCAGGGGCAGATGCTAACAAAGATCAGTCTTATTTTTTGTGCCAGCTTTCGCAGGAGCAACTTGCCAAAACCTTGTTCCCAATCGGTCATCTTCAGAAAAGTGAAGTGCGTAAAATCGCCAAAGAGCAGAATTTAGTCACTGCGGAAAAGAAAGATTCTCAGGGATTGTGCTTTATAGGAAAAGTGCGCCTGCCCGATTTTCTTCAGCAAAAATTAAAACCGAAAGAAGGGGTGATTGTAGAAATCACTGCCGAAACTGCACGTGAGAAAATTGAAGCCTTACATACCGAGACGGAAGCAGGTGCCGCTGTGGCATTGAGCGACGTTGCAACTCTGGCTCAAAAACCCAAATACAAACTGAGCGATGGCAAAGTTGTAGGGAAACATCAGGGTGCTCATTATTTTACAAAAGGTCAGCGCAAGGGCCTTGCAGTGGGAGGAACACCCGAGCCCCTTTTTGTATTGGATACAGATGTTGAAGAAAATGTGATTTATACCGGTCAGGGTAAGGAGCATCCCGGTCTGTTGCGCAGCGCGTTGTTTATTCAGGAAGACGAGGTGCATTACATTCGCGAAGACCTGGCACTTCAAGCCGGCGAAGTTCGCGAAGTGGAAGCGCGAATACGCTACAGACAGCCTTTGCAAAAAGCGATGCTTCATAAGGTAGAAGAGGGAATGTATGTTTCTTTTGAAGAGCCGCAGTCTGCTATTAGTGAAGGACAGTTTGTGGCCTGGTATGATGGTGCAGAATGTCTGGGTTCCGGTGTAATTTCTTAAAGTCCAATTTTGAATACGATCACCTCACTTTTCAATATTAAATATCCCATTATTCAGGGCGGAATGGTCTGGAACAGCGGCTGGGAACTTGCCTCGGCAGTGAGTAATGCCGGAGGTCTGGGACTCATTGGCGCAGGTTCTATGTATCCTGATATTTTACGCCAGCACATTCAGAAATGTCAGGCTGCGACCGATAAGCCTTTTGGGGTTAATGTACCGCTGTTGTATCCTGATATTGATCAATTGATGCAAATCATTATTGAAGAGGGAGTCAAAATTGTGTTTACCAGTGCCGGTAATCCTAAAAGCTGGACCTCGCATCTCAAAGAACAGGGAATTACCGTCGTACACGTGGTAAGCAGTGTAAAGTTTGCTTTGAAGGCTCAGGAAGCCGGGGTAGATGCCGTAGTAGCCGAAGGCTTTGAAGCCGGTGGACATAACGGCCGGGAAGAAACCACCACCTTTACGCTTATTCCTATGGTGAGGGAGCAATTAGCTATTCCGTTAATTGCAGCCGGAGGTATCGCGACAGGCCGAGGAATGCTGGCAGCTATGGTTCTCGGGGCAGACGGCGTACAAATGGGAAGTCGGTTTGTAGCTACCGTAGAAGGCAGCGGGCATCAGGCATTTAAAGATCTTGTGGTTCAGGCGAAAGAAGGGGATACCGAACTCACACTTAAAGAACTCGCACCGGTGCGTTTGCTGAAAAACAAATTTTACGAGGATGTCAAAGCCCTGTATACCAAAGCTCCTACAAAAGAGGAACTGAGCAATTTATTGGGCAGAGCCCGGGCAAAAAAAGGCATGTTTGAAGGCGATCTGGAAGAAGGCGAACTCGAAATAGGCCAGGTAAGCGCACTCATTCACGATATCAAACCTGTAGCTGAGGTAATCGAAGAATTGATCATCGATTTTGAGCAGGCAAAAAAGCAAATGATGTTGCTCTAAATTCTAAATAAAAAAGGGCTTTCATCGAAGCCCTTTATACTTTTTATCTATCAGGATTATTGTTCCGTAGCTACAGATTCCCACTGCATAGATTCCAAAATAGCTACAATCATTGCGTTATACTCTGCTTGAGATTTACCGCGAACGGAGGTAGCAAAGTCAACATAAGAAGCCTCGCCCTTAGTCGATTCTTCAATGGGCACTAAAATATGATCTACCTGAGCAGAACCAATACTGTTAGGTGCTTTATACCTATAAACCGTATAATTTCCCATTTCTTCGGCATTATTAGTGTTTAGATGTCTGGTCGCTTCTTCGGTATTCATCCAGGTCATATTCATAATAAAACCGTCGGTAAGTCCGCCATAGAAGGAATTGTCTTCACCCGAATATTTTATGGTTAATCCATTGCCCGCTGCTTCGACTGAAGCTCGCTCCGGGTGCAGGAAACTCAGATTCCACTGACCATCCATTTTTGGGCTTTTGTAAAGTTCATAACCTTCCGGAATAAGTTCTTCTGCAGGTGGCTCGGGTTTTTCAACTGGGATTTCAGATTTAGTTTCAGCCAAATCCTTTTTAGATTCGTTTTGGTCACAGGCAGTAAAAAATGCAAGTGAAAGGCTTATTCCGGTATATAAAATTAGTTTTCTCATCTTTTTGAATTTTAAAAGTTGAGACTAAAGTAGCGCTATTTGATCAAGAGGAATTTTTAAGAATTGCTAAAAAAAACCGGGAGCTGTTAAGTTCTGTTAAGCAAGCAGCGGTAGTTTTCGGGGTTTTTCAACTGTAATTTTTTGATTATCAATTTTATGTGTATGAATAAATAGTTCTTTAACAGTACGAGTTAAATATTTCCCAGAATTCAGCTCTTACAGGTATTGAACTAAAAAATCCGGACATTTCCTATCTCTAAGTGAGATTCTGAAATGTCCGGAAGCAATAAAACAACTAATGCAAATGCTAGTCTGCAGGAATCAGTTCAAATGAGAATATATTGCAGAAGCGCCCAGGTGTCTGTCCCCACTGCGTCGTAATTTGACCAATAGTGATATCAGTGATTTCATCTAAAGAAAATTCCAGGCGGTATATTTCAGGCATATTTGCTACGTATGCTGTGGTATGAATGCGTTCAAAAACGAGAACTTCTGGAGCAGTGGTTACATCGCTTACATCCGGGAGTTCAAAACCTTTGGAAACCACAAAATATGACCCTCCTTCATCGGTCTCGCTATGGTTACTGTCACGCACCGATATTTCAAGAGCATAATTTCCTGCCGGGGCTTCTACGCTTTGATAAATCTTACCATTGTTGATTGCTGAAGCTCCCCAGCCCGATTCCATATTAAATATATTACCATTCCATTGGTCCCAGCCTCCATGTCCTCCTGGGTGTATTAAAACAGGTTCAGTGGTGGTCCAGTCAGCAAGAACACCCCAGCGTCCACTTACGGAAGTAGCGATAAAGGGAACGGCAGCATTCTTAAGCACAGGAAATTCTACCACCGGAGTTACCGTATTATAATTAACATAAAAAGTGTCTACGGCAAGTGGGGAGGGTACAAAAACGGTGCGATACCTGTAGCTGGTATTACGTTTAAAGTCGTCAATAATAACCCGGTCCTGACTAATAGGAAAGAAAACGTTTTGCATTTCACCGGCTGTATTCTCGTAATTAAGTTCGATGCCTATGGGTCCTGTGCTAAAATCCATTCCGTCAAATTGAATGTCTAATTTGCTCTGTGCAAGATTAGAACTGCCTACCGGTCTGTTCAATAAGTTTTTTCTATAGTTAGCACCATAAACTTCTGATGCTCCTTTCACGATGGGAGAACCCGAGCCTGATCCATCAGCGGTTTGCATTTGAAAATTGTAAACGCGTTCCTCAAGATTGTTTATGTATTCTGAAAAATATTGGTCTTCGTTTCCAGGAATGACTGGAATACGTAGTGAATTGGCTCCATCGTTCCAGTAAATCATAACCTCCTGAATATTGGAGCCACCCGGTACAGTTCCTTCAATTTTCACCCGGTTTTCGCCCGGCTTTATAGAAAAGGTCTTAAGCTGTGCTACCGTTTCGTCCTGAGGCATTATTGCCAGACTGTCATCGGAATCACAAGCTGCTAAAAACAGAAGGCCAAAAAGTATCGTGCAAATTTTAAATGTGGTACGGGTAATTTTTTTCATCTATTAAATCTTTTAAAAACGAAATCGATATCGCTTACGTTAAAAAGTATCTAAAAATAGTGAAGGAGATTAAAAGCGGTAACCTGTTCTATCCTGCTTGGACATAAAGGTTTAAATCGAAGCAGGTTGCAATTCTGGTATTTTACTACTCGTTTTTTATTTTGCAGAAAATTCAGTCTGATTTCCTTTTGCAACAAGTCGCTCTATAAATGAATACTGAAGAACAATTTTCAAATAGCCCGGGTGATCACCTCATTCACGATATCAAACCCGTAGCTGAGGTAATCGAAGAATTAATCATCGATTTTGAGCAGGCGAAAAAGCAAATGATGTTGCTCTAAATTCTAAAAAGTAAAAAGGGCTTCATTCGAAGCCCTTTTTTAGATCGTATTTTTCCGCTACTAGGAAATTTTAGCTAATAAAATCTCAGCTACTTTTTCTGAAGAAGCCGGGTTTTGTCCGGTTATTAAAAGACCATCTTCCTGAGTGAATACAGACCAATCGTCACCTTTTGCATACAATGCGCCGCGTTCTTTCAGCATATCTTCAACCAAAAAGGGTACGACATCGGTTAATTGTACCGCTTCCTCTTCACTATTGGTAAAACCGGTAACTTTTTTACCTTTTACCAGATAGTTTCCGTCCTTGTCTTTTACGTGCTTAAACACTGCAGGAGCGTGGCATACAGCACTCACAGGCTTGTTGTGGTTGTAAAAGGATTCGATAAGCGCTATAGAATCTTTGTCTTCTGCAAGATCCCATAGCGGACCGTGACCACCTGGGTAAAAAATAGCATCAAAACCTTCCTGATCTACGCTGTCTAGTTTTAACGTGGAAGACAGTTTTTGTTGAAGCGCCTCGTCTTTATTAAAACGTTTGGTCGCTTCGGTTTGCGCGTCTTCTGTTTCACTTGAAGGGTCAATAGGGGGTTGACCACCTTTTGGAGATGCGAGTGTTATATCTACATCTTTATCGTGCAGAAAATAGTAGGGAGCAGCGAATTCTTCAATCCAAAAACCGGTTTTTTTACCGGTGTCTCCTAATTTATCGTGACTTGTTAAAACAAAAAGTACTTTTTTCATAATAGTGTATTTTAGAAGCAAATGAAATTTGCCTGTTGCGTTATTAATTCAAAACAAAGGTACCCTGTGCTCCTGAAAACGAAGTTGACCTATGGTAAGAGACCGCGTTAAAGTTTTCTTTAGAAATTAGTCTGCAATAGCAATGCTTTCAATAAGCAGCTTAAAATCCTGCGCTTTCCCATTTCCGATCAAAAAGGTGATCTGCTCGATTTGATCTTTATCGAAATTGGGTCTTCGCAGGCGTTGTCCACGAAATTGCGGATACATATTCTTTAAAGGGATACGCAGGGTTTGCCACGCTCCAGTAGTGGTAAATTCTGAAATATAAGAGTGACGGGTTGAGGTACGGTCTTTAACCCGAAACTGGTAGGTTTTACCATCTCCTTTAACGCGTATTTCAATAACGTCTTCTGGAGAAACCTTAAGTGGGTTGAAGGCATATTGTACCGAAGAGAATCCGCCGTTATTTTCAAGCGAAACATAACCCGTAAATTCACCGTTGCCGGCTTCGTTGAGCTGAAAGTCTGCATTAGACACACCGCCCATAACCGTATCATTTACGACACGCCAGTTTGAAATATCGCTTTCGTTTGAAAAGTTGAAAATAACGGTGTTCATAGTAGCAAATAGTATAAGGATAACAACTGATTTCATAATCGTGATTTTAAGCGTGTTTTCGTTTTACATCTCCCATAATATAGTCCTCCAGTTGCAGCGTCTCGTCTGTGGTATGCATAACGCTGATTTCGCCGGTGGTTTCGAGAATTACGGCTTTTACTTCAGAAAGCCTAATGACATTCGCTTCCCGTAATTTTGACTGAAGTTCTGCTTCGGTGACCTTGCTGGCTTTCATATTATCCCAGATAACCTCGCCATTTTCCATCAGGAGCAGGGGATCGTTGTCAATAAGATCTTCTGCTTTTTCAGATTTGAAACGCAACAGGGTTACTAAATAATTCAGGCTAAAGAGCGCAATAAGAATGACCGCTCCCAGTAAAATGGAAGGTTTGCTTGAGTTGATACTCATCCCCAGAATACTACCAATGGCTACGGTAATCACAAAATCAAAGCCGGTCATTTTGCTGAAACTTTTCAGCCCAAAAATGCGGGTGAGTATTACTATAAGGATAAAAATGAGCACGGTACCCAGCACCGATTCCAGAATAAGATCGTCATTTCTGAAAAAATAAGAAGAATCCATAAGTCGTTGTTTCCTGTTAGTTTAACAAGGTACAACGGGCACGTACAGATTCTTCTTGAGCAGGTCTTAAATAGTAGTTAATTCAGCCTTAATTCTTTGCCAAAATCACAGCCTGATAAGGTTTGAGTACGGCGCTGGTTCCGGTTTTTTCAAAGCTGTCGTAATTGTTGATCAGCGGATCGCCATAGGTATGCAAATCATTAATGCCCACAGCTGCCTCGGTGTCGCTAAAATTAAGCAGCACCATCATATTTTGATTATCCAGACTTCGGGTGTAGGCATAAACCTGTTTATGTTCTTTTTGTATGAGTTCGTAATCACCGTAAATCAAAACTTCATTGTTTTTGCGTAATGCGGTCATTTTTTTGAAATGATTCAGCACACTTTGCGGGTTTTCTTCTTCCGCCTGAACATTAACGGTGGTATAATTCGGATTTAAAGGGAGCCAGGGCGTACCTGTAGTGAAGCCGGCGTTTTGAGAATCATCCCACTGCATAGGCGTACGACCATGGTCTCTCGAGCCAAAACGCAGGTTACGCATATACTCATCCATATCTTCGCCTTGCTTCTGTGCTTTTTTATACCCATTTATGGCAGCGATATCTTTAAAATCTTCAATCTCCTGCAATTTAGGATTATTGGTCATCCCCAATTCGTCTCCAAAATAGCAATAGGGCGTACCACGCATACTCAGGATAAAGGTGTTCAACATTTTTGCAGACGGAGCCCTGAAGGGTAAACTATCATTAGCATAACGACTTACCATACGCGCCTGATCGTGATTGGAAAGAAAAATCGAAATCCATCCCTTTTTAGCGAAGGCGCTGTCCCATTTGGTAAAGGTTTCTTTAAAGGTTGCCAGTTCGTATCCATCCACTTTCGGAATATCTACCCCGTCAAAAGCATACGCCATATTGATCTCGTTTCGGTCTGCATCTACGAGTTCGTGAGCTTCCTCCAGCGTTCGCCCGGCACCTTCAGCAACACTCATAACATCGTATTTGCTGAAGACTTCCGCATTCATTTCCTTCAAGTAATCGTGCAAACCCTCCTGCACGGCGTAATACTGAATAAAGTTTTTCTCAAAACCATCGGGAAACTTCGGAAACGTGGTGTCTTTGGCCGCAAACTGAAACGCATCCAATCTAAAACCATCAACCCCTTTATCTGCCCAAAACTTCATAATATCATAGACTTCCTGACGCACTTTTGGGTTTTCCCAGTTGAGATCGGGCTGTTTTTGAGAGAAGTAGTGCAGGTAATAGGCATCAGTCTGCTCGTCGTATTTCCAGGCGTTTCCTTCAGCATCAAAAAGACTGTAGCGGTAGGGCGGCTCTCCTTTTTCGGCAGGCCACCAATGGTAATAATCGCGATAGGGATTGTCGCGCGAACTGCGGCTTTCTTTAAACCACGGGTGCTCGTCACTGCTGTGATTAACCACAATATCCATTACCAGTTTGATGTCGCGGGCGTGCATTTCGGCAAGCATCGTGTCAAAATCTTCCATCGTTCCAAAATCGCTCATGATGTCCCGGTAATCGCTTACGTCATAACCATTGTCGTCGTTGGGCGAACTGTAGATGGGATTGAGCCACACAGCCGTAACGCCCAGGCTTTTTACATAGTCCAGACGCTCGATAATTCCTTTGAGGTCACCCACGCCGTCACCATCGGTATCCTGGAAACTGCGGGGATAAATCTGATAAACAATGGCTTCTTTCCACCATTTTTTGTCCAGTTCGTCTTCCTGATTGGTTTGCATAGGTGTTTTTTCCTTTTTCTCTGCACAACTGTAAAGGGATAGCAGTACGAGGCAAAGCAGTGTAATTTTCTTCATCATTTTGTTTTTTCAAGTAAAACAATCGTTTCGGGAGTGTTGAGTTTTACCATCCCGTTTTGAACGGGTACTTCGGTATTGGAATAGGTGTCTTTTAAGGTTGAGCCTTCGGCGAAAAGCTTAGCGACAGGAATGCTTTTTTCGCCTTTAGGCAAATCAAGGCCAATGACCACCGTGTCTTTAAGATCGTCTTTGTCAAAAGTTCTGGAAAAAACATAAGGCTCCTGCTGAAGCATCTCATGACGACCCGCGCCTACAGCAGGATGATCCCTGCGGAAGCGTCCCAACCTTTGCCAGTGCGTCAGGACCTGTTTCGTTTCGGTCGAATCTAAAAGCGACCAGGGCATGTTTCCGCGGAGGTTGGCATCTCCTTGAGCTCCTTCAATTATCAAAGGCCGGGCAATTTCGTCCCCGTAATACACCTGAGAAAGCCCCGGAGTTAACAGAAGTTTGGTGCCGGTTTCGTAAGCTTTGATTCGATCTTTATCAAAAGGATCACCGTCATCGTGTGAGGTGGCATAATTTAAAATGCTTTTACCTTCTAAGCTGTGATGCAGTATCGAATCATAGTCTTTAAACATGGTTTCATAATCGCCCTTGGCATCATACTTAAACTGAAAATTGATGAGGTTGTCAAACCCATTTGCAAAATAGTCAACCGTCTTGTCGCCAAAGTTATAATCGCGACCGCCGCCAATGCCATAGCCGTAAACCTCGCCGAGCATGAAAAAGGTGTTGTCATCCAAAACTTCGTTGGGGTTCTTCTCTTTCCAGTCTGCAAAGGCCAGGTCAGCCTGAGTTCTGAGATCAGCCCAGGCACTTTCGTCCACGTGTTTTACCGTATCCACCCGAAAGGCGTCAATGCCTAGTTCGCGCACATAATCGGTAAGCCATTTGATGAGGTAGTTTCGCGGCGTGCGGGGAAGGTTGTTTGTAGTAAAATAGTTTTCCAGTTCCTGAATTTCGGTCTCGTAACGGCCTTCTTTTTTCCATTTTTCGACCAAAAATTCGGGTAATTCCACTTCTTCGGTACTTGCGGTTTTGATGTCGGGTAAATTGGCCACCAGCGTGCAGGGAACTGTAGTTTCATAACCCTGATAGGTGCACTGGGGCTTTTGAATGGCCCAGCTCTCGCCCCAAAACGGATCATCGTCGGTCACCGGCCCGGTATGATTCAACACCACATCCATCACGATGCGAATGTCCTTAGCATGAGCGGTTTTGATCAGGGTTTCCAGCTCTTCATAGGTGCCAAAATTAGGGTCGAGTGCCGTCCAGTCTTTAGCCCAATACCCGTGATAGGCATAGGTGTTGCCGGTTCCTTCATCAACAGCGCCGTGAATCTGCTCTACAACAGGCGTAAACCAGATCGCGTTGATTCCTAAATCAGTAAAATAGCCTTCTTCGATTTTTTGGGTAATACCGGCAAGATCGCCACCTTCAAAACCTCGTAAAACTCCGGTTTCTGCGTCCCGACTCAAGTTTAAATCATTTGCAGTATTGCCGTTATGAAAACGGTCTGTTAGTAAAAAGTACAGGTTGGCAGCTTCCCAAACAAAGGTATCGGCAGTTTCTGAATGTGCTTCGGGCTCTGCCGGAGCGGTTTCATTTTTGCAGCTGATGCAAAGCCAAAAGCCGCAAATCAAATAAATAGAAAGTTTTCGCATAATTCTGGTAAAGAGTAACCGAAAAATAAGCATTTATTTACGGGCTACAACGCTTTCGGAATGCTTTTTAGAGAAAGACACTTTGATTGGCTTCGCCAAAAGGAACAATGCCAGGAGGCTCCCTTTGAAATCAATACATAACTTTCTGTAATACGTTGTGGGTTTGCCCCCTGGGCACTTTCATTTTTCAGATTTTAAATAGCGTACAGAAAGTTTACTTTTGCAATCAAATTAGATTTATGACACGAGTTAAAGCCTGGGTCTCTGCCGCCCGTTTGCGTACGCTGCCTTTGTCGATCTCCGGTATTATTGTGGGTAGTGCTTTGGCCTATAATGCAGGGGCGTTTCGTTGGGATATTTGCGTTTTGGCTTTGCTGGCTACTCTGGGTTTTCAGATCCTGTCTAATTTTGCTAACGATTATGGCGATGGCGTAAAGGGGACTGATAATGACGAGCGCATAGGGCCTGCACGGGCGATGCAAAGCGGACTCCTCACAGCCGCACAACTCAAGAAGGGGATTATTTTTACGGCTTTGGTTACTTCGTTTTTGAGTCTGGCGCTTATCTATACGGCTTTTGGGGCTGACGAGTTTCTGAAATCGCTAGTTTTTTTTATTCTGGGACTTTCGGCGATTATCGCTGCGGTAAAATATACGGTTGGTCGCGGGGCTTACGGTTATCGAGGTTTGGGTGACTTTTTTGTGTTTGTGTTTTTTGGGCTTGTGGCTGTAAAAGGTACCTATTATATGTTTACTCAGGAGTGGAATTTTGAGGTTCTTCTACCGGCCACAACTATTGGCCTGCTGAGTGTTGCGGTGCTCAACCTGAACAATATGAGAGACCGCCAAAGCGATGCACGCGTCAATAAAAATACACTGGCAGTCATTATGGGCGAAAAAAAGGTCAAATTTTACCATTATGCGCTTATCGGTATTGCCTTTTTAGCCGCTCTGCTGTTCTTTTACCTTACCAATACCTGGAAATGGTCTTCAGTTGCCTTGCTAGTGTTTGCTATTCTGATTAAGCATTTGGTCTACGTGATGCGCAATGTGAGTCCGGCGCTATTGGATCCCGAACTTAAAAAAGTTGCGCTTTCTACCTTTTTCTTTTCGATTTTATTCGCTCTGGGGTTTTTGTTTTAGCATTTTAACGAAAACTTATCGTACAGGATTTTTTGATCTGCTTTCGCTTGGCGAAATTTAAAAGATTAAAAAAAGAATTATGAAATGAGCCATTTATAAATCCCGATGTTTTCAAGGGGTCTTAATTGGCGAATTGCATCTGACGATATAATAACAATAAACTAAAACAGATGAAAATCACATTTTACGGGCAAAACTGTTTTGCCATAGAAACCGAAGACGTAAGAATACTCACAGACCCCTTTATCACCGGAAACGACCTGGCCAAAGATAAAGTGGATATCAAAACCTTAAATCCCGATTATATATTTTTAACCCACGCGCATCAGGATCATACTCTAGATGCCGAAGCCATTGCAAAACAAAGCGGCGCTACTATTGTAAGTAATTTTGAGATCGCCAATCACTACGAGGCGAAAGGCATTGAAGTGCACCCGATGAATCACGGCGGTAGCTGGGCATTTCCATTTGGGAAAGTAAAATATGTTAATGCCATTCATACCAGTTCATTTCCTGACGGAAGCTATGGCGGCCAACCCGGCGGTTTTATTTTTTCGATGGCCGGAAAAACAATTTATATGGCAGGAGATACAGCACTTACGATGGATATGAAATTGATCCCGATGGAATTTGATCTCGATCTGGCGATTTTGCCCATAGGCGATAATTTCACCATGGGAATTGCAGACGCTGTTCGCGCCAGCGACTTTATCGAGTGCGATAAAATCTTAGGATGCCATTACGATACCTTTGGCTATATTGAGATCGATCACGAGGAAGCTAAAAAGGCCTTCAAGGCAGTCGAAAAAGATTTGACGCTGTTAGAGATTGGCAATTCGATGACTCTTTAAATCACAAGCGCGTGCAGGCGACCTATAAAAAACACATTTTAGAATTTAAACGCCCCAGCGGTACTTCGCGGGGCGTTCTTAATACCAAGGAAACCTGGTTTATTAAAATCGAAGAAGCCGGGAGGGTAGGCTACGGTGAATGCGGAATCCTTCGCGGACTCAGCATAGACGACCGGCCTGATTATGAGGAAACATTGAAATGGGCTTGTGAAAACATTCATCTCGGGGAACAAAAACTTTATGACAGCCTTGAAGGTTTTCCCAGTATTCAGTTTGGGATTGAAATGGCTTTCAGGTCTTTAAAGGCTGAAAATCCCTTTGAATTATTTCCTTCGGCATTTACGCAGGGCGAAAAAGGCATCGCAATTAACGGCCTGATCTGGATGGGTGAAGCTTCGTTTATGCAGGAGCAGATCGCCGAAAAGCTGGAAGCCGGTTTTGACTGCATCAAGATGAAAATAGGTGCGATTGATTTTGATACCGAAATTAAACTTCTGGAAGGCATCCGCAAACGCTATTCCGCTGAAGAAATAACGCTTCGGGTAGATGCTAATGGAGCTTTCAAACCTGAAGAAGCACTTGATAAACTTACCCGTCTTGCCGCGCTTGACCTGCATTCTATTGAGCAACCCATACGGCAGGGACAGGAGCAGGCGATGGCTCAATTGTGTAAGCAAACTCCGCTTCCTATCGCACTTGATGAAGAGTTAATCGGCGTTTTTGGCTATGCCCGGCAGAAAGAATTACTTCAGGACATAAAACCCCAGTACATCATCTTAAAACCCAGTCTGGTAGGGGGTTTTCGCGGCAGCGATACCTGGATTCAACTGGCCGAAGAGCAAGGGATCGACTGGTGGATTACTTCAGCCCTCGAAAGTAACATAGGTCTTAATGCCATTGCGCAATACACTTTTGAAAAAAAGACCACCATCCCTCAGGGTCTGGGTACTGGCGCATTATATACAAATAATGTATCTTCCCCACTTGATATCAGGCACGGGGAGTTGTGGTACGATGCCCAACAAAACTGGAGCTTTCAATTTTAATTTATGTTTATAGCACAGGCGTATAAAGCGCAAAACGGATTCTGGCGATACCTCGTAGGTTCACTCATTATTTTTATAGCATCGGGTATTGGTCAAATACCTCTGGTTGTTGCTCTCTTCATCAAAAAAGGACCTGAATTAATGCAGGGAATGGATGAATCAGACCTTTTTACAACGCTCAATAAAAACCTTACGTTCTTCTTAATACTGATTTCTTTTGTTTTCGCCCTTGGCGGAATTTTATTTGCCGTAAAGTTTTTGCATCAGCAAAAGTTTAAAGATATGGTCACGACCCGGCCAAAATTTGACTGGAGTCGCGCCTGGTTTGCTTTCGGTCTGGTTACTGTTTACACCGTAGTAATGACGCTCGCGGCTTATTTCTACAGTCCGGAAGACTTGCTGCTTACTTTTGATCCTGTTCCTTTTGCGATACTTGTTGTAATTGCAGTCCTTTTTGTTCCCATTCAGACCAGTGTTGAAGAATTTGTTTTTAGAGGATATCTTATGCAAGGTTTTGGAATTTTAGCCAAAAACCGCTGGTTTCCGCTGGTGATGACCTCGCTGATTTTTGGTGGAATGCATTACTTCAACCCGGAGATTGGCGCAATGGGAGAGATTGTGATGGTATTTTATTTTGGAACCGGTTTTCTGCTGGGTATTATGACGCTAATGGATGAAGGAATGGAGCTTGCTCTTGGCTTTCATGCCGGTAATAATCTGATCACTGCCTTATTAGTAACTGCCGACTGGACCGCGTTTCAAACCGATTCGATTTTTAAAGATATTTCAGACCCGAAAGCAGATTTGTTTGATGTGCTTCCGGTTTTCATAATTTATCCTATCTTTTTAGGGATTTTAGCCTACAAGTATAAATGGACGGGCTGGAAGGAAAAATTATTTGGTCCTGTAGAACCACCGCAGGAGCCTTCGCTTGAAGACCACCTGGCGGCAGATTAACCTAAATCTTATGTGATGTCAAAGTATCCTGTACACCCAGATTTTCAACTCAATGGCACTTCACTTAAAGCTCCCGCATTGCGAGAACTGGCTGTTGAATTTCAGGAAACAGGAGAACTTTACGAGCAGGAACTGGGCACATTCATCCTGGATTGGCTGAACGACAAGGATTATGTTTACGTCAATACATCTGGCTCTACCGGCGATCCCAAGAGCATCAAGATCCTTAAAAAGCATATGATCAACAGCGCAAAAGCCACTGCCAAGCGCTTTAAACTGGATCCCGGCACGACCTCTTTACATTGCCTGCCTACCCGTTTTATTGCCGGTAAAATGATGTTTGTACGCGCAGCCATTTTGGGCTGGAAGCTTGATGTTGTACCACCCAAATCCAATCCGCTTGATCAGGTTTTTAAACGCTATGATTTTTCGGCGATGACGCCTTTTCAGCTCGATAACAGCATTGCCCGTTTGCATCTACTGGGTAAGCTCATTATAGGCGGCGGCGCCTTTTCACAAAGCCTGAAAGATTTGGTACAGGATAGCCCCACCAAGATTTATGAAACCTACGGGATGACCGAGACCATCACACATATTGCGGTGCGCCGGGTCAATTCAAAAAAGAGTCAGGAGTCTGAGCAGCCGTTTAAAACCCTGAGTAAGGTTACCGTAAGTCAGGATGAACGGGGTTGTCTAGTGGTGAAAGCACCAAAAGTAACTTCAGATCCTATCGTAACTAACGATCTTGTAAAACTCATTAGCTACAAAAAATTTCACTGGTTAGGCCGCCTGGATAATGTGGTAAACAGCGGGGGAATCAAATTGTTTCCTGAAAGTATCGAGAAAAAACTGGCTCATCAGATCGATGTTCCGTTTATTGTAGGTGGGGAGCCTGATGAGAAATTAGGCGAGCGCCTGGTACTGGTTATGGAGTGCGACAGTTTTGATGCGTCGCGTCTTGATTTTGAAGTTTTAGATAAGTACGAGGTGCCCAAAGAAATCTATTGCATACCCACATTTGCCCGCACACCTAACGGAAAAATAAAGCGCAGCGACATCCTTACCGCGCTTGATGCGGATTCGAGGATATAGAGATTTCTCCTTTCTATTTTTATTCTAGACTTTTCGTTTTCAAATTGTTGGCAGGATACTTGATACCCGTTTCAGGTAATCTTAAAATAAGTCCGATGAAAAAAACTACACTTTTGCTGTGGGTTCTCCTCTGCACAGCACTCGCATTACCCACAAACGCACAGGAACTTTTTACACTTAAGGGCACGGTCACCGATGGAACCAGGGGACTGCCCGGCACCAATGTTGTAAGTGCCAAAACCAAGAAAAAAACAGTAACAGATTACGATGGCAATTTTGAATTACAAACCTATGTGGGAGATGTGCTTGAGTTTAGTTTTGTGGGATATAAGACCGAAAAGGTAAAAGTCAAGAATACCAAACCCTTAAAAGTAGTTTTAAATCCCTCTCAGGCTGTTTTAGAAGAAGTTATTTTTTTAGAAGTGGCAGAAGATAAAATGGATATGAATTCCCCACCGCCACCAACTACACAGGCGGTAATGATTCGTGGGATGGCTTCCGGTGTTTCCATACACAACTCATCATATCATCAGCAAAATTCAGAGAGTTATGCGAAGCTTGAAGAAAATGAATTTAATCATGTAAAAGCCCAGCCGCTTTCTACGTTTTCTATTGATGTAGACCGTGCGGCATACAGCAACATTCGCCGTATGATCAATAACGGTCAGGATATCCCGGCAGATGCGGTGCGTATTGAGGAGATGATCAATTATTTCAACTACGATTACCCAAAACCTGATGGAGATGAACCTTTTTGTATAGATACCGAAGTGGTTCAAACTCCATGGAATAAAGATACCCGCCTTGTAAAAATAGGTATTCAGGGGAAGGAGATTCCGCTGGAGAATTTACCGCCTTCCAATCTGGTTTTTCTACTTGATGTTTCGGGTTCTATGGGTGCGGCTAATAAACTTCCGCTTCTGAAATCGGCTTTCAAGATTTTGGTCAATCAATTGCGTGAGGAAGATAAAGTGTCCATTGTGGTTTATGCCGGCGCGGCAGGAACCGTTTTAGAACCTACAAACGGATCGAACAAAAGCGAAATCCTTAACGCGCTTGATAAACTGGAAGCGGGAGGCAGCACTGCCGGTGGCGCAGGACTTGAACTGGCTTATAAACTGGCGGAAGAACAATTTATAGACGGTGGCAATAATCGTATCATTCTCGCTACAGACGGAGATTTTAACGTGGGGCTTAGCAGCGACAGTGCGATGGAAGATCTGATTACCGAAAAAAGAAAATCGGGTATCTTTTTTACCGCTCTGGGCTTCGGAATGGGCAATTATAAAGATTCAAAGCTCGAAACCCTGGCCGATAAAGGCAACGGGAACTATGCCTATATCGACACAATGCAGGAAGCCAGAAAAGTTTTAGGTACCGAGTTTGGCGGTACATTGTATACCATCGCAAAGGATGTCAAAATTCAGGTGGAATTCAATCCTGCTTTAGTACAGGGCTATCGCCTCATAGGTTATGAAAACCGAATGCTGAATGCCGAAGATTTTCGGGATGATACCAAGGATGCCGGCGAGATCGGTAGCGGGCATACCGTGACTGCGCTCTACGAAGTGGTTCCGGAAGGAGTACAAACTCCTTTTTTAAAGCCGGTTGACGATTTAAAATACAGCACCAATATACCTTCCGGTGAGGCTGATGCTAACGAACTCATGCTGGTAAAAGTGCGCTATAAAAAACCGGATGGAGATCGCAGTATGCTGGTTGAGCAACCGGTAGCCAATACGTTTAAAACTATCGAAGAGGCTTCGGCAGATTTTAATTTTATGGCGGGCGTGGCACTCTTCGGGATGCAGTTGCGCGATTCTCCCTTTAAAAATGACGCAGACCGGGCAGTAACGCTCAATCTGGCCGAAAAAGGAAGGTCTGCTGATGCAGAAGGTTTCCGCGCCGAATTTATAAGATTGGTTAAAGCCGCTAATTAATAGTAGTTTTGCTCGATAAATGAGACCTGAACATTTTGATAATTTTCTCAAAATGGTATTTTTACGCCAATGTTTGGAAGCTTATTGGGATGAAATATAATACGTTAACTGAAAATTTTGAAGTATGAGAACAGCAGTAATGGTCGTAATACTAATTGTACTGGGTGTTTATGAAGCATCGGCACAATACGGTTATGGCAGGGGTTATGGAGGTTACGGTCGTAGCCGAATGGGAAGCAGTATGATGGGACAAACAGGACCTTCCGGGCCTACGGAAGAGCCTCCTACTGCAGCAGAAATTGCAGACGAACGTTTACCCGAATATGTAGCAGAGTTTAAACTCGATCCTTTTGAGACCGAAGTTTTACGTACCTACCTGGAAGAGCATTTCAATAAAGTGATGGCGCTTCAGAAAGAAAAAGGAAAAGATGCAGAGACGATGCGCAAGGATTTTGAGCGTATGCAAAACGATTTTAAATCAAACCTGAAATCGATTCTTACGGAAGAAGAGGTAGAAAAACTCATTACGATGGATTTTTCACAGTCGGCCGTACGAAAACGGAAAAAGGAACGGGACAATTAACAAAAAAGGTGCTTCAAGCACCTTTTTTTAGTTGTGGGTATCTCTTAAATTTAAAAATTCTAAAATCTAATGTATGCGTTTAGTTGTACTCAGTATCAGTTTGTTTTTCAGTTTTTCAATGTCCATTCTTGCACAGGCACTGCCTGAGCGGGAACGCGCTCAAAAAGTAGATGCGATTTTAAAGCAGCGTTTTGAAAGCGTTATGCCTATGATTATGGAGCGTGCCGGGATTGATATGTGGGTGCTAATTACACGCGAGTACAATGAAGACCCGGTAGTGCGTACCATGCTTCCGGCGACCTGGCTTAATGCAAGACGCAGAACGATTTTGGTTTTTAGCCGAAATCCAGAAACCAACGAGGTAGAGCGTATGGCTGTCGCCCGTTATAATTTTGGCGAAAACATTCAGTCCGTTTGGGATAAAGAGCAACAACCTAATCAATGGCAGGCGCTGGCTGAACTCATTGAAGCCCGTGACCCCCAAAGCATCGGGATTAATTTTTCTGAAGATTATGGTATCGCCGACGGGATTACCAAAACCGATTATGAAGGCCTGATGAATGCCCTTCCTTCAAAATATAAAGAGCGTATCGTTTCTGCAGAGCCACTGGCTGTAGGTTGGATCGAAACCCGAACGGAGCTTGAAATGGAAATCTTTGAAAAACTCGTAGCTACTACGCACGAGGTGATTGCAGAAGCCTTCAGTAATGCTGTTATTACTCCGGGCGAAACCACTACCGAAGATGTGGTCTGGTTTTTAAGACAAAAAGTGACCGATCTGGGTTACGACACCTGGTTTCATCCCACGGTAGATATTCAGCGGACAGATGAGGAGCTGGAAAGTCATATCACGGCCTTTAGCAATACGCCAGATGGTAAAGTTATTCAGCCCGGCGATCTGCTGCATTGTGACTTTGGTATTTCCTACTTAAGACTGAATACAGACTGCCAGCAGCACGCTTATGTTTTAAAAGAAGGGGAGACCGAGGCACCGCAATTTTTGGTTGACGCCTTCGCGAAAGGAAACCGGGTGCAGGATATTTTCACCGCTAATTTTGAAACCGGAAAATCAGGGAATGAAATTTTACTGGAGTCTTTAACCGAAGCTAAAGCGGAAGGTTTACGCCCATCTATCTATACCCATCCGCTGGGGCTTTATGGGCATTCGGCCGGTCCTACCATCGGGATGTGGGATGCTCAGGAAGGTGTTCCCGGAAGCGGCGATTATTTGCTTTACGAAAATACCGCCTACGCCATCGAGCTGAACACTACCGTTACTATTCCGGAATGGAATAAAGACATTCGCATTATGCTCGAGGAAGCCGGTTTTTGGGGCCCTGAAGGCTTCCGCTATGTAAACGAAAGACAGGAAAAACTGATTCTTATTGACTAGGCCTGTTGCAAACGGTAATAGCCGGCTTTTTTGCGTTTTTTCCGAAGCAGAATAACACTTAGGCTAAAGCCCACACCACAAACAGCAAGACCTGCACCTACTAGTTCGGGTGAGGTGTAGCCGTAACCTGCTGCTATAGGCAAGCCACCTAAAAAAGCACCCAGAGCATTGGCGATATTAAAGGCAGCCTGGTTTACCGATGAAGCCAGCATTTCAGACTCTTTAGCCGATTTGATCATCAGCATTTGTATAGAGGGTGCTGTTGCAAAAGCAAAGGCTCCGGTAACAAAAACCATGGTGAGCATCATCCACTGTACGGGTGCAATAAAGAAAATGGTGAGCAGGCACAAGGCCATTGCGGTAAGTAAAAATGCCGTCGCTTTAATGGGCGATACGCGGTCGGCCAATTTTCCTCCTAAAATATTACCAAAAGTCATCCCAAGCCCGGCGAGCATCAAAATAAAAATCACCATACCGTCTGCAAAACCACTTACGTCAGTGAGCAGGGGCGTGATGTAGCTGTACCAGCAAAAGAACCCACCCGTACCAATACCGGTAATCGCCAGAATGAGCCACAATTCGGTGCGTTTAAAGATTTTAAGTGCGTGAGTTATAGGGATGGGAGTTGATTTCTCGATTTTGGGAAGCCAAAAGTAGATGGACACCATAGTGAGTAATCCAATAGCCACCACGATCATAAAGGTATAGCGCCAGGAGATGGTGTGCCCCACGTAAGTACCTAAAGGAATCCCGATAACATTGGCTACTGTAAGTCCGCTAAACATAACGGCTACGGCACTGGCCGCTTTGCCTTTTTCAGCCAGTCTGCTGGCTACCACAGCACCCACACCAAAATAGGCTCCGTGTGGCAGGCCCGAAAGCAAGCGCGAAATAAGCATAAAGCCATAGCTTCCTGCAAAAACAGAGAGTCCGTTGAAGATGGTAAAGGCTGCCATTAAGGCTAAAAGTATTTTCTTAGGCGAATAATTACCGGCAATACCCACAAGTATGGGTGCGCCAATCACTACGCCGAGGGCGTAAGCCGATATAAAATGCCCGGCCTGGGGGATGGTCACGCTGAGGTCTTTAGCTACATCAGGCAGAATACCCATCATCACAAATTCGGTCATTCCGATACCGAAACCTCCAACAGCCAGAGCAATAAGACTTTTCTTTAACATAAAATTATGTTTTAATTTAACTCTTCAATCTTATATCGAAAGATTGATTTGCAAATATAGAACAGTAAATACGTTTTGAGCTGTTGTTTTTTAACCGGTTTTGATACCAAATTAAGTGCGTTCATGAGGCATTTTTAGAGGTCGGAACCAGGGGATGTCTGATTTTAATCTGCGTCTTTAAATTCAAGCACAAATGTGGTGCCTTCATTGGGCACGCTGCTAACGGAAATAGAGCCACCCAGACTGGTGAGATGGTTGTGTATGAGATACAGGCCAATGCCTTTACTGTTTTCAGAAGGTTCCTGAAAACGCTGATGGAGTTTAAAAATGCGATCCTGAGCCTTTTCCATATCTATGCCCACCCCGTTATCTGAATAGGTAAGTATTATTTTACCCGCTCTTTTTTCCGATTTTAGACGGATTACAGCCGGTACACCGGGTTTAGCATATTTGATCGAATTGGTAAACAGGTTGAGTAAAATGCTGTGCAGGTAATTGGCAGAAAAATAAACCTCAGGAGCTTCCTCAAAATCGGTGTGTATGTGTGCCTGATCTTGCCGCAGCAATTGCTCAATTGAGCTGCAGGTGTGGGAGACTGCATCTTTTAGCTGAATTTTTTTGACCTCTATACTGCTTTGATCTTTTTTGATCCAGTCGTCCATATTGGTACAGATGATCTCATTCAGGTTTTGAGTAGCCAGTTTGAGTAATTGAATATACTCTTTGAGCTCAGGATCTTCAATTTCTTTGGTTTCAATCAACTGATGCAGCGCGGTCAAATTACTTAAGGGAGAGCGTAAATCGTGAGAAGTACTGTAATTGAAAAATTTAAGTTTTTTGTTGTCTTCGCTCAAATTTTGAAGCAGCGCGTTACGCTGTAGTTCAACATTTTTTTTGGCAGTTATGTTTTTTGCAATCGCGTAAACGACTTCTTCTTTTTCTAAAGCGATAGAAGACCATTGCAACCAAACTACATTTCCGTTTTTATGAACATACCTGTTTTCAAACTGCGTAAGAATCAATGATTTTAAAAGTGAACTACGCTTTTGAACTGTGAGATCACGATCATCGGGATGTATAAATTCAACGATGGGCTTCTCAAAGAGTTCTTTTTCAGAGTAACCTAGGGTATCAATGACCGCCGCATTAATTTTTTTAAAAAAGCCGTCAAAGCCTGCGATACACATAAAATCTGGCGAAAGTTCAAAGAAGAACTCCAGATTATAGGCTTTTTTGGGTAAGTTTTGATGGTGTTGGAGGGTCATTTATCGCATCATTGGTTGTACAATTTAGGGGTTATTTCTATGCTTACTGCGGGAAGTCCATCATAACCGTAGTAGTTATAGGTGAAAATGACTTCCTTTTCCTTTAGGGAATTCATCTCTGAGCTGGCCTTGACCCGCTCAACGAGCATCGGTTTTACATATTTTTCTACCGTGTCTTTATTGACTTCGGTAGACTTATAAATCAGGGTATAGTAATAATCAAAATTACGCTCACCGGTAACCGCAGCGCTATCCAGTGTGGTTTCTTCATCCAGCTGCATCGGGGTTTTTGCATTGAGTTGGGTGGCGGCTTCATGGAGCTCTTCCTGAAGGTTTTCGTTAAATACGAAATGCCGCACAACATAATAACTAAGGAATCCCACAACAAGTGAGGTAACGATGCCTACGGCCAGGTTTTTTTTAGTTGCCATCTAAGTTTGATTTGGCGCTTATTAGTTTTAAGCTCTCAGGGGAAGGGCTTAGTAGGTGAAGGGGGTAAGTTCTTGATTGGTAATATACAAAATACCGTTAGACCTGTATCACCCCCAAATTAAACTTTTTTTCAATAGGAGCGTGGTTGGCAGCCTCAATACCTCCAGAGATCCAGCTTCGGGTTTCCAACGGATCAATGATAGCATCGGTCCAGAGGCGGGAAGCCGCATAATACGGCGAAACCTGCTCATCATAACGGGCTTTGATTTTATCATAAAGCTCCTGTTCTACTTCAGGAGTAATTGTTTTACCCTGTTTTTTAAGTGAAGCGGTCTCGATCTGCAGCAATACCTTAGCCGCACTGTTACCGCTCATTACCGCGAGTTCTGCGGAAGGCCAGGCGACGATGAGCCTGGGGTCGTAAGCCTTGCCGCACATCGCATAATTACCGGCGCCGTACGAGTTGCCTATGACCACCGTAAACTTGGGCACAACACTATTACTTACCGCATTCACCATTTTTGCCCCGTCTTTTATAATGCCGCCATGCTCACTTTTACTGCCTACCATAAAGCCGGTAACATCCTGTAAAAACACCAGCGGAATTTTCTTCTGATTGCAATTGGCAATAAAGCGGGTAGCCTTGTCGGCGCTGTCACTGTAGATCACGCCACCAAACTGCATCTCCCCTTTTTTAGTCTTCACAATCTTACGCTGGTTGGCGACAATACCTACCGCCCAGCCGTCAATACGGGCATAAGCGGTAATGATGGTCTGGCCGTAGCCTGCTTTGTATTCTTCGTATTCCGAACCGTCAACCAGACGTTTAATAATTTCGGTCATATCGTACTGATCGCTGCGTTTGTGGGGGAGCAATCCGTAAATATCCTGGGGGTCTTCTTTAGGCTTGGCTGTCTTGACGCGGTTAAAACCGGCCTTGTCAAAATCCCCGATTTTTGACATAATGTTTTTGATTTTAGAGAGTGCGTCTTTATCGTCTTCGGCTTTGTAGTCGGTTACGCCGCTGATCTCGCAATGCGTGGTTGCGCCGCCCAGAGTCTCGTTGTCAATGCTTTCACCTATCGCGGCTTTAACCAGATAACTTCCGGCAAGAAAGATGCTTCCGGTCTTATCTACAATCATCGCCTCGTCGCTCATAATAGGCAGGTACGCCCCGCCGGCCACACAGCTGCCCATTACTGCGCTAATCTGCGTGATGCCCATACTGCTCATCACGGCATTGTTTCTAAATATGCGCCCAAAGTGCTCCTTATCGGGGAAAATCTCATCCTGCATCGGCAGGTATACGCCCGCGCTGTCTACCAAATAAATAATGGGCAAACGGTTTTCAATACTGATTTCCTGAGCGCGCAGGTTCTTTTTGGCCGTGATGGGAAACCAAGCACCGGCCTTTACCGTAGCGTCATTAGCCACTACGATACATTGCTTTCCACTCACGTGACCTATTTTGACCACCACCCCGGCACTGGGGCAACCGCCGTGTTCTTCATACATACCCTCCCCGGCAAAAGCACCAATCTCAAGGGCCTCTTCAGGATCATCCAGTAAAAAATCGATGCGTTCGCGGGCGGTAAGTTTCCCGTTGGCGTGTTGTTTAGCGATGCGCTTTTCGCCGCCTCCCAGTTTAACCTGAGCAAAACGTCTTTTAAGGTCAGAAACCAGCAATTTATTGTGGTCCTCGTTTTTATTGAATTTGATGTCCATTCGTATGTTTTGGGCGTTACCCGCACTTGAGGTGCGGGTCGGGCTCGCAGCGTTACCCGCCTGAGGGCGGGTAACTTGCTTTGATCCCTAACGCGGGATTATAAGATTGACGAAAATACGAAAACGTTGCCGTTATCCCGTGTGCTAATTTGGTTAAGAAGTCTTTAAAATTGACACCCTATGGTGCACTTTAGTTTGGTTTTGCTTAAATTACTCAAATAAATACCTGCATTATAAGCAGTTATACAAGTCTGGAGCAGCAGATTGTTGAGCGTAAGGGATAGCAGCGGCATCCTTTTTTAAAAGGCAGTTTGCGTTTCTATAAAGTTTGGTATATTGAGCCTTTTAAAAAAGATACAGCGTATAGCCCGGTCACCCGAGCTTGGCGCGGGGTGATACGCCCACAAAATTGAACTTAAAATGATGAATAAAAATACGGTATTAGGCTGGGCCACATTTATTATGATTGTGGAAGGGCTGGCCCTGATTGCTTTGGGAGCCTTTAGATACAATGAGATTGCCGGCTGGGGATTTGCCTCGGTAGGCCTGGGCTTTTTTGCAATCGCCTGGGTGTTTAATGCCTTAAAAGGAAGGGTCTAATGCAGGCCGCAGCAATTAAGGCACAATTGCTGAAACACCTGAAAGGGGGTGAAGCTTTTATGCCGGTTGAAGATCTGCTTGAAAAAATAAAATACAAGCGAATAGGCGAGCGTCCTGTGGGATTACCGTATTCGTTTTACGAGGTGTTTTACCATATGTTCTATGCACAGCGCGATTTGCTTGATTTTTGCACTGCAGACAGCTACAAAACACCTTCCTGGCCAAAAGATTACTGGCCTTCTGAAAAAACAGCTGAGACCAAAGAAGACTGGCAGGCCTTAAAACAGGACTTTTTTAAAGACCGAAACGCCCTAATAGCCTTTATAGAAAACCCGGAAACCGATTTGCTCGGCATTGCCAAACACGGCGAAAAACAACAAATTTTACGCGAATTGATGCTGGCTATAGAACACAATGCCTATCATCTGGGGCAACTGGTTATAATCGCACGCCTGCTGGGCCTGCATTGATTAAAAAAAAGCATCTAATAAAAAAATCCTTTGAAGCACATTCAAAGGATTTTTTTTAGTTGAAAACTGTCGTTTAAGCAGTCACGGGAGTGGTGATTACTTTTTGCGGGGTGATGGGTAAATCCCGCACGCGTCTGCCCGTAGCATTAAAAACGGCATTGCCAATGGCTGCAGCAATACTGGTGATGCCCAGTTCGCCAATACCTTTAACGCCCATAGGGTTTGCGATATAATCTTCTTCGGGTACAAAAACCACATCGATCTTGCCCAGATCCAGATTTACCGGCACATGGTAATCTGCAAACGAGCGGGTGATGAAATTCCCGTGATTGGGTTCTACCTCACTATGTTCAGTAAGGGCCTGACCTACTCCCCAGGTGATTCCGCCTATGATTTGCCCGTAAGCGGTTTTAGGATTGAGGATTTTACCTGCCGAGGCCACATTTACAAAATGCTCCAGACGCACCATACCCGTGTCTTTATCTACCCAAACTTCACAAAAATTAGCTCCAAAAGAATACACCGAGTAATCGTCAAACTCTTCGGTAGGAGCGGCCGTACCTGTTGCGGTAAGCTCATTAAGTTCGGCTTGTTTCATTAGTTCGGCAACCGTTAAATCTTCATCGGTGCTGGCCAGCGTTTTGAGGTTGTTAATCGCATTTATGCAGGCTTCGCGGGTACCGTTTGCGAAAGATGCCGCTCCCCATGAACCACCAGAACCGGGGCTCACCGGAAATTTGGAATCTCCCAGTTCTACCTGCACGTCTTTGATGTCGAGGTTAAGCGTTTCGGCGACGGTTTGTCCCAGAATGGTATAGGTTCCGGTGCCAATGTCTGTGGCATCCGTTTTCAATACAGCTGTGACTGCATCTCCATCGCGTTTTAAAGTGACTTCCGCCGAACTTTTTAAATAGGGCGCGGCACGTGAGGAGGCGCTCATTCCGTAACCCACCATCCAGTTGTCTTTTTGGGTATGCCCGGGTTTTGGATTCCATTTGTTTTTCCAGTCAAATTTTTTGGCCCCAATGCGTATGCATTCTACCAATTGTCGTGAGGAAAAGGGCTTGTCGTTGCTGGGATCAACCTGCGTATCGTTTTGAATTCGCAATTCAGCGGGGTCCATTCCGAGTTCGTGTGCCAGTTCATCCATTGCAGACTCGAGAGCGAAACTTCCCGGTGCTTCTCCCGGCGCGCGCATCCAGCGGGGAGACGGCAGATTTAACTTCATCAACCGGTGCGTCACCAGCGAATTGGGTGTTTTGTATAACATACGCGTCATCAAACCACAGGTTTCCTGAAATTCTTCGGTAAAGGAGGTGTGCGAAGTGGTATCATGACCCACAGCCGTGAGGTTTCCGTCTTGATCTGCTCCCAGACGCATACGCTGCCGGTTGTGCTGTCTAAAACCTATTGCGGTAAACATCTCGTGGCGCGTAACCGTAAGTTGTACGGGGCAGTCCACCATTTTTGCAGCCATAATACCCAGCGTGGCGTGCTCGCGTAATTGCAGTTTAGATCCAAAACCGCCACCCACGTAAGGTGTTATAACCCGAACATTTTCTTTGGGCATCTGGAAGGTTTCGGCAATGGTGGTCACGGCATTTTCAACCATTTGGGTTGAAGCATAGGCAGTCACGTTATCGCCTTCCCAAACTGCAATAATATTGTGTAGCTCCATTGGATGATGGTGTTCTATAGGGGTGTTGTAGGTAACATCGATTTTCGCGGCAGCTTGGTTGAGTCCCGCCTCCAGATCGCCCCAGCTGGTATCAGCAGGGTTTCCGTTTGCTTTATCGGGTTTATAAGTCGAATCTAAATGCTCTTCAAAGTTGGTTTGGTGCTGGTCTTCGGCGTAGGTTACCTTGATGAGATTTGCCGCATAGCGTGCCTGCTCAAAGGTTTCGGCAACGACAACGCCTATGTATTCCCCGTAAAAGTGAACTTCCGGAGTTTGTAAACTTGGGGAAATACCCTTTGTGCTGGGCGACTCAAACCGGCCATTATAGCCTTTGAGTTCTAGTGCATTTTGATAGGTGATGATTTTAAGCACCCCTTCTTGTTTTTCAGCTTCAGATGTATCAATCGCCGTTATTCTTCCTGAAGCGATCGTGCTTTGAATTCCCTGAGCGAAAGCCAGATTTTCAAAGCTGAATTCAGATGAGTATTTGGCTTTGCCCATCACTTTAAGATTGCCTTCAAGCCTGCTGATGGGATTTCCGATGCCGGTTTTTGTTTTCGTTTCCATACTATATGTTTAACTACGTGCCGCTGCACGTACGAGTGCCTGCACCAATGTTTTTTTACCTAATTCTATTTTGTACTCGTTTTTTGAAAGGGGCTGCGCATCTTCAAAAGCAAGGTCAGCTGCTGCTTCAAAAGTGGAAAGGCTTGCTTCTTTTCCTTCTAAATAGCGCTCCACATTTTCGAGTTTCCAGGGTTTGTGGGCTACTTTACCCAGAGCCAGTCCGGCTTTGGTAATCGTATTTCCCTGCATTTGTAAGCCTACTGCCGCAGAGACCAGCGCAAAAGCATAACTGCTGCGCTCGCGTACTTTGTAATAGTAGTAATGATCGGGAAATTCAGATTCTGGCAACTCGATGCCGGTGATGAGTTCGCCGGTTTCAAGATTCGTATCTTTTTCAGGTTGATCACCCGGCAGGCGGTGAAATTCGGTAAAAGGGATCACCCGTGAGCTGCCATCTGCCTGTCCCACGTGCACTTTAGCATTAAGAGCGGCCAAAGCTACACACATATCAGAAGGGTGGGTAGCCACACAAGACTCACTCCAGCCAAATAGGGCGCTCTTGCTGTTTGCTCCGTTCAACGCTCCACAACCAGAACCGGGTTCGCGTTTGTTACAGGGCATCGAGGTTTCAAAATAGTAAGGGCATCGCGTACGCTGCAGCAAATTGCCACCATTGGTAGCCATATTACGTATTTGTTCAGTAGCTGCGGAAAGCATCGCCATCGTAAGAAGCGGGTAGTTTTTACGTACCAGTTTGTGATTTGCAGTTTCGGTATTATTCAGGGTAGCGCCCAGCATCAAGCCACCGTTTGCGGTTTGGGTAATTTCTTTAAACGGAAGATCTGCAACCTCAATTAAATGATCAGGTCGCTCCACATCTTCTTTCATCAGATCGATGAGGTTGGTGCCACCTCCCAGATAATGGGTCTTCTGATCTCGCGAGTGTTTTTGTAGGGCTTCAGCAGCGTTTGACGGACTATGGAATTGAAAAGGTCTCATAAGTTGATTTTTTGGTTATTCAGCAGTCCTGCTGGCTTCTAGTTCTTGTTCTGTAGCAAATTCCCAGCGTGGCATTTCGGCTTTGCCGGAATGTACTTCCTGAATGGCCTGTACAATATTGTTGTAAGCCCCGCAGCGGCAGATGTTACCGCTCATACGCTCTCTGATTTCTTTGTCAGACAGCTGGGTCACTTCGTCTTTTACATTTTCGGTTACATAACTCACCTCGCCACGTTTGGCTTCATCTAGTAAGGAAACTGCTGAGCAAATTTGTCCCGGAGTGCAATACCCGCATTGAAAACCATCGTGTTTGAGAAAAGCTGCCTGCACGGGATGCAAACCTGTTCCCTGAGCAAGACCCTCTACTGTGGTAATCTCTTTGTCTTTGCAGGTCGCAGATAAGGTAAGGCAGGATAGTTTTCGCTTGCCGTCAATAAGCACGGTGCACGCCCCGCACTGACCGTGATCGCATCCTTTTTTAGAACCGGTAAGGTTTAAGCGTTCGCGCAGGGCATCCAGTAAGGTCATACGCGAATCTACCTGTAAAGGATAGGTGTCGCCATTTATTTTTAGGTTCACCTCAAGGGCATTGAGTAAACTTTCGGGGTCCAGATCGGGAGCTTTAGGTGCCTGGGCAAACACGTCTGATGTAAAATAGGGGACCGCCATAAGGCTTATTCCCGCAGCAGACATTTGATTGAGAAACGTACGCCGCGACTGGCCAAAAATACCCAGTTCGTCAAGCAGTTGTTCTTCTTCTTTCCCGAGTTTTCGGTCTTGTGAGGAGGGTTGGTTAGAAGGTTTCATAACTTTTATTAGTGTTAGTTATACGAAAGCGATTCAGTTGCCGGCGAAACGCTTTTGGAATTTTTTGATTTTTCAAATAATTCCCAAATTATCTGGTGATTATTTAGAAAATTAATTTCGATTCTTCGGTTTCTTTAAAGATGGACTAAAAAGCTGCGCATTACAAGGCGCTATTTGTTATAATTATACTAAAGTTAAACAATGGAGTGCGTGGAGCAATTTGATAACAATTTGGGCGTAAGGATTCTGAGTGCAGTCATTTTCAATACCACAATATTATAATACCTTTACACCCTGTTTTTTGAAGCTTTTCAAGCAGCAGCATAACACAATAACTACATATTATGGCAGACGATAAAAAGATTATTTTTTCAATGACGGGAGTCAGTAAGACCTATCCCGGGGCAAATACGCCGGTATTGAAGAATATTTACCTGAGTTTTTTCTACGGGGCAAAAATTGGTATTCTGGGTCTTAACGGTTCGGGTAAATCTACCTTGCTTAAGATTATTGCCGGGGTTGAGAAAAACTATCAGGGCGATGTGACTTCAGACAAGGAATTTTCAGTAGGCTACCTCGAGCAGGAACCCCAACTGGATGACGATAAAACGGTTCTTGAAGTAGTGCGGGAAGGAGCAGCAGAGACTGTTGCTATTCTCGACGAATATAACAGCATCAACGATCAGTTTGGTCTTGAAGAGGTGTACAGCGATCCTGATAAGATGGAAAAGCTGATGAACCGTCAGGCGGTTTTGCAGGATGAGATTGACGCCCGCAATGCCTGGGAACTAGATAACAAACTAGAAGTAGCGATGGATGCCTTACGCACCCCGCCGGCTGATCAAAAAATCGGAGTGCTTTCCGGTGGAGAGCGTCGTCGTGTGGCTTTATGCCGTTTACTTCTTCAGGAGCCCGATGTTTTGTTGCTTGACGAACCTACTAACCACCTGGATGCAGAGAGTGTACACTGGTTAGAACATCATTTGGCACAATATAAAGGTACCGTGATCGCGGTAACGCACGACCGGTATTTCCTCGACAATGTTGCGGGATGGATTTTAGAATTAGACCGTGGAGAAGGAATCCCGTGGAAAGGAAATTACTCTTCGTGGTTGGACCAAAAGTCCAAGCGTATGGCTCAGGAGCAAAAACAAGCCAGTAAACGTCAGAAAACTTTGGAGCGCGAGCTCGAATGGGTGCGTATGGCGCCAAAAGGACGTCAGGCCAAGCAAAAAGCGCGTTTGAATAACTACGACAAACTGATGTCGCAAGACCAGAAGCAAACCGATGAAAAGCTTGAAATCTACATCCCTAACGGTCCGCGTTTGGGAACGAATGTGATTGATGCAAAAGGGGTGAGCAAGGCCTTTGGAGATAAGCTTTTGTATGAAGATTTGAATTTTGTGCTGCCTCAGGCCGGTATTGTGGGCGTTATAGGTCCTAACGGTGCGGGTAAAACCACCATTTTCAAAATGATTATGGGCGAAATAGAGCCTGATAAAGGTGAATTTACCGTTGGTGACACAGCCAAAATCGCCTATGTAGACCAGTCGCACAGCAATATTGACCCCGAAAAAACCATTTGGGAAAACTTCAGCGACAAGCAGGAACTCATTATGATGGGTGGCCGTCAGGTAAACAGCCGCGCGTATTTGAGCCGCTTTAACTTTAGCGGAAGCGAGCAAAACAAAAAAGTAAGTATGCTTTCGGGTGGGGAGCGTAACCGTCTGCACCTTGCTATGACACTTAAGGAAGAAGGCAACGTGTTACTGCTGGATGAGCCTACAAACGATCTGGATGTAAACACGCTTCGGGCGCTTGAAGAAGGTCTTGAGAATTTCGCCGGTTGTGCTGTGGTAATTTCTCACGACCGTTGGTTTTTAGACCGAATTTGTACGCATATTTTGGCATTTGAAGGCGATAGCCAGGTGTATTTCTTTGAAGGTGGTTTCTCCGATTACGAAGAAAACAAAAAGAAGCGCTTAGGCGGCGATCTAATGCCAAAACGTATCAAGTACAAGAAGTTGGTGCGCTAAAAATAGCAAATCGCATTATTTATAAACCCGGTTCTTTGAGCCGGGTTTTTTTATAAACTCTGAAGATTATTATTTTAATTAAGTCTAAATAGTTTTAATTCTGATGAAATTTTATATTTGTACCCGATACATTTAAACGTTTGGGGAATTGGAGTGTCTTAGGAATACTCTTGAAAAATAAATATGAAAAAAAAGAAGTCTTTTAGTTTTCGGAAATTAATCAACGATGTGCATTTATGGCTGGGTCTTGCGAGCGGGATCATCCTCTTTCTGGTTTGCCTTAGCGGAAGTATTCTGGCTTTTGAGCACGAGATCAAAGCATTTTTTGAAGAAGATTTAAAAGTAGAACCAAAAGGGGAGATGCTTAGTCTCAAAGCCCTCGAAACTAAAATACGTCAGAATCACGCCGGCACCCTTACTTCGGTAAATATCCCGGCAGATGAATCTGCGCCCTACACTTTTACCATCAAGGAAAATCCGGAAGAACGCCGCGGAACCAATCTTCAGGTGAATCCGTATACCGCAGAAACGCTGATTGCAGGGCCTAATCCTGCAGATGGGTTCTGCTTTTTCTTTTTTAGAATGCACCGCTGGTTGCTTTTTGATTCGTCTATAGGCAGACCTATTGTTGGAGTGGCAACCATCATCTTTTTGATCCTTTCCATTACCGGTTTGGTTCTTTGGTTTCCCAGAAAACTCAAACGCAAAAACTTTAAAGCCGGATTTAAGATCAAGACCAAAGCCAACTGGAAACGCGTCAACCACGATTTACACAACACGCTCGGGTTTTACGCGCTTATCTTTATTGTTATTATGGGCATTACCGGTTTATGCTGGTCTTTTGAAGGCTATCGCGAAGGGCTTGGCAATTTAATTGGCACACCCGTTTTTAACCGCTCTTCCCCGGAATTTGAAGTGCCCGAGACAGCCACGACACTTGATCTTGATGCAATTGAGGAAGTCGCGGCACGTGTTTTTCCCTTCGATGGAGATCTAAGTATCAGTTTGCCAGGAAATCGTGCTGATTATTTCAGTCTGCGTAAGAACAACGCTTCAGGATGGTCACCCGTAGCTGCAGATCGTGCCTACATTGCCAAAAACGGTGAAGTGCTTGCATTAGATATTTTCGCAGATAAACCGCTCAATGTACAGTTTGCATCGCTTATAAAGCCTTTGCACACCGGAGAGGTTTTTGGGATGTTTTCAAAAATCATTTACTTTTTGGCTTGTCTGATAGCCACGAGTCTTCCCATTACCGGAACGCTCATCTGGATCAATAAAATGAAAAAGAAAAAGTAAGACGATACCATTGTAAAAAAGCATCGCAGCGATAAACTACGATGCTTTTTTTACTTAAATAAAGTTTGATTATCTAAAGCGATTCAATCTTTTTCAGAATACGATCGGCTTCGGCATACTTGTCATCACTGGCCGAGCGATTGCTCTTGGAAAGTTCAAAAGCTTCCTTCATCAGCTTCTTGTATTCGATCTCTAATTTTTCTTTTTCGGTCTTCTTTTTAAATAGTCCAAACATCGTTTTCTTTTTTTAGCAATTTTCGTTTAAGTTAAGAAACAATTTGATCTCAAAACCCGGTTTACCGCTATTGTTTCAGAGTTTTAAACAGAATGAGGCCGGTTGACTTTACTTAAAATTGAGTTGTGTATTTTTACGATTCATCAAAAACTACTTGCTTTTGGATTTAAGCAGCATAAAAGTCATCGCTTTTGACGCCGATGATACCCTTTGGGTTAACGAAACCTTTTTTAGAGAAGCCGAACTTGCCTTTGCCAAACACCTGCGTGAATTTGGTGATGAGGACGATATCGTAGAAAAGCTTCTCGATACCGAGATTCGCAATCTGGACACCTACGGCTATGGGATTAAAGGCTTTACCCTTTCAATGCTCGAAACCGCGCATCGCCTAATGGGCGATAAACTTAGTGCCGAAACCATCGATTTTATTTTGAAGAAAGGGAAGGAGATGCTAGCCGAGCCGGTTGAGGTACTTCCGCATATTGAAGAGGTTTTGCAAAAACTGTCTAAAACGCACAAGTTGGTCGTTGCAACTAAAGGTGATCTACTCGATCAGGAACGGAAATTGGTTAAGAGTGGTCTTATTGACTATTTCCATCACGTAGAGATTGTTTCAGATAAAAAGGAAACGCAGTATAAAAAACTGGTAAAACATCTGGATATTGAACCCGGTGAGTTTTTGATGGTGGGTAACTCGTTGAAATCTGATGTCATTCCGGTGTTGGCGATGGGAGGTTACGCGATTCATATTCCGTTTCACACCACGTGGAGCCACGAGCAGGTAGATGAAGAAATCGCGCATTCTAAATTCAAAACGCTTTCCAATGCGAGCGATTTGCTAAAACTTTTTTAACCTCTTCTGGGGAGAAAACTGCGTAAAATGTAGACCAGAATCGCGATCCCTACACCAAGAAGCAGGCCTTTGCCAAAGCTGGCGTGAAAAATCCAGATGACCAGAGCGATAATTGCGAGTACTCCAAATAGGATTGCGGCGCGTTTGTGTTCGTTATTCATCCCGTAAAGATACAGATATCCGTCTGACTGGCATAGCAAATTGATGATTCGGCATGAATATGATTAAAATTTGAAGCTTTCCATATTCTGTAAAGGGAAACGGAACCCAAATTTATCGGTCGTGGCGGGTAAAATTCCATCTTAAATGCTCATAAAAAACGATTGCGATAGCATTTCGTTAAAAACTGCAAATTTTTAAGGAAGATTTAAAAGATTTGTACACTTTTGATACATAATTAACGTTACTAAAAAATTGGGTTACAACCCATAACTAATCAAATTTTAGAAAAATGGAGAATGAAAATAAGAATACGGGAATGAAAGTAATTACGGGAATACTTGCCGTTTTACTGGTAGTTGCCGGGGCTTTTGCGATAAAGCTGTATAACCAGGAAAAGAATACCAAGGCAGAGCTTACCGAAGAGAAAGAATTGGTATTGAATGATCTTAAACAGATGGTAAGCAAGTATGATGCGGTAATCGAAGAAAACAACCTAAAAGATACTGAGCTTAATCAGGCTCGTGACCGTATTCAGGTATTGATTGATTCGGTTCAAAAAATGGAAGCTTCTATTTCTGTATTGCGTCGCTACCGCGATGAGGTTTATAAACTTAAGAAAGAACGTGAATACCTTTTCGCTCAGAATGACAGTCTTAAAGGTATGAACAAGATGCTCGCCATGCGCGTAGACAGTACTACTTATGAACTGGAAGTAAGCCGTATGAAGCGTGACAGCCTTGCGACGATTAAAGACGAACTTGCCGAAAAAGTAGCTTTAGGTTCAAGCCTTGCTGCTAATAAACTGGTAGGTACCGGAGTAATTGTGCGCAACAGTGGTAAACTGGTAGAAAATGACCGTGCCCGTCGTGTTGACCGTATCAGAGCGTGTTACACCGTGCCTCAAAACCGTATTGCTGAAGCCGGAGATAAAGAACTTTACGTTCAGGTGCTAGACCCGCAAAACAACATTATGGGAGCTAACAAGACCGTAAAAATCGACAGTATTACAACCGTTACTTACAGCGCTATTTCTAAGTTTTACTACGAGAACACAGCGCTTGATATCTGCGAAAACATCGCTCCACGCGGAGAAGATTTTGCAAAAGGTTTATACAAGATCAATATTTTTGATGGTGGAAAAATGATCGCTACGACCAGCCTGGTACTCGATTAAGCACTTCATTAAAGCAAATAAAAAAGCTTCCGGTTTTGCCGGAAGCTTTTTGTTTTTAGAGCCTGTCGTGATTATTTACCGCCATTTGCCCGAAGATCCTCAAGGCAGAATTCTCCAAAAGTCGGCAGGCCGGTCATTGCAGAGCTGGTTGCATCTGCAACGGTTTGAAAATACATCAGGCAATTTTCCTGATTACAGTGCTTATTTAGCGCATCTATACCGTCATCATTAGGCTGTTCATCTTCGTGATCGCGTACCATATCAGTTCCCAAATTGACCAAGCCAAATAAATGTCCAAATTCGTGCTCGGTAGTCACCGTCTCCAGTTGGGTGAGACTCGCTCCGCCAATTCGGTTGCTGAAATCTCTTAGGGTCTTTTCAAAAATAATACACGAGGTATTGCGGTAAGCGGTACCTAGAATTCGGCTGGTGTCCGTGTCTTTTTCAGAGTTTTGATCTGCAAAAAAGATCCATACAGCTAACTCATCGCCTGCATTAAAAGCGGTACGATTGTCTGCTTCGATTTTTACATATTCATCGCGCTCCAGAGAACCTACAGACGTCGCAGGCACCAAAGTTTCTATAAAGGTAATTCCGTCTGGTTTATTTAAGCGTTGCTCAAAGAAGCTACGTAAGTTATTAAGTGTTGCTGTAGCGGGTTTAAAACCGGCCACGTAAGCGATTTCTACACGCAGACTGGTAAACTCATCGGCACTTAAAAAATCGCGGGCAGAAGTCCCAAGAGCTTGCTTATTGGCAAGCGTAGGATCTGGCGCAGTAGTTTCGTCTTTAGAACAGGAAAGTACAAAAAGCGCAAAAAATAGGGTGAGGTAAGGGGTAATTCTTAAACTATTCATCTGTTTTATATTAACAAGTGCCAAAAATACTTAAACGGAGAGGCATCGGCACTTGTTGTTTGTTTAAATTCTTTTTAAAATTTACGAGTTAAAGCGCTTTACGGTTTTTTCAATCTGCTTTAACCAGTCGCGCCAGGTATTCATGATGCGGTCCGTCAAGGACTTTTGTGCAGCTAAATCCCGACTTCTCTGCTTCAGCCTTTAAAGTTTCAAAATCGAGATAGAGCCAGTCAAAAGCCTGAGAGGTTTTCTTTTTATACCTGATTTTAAACGTGACTTCGCCATAATAATCCCTGCTGGTATCGCGCCAGTAGCTGCCATCTTCTTCCTCATACATAAAGGCGATGTCTGAAGAATCAACTAAAATCTGTCCGTTTTCGCTCAGCAGGGAGCCCAACTGTTTCAGTGCGTTTGGAGTATTTTTCAAGGTTTTGAAAATACCGGTACCGTTCATCAGCAAAAGCAGCGTGTCGTAAGAGGCTTCGGTAAGTTCAAAAACATCTGCCTGTATTGTTTTTTCAATTCCGCGCAGTTGGCAAACTTCAATCGCCCCGCCTGAAACATCCAAAGCAGTCACATCCTTACCCTGTTTTTGCAGGTATAAACTGTGGCTTCCGGCGCAGGCGCCCACGTCCAGAATTTTGCCTTTCGCCAGCTTTAAGGCTTCCTGTTCGATTTCGGGCATTTCTTCAAAATCCCGGAAGAGATAGGGAATGGGAATTTCGTCATCTTCGGTAAGGGAAGAGATCACTGTGATGTCTTCGGTATGCCTTCCGTGGTAAAAATCAAGAAGGGCTGCGCCGAAAATATCGGGGTTTACAGAATCTTTTTTCGCCATAAATTAAGGCTGCTTTAATTACGTATTTTTGCGCTATGGATGAATTTATTGAGCAGCTGCCCAATCTGGCCAAAGATAAGCATAAAGAAACTGCTGCCTATTTTAAAAAGCTGAAGCGCAAACCGCCCAAAGATCTGGATTACCAGATGCAGGAATTGCACGATGAGGAATTTGCGCAGACTGATTGTCTGGAGTGTGCCAATTGTTGCAAGACCACCGGGCCGTTGTTTACAGACCGTGACATCAGCCGTATTGCAAAGCATTTCAGAATGAAAGATGCACAGTTTATTGATACCTATTTGCGTATTGATGAAGACAAGGATTATGTGTTGCAAGAGGTGCCGTGTACCTTTCTGGGAGCTGACAATTATTGCATGATTTACGATGTGCGCCCCAAGGCCTGTGCCGAGTTTCCGCACACAGACCGAAAGAAATTTCAGCAAATAACCAATATTACTCTGAAGAACGTTGCGATTTGTCCCGCAGCCTATAACATCGTCGAAAAGATGAAAGAACGTATAAAATTGAAATAGGTATGAAAAAATTACTCACCGTATTACTGATCGCCTCAAATGCAACTTGCTTTGCTCAAAACATTAATGCAGATAAAAGCGCGTTTGCCCACACCTTTTCTATCGTGGCACGCGATGCCAATACCGGCGAAATGGCGGTTGCGGTGCAGAGTCACTGGTTTAGCGTGGGTTCTTTAGTCTCCTGGGGAAAAAGCGGAGTAGGGGTGGTGGCCACTCAGTCTTTTGTAAATCCCGCATATGGGCCAAGAGGCTTGGCGCTTATGCAGGAAGGTATTTCGGCAGAAGCAGCTTTAGATCAACTGGTAGCCGAAGATGAAGGCAAGGCCTTTCGCCAGGTCGCTTTTTTAGATGTAAATGGAAATGCTGCCGCATACACCGGTGAGAAATGTGTGGTATACGCCAGTCAGATAACGGGTGATAATTTCTCGGTACAAGCCAATATGATGCTGACCGACCAAACGGTTCCTGCGATGGCAAAGGCTTTTGAAGCTCATAGCGATCTTCCGCTTGCAGAGCGTATGGTAGCTGTGCTTAAAGCCGCTCAGGATGCGGGTGGTGATATACGCGGAAAGCAAAGCGCAGCCTTGATCGTGGTAGGTCCTGAATTGGCTGAAAATTCCTGGGAAGAATATAGAATCAATTTGCGGGTTGACGATCATGAAAACCCCATTGAAGAATTAGATCGTTTGCTGAAGGTTGCCCGTGCGTATGACTACATGAATCGAGGTGATCTGGCTGTAGAGGCCGGCGATATGCCCGAAGCCTTAAAGCTTTACGGTACCGCTGAACGTATGTTTCCCGATAATCTGGAAATGCAATTCTGGGCAGCCGTAGCGATGGCAAACGACGGGCAGCTAGAAGAAGCCAAGCCTATTTTTAAAAACATTTTTGAGCAGGACGAAAACTGGCGCGAGATGATAGGCCGTCTCGTAAAACCGGGATTATTGACACTTAGTGAAGAAGAAGTAAAGCAGATTCAGGAGTTGTAATCCTTTACTTAAAACAAAAAAAAACCTGAGCAATTGCTCAGGTTTTTTTTAAAATCTAAAATCTAGCGTCTAATATCTCAAATCTAATCTTCAAGTCCACCACGACGGGTTCCGTCACGAGGCTCAGGCCAGGTCATTTGTTCACCGGTTCTTGAGCTTACGGGTAGAACAATTTGTTCACGCGAGGTTTTATCTTCATCTTCACTAGCCATATAGGCTAATACAGCCGTAAGAATCACGTTGTTTTGCACATCATCCCAAACGATTTTATCATAGGTGTCGCGGTTGGTATGCCAGGTGTAGTTCCAGTAATTCCAGCTTAGCGAACTAAGATTGAAGGCAGGAGCACCCGCGGCAACAAAGGAGGCGTAGTCAGAACCGCCACGACCGGGAGCCCCGGGGAAGTTGGTTTCGATTTCGGCTACTTCATCGGGCACTGCGCTTAACCAGCTGCCCAGGTAATCGTAAGCGTGTAAAAATCCGTTTCCGGAGATGTTTGCCACGCGACCGGTACCATTATCCTGATTGAATACCGCCTGTACACCGGCGACGATTTCCGGATGGTCTTTTACAAAAGAACGAGAACCGTTAAGTCCCTGTTCTTCACTTCCCCAGTGACCTACAAGGATGGTGCGTTTGGGATTGGGATATACTTTTTTAAGAATACGCATAGCTTCCATCATCACGAGGGTTCCGGTGCCGTTATCGGTAGCGCCCTGAGCGCCGTCCCAAGAATCAAAATGCGCAGAAAGAATCACATATTCGTCCGGTTTTTCGGTCCCTTTAATCTGAGCAATGGTATTGAAGGTTGGTGCTTCGCCCAGATCTTTAGATTGAGCCACCACCTTGATGACCGGTTTATCACCATAATCCGCAAGGCGGTAGAGCAGACCGTAATCTTCTAAAGCGATGTCTACCATCGGGATTTTATCGGTGTAGGCCGAAAAGACTTTATTTACGCCAAATCCGCGTGACCAGTTGCTGGTGATCACCCCAACAGCTCCGGCTTTTTCCAAAATTTTCGGCAATTCGCGTGAAGAATATCCGGTGGCTTTGATGCGGGCGTTCCAGGCATCGTTAAGCGCGTCACGCTCGGTTTTCATCTTTTCAAATGATTCTGGAGTTGCCCATTCTTCCCAGTTTTCATCAGGTCTTCCGGTAGGTTGCGGCATAGAAATCAAAACAAATTTACCTTTGACCTGGCTCAGCATATCTTGAAATGCCAGTGAATCTTTAGCTTCCGGTAACACCACAACCTCGGCTTCTACACCTTTCGCAGAAGTTGAAGGGCTCCACGCCAGTTGCATGCCTTCCAGACTTACGCTGCGTGGACTCACCAAATCAATATGTGTAATCCCGCGATCCCAGGCTTTCCAAACTCCCCATTGCTGATTTTCTGCAGGTATGCCCCAATCGGTATAGGTTTTAACCGCCCAGTCGTGTGCCTGTTTCATTTCAGGACTTCCTACGAGTCGGGGTCCAACCACGTCGAGCAATTGATGGGCGAGTAATTTAAGCTGGGAATTTTCAGTGGCTTCGGTAACCACCGCCTTGATGGTTTCCTCCTGACTTTGGGCGCATAACCCGGCGCTTAGCAGCGAACTGATCGCAAAAGCAAAAAGCTGTTTTTTCATGGATTTGTATTTAGTTTTCCGGTTAAAGTTAGCCTACAGATGGTATTTAAATGAAAGGAATCGGACAAAACTGCCCGATTCCCTGTACAATTAATAAGGCTCTATTTTTTTAGCCTAAAAATTCTTTATTCTGCAACAGACGAAAAAACGATGTTGCGAAACTTCCAGGCGGTCTGATCGTTATTGGCTCCAAGAGTTTGTTTCAGGATGATCCCAATGAGTTTTTGTTTTGGATCTGCGAAATACTGCGTGTTGAAATAACCTCCCCACTCAAAAGTGCCCGGACTTCCCTGGCCACCTTTCGCGGAAGCGCCTTCTCCCACAACTTTAAAAGCAAGACCGTGACCGGCACCTTGATCTGCCCAGATATCACCTATTTGATTGCTCAAAATAAAGTCGACGGTAGTTGGACTTAAAATGCGTTTGCCGTTAAGCTGCCCGCCGTTGACGTACATCTGCAAGAACTGGGCGTAATCAAGCGCAGTACTGGAGAGTCCGGCCCCGCCCGAAAAGAAAGTTTGAGCACCGCTTATAGGATAGTTTGCAGCATAAAAAGCATTAGAACCGGCGTCTGTCCACTTGCCGTTTTCCAGAGCCTGTACGGCAACCAGACGCTCGTGCTTTTCTTTTGGAATGTAGAAATAGGTGTCGGTCATCGCCAGAGGCTCAAAAATCTCTTCGTGCATAAATACATCCAGCTTTTTGCCTGAAAGCAGTTCAACCAGATATCCTACCACATCGATCCCTTCACTGTAGGTAAAACGTTCGCCTGGGTTGTGATGCAAGGGCATCTTGGCCAGTTTGGGTTCGTTTTCGGCCAGGGTTATGTTTTTGGTTGTAAAGCCGTCGATGATTCCGGCATCTTCATATAGTTTTCTAAAGCGAGCATCGCCATCTATCGCACCATAGCCAATCCCCGAAGTGTGGGTTAGTAAATGACGAATGGTAATGGGTTTATCTGCCTGGTGTGAGGTGTAACTTCCGTCAGGTAAGAGCGAGTCAAGAACCTGCGCGTCTTTAAACTCGGGAATATACTTTGCAATAGGATCGTCTAGCTGGAATTTACCGCGCTCCCATAAAATCATCGCTGCGGTAGAGGTTATGGCTTTGGTTTGTGAAGCAATGCGAAAGATTGAGGATGTTTGCAGTTTTTTGCCCGAAGGATCAGCCTGACCGAAAGCTTTATGATAAACCACCTTGCCATCACGCACCACCAGTGCCACGATGCCCGGCACCTGTTTTTCGGTTATTGCCTCGTTGGCCAGTGAATCGATGTAGCTGAGGTGATAGGTGCGCATTCCTGCATCGGCAGGCTTTGCAAGGGGTAATTCATAGGTGTTTTGCTGGGCGAAAGCGGTAAAACCGCAGAGGCATAAGCCTAAAACGAATTGCTTCAGGAATGTGTTTTTCATAAAGATTAGGCGTTGGTTATTTACTGTTTCCGTCACTGATGGTGATGATCCTGACCGCTTTATCAGAGCGCAGGTTGGATAGGTTTTCTTCGTAAAGATTTACTTTTTTCTCGAGTTTTTGAAACTGATCTAAAGTTAATTTTAATGTGCGGTAGCCTACCATATTAAATAAAAGGGTGTCCTGAGGTTGCAGACCGTTTGCCTGCTCAAAGTAGAATACGCCGTCTTTCTTTGTGGTAACCCCCTTTTTTATAGACTTGATGAACACATTGACTCCGGTAATAGGTTCCTGAGTTTTAGCATCGGTGACTGTGCCCAGAAGTCGCTGGGCTTGTGTGGCGCCGCAAAAAAGCAAAAGGGTCAACGTGATAAGAAATTTCATAAAAACTGCGTTTAGCTATGAAAGATTGATTTTTAATAAAGTAGAACCCTAAATATAGGAAAAACGCAGATACTTGTTGTTAATTTTCAACAATTTTAGGGTAATCTAAACCTGTTTTTAAAAAATTACGGATAGATCAGATATCTGGACCGCAAAGCCTTAAACCGGTCAATTCCCGGCTTCCAGGAAGCATAAATAGCATCAAGCCCCAAATCCTGCTCAATTTGTTTTTGCAGAAGTGTGGTGCCCGCGTGTGCAGTGAAATTGGTCGTGTTGAAAAAGGAAGCCTTATCGGTATAGTTTTGATAAGCGTTGTAGATAAAACTCAGGTCTACCCGGTCAAGAGGGGCAAGGTCGCGCAGATCAAGGCCGTGGCAAACTTCGCCTTTAAATTTTGGGTTTTTGGAACCAAAATTAGGCTGAGGTGTGTAAGTAAGCGGATAATCGGCTGCTGGTAGTAACGGGCTGCCAATAACCTGAAACTGCATTTCGGTACCCCGACCGGCGTTAAGCGCCGTGCCCTCGCAAAGACCCAGGCTGGGATACAGCATTACCGACTGGTCGTTGGGTAAATTTGGCGAAGGCCTTACCGGTAGCGAATAGGCTAAATCGTGCCGGTACCCCGTCATTGGGATTACGGTAAGTTCTACTTCTTTTTGTGATTGAAGCCAGCCTTCTTTGGCCATCATCTGCGCGTATTCACCAATGGTCATCCCGTGAACCAGCGGAACACCGGCGTGCATACCTAAAAAACTGGTGTGTTCGGCTTCCATCACCGGGCCGTCTACATAGCTTCCGTTGGGGTTGGGGCGATCGAGCACAAGGACGGGGATTCCGGCATCTGCGGCTGCTTCCATCACATAATGTAAGGTGGCGATATAGGTATAAAAGCGTACACCCACATCCTGAATGTCAAAAACAATCACGTCCAGACCTTCCAGCTGCCCGGGTTTTGGTTTTTTATTGTTGCCATAAAGCGAAATCACCGGCAAACCGGTTTTAGGGTCTTTTCCGTCTTTTACCGCTTCGCCGGCATCGGCTGTGCCTCTAAAACCATGTTCGGGAGAAAAGACTTTTACCAGATTTACGTTTAAGCTTAAAAGCGAATCGACCAGATGGGTATAGCGTTTTTCACCCTCTATTTTTTCGGGTTTAAGAATTAGCGAACTCGGGTTTCCCACCACAGCCACGCGTTTGTTTTTCAACAAGGGGAGGTAGGCTTCGGTGCGGTTTGCGCCCAAAACCAATTCGGTTTCCTGATTTTGCGCATCAGTTAGTGAGGCTTCAGCAGCGGCTTCCTGTTTTTGTTTTCCGGGATGGTTTCCGCAGGAAATCGCAATTACAACAACTAAAAAAAAGTTACTTTTGAGCAAACGAAACGCCATAGGACGATTGAATTTTGAATATTTTACAGCTAAACGCATAATTGGTGCCAAACAGTATAAAAGTACTGCTTCGACCCCTATTATTAAAATTGCGATCATCGCAATTGTGCTGGGTATGGTGATGATGATGATCACCATCGCTACAGGTATTGGACTTCAGCAAAAAATAAAAGAAAAAGTTTCGGCCTTTAATGGCGATGTTATTGTCTCCCAGTTTGATGGCAACAACAGCGATATAACGCTAAATCCCATTCCCAAAAATCAGGATTTTTACCCTGATTTTGAGAGCGTTTCTGAGGTGAGTCACGTACAGGTTACGGCTACCAAAGCCGGCGTGATACGTACACCAACCGATTTTGAAGGCATTATTGTAAAAGGCGTGGGCGCAGACTACCGCTGGGATTTTATGCAGGAATTTCTGGTGGAAGGACGCTTGCCAGACTACAGCGATAAACTCAATACCGAAATACTGATCAGTACCTATCTCGCAAACCGTCTTGGCTTTAAAAACGGCGATAAGGTGATCGTGTTCTTCCTTAAAGAAGATGGAGGCTTTTTAAACCGCCGCTTTGATATTGTAGGTATTTACGATAGCGGTTTTCAGGAGTTTGATGAGACTTTTTTGTTTGCAGATATCAGGCATATTCAAAAGCTCAATAAATGGGAAGAGGATCAGGTGGGGGCTTTTGAAGTTTTTGTAGACGATTTTGATAAGCTCGATGAGATTGGGGTCGAAATTTATAAGAATACCGATTCGTTTCTGAATACAATGACTATTAAGCAGAAGTATTACTCCATATTTGAGTGGTTGTCGCTCTTTGATTTTAACATAGCACTCATCATAGCGGTGATGATCATCGTTGCCGGGATCAATATGATTGTGGCCTTACTGGTACTTATTCTGGAGCGTACCCCGATGGTAGGCATACTCAAAGCTTTAGGCGCCAGTGACTGGAGCATCCGTAAAATCTTTATGTACAACGCGCTGTATCTGGTAGGTGTTGGGCTGTTTTGGGGTAATGTTATCGGTATTGGTTTATTGTTGATTCAAAAGTATTTTGGTTTGATTACGCTAAATCCTGAAACGTATTACGTAAGCGAAGCTCCCGTTTATATTGATTGGTATTATATCGTGTTGCTCAACGTGGGTACCTTCCTGCTGTGTGCGCTGATGCTGCTCATTCCGTCTTATGTGATCACCCGTATTTCTCCGGTTAAGACTATTAAATTTGACTAATTGGCTCCGCCAAAAGGTGTGAGTTTCCGGGACCCGCCTCTAAATCAAGGCTATGTTTCCTTTGCATATCTCAAGGGCTTACTGATGTAGTTTGTTTTCTCGCAGGGGCGAAAGCAAAACCGAATCAGTTACAACTGAGTACCCAAATTTTACAGTTGAGTAAAGCCTTTTTCTTATCGCGCAGATCAATGTCCATTTTTGAAGGGTAATTCAAAACCTTTATGATGGAAACCGCAATTAAGATCGCAATTTACATTCACGCTTTTTTTGGAGCCATCGGCCTTATAGCCGGAAGCCTTAGTTTTATGGTCAAAAAAGGAAGCAAACTCCACAAAAAATCTGGAGAGTGGTTTACAATCGGCATGTTGGCGAGTTCGGGTCTTTCGGTACCCATTGCCAGTATGCCGGGGCACGAAAATCCCTTTTTGGTGATGATTGGCTTATTTACCATTTATATGGTGCTAGTAGGTAACCGGTCTTTGCGTTTTAAAAAGCGCAAAACGCTTGCTAATAGAATAGACTGGGGCATTTCGGGATTGATGGCCTTGATTTCGGTGTTGATGCTTGCCGCGGGATTGCTGAAATCGGGCGAGCTAGCGGTGTTATTTCTGTTTTTTGGCGCAATTGGTCTCGTGCTGTGTTTGATGGATTTCAAATTTTTGCGAAATCCGCATAGAACTAAAACCGGCTGGCTGGTACAGCACATCGGTAAGATTATTGGGGCTTATATCGCATCGGTTACCGCTTTTCTGGTTGCAGGAACCCATCTGTCTGGTCTTGCGGTTTGGATTCTTCCGGCAGTGGTGGGCAATACGGCAACGATTTATTGGATTCTTAAGGTGAAAGGCGTAAAACTGAAGCTCCCGTTACAAAGAGCATCCTCGAGCTTTTCGAAGTAATTACCGGAGCGTTAATTCTTGTTAATTCGGCATAAAAATTATTCTTAAGGCTTAGATTTCTTAAAATAGAAAGTATATTCCGCTTTCATTTTGAGATCCTTTAAAAATCAGTTTATGCAGTATGCCGAAAACATTCTGGAAACTATAGGCAACACGCCGATGGTTAAAATCAACAGACTTACCGCAGATTTACCCTGCCTGGTGCTGGCTAAATACGAGACCTTCAATCCGGGGAATTCGGTAAAAGACCGAATGGCTTTAAAAATGGTTGAAGATGCGGAAGCTGCCGGAATTTTAAAACCGGGAGGAACCATCATTGAAGGTACCTCGGGAAATACCGGAATGGGGCTTGCGCTGGCTGCAATTGTGAAAGGCTACAAAATGGTCTGTGTTATTTCAGACAAACAAAGCAAGGAGAAGATAGATATTCTTAAAGCTGTAGGTTGTGAGGTGGTGGTTTGCCCAACTGATGTGGCACCCGATGATCCGCAGTCTTATTACAGTACCTCGCGCCGCCTGGCTGAAGAAACGCCCAATTCCTGGTACGTGAATCAATATGATAACCCGAGTAACTGCAAGGCTCATTTTGAGTCAACCGGCCCGGAAATCTGGGATCAAACAGATGGTAAAGTAACTCATTTTGTGGTTGGGGTTGGTACCGGTGGGACGATTTCAGGAGTTGGTGCCTATCTTAAAATGAAAAACCCAAACGTCAAGGTCTGGGGTGTTGATACCTACGGATCAGTCTTCAAAAAATACCACGAGACCGGTATTTTTGATGAAAACGAAATTTATCCCTACATCACCGAAGGTATCGGCGAAGATATTCTTCCGCTCAATGTAAATTTTGATTTGATTGACGGCTTTACCAAGGTAACCGATAAAGACGCCGCAATTTACACCCGCCGGCTTGCCAAAGAAGAAGGTTTTTTTCTAGGCAATTCGGCAGGTGCAGCCATAAAAGGATTACTTCAGCTTAAGAAACATTTTACCAAAGATGATGTGGTAGTAGTTCTTTTTCACGATCACGGCAGCCGCTATGTGGGCAAAATGTATAACGACGCCTGGATGCGCGAAAAGGGTTTCCTGGACTAAAATTAGCTGTCTTCGCGGGTTACATTCATTTTTAAAATCTGATAATCTGAATCTTCACCGCTTGCTTTCAGCACGATAGCCGATCCTGAATACGTTTCTGTATTTTCGTTTTTGGTTTTGACCGTATAGCGTAAAGGCAATTCTATTTCAGTACCATTAGTATTGGTATTTACGGTTGCGTCCTGAGTAAAACTGACCGTTATGGTTTCGATTCCAGCGTTTTCTTCTGCAAATTCAGAAGATGTTCCCCGGTCACTGGAGCGTGACATTTGCTCATAAGCTTCGGTAAAATCGCCGCGGTCAAGAGCGGAGAAGTATTTATTTACTACCTGCTTGGCACTTACAATTTCGGCTTTATTTTGAGCTGAATCGCTATCGTCGGCAGGAATCATATCCTTGCCTTCCACGACAGGCCCTTCGCGTTCTTCAAGCTGGATTTCGTTTTCGCTGTTTGTTTTTCGATCTCCACAGGATACGGTAAAAATTCCGGCAGCAAGGAGAAGTGTAAAGATTGACTTTTTCATAAAAATTATTTTTGTTAAAGGTATTGGAGCTGAGGCTTGAAGCCTATTAAGGTTGTGCTAAAATTGCTTTAACTTTATCCTAATGAGCGAGGCATTTTTACATTATCTCTGGAAGTTTTTAAAATTTGAAGAAGCCACTTCAGAGTCCGGCTTATTGACCACTACCGGCCAAAATGTACAAATTCTTAAACCGGGAATGCATAACCAACTTTCAGGTCCTGATTTTTTCAATGCGCAGCTAAGGATAGACGGTCAGCTTTGGGCTGGCAATGTTGAGGTTCATCTCAAAAGTTCAGACTGGTATTTGCACAATCACGAGCAGGATGAGGCCTACGCAAATGTGATTTTACATGTGGTATGGGAAGATGATTGTGATGTTTTTGATAAAACCAATCAGCCTATTCCCACTTTAGCTCTAAACGGCCGAGTGCCTAAGTCTTTAATACACACCTATCAAAATCTAATGAATAGGGGTCAAGTGCGGTTTGTAAATTGCGAAACCGATTTTGGAGAAATCCCGGTTTCTGTTTTTGAACCCTGGCTTGAGCGGGTTTATTTGGAACGCCTGGAGCGCAAAGTGCTTGAGGTCGAATCTCAGCTTGACGAACTTCAGGGGGACTGGGAAGCGGTCTTGTTTGTGAGACTGGCGCGTAGTTTTGGTACGCTGGTCAATGCCGAAGCATTTGAAGAGCTCGCTAAGACGATTCCCTTTTCCACAATAAGAAAGCTTGCCGCATCTCCGGGTTTGCTTGAGCCTGTGCATTTAGGTGTAGCCGGGTTATTACCCGAAGAAACGCAGGAAGCAGTAGTGCGCAAATGGAAGCAGGATTTTGAATTTGCAAGGACTAAGTTCAATCTTTCGCCCGGTCTCAACCATCAGATGCAGTTTTTTAAACTGAGACCGCCTAATTTCCCAACGCTACGCCTTTCCCAACTTGCGGCTCTTTATGAGCATTCTCCCAATCTTTTTGAAATCTGTATGCAGACTTCAGAACGAACGGTTTTTCAAAAGCTATTTGCCGTAAAAGCATCTTCGTATTGGGAAACCCATTACACCTTTGGTAAATCACACGCCAAAAAAGTAAAAAGGCTTACAGGTGGTTTTATAGACATACTGCTTATCAATACGCTGATTCCTGTAAAATTTGCCTATGCCCGCTATCGCGGCGTCGAAGTTGAAGAAGAATTACTGAATTTACTGACCCAGATTCCGTTGGAGCAGAACAGTCTGGTAGCTGGTTTTGAAGCCTTGCGGAAATTAGAAAGCGATGCGATGCACAGTCAGGCTTTAATTCAGCTTAAACAAAATTACTGCGATCCCAATCGCTGCCTGCTCTGCGGAATAGGAAATTTTCTGCTAAGAAAGAGCAGTAGTTGAGCCTGCCCGATAAAATTTAGTAATTTGCGTACAAACCCCACCTGATGAGTTTCATTTCCAGAATACGGAATTTCTTTGAACGCAATGGCTTTTACGTGTCTTCCCGCCTGGCAGACCGTATGGGAATTCGTGCCAAAAACGTACGCCTGTTTTTTATTTACCTTTCGTTTGCCACGGCGGGTTTGGGCTTTGCCGTATATCTGGTTTTGGCTTTTTGGCTCAAGCTGAAAGATTTAGTGTACACCAAGAGGAGTTCGGTTTTTGACTTATAATTATGCTTCAACTTTTTAGAAACCGTTTTTATGTTGCGCTGAGTCTGATTCTGGCTATGCTGGTTTTTGGTGTGCTGGGATACCGGTTTTTTGCAGAATACAACTGGACTGATGCCGTTTACATGACGGTGATCACCATAAGCACCGTAGGTTTTGGTGAAGTACAGCCGCTTAATGATGTAGCCAAAATATTTACGGTTGTTTTAATTTTAGTGAGCTTGACCGTTGTGGGTTACGCGATTTCGGTTATTACCGAGTTTATTTTAAGCCGAAGTAATTTTGAACTTTTAAAAGAAAGACGCGTGTTGAAGAAAATTGAAGAACTCGAGAATCACGTGATCGTGGTGGGTTACGGTCGTAATGGCAAGCAGGCCGTGCAAAAACTTACCACCTACGGGAAGCCGTTTGTAATTGTAGAACGCAGTGAAGAGATTGTAAATAAATTTCAGACTGATGAGATGCTCTTTATTACCGGTAATGCAAACGAAGATGAAGTGCTTTTAAAAGCAGGTGTTGACCGCGCTTCTACGCTTATTTCGGCTTTGCCAAATGATTCTGACAACCTGTTTGTCGTGCTTTCTGCCCGTCAGATGAATAAGAATCTGCACATCATCAGCCGCGCTTCAGAAGAGACTACCTATCAAAAATTGAAATTTGCCGGGGCAGATAATGTTATTATGCCCGATAAAATAGGAGGCGATCATATGGCTTCTTTAGTTGTGGTTCCCGATTTGGTTGAATTTTTAGACAACCTGCAGGTTACAACCGGTGGTCGTGTGAATGTTCAGGAAATTACTTTTGAGGCGGTTTGCCCAGATAATCAAACCCGCACGATACGAGATATTGATCTGCGCGCCAAGACCGGATGTTCAATTATTGGTTACAAGTCTCCTTCCGGTGATTATGTGATTAATCCCGAAGCTTCGCTGCTGCTGGAGCGAGACTCTAAACTTATCGTAATTGGCAGGCCGGAGCAGATTGAAAATTTACATAAGGAATTTGCGATTTAGTAGTATGTTTACGGCGTTTAGGAGTTAAGGCTGAAAAATGTATTCCTATTTAAGGAAAATGCTCCTGATTTTAATCTAACCGTAAATTTTATGAAGCATTTTTTTACAGCTGCTTTCCTGTTGTTTTTTGGACTTACAGCCAAAGCACAGGAAACCGAAATGGGAATTGACCAGCAAATCGATCAGGCATTTGCTCCCATTTCAGATTTCTTCTTCAATCTTATTTTTTTCAATGTTTTCGGGATCCCTTTTGTGTTGTTACTTCTCGTATTTAGCGCATTCTTTTTTACCATTTATTTTGGTTTTCCAAACTTCCGTTATTTCGGTAATGCCATACAGACTGTACGCGGTAAGTATGAAGATATCGAAAATCACGGAGCTAAAGTTCTATACGGAGAAGACGGGATTGCTAACGGCGTAGATTTAAATAAGGTTGATATAGAAGAGCATATTGAGAGTTTAGACAATGATCTGGCTGTAAATAATGACATTGTAGATACCATACGCGATGAGTCTTCTGCGGGCGAAGTAAGTCACTTTCAGGCGCTGGCCACTGCGGTTTCGGGTACGGTAGGTAACGGAAACATCGCCGGTGTAGCTCTTGCAATTGCTTTGGGCGGACCGGGAGCAACCTTCTGGATGATTGTTTGTGGCTTGCTGGGCATGTCTACCAAGTTTGTGGAGTGTACTCTAGGGGTGCAATACCGCGACGTGGGAGAGGACGGGACTGTTTATGGCGGACCCATGTATTATCTGACTAAAGGGTTAAAGGAAAAAGGCTTTGCTACTCTGGGTAAGATCGCGGCGGTGATCTTTGCTATTTTTTGTATTGGGGGTTCATTTGGTGGCGGTAATGCGGCGCAAAGCAACCAGGCAACGATTGTTTTAAAGGAATTATTCAGCCTTGAAAGTACCGGAGCCGGATTCTGGATTGGGGTTGTAATTGCAGTCCTTGTAGGAGTAATCATTATAGGCGGAATCAAACGTATTGCTCAGGTAACTGAGAAGGTGGTTCCATTTATGGCGATTATGTATCTCGCAGCCTGTATTTATATCATAGGAATCAACTTTAGCCTGATTGATGATGCGTTTGCCTTAATTATGGAAGAAGCTTTTAAGCCTACTGCAATTGGAGTAGGGGGTGTTATCGGGGTGCTATTGGTTGGTTTTAAACGGGCAGCTTTTTCTAATGAGGCCGGGGCAGGTTCTGCTTCTATCGCACACTCTGCCGTACGTACCAAATATTCAGCGAGTGAAGGTCTTGTTGCTTTATTAGAACCTTTTATTGATACAGTGGTGATCTGTACGATGACGGCTTTAGTAATCATCATATTTAATTTTGGGGGCTTTTTTGAATACGGAGGAGACGGTAGCGGTGCTGTGATTATTGATGGAATGTCTTACGAAGGCGCCGGGATTACCTCAAAAGCCTTTCACGAGTACATTCCGTTTTCAAATGTGTTTTTGACTATCGCGGTAGTGCTTTTTGCAGTTTCCACGATGATTTCATGGTCGTATTACGGTCTTCAATCCTGGAAGTTTCTTTTCGGAAGGGGTAAAGTTGCAGATTTGGTTTACAAACTTCTTTTTTTAAGTTTCATCGTTATTGGTGCGGCGGCAAATATGGGTTCGATCTGGCAATTCTCTGATGCTATGATTTTTGCTATGATCTTCCCGAATATGGTTGGGTTATTCTTCCTGTTTCCGGTTGTGAAAAAACAATTGAGACGCTATCTCGATGCGATCAAATTGAAAAAGGAAGCCCTGAGCTAGTACTTTTTAATTAGAATTACAAAACCCGCAGTTTAAAATCTGCGGGTTTTTTGTTTTGCAATAATCTACTGCAGGAAGAAAATTAGTTTTGGCTATATTTTGAGGATTGTTGAAATATTCATCGCTAAACGGGCATTCTACTCGATTTTTAAAAGCGTTTACCTTTGAAAAAGCCTAATTTTTTAGCATATTGCGTCTTTCCAGGAAAAAAAGTGTTAAACCAAAAAAATCTTATGAAGAAAATTATTTTTCTTGTGTCTGTCCTTTTGCCCCTATCGGTATTAGCACAGGACTTAAAAGTAACTGCAGACGTTTCAAACCCTACAACTCAAATTAACGACGGTGTTGCAGAATTACAGGTCACCGGGGGAACTCCACCCTACAGCTACAAATGGAGTGATCAAAGCACACCTCTTTCTTCAAATTCTGCCACGGGACTAACCGAAGGTATTGCACATTCTGTTGTGGTTTCTGATGCTGCCGGTAATCAGGTTACTGAAGAATTCAAGATAGAAACCGAATCAATCGTAGAAGTCTTCAACGGTACGATGACTCCTGCGGTAGCCGGTTTGGGATCTGTACTTTTCTGGGATCCTTTTGCGGCAGTTGGCCTTTATGATCCTGTGATCTATGCCGATTTAAAAATGATATCTGTTCCGGGATGGGAAGCCGGTACACCATTTAAGTATACCCTGAAAGAATGGTTAGTGTCAGATGGAGGAAAAGTAAAAAAAGGTGATCCGATAGCTGTCGTTCAACTGAGTAATAACACATCAATTACCGTAGAAGCTGAGGCAAACGGAACCTTGCAACATATTAATGAAGCCGGAAGCGTTATTTACAATCCCGATAATACGCAGCACGTCATAGAGACCAATGCCGATGTATTTGCAGAAATCGTTTACGATGATCCTGTGCCCTTATTACATCCTAACGGCGATAAGCAGACTACTCAGATTCCGTTTATTGTGGTGTGGCTGATTTTTGGAGCTGCTTTCTTTACGGTGCGTATGGGCTTTATCAACCTTAGAGGCTTTAAGCACAGTCTGGAGCTGGCTAAAGGTAAGTATGATGATCCTGACGCGCCGGGTAGTATAACCCACTTTCAGGCATTGGCTACTGCGGTTTCAGCTACAGTAGGTTTGGGTAATATTGCAGGTGTTGCGGTAGCGGTCTCCTTGGGTGGAGCCGGAGCAACATTCTGGATGATCGTTGCCGGTCTTCTGGGTATGTCTTCAAAATTTGTGGAATGTACACTGGGTGTAAAATACCGGGATATTCTTCCTGACGGGCGTGTGTTTGGTGGTCCTATGAACTACCTGAGATACGGTCTTCAAAAACAAAATATGGGCGGCTTTGGTAAAGTACTTGCCGCTTTCTTTGCAATCCTGGCCATTGGTGCTTCTTTTGGGGGTGGAAACATGTTCCAGGCTAACCAGTCTTTTGAAATTTTGAGCGGTCAGTTTGACTGGCTTGAAGGTAACGGTTTCTGGTTTGGTCTAACCGTAGCCGTATTGGTAGGTGTTGTAATTATTGGAGGTATTAACAGTATCGCTAAAGTTACCGGAAAGATTGTACCTATAATGGCAGGTGTTTACGTCTTGGGTGCCTTGACCGTTATTTTTATCAATATCGAAAACATAGGCCCTGCATTTTCTGCAATTATTGATGGCGCATTTAGCCCAAGTGCTCTTAAAGGAGGTATCTTGGGTGTACTTATCGTAGGTTTTCAACGTGCGGCATTCTCTAACGAGGCTGGTGTGGGTTCTGCGGCAATTGCGCACAGTGTGGCCAAGACAAACCATCCGCCATCTGAAGGTTTTGTGGCACTTCTTGAGCCTTTTATTGATACGGTTGTGGTATGTACCCTGACTGCTTTGGTGCTAATTTTTACAGGTATGCATGAGGTGACAGGTGTTGCAGGTGCAGACCTTACTTCTGACGCCTTTGGTAGTGTGATCAGCTGGTTCCCGTATGTACTTGCCGCAGCGGTATTCTTATTTGCATTTTCTACTATGATTTCCTGGTCTTACTACGGTATGCGTGCCTGGACTTATTTATTTGGAAAAAGCAAAAAATCAGAGTTACTTTATAAGATCTTATTCTTGTTCTTTGTAGTGGTAGGGGCATCAGTAAGTCTGGGTGCTGTATTAGACTTCTCAGATATGATGATTCTGGCAATGTCCTTCCCTAATATTATAGGTCTGTATATAATGAGCGGCGAAGTTCGTGCAGATTTGAGGGAATACTTTAGAAAGTTAAAAGCCGGCGAATTGTTTAAGAAACAAGAAACCGCAAAGAATGCATAAATAGCTTCAAAATATGAAAGAGTTTAAATCCCATTTCGAACTGGATAACCGGCAGCGAAATGGGATTTTGCTTTTGGTACTGCTCGTGATAGGTTGCTGGGCCTTATATTTTTTAGTTGAACCGGCACAAAATGACTCGTACTCCAAGGCTGTTAATGAGAATCAAATGAAAATCTTTGAAGCTAGAATCGACAGCATTCAAAAGCTACGGGATAGTATTAATCAACCAAAAATTTATCCTTTCAATCCAAATTTTATCACCGATTATAAGGGATATACGCTGGGGATGAATGTTGAAGAAATAGACCGGTTATTCCGCTTTCGCGAAAGCGGAAAATGGATTAATTCGGCTGAAGACTTTCAGCAGGTAACAGGAGTTTCAGATTCACTTCTGGCTTCAATTGCTCCCTATTTTAAATTCCCCGAATGGGTAAATAAACCCAAAACCGAATCTAAGCTCGTTCAAAAGGAGGTGGAGTCGCCCGGCTTAAAAAGTGACTTAAACACCGTGTCGTTTGAAGAATTGATGAAGATTGAAGATGTTGATCAGGTTATAGCGAAGCGCATTCTAGATTACCGCAGGAAGCTGGGAGGTTTTCTTGATGACCGCCAATTGTATGATGTGTATGGCATTTCAAAAGATCAGGTTAAACAACTTCAAAGCCATTACACGGTGCTTTCCAAACCAGAGATCAAAAGGATTGATGTAAATAAGGCAAACGCGTCAGACCTGTCAACCGTGCCTTTCATCACGTTTGAAATAGCTCGGGAAATAGTCAATTACCGGCTGTTACATAACCAAATAAATGATCTGGATGAACTTCTCAAAATTGACGGAATTACTCCGTATAAATTAGATCGAATTAAATTATATTTGTCGTCCAACCAAAATTAAGTAGGTGTATTAACGAATATTGAAGTTTATACTTACAGACTTCCTTTCCAATTACCTAATTAATATCTGTCCCATAGTTTTGGGAATGATAATTTAAGTTCTAATATTCCGGTAGCCTGGATTACAATCAGGTTTCATGCCGGTAGGTGAAAAAAGTAAATACATGAACAACGCATTTTTTTCAGAAGAGCATCAGCTTTTCAGAGAAAGTTTGAGAGATTTTTTACAGAAAGAGGTAGTGCCTCATTTGGATAAATGGGAAGAGAGTGGAACCATTGAACGCTTCATCTGGTCTAAGATGGGTGAGATGGGCTATTTTGGTCTTACCTATCCTGAGAAATACGGAGGGCTCGAGCTAGATACCTTTTATACAGTTATTTTTCTGGAAGAGTTGCAACGCATCAACAGCGGGGGGTTTGCTGCCGCAATGTGGGCGCACGCTTACCTGGCAATGACACACCTTAATGCCGAAGGTTCTGAGAAAATAAAAGAGCAGTATCTCGCTCCAAGTATTACCGGAGAGAAAATAGGTTGTCTTTGCATAACCGAACCTTTTGGTGGTTCTGATGTTGCCGGGATGCGCAGTACCGCACTTTTAGAAGGAGATCATTACGTGCTTAATGGGTCAAAAACCTTCATTACAAACGGTGTGTATTCCGATTATCTCGTTGTTGCCGCTAAAACCGATCCTGAAAAGGGGAATAAGGGTATGAGCATTTTTGTAGTAGATCGCAATACCGAAGGTATTTCTGCTACAAAATTGAATAAACTCGGTTGGCGTGCTTCAGATACCGGCGAGATTGCATTTAGTGATGTGAAGATTCCGGTTTCTAACCTTATGGGTGAGGAGAATAAGGGCTTTCAATATATTATGCAGCATTTTGCTTTAGAGCGTCTTATTATGGGAGTGAATGCTCACGCCCGTGCCGAGTATGCATTAGAATATACGCTAGATTATATGGCAGAGCGAAAAGCTTTTGGTAAAACCTTAGATCGTTTTCAGGCTTTACGTCACGATGTGGCCGAGATGTCAAGCGAAGTTGAGGTGATAAAAACCTTTAATTACAATGTTGCTAAAAGTCTGGACCAGGGAGAATATGTGGTCAAAGAGGCGAGTATGTCAAAATTGATGGCTACTAAAATCGCAGATGAAGTCATTTACAAGTGTTTGCAAATGCTGGGAGGTTACGGCTATATGGAAGATTATCCTCTGGCACGTATGTTTAGGGACAGCAGACTGGGGCCCATAGGAGGCGGAACTTCAGAGATTTTAAAGGAGATTATAGCCAAAATGGTTATCGATAAAAAAGAGTATAAGCCGGCAGCTAAATAAAAAATAGAAATTGGCATTGCCAGTTTTAAACATTGAATTATCTTTGCAGCCTGTAAACAGATAAGAATTTTAAAGAAAGGAGGTACCACTATGTTAATTATACCAGTAAAAGACGGAGAAAATATCGATAGAGCGCTGAAGCGTTTCAAGAGAAAATTTGATAGAACGGGAACTATGCGTAAGCTGCGTGATCGTCAGGCATTCACAAAACCTTCTGTAGAACGTAGAAGAGAAATTCAGAAAGCCTCATACATTCAAGGTCTTCGCGATCAGGAGAATATTTAATATTCCGTCAGTAAGGTTTACACTTTACTTGGCATTATTAACAGAAAGACTTATCCTCTTTCCATTAATATAAATTAAACCGTCAGTTTTGCTGGCGGTTTTTTTATTTACACGAATTCGGGTTGTGGTAAATTCGTGGTTAATGTCTATCTTTTGAATTCATCTATTAAAAGCTAAAATTGGCCCTTTCTTCATTTATAGATTATCTAAGTCTCGAGCGTAAGTACAGCAAGCATACGGTAACGGCTTACAGCCGTGATATTGAGTCTTTTTTTGATTTTTTGGAAAACCGGTATGGCGAAATGCCGGAGCGTGAAATTTCGTATCCGCTTATTCGTTCCTGGATTGTGAAACTTGCTGATGAAGGTGTGGGTAATCGTTCGGTAAACCGAAAAGTATCGTCCTTAAAAGCCTATTTCAAATTTCTGCAGAAAATAGAGGTTATAGAACAATCTCCTTTGGCTAAACACAAATCATTAAAAGTTAAGAAAGAAATTCAGGTTCCTTTTTCAGGAGATGAAATAGATGCTGTGCTGAATGAATTGAGTGCTGCTTCAGATTTTGCCTCCAGCCGTGATTTGGCTATGGTTGCTTTATTTTATGCCACCGGAATGCGGAGAAGTGAGCTGATCAACCTTCAGTTGGATGATGTAAACCTCGCTCAAAAGACCTTGAAAGTTTTAGGGAAGCGCAACAAAGAGCGTATAATACCGTTAATAGATTGGTTGGTTGATGTTTTAAAAACATACATCAATCAGCGAAATCAGAATTTTGGGTCTGATACGGGTGGAAGCCTTTTGCTTACAAATAAGGGTGAAAATCTGTACGATACGTTTGTTTACCGAACAATAAATCGCTACTTTAGTGAGGTGTCTCAAAAAACGAAGACGAGTCCGCATATGTTGCGGCACACCTTCGCGACTCATTTGCTCAATAACGGTGCAGATTTAAATGCAGTCAAAGAATTGCTGGGACACGCCAGTTTAGCATCTACCCAGGTGTATACACACACGAGTATGGCTGAGCTAAGTAAGGTATATCGCAATGCTCACCCTCGTAATCGCAGCGACGACTAAAACGTTTGCGTTCAATGTAGGGTTGGTAAATCGAATTGTCAGATTCAAAAAACTGATAATAAATGCTCCGGTTGACGGAGTGTGTCTAACCAAATAGTAACCTTAAAATGTGAACCTATGAAAGTAAGCGTGCAAACCCCACACTTTGTAGCAGACCAAAAGCTCATTAATTTCATTCAGAAAAAAATGGATAAGCTAGAACAATTTTATGATCACATAATTTATGCAGATGTTTTTTTAAGATTGGAGAATACCAGTGATCGACAGAACAAAGTGGTTGAAATTTTACTGAGTGTTCCGGGTAACGAATTGATTGTCAAAAAGCAAGCAAAATCATTTGAAGAAGGAGCTGATAGTTGTGCGCAATCTTTAGAACGACTTCTGGTTAAGCGGAAGCAAAAAATTAGGGCTAGCGCCTAAAAAAAGTTGAAAATATTTTTGTCAATTGTAAATTTATTCTACATTTGCAGTCCGTTAGAAATAGCGGACTTTTTTATGCCTGAAGAGGTGATAAAAAGCCGATGTAGCTCAGCTGGCTAGAGCACGTGATTTGTAATCTCGGGGTCGGGGGTTCGAGTCCCTTCATCGGCTCATAATTTTAGAGTTTTAAAATCGATTAGGATTTTTAAGCTTGCGCAAAACGCCGACGGTTGTGCGTTTTTTGAAATACTGAATATACCAATATTGGGGAGATACTCAAGCGGCCAACGAGGACAGACTGTAACTCTGTTGTCATTAGACTTCGCAGGTTCGAATCCTGCTCTCCCCACTTTTATTTTGGCAACTTATAATTTTTTTATAATTTTGCCGCCCAATGCGGGAGTAGCTCAGTTGGTAGAGCGTCAGCCTTCCAAGCTGAATGTCGCCGGTTCGAACCCGGTCTCCCGCTCAAAATAAAATGTTCTTTTTAAGAGCGTTTTTATTGAATTCTTAAACCAAATCTGATAGGCTTTGGTTGCGGTTCATAGTAATGAACTATTAAGCCCTTTAGCTGAAGAGGTCAGCCCGGGTAATGCAGACTTCGGTCGCAATTAAGGGTATAAGTTTCTAAGCCGACGTAGCTCAGGGGTAGAGCGTTTCCTTGGTAAGGAAGAGGCCACGGGTTCAAATCCCGTCGTTGGCTCAATAGCAGTAACTGCTGGTAAAGAAATAATGAGTGCTTTGTGTGCTCAATTTTTTGCGTTTGGGTAAAACCATGGCCGGCGTATCAGGTGCGTTTAAAATTAAACACTAATAATAACTAAGATTAAAAATTATTTAAATCATGGCAAAGGCAACATTTGATCGTTCCAAACCTCACTTAAATATTGGTACTATAGGGCACGTTGACCACGGTAAAACTACCTTGACTGCTGCTATCACCACTGTACTTGCAAGAGCAGGTCTTTCTGAATTAAGAAGCTTTGACTCTATTGATAACGCTCCTGAGGAGAAAGAAAGAGGTATTACTATTAACACCTCTCACGTAGAGTATTCAACTGCTAACCGTCACTATGCGCACGTTGATTGTCCAGGTCACGCGGATTATGTGAAAAACATGGTAACTGGTGCTGCTCAGATGGACGGAGCTATCCTTGTTGTTGCTGCAACAGATGGTCCTATGCCACAAACTCGTGAGCACATCCTTCTTGGTCGTCAGGTAGGTATTCCTCGTATCGTTGTTTTCATGAACAAAGTGGATATGGTTGATGATGAGGAGCTTTTAGAGCTTGTAGAGATGGAAGTAAGAGATCTTCTTAGCTTCTATGAGTATGACGGAGACAATGGTCCTGTTGTTCAGGGTTCTGCTTTAGGTGCTCTTAATGGTGAAGATAAGTGGGAGCAAAAAGTTCTTGAGCTTATGGAAGCTGTTGACAGCTGGATTGAACTTCCTGCTCGTGACGTTGATAAGCCATTCCTAATGCCTATCGAAGATGTATTCTCTATTACTGGTCGTGGTACTGTTGCAACTGGTCGTATTGAAACTGGTGTTGCTAACACCGGAGATCCTGTAGAGATCATTGGTATGGGTGCAGAAAAACTTACTTCTACTATAACTGGGGTTGAAATGTTCCGTAAGATATTAGATAGAGGTGAGGCTGGTGATAACGTAGGTATCCTATTGCGTGGTATTGAGAAAACTCAAATCTCTCGTGGTATGGTAATCGTTAAGCCGGGTTCTGTGAAGCCACACACTAAATTCAAAGCTGAGGTTTATATCCTTAAGAAAGAAGAAGGTGGTCGTCACACTCCATTCCACAATAACTACCGTCCACAGTTCTACGTACGTACAACTGACGTAACTGGTAACATCTCTCTTCCTGATGGAGTAGAAATGGTAATGCCGGGAGATAACCTTACGATCACTGTTGAGTTGATTAACTCAATCGCGATGAACGTAGGTCTTCGTTTCGCAATACGTGAAGGTGGTAGAACCGTAGGTGCTGGTCAGGTTACTGAAATCTTAGACTAATAAGTACGGATTACCGAAGTATATAAAATTAAGGCGTCCGTTAAGACTACGGATGCCTTGATTTTTATAATCAATTACCAAAGCCGATAAGGCTTGATACGGGTTTAGCTCAGTTGGTAGAGCACTGGTCTCCAAAACCAGGTGTCGGGAGTTCGAGCCTCTCAACCCGTGCAATATATTACACAGGTCGTGTATGTATAATCACAAATGTGATCTTATTTGAAAGGCTTCGGTCTTTTGAAAAACTAGAAAAAATTATGGCCGGATTTATTAATTACATTCAGGAGTCTTATAACGAGTTGAAAAATCATGTTACCTGGACTCCGCTTTCAGAAGCTCAGCGTCTTACTGTTGTAGTAGCAGTATTTACTATTGTTTTTTCTCTAGCTATCTGGGGAGTAGACACCGTTTTCAGTAGAGCGATTAAAGCATATTTCAATCTGGTAGTAGCTTAAAAAATTCACTATGGCTATAACAAACAATACCAAAGATAAAGACTGGTACGTGGTAAGGGCCGTAAGTGGTCAGGAAAACAAGGTTAAAGGATATATTGAGCAGGAAATTGCTCGCTTTAATCTTGAAGAATACATCGAGCAGGTGCTTGTTCCTACTGAGAAAGTAGTTCAGATCCGCAACGGTAAAAAAATTAATAAAGAACGCGTTTACTTCCCCGGTTATATTATGATTCACGCGAATCTGGGTGGTGAAGTAACGCATATGATTAAATCTATTAACGGGGTTATTGGTTTCCTCGGTGAAACCAAAGGTGGAGATCCTGTACCTCTTAGAACATCTGAGGTTAATAGAATGTTAGGCAAGGTTGATGAATTGTCTGTGAAAACAGATAATGTAGCTATACCTTTTGTAATGGGTGAGACTGTAAAAGTAATTGATGGTCCATTCAACGGTTTTAACGGTACGGTTGAGAAGATTAATGAAGAGAAGCGTAAGCTTGAGGTGATGGTGAAAATCTTCGGTAGAAAGACTCCGTTAGAATTGAGTTACATGCAAGTTGAGAAAGTATAAGTGTTACACATATATCAGATATCGTTCTTCTGCTTCCACTAAAGAGCATATCAAACTAAATTTTTAAAAATGGCAAAAGAAGTAAGTAAGGTTGTTAAGTTGCAAGTTAAGGGGGGTGCGGCAAATCCGTCTCCACCTGTTGGACCAGCTTTAGGTGCTGCCGGTGTTAACATCATGGAGTTTTGTAAGCAGTTTAATGCTAGAACTCAGGATAAAGCCGGAAAAGTACTTCCTGTAGTAATTACTGTCTATGGTGACAAGTCTTTTGACTTTGTGGTTAAAACACCACCTGCTGCCATCCAATTGATGGAAGCAGCGAAGATCAAAGGAGGTTCTGGTGAGCCTAACCGTAAAAAAGTTGCTAGTGTAACTTGGGATCAGATTAGAGCGATCTCTGAAGACAAAATGCCAGATCTTAACGCATTTACAGTAGAAAGTGCAATGAGAATGGTTGCAGGAACTGCCCGTTCAATGGGAATAACTGTAAAAGGACAGGCTCCTTTTTAACATCCGAAAAAGCAATTTAAAATGGCAAAAGTAACAAAAAAGCAAAAAGAGGCACGTGCTAAGGTAGATGCGAATGCAACCTATACATTAGCTGAAGCTTCTGCTTTAATTAAAGAAGTAAGCAAAGTTAATTTTGATCCTTCTGTTGACTTGGCTGTACGTCTTAATGTAGATCCACGTAAAGCAAACCAAATGGTTCGCGGTGTGGTTACCCTTCCTCACGGAACAGGTAAAGACGTAAAAGTTTTGGCTCTGGTAACTCCAGATAAAGAAGCTGAGGCTAAAGAAGCTGGAGCAGACTTTGTAGGTCTTGATGAATATTTGGAGAAAATCAAAAACGGCTGGACAGATGTTGATGTAATCATCACAATGCCTAGCGTTATGGGTAAATTAGGTCCTTTAGGACGTGTATTAGGTCCTCGTGGTCTTATGCCGAACCCTAAAACCGGTACGGTAACTATGGATGTGGCAAAAGCTGTATCTGATGTTAAGTCTGGTAAGATTGACTTCAAAGTTGATAAGACAGGTATTGTACACGCTGCAATTGGAAAAGCATCCTTTGATGCTGAAAAGATCGCGGCTAATGCAAGAGAATTGATAACCACATTAGTAAAATTAAAGCCTACCGCTGCTAAAGGTGTATATATTAAGAGTATATACATGTCTAGTACTATGAGTCCTAGTGTAGCTGTAGATTCTAAACGTTTTGCTGAGCAGTAAAAGTTAAATTATGACAAGAGAAGAAAAATCACAGGTAATCGAAGATTTGACTGCGCAGCTGGCTGAAAGTGCTCACATTTATTTAGCAGATATCTCTGGCTTAAATGCAGAGAATACTTCAAAATTAAGAAGAGCTTGCTTTAAAGCAAACGTAAAGCTAGCCGTGGTTAAAAACACCTTGCTTGCAAAAGCAATGGAGAGCTCAGATAAGGATTTTGGTGAGTTGCCTACAACTTTAAAAGGCAACACTTCTATTATGCTTTCTGAAACCGGAAATGCGCCTGCTAAGGTTATTAAAGAATTTCGTAAGAAATCTGACAAGCCTTTATTGAAAGGAGCATTTATTGAAGAGGCTATCTATATTGGCGATAACCAACTGGATGCGCTTGTAGATATCAAGTCGAGAGAAGAACTTATTGGAGACATCGTTGGTCTTCTTCAATCACCAGCTAAGAACGTTATTAGCGCTCTTAAATCTGGAGGTTCAACCATCGCAGGCCTTGTAAAAACCCTTCAGGAACGAGAAGGTTAAAAAACACGTACGCACTTAATTATTTATATAGAAAATTTTTTTTAAAACGATAGAAAAATGGCAGATTTAAAAGATTTCGCAGAACAATTAGTTAACCTTACTGTAAAAGAAGTAAACGAGTTAGCTAGCATTTTAAAAGAGGAGTATGGTATCGAGCCTGCAGCTGCTGCTGTAGCTGTTGCTGGTGGCGCTGCTGCTGGTGGTGATGATGCTGCTGAAGAGCAAACTGAATTTGATGTAATCCTTAAAGCCGCTGGTGGTTCTAAACTTGCAGTTGTAAAACTTGTAAAAGAATTAACCGGAGCTGGTCTTAAAGATGCAAAAGAGATGGTGGATAACGCACCAAGCCCAATCAAAGAAGGTATCGCTAAAGACGAAGCAGAAGCTATCAAAGCTCAATTAGAAGAAGCTGGAGCTGAAGTTGAGCTTAAGTAAGCTTAACTCCTATAAATACAAAGGTTTAGGTCTTTTGCCAAGTGCAAATAGACCTAAACCATTTGTCGTATATAAGGTTTTCCTATAATTACGACTCATTATTGCCTTTGATTTCTTATGTTAAGAAATCTCTGAGTCTCTGAATAGTCAGATTCTCAATTTATTTTAATTAAATTCCGTTCGTTGAAGATGCAAGCAAAACAAGCTGAAAGACTGAATTTCTCATCGGTAAAGAACAGACCTGAATATCCCGACTTTTTGGATATACAGATAAAATCATTTCAGGATTTCTTTCAATTGGAGACCAAGTCTGAAGAAAGAGGAAATGAAGGACTTTACAACACGTTTCTAGAGAACTTCCCAATTACGGATACCCGTAACAATTTCGTACTAGAATTCTTAGATTACTTTGTAGATCCCCCAAGATACTCTATTCAGGAATGTATTGAGCGCGGCTTAACTTATAGTGTTCCACTTAAAGCGCGTTTGAAACTTTACTGTACTGATGAAGAGCACGAAGATTTTGAAACCATAGTTCAGGATGTATATCTTGGTACTATACCTTATATGACACCTAGTGGTACTTTCTGTATCAACGGGGCAGAGCGCGTTGTAGTATCTCAGCTTCACCGTTCTCCTGGTGTATTCTTCGGCCAGTCCTTTCACGCAAACGGTACCAAATTGTATTCAGCCCGTGTAATTCCTTTTAAAGGTTCGTGGATTGAATTTGCTACCGATATTAACAGTGTGATGTATGCGTACATCGATCGTAAGAAAAAGTTACCGGTAACTACTCTTTTCCGTGCTATTGGTTTTGAGCGCGATAAAGACATTTTAGAAATATTTGACCTTGCAGAAGAGGTGAAGGTTTCTAAAACCGGACTTAAAAAATATTTAGGACGAAAACTTGCTGCCCGTGTATTGAATACCTGGCACGAGGATTTCGTAGATGAGGATACCGGTGAAGTGGTATCTATTGAGCGTAACGAGATTGTATTGGATCGTGATACGGTTCTTGAGAAAGAGCATGTAGATGAGATTCTTGATGCAGGTGCTAAAACTATTCTTCTTCATAAAGAGGATAATCAGTTAGCAGATTACGCCATCATCCACAATACCTTACAAAAAGATCCTACAAACTCCGAAAAAGAGGCTGTAGAGCATATATATCGTCAATTGCGTAATGCTGAGCCGCCAGATGAGGAAACAGCACGCGGTATTATTGACAAATTATTCTTTAGCGACCAGCGTTACAACTTAGGTGAAGTAGGTCGTTACCGAATGAACAAAAAATTAGGTTTAGATATCGGTATGGATAAGCAGGTGCTTACCAAGCAGGATATCATTACCATCGTTAAGTATCTTATTGAGTTGATCAACTCAAAAGCAGAGATTGATGATATTGATCACCTTTCTAACCGTCGTGTACGTACTGTGGGTGAGCAGTTATCAACTCAGTTTGGTGTTGGTCTAGCTCGTATGGCTCGTACCATTCGTGAGCGTATGAACGTTCGTGACAATGAGGTATTTACTCCGATTGATTTGATTAATGCGAAAACTCTTTCGTCTGTAATCAATTCATTCTTTGGTACAAACCAGCTTTCTCAGTTTATGGATCAAACCAACCCACTTGCGGAGATTACGCACAAGCGTCGTCTTTCAGCACTAGGGCCCGGTGGTCTTTCTCGTGAGCGTGCAGGTTTTGAGGTTCGTGATGTACACTATACCCACTACGGGCGTCTATGTCCTATCGAAACTCCTGAAGGTCCAAACATTGGTCTGATCTCTTCTTTGGCTGTTTATGCCAAAGTAAACAATATGGGCTTTATCGAAACTCCATATCGTACGGTAACCGATGGTAAGATTGACTTAGAAAGCAAACCACAATATTTAAGCGCGGAAGAAGAAGAAGGTATGTTGATTGCTCAGGCAAACAACCCTATGGATGATTCCGGTAAGATTGAAGAAGATCGTGTTATTGCACGTATGGAAGGTGACTTCCCGGTTGTGGAGCCAAACACAGTACATTATGCTGACGTTTCTCCTAACCAGATCGCTTCCATTTCGGCTTCATTAATTCCATTTCTGGAGCATGATGATGCGAACCGTGCGTTGATGGGATCAAACATGATGCGTCAGGCGGTTCCACTTTTACGTGCTGATTCGCCTATCGTAGGTACCGGTCTTGAACGTCAGGTTGCTTCAGATTCTCGTGTATTGATCAACGCTGAAGGAGAAGGTGTGGTAGAATATGTTGATGCTAACGAAATTACAATCAAGTACGACCGTACCGACGAAGAGCGTATGGTGAGCTTTGATGGCGATAGCAAAACCTATCAGTTGATCAAATTCCGTAAGACAAACCAAAGTACTTCTATTAACCTGAAGCCTATCGTAAGAAGAGGCGACCGTGTTAAGAAAGGACAGGTTCTTTGTCAGGGATACGCTACTGAAGCAGGTGAACTGGCTTTGGGTAGAAACATGAAAGTAGCCTTTATGCCTTGGAAAGGGTATAACTTCGAGGATGCGATCGTAATTTCTGAGAAAGTGGTTCGTGATGACATCTTTACCTCAATTCATGTAGATGAGTATTCATTAGACGTACGTGATACCAAATTAGGTAACGAAGAATTGACCAATGATATTCCTAACGTTTCTGAAGAGGCCACTAAAGACCTTGACGAAAACGGTATGATTCGCATTGGTGCCGAAGTGAAGCCTGGAGATATTCTAATTGGTAAGATTACACCTAAAGGAGAATCAGATCCAACTCCGGAAGAAAAACTACTTCGCGCGATCTTCGGTGATAAGGCTGGTGACGTAAAAGATGCTTCGTTAAAAGCTTCTCCTTCATTAAGAGGGGTTGTTATTGATAAGAAACTTTTCGCTAGAGCAATAAAAGATAAGCGCAAGCGCGCAAAAGATAAAGAAGATATTTCTGCATTAGAGGCAGAATACGATCAGAAGTTTGATGAGCTTAAAGCCATTTTAGTTGACAAATTATTCCAGCTTGTTAATGGTAAGACTGCTCAGGGTGTTAAGAATGATTTAGGGGAAGAAGTATTGCCAAAAGGTAAGAAGTTCACGCTTAAGATGCTTAACGCCGTTGAAGACTATACCCACCTTAATCAGGGAACCTGGACTACAGATGATGCAACCAATGCGTTGATTGCAGATTTGTTACACAACTACCGCATTAAGGAAAATGACCTTCAAGGTAACTTACGTCGTGAGAAATTTACCATCTCTGTAGGAGATGAACTTCCTGCGGGAATCATCAAACTTGCTAAAGTGTACGTTGCTAAAAAACGTAAACTGAAAGTAGGAGATAAGATGGCAGGTCGTCACGGTAACAAAGGTATTGTAGCGCGTATCGTACGTGAGGAGGATATGCCATTCCTGGAAGATGGTACTCCTGTAGATATCGTACTAAACCCGCTGGGTGTACCTTCTCGTATGAACATCGGTCAGATTTATGAAACGGTTCTTGGATGGGCCGGTCAGAAATTAGGACAGAAGTATGCAACGCCAATTTTTGACGGTGCTACTCTTGACCAGATCAATGAACTTACTGATAAGGCAGGTATCCCAAGATTTGGACACACCTATCTGTATGACGGTGGTACCGGTGATCGTTTTGATCAGCCTGCAACCGTCGGGGTTATCTATATGCTTAAACTAGGGCATATGGTTGACGATAAGATGCACGCACGTTCAATAGGACCTTACTCTTTGATTACGCAACAGCCATTAGGTGGTAAAGCACAATTTGGTGGTCAGCGTTTTGGTGAGATGGAGGTTTGGGCTCTTGAGGCTTATGGAGCTTCGGCTACCTTGAGAGAAATCCTTACCGTGAAGTCTGATGATGTGATTGGTAGAGCCAAGACATACGAAAGTATCGTAAAAGGTGAGCCAATGCCAGAACCGGGTCTTCCTGAGTCGTTCAACGTATTGATGCACGAACTTAAAGGTCTGGGTCTAGACATTCGTCTGGAAGAATAGATACTGAAGGGTTGCGCTTCCGCGGAAGCGTAACCTCTTTATAAAGTATCACAAAACAAAAAGAATAATTTTCGACATAAGGTATTATGGCAAGAGATAATGATAAGAATGCAGTAAAGAGATTTGACAAAATCTCTATTGGTCTTGCGTCTCCCGAAGCGATTTTGGCTGAATCACGCGGTGAGGTGTTAAAACCAGAAACTATAAACTACCGTACGCACAAACCAGAGCGTGACGGTTTATTCTGTGAGCGTATCTTTGGTCCTGTTAAGGATTATGAGTGTGCTTGTGGTAAGTATAAGCGTATACGTTACAAGGGCATTGTTTGTGACCGTTGTGGGGTAGAAGTTACTGAGAAGAAGGTACGTAGAGACCGTGTGGGACACATCAATCTTGTGGTTCCTGTTGCGCACATCTGGTACTTTAGAAGTTTGCCAAATAAAATAGGGTATCTTTTAGGTCTTCCTTCCAAGAAATTGGATATGATTATCTATTATGAGCGCTATGTAGTTATTCAGCCGGGTATTGCAAACAACGAAGAAGGAGAGCCATTACAAAAAATGGATTTCCTTACGGAAGAAGAATACCTAAATGTTTTGGATTCAATTCCACAGGAAAATATGTATCTGGAAGATACAGATCCAAACAAATTCATCGCTAAGATGGGTGCTGAGTGTCTTATTGAATTGTTGAGACGTATAGATCTTAACGAGCTTTCTTATGACCTGCGTCATAAAGCAAACAATGAGACTTCAAAACAACGTAAAACGGAAGCTTTAAAGCGTCTTCAGGTAGTTGAAGCTTTACGTGATGCTAATAAGAATCGCGAAAATCTTCCGGAGTGGATGATAATGAAAGTAATCCCGGTAATTCCACCAGAATTGCGTCCGCTTGTGCCACTTGATGGTGGTCGTTTTGCAACTTCAGATTTAAATGACTTATACCGTCGTGTGATCATTCGTAACAACCGTTTGAAGCGTTTGATGGAAATCAAAGCTCCAGAGGTAATCTTGCGTAATGAGAAGCGTATGCTTCAGGAAGCGGTAGATTCATTATTTGATAACACCCGTAAGTCTTCAGCAGTAAAAACCGATTCTAACAGACCTTTGAAGTCACTTTCTGACTCACTTAAAGGTAAGCAGGGTCGTTTCCGTCAGAACTTACTTGGTAAGCGTGTTGATTATTCTGCACGTTCAGTAATTGTTGTAGGACCAGAATTAAAACTTTACGAGTGCGGTTTGCCAAAAGATATGGCTGCTGAACTTTACAAACCTTTCGTAATCAGAAAACTGATTGAGCGTGGTATTGTAAAAACCGTAAAGTCTGCTAAAAAGATTATTGATAAGAAAGAGCCTGTAGTTTGGGACATCCTGGAAAACGTTCTTAAAGGACATCCGGTGTTACTAAACCGTGCTCCAACGCTTCACCGTTTGGGTATTCAGGCGTTTCAGCCTAAATTAATTGAAGGTAAGGCAATTCAGCTTCACCCATTAGTTTGTACCGCATTTAACGCGGATTTTGATGGTGACCAGATGGCGGTTCACCTTCCATTAGGACCTGAGGCTATTCTTGAAGCGCAGATGTTAATGCTTGCTTCAAACAATATCCTTAACCCTGCTAACGGTGCTCCTATTACGGTACCTTCTCAGGATATGGTATTGGGTCTATATTATATGACCAAAGCCCGTAAGAGTACTCCAGAGCATCCAATTTTAGGAGAAGGGATTACCTTTTACAGCCCTGAAGAAGTGGTTATCGCACACAACCAGAAGCGTGTAAATATTAACGCGATTATTAAAATACGCACCAAGGATTTCAATGAAGCCGGAGAATTAGTTCCGCAAATTATTGAGACTACTGTAGGTCGTGTATTATTTAATGAAAGCGTACCTGAAGAGGCCGGTTACATTAACGAAGTATTGACCAAAAAGTCGTTACGTGATGTAATCGCTCGTATTTTGAAGCTTACTAATGTTCCGCGTACCGCAGAATTCTTAGATAGCATCAAAACATTAGGATATACATTCGCATTTAGAGGTGGACTTTCATTCTCATTAGGGGATATCATTATTCCTGCTGAAAAGTATGAGATGATTGAAGAGGCCAATACGCAGGTAGACGGCATTATGTCTAGCTACAACATGGGTCTTATTACCAACTCTGAGCGTTACAACCAGGTAATTGATGTATGGACGTCGACTAACGCGTCGCTTACTGAGTTATCTATGAAGCGTATCCGTGAAGATCAACAAGGATTTAACTCGGTATTTATGATGCTTGACTCCGGGGCTCGTGGATCTAAAGAACAGATTCGTCAGTTAACCGGTATGCGTGGTTTGATGGCTAAGCCTAAAAAGTCAAACGACGGTGGTGGAGCCATTATTGAAAACCCGATTCTTTCTAACTTTAAGGAAGGCCTTTCAATTCTTGAATACTTTATCTCTACTCACGGTGCACGTAAAGGTCTTGCAGATACCGCACTTAAAACTGCGGATGCGGGTTACTTAACCCGTCGTCTTGTGGACGTTTCTCAGGATGTGATCGTAAACAGTGAAGATTGCGATACCTTAAGAGGTGTTGAAGTATCTGCACTTAAGAAAAATGAAGAGATTGTTGAAACGCTTGAAGCGCGTATAATAGGTCGTATTGCTCTTAATGATGTAATCAACCCATTAGACGGGGAAGTAATAGTTGTTGCCGGCCAGGAAATTTCTGAAGAATTGGCAGCTGAGATTTCTAAAGCGCCTATTGAAAGTGTAGAAGTACGTTCTCCACTTACTTGTGAAGCTCCTAAAGGAATCTGTGCTAAATGTTACGGTAGAAACCTTGCGACCAATAAGATGGTTCAGATGGGTGAAGCTGTAGGTGTTGTGGCTGCTCAGTCAATTGGTGAGCCGGGTACACAGCTTACACTACGTACCTTCCACGTGGGTGGTATTGCAGGTAACATTTCCGAAGAGAATAAGGTTGTTTCTAAATTTGACGGTCGTCTGGAGATTGAAGATCTTAAGACTGTTGAAGGTGAGGCGCCAGATGGTTCTACTTCCAATATCGTTATTTCACGTACTTCAGAAGCTAAAATCGTTGACGCTAAAACTGGAATTCTTCTTAGTACAAACAACATTCCTTACGGTTCTCAGCTCTTTATGAAAGATGGAGACAAAGTTTCTAAGGGTGATGTAATCTGTACCTGGGATCCATTTAACGGTGTGATCATTTCAGAATTTGCCGGTAAGATCAAATACGAAAATATCGAGCAAGGGGTAACGTATCAGGTTGAGACCGATGAACAAACCGGTTTCCAGGAGAAAGTTATTTCAGAATCACGTAACAAACGTATGATTCCTACCTTACACATTATGGGTAAAAAAGACGAAGTAATTCGTTCATACAACTTACCTGTAGGTGCTCACTTGATGGTAGATAATGACGAGAAGATTAAAATTGGTAAAATCCTGGTTAAAATACCACGTAAGTCTGCAAAAGCAGGGGATATTACCGGTGGTCTCCCACGTGTAACCGAATTGTTTGAAGCACGTAATCCATCTAACCCTGCTGTAGTAAGTGAGATTGATGGTGTGGTTTCTTTCGGTAAAATTAAGCGTGGTAACCGTGAGATTATCGTTGAATCTAAACTTGGAGAGGTTAAAAAATACCTTGTGAAACTTTCGAACCAGATCCTTGTTCAGGAGAATGACTTCGTAAGAGCGGGTATGCCGTTGTCTGATGGTTCTGTAACTCCGGAAGATATTCTTGCAATTAAAGGTCCATCTGCTGTTCAACAGTACTTGGTAAATGAAGTTCAGGAAGTTTACCGTTTACAGGGTGTGAAGATTAATGACAAGCACTTTGAGGTAGTTGTTCGTCAAATGATGCGTAAAGTACGTATTCAGGATCCGGGTGATACTATCTTCCTAGAGAACCAACTGGTACACAAAGATGACTTCATCGCAGAAAATGACGCTATTTTCGGTATGAAAGTTATTGAAGATGCCGGTGACTCTGATACCTTAAAGCCTGGTCAAATCATTTCGCCAAGAGACTTGAGAGATGCTAACTCAATCTTAAGAAGAGAAGATAAGACCCTGGCAACAGCTCGCGACGTTGTCGCTGCTACGGCTACTCCGGTTCTTCAGGGAATTACCAGAGCTTCGCTTCAAACGAAGTCCTTTATCTCTGCGGCTTCGTTCCAGGAGACTACAAAAGTTCTTAACGAAGCAGCGGTAAGCGGTAAGATAGATGAACTTGAAGGTCTGAAAGAGAATGTAATTGTAGGTCATAGAATTCCTGCTGGTACCGGTCTAAGACGATACGATAAGATTATCGTAGGTAGCAAGCAAGAGCTTGAAGAACTCAATGCAGCTCGAGAAGAAGTAAACTTTAATTAATAATTATATAGAAAACAGCTTCATTTTTAATGAAGCTGTTTTTTTATACCCAAATGTCAGATAATATGGCTGAAGAAGATAAAAATCAAAACCCGCAATTGAATATAGAACTGGACGAAGCAACTGCTCAGGGCCAATATTCAAATCTTGCGATAATTAATCATTCCATTTCAGAGTTTGTGGTTGATTTTATAAATATTATGCCGGGTACTCCTAAGAGTAAGGTAAAGTCACGAATAATTTTGACGCCACAACATGCCAAGCGTTTGGCAAAGGCACTTCAGGAAAATGTGAAGCGTTTTGAGCAGGCTCATGGTGAAATCAAAGATTATGAAAAGCAACCCATTCCTTTGAATTTTGGTCCAACGGGTCAGGCTTAAACTTTGGGTTAGACTGAATTTTATCTTACAGCGCAGATTATTCTTAAATCTTATTGAGGGTTTACGTATTGATAAATTTTAATTATACCCATCAAAAAAGAGGCTTTAAATCACGTGATTTAAAGCCTCTTTTTTGTTTTTACGACTTCTTGTGTGTTTAAAATATTTAGATCGTTAATTAGGCTTTATTTTAACTAAAACTCAGAAACGAAGTGCAATTTGACATTAGGATATTTTTGCTGAGTCATCTGTAAGGTAAACGGAGAATCCGCAAAAAATACCAGTTGGCCGCGTTTATCTTTAGCCATAAAACGCTGCTTTACACGTAAGAATTCTTTGAATTCTTCACTTTTAGGGTCTTTTGGTTCTACCCAGCAGGCTTTATGAACGCTCAGGGGCTCATAGGTACATTTGGCTCCGTATTCGTGTTCTAACCGGTATTGAATAACTTCGTATTGAAGGGCGCCAACGGTTCCAATTACCTTTCTACCGTTCAATTCAAGCGTAAAAAGCTGAGCAACCCCTTCATCCATCAACTGGTCAATGCCTTTCTCCAATTGCTTGGATTTCATAGGGTCTGCATTGTTGATGTACCTAAAATGCTCTGGTGAGAATGCAGGGATTCCTCTGTAATGAATTTCTTCTCCTTCAGTCAGGGTATCACCTATTTTAAAATTTCCGGTATCGTGTAGTCCAACAATATCCCCGGGATAGGAAATATCCACGATTTCTTTCCGCTCTGCGAAAAAAGCATTCGGACTCGAAAACTTCATTTTTTTACCGTTTCTAACGTGTAAATAAGGAGTATTCCGTTCAAAAACGCCTGAAACTATCTTCACAAAAGCCAAACGATCCCGGTGTTTGGGATCCATATTTGCGTGAATTTTAAAAACAAAACCCGTGAAATCTTTTTCTTCAGGCTTTACGATACGTTCTTCACTTTCTTTAGGACGTGGTGGGGGAGCGATGCTGATAAAACAGTCTAATAGTTCGCGCACTCCAAAATTGTTAAGTGCAGAACCAAAGAATACGGGTTGTTGCTCAGCTTGCAGATAGGCATTACGGTCAAAATCAGGATATACACCCGTCACCAACTCCAGTTCATCTCTTAAATTATCTGCAGACTTCTTGCCTATTAGTTGATCTAATTCTGCAGAGTTCAGGTCTTCAATTTCTACAGTTTCTTCAATATTCTTGCGACTATCTCCGCTAAATAGATTTACATTTTTCTCCCAAATGTTATAAATGCCTTTGAAATCGTAACCCATACCTATTGGGAAGCTCAATGGGGTAACTGTCAGGTTGAGCTTCTGCTCAATTTCATCAAGCAATTCAAACGCGTCTTTTCCTTCACGATCTAATTTATTAATAAATACGATCATGGGGATTTTGCGCATCCTACACACTTCTACGAGCTTTTCGGTCTGCTCTTCTACACCTTTTGCCACATCAACCACCACGATTACGCTATCTACTGCAGTTAATGTTCTAAAAGTGTCTTCAGCAAAATCCTTGTGTCCCGGAGTATCGAGAATGTTGATTTTTGTGCCATTATATTCAAATGCCAGGACTGAAGTAGCAACTGAGATACCACGCTGACGCTCAATTTCCATAAAGTCGCTCGTTGCTCCTTTCTTGATTTTATTGGACTTTACGGCTCCTGCTTCTTGTATAGCCCCTCCAAACAGAAGTAACTTTTCGGTCAGTGTAGTTTTACCGGCATCAGGATGTGATACAATTCCGAAGGTACGTCTGCGAGCTATTTCTTTTTTGACATTCATCGTGTTCTTTTTAAGGCTCGCAAATATACTATATACACATTTATAAAATTCAATTTGTAGGTGAAAGGGTTTAACTACTGTTAAAGTGTTAAAAAAAATAGCCAAAACGCAACTCTCTGAAATAGAGTATTCTGCAAAAGTGTTTTTTGGCTAATTAAAAACTGGTTATATCCAAAAGCTAAGATATTGTTAAAAAACAGGCCTGAACTCACTCTATATTTGGACTATCCCAACTTTAACAAATTTCAATAAGTGCGATGCTTCAAGCCCCTGATGAAGTAACTGTGCTGTTAAAGGTCATTCTTATGAATATGGGACAATTATATGTAAGATTTATCGAGAAGTTCTTCTCGACCTTTCCCTTCTCATTATTTCGTTCCAAAAGCAGAGGCCTATGGTCTTTGATAAACAACGCTATGATTTCGTGTCATTTACAAAAATGTTAGTATGAAACAAGAAACTACTTTTTTAACATCTGGGAATACCTTTTTAAATCAGACCATCTTGGCGCTGATGCTTTTTATTTCCACGGTCTCATTTTCCCAGGTAGCACCTGTGCTTTTTCCGGACGGGGGCTTTAATATTGACGGAAACCTGGATTCGGATGGTTCTACCGGAGACTGGCTGGGTACTCGCTCCAATAGCTTTGTATTTGATATTTACCCGGCTTTTCCACTGGGAGATGCATTACGTGCTAGCCCCGTTACTGCCGTCTCTACATTTCGGGTCATTGACGCCTATGACGGCAATGATGATATATTTCAGGGTGGGGGTAAGTACACTGACGACCCGTCTACATGGAAAGTTAACCCTAACGCTAAGTCTGGAGGTAAAGGAGATATAAATAATGTTCTACTCCATGTCGGCCAGGATGATACTGGCGATCAATGGGTAATTGTAGCGAGTGATCGCTTAGTTACTACTGGAACGAGCTACATAGATTTTGAATTTTTACAAAAGCCATTAACCTATAACAATAGTACAACAGGTTTTATAACTCAAGGTCAGGACGGAGGAAGAACATTGGGAGACATTCTTATCTCAGTTTCTTATACTAATGGAGGGTCGCTTGCGACAGTAAGATATTATGAATGGGAAGTTGACGCAACTTCAGCTCTGGGCTTTAACTATATTGAGAATACAACGCCTCAACCCACGCGCTTTGGTGCTAGCAACATAGGGACAGTTCCCACAAATATTGGGGCTTATGGCGTAAATCAGTATACCGCCAATCAGTTTGTAGAAGCAGCAATAAATATAAGCGCCTTTTTCGAAACAGGTGATCCTTGTGATGGTTTAACTATTGGAACAATTTTAGTGAAAACCAAATCTTCAGATGCTGACACAGCTGCGTTAGATGACGTGGTTGCTCCGATTCCGGTTCGGTTAAATTTAGGTACGGCTGAAATTGATTATGCAGATGCAGATTTTTGTTCACCATCGGCAAGTGTAAATCTTCTAGGTGTTGAAGGTGGAACTTTCAGCGCTTCACCTTCTGGACTTGCTATTAATTCTTCAACCGGAGAAATAGATGTAGATTCCAGTTCTCCGGGAACCTACACAGTTACCTATAGCTTCACAACCGGAACTTGTCCTAAGAGTGTTACTACAACAGTTGTCATCCCTGATACTTCACCTGTACCCACAACTATTGATGAGAATTTCTGTAAAAATACCGGTGTAAAAAATTACAATGTTACTGCTACTCCTGGATATACTCTTAATTATTACGCTTCAAACGATCCGATAGCCAGCCCTTTAACAACAGTTCCAACTGTGAATACAGACTCTGAGTCTGTAGGCTTGTATATCGTTTATGTAAGTCAAAGTAAAGCAGGATCTTGTGAAAGTGAGCGTGTGCCCGTAAGTATCCAGATTGCTTCAGCTTTAGTGGTCACCGAAAGTATAACGAATGTAGCTTGTTTTGAGGAGTCGAATGGTGCTATTGATCTTACCGTTTCGGGTGGAAGTGGTACTTATGTATTTGAATGGAAGGATTCTTCTAACGCGGTTATTGCTGCCACTGAAGATTTAAGTGGATTGGAAGCAGGTACTTATACGGTAACCATTACTTCAGATAGTGATTGTTCGTTTACCGAAACATATACGATCACCGAGCCAGTAGCGGTAACAGTAG
>NZ_KZ319293.1 GCF_002744755.1 Leeuwenhoekiella nanhaiensis | reverse complement strand
GTCGTACCGACCGCACGAACGCTAGTTATTTAGCCAGTTATTTTTCTAATTTAATTTTTCCAATATCGAAATTCTCCGGCAAATTTTTAAAGTCCTTTTTCGTAATTATATATTCCCCATTAAAATTCTCCTCAAATTCTATTTTATACTTTTTGATTGAATATGAAAATCCAACATCAAATAATCCAGCACCTTCAGGACTCAAAGTGTTATTAGCTGAACTGTAATTACTTAATTCAATTCCTTTTGTTAATTCCTCATTTAATTCAGCAAATTCCTTTCCTTCTGGTTTTACACCACCAATAGTATGGGAATAGCCACCATTTTCATTGTCTGTTTTATTTGATTCGTTACTTATTAATTGTTCAAGAATGAGATATTGTTGACCTTCAGATTCTGTTATTCTTAACCAAAGTCCATTTTCCATTGGTAACTTTGGAAGAACATTTACTTTAATAGTTCCAGTTGTATATTTTTTACCATTAAATTCGAAGTTAAAAGGTCCAATTTCATATTCTTTTGCTTTTTCGAAAATAATTACTCTTTCAAAATCATCGGATTGCATTCCGAAAATTGAGGTTGAGCGAGTGAATTCCACATTCTTCCCAAATTCTTTTTTGAAGTAATCAGTCAAAAAGTCAACGTTAATTGAAAATGTAACGCTTTGTCCAACTCTCGGTTCTGGGTTATCAATTTCGATTTCCAATTTTGTCTGTCCAATTGCATTTATTGAAAAGAGGATTAAAATTAAAAATGTGATTTTTTTCATATGGTTTTTTCTAATTGGCTACAATAATTGCATAACAATACATTTTGTACTGTTAAATCCTTTTTACAATAAATAGTAAAGCTTTACAAGCGTTTGCGTACGCCTAATAAACCCTTAATCAGGCTAAATATAATTCATTCTATTCAGATCTTTTTACGGAATTCCTCAGTGCCCGGGGATTAGCCGTTTTTTCCCATAAAAAAACCCGCTATAAAGTTCACTTTAAAGCGGGTTGTATGTTGTATTAAAACCGGTTGCTACTGTCCCGTAGCGGTTGCAGTTTCCTGTTCTTCCCTGATGGCTTTGTCAATACGCCCGGCCAGATACATATGATCTGTAGCCGAGTTTTTACGCAATACATTGGTCATTAGACACACGATGTATTTAGGTCCGCCACCGGGATGCTCTACGATAATTACGGAGTTCATATAGTTAAACACATTACCGGCATAATCACCGCAACCGCCTTTGCTTTTATCGCATTTGTAAAAGCTCCCGCTTTTAAAATAAACGGCAGCCGAGTCGAGATCGTGCGAGTAGGCGTAGCGTATACGACGCTCGGTCTGGTACATAATACGTTTCATCTCCAGGCTTGAGAGCGAGTCTATCGCTTTCCCCTGTTCCAGATTGATGAGAAATTTCATCAAACCTTTAGGTGAACCAATACTGCCGCCCATTCGGCCTACATAGCGTTCCCCGCCGTTGGTAAAAAAGCCACCCAGACGCCATTCGTCTTCGGTGATTCCCATTTCGCGCAGAGGTTCGTTTACCACTTCGTTTGCCAGGCGGGTCACCTCGGCACGATCGGTATCTTTAAACCATTGCATAGCTTCCTCATCGGTAAGGTTAAAGTATTTTTCGCCAAAAACCTTCAGCAACAACGCCTCCCGATACACCACACTGGCTGCACCGTTGTTGCTTACCGCCACCATATGGTCAATCCACTCATACAGGCTAAACACATCGCTTTCCTGAGCCTGTCTTTTAGAGAGTTTATCCTTCTCAATATCGTAGATGGGGATGGTATGGTGATCGTAAACCGCAAAAGGACCGCCTTTTACGCGTTTGTATTTCAACAGATTTACACGCGCGCCCCAATCATCCGGACATAATTTTTCAAGCTGGTCAAAAATAGCTACCAGTATGGCCAATTTGCCCACACTACCGGGCTGATAGCCGCGGGTCTCGTTACGGGCAGCGTATTTCAGGTTGGTGGTATCGGTCATATCGAGTACCGAGATCGAGTAGCTTTGATCCAAACCGTAAAAGAGTCCGCCAATTTTCTTCTGAAATTCGGGATCTTCTTTCATATAGGCGATTGCGCTGTCTGCTTTTGAAGTCAGACGTAATTTGATATCATCTATAGAAAGGTAGGCTCCGGGCGGGATGCGGGTATATTTGATGCTGTCGCGTACTATTTTTTGCAGGTAAGCGAGGCGGTCTATCCCGGTACGTTCATAACCGTCAATAGGATAGGTGCCTGCGGGCATAAAGCTAAGCACGGCCAGCAATGCGAGTGGAATAAACAGTAAGGCTTTTTTCATCTCATTTCAAATTTGTTTACCGCAGGCAATCTGTGTTTTGATTGCCGCACAGGTATTGGTTGATTTATTAAATGCCCGGTATGGGCTTTACTAATCGGTTGTTTATAGGGCGCTGTCGAGTTCTATAAACGCTCCGGCGTCGGTTTTAGGCGAAATCGAATCGAGATAGCCGTTGCTTAAGGCATTTTTATTTTCTACAAACGGACGTATTTGGAATAACCAGAGTTTGTTGTCCTGAAACCCGAGCTCCACATCATAAGCCCCGTCGTAATCGGTATTGGTTTCCTGCGGAATTTTGGTGCGTATTTCACGAGCTACTTCGCGTAAGCTTTCAATATTCTGCGCATTGAGAATGGGCGATTCAAAGGTGGTCGAATAGCCTTTTGTACTTCCCGTTGCCGGAAGCCTGATGTAATCGGGCTGACGGGCAGGAGCGAGCAGACGATCTCCCTGTGCAGTTACCAGACGGGTTTCGGCAGCCTGACCGTCTACAGCGCCACCGGCTCCGCGGCTAAAGGCCACGGTAAGATCTTCATCGGTGCCTTCATTGATTCCTTTGGTGATCATCACCCCGCTGTAATCTACGTCTACGCTGGGAATAACCAGAATGGAAGGGAAGACATTTTCCGGATTAGAGAGGTATGCCTGTCTCCATTTGAAACTACGTTCGGTATAGGGCGAGGCCCATACTTTTTTGATACCGTCCAGAATTTGCTGTTCCTGTACCACGTTGAAAAGGGTGAGGTTGAGTCCGGCACCGGTAAATTCCTTAAGGTCTTCCATATTGGTGTCGCTGCGCAGAAAAACCGGAGTCTGCCCTATTGGCGAACCGAATATTTGTGAAAACGAACTGCGCAGTTCACTTACAAATTGAGGCTTCAGTTGCATCGCGTTGATCGCATCGCGCAGCGTGGCCAGTTGTGCCAGTTGAAAAGCTTCTACCTGAGATTCGGGTGTTCCGGCCTGGCGTTTCGCTTCCGCGGAAGCAAACATATCGGTGAGATACTGCCAGTAACTTTTACCCTGACCAGGCATCGGTAAATCCATATGATCTCTGAAAATTCCAAAAGGAATCACCAGACCTTCCACGACTTTCTCGGGGAACATTTTCTTAAGCTGACCTAAATTAGCGGCTTTTGGCCCTGCCAGAATACCACTTGCCGAAGCATCGATATCCCGCATATTGAGGATGTTCTTTTTATCGAGTTGTATTTTTTCGATAGGCACTGCAATTTTTGCCTGGCTGCGCTCTTCTTTGCTAAAGAGTTGTTCTTCTTCACGCGTCATTTCTGAAGCCGGTTTTAAAATCACCGTTCCTTTATTAGAAACCGCATAGAAAACAGTCTTGCCGTTATAGGCTTCCAGATCTTCGAGGTTGGCGTCACTCAGGGCTGCGTTAGGAATTCCCAGGTTTCGGGCCAAAAGTTGTACGTGAGAAACGAGGTTTCCTTCATCTACTGTGGCGATCCCTGCAACCGGTTTGAGGTCTGAAGGCGGACGCTTGAAAATGTATATTTTTTTAGTGTCTACTTCCACACCGTCAGGATTTCCCGGTACTACCACCAGTTCGCCCATCGCATACCCGGGATTAAGTCCGTGAATAGTGCTCTGACCATCAAGTTGCATTACGTTGTTTTCCAGTTTGGAACGAGTCGCGATAAAATCGCCCAATTCACTTACCGCTTTCCCTAAAGGAAGCGCTACAGACGAGCGCACGCGGTCGTCAATAAAACCGGAAGCCAAAGGTTCAAAAGCGGTATATTTTTCAACCACGGCGTCGTAGTTGGCTTTGGCCATTGCAGCACTCCATTGTACTACATTGCGCGCGGTGTTGAGCATGGTGTTGAGTTCGCCTTGAGATACGTTGGTGTAGCGTATGGGGGCTAAAATGCCTTCCACTTCTTCCCATTCCCAGACTTCAATAAGTCCTGTGCCCGCAGTGGCATAGCTGAGGTGGTATATTTTGTCAAGCAGTTCACGCAGATCTGCAGGTTCCCACTCAGGAGATTTTTTAAGAATGACTTCTTCAAGCTTTAGCGAAATGTCTAAAAGCTCCAGACGCTCTTTAGTGCTTTTAACCTGAGTGATCTGGGTGCGGATGTTACACAGCAAATCGCTAATCTGCGGAATCAAAGAGTCTGCACGGGTTTCAAAGGTATAATCTTTAGTAAACTGAAGTAACGAAGATTTGACTGCCGGGTTGCTTTTAAGACTACTTACCCGCTTGTTAAGTGCTGTAAAATTAATAGGAGCGTAGTACTCACGCATAGTTTCTAAAAGCTGATCCATTTCGGCCTTAAGATCACTGCTTAACTCGTCGTTGTATTCCTGTTTGAAGTTTTGTACCAGAGCCACGTCGCTTACATCGGGCTGACCGTGAATTTTTACACGGGCGTCCATAAATTTCGGAAATTCTTCAGCAATAAGCTTTGACTCGCTGCGCATACGCTGAGCCAGGTTGTCGTCTCCGGCATGAGGAATGTCTTTAAGCGCCTGGCGGATGAGGTAATAATTGGCTTCCAGACGGGCATCGTCTTTTAATAGCCATTCAAAAAATTCGATACCCCAGGCTTCCTCATCTTCAGATTGAATGGCACCGCGGTAGAATTGTGCTCTTTCCAGAATCCAGCCGTTATCCACACTTTTCAGGTAGTTGCCCAGTTGGTATTGTTTCAGGCGGCTGTGCTCGTTTGAAGCATCCCAAAACTCCTGCTTGTCTGCAGCTGCAAGAATTTCACCGAAATACAGATTATTGCGCTCTGCAAGATTTTTAGTGATTTCCTTGTAACTGGCGTGTTGAATACCGTCTACACCTTCCGGGCAGGGATCTTTGGGCTCCCGCATCGTGCCGTCTTCACAGAACCAGCGGATGCGCAGGTAGGGACCTCGCGGATCATTTTTAAATTCCTGAATGGTGTTTTTGATGCTTTCGGCAGCGTATTCCTGGGCTGTAGCCTTAAACCCGATAATCATTAGAATTCCGAAGGCCAGACGTAGTGCAGTTTGCATAAATGGTTGTTTGCCACAAATGTAAGTGCAAGCCCTGTTAAGAATCGCTTAAAAAAGTTTATGATTTTCTTAAAAGTCGGAGATCAATTCAAAAATTAGGGTTTCAAATTCAAGGATTGGTTTTCGGTTTTCAGTTTTCTGTTTACCGTTTTAGATTAGATATTTTAAATAACCCTATTCCTCCATTTCAAGTTTACTCAGTTTTTTATAATTGTCTTTGAGGCGTTTTAACAGGATACCATAAAGCAATTTATAAAACAGCCAGATCACAAGCGTGAAGATTAGAATAAAACCGGTAAACGTAGCGATAATGCTTAGGGGTAGGTGTTTAGAACCGTCGGGATCAATCACATACAGGCTGTCAAATTTAGGGTCATAAGCTGCGCTTGCCACAAAAACTACGATGCTTACCAGAATAACCATGGCCAGATTGTAGATCACGTATGCATTAACAATTTTTCGCACTCTTAAGATGTTTTTCATCAGTTTTCGGGTGCTTGAAGTGGTTTCGACCTCTTTATACGTTTTATAAAAACAGTAGATAAAAAATCCGAGAACCGCATACTGAATGATTGTTAGAACAATATCAAATTCAAGAAGGTGCAGCTCTTTAAATTTGTCAATTTGTTCTGCATTAATACCCAGAACATTTAGGAACGTCCAAAACACAAATTCAAAAATGGAAACATAAAGCAACCATTTCATCAGCGATGAAGAGCGTTTATGGGTCATTTCATATATGGAGTCTGTGCTCACTACGGGTAGATCGGCTTCCTGCCGCTTCCAGTCCTGTTTTAAAAATTCAAGTTCATCCATCGGGTGCTACACATTTAATAAATCTTTTAATTTGCTTTTTACGCGGTTCATCTTTACCCGCGCGTTAACCTCACTTATTCCCAGAGTTTCAGATATCTCACTGTAGGGCTTGTCTTCGAGGTATAGAAAGACCAAAGCCTTGTCGATATCGTTGAGTTGGCGTATCGCTGCGTACATCAGTTTCAGTTGTTCTTCTACCGTATTATCATACTCGGTACTCGCGATTTTAAACATCACGTTATCGTAGTCTGTTGTAGGTATACTGCGCTTCTTCTTACGATACAGCGTTATGGCCGTGTTGAGCGCCACCCGATACATCCAGGTACTAAACTTGGCATCTCCCCTAAATTTGGGATAGGCCTTGAAGAGCTGTATGGTAATCTCCTGAAATAAATCGTTGTGCGACTCGCGATCGTGCGTATACAATCGGCAGATTTTATGCACGATGTTCTGGTTAGCCTCAAGCTGGGTTACAAATTGTTTTTCAAGTTGCGGATCCAATATTGAATTGTTAGTTATGAAATTAGTATACCGGGGCTTAACATTGTTACACCTACTGCTAAAATATTGATAAAGATTAAGCATTCCCGCGGCTGTGTCATAACTTTACAAGAAACTAACAGCTATGAACATCCCTGATTCTCAGAAGCCTCGCATCGTTATTATCGGTGGAGGATTTGGAGGAATGAACCTGATCAAAAAGCTAAAAAAGACAGATTATCAGGTCGTTTTACTTGACAAACGCAACTTTCACACCTTTCAGCCTTTATTATATCAGGTCTCTACGTCAGGTCTGGAGCCGGAATCGATAGCCTACCCGTTGCGTAAAATCATTCGGAATCAAGAAAATATGCATTTCCGCATAGCGGAAGTGGAACGTATAGATACCAATCTTAAAAAAGTACGCACCGATATTGGGGATATCGCTTACAATTATCTGGTGATTGCCACCGGTACCCGAACTAATTTCTTCGGAAACAAAACGATTGAAGAGAATGCAGTCTGGATGAAGAGTTTGCCGCAGGCGCTCAACATTCGTAGTTTGATGTTTGAAAATCTGGAGAAGGCCAATCGAACGGAAGATCCCGTTAAGCGGAAAGAATTTTTAAGATTTGTAATAGCCGGTGCCGGTCCTACTGGGGTGGAGCTTAGTGGTGCAATTGCCGAACTCCGCTCTAACGTATTGCAGGCTGATTATCCGGATATGGATACCTCTGAAATTGAAATTCACCTGATTGAAGGTGCTGATCGGGTTTTGCCGCCTTTTAGTGAAAAATCATCTGCCAAGGCTCAGAAGTTTTTAGAAGATATGGGCGTTACCATACACCTGAAAACTTTTGTGGCCAATTATGAAAACAATCGGGTGACTACCAAAGGTGATCTTACCTTAGATACCGCAACTTTTATCTGGTCTGCAGGCGTTACCGGAGCATCGATTGAAGGTTTTGAGGCCACTTCACTTATGCCCAAACTCAACCGCTATAAAGTGGATAGGTATAACCGGGTTGCCGGCTTTGATGATATTTATGCCATTGGCGACATCGCCCTCATGGAGACCGAAGATTGGCCCAAAGGTCATCCGCAGGTGGCTCAGCCCGCCATTCAGCAGGGTAAAAATCTGGGCAAGAACTTCATCAATATGGAAAAGGGGAAAGACCTTGTGTCTTTTGACTACTTTGATAAAGGTTCTATGGCGACCATAGGCCGAAACAAAGCGGTAGTTGATATAGGCAAACTGCAGTTTGGAGGCTTCTTCGCCTGGTTTATCTGGATGTTTATTCACCTCTGGTTTTTGGTAGGTTTTAGAAACCGGGTGGTCACGTTCTTCAATTGGACCTACAGTTACATCAACTACGACAAGGCGGCTCGCTTAATCGTTCGGCCTTTTAAACAGAATAAAATCATCGCAGAAGAGGATTAATCTGTTTGTCTGTCAGGCTGAGCCTGTCAAAGCCTTAGGGATTACAAATTGCTTAACGTTTCTAAACCTGGCCTAATTAAATAAGTTAATCGATATCTTCGGTAAACTCTTTGATTTCTCCAAATCGCGGACTTAGGGGCGAGAAGAACTGCGTAACCATACTGGTGTGATTTTTATTCAGGATAATTAGGTCTGCTTCGGGCTGGTATTCCTTCAGCTTTTGGTAAAACAAATCGTTGTAATAATACAGGGAAGGATAGGTTTTGGTACCTAAAAACATCAAAATCGGCGGAGTCTTTTCGTCTAAATAATAAAAAGGCGAAGCTTTCTTCCATTCGTCCTCATTTTTGGTCCAGGTCACGTCGTAATAATCCTCACTAGTAGGCGGATTTTCCTGAAGATACTCATACATATCAAGGCCTGCCGCATCATCCAGAATGATTCCTTTTATATAATCGGGGTTGTTGAGGTAGTCAGGGCTCATTGCAGCCAGAGCAACCAGATGGCCGCCGGCAGAATGGCCCATTAGAAAGATCCGGTCGGGTTTGCCACCGTAGTTGGCAATGTTCTCGTGCGTCCAGCGTATGGCTTCAGCGATTTCTCGGGTCATCCCATCATAGTTTACATAAGGACTCAGCGTATAACCGGGCACTACCGCCACATAATCCTTACGCGCAAAATTGCGACCCACAACCGAATAGGTTTCTTTATTGCCGCTATTCCAGTTGCCGCCGTGCACAAAAATCAATACATCGTGTGGATTGAGTGAATCTTTAGGCTTAAAAATATTGAGTTTGGGTTCTTCGGCAGAAGCGGTGTAATCACCTTTTATGTAGGTGATGTCTTCCTGCTTTACAGAAGCGCAGCTGGTAATTAAAACGGCTATGAGTAGATAAACTATGCGCATGATTTAAAGTTGGTTTAAGTTACTAACGTCGCTTTTCAGCTTTTATTCCCATATTTTTCACGCATCAATGCAATCGACTGTTTAATGAGTTCTTCTAGCACATCAAGATCAATATCTTCAAGTTTATTGACGTATAAACACGAAGCTCCCGTTTTGTATTTCCCCAGTTTCCCTAGTAATTCTGAAAAGGGTTCAAAACCTGCTATGATGTATATGGAAAGGTTCTGTTTGCGTGGCGCAAAACCCGTAAGAAAGAAGTCGCCCTCGCGACCGCTGTCGTATTTGTAATAATAGCTGCCATAACCTATTAAACTTTCACCCCATAGTATAGCAGGCTCGGGCATCAGCCGGTTAAAAATTTCAAGTAAACGATAGGCATCGGCACGGCGCTTCTCGTTTTCAACGCCATCCAAAAAGGCGGTTACCGATTTTGTTGTGGGTTGTGTTTTGTTTTCAGCCATAATTACTTTTTGTATTTATCATTTAACCCGACACGTTTTTTAATTAATGGGATTGCCTTTTCGAGCCGGCTTAGACTGGTTTTCGGTTGTTTGGCAGCCGCTATGTATTCGGCATATTCTTTTTGCCGACCGGGAGTAAGACTATGAAATGCATCTTCTAAACCGAAATGAATAGCAAAAGCCTGTTTTAATTCATCTGGAAGAACAAACTCCCTGTTTGCAGATACCGTTTTGACTTCAAGTCCCTTTTTCTGAATTGAAATCGCCTGTTCCAAAAAGTTTTTAAGCTGAGCTTCATCAATATCAGAGATCCTCTCATAACGCAGCTGTCTCAGCGCTTTGGTCTTGCCTTCCTGCGCATTAAAAAGCAATTTTTTTGGGTCTTGCAACAGGGCTCCGTGGAAAAACCAAACGCCAAAATGATTTTTAAATCGGGCGAGTCCTGCGACGTTTTTGCCGTTCAAAGTATACACCAGACTGTTCCATTTAAAGCTTTCGGTGAGTTCGGTTTCCTTAAAAATAGCCCGGAGCCTTAAGAGGGCATCTTTGAACTCATGCTCCTGCTCGAAGTAGGCCTTGATTTTGCTGGACTCGTTCATTTTTTAGTTGGGATTTTGGAGACTTTTTTAGTATTAAAAATTAACTATAAAATTAACTAAAACGATGCTGTTAAAATTGAAAACGAATTGGTTTTCGCATTACATTAGTACTATTAATACGAGAATATAATGGCACAAAACAAGTCTGCTAAAAAGGCTCCAGCAAAACAGGCAACCAAGCCTGCAGCTGTGAAACCAGCGAAGACTGCTTCTAAAAAGAAGTAATCTGAAATTATCTAAGGGCATCCAGGATGCAGCCGATATAAATTAAACGAAAGCCACTTAAAACGTGGCTTTTTTGTTTCTCGATATTTACGATTAAAATATTCTTTGGCTTGCTCTATAATCGAAAATTCAATCAGAATAATTTATTCTACTTCAGGCAAGGTAGCGCTTTTAAGGGCTCCTAAAATTCCAAGTATAGAGAGCAGCGCGATAATGCCTTCCACCGAAACCAGTGATGCCAGAGCACTCAATCCTCCCGTAATAAGTAAGATAAAACCAATCAGCGTATTGCTTACCGCTACATAATCGGTGCGGCGATTGCCCTGAGCCATATCTACGATATAGGTTTTTCGTCCCAGGCGCACACCCTGATGCGCAATTCCCAAGACAAAGAAAGCAATCGGATACAGCCAGTTCTGATCGCGCCAGGCCGGTATAAACTGAATAATCGCAACGACCAGCAAACCCAAACTTGCGGTCAGAACTGCTGAATAGGTCATCACTTTTTTACTGGATTTATCGGCCATTTTTCCCCAAACCGGCGCACTGATGATGGAAGCCACGCCGTTTGCAATGATAAAAAGCCCAAGTAAATAGGCTTCCTTACCCACATAACGTTGTGCAAGCAATACATAGTACGGAGCGGTAAGGGCAGAACATAACAATAGCGAACGCGTGATGACAAAATTGCGAAAATGTTTATCTTCTTTCAATAACCCCAGTCGCTCCCAGGCTTCTTTAAGTCCATTTTTACCGCCATCGGTTTCTCCGGGGTATTCTTTGATATTTGCATAAATAAGAGCAGCGATGAGCCATAAACTGGCCGCAAAAAAGATAAGGTAGCTGTAAAATTCGATGCCTACATCATCTTTCGATTTATAGAGGATAAAAAGTCCTGCGGCAAGTACCAGCGCTCCGCTCACCGATGAGGTATAGCCCTTGAGTTTTCCGCGTTTGGTTTTGGGTATGGTTTTTCCCAGCACATCTTTAAATGCAATAGAGCACAGGCCTCGAGACAGGCTAAAGGCGATCAGGCAGGCGATGATAAGCCAGCCGGCAAGACTTCCTTCAAAAGATAAGGCTACAAAACCAATACCTGCAATGGCCAGAAATTGGAACAACGAACCCAATACCCAAACCATTTTCCGTACAGGACGTTTCCTGATGTAATGCGCGATAAATAATTGAGGCAGCATCGACCCGCTTTCGCGAATGGGCACAATAAAACTGATAAGCATCACCGGCGCATTCACATAACTCATCACCCAGGTCAATACCGTCTTGGGATTGCTCAGGGTATCGCCCAGCGAAGTCAGCATATTGCTGATGAGAATCAGGAAATAATTTTTGGGTGTTTCCTGGCACGCCTCGTCATCAATGGCTTTACAGGTACGCGCATCTTCTTCGTTGTTAAGGTAATCGTAGAGTTGTTCGAGATTAGTAGGGTGATGGCTTGTGCTCATAGGGATGTCACAAAGATTAGGAATCTATTTTTTTGAAAGTTTTCTCAACCGCGACCAGGCACTTAGGCCAATGATAAAAGCTGCCGTAAAATTCAGATAAAAAGTTAAATCGAAACGTTCGTAAAGAGCCAGAATCACATTGCCATTCATTAATAGAAAGGAAATGCCTATCATTATTTTAAAAAATCTGGGATTTTCGATCATCTGCTACTCTTTTAAAATCGGCCCTAAAACCTCCCAAACGTTATCGGCTAAAATCTTATGCCCTTCGGCTGTGGGATGAATACCGTCATTTTGGTTGAGACTGGCGATACCGCCTACATCTTCAAGCAAAAAGGGGATGAGTGCGATGTAATTTTCTTTGGCCAGTTCCGGAAAAATTGCCTTAAAATCTCCGGTGTACTCACTGCCCAGATTGGGAGGTAATTGCATTCCGGTAAGTACGATTTGTGCACCGGGCGCTTCGGTTTTTACCTTATCTATCATCCATTGCAGGTTTTCGCGTGTTTCCGCGACTGCCACTCCGCGTAGGCCATCATTGGCGCCCAGCTCGAGAACAAAAACATCCACATCAGGTTCTAGTACCCATTCGAGCCGGTTTCGGCCGCCGGCTGTGGTTTCGCCGCTCAATCCGGCATTGATTACGGTATACTCCAGTCCCAGGCTGTCTATTCGGTTTTGAATCAGCGCAGGGAAGGCATTATCAGGATTATCGAGTCCATACCCTGCGGTCAGGCTGTCGCCGAAAAACAAAATACTTTTTGAAGTGCTATCGGTTTCGGTCGTTGCAGTTTCCTCAGTTTGGGTAATTTCGCTTTCGGTTGAAGTCGCGTTTGAGCTGTCTTTACACGAATGCAGCGCCATTCCGCCTAAAAAACAACAAAAGATTAACAGGGTTCGCAAGCGGAGTCTATTCGTTATCACAAGCATTTGTTTATTTTGCTGAAAAGCCAAAACCTGCGGTTTGAGCCCAATAGTTCTGTCAAAACCACGTATACTATGCCTTTCATATTAGAGATTTCAAATTTAGAAAAAAGCTATACCAGTGGCTCCAAAAAGCTAAAGGTACTTGAAGATATTAACTTTAGTATAACAGAAAACGAAACATTTGCGATCGTGGGCCCTTCCGGAAGCGGTAAAACGACGCTTTTGGGATTGTGTGCCGGTCTCGATCGGCCAGACTCGGGTAGCGTGATTCTTAACGGGACCGAACTCAGCAGCCTTTCGGAAGATGAGCGCGCCATGTTGCGCAACCGCGATGTGGGCTTTGTGTTTCAGGATTTTCAACTCCTGCCCACGCTTACCGCTTTAGAAAATGTTGCCGTTCCGCTGGAATTGCAGGGGGACAGGCAAGCCACAAGAAAGGCAGAAGCTTTGCTTCAAAAAGTGGGGTTAGCCGACCGTGGCGATCATTATCCCACCCAACTTTCGGGAGGGGAGCAGCAACGTGTTGCCCTCGCACGGGCTTTTGCTAATGATCCCAAGATTTTATTTGCAGACGAACCCACCGGAAATCTGGATGCCGAGACCGGGGAGAAGGTAGTCGACCTGCTTTTTGAACTCAATAAAGAGCGCGGTACCACGCTGGTTTTGGTTACGCACGATATGGAGCTGGCACGCAAAACCAAAAATATCTTAACCATCAGAGGAGGAAAAATTGCAAATCTCACAAGCGCGGCGGTATGAGTAAAAATCAGAAGATGACAGCTGGTGCGGCCTGGCTTTTTATAATGGCCTGGCGTGATTTTAAAGCCAGTGCGGGTAAACTCAGTCTGTTTATGGTTTCAATTGTGCTGGGTGTTGCGGCTATTGTGTCTATTCAGTCGTTTGGAGAAACCCTGAAAGATAACATCGCGCTGCAATCTAAAGCCCTGATGGGTGCCGATTTTAAGATCGAAAGTGACAATGCCCTGACTGAAGATGCCCTGCAAATCGTAGATTCTCTGGGTGGCGCAGATGCGGAAGAAATTTCGTTTGCCTCCATGGCTTTATTCCCAAAAAACGGAGCAACCAAATTGCTTCAGGTACGTGGTATTAGCGAGGGTTTTCCATTTTATGGGGAAATCGAAACGCAACCCGAAACCGCCGGAAGAAATTTCGGAAAACTTAACGGAGCTCTGGTTGATGCAACTGTGATGTTGCAGCTGGGTGTTGAAGTAGGCGATACCGTGAAAATAGGCGAGGTGCGCCTTCCGGTAGTGGGCGAACTCAAAAATCTGCCAGGCAGTAATGCGGTGTTCAGCGCCATCGCTCCGCCTGTGGTGATTCCCTATTCCTACGTTGAGCAAACCGGTTTGGTGCAGTTGGGAAGCCGCATTGATTATCAATATTACTTTAAGGCTCCAAAAGCCGATATGCAACTTCTTGAAGATAGGATAGGCGACCGTCTGGATGCCGCAGAAGCCGATCTGGACACCCATACTTCAACGAGCGATCGTCTGGGTAGGCGTTATGAGAACTTCGGAAAGTTTCTTAATCTGGTAGGTTTTGTGGCTTTGTTGCTAGGTTGTGTGGGCATCGCCAGTGCTACCACCATTTACATCCGGGAGAAATTACGCTCAGTTGCGGTTTTAAAATGTCTGGGCGCTACGCGAAAGCAGGCCTTTTTGATTTATTTGATTCAGATTGCGGCCATTGGTTTGCTGGGCGGAATTCTGGGCACCGCTCTGGGCCTCGCCTTACAGCAGTTGTTTCCGGTTTTGCTGGAAGGTTTGCTGCCGGTGGATGTCAAAATCACCTGGTCTGCACCGGTCATCGCGATGGGGATTTTTATCGGCATGTTTATGTCGGTGCTTTTTGCCCTGTATCCTTTGTTGAGCACCCTCTATGTCTCTCCCCTGCAAACGCTTCGGTTTACTGAGGATGCCGGCAGTCAATCGCGAAGCACCGCAATTTTGGTAAGCGGTATCATTCTGCTTTTTATCTTTTTATTTTCCCTGTGGCTGCTGGGTGATTGGAAGTATGCGCTTGCTTTTCTGGGCGGCATCGTCGTTACCTTTAGTATTCTGGCAGGAATCGCCCGTCTTTTTATGCGCCTGTTGCGCCGTTATTTCCCTACATCGTGGAGTTTTACCTCGCGCCAAAGTTTGCGGAATCTCTTTAGACCCCGCAATCAGACGGTGGTATTGATTCTGGCGATTGGCGTGGGCTCTTTTTTAATAAGCACCCTGTATTTTACCAAAGATATGTTGCTGGCGCAGGCCAATCTGGACAGCAGCACACAACAGGCCAATATGATTTTGCTTGATGTACAGCGCGATCAGATGCCGTTGGTGGCTCAAAAGCTACGAGCAAATGATTTGACGCCGCTTGACGAGGTTCCTATTGTGACGATGCGGGTACATAGTATTAATGGTCGTGATGTCGCAGATATCAAAACCGATACCACCACCCAAATCAGCCGCTGGATTCTCAATCACGAGTTCCGCACCACCTACCGCGATTCGTTAATCGGCTCCGAAAGTCTTAAGGAAGGAAGCTTCACTCCCCGAATAGAAGATGGGACCGAGCCCGTTCCGGTTTCGGTGAGTGATAATTTTGCGCAGGATGCGGTTGTGGCTATTGGCGACCGGGTAACTTTTAATGTGCAGGGCAGGCTTTTGGAAACCACCATAGGCAGCATCAGGTTGGTTGACTGGAGCCGTTTGCAGCTCAATTTTTCGGTGGTGTTTCCGGCGGGAGTGCTCGAGCAGGCACCGCAATTTGGTGTGATTACGACTCAGGTGCCCAACTCGGAAGTTTCCGCAGCTATACAGCGTATTTTGGTTAAAGATTACGCGAATGTTTCGATCCTCGATTTGCGCCAGGTGCTTAATGTGATTGAAGATTTGCTAACCAAAATCAGTTACATCATCAACTTTATGGCGTTTTTCAGCATTCTAATTGGAATTATCGTCCTGCTTGGAGCGGTGCGTACCAGTAAGTATCAACGCATTCGCGAAAGCGTTTTGCTGCGTACAATGGGTGCCAAAAGCAAACAGATTTTACGCATTCAGGGATTGGAATATCTTTATCTGGGACTTCTGGGAGCGCTTTCCGGGATTTTGTTATCGCTAATCGGAAGCCTAATGCTGGCGTATTTTGCCTTTGACACGACTTTTATCCCCAGCTGGGTGCCCTTTGCCGTACTGTTGCCGGGTATTACCCTACTGGTAGTGATTATTGGTCTGGCAAACAGCCGAAGCGTTATAAAAAGTTCACCCTTAGAAGTATTGCGGAAAGAAGCGCGTTAAGGCTATTATTAACTCTTTAATGATAAGGGAATTATTTATTCTTATTAGGATGCTGACGCGTATCAAAAACCCGAGTAATATAGATTTTGGTTTTACCGTTACGATACGTGATTTTATAATTTGAATAGATGATTTTTCTATAGTTTCGTTTTAGATGATTGAAGACCTCATCTATAGAACCCATATTTTCAAAATCATATTCAGGATTTTCTAAAATTCCCGGAGCGTCAATTAGTTTATGGGCAATTTCAAGAGCTTTTTTCCGACCTATAATTTTTGCATTAAAAGAGAGATTTTTTGTAGATCTTTCAATGCTCTTTTGGTCCAGTAAACCGATTTCACTTTAGATTCCAACTGTCAACAATGCTATGGCTCTCTTCAATGCTGTAGATTCTTCCTGCTTTAATATCTGCTTCGGCCTCTTCCATTAAGGCATCTTCTTCAGCTTGTTTTATGGAACTGCTTTCCTTTACTTTACGTAAGGATGTAATCATATTTTTTACTGCAGCAATGAATGTAGGATCTTTAGATTCCAATAGCGCTGTTTCAATCCACTTTATTTCTGCTTTAATGTCCATAAAATTTGATATTTAGAATAGTAAAGTTAACTCAATGTTTTTATTCTTCTGATCTGGAATCACATTTTGCGACATCAGTTTTCATCCTTTTTCTTTCAACTCAAGTTTAAAACACATTTTCATTTCCCGGCTAGTGGGGTCGGAAAGCTCTATATTTTTACTACGAATTTCAGCCTTTATCTTTTAAAATCGCGGCTTTGGCTTCCTCCATATAGTTTCGGCCAATGGTGTAGCGTTTGTTGGCGATCTCGACACTGTTGCCCTCTACGGTATCTACGCGTTTGATGTTTGCGGTGTAGGAGCGGTGAATACGTATAAACTGATTTGCCGGCAACTCGTCTGTAAAACTGCTCAGCGTCTGGTGAACCACAAAGTTGCCTTTGGTCGTGATAATTTTGATATAATCCTTGAGGCTTTCCACCAAAAGAATATCATCTAAATAAATCTTCTTCATTTTCTTCTTGTCAACCTTGACAAAAATGCTGTCTTCATCAGAGCCTGCGGCAGATTTAGGGTGTTCCTGAGCCTTGGCTAAAGCCTTATTGGCCGCCTTGAGAAAGCGCGGAAACGAAATGGGTTTGACCAGATAATCCAGTACTTCGAGTTCAAAACCTTCAACAGCATGCTCCTCGTGGGCTGTGGTAAGAATAGCCATTGGTTTTGCGTCCAGGCTTTTAAGAAAGCTGAGACCGTCTATCACGGGCATATTGATGTCCAGAAAGAGCAGATCTACCTCGTGCTTCCGAATGAATTCCAGACTGTCAATCGCATTGTCAAAAGTTTTTACTATTTCGAGACCCGCCAGCTGAGCAATATGATTTTTAATCACATTGATGGCTAGGGGTTCATCGTCAATGATTACACATCTCAGGTTCATAATAAATTCAATTTTAAGTGTACGTGGTATTCACCATCCGCTTCAAAAATACGAAGCTCATAACCTTCGGGACCGTAGCCCAAATTAAGGCGTTTTTCAACATTTTCAAGGCCAATACCACCGGCATTATTTAAGTTGTTTTGCAATCCGCTTTGCGGCAGGGTGTTACTCATCTTGAAGAACAAATGGTCTTTTTCTATCTGAAGCTTGATGCTGATATGAACTTTTCCGGTGTTTTTGCCCGCACCATGTTTAAAGCCATTTTCTATAAAGTGAATGAGCAACATCGGGGCGATTTTTCGGCCTTTGGGATTGCCCGTGACTTCAAACTCGAGGTCAAGCTTTTCGTTATACCGAATGCGCTCCAGATCCAGATAGTTCTGTATAAACTTGATTTCTTTTGAAAGAGGCTGTCGCTTTTGCTTGGTTTCATACAACAAATACCGCATTAGGTCTGAGAGCTTGAGAATGGTTTCGGGAGTATTTTCAGATTTCTCGAGACTCAGCGAATAAATATTGTTTAAAGTATTGAAGAAAAAATGCGGGGAAATCTGTGAGCGCAGAAAGCGCAGTTCGGTCTCCAGCTGCGATTTGGCCAGGTTTGAGGCCAGCTGCCGCTCCCGCATCCAGTCGATTGTGATTTTTATGGCCGCTACAAAGGAGATTACATAGAGTTCGCCCAGCATCATCACTACTACATAATTGAGATTGAGGCTGGTGGTTTCTTCAGGGCCTTCGGGCCAGACGTTGTTACTGATTAAAAAATAGGTGAGTTCGTATTTAATGATCACCATAACCAGAATAGCACAAAACAGACTCACCGAAAAAAGTATGTATTTCCGCCGGTAAATAAAAGTAGGAATCAGCACATAAATCGTAAAATAGGTGAGCGTCATGTGTATGGGAAACCCCAGTAAATTGGCCTTAAATGAATAGAGGTAATCGTTGTAATAGCTGCCCCATCTCAGGAAATTGAATATAAAATAGCACAGCCAAAAGATCGCGTGATGCGTAGGGTTAATCTTGTAACCCGTGGTGCTGTTTATCAAAAAGCTATTTTTAAATGTAGTCTTTAGAGGCATAGGTGGTTTGAGCTGTTTTTGGCTGTTTAGCTTTTCAAAACTGTTGTTTGTCTAATAAAAGCTTAAAACCGTCATAATATATCACATATTTATTAAAAATCTTAACAGATGATGCTCCCAAAGCTCAACCTTAACGTGAATCAGTGTACTAAAATTATCCTACTGGGATACCTTGTTTTGCTCAGTTCCTGTAAGAAGGAGACCACGAGCGAAACGGTTCAGGAAGTTCAAAAAGAATACAATCTTATTGCCCACGTTGATCCCTTTATTGGCACTGGCGGTCACGGCCATACCTATCCCGGAGCTACCGTTCCTTTTGGAATGGTGCAGGTGAGCCCAGATAACGGGCGTAACGGCTGGGACTGGTGCTCAGGTTATCACTATTCCGATTCAATCATTTCGGGTTTTAGCAATCTGCATTTAAGCGGAACCGGTATTGGCGATCTGGCCGATATTTTATTTATGCCTGCGGCGAAAGAGCTTGATTTGACGGGCACTTATGAAAATCCGCAGGACCGCCCGTATGCTTCAGGCTTTTCGCATAAGCGCGAAAGTGCAGAACCGGGTTATTACAGGGTTTACCTGGAAGATCCGCAGATTAAAGTGAGCCTTACCGCGACGCAGCGCACGGCTTTTCAAAAGTACAATTATGAGGGTGCCGGTGAAGCTTCGGTGGTGCTTGATCTGGGTTTTGCCATCAATTGGGATGCACCTGTTGAAACTGCTATTGCCGTCGAAAATGAAACCACAATTAGCGGATACCGACACAGTACGGGTTGGGCGAAAAATCAAAAGGTGTTTTTTGTGGCCGAATTTTCGAAACCCATTGCCCGCTATCACCTGTTTCAAGATAAGGCAAAGACCGAAGGTGAAGAGGTTGCCGGAAAGACCACGGCGGGTCAGTTCTTTTTTGATATAGACGGAAGCCGCGACGTAATCGTAAAAGTTGCAGTTTCGTCAGTAAGTATTGCCAATGCCAAAGCCAATCTGGAAAGTGATCGGGATTTGGATTTTGATTCTGCTAAAACCGAAGCTAAAAAAGTCTGGAACCAGCAAATGAACAAAATAGTGGTGGAAACTCCGGTAGATTCCTTAAAGACCATTTTTTATTCGGCATTATACCATACGCAAATCGCTCCCGTAACTTTTTCAGACGTCAATGGCGAATTCCGTCGGGAAAACGACAGCATTGTCAAAGCCGACTACACAGCCTATTCCACCTTATCGCTTTGGGACACCTTCCGAGCGGAAAATCCGTTGCTTACGGTGTTGGAACCTGAAAAAGTTAGTGACATCATCAACTCGATGCTCGCGTATTATTCGGTGCATAAAAGCCTGCCGGTGTGGACGCTCTATGGCAATGAGACCAATACGATGACCGGTAACCACGCGATTCCGGTAATCACCGAAGCATACTTTAAAGTCATTACAGGTTTTGATGCCGAAAAAGCCTTTGAAGCGATGAAAAATACCCAGATGCGTGATGCACGCGGACTTCAGTTTTTAAAGGAGTACGGGTATATTCCGTATGACAAAATAGACGAGTCAGTCACCTTTACGCTCGAATATGCCTATAACGACTGGTGTGTGGCGCAAATGGCCAAAGCTTTAGGCCATGAGCAGGATTACGCGTATTTCTTAAGCCGCTCTAAATCCTACGAAAAATTGTACGATCCCGAAACCGGCTTTATGCGCGGCAAATCGGCTGCCGGAAACTGGCACGAGCCTTTCGATCCTAAATTCAGCAGACACGAAAAAAATACCGATTATACCGAAGGGAACGCCTGGCAACACTCCTGGTTTGTACTTCACGATACTGATAATTTCATCAAACTGCACGGTGGGGAAGAGCCTTTTACCGAAATGCTGCAGCAGCTGTTTACCGAAAGTTCTGAAATTACCGGCGATTATATTTCCAATGATATTTCAGGACTAATTGGCCAGTATGCGCACGGCAACGAGCCCAGTCATCACATCGCTTACCTGTTTAACCGCGCCGGGAAACCCTGGCTTACCCAATACTGGGTTCACGAAATCTTAAAAACCCAGTACAACACCACGTCAAACGGCCTGAGCGGTAACGAAGATGCGGGTCAGATGTCTGCCTGGTATGTGTGGAGCGCGATGGGCCTGTATCCCTTCAATCCGGCGAGCGCTGCTTATGAAGTAGGGAGTCCGGTCTTTGAGAAATCGGTTATTTCCCTTCCAAATGGAAAACAGTTCAGCATTGAAGCTAAAGAGGTTTCAGAAACCCATTTCTACATTCAGTCGGCTACCCTAAACGGAAAGCCTTTTAACCAAACCAGCATTACCCACGAGCAACTATTGGCAGGTGGCGAACTCGTGCTGACAATGGGTGCAGAGCCTAATAAAACCTGGGGCATAAAGCAGGCAAAGTAGTATGGAGTTAATAGACGTTGTAATTATTGCGGTTTACCTGTTGCTTACCATAGGCATCGGGATTTATGTGGCCAAAAAGGCTTCCAAAGGTCTGGACTCCTATTTTTTGGGCGGAAAAAGTATTAAATGGTATTATCTGGGGCTGAGTAACGGCTCGGGGATGTTTGACGTTTCGGGCACTGCCTGGATGGTGGGCATTCTGTTTTTATACGGGGTCAAGAGCTTTATGTTTATGTGGATCTGGCCCATCTTCAATCAGGTTTTTGTGATGATGTTTCTGGCCGTCTGGATACGCCGCTCCAATGTGATGACGGGTTCTGAATGGATTCTTTCGCGATTTGGCGACGACAGGGCGGGTCGTGCTTCGCACCTGATCGTGGCGATTTTTGCGGTGGTGGCATCGGTAGGTTTTATCGCCTATTTCTTTGAAGGCGCCGGTAAGTTTATGACCGTGATTTTGCCCTGGGACGCCAGTCTGGTGATTGGTGATTTTACCTTGCTCAATGCCGAACAGGTGTATGCCTTAATCCTCATTTTATTAACCACGATTTATACCATTAAAGGCGGCATGTTCTCGGTAGTTTCTACGGAAGTATTGCAGTTCGGGATTATGGTGCTGGCCGGGATTTTGGTGGCAGGCTATACCTTTTTCGCCTTTACCGACATCGAAATTCAGGCCTTGATCCCTGCCGAATGGAAAAATGTGGTATTCGGCAGCGAACTCACCGGTTTCTGGGCAGGGGACTATGAAAATTTTAACCGGCTTATTGATACACAGGGTTATAAGATGTTTGGTGCTTTTGTAGGGATGAGCCTGTTCAAAGGCTTTTTTGCAAGCATCGCCGGGCCTACTCCCAGTTACGATATGCAGCGCATCCTCTCAACCCGAACGGCAAAAGATGCGGCCTATATGAGCGGCTTTACCAATCTGGTTTTGTTCATTCCACGGTATTTGCTTATCGCTGCCATTGTGGTTTTAGGCTTGATCTATATTGCTCCCGAACTGGCTAAAGCCGGTGAGATTTCGGGAAATGACCTGGAGGTAATCCTTCCGCAGGTGATCAACAACCACGTACCCGTAGGGATTAAAGGGCTGCTGCTTGCGGGGCTGCTTGCGGCATTTATGTCTACCTTTTCGGCTTTTGTGAATGCAGGACCTGCATACATTGTAAACGATATTTATAAGAAATACTTCAAACCCGTAGCTACAGACCGGCATTATGTGAAAGCCAGTCATATGGCTTCTTTTGCAGTCGTAACCCTGGGCGTGATAATGGGTTTTTTCGCAGACTCCATCAACTCCATTACGCTCTGGATCACGAGTTCGCTGTACGGGGGTTATGTGGCAGCCAATTTCCTCAAGTGGATTTGGTGGCGCTTTAACGGTTGGGGCTATTTCTGGGGAATGCTTACCGGGCTGGTTGTGGCCACCCTGCAATATGTGATTGATCAGGGCGCTTCAACCTATGTCGAGGGGAGCTTTTTATACTGGTACGCCCACGTGCCTGTTATTTATTTGTTTCCGATAATTCTAGGCTTTTCCTTGCTGGGCGCGTTTCTGGGAACCTATCTCACGCCTCCTACTGCGGCTGCAACTTTAAAAAGTTTTTATACTTCGGTGCACCCCTGGGGCTGGTGGAAACCCGTTCGGGAGCAGTTAAAGGCCGACGAGGCGATAGAGAAAAACACCGATTTTGGCCTCGATATGCTCAACTGTCTCATCGGGATTGTTTGGCAATCGAGTATGATCGTCCTGCCTATTTTTCTGGTGGTGCGCGATTACGAAAAAATGGCCTGGAGTCTCCTGATTTTTGGTGTAACCACCCTGATTTTAAAATTTACCTGGCTTGATAAAGTCAAAAAACTAACTACCTAATATAAAGAAATACGATTCTATGAGTACAACCCCATTTCCCTGGCAAGACCGCCCGCAAGGCAACACCGATGTGATGTGGCGCTACGATGCCAACCCTATTATTGACCGGTATGCCATTCCTTCTTCCAACAGTATTTTCAACTCGGCCGTGGTACCTTTTGAAGACGGTTATGCCGGTGTATTCCGCTGCGATAACAAAGCGGTGCAGATGAATATTTTTGCGGGTTTCAGTAAAGACGGGATCAATTGGGAAATCAACCACGAGCCCATCGTTTTTGGCGCCGGAAACACCGAGATGATCGAGTCTGATTATAAATACGATCCGCGGGTATGTTTTATTGAAGACCGCTATTGGATCACCTGGTGCAACGGCTATCACGGGCCAACAATCGGTATCGGGTACACCTTCGATTTTAAAGAATTTTTTCAGTGCGAAAATGCCTTTTTGCCGTTTAACCGAAACGGGGTTTTGCTTCCGCAGAAAATAGACGGTAAATTTGCGATGCTCAGCCGTCCCAGTGACAACGGGCATACGCCATTTGGTGATATTTACATCAGCTACAGCCCCGATATGAAATACTGGGGAGAACACCGCTGCGTGATGAAAGTCGCGCCATTTACCGAAAGCGCCTGGCAGTGTACCAAAATAGGCGCCGGACCCGTACCTATTTTAACCGATGAAGGCTGGTTGTTGTTCTACCATGGGGTCATCAATACCTGTAACGGGTTCCGCTATTCGGTGGGGGCTGCGATTCTGGATAAAAACCGTCCCGATAAGGTGCTGTACCGCAGTCAGCCGTACTTACTGGCTCCGGCAGAATCTTATGAACTCGCGGGCGACGTGCCTAATGTGGTGTTTCCATGCGCGACGCTGCACTCGGTTGAAGAAGATAAAGTGACGCTCTATTACGGCGCGGCCGATACGGTGACAGCAATTGCTTTTGGTAGGCTGAGCGAAATAATTGATTTTGTAAAAACAAACAGTCTGTAAATGAATATTCAAAAAGCCTTTCTTTCCCTTCTTTGCGCATTCGCTTTTTCGGGCTACGCCCAAAAGACTCCGCCGCGCAGTTATGTGGCGCATCGTATTGAAACACCGCTTACTATTGACGGCAAGGCGGAAGAGCATGAGTGGAAGGAAGCCGCTTTTTCGCAGCCGTTTATAGATATTGAAGGCGAAAAAATACCCAAATACGAGACGCGTGTAAAAATGCTCTGGGATGAGGAGAATCTGTATTTCTACGCAGAGCTAAACGAACCCCACATCTGGGCAACGCTGAAACAGCGCGACACGGTGATCTTTTACAACAACGATTTTGAGATTTTTATAGACCCCGATGGCGATACGCATAACTATTATGAGTTTGAGATGAATGCGCTCAATACCGTCTGGGATTTATTGTTGGTAAAACCCTATCGCGAGTCGGCACCGGTGCTGGACAGCTGGGATATTCGGGGCCTGCAAACGGCGGTTTCTATTAACGGAACGCTGAATGATCCCACCGATACCGATACGGGCTGGAGTGTGGAAATTGCGATGCCCTGGTCTGTTTTGGTGGAAGCCAGCGGTTCAAACGACCTACCTGCAGATCAGTTTTGGCGCATCAATTTCTCACGGGTAAACTGGGATTTTGAACTGAATGATAACCGCTACAGCCGTGCGAAAGATGCTTCGGGCAACTACCTGCCCGAATACAACTGGGTGTGGTCTCCGCAAGGCGTGATCAATATGCACGAACCCGAACATTGGGGCTATGTGTATTTCAGTTCTAAACCGCTAACCGAAACCGAAAGTTTCAGCATTCCGGTTGATGAGCAAATCCGCTGGAAACTCTACGAAATCTACCGCGAACAAAAAACCTTTTACAATACCCACAAGGCCTGGGTCGTAAATCTGGACGATTTAGACGCTGAAACTTTCGAGATCGAAGGGAAAACACTTCAACCCATTATTGATCATCACGAGATGGGCTGGACGGTGTTTGTAGAAAGTCCGTTTACCGGTTCGGTTTACAGCATCCGGGAAGATGGAAAGTATTCAAAAATTAAGTAATCAAGCCACGTGCTTAAAAAATGTAACTATGAAATTAAAATTAATCTTTGGCTTGTTGCTGCTGGGTTTGACAGCCATTTCGTGCATTGACAACATTCATCCGGCGGGCAAGGCTGCTAAAACAGAAGAAGCAGAGCAAGAAACTGCTGATTTCAAATTCTGGACCTGGATGACGGCAGATGCTAAACGTACGGACGAATCGTACACGGCTGAATTTAAAAAATACAGCGATAACGGTCTCGACGCCGTTTTAATCAATACCAATGCCGATGCCGAATTGCTGGCACGTCTCACACCTCTGGCTACTGCTCAGGGTCTTGAAGTGCACGCCTGGATGTTTACGATGAACCGCCCCGGTGACACGGTTGCCTTGCAACACCCCGAATGGTATGCGGTAAGCCGCGATGGAAAATCTACGTTTGATAACAGGCCGTACGTAGATTATTACCAGTTTTTATGCCCCACTCGGGAAGGTTCGCGCAACCATATTTTGAGTCTGGTTGACAAACTGAGCAAAGTAGAAGGGGTGAGCAGTTTTCACCTGGACTACATTCGGTATCCTGATGTATTCCTGCCCATAGGTTTATTGCCCAAATACGATCTCGTTCAGGACACCGAATTGCCCGAATACGATTTTTGCTATTGCGATGCCTGTGTTGAGAAGTTTGAAGAACTACATCATAAAAATCCGCGGGAGATGGAAAACACCGCGATTGATATGGAGTGGAAGCAATTTCGCCTCAATCAGATCAAGGCGGTTGTGGACGATGCCTATAAAGTAGCTCACGACAACGGAAAGATTTTAACCGGAGCGGTATTTCCATACCCGGAGATGGCCGATCATATGGTGCGTCAACGCTGGGATAAATGGGATATCGATGTGGTGCTGCCTATGATTTACCACAATTTTTACAATGAAGAAATAGACTGGATAGGCTTTGCCACCGGGCAGGGCGTAAAAGACCTCGAAGGTACAGGCACCGAATTGCACACCGGGATTTACGTCCCCGAAATGTCTGCGGAAGATTTGGCAACAGCCATTCAACTGGCGAAAGACAATGGAGCCAAAGGCGCGGCTTTCTTTGATGGAAATGCACTAACTGATGAACAACTCGCGGTGATTAAAGCGGCAAACTAACTGAAAACCTGCTGCCACGCTGCGGCTGATTAAAATGCAATCATGACCTTACGCACCTGCCTGTTTATAGGCCTAAGTCTAAGCTGTATATGTTTCGCGAATGCGCAACAGGACTTTACCCAATATGTAAATCCGTTTATCGGGACTTCAAATTTTGGAGCCACCCATCCGGGAGCTATTGCCCCGCGCGGTATGGCCAGTGTTTCGCCGTTTAACGTGGCAGGAGACGATACCGATTTGGAAAAAGACAGTCGCTGGTTGTCCAATCCGTATGTGTATGAAAATAGCTTTTTAACCGGTTTTAGCCATGTCAATATGAGTGGCGTGGGTTGCCCCGATCTGGGCGTAATCTTAAGTATGCCAACCACCGGTGCGCTGGAAACCGACCATTTACGATACGGAACGACTTATAAAAACGAAATCGCCAAACCCGGTTATTACTCGGTTGAACTCGATAACGGCATCAAAACCGAATTGACAGCCAGTACCCGTGTGGGTGTAAGCCGATATCACTTTCCGGCAGGGAAGGCCAATTTGCTTCTCAATCTGGGACTGGGTTTGACCAACGAGCACGGGGCGGTGCTGAAATTCAATTCGCCTACCGAAGTGGAAGGCTCGCGTATGGTGGGTTCGTTTTGTTATAACAATGCCGAAAGCGCCTATCCTATTTACTTTGTGGCTCGTGTTTCTGCAGCTCCTGAAAATTTTGGGATCTGGGATAAACCCGCGACTTATAATGGGGTTGAAGCCCAGTGGATGACCTATAATGGCAAAACCCGACTGAAGGAACAATTTATGAAAGAAGTCGTGGGGGATAGTATTGGCGCGTATTTTAATTATGATTTTAAAGAAGCCACGCAGGTTACGCTTAAAGTGGGCATCTCGTATGTGAGTATTGCGAACGCCCGGGAGAATCTGGATAAAGAGGTTGGCGCATCAGATTTTGATGCCGTCTATGCCGAAACCAAAAAAGCCTGGAATGATAAACTGGGAGTGGTTGAGGTTACGGGAGATGACCGGGATGATAAGACTATTTTTTACACGGCTTTGTATCATACCCAGATCGCCCCCAGCATTTTAAATGATGCTAATGGTGAATACCCCGAGATGAATACCCGCAAGACCAAACATACCGGCGGAACCCGGTATACCGTGTTTTCGCTGTGGGACACCTACCGCAATTACCATCAGTTGATGAGTCTGCTTTATCCTCAGGAGCAACTGGATATGGTAAATTCCATGCTTGCTATTTATGACGAGAACGGATGGTTACCCAAGTGGGAGCTGAACGCGACCGAGACGTTTACAATGGTAGGCGATCCTGCGGCCGTTGTGCTGGCCGATACCTATTTGCGTGGCATCACCGGTTTTGATGTACAAAAGGCCTATAAAGCCATGCTCAAAAGTGCAGATACCCGTGAGGCCAATCCATTGCGACCCGGCATCGGGGAATATATTGATTTGGGTTATGTGAGTTACGATTCGCACATTAAAGGTCCTGTATCTACCACTCAGGAATACAACATCGCCGATTATGCCATTGCCCGCCTGGCGGAAGCTTTGGGAGATAAAAAAACAGCAAAGCGTTTTGACCAACGGGCGCTTTCGTATAAGAAATTGTACAATAAAAAATCAGGATTTTTACAACCCAAGATGGGTGATGGCAGCTGGTACGAACCTTTCGATCCTTTGGCAGGTGCTAATTTTACAGAGAATCCCGGGTTTATTGAAGGCAATGCCTGGCAGTACCTTTTTATGCAACCGCAGGATATTGAAGGAATGATTCAATTGATGGGCGGTAACCAGAAGTTTGAAGCAAAACTCGATGCGCTATTTAAGCAGGGGCAGTTTGATATGGCAAACGAACCCGATATTGCCTATCCGTTTTTGTACAATTACCTCCCGGGCAAAGCCCACAAAACCCGTGAAAAAGTTGACGAACTCATAGCCACGTATTTTACCAATAAGCCTGCAGGATTACCGGGAAATGACGATACCGGTACGATGAGCGCCTGGCTGGTATATGCGATGATGGGTTTTTACCCGATGACTCCGGCAGATCCCGGCTACACCTTGACGCAGCCGCAGTTTGAGGAAGTAATTATTCATCTCAACCCTCAATTTTACGAGCGTGATGCGTTGGTAATTAAAAACGAGAGATCGCGGGAATCAGAAGCTTCCGGTACGTTTAGTTTAAACGGAAAGTCGTTAAGTACTAAGTATGTAGATCATAAAACCTGGGTTGAAGCCGGCGAGGTAATTTTCAAATGATTTGGCCAAAACCTGCCATTCATGTCATTTAGCTTCCCGCAGTGGTTGTCTATCGAATCTTTTTTGGAAACCTTAAAAATTTTAAGAATTTCAACTTAGCAATAAATAATATGTACTACATATTTTATTATATTTGAAATTAAATTCGGTCTACCGGGAATTTTGAACGCTCAAAAAAAGACAACAACCACTATGAAACCAGGTTTACAAGATTCAGCATTAATTAAATACGAACCGGCGGGTAAATTTGAAGAGACCCGCTTTGAGAAGATTCACAACATCAGCTTTGAGCAATCAACTGAAGCTTCAGCGATTGTTGCTCAGGAAATTGCAGATTTGATTCGCAGCAAGGCAGCTTCCGGCAAGCCCTGCGTTTTGGGTTTGGCTACCGGTTCGTCACCCATTAATGTCTATGCCGAACTCGTGCGTATGCATCGTGAAGAGGGTTTAAGTTTTAAAAATGTGATCACCTTCAACCTGGATGAGTACTGGCCGATGGAAAAATCAGACGTGCAGAGTTATCATTACTTTATGCACGAGCATCTGTTTAATCACATTGACATTCCTGCTGAAAATGTAAACATCCCTGACGGAACCCTTTCGCAGGAAGAAATAAAACCGTTTTGCATCGCTTACGAAGCTAAAATCAAATCTGTTGGCGGACTTGATTTTCAGCTTTTGGGAATTGGCCGTACGGGACACATTGGTTTCAATGAGCCGGGATCGCATTTCAACTCGGGTACGCGTATGATTACGCTTGATTATTTAACCCGTGCCGATGCTGCCGGTTCGTTTAGAGGTTTGTCTAACGTGCCGAAAAAGGCCATCACGATGGGGATCAATACCGTTTTGAGCGCAAAACGTATTGTGCTTTTGGGCTGGGGTCAAAATAAAGCCGAAATTTTAAAGGAAACCATTGAGGGCGAAATCTCCTCGACCGTACCTGCTACCTACCTTCAGGAGCACGACAATACAACTTTTGTACTCGATGATGCCGCAGCTTCCGAACTTACCCGTGTAAAAACACCATGGCTTGTAGGTACCTGTGACTGGACCAAAGAATTAACCGCCAAAGCGGTGTTTTGGCTTTGCGAAAAAACCGGAAAGACCATTTTAAGCCTTACCGATAAAGATTATAACGACCACGGGATGTCAGACCTGCTTGCCTTGCAAGGTTCGGCCTACAACCTTAATATCGAAATGTTTAACAAGCTGCAGCATACCATCACCGGCTGGCCGGGAGGGAAGCCCGGTGCAGACGATACCAAGCGTCCCGAGCGTGCGGAGCCCGCGAGAAAGCGCGTGATTATCTTTAGTCCGCATCCTGATGACGATGTGATTTCTATGGGTGGAACTTTTGACCGTCTGGTAGAGCAGGGGCACGAGGTGCATATCGCGTATCAGACTTCGGGAAATATCGCGGTGAGCGATACCGAAGCCTTGAAGTTTGCTGAAGTGGCAGCACTTATGGGCAACAACGACTGCGAGCGTTTCAGTAAAATCGCAGAGCAGATAAAAAACAAACAGCGCAACGAGGTCGATCCGATTGAAGTGCGTCAGTTAAAAGGTTTGATCAGACGTTGCGAATCTCTTGGGGCAACCCGTTTTGAGGGCGTTCCCGATGAGCAGGTACACTTTTTAGACCTTCCGTTTTACGAAACCGGAGGGATCAAGAAAAACCCGATGTCTCAGGATGATGTAGCTATTGTAAACGAATTGATCAGCACCGTAAAGCCGCATCAGATTTATGCTGCGGGGGATCTTGCAGATCCGCACGGAACGCACAAAGTATGCCTCAATATCATTTTTGAATCGCTTGCTCAATTGAAGAGTGAAGCCTATATGAACGATTGCTGGGTTTGGTTATACCGCGGCGCATGGCACGAGTTTGAAATGCACGAGATCGAGATGGCCGTGCCTATGAGTCCGGACCAGGTGCTTAAAAAGCGTCAGGCTATTTTCTATCATCAGTCTCAAAAAGACGGTGTGATGTTTCAGGGAGAAGATTTACGCGAGTTTTGGGTGCGTGCCGAAGACCGAAACAAAGAGACCGCGCAGAAATACCGGGCCCTGGGTCTGGCAGAATATGCGGCGATGGAAGCCTTTATGCGCTACCACTTTTAAAAATTAAAAGTACCTTTCTACCCTTAACTAGTAATTGTAACAAAAATAAGAATAAAGCATGGTAGCTCTTGAAACCCTCGATTACGCCATTATCATTGGCTTTTTTGCAATCACCCTGATCATCGGATTAATGGTTGCCAAAAAATCAGGAAAGAGTTCTGCCGAATATTTTCTATCGGGCCGAAATATGCCCTGGTGGCTTTTGGGTATTTCGATGGTGGCCACAACCTTTTCAACCGATACGCCTAACCTGGTAACCGATATTGTTCGGAATCAGGGGGTAAGCGGCAACTGGGTTTGGTGGGCCTTTTTGATCACCGGTTTACTTACTGTTTTTGTGTATGCCAAGCTTTGGCGTAAGTCTGAGGTGAACACAGATATCGAGTTTTATGAATTGCGTTACGGCGGAAAACCGGCCCGTTTTTTACGCGGCTTCCGTGCCGTGTATCTGGGGGTGATCTTTAATGTACTTGCGATGAGTGCGGTAACTCTGGCAGCGATTAAAATCGGTCAGATTATGCTGGGGTTGAGTCCGCTGGAAACCATAGGTTACGCGGGTCTGGTAACGGTTATTTTCAGCACCGTGGGTGGTTTTAAAGGCGTTGTGTACACCGATTTTATTCTGTTTTTTGCAGCGATGGCCGGAGGTATAGGAGCAGCATATTATTGTGTAAACCTGCCTGAAGTAGGCGGTATGAGCGGACTGCTCAGCCATGCCGAAGTGATGAATAAGATCAACATCATGCCCGATTTTAACGATAAAGCGACCCTGATTACCCTGCTCATTATTCCGCTTGCGGTGCAGTGGTGGAGCGCCTGGTATCCCGGTGCCGAACCCGGTGGCGGTGGCTATATCGCACAGCGTATGCTTGCGGCCAAAGATGAAAACCACGCCATAGGTGCCACCTTTTTCTTTAATGCCCTGCATTATGCTTTACGTCCCTGGCCTTGGATTTTGGTGGCTTTGTCTTCTCTTGTGATTTATCCGGATATCGCCAGTATTCACGAGGCTTTTCCTAATATTGTAGAAAGTAAGCTGGGCGATGATTTGGCGTATTCGGCAATGTTGACCAAACTGCCTGCGGGTCTTTTGGGTCTGGTCATGGCTTCGCTGATCGCCGCTTATATGTCTACGATTTCAACCCATTTAAACTGGGGATCTTCGTATGTAGTTAATGACTTTTACGCACGCTACATCAAACCCGAAGCTTCTCAAAAAGAACTGGTAAATGCCGGTCGTATCTCAACTGTACTGCTGATGGTAATCAGCTCGGCTTTGGCTTTAATCCTTACCAATGCGTACCAGTTGTTTAATATCATATTGATGTTTGGTGCGGGTACCGGATTGATTTTTATCCTGCGCTGGTTTTGGTGGCGTATCAATGCCTGGAGTGAAATCTCGGCGATGTTTTCTTCCGGAATCATTTCCATTCTGTTCAATTTTACTTCTCTTGGAGTGGTGCTTTTTGGGACTGCCGAAGCAGATGGTATTTTACCGTTTTGGTCAACCTATCCTATGATCGTGTTGCTTACTTCTATCGTATGGCTTAGTGTTACCTTCTTAACTCCGCCTGAAACCGAACGCACGCTTTTCGACTTTTACAAACGCACCCAGCCCGGTGGTCCCGGCTGGCAGCGCATACTTGGGGAAGCACAGTTGCAGGGAAAAAATTTAGTTACCAACACCCAAAAATGGTCTGTACCCGCAGGGATACTGGCTACTTTAGTGGGTTGTGTTACCATATACGGTGCGCTTTTTAGCACCGGATACTGGATTTACGGGTTCTATACCCAGGCCGGTATTTTAACCGTACTCACGCTGATCGCAACTGTAGTTCTGGTAAAACTATGGCAGCGTATAAAAACGCGAGTTTTTTGAGTTTTTAATTGTTTCTGGTGAAAAGGCGTCCCGTTAATTCGGGGCGTTTTTTTTTGTTTTAAACGGATAGTTACCAATTTGGTAAGTTTTGATATCTTTGATAAAACCCTGGTCTAAAGTGAGAGTTATTGCAAAGCGAACATTACGGGATTTTTGGATAAAGCATTCCGACTGTGAAGAGCAGCTAAAGTCCTGGTATCGGGAATTGGAGCGGTCGTCTTTTGAAACTATCCACGCGCTTAAGGATGAATATCCAACAGCCAGTGTTCTTCGGGAAAATCGAATTGTTTTCAACATCAAGGGCAATAAATACCGCCTTATTGTAAAAATTAATTTTGAGTTTCAGATTTGCTGGATTCGCTTTATGGGCACACACGCAGAATATGACAAAATAGATGCAAATACCATTTGATCATGAAAATAACACCTATACGAAATGAACAGGATTATCAGGATGCGCTAGAACGCCTAGAAGACATTTTTGATGCCAAAAAAGGTACTGAAGAGGGAGATGAACTTGAAATTCGTTCGATTTTAATTGAGCAGTACGAAAGTGAAAATTTTCCGATAGGTATGCCAGATCCTATTGAAGCCATTAAATTCAGAATGGAACAAATGGGTTTGAAACAGAGGGATTTAGCCGAAATAGTAGGTTTTGAAAGCAGGGTGAGCGAGATACTGAATAAAAAGCGAAAGCTAACTCTCGATATGATCAGAAAACTCAACATAAAGCTTCACATTCCTACCGAAGTTCTGGTTCAGGAATATTGAAATATAAAAAATGAAACTGTTTCGCAAACTGCTCAGATTTCTATTCTATGTCCTGTTGATCCCGGTAGTTTATCTGGTTGTTTCTTTGGTTCTGACAGCGATAACCGTTCCACGCGAGGCTAAAGATCAACCCGCAGATCAGGTAATCTATCTCAAAACCAATGGGGTGCATTTAGATATTGTTCTGCCCAGAGCGGCTATGACTGCCGATTTGAGTAAAGATTTGAAAAGGACTGATGCAGACGCCTATATGTCTTTTGGCTGGGGAGATGAAAATTTCTACATCAATACGCCTACCTGGGGAGATCTGACTTTTGCAAATGCCTTTAGAGCCTTGTTTTTAGAAAGTACCACGCTGATGCATTTAACCCGTTACCGCAACAAGCAGGAGGACTGGGTAGAAGTGCGTCTGAGTGTGGAAGAATTAGAAAAAATCAACACCTACTTGGTAAACAGCTTCAAACCGGATGCTAATGGTATTAAGGAAATGTTGAAGGATGCCGGCTATGGTTCCCGCGATGATTTTTATAAGGCTAACGGAAGTTATTCGTGTATTAAAACCTGCAATACCTGGGTAAATACGGCATTTAAAGAAAGTGGTTTAAAAGCCTGTTTATGGACACCCTTTGATTTTGGATTGATGGGGAAATACGATTAGAATATGAAGAATAAAGAGTTGATTTTTTTGCTTATACTAATTGTGTCTTTACTGGTTTTACCTATGTATAGTATAGGCTGGGAAGCATTGCACCCCGAGTCTCAAATAGATGTCAATATTCACGATTCATACTTTATAATTCCAACTCTTTCTGCAATTTGTGTTTATATCGTATTTATTATTTTTAGTATTTACCTGTTTCGGGCTCTACTACAGAAGTTCAGAAATAAGATTGCAAATTTGATCTTGATTGTATCTACTATGACCTTAATACTAATCTTTACCTTTTTAATTTGTCTTTTTAGGCTTTGGGAGAGTACTTCTTCCGGTTATTCATCTTCAACTGAAGGAATAGCCACAACTCAAGGCAACGTATGGAATTTTGGTTTTTGGATGGGTTTAGGTATTCAGTTGGCTTTGATAATTGTATTGGCAGTAACTGCATATAAAACCGGTAGGCTTTTTGGGCAAAGCCAAAAGGATTCGGTGTTATTGCGTTTTACAGGTAAAGAATCCAGGCACAATTAAGGCTTGAGCATTCTGATTTCATAAAGAACTCCTAACACCTTGGCGTCACTAAGCTACGCAGAGCCGTCATTCAGCGATTATTTTTCAGGTAAAGCGGTACTTCTTTTAGCTTTAAGGAATAAATTAGTGGTATTTACACCCAAAGCTTGAATACCTGATACCATTTTATGCAAAAAACTACACAAAAGACATCGTATTCCGGTTTTGCTAAATGCAGCTGCATCGTGCTAAGTTTTATCCTTTCGGGGATTTTGTCAGTTCGTGCGCAGGAGCAAATCCCAGCTAATTCCCCTTATAAAAATCCGGGTCTCTCCATAGAACAGCGCGTTGACGATCTCCTGATGCGTATGACGCCCGAAGAAAAAGTAGGTCAGCTTTCAACCTTGCTGGGTTGGCCTATGTATACCAAAACTAAAAATGGGGTAGTGGCCAGCGAAGTGCTAAAAACCGCAGTAGCCACTCAAAACATCGGGGCGCTTTGGGGTACCTTGCGCGCCGATCCCTGGACTCAAAAAACCTTACAAACCGGCCTGAATCCACAATTGGCAGCGAAGGCTACCAATGCCATTCAGAAGATTGCAGTTGAAGAAAGCAGGCTGGGCATTCCCTTATTTTTAGCCGAAGAAGCCATGCACGGGCATATGGCCATTGGCACAACCGATTTTCCCGCAGCTATCGCTCAGGCCAGCACCTTTAACCCCGATCTCAACCAAAAAATGGGCGCTGCCATCGCTGCCGAATTACGCGCTCAGGGAGCGCACATCGGTTACGGCCCCATCCTTGATTTGGCACGCGAGCCCCGCTGGTCACGAGTAGAGGAAACCTTTGGGGAAGATCCCTATCTCATTGCAGAAATGGGTTTGGGCCTTATTCAAGGATTTCAGGGATCAGGCATCGATCAAAAAGACCGGGTTATTTCAACCTTGAAGCATTTTGCGGCTTACGGCGTTTCTGAGGGCGGACACAACGGTGGCGCGGTTCACGTGGGGGAGCGCGAACTCATGCAGGCGTATATGTATCCGTTTAAAAAGGCGATTGACAACGGTGCCCTGTCGGTAATGACCGCCTACAGTTCGGTAGACGGGATTCCCAGTACCGCACATAAAAAACTGCTTACCGGATTGCTTCGGGAGCAATGGGGTTTTAAAGGCTTTGTGGTTTCTGATCTGGGGAGTATAGAAGGTATAAAGAACGACCATCACGCAGCCGCGACTTTAGAAGAGGCTGCGGCCCTTGCGATGAATGCCGGTGTAGATGTCGATCTGGGCGGAAAGGGTTTTGACGACGCATTATTTTCAGCCTTTAAGGCGGGTGACGTCAGTGAGGAGAGATTAAACGAAGCGGTTAAAAACGTGCTTCGGCTGAAGTTTGAAATGGGGCTTTTTGAAAATCCCTATGTAGATGAAAAGCTTCCGGCGAAAGTGGTGCGCAACCGCGAACACACTGCCCTGGCCAAAGAAGTAGCTCTTGAAGGCATCACCCTGCTCAAAAATGAAGGCAATCTGCTTCCGCTTTCCAAAGACCTTAAGAAAATTGCAGTGATTGGGCCAAACGCCGATACGATGTACAATCAATTGGGCGATTACACGGCACCTCAGGATCCTGAGTATATCATCACGCCACTTGAAGGTATTCGGGCAAAATGGCCTAATGCTCAGGTTACTTATGTAAAAGGGACTGCCATCCGCGATACCACCCAGACCGATATTCCTGCGGCAGTAGCGGCGGCAAAAGAGGCCGAAGTAGCAATCGTGGTACTCGGAGGTTCCAGCGCCCGTGACTTCAAAACCGAATACCTGGAGACGGGTGCTGCAAGCGTTTCTTCCAAGGAAGATGAACTTTTAAGCGATATGGAAAGCGGGGAGGGTTACGACCGTTCTACCCTTGACCTGATGGGAAAACAGCTCGAACTCCTGCAGGCTGTAGCCGCAACCGGCACCCCAACCGTATTAGTGTTGATTACCGGCAGACCTTTATTAATCAACTGGCCTGCCAAACACATTCCTGCTATTCTGGACGCCTGGTACCCGGGTTCACAGGGCGGCCATGCGCTGGCAGAGGTTTTGATTGGTGATTATAATCCGGCGGGTCGTTTACCCATCTCCATCCCGAGGTCGGTAGGCCAAACGCCGGTTTATTACAATCACTGGTGGCCCAAACGCCGCGATTATGTGGAGGAGTCGGCCGCTGCGCTTTATGCCTTTGGTCACGGTCTGAGCTATACAAAGTTTGAATATTCGGGTTTGACTATTTCGCAAAGCGGAAACGGAAAGGACACTGCATTTGATGTTTCGGTTACTGTAGAAAATACGGGTGACCACGATGGGGATGAGGTGGTGCAGCTCTACCTGCGCGATGAGGTGAGCAGTGTGGTGACGCCGGTTAAGCAATTACGCGGCTTTAAGCGTATTCATTTAGCCAAAGGCGAAAGCAAAACACTTTCCTTTAAAATTACGCCTGAAGATTTAGCCCTCTACAATGTAGATATGGATTTTGTAGCCGAAGCCGGAAGCTTTGAAATACAGCTTGGTGCATCTTCACAGGACATCCGGCTTACCGATACATTGACGCTTACTGAAACGATACGTATAAAAAACTAAAAACGAATTTATGAAAACCCTTTTATCCCTAAATAGGTTGATAATTTGGACTGTGCTGTACGGCACCCTAACCGGCAGCACGGCCCTTTTCGCTCAGGGCGGTAACCTGCACGAGCAGTCTGAAGTCTATGTGGCACCTACAGATCCTTTGGTTCAGCAAAAGCTAAAAACCTGGGGCGATCAAAAGTTTGGGATGCTCATTCATTGGGGTGTTTATGCGGTTCCCGGAATTATTGAATCCTGGCAATTGTGCTCTGAGCCCTGGCTGGAGCGACCCGAAGGGATTTCGTATAACGACTATAAAAAATGGTACTGGAATTTGAGCTCGGTTTTTAACCCGGTCAATTTCGATCCCGACAGTTGGGCGGAAGCTGCCGCAGATGCAGGGATGAAGTACGTGGTGTTTACCACCAAGCATCACGACGGTTTTAATATGTTTGACACGCAGCAAACCGACTATAAAATCACAAACGGACCCTTTAAAAATCACCCCAAAGCCAATGTGGCCAAGTATGTGTTTGAAGCCTTCCGCAATAAGGATTTTATGATTGGGGCGTATTATTCAAAGCCAGACTGGCACAATCAGGACTTTTGGTGGGATAAATACGCAACGCCAGACCGAAATGTGAACTACGACATTCGCAAATACCCCGAAAAATGGAAGAGCTATCAGGATTTCACCTACAATCAGATCAGCGAACTGATGCATGATTATGGAGCTATCGATATTTTGTGGTTAGACGGCGGCTGGGTGCGCCCACGGGAAACCGTAACCGACGAAGTGCGCGCCTGGGGAGCACCGATTCCTGAGTTTAGTCAGGAAGTAAATATACCGCGCATTGCAGCAATGGCCCGTGAGGCCCAGCCGGGAATCATTTTTGCCGACCGCACCGTTCACGGTCCCTATGAAAATTACCAGACTCCCGAGCGTAAAATTCCCGATACCAAACTCGATCATCCCTGGGAAACCTGTATGACGCTGGGTAACAACTGGGGTTATGTGCCTAATGATAATTTTAAAACTTCGGCAGAAGTCATTCATAGCTTGGTTGAAGTGGTTGCCAAAGGCGGAAATATGTTGCTGGGCGTTGGCCCACAACCCGATGGTTTGCTTCCTCCCGATGCGCTTCCCATTTTGGCCGAAATAGGTGACTGGCTTGATCAAAATGCAGAAGCCATCTACGGCACACACGCGATTGATGCCTATCAGGATAACAACACCTGGTTTACAGCAAATGATAAGGAAACCTTCGCCATCAGCCTGCTTGAAGACGGAAAAGATGTGCCTAAAAGTATCAGCTGGTCTGGTAATCTTCCCAAAAAGGGAAGCACCCTGCGATTGGTAAGTACGGGTCAAAAATTAGGCTATACCCTTAATGGAAATACCCTTAGCGTTCAGATTCCTTCCGAAGTGCGAAAAAGCGCTAAAGCCGCTTTAGCATTTTCATTTAAAAACTAAAACTTTATGAAACAGATATTCGGTTTTACCGCCATTCTTTCCATATTCCTCTTTAGTTCGTGCGAGCAGGATACAAATATCGAAGCACCGGAACCTTATGGGCCATTGCCCAGCGCCGAACAATTGGCCTGGTATGATATGGAAATGAATGCCTTTATTCATTTTACCATCAACACCTTTACCGATAAGGAATGGGGTTATGGTGATGAGTCTCCGGAACTTTTCAATCCCACCGAGCTTGACACCGACCAGTGGATGTCAACCCTTAAAGATGCGGGATTTAGCGGTGCGATTTTAACCGCAAAACACCACGATGGTTTTGCCCTGTGGCCTTCTGAATATACCGAGCACGATATTGCCGCGAGTCCTTATAAAGAAGGCAAGGGCGATCTGGTTAAAGAAGTTTCTGAATCTGCCAGGAAATACGACCTCGATTTTGGGGTCTATCTGTCTCCCTGGGACCGTAACCGTGCTGATTATGGAGAGCCCTCGTATGTAGATTACTATCGCAATCAGGTCAAAGAATTGTTTACCGGTTATGGGCCGGTGTTTGAGATGTGGTTTGACGGCGCTAACGGTGGCGATGGCTATTACGGCGGAGCCAATGAAGAGCGCAAAATAGACCGCGAGACGTACTACGACTGGCCTAAATCTATTGCAATGGCTAAAGAAATGCAGCCGCAGGTCTTGTTTTTTAGCGATGCAGGACCCGATTTACGCTGGGTGGGCAACGAAGGCGGAATAGGAGGAAAGACCCATTGGAACACGATTAATACCGATACGCTTTACGCGGGTAAGTCCGACATTGGCGACATTTTGCAAACCGGTTCGCCTGATGGAACCAGCTGGGTGCCGGCCGAAGTAAATACATCTATACGTCCGGGTTGGTTTTACCATGCTTCAGAAGATTCGCTTGTGCGCACACCCGAAAATTTATTTGAATTGTACCTCACTTCGGTAGGGCGCGGTTCTACCTTGTTGCTCAATATTCCACCTGATCGTCGTGGTCTGTTTCACGAAAATGATGTGGCTGCCCTGCAGGGATTCCGAAAGATATTAGACAGCGTTTTTGCTACAAACCTGGCGGAAAAAGCAACCGCTACGGCAAGCAGCCATCGCGGTAAGGCGGAAGCTTTTGATGCAGCAAAAGTATTAGATGGCGATGCCGAAACCTACTGGACCACTGATGACGGCGTGACTACAGGAAGCCTGGAACTAACCTGGGATGCACCGCAAAAACTGAATTATCTGGTGCTTCAGGAATACATCAAACTGGGGCAGCGGGTTGCGGCTTTTAAAGTTTTGGTTTGGGAAAATAACGCCTGGAAGGAAATCGCCAGCGAGACAACCATTGGTCACAAACGCATTTTAAAACTAAACGGGGTGCAAACCTCAAAATTGAAACTGGAAATAACAGAAGCTTTGGCTTGTCCGTTGATTTCAAATGTAGAAGTATATTAAAAATCCAATCCCATGAAAAATTCGGTTATGTTACGCATCAGCCTTGCGCTTGTAATCTTTTCGCTTTGCGGAAATCTGAGCGCTCAAAAATCTGAGCTTTCGGTAATTCCCATTCCTACGGAATACGAGTTGGGGGAGGGCAATTTTGTGATCGATAAGCATACGGTTTTGTACGCAGATCCTGCTCAAACCGAAGTTATGCACATCGCCGAAATGTTTCAAAAACAATTGAGAACCGTTAGCGGAATGCTGCTGCCCATACTGCCACTTGCCGATTTTGAAGATCAGCAACACGCGGTGGTTTTTCAGCTTGAGCCCGATGAAGAATTGGGCGCTGAAGGATATCACTTGGAAGTAACTCCAAATCATATTTTAGCCCGGGCAAACCAACCGGCCGGACTTTTTTACGCCATGCAGACCCTGTATCAATTGCTTCCGCCCGAGGTGGTGAAAAATGAAGTGGCGCGTGCGGTAGACTGGACGGTTCCTGCAGTAATGATTACCGATGTTCCGGCCTACAAATGGCGCGGTTTGCACCTGGACACCGGGCGACACATCAGTTCGGTAGCGTTTATCAAAAAATACCTCGATCAGATGGCGGCGCATAAGTTGAATACCTTTCACTGGCATTTAACTGAAGATCAGGGATGGCGCTTACAGATCAAAAAATATCCGTTGCTGACTGAAGTGGGCGCGTATCGCGATTCGACCCTAGTGGGCCATTACGGAACCGGCAAATACGACGGCAAGCGCTATGGCGGATATTACACACAAGAGGAAGCCCGCGAAATTGTTGCTTACGCCAAAGAACGCTACATCACCGTGGTACCTGAGATCGAAATGCCCGGCCATGCTACGGCTGCAGTTGCATCGTATCCCCAATTGGGAAATACAGATAAGCCGGTTAAAACGGTAACCACCTGGGGCGTTTTTCCCGATATTTTTAATGTGGAAGAATCCACCTTTGATTTTCTGGAAGATGTTTTGGTTGAAGTGATGGATATTTTTCCTTCCAAATACATCCACATTGGTGGGGATGAGGCACCAAAAGACCAGTGGGAAGCTTCGGAGCGTATTCAGTTTAAAATTGATTCTCTGGGTCTGAAAGACGAACACGAGTTGCAGAGTTATTTCATCACCCGTATAGAAAAATTCCTGAATTCAAAAGGCCGTCAAATCATCGGTTGGGATGAAATTCTGGAAGGGGGGCTGGCACCAAACGCTGCGGTTATGTCCTGGCGCGGGGAAGAAGGCGGAATTGCTGCCGCGAAGGATGCACATTATGTGGTGATGTCGCCGGGTTCGCATCTGTATTTTGACCATGGGCAGGGCGATCCCGATCAAGAGCCCCTGAACATTGGTGGCTATCTGCCGTTAAAAAAAGTCTATTCCTACAAGCCTACACCAGATGCCCTGTCTGATGAAGAAGCGCAATACATTATGGGCGCTCAGGCCAACTTATGGACAGAATATTTACCCACATCAGACAGCAGGGAGTATATGGTTTTTCCGCGTATCAGTGCATTGGCTGAGGTCGTGTGGAGCGGGGAAGAGCATAAAAACTGGGAAAGTTTTAAAAAACGCATTCCGCAACAGTTGGAGCGCTATGAGTTGCAGGATCTCAACTATTCCAATACGATTTACAATGTGGAGATTCGGGCAGAATACGATGAAAAAGCTAAAGATTTTGAGGTGGTTTTACATCCTCAATGGGAGGGAATCGTACGCTATACCTTAGACGGAAGCACACCCACAGCGTCTTCAAACGTGTATGAGAAACCACAGAAGCTTAAAGCAGGAACCACGGTAAAAGCCGGATTGTTTGCAGATTCTGAGTTACAGGGAAGCATTACTTCCGAAACTATGCGAACTCCACAACCGAAAAACTAATTTTTATGGCATCACCCTATTTAAAAGAAGCTTGTGTAGAATCGTTAGAACAGGCCCTGGCAGCCGAGGTAAAGGGAGCAGACCGTCTGGAGCTTTGTGCCTACCTGGCTTTTGACGGACTCACCCCCGCGCCCGATTTGATCAAAAAAGTCATCGGGCAGGTAAAGATTCCGGTTCGGGTGATCATCAGACCACGCAATGGGGATTTTAAATACAACGAAGAGGAGCTCAATCATATGCAAAGCGGAATTGAGTTGTGTAAAAAGTTGGGTGCTGAGGGTGTTGTTTTCGGAGTCCTGAATCCCGACAATACTTTAAATATTGAAGCCATAAAGCAATTGGCCAAGGCGGCAAAACCTTTAAAAGTGGTGATTCATAAAGCCATTGATGCGACTCCAGATCCGTTGGAAGCTTTACAGCAGTTATTGGAGCTTAAAGGAATAGATACCGTGCTTACTTCGGGCGGAAAGTCAAATGCTTTTGATGGAGCGGAGACGTTGAAAGCCATGCTCGAGTTAGCGGGTGATCAGATTGAGGTTATGCCTGCCGGAAAAATAACCCAGTTTAATCTCCAGGAGCTTCACGCGTCTTTGGGAGCCAAAGCCTATCACGGAAGCCGCATCGTTGGTGAATTAAATTAAAAAATTATGCACCGTTTTTTCCTCCTCCTGTTTTTTGTAAACTTTTTAACTTCCTGTAATCAAGATAAGACCCCGCAAGTACAGATAGTAGCCGATGAATTTATTTTTACAGAGGCTCCTTTTAAACAATGTCATGCCTCAACGCTTGTAGAAACCCAGGACGGTGAGATTCTCGCGGCCTGGTTCGGCGGGGAATACGAGCGGCATCCTCAGGTAAGTATCTACACTAGTCGGTTAACTCAGGACGCCTGGTCTGTTCCTGAAAAAGTGGCTGACGGTCAGACTGCGATTGACAGCATAAGCTATCCTACCTGGAATCCGGTTTTAGTTAAGAATGCCGAAAATAAAGTACTCCTTTTTTATAAGGAAGGTCCGTCACCCTCAACCTGGTGGGGAATGTTGAAAGTTTCAGGAGATGCCGGTAAAACCTGGTCTGAAGCAAAACGACTACCCGACGGAATCCTCGGTCCTGTAAAAAATAAGCCCATCCAATTAGGATCTGGCGTGATTGTGAGTCCGTCAAGTGTGGAAAGCGAAGGGGGCGAGGTGTGGAAATCGCATATTGAACTGTCCTATGATCAGGGAAATACCTGGGAAAAAGTAGCCATTCCTTCCGCAGATACGGTAAAGGTGATTCAGCCTACCCTTCTTCAGCTTAAGGACGGAAGTTTAAAGGCCTTAATGCGCAGCAATCAGAATTATTTGATGGAAAGTACGAGCAATGACGAGGGTAAAACCTGGTCTGAGACGGTAACAAGCTCGGTACTTAATCCTAATAGCGGGGTAGATGCCGTGACTTTAAAGGATGGTACTTTCTTATTGGTTTATAATCCCACTGAGGCCGGTGCAGACTGGGCAGACGGTCGCAACAAACTCAATCTGGCCTACAGCGCAGACGGTGAAAACTGGGAAGATATTTTAGTCCTGGAAAATGCAACCGAAGGTGAGTTTAGTTATCCGGCAATTATTCAGGACGATCAGGGTTTTGTGCACATCTCCTATACCCACAACCGCAACAAAATCAGGTATGTGAAGCTTCAGCTCAAAAAATTGATCTGCACTAATTCGTTCATTGGTCTGTTCAATATCATGAAAGCAGACTATCCTCTTTTTGAGGTCTTGGTAATTGAGAATCCTCAGCTCCAGTTATAATTTTATAAGGTTTAGTCAATAGTTGAGTGCTGTAAAAATTGATCTTTCACTGTTTAGCATCTAAAACCTGTTATTCGTCATTTACTTAAGGTTGTCTACATAGCCTATTTTGTTGCTTAACTCCTGAGAGGTGTTATCTGTCGAAATAGTTTCTTTTAACATGAATTTATAAACATCTTTAAGAAAGATTTAAGCTTTAGCTAACAAAAGCATAACCTAATCAAAACCACTATTCTATGACGAAATATTACGTATCAGATACGGTAAACCCACTAAAAACAGGACATAACTAGGTCCTGAAACTTTTAGCAGCAGTGAATTTAGATACTACGCTATGGTTCTCTGCAGTTAACTACGAATGCAAACAATTTCTAAACAATTAAATCATCTAAAAACCTATCTAAAATGAAGTTGAAAACTATATACCTCTTGGTTTTTGGTCTTTTGAGTTTCTCCGGAATTCTAGCCCAAACCGTTACAGGTACAGTTACCGATTCTTCGGGAAACCCTGTGCCGGGAGTAAATGTTATTGAAAAAGGAACTTCTAATGGAACGTCAACAGATTTTGACGGTAATTACTCTATTGATGTTTCCGGTTCTAATGCGATTCTTGAATATTCAGCCCTTGGCTTCGTAACTGTAGAAAGATCTGCTTCTTCAGGATCTGTCATTAATGTAAGTATGGAAGAAAGTACCGAAGAGCTTAACGCGGTTGTGGTGACTGCACTGGGTATTAAAAAGGAGCAGAAAGCTTTGGGTTACTCGCTTACTGAAGTAAGTGGTGAGGCCGTTGCCGAAGTCCCTCAGGTAAACGCCATCAATGCCCTACAAGGTAAAATCGCGGGTGTTAATATTACCGGAGCGGCCACCGGACCGGCAGGTACCAGTAAAGTGGTGATACGGGGTGTATCGTCTTTAAGCGGTACTTCTCAGCCTTTATATATCGTGGATGGAATTCCTATCAATAACCAAAACCTGGGATCTGCCAGTAGATGGGGTGGTTCTGACTACGGTGATGGTATTTCTGGGATTAATCCGGATGATATTGAAAGTATTAGTGTCCTAAAGGGTGGTGCTGCTGCTGCACTCTATGGTTCTCGAGCATCTGCCGGTGTTATTGTGATCACAACAAAATCCGGTAAGGGGCAAAAGGGATTAGGAGTTGATATTTCAAGTTCTTATCAGTTAGAAACGGTAATGACTGATCTGTATGAGTTTCAAACGGAATACGGTCAGGGTCTTAACGGAGTAGCTCCTACCACACAGCAGGAAGCACTTGACGCAGGTATGCAATCCTGGGGAGCCAGATTGGGTAGTGTAGCTTCGGCGGTTCAGTTTGACGGAGTGAGCCGTCCTTATAGCTATACCGGTGATAACATCGACAAGTATTATGAGACAGGAACTACTGCTATTAATACGGTTGCTATCAGTCAGGCCGGCGAAAATTATAATTTGCGTTTTTCGGCAACTGATTTATCAAACGACGATATTACTCCAAATGCAGGTTTGAATAGAAAATCATTCTCTTTAAACGCAGGTGCTGTTCTTGCCGATAAGCTTACATTAAACGTAAGCGGAAAATACATTATTGAGGAAGTAAATAACCGTCCCCGAACTTCAGACTCTCCGGGTAACGGAAACTTTACTGTAGCCCTTTCACCTCCTAACATTGATGTAAATAACTATAAGCCTGGTTTTAATGAAGACGGTACTGAGTTTAGAATTTCTTCAAACGTGTATCAGCAAAACCCATACTGGACTGCTTTTAGATTTAAAAATGAGAGTGATAAAAACAGATTCATAGGTTCAACCACACTGAAGTATCAATTCACAGAGGGTCTTTATCTCTTAGGGAGAGCAGGTATAGATCAATTTACCGCGCGCATCACTTCTGTAGAGCCATTTGGAACTGCCTACAAACCACGTGGAGGCATGCAGGAGCAAACCTTTAACGTAAAGACTGTTGACGCCGATGTGATTTTAGGGTATGATAAGCAAATAACTGAGGATATATCTACTTCAACCTTGATTGGAGCTAACTCCAATTATGTTAAGAATGAACAAATCAATTTAATTGGTAATGATTTTGTGATTCCAACATTGGTAAATATTGAAAACGTAGCCAATAGAAATTACAGTTATAATTTAGGTCGGGTTAAGAGAAACGGACTTTATTTCTCTTCTGAATTTTCATTTAGAGATTATTTGTACTTAACTGTAACCGGAAGAAATGACTGGTTCTCCACGCTATCAAAAGCCGGTAAAACTGCACCAAACAACTATTTCTACCCATCAGTGAATACCAGTTTTGTGTTTTCAGATGCCTTTGAAATGCCTGAGTGGTTAACCTTCGGGAAATTAAGAGCAGGTTATTCTGATGTAGGTGGTGGTGCTAATGATCCGTATCAACTGGCTCTAACCTATGCGATTACAGACACGTATACAGCTACCGGACCAACCGTTTCATTAGGAGGAATAAATAATTCAGCATTACCTAATGAGAATTTGAAACCTTTTTCTAAGAAAGAATATGAAATAGGTGTTGACCTAAGATTCTTAAGAAGTCGTTTAAATTTAGATCTAACGTATTATGCTAATAAAACGGAGAATGATATCGTAAATATCAATACGTCTACAGCTTCGGGTTATAGCAGCGCCAGTATAAATATTGGAGAATTACAGAATAAAGGGGTTGAGATGTTATTAAGCGGTAGTCCGGTTAAGAACCCAAATTTTGAGTGGAATGTGAGCTATAACCTTACCTATAACGAAAACGAGGTTACCAAAACGGATAATGATGGTAATCCTATTTTTCCAGGAGATGCTGCTTATGGCGTGAACTCACAGTCAGGTTACCTCGTAGGATATCCTGCAGCTACACTTTACGGAACTACATTCGTAAGAGATGCAGATGGTAATATTCAGTACGACAGCAATGGTGCACCTTCTATAGGTCCAAATGCGGTGATTGGTCAGGGTGTTGCACCGTGGACTATGGGTATAACCAATACCTTTAATTATAAAAACTTTGAATTTTCATTCCTGATAGATGGAAAATTCGGAGCTGATATTTTCTCAGGAACCAGTGCGTTTGCTAATTTTTATGGAGCGAGTAATAATACCCTTGTAGGTCGTGAAAACGGACTTACTGTAAGCGGTGTGAATGCTGCAGGAGCTGATTTCAGTACGACAATCGCACCCGAAAATTTGAGCCTCTACTACCAGAGACTCTATGATATAGCCGAAGCAAACGTTCAGGATGCAGATTTTATTAAATTCCGTCAGGTAAGTCTGGGATATTCGTTACCCTCAAGTTTGCTGGAGAGTACATTTATAAGAAGTGCACGAGTTTCTTTCATAGGGCGAAATTTATTCTTCCTGATGAGAAATACCGAAAATATAGATCCAGAGTCTGCGTATAATAATACGTTCGCAAATGGTATTGAGCGATTTGGACTGCCTTCTACCAGAAGTTATGGATTAAGTTTAGATGTTAAGTTTTAAAAAAATAAATATGAAAAGTCTACTAATAAAAGCGACGGTTTTATTCCTCGTATTAATTGCGGGAGTATCCTGCGACAAGGGATTTGAAGAACTAAACGTTGATCCCACTAAATCCAATGAACTCGATCTTCAGTATAAGTTTCCCAAGGCAATTTTATATACCTCAGGGCAGCGTTATGAGTCCTGGAGGGGTAATTTAATCTACTGCTCTACTATGATACAGCATCTTGCCAATACGCAGGGTTACTGGAGCGGAGATAAGTATTTTTACAATGCAGCTTATTCTTCAGCATACTGGGATGCACAGTATCCACAGACGATTAAGTCAATTGAAGACATGAAGTTTCAGCTGGAAGCTGAAGAGCTAACGGCTTCACCTGAATATGCGATGGTGAGAATACTACGCGTTTTTGCTTACAGCCGAATCACAGACTTATATGGAGATGTTCCGTATTCTGAAGCAGGACGTGCATTTATAGAAGGTTTAACCAGACCGGTTTACGATAAGCAGGAAGACATTTATGCAGATATGCTAAGAGAACTGGAAGAAGCTACAACTGCATTGAGCAGTGGAACTTCAAGTTTAGGTGCTGCAGATATTATCTACAACGGCGACCTGTCTAAGTGGAAAAAATGGGGCAACTCGCTAATGCTTCGTTTGGCTTTGCGTATGGTAAAAGTTGATCCTGCTGCAGCTCAGGAGTGGGCCGGTAAGGCGATTTCGGGCGGAGTTATGGAGTCTAATGATGATATTGCCTATATCACGCATCAAACCGGTGGTAATGGTATTATTAGAAACGGTAATGGCGAAGTATTTACGGCTGACCGCTCAGCTCGTATCAGTAAAACCTTCCTTGATATGCTTGAAGAGCGTGACGATCCAAGAATCCGTGTTTATGCAGCCCTTCCGCCAACTGAATCTGGTTTTGTAGATGACGACCCTGCCAGCCAAAAGGGATTACCTAATGGTCTTGATGGGACTACGATTCAATCGTATAGTGGGGGAGATGACCTGAGTACCTATTCAGAGCCAAACTCAAAATACCTGATGAGTGAAGGGGCACCAATGTTCTGGCAAACCTACGCCGAGGTTGAATTTATGCTTGCTGAGGCTGCCGTTAGATGGGGTCTTGCCGGTGGTACTGCTGCGGCTGCAACGCATTATGCAGATGGGGTAACTGCTGCAATGAAATATCTGGAAATGTATGCTCCCGGAGCAGCTATTTCAGATGCTGCAATTGCAGATTATCTGGTAGCTAATCCCTTTAATGCAGCAAATGCTTTAGAGCAGATTAATACGCAATATTACCTGGCCATTTTCTTGAATGAATATGAAGCCTATGCAAACTGGAGACGTACCGGAATTCCGGCACTTACTCCAGTGAATTACGACGGTAATGCAACTGGGGGAACCATTCCGCGTCGTTTGGTTTATCCAACTAATGAAGCGGTTCTCAATGCTGAGAACTACAATGCCGTGATTTCAGATCAGGGTCCTGATTTGCTTACCACGCGTATGTGGTGGGATGCTGAATAAGCTTATTTTTTGATCTAGCCTTATAAAAAAGGGAGAGGAGACTCTCCCTTTTTTTGTATATTTTTAAATCTACAGATGCTTCTTATGAACAGATTTTGTACCCTTAGTTTCTACTGCATTGCTCTGATTTTTAATGGCATACATGCGCAAACATTAACTGAGCAGGTCAAGCAATTCACCCTACTTGAATCTTCAAAAACAGGGATTCATTTTAATAATCTTCTGGATGAAAATACCGAACGTAATATTTTGCTTTACGACAATTTTTACGGCGGGGCAGGAGTAGGTGTTGGTGATTTTAATCAGGATGGTTTGCAGGATATCTATTTCGCAGGAAACCTCGTAAATGGTAAGTTGTATCTCAATACCGGGAATTTGAAGTTTGAAGATGCTTCCGCAAATTCTGGTCTGGTACACGATGGCGGCTGGACTACAGGCGTAACCGTTGCAGATGTAAATAACGATGGCTGGCCAGATATTTACCTAAGCCGCGAGTTGTATGATGAGAAACCTGAACTGCGACGTAATTTATTGTATATCAACAACGGCGATGCGACGTTTACAGAATCTGCAGAGCAGTATGGTGTGGCTGATCAACAGCGCACGCGTCACGCTTCCTTTTTTGATTATAACAAAGATGGTTTTCTCGATTTGATCTTGCTCACCCAGCCACCCAATCCCGGGAGCTATTCCAAGTATTCCGGCACTAACCTGTTAAGGCCTGAATATCATATTAAACTCTATAAAAATCGGGGTGGAAATTCTTTTGTTGAGGTTTCATCTCTTGCAGGAGTGGCTAAATCAGGTTATCCCAATGCGGTATCTACCAGCGATTTTAACAACGATGGCTGGACAGATATTTACGTGGCTAATGATTTTGATGCGCCAGATTTCCTGTTCATCAATAACCAGGATGGCACCTTTAGTAATGTGATTGATGAGGCCATGAATCACATATCCTTTTACAGTATGGGCGTTGATGTCGCCGATGTGAATAATGATGGCGAGCTCGATATTTTTACCGTTGATATGGCGGCGGAAGACAATTACCGCTCCAAAGCCAATATGAGCGGAATGAATCCGGATGCATTTTGGAAAGTGGTAAACGACGGCGGGCATTATCAATATATGTACAATACGTTTCAGCTTTCTAACGGAAACGGAACCTACAGCGATGTCGCCCAACTTTTTGGAATGGCCAAGACTGACTGGAGCTGGAGTAACCTTATTGCAGATTTTGATAATGATGGTTTAAAAGATACTTATATCTCAAATGGTCTTTTGCGCGATATCCGGAATACCGATGCAGATAAAAAAGTAGCTAAGTATGTAGCCGAAGCCTTGCAGAATTATGCCGCAGAACATCCTGACGACAACTCTGAAGTTAGTGTTTGGGACGTTGTAGAACTCGACCATATTTTAGAACTCATTCCATCTCAACCTTTGAAAAATTACGCCTATAAAAACAAAGGCGATCTTAAGTTTGATAAAGTTACGGAAGCCTGGGGGCTTGATGAGGAATCTTTTTCTAACGGAGCGGCCTATGCCGATCTCGATAACGATGGCGATCTGGATCTTGTTGTGAATAACATCAATGCCGAAGCATTCGTATATCGAAATAATGCAGAGCAACTTAAAAATACCAATTATCTGAGAGTAAAGCTTACCAGCAACGCTCATAAGCCGGTTTTGGGTTCGCGAATAGTAGCTTACAATCCAGGTCAATCTCAATTGTTGGAAACAACTAACGTAAGAGGAATCTACAGCACCAGTGAGCAAACCGCTCATTTCGGATTAGGAGCAGCGAGCGGTTTAGACAGTCTTGTGGTTATTTGGCCAAACAGTCAAAAGACAACTCTTAGAAATCTTCCTGCAAATCAGCAACTCACTTTGGTAATGGAAGAAGCAGATGGTGTTTTAGAGCCGGTGGCAGATCTAAAGGATTCGACATTATTCGAGAAAATCGAGGGCGCTCCCATTCAATTGGTTCATACTGAGAATGACTACGACGATTACATCAATCAGGTACTGCTTCCACACAAAATGTCACAGTTTGGTCCGGCACTGGCTAAGGGAGATGTCAATAACGACGGACTCGAAGACATGTTTTTTGGAGGTGCAAGCGGTTACGCTCCCCGACTTTTTATTCAGGATGAAGAAGGAAAGTTCGAATCAGTAAATGCTGATTTCTGGGATAAGGAAAACGCTTTTGAAGATGTAGATGCCCTGTTTTTTGATGTAGATGGCGATGGTTTTCAGGATTTGTACGTGGTAAGTGGCGGAAATGAATATCCCGTAAACGATTTTCATTATGTAGATCGAATATATCTCAATGACGGAACAGGAAATTTTAAAAAAGGCGCTATTCAGGATATTGGTCGCGATAGCGGTTCTGCAGTAAAGGCGATGGACTATGACAATGACGGGGATATCGACTTGTTTGTGGGCGGAAGGCACTGGCCACATCAGTACCCGCTTCCGGCAAGCAGTATGTTACTAGTTAATGAGAATAATCGTTTGGTCAATAAAACCAAAGAACTGGCACCCGAATTAGAAAATATCGGGATGGTTACCGATGCAGTTTGGTCTGACATCGACGGGGACAGCGATTCAGATTTGATGCTGGTAGGGGAATGGATGCCGATAACGGTCTTTATAAACAGAAACGGTACCTTGGAGCGAACAGATATGTCAGGTTTAGAGAAATCTACCGGATGGTGGTTTGCTATGGAATCAGGAGATTTTGACCGGGATGGTGATATGGATTTTATAGTTGGAAATCTAGGTTTAAACTATAAATACCAGACCTCTCCGCAAGAGCCCTTCGATATTTACTATAACGATTTTGATGGGAATGGTTCTTACGATATTGTACTCAGCTATCACGATGATGATAAACACTTTCCGCTAAGAGGTTTTTCGTGCTCTTCTCAACAGATTCCCGGGCTCAAGGCTGAAATAAAGCAGTACGATATTTTTGCTTCTCTGGAACTCGACGCAATTTATGGCGAGAAGAAGCTCGATAAATCTCTGCATTACGTGGCAGATACGTTTGCTTCGGTTTATCTTGAGAATACCGGTGATGGGAGCTTTGAAATGCATGAATTACCAAGAATGGCACAGCTTTCAAGCATTAATGATTTGCTGGTTGAAGATTTCGACAGCGATGGTAATCTCGATGTTTTAGCAGTGGGTAACCTTTTTGTCTCAGAGATAGAAACGCCACGTAATGATGCCGGTACGGGGCTGATGCTTTTAGGTGATGGCGCAGGCGGTTTTGAGCCCGTTTCGGTTTTAGACTCCGGCTTTTTTGCAAACCGGGACGCCAAGAAAATCACGGAGATGCAAATAGGTAAAGAGCGTTACATTCTTGTCGCTAACAACAACGCTGCGGTACAATGGTTTAAAGTGAAAAACAACCAGACTCAAAAGTCTTTAACTAACCGATAACTGATGATGCGCTGGTTCTTCCTGCTTTTTACACTGGTCAATTTTGCTCAGGAGCAACAGTTTAAGTATACCAATTCTTTAATTGAAGAGGAGAGCGCGTATTTACTGGATCACGCACATAATCCTATTAACTGGCAAGCCTGGAGTGAAGCGGCCTTTAAACAGGCTCAGGAAGAATCAAAACTGGTAGTAATTAGTATAGGATACGCATCATGCCACTGGTGTCATGTTATGGCTAAAGAGTCTTTTGAGGACGAAGAGGTGGCACAGGTCATGAATGCCAACTTTGTAAGCATTAAAGTAGACCGGGAAGAACGCCCCGATATTGATCAGGTCTATATGACTGCCCTGCAATTAATTAAAGGTGAGGGTGGCTGGCCATTGAACGTGATTGCTTTGCCTGATGGTCGTCCACTCTATGCCGGTACTTACCACAGCAAATCCCAATGGATTCAGGTGCTCGACAAATTGAACCAACTCTACAAAAATCACCCTGAAAAAGCCATTGCTTTTGCTGATAATATTACCAAAGGTGTGCGGCGGGCGGCTTTAATTGAACCTGATATAGAATCCACATCTTTTGTAAAATCTGATATAGCGCAAGCTCTTGATACGTGGAAAAAGCAATGGGATTCCGAATACGGCGGGAACACGGGCGATCAGAAATTTATGCTCCCGGCCTCCCTATCTTTTTTAATGGATTATGCAGTGCTCTCCAATGATGCTGAGGCTTTACGGCATTTAGAACGTACCTTAGATGCAACGGCTTCAGGTGGGGTTTACGATCACGTGGGAGGCGGTTTCTTTAGATATGCTACAGATCGAAAATGGCAAATTCCGCACTTTGAAAAAATGCTCTATGACAATGCACAGCTGGTAAGTGTGTATGCCAGGGCATACCGCCTTTTTAAAAAGGAAGCATACAAAAACGTTGCTGTCCAGACCCTTCAGTTTATGGAAAACGAACTGAAAAGTGAATCCGGCGGATTCAAATCTTCAATTCGCGCAGATACTGATGAGGGCGAAGGTGCATTTTATACCTGGACCAAAAATGAACTTGAAAGTGTATTGGGAAGTTTTGCGGAAACGGAAGACTATTTTGAATTGTATCCCTTTACTGCGGAAAGCCACGTATTGGGTATAAAATCATCTGCTCCCGGGACTCAACTTCAGAACAAGCTTTCTAAACTCTATAAGACTCGTGCAGAAAGATCCAGACCGCTGACAGATGACAAAATTATCACTTCGTGGAACGCCTTACTGATTACAGCCTATACCGAAGCTTACAAGGCCTTTCAGGAAGATCACTATTTGACGAAAGCGGAGCAGCTATTTACTTTTTTAGCCCCGTCTGATACAAAAGAATTAAGCCATATTCCCGCGTCTCAGCAAAACGGAGTCTATCTGGAAGATTATGCCTACCTCATACGTGCAGCTTTAGACGTGTATTTGACGAGTGGAAAAATGCTTTATTCAGAAAAAGCAGCGGAATTGTATAACCAGGCTCAGGATTTATTTTTTGAACCTTCGATAGGGTTATTTCGTTTTGGTCAGAGCCAAAATCTATTAACTCCAATCTATAAAACCGACGATGATGTAATGCCTTCTCCCAATGGATTAATGGCATTAAGCGCTTTTGAATTAAGCAAAATAACCGGTCAGGAACACTACCGGAATAGAGCGGAAGATATGCTCAAAATCATAAAGCCCAAAGCATTTCAATATCCCGCAAACTACACTTCAGCGCTTCATGTTCAGTTGGGTTATGTGTACCCGTATTATGAATGCGTGGTGGTGGGAAATGAGGCTGAAACCCGAACAAAGGAGATTTGGAATACCTATCTACCGAATGTTTTGATTGCTTTTTCGAAAACCGGAAAAGACGGACCTTTATTTGAAAACCGCTACGATCCGGAAGAAACGTATATCTATGTCTGTCAGGAGACTTTCTGCAAGCTTCCCACAACCACAGTTTCGGAAGCTTTAAAACAGCTCGAAACGCCTCAATAATCGGTATTCTTCTATATAGGTTATAACAGGCATAGTTCTAACTGACTCAGCAAGCGACTAATTTTCATATCTTTAAGATTCGCCAGAGATTTCAATCCATAGGTTTCAATTTTGACCAGGCGGCTAACCAAAATTCAAAATTCATGAAAGATAAAGAGGGAAAATGGTCTAAAGAAGAATTGCAGACCTATGTATTGTTGTTATGCGCCAATGTTGACAAAGAAGAAACGGAAGAAGAACTCGAGATGATTCGGTCAAAGGTTTCTTTAAAAACCTTTGCAGAGCTTTATGCCCAGTTTAGAAACGATTCAGAAAAAAAGCAAATTAAACGTATTCAGAAAGCAGTTCAGGCTAATGACTACAGCCAGATGGAGCTTGCAGCTTTCCGTAAAGAGATTCAGGAAATTTTTCTCTCAGACAAACGCTATAAACTTAGCGAGCAGCGTTTACAGTCGGTACTTGACAATATTTTGTATTAAGTTTTACTGCATCGCGCGGTAGCTGAACGGTCAGGATCAAGAGTGTGTTTTTTGTGGAAGATGCCTTTCTGATCTTTATTCTAAAAAACGAATTCCGATAGTTTATATATTTTCGGTGGGTGATAGCGTCTTCTGACTCATTTAACCTGTTGTTTGAATTTGAAGTACCCCCTGTGCACAATAGATCTAAGTTAATTTGGGACTATGTTTAGACCACTATTATTTTGGATATTCCTTCTGGGTTTTTCAAATTTTCTGGAAGGCCAAACCCCTGATTCTTCTTCGCGTCCCAACATTCTTTTCATTCTTGCAGATGATTTGGGCTATCACGACCTGAGCATTACGGGTAGCCGGTATTATGAGACCCCCAATATTGACCGCATTGCTAACGAAGGAACCGTTTTTACTCAGGGTTATGCCGCCAGTCGGGTTTGCAGTCCATCGCGGGCCAGTATTATGCTGGGGCAGTTTACCGCCCGTCACGGAATTACAGATTGGATAGGAGCACCTGAAGGCGAAGCCTGGCGTGATTTAAACCGATATGACAAAACACTTCCTCCAACTTACAGGCATCAGTTGCCGCAGCAGGCAATCACACTACCTGAAGCTTTAAAGGCCGGTGGCTATGCTACTTTTTTTGCCGGTAAATGGCACCTGGGCGATGGTGATTCTTCCCCTGAAACAAATGGATACGATATTAACCAAGGAGGCTGGGAAGTAGGCAGCCCCAAAGGAGGATATTTTTCTCCCTGGGATAATCCCAAACTCCCGAATACAGAACCGGGAGAGAATCTTTCCCTGCGTCTGGCTAAAGAAACTTCGCAATTTATTGCCGGGCATACTGACACTCCTTTTTTTGCCATGCTTTCCTTTTATGCCGTGCACGGACCAATTCAAACCACAGAGCAAAAATGGGCTAAATATCGAAATAAGGCAGATTCGCTGGGGATTTCTCAAAGCGCTTTTGTAATGGAGCAAATGCTGCCCATTCGTACAGAACAGGATAATCCGGTTTATGCAGGCCTCGTAGAGCAAATGGACGATGCGGTTTGTTTGGTTATCGAGCAGCTGAAGCAAAGCGGATTATATGAAAATACCATTATCATATTTACCTCAGATAATGGAGGTGTGGCTTCCGGCGATGCTTTTTCAACTTCAAATCTTCCCTTGCGGGGTGGTAAAGGCTATCAATGGGAGGGAGGTATCAGAGAGCCATTTTTCATCAAATTGCCCAGGAACTATAACGCCGTAAAAAGTTCTGATGTTCCGGTTACGGGGACTGACTTTTATCCTACGCTGCTCGATTATGCAGGCATACCTCAAATCCCACAGCAGGCAGTTGATGGTAAAAGTTTGAGACCGCTCATAGAAGGCGAGAATTTTGAGGAGCGAGCGCTGTTTTGGCACTATCCGCATTACGGTAATCAGGGAGGTCTGCCTTCATCTATAATTCGAAGAGGAGCGTACAAGCTTATTCACTATTGGGAAGATGATCACGACGAATTGTATAATCTGGAAGATGATTCCCGTGAACAACGGGATCTTTCCGCAGTTGAACCTGAACGGACTCGTGAACTAAAGGAAGAATTGATGGCTTTTCTCGAAGAAACCAACGCGCTTCGGCCTCAGAAAGACCCGCAGTTTGATCAACATAAACGCAATGAACTTGATCGGGAGCGATTAGAAGTGCTGCTGCCAAAACTGGAAGAGCAACGTCTTCAGATGTTATCTAAAACCTATACTCCTAATCCAACCTGGTGGGGAAGTAAAATAACGCGTGATTAATTTTTTTCAGGTAATTCGGGAGGGTTCCCTAAGCTTTCCCGTTCTGAAATTGGAAAGTAAACCGTTTTTACTCTGATTCTTTTAAATACTTACTTAGACACCAAACGTATCTCAAACTATTATGAAAACCCTTTCGATTACCTGTTTTTTGGCTATTTGCGTGTTTCATACTTCCTGCAAAACACAAACCGAAAAGCAGCAAAATACACCTATCACCGAAAGCCCTGCTCCACCTAATGTCATTGTCATCCTCATTGATGATGCAGGTTATGCCGATTTCGGATTTATGGGTTCTGAAGATTTAGAAACTCCGCGTATTGATGAGCTGGCGGCAAGTGGCGCTGTGTTTACCGATGCCCACGTGAGCGCTACCGTATGCGCACCATCCCGTGCCGGGCTTATGACGGGTAAATACCAGCAACGCTTTGGTTTTGAGGCTAATAATACCGGTGGCATTGGCCTCAGTGATGAGGTATTTACTATGGCTGATGTTTTTCAGGACAATGGTTATACGACCTACGCGTTGGGCAAGTGGCATTTAGGTGAAGAAGAATCAGATCATCCCAATCAAAGAGGCTTTGATGAATTCTATGGTTTTTTAAGCGGAAGCAGGTCGTATTTTCCGCTTAAAGATCCGGGCGAAAAAAATATGCTTCAGCACAACGGGGAGCGGGTGGTTTTTGAAGGCTATCTCACCGATGTTTTAGGGGACCAAAGTGTACGATTTGTTGAAGAGTCAAAAGAGACGTCGTTTTTTATGTACTTGGCCTACAACGCGGTGCATACTCCAATGGAAGCGAAACCGGAAGATCTGGAAAAATACAGGAACCATCCCCGTCAGGATTTAGCCGCTATGACCTGGTCATTAGATCAAAATGTAGGTAAGCTTCTCGATAAATTAGAGGCTTTAGGACTGCGTCAAAATACGCTGATTTACTTTTTAAGCGATAATGGTGGGGCTAATAACAACCAGTCTGAAAACGGTGTGCTCAAAGGATGGAAAGGCAATCACTTTGAAGGTGGGCACCGGGTTCCTTTTATTCTGAGTTATCCCTCAAAGATAGAGCCGGGTAAAACTTTTGACGGACTCAGCTCTTCGCTCGATATTTTTAAAACCTCGGCAGCTGCTGCATCTCTTAAAATACCGAAAGACCTTCAGCTTGACGGAGTTGATCTATTGCCCTATCTAACCGGGGAACTACAGGGAGACCCACATCAGCAATTATTCTGGCGAAAACTGGAGGAGTCTGCGGCACGTGTGGGCGCATTCAAAACCGTGAGGCTTGAAGGTGTAGAGACGGTGCTGTATAATCTTGACGAAAACATTCAGGAAACAGAGAATCTGGCTGGTTCTAATTTGGCAATGCTCAATGAACTGGAAGAGGCCTACCACAACTGGGAAGAAACCCTTGTTGCTCCGCTTTGGGACGAAGGAGATGAGTGGATGGATGTCACGTATGAAATTCAGAAAAGTCTCATGGAAAATAAACAACCGCTTTACGAGGACATTCACAGTGATGCCTTCAAGAAAAATCGGATTCGCATAAATCAGGATTAGGAATTTTTCAGCAATGATTGGGGAATGAATGATATATCCCTCGTGTTGAATGATTTAAACCAGAACAAATCTGCCTGAAACCCTAGTTTTAGGCAGATTTTGTTTTTAGGAACTAGAGACAAAATCGGGGCAATTTCACCAACACTAATCCTAAATAATTCCGAAGATGAAAAAAAATTACCTTCTCTTATTTTGCCTGAATTGCTTTTTAGGGCAATTCCTATTTGCAGGCGCACCTCCTGCAGACGATTACAACTGCAATCAAACTGCGCAGTACCTGTACTGGACAGGTGAGGAAAATCAGGACTTTTTCAATGAAAATAACTGGAGAATAGCAAAACAGAAACCCATTAACCCGTCAGATCCTATTGAAAATCACCGTTGTTTACCTGGGGCCAACAAAGAGGATTATCAAATCTGTCTGGGAGATCATGATCCGGGTTCTGATAAACACCCCGCTGCCGGAACGATCGAGCCCGGTCTTCCCATCGCTTACAATCTGTATGCCTCAGGGGCTCAGATTCAGGTAAGCGGAGCTATTCATTTTAGCTGTGATACCAAAGGCTTGACGGTATCGCAAAGCGATTTAAATGTTAACGGGCAGTGGTCAAACGGGGTACTAAGTCTTGATAACCGAAGCACTGTAAAATTCAACGTAAAGCAGGAGTCTTTACTTCAGTCGCGCTTTAACCTGCTTGATTCGGAAAGCTGGGTATATTTTATTAAAAATGATCCGATAATGCTGGAGGCTGAAGCGCTAAATCAGATTTATGTAGCCGATCTTCCGGGTGTTTATAAAGCCAATTTCAGATTAGATCAATACTATCAGCAGGGTACTTTATTGCGTCAGCAGGATGATGCTTATGAGCCGCTCGAGATTTTTGAGGGTTCGGGTCTTAGTGGTAATTCGGCTACCGTAAAACCGTTCCAAATACATTCGGGCGCGGCAATTCCCGGTGGTCTGGATAACAGTATTTCTTCTTTTGTGCTTAAAAGAGGTTATCAGGTTACCATAGCGGTTCAGGAAAATGGTACGAGTATGAGTAAAGTGTATATCGCTTCCGAAGAAGATTTAATCGTTGAAGAGTTGCCTGCTGCTCTTAATAATACGGTAAGTTTTATTCGGGTACTTCCCTGGGAGTGGATTGTTAAGAAAGGTACCGGCGGTAATATAGCAGTTGTAAATGCAGGCTGGTTTTACAACTGGAATAACAATCAGGAAACCCAAACAAATTATAAGTACGTCCCAATGGCCTGGGGAGCGAGTGGCGCTACGGCAGATGCGGTTAAACGTATGACCGCCAAGGCCGAAGTGAACCACATTCTTGGTTTTAACGAGTCTGACAACTGCGAGGATCAATCGGGGCAATTTAATAACCTCTGCGAGCCAGAAGTTGCAGTGGCGTATTTTGAAAACCTGATGAAAACCGGCTTGCGTATAGGCACGCCTGCACCTCGTGAGAACGGTCCGTTTGGCTGGCTGGCTGAATTCAGCGAGCTTGCTACTGCCCAAAACATTCGTTTTGACTATGTTGCTGTGCATTGGTATGACTGGGCCAGCAATCCCCAAAACACGCCAAACGCTTCAGCTCAGGATATTTTTAACCGATTTAAAGCTTACTTAAAACGGGTTCACGATGCGTATCAATTACCCATCTGGATCACCGAGTTTAATGCCAATCCCAACCGAACCAATTCGATTCAGGATGCATTTTTACGTTTGGCTTTGCCCTATCTCGAAAGTCTTGATTATGTAGAGCGCTACGCCTACTTTCAACCCAATTCAAACCTGTCTAGCAATCCTGTAGAATCTGCAAATTATCAGGATGAGGCTGGTAATTTAACCAATATAGGATTGCTCTACCGGGATCATATTTCGAGCCCGTCAATCGCAGTTGCTACCTATGCAGCACCAAATAATCTTGAGGGTCTAGATCTTAATTTTGAGGAGCAGGAGCCGGTCATTTTGGTTTATGAAGCCGAATGCACCTCGTACATCGGCAATCAATTAGTAGTTGTTGAAGATACCAATGCCTCAAACGGATATTATCTTAAGTTAGATTCCGGTCGCGAAGGTGCTACAGTATTGGCTAAACAGCTGCATTTTGACATCAGCATCCCCGAGGCACAAAGCTACCGGATCTGGTTGCGATATAAGTCTTCAAATGCTGCAAATACCGGCGTGCGTATGTACATTGATGAGGCCGAAGTAGCCGAAAATATAAGCGGTTTACGCAATGCGCACTTTGACTGGGAACAACTTCCCCGTTTTGTTGATCTCACTGCGGGCACACACAGAATTACCCTGGAACCGGCTAATGAGCGTATGCTTATTGATGGAATCGCACTTACTACGGGCAGTGAGACTATTGATTTTGCTGGTGCAGCAGCAGATACCTGTGTACCTGCTGAAGAGCGTTGGGGAGCTACCGAAACCACAGCCATGTATTTTGCGGAAGCCGAACAGGCCAGTTTGGGAAGCGACTGGACTGTTAAAACCAGCACCACAGCAATAAACCAGGCATATATAGAAAGTAATTTGAATGCAGCGAGTACTCCTCCGGCAGGAACGGGATTGGCTGTTTTTGAGATCGATGTGACCGAAGCAGGTCGTTTTAATCTTTGGGGTAAGGTACAGGCGCTCACCGAAGCTTCTGACGCATTCTGGGTAAGCGTAGACAACGGTCCCTTCTTAAAATGGGACGGACTCAAAGCCAGTGCGTTTATGTGGAAATGGAGTAAGGTTTACAATGCGATAGCAGATGAAGAACAGGCTTTGAGCTATTTCTTAACCGCGGGGAATCATCAGATAAGTGTTGCTTATGCCGAAGCGGGAACCAAATTAGACCGTATCGCACTTGCCGGTTTCAATCAGAATCCCGCTACCGTTGATCCCGATGTTTTGTTTCCAAATACGGCATTAGAATTTGAGGCAGAAGATGCGATTATCATTGGGAATGCAGCGTTTCAGAATTGTGAAAGTTCATCAAATGGGCAGCAGGTACGCCCGGCTGCATTCAATTCTAACCGCATTCGTTTTGAAGGCATTGCCGTGGCTCAGGGAGGGACCTATACACTCAAGGTACATTATATGAGTAAAAACATCCGCAATTTTGGACTGCGGGTCAATGAAGAAAATTTGGGTAACCGCCCCATCCCGTCATCAGGCTTATGGTGCTTTGAAAGTGGAGTGCCCGCTGTTTATGAGGTGGAAATTAATCTTGTAGCCGGTGAAAATAGTATTGAGCTAACCGGTGCTTCAGGTGATGCTCCCTTCTTCGATAAAATTGTTGTAGTAAAAGAACTGATTTATGAGCTGGAAGCCGAAGACGCGAGACTTACCGGAGGCAGTTTTGTACAATATTGCGATGCCGCTTCGCAGGGAGCTTATGTAAATACGCGTGAATTTAATGGAAACGCTATCGTTTTTGAAAACATAACCACTACACAGGCCGGGGAGTATGATTTGAAAATCGATTACGTAAGTGCTGTGCCCAGATCTATGGGCCTTAAACTCAATGACGGTCAGGTTGAATCGCTTGATTTTGCAGATTCCGGAGAATGGTGCTTTAATGGCGGGCAGCCTAGCCAACTGGTGCATCGTGTAAGCCTTAATGCCGGTGTTAATCGTATAAGTCTCGTAAATGCAGGTGTTGTAGCTCCATTAATTGATAAAATAAGCATCAGGCTGATAGAGGCAAGTGCTTCGGCGATATCCAAATCAAAGGCAGGGAAAACCACTGCACCAGCCGTTGCATCAACTTTCGAAACTCCTGAAGCAGCGATACTCAATTCAGAGTTCAGAATATATCCCAATCCGTTGAGAAGTGGTGCTTTACTTCGTATTCAGTTGCCGGTAACCTGGGATTCGGCTGTAAAACTGGAGGTTTTAGACGTTTCCGGAAGGCTGCTGTATAAGGAAGAGAACAAGAGTGCTAACAATTTGGGCTTACAGGCATCTCAGTTTGCCTCGGGAATGTATTTGTTAAGGGTATCTACTGAAAAAGATCAACTCGTTAAGCGATTTGTGATTCAGTAAGTCTTAGCTTATTATCAAAGCAAAAACCGGTTCTAAACATAAGTTTTAGAACCGGTTTTTAGTTTTTAGAAGGGTAGCCTATAGAAAACTTTTAACCTTTTTAGTTAAGCTCATTTAGTTAATCTTCCACCTCAATTAAAGGCCAGTCATCGGTTCTAAAAGGCGAGGCGGGAATGCCTTCGGTATTAATTATTTTAACTTCTCCCAGATTATCAAAACCCACCCGTAAAGCAACCGGTTCCTGAACCTTTTCGCTTTGCACAATTAAAATGGAATCTTTGATTTGTGCCTGAGCCGGGTAGAATTTGCGATCAGCTCCTGCCAGTTTGATAGAACTGGTCTCGTTGACCCTGCCTGTAAGACCGCCTGAAGCATATTTAAATGAAACATAAGCCTTTCCTTTTTTAAAGATTACGGTATCCGGAACGGGACCCATGTCATTTACCGCAGTTCTGTTGTAGGTTCGCGACAAGGCCAGTTTGGCAAGACGTTCTCCTACCGGGCGTTTGTTTCGGGGGTGTATATCACCGGCTTCACCCACATCATTGGTTATAGCCATACCGGTAAGTGAAATGTCTAAAGCCTGAAGTTGTGCTTCCCGTAAATAGGGAGGTTTTGTGCGTTTTCTGTAAGAAAAGGGAGCAATTTGGGTAAAATAAAATGGAAAATCGATTTCCCACTGGTTACGCCAGCTGTTGATCAGTTTTTGCATCAAAGGATGATAGATCTGGTAATTTTCAATATTGGCCTCGCCCTGATACCAAATCACTCCCTGAATGCTGTAATTCTGCAGTGGTGCAATCATCGCGTTAAAAGCCAGTCCTGGCTCTGTAGGCCGGGCTCTTCCTTCGCGCTGCAGCTTATGGGTATTCAGGATCGAATCGCTGATTATAAAGTCTTTACGAACCCAGGTTTCGGCATTGGTGCCGCCCCAGCTGCTGTGCAAAATCCCAATAGGTACCTCTAAATTCAGATGCAATTGTTCCGCAAAAAAGTAAGCCACTGCGGAAAAATTTCGGGCATTTTCAGGTGTACATACAATCCAGACTCCCGGGGTATCGTCCTGAGGGGTTTCCGCCATTTTTCGATATACATCAAAAAACCGAATCTTCGGGTAATTTGCTTTTTGCAGTTCGTTGCGAAAATGCGTTACTCCACGATAGCCCTTAGAAACCGAATCAAGTGGCATTTGCATATTGCTTTGGCCCGAAGCAAGCCAGACCTCCCCAATATAAACATCATTAATTTGCAGTTTTTCATGACCCCTGATGTGAAGTGTGAAGGGCCCACCGTACGCGGGTGTTTTAAGTCTTACCATCCAGCGGCCTTTGTCTGCAAGTGTGCTTACCGTATCCGTATTCCAGGAACCCCAGACTTCAATTTTCTCGGAAGTATTGGTCGTCCAGCCCCAAATTTTCACTTCCGTATCTTGCTGTAACACCATATGATCTGAAAGCACCTGAGGCAGGATGATTTTGGAAAAACAGAAGGAGCTTTTCAGTAGTAAAACAAATGTGAGGAGAACTAGTTTTTTCATAAGTACTTGTCATTAAAAGCAGGGGTGATTTATAGGTTGGCCGAAACTATTCGGGTTTGATAGCTCCCAGAAATACAGCGTCTTTGCTGGTTTTTCCTAAAAGATCTTGAGACATTTGAAGACCTCCTGGCAAACTTTGAGTATCTTCGGGGAGCTGAGGTATGTTAATTCCTGTATTAATCAGGCTTGAGTCTAAAGGGATATAATCTGAGGCATTCAGCCCACCCGGATTTTTAAAAACCGGATCGCCATATTTCGGGTTGGTATCCTGAAGGCTTAGTTCTGCAGGCCAGCTTTTGGAATTCCAGAACAGGTTGTTTTCAAAAACTACATTAGATGCGATTTGTGAATCTTCAATCTCAGGACGGTATTGATCCCCGAGAACCAGTTTGGTTTCGCCATTGATGCAGAAAATATTATTGGCAATCAGAATTCCACTGCTTGTTCTTTCGATCGCCACTTTGGGCTCGTAGGAGCCATCGCTGTAAATCGTATTGTTGTAGAAGTAGGTGTTAACCGGGCCTTTTCGTTTTTTGCTGGTTCCTTGATAACCACTCAGCCAAAAGATCTTACCTTCCTGAAAAGCGCCGTCTTTACCTTTGGTACGATTACCGTCATTAATGCTGAGGTTAAAACGGTAGGAACAGTTGTAGTTATTACCCAAAATCTCACAAAATCCGCCGGCGTTGTATGCCGAGATGTTGTACTGCAAAACAATGTTATCACAATTGAAGTCAATATGCGCACCGGCCGAGTCGCCTGGACCGTTAGCGTGTAAAAATTTGTTTTTTTCGATGAGTACGTTTGACGATCCCCAGGTCCACAGACCGCTGCCGCGACCCCATTTACGGCTGTCGTCATCGCTTCCCGAATGGGAAACAAAATTGTCAGCAACGTAAACCGATGCGACTTCAGACATCTGAATGCCGGGCCCGCCGGTTTTGTAAACCAGATTGTTTAAGATTTCTACATCGCTAATATTCTGATTGTTGCCGGTAAGCTTAATACCGGTATGACTTACATCGATAACACTGCAGCCGGTTATACGCACCCTGCTGATGCTTGCTCTTGGATTATCGCTAATGAGGCGTATACCCCAGCCGTAGGCCTGCGTGCCATTTGCAGTGTTTACTTCATCAGCGCCACGCGTAAAGCCTTTGTTTTCGTGAAAAATTCCTTTCAACGTCAAATTTTTCAATATAATATTACTGGTGCTAACCGCGCCCTGCGTATGAATCAAGACCCCGCAGGTCATATTTTCATTGGGTTTTGAGCCGGTATAACCCTCGCCGGTGATATTCAGGTCATCAAGTTGTAAATAAGAGCAATTTTGAATTTGAATACCGTAGCTGTAATTCTTAAAGTCGATTAGCGCAGGAGCATCTAGCAAATTAGCGTCCCAATTTTTTGAGCCGATGTAAATGGGGTTTTGCTCCTCACCAATTAAATTATTTAGAATCAGGCTTCCGTAAAACACTTCACCTTTTGCCAGAAAGACTGAGTCACCTGCTTTGAGATTTAGTTGATTGATTTTTTCCAGACTTTTAAAGGCTTCTGCCTTACTTAAACCGGTATGCGTATCATCACCCAGAATGGGGTGTACGTAATAGGAATGAGAATAGGTCTTGAAAAAAATCAGGACTGCGAAAGAAAACAAAAACTTTTGGTTAAACGGAAGATTCATAGTTGAAAAGGGGAATAAAAATTACTTGATAGCGCTTCAAGGAAATTAAGAATTTACGCAGGCTTTGAACTAGCTGTATCATTCAGTTGCGGGTATAAAACGTTCAATAGCTGTATTTTTCAAAAAATAAGCCCGTAATCAGTTATCTGATAGTACAAATGACTAAAACGCCCTTTTTACCCCCTCTGCTGAATTAATGATACCCCTCAAGCCTGAATGGCTAAACTAAATTTGATTACCAGATCCAAAAAATCAGATTATGTCAAAGTATTGTATCGGCCTTTTAGGTTTTATGCTGTTTCAGCTTTCCTGTAAACATGTCCAGGAACCCAGTACTACCCGAACTAATGCCTCTCCAGATGCCCTGCCCAACATTGTCATTTTTTATGTTGATGATTTGGGTTATGGTGATTTAGGCGTATACGGTGCTCAGGGCGTTAGTACTCCTAACGTAGATAAGCTTGCCGCAAATGGGGTGGTGTTTACCGATGCGCACAGTACTTCGGCTACTTGTACGCCTTCGCGATATTCTTTACTTACCGGGCAGTATGCTTTTAGAAATAATGCTTCGGTTTTACCGGGTGATGCTCCTTTAATAATTGATCCCGATCTGGAAACTTTACCAAAAATGCTGAAGCGGTCCGGTTATCGTACGGGAGTAGTGGGTAAATGGCATTTAGGTCTGGGTAACGGGGATGTAGATTGGAACACGACGATCAAACCGGGCCCCTTTGAAACCGGTTTTGACTATAGTTTTCTAATTCCCGCAACCGGTGACCGGGTTCCTTCAGTATATGTAGAGAATGACAGGGTAGTAGGGCTGAGTAAAAGGGAAGCGCCTCTTGAGGTAAATTATTCCAGGAAAATAGGAAATCTTCCGGATGGTATACAAAACCCTGAACTATTGAGGCAACCGGCCGATCCCGAACACAGCAATACCGTTGTAAATGGAATAAGCCGCATTGGGTTTATGACCGGGGGAGATAGTGCATATTGGAACGATGAAGATTTTGCAGATGTTCTTACGGCAAAAGCAGACACTTTTATAAGCAAAAAAGCAGAGCAGCCTTTCTTTTTATATTTCTCCTTTCATGACATTCACGTTCCGCGTCTACCGCATCCGCGGTTTCAAGGGAAAAGTACTATGGGCCCCAGAGGAGATGCTATTGTACAAATGGACTGGATCACCGGAAAAGTCATTGAAAGTTTAAAGCAGAAAAATCTTCTTGAAAATACCCTGATCATTTTCACCAGTGATAACGGTCCTGTTTTAAATGATGGTTATGATGACCAGGCTGTTGAACTGTTGGGTAAGCATAAGCCGGGCGGCATATACAGAGGTGGTAAATACAGTGCCTTTGAGGCCGGTACGCGCGTACCCACAATTGTTTATTGGGAAGGAAAGGCTATTGCCGGCGTAAATGAGGCACTTATTAGTCAGGTAGATATTTATGCCTCGTTGGCAAACCTTACTGCATCTCCGTTACAAAAAGGGGAGGCTATTGACAGCAAGGATCTTTCTGATGTTTTACTGGGGAAATCAAACTCCGGAAGGTCTGTTATGGTTGAGGAGTCTTTTACATTGGCGCTTCGAAATAAGCATTGGAAATTTATTGATGCTCTACCCAGAAAAAAGGGCCTTCCAACCTTTATAGCCCGAAAAGGTATCGAAGATGGGGCGAGTTATGAGATGCAACTGTACAATCTGAGTCTCGATCCTTCAGAACAGATTAATGTGGCTCAAGTGCATCCCGAGCTAGTCAAAACGCTCAAAAGTCAATTGGATTCCATCAAAGCGGTGAAACCAATTGTAGCGGAGCGCGTAGTACTGGGTAATTGATTTCGAGATTTTGCCTTTCGGCCCTAACGATCCAATTTTAAAATACTAGATAAAAAATACAGAAGCATTTTTTTGTTAGGATTGATTTAACATTATTTTTACTACAACGTTTTCATTCCGTTTTTCATTCGATTTAAAAAACAACTATGCGTACTCTATTCACATTGGTTATTCTTTTCAAATGTTTTGTAATCTATAGCCAATTAGATGAACGCGAGTATATTTTAGAATATATAACTACCAAAGAGGGCTTATCCAATAATTACGTAACCTCAGTGGTTAGCGATAGTCTGAATTTAAAATGGTTTGGCACCGAAAACGGAATTACAAAATACAACGGTTACGATTTTAATGTTTTGAAACCGGGAGATACCTATCCTGAATTTAAAAATGAAAATATAGAAACCCTGTTCATAGACAGTGCTAATAATCTCTGGATAGGTACAAAAAGTGGCGGACTTTCTAAACTTATTATTGAGACGGACGAAATCGTCTCTTACAATGATATTATAGATCTGAATAATCAGGGTGACCTGCGTATTACTGCTATTGCCGAAGGAAAAAAGGATGAAATCTGGGTAGGTACCTGGGAAAATGGGCTGTTTGTTATCAATTCTGAAACCAATGAACTTGTGGAGCATTATCCACTTCAGGGAGCCGTTTATGCTATTAAAAAAGACGCATACGACAATGTCTGGTTTACAAACAATCGGGTTTTGTCAAAATACGATGCTACAGAGAAAAAAATCGTAAAGTTTAATTTCAACAAAAGTGTTTTTGATATTCTTCCCGATGAACGGCGTAATAAAATTTGGGTGACCGTACCCATGACAAAAAATACAAAGCTTTATTTTCTGGACACTAAGAATCAAAAACTGGATTCTATTGAAACTAATGTGACCAGCGACTTTTCTAAAACACTGCTTTTAGATAACTATCATCGAATCTGGATTGGGACCTGGGGTCATGGTCTTTATGTGAGCAATCCCGAGCTTACACGCTTTGAAAAAGTAGATCTCGTCAATCAGGATTTAAACAAAAAGGCAATTAATTATGCCACTATACTTGATTTACATAGGGATGAAAACGACATAACCTGGGTAACCACTGCCTACGGAGGAGTTGTGAAGTTGATTGAAAACGAAGGCTTTCAGAGTATGGGAAGAATTGCCTCCCTTGGTGCTATTAAGGCCAATTTGAACATACACAGTTTGTATGCAGATGACTCGTCGTTCTGGTTGGGCACTTTAAGCAATGGTCTGTATGTGGGAGATAGCGGCGATAATTTGACAAACATTACCGAATTATCAGACTTAAAAATCAATACCATCTACCGTAAAAACAATCTTATTTACGTAGGCACACAAAAAGGATTACACATTTACGATAGAAATACCCGAAAACGCATTTTTGCAGATGAAAACCTGAACAAAATATCGGCCATCTATATAGATTCTCATAATAATCTTATACTGGGAACCCAGCAACGAGGTTTGATGATCGTAAAAGGCGGAAAGTTCAGAGATAAGACTGCCTATACCTATTATAGGGATTCAGAAGACAAGCAGCACAAATTAGAAAGCGACCGCATAACCGGTATTGTGGAAGACAATCAGGGCAATATTTGGGTAGGTACTTATAATGGTGTTCACCTTTTTGATCCCCGAAAGGAAATTTTTTACCATCAATCTCAATTTCTTGAGGGACAGTTGCCCAGCGTAATTATAAATAATCTGTTGCCGGATACCGATTATTTGTGGCTGGGAACCCCGGGAGGTTTGATTAAGACCAAATACCGGGATAAAAAACTGCAGATCATAGAGGAATTTACATCCGATAGGGGATTAGGTAATGATTTTATAAATGCAATGACCCTTGATGCCCAGGATAACCTGTGGTTCACCAATCAGCGGGAGATTGTACGCTTAAGTCCAAATGGAGAAATCGTTTCTTTCGGAGAACTGAATGGGGTTGTGACGACCTCCTTTAACCTACGCTCGTGCTTTAATTTTAATAATGAGACCATTTATTTTGGAGGAAGCGATAACGTGGTTTTTTTCAATCCCGAAAGCATTGGAAAAATGCAGACTACCAGTGAGGTTATTCTTACTAATCTCAAGGTAAATAACAAGATAGTAACTGCCGGAGATGTTGTGAATGGAGAGGTCATACTTGAAAAAGACTTCAGTTATGTAGATAAGATTGAATTAACTCATAAGGACAAGCTGTTTTCCATAGGTTTTGCAAGCAATGATTACCTGGGGAAATCCAATATTAAGTATCGGTATAAGTTAGAGGGATTTCAATCAGACTGGATAGATCTGCAAAGCACCAATGAGTTATTTTTTACAGGGCTTGATGCGGGTAGTTATATACTTAAAGTTCAGGCAACGCGCAATAATATCAACTGGAGCGAGGCTAAAACCATAGCTATTAAAATTCTTCCGGCTCCCTGGTTTAGTATCTGGGCTTTTATAGCCTATTTTTTAGTGATTCTCGTAATAGCTATAATTCTGATTGATTTTTTCCGAAGACAAAACCGGTTGAAAAATAATCTGGAGATTATCCGCATTGAGAAAGAAAAACAACAGGAACTTAATGAGGCAAAAATTAGTTTCTTCACAAACATCTCCCACGAGCTACGCACTCCGCTAACCCTCATTCTAAGTCCGCTTACCGAATTGCTTGAGGCCAACGATTTTACACCAAAAGTTTCGTATCAGTTAAACGCAATTGAAAAAAATGCGAAACGCCTGCTCAATCTAATTAATCAACTGCTTGATTTTAGAAAAGCAGACCACGGACTTTTAAAACTGCGGGTGGCGCAGGGTAATTTTGTACGATTTGCCAGTGAGGTTTTTCTGTATTTTAAAGATTCCGCAGAGCGAAAAGACATTACCTATACGTTTAAAGCAGAGCCTGAAGAAATAGAATTTCTTTTTGACCGAAACAAGATGGAAATCGTCTTGTGCAATCTGCTTTCTAACGCGATAAAATACTGTGAGCCCAAAGACAAGCTTACCCTTAAAATCAGTAAGAATGATGGCTTTTGTGTTATTCAGGTCAAAGATACCGGGATGGGTATGGATGCCCGGGAACTCAATAACATCTTCGATAAATTTTACCAGATTCAGACTGCACAAACGGCCAAAGTTGTAGGCAGCGGTCTGGGATTGTCCTTTTCAAAAAACATCGTAAACCTGCATCACGGGGAGATTTCGGTAGCCAGTAAGTTGAATGAGGGAACTGTTTTTACTGTAAAACTTCCGCTAGAAAACCGAATGCTGCAAAATGATATAGATACGCAGTTTATGAAGACTGACGATATAGGCGCCTATTCTTCAGACCTTTCAAAAACCTATGTAGATACCCTGCAGGTTAACAGCCAGGAATACACCCTGTTAATCATTGACGATAATGCGGAAATACGCGAATATTTAAAATCCCTGCTTTCTGAAAGCTATACCATTTTGGAAGCGCGTAACGGAGTAGAGGGGCTTGACATCGCAACCAAACAAGTGCCAGATCTTATTGTAAGCGACGTGATGATGCCCGAAAAGGATGGGATTTCCCTTTGTAAGGAATTAAAATCACAAATCAGCACCTCACACATCCCGGTCATTTTACTTACAGCACGCAGTTCTACTGTTTTTGAAATCAACGGCTTAAACACAGGGGCTGATGATTATATAACCAAACCCTTTAATGCCAATGTTGTTAAGGCCCGTATAAACAGCCTTTTGGAAAACCGAAGAAAACTTCAGGAACATCTGCTCAATAAAGTACGCTTTGAACCTACAAAGGCAGATGTAAATGCCACGATAAAAGATCCTGAAGATGATTTTATTGAAAAGGCCATCCTACTGGTTGAAGATAACCTTCAAAATCCGGATTTCGGAATTGAAAATATGGTAGATGAACTCTATATGAGTCAATCTACACTGTATCGAAAAATCAAATCACTCACCGGCTTATCCCTTACCGCTTTTATTCGGTCTATACGACTCAAAAAAGCAGCTCAAATTATTCTTACTTCAAACACCAAACTGAGTCATATTGCCTACGAGGTAGGATTTAATGATTATAAATATTTTAAGAAATCTTTTGTAGATCAGTTTGATTGCCTTCCTTCAGAATACCGGGATATTAAAAAGTCAAAAATAAAGCAGGTATAGCCTGTAAAGCGTTGATTTTACTGATATTGATTGATTTGTACCCTCTCTTGAATGATATGCCCTGCCTTCAAAATAATGTATTTATGAGTTTTGATGTCATAACTAACTCTTAAGATTTTTAACAAATTGATAAGATTCAAATCTATGCTTATGAAGTCACGAAAAATTACTAAAGACAGAGTGGTCAGCACCAAATTTCTGTTTTTGATTTTGCTGGGTTTTTTAGGAGTCCCCAACCTAAGTCAGGCGATTGCACAGGAGCAATTGCGTGTGACCGGTACCATTACTTCGGAAGAAGATGGGATGCCTCTGCCTGGCGTTACAATTATTGACACTAATAATACAACTAATGGTGTCAGTACAGATTTTGATGGAAATTATGAAATCACGGTACCCTCAAACACCTCCCTTACTATAAGTTATGTGGGATTTCAAACGAAAACGATTAAGGTGTCCGGGCGTAACGTGATTAATGTGACTTTATCTACAGATGTAGCCGCATTAGATGAGGTTGTCGTTGTGGGTTACGGTACACAGAAAAAAGTAAACCTAACCGGTGCCGTAGAGACCGTTACCTTTGATGAGGCGGTAAACCAACCGGTAACCCAATCGGGCCAGTTGCTTTACGGAAGATTTTCGGGGGTGCAACTTACGCAAACCTCGGGTAACCCGGGTGCAGATGCTTCTTCTATAAATATCAGGGGTATAGGAACTTTTGGTAATAATACTCCTTTAATAGTGATAGATAATATTCAATATGACAATCTTGCAGCTTTCAATAACCTTAATCCATCAGACATTGCAAGTGTAACAGTTTTAAAAGATGCCTCTGCTGCTGCTATTTATGGTGCGCGAGGTGCTAATGGGGTTATTTTAGTAACTACAAAGCGAGGTAAAGCCGATACCTTTGAGATAAGGTATAATGGATATTATGGAATACAGGAAGCCACTGTTAAACCAGAATTTTTAGGTTCATTAGATTATGCCACCCTAATGAACGAGAAATATAGAAATCAGGATGGCCCCGGTTTTTTACCGCGCTATACTGATGAACAACTAGAAGCCATTAGAACAAGGTCTTTACCTGATCAGTTTTCGGAGACCAACTGGGCAGATGTGGTTTTAACCTCGGCACCGGTAATGAATCACAATTTCTCATTTTCAGGAGGTAGTGAAAAAACCACATACCGGGTTTCATTTGGATATCTGGGGCAGGAAGCTATAGTACGCAGTAAATTTCGCAGTGACCGCTACAACCTCAGTTTGAATATCAACTCCAAGATGAAGGAGTGGTTTAGCATCAGTAGTGTTACAAATGCTTTTTGGAGACATAATGAAGGTCCTACAGGAGGTCAGAATGCCTTTGATGGGGATAATGGGATCATCTATTCCTTTCAGCGCAGCGCACCCACCATTCCATTATATTACAGCAACGGGGAGTATGGTGTTGTTGACGGAGCTTACCTGAATACAAATAACTCCTTCTTAACCCAAAACCCATTACGAAGAGGATTTTTAGGAAATAACGAAAGTGATAATATAAATATCAGTGAACGTATTGGGCTGACCTTTCAATTTACAGAAAATCTATCTTTTGAAACCAGCGGAAGTGCCAATATTATTTATGGTTTATCATCAGATTTCGCTCCAAGACAAATCGTAAATGATTGGGAAGGAAATGTAGTCATCAATAATGAATTGAACAATTTGAATAATTCTACAAACTTTGAATACCGTCTCCTTAACGAGAATATTTTACGGTATGAGAAGACCTTTAATGAAGTACATAACTTCGGAGCCTTACTCGGTCATTCAGTTTCTTATTATAAAGATGATGGCTTCTCAGGCCAGTTAAGTGGTTTTCCTACTGATAATCTGGAGGAATTTAATGCTGGAGGTGTGGTTGACCCCGCAGTATCCGGTAGTGCTCTTGAGGAAGTGTATCAATCTTTCTTTGGAAGAGTGAACTACAACTACAAAGGAAAATATCTTGCAGAATTTAACCTGAGAAGGGATGCCTCTTCAAAATTTGGGCGAGATTACCGTTACGGAACTTTTCCCTCAGGATCAGTCGGCTGGAGGGTATCTGAAGAAGCATTTATGGAAGATGTTGACTTCATTTCAAACCTGAAACTAAGAGGAAGTTGGGGTATAAGTGGTAATGACCGCATTGGTAATTACATCTTTTCTCAGACCTACAATCCGGGGATAGATTATGTTCTGGGTAACGATAATACGGTAGTTGGGGTAGCTATAACCAGCCTGGCAAACCCGTCCATTAGATGGGAAGAAACCGAGCAATATGATATAGGTATAGATTTAGGTCTATTTAATAACAGACTTGAGATTGTCTCTGATTATTTTAAACGAAATAGTACAGATATCCTCTATGGTAATTTTCCCATACCAAACACCCTGGGAATTACAAACCTAGCCGCTCAAAATGCCGCTTCGATGGTAAGTGAGGGGATTGAATTAAATCTTAACTACAGAAACAATATAGGTGGTGTTAAGTTTAGTGTAGGTGGAAACCTGACCAAGTTTTTAAATAATGAAGTAACCGGTCTGGGTGACGGCGGAGAAGAAACCATTACTAACATCAATATCATTCGCGTAGGAGAGCCCTTTAGAGCCTATTATGGTTATCAGGCGATTGGCGTTTTTCAGAGTCTTGAAGAAATAGCTGATGCTCCGGTTCAGTTCAACAATGCGCTTACTGGGCCTGGTGATCTACGTTACGCAGATATATCAGGACCCGATGGAGTTCCTGATGGGGTAGTAGATGCTAATGACCGTACTATTATAGGAAATCCCAACCCTGATTTACTCATCAATTTTAATGGTTCTGTAGAATTTGGTGGCTTCGATTTTAATTTCCTTTTTCAGGGAGTGAGTGGTGTTGACAGGCTTTTACAGGGTAATGGTAACTTACCAATAGAGGACAATCGAAGTAATGTTTTGACTTATTGGTTAGGAAGATGGACTCCTGAAAATCCCAGCGCTAATTTACCACGTGTGGGAGGTCAGAATAACGGCATCGTATCTTCATTTTATATTCAGGATGTTTCTTACTTGAGATTGAAGAATATCGAATTGGGATATTCATTACCCAGATCTTTAACCGAAAGAATACTGGTAGATGATTTACGCTTCTTTGTAGGCGGACAAAACCTCCTAACCTTTACCGGTCTTGAGTATTTTGATCCAGAAGGGGCAAATGGTGCTCAAAGCAATAGAAATGCGCCTCTTTACAAGACATTCACATTCGGCGTTAATTTAAAATTATAACAGAGATGAAAAAGATACTTATAGCATTTATCATAGTTCTCACCACTACAAATTGTAGTCAGGATTACCTGCAGCGCGAGTCCCTAACACAAATAGCAGAAGGTAACTTCTGGCAATCTGAAGCCGATGCTTTTCTTGCACTCAATGCTGTTTATTCAACACTTCAGTCCCGATCGTTATACGGTGGTAATTTAAATGGTTTTCAAGGTATCCCCGGCTACGACGGTATAGGAGATAATGCCTACACCCAATTTGAATATGAAGGTCCGGCCCTATTTATGGAAGGAACTATGGATCCTACTCACGGAATGATTCTCAACCTGTGGAATAACAGCTATCAGGGAATTGCCCGTGTAAACTCTGTAATACAAAATGTAGAAATCATTTCTGAAGATCTGGTTTCAGCAGAAACGAAAGAGGGTTTATTAGGACAGGCCTATTTTCTAAGAGCCTTGTTTTACTTTAACCTTTCAGTCTATTTTGAAGATGTTCCTTTGATTACTGCTCCACAAACTTTAGAGGAAGCGTATGTATCAAAGAACACCTTTGAAGAGGTAACGGCACAAATCGTTGAAGATCTTAAACTGGCGGTTGAATATCTTCCGGAGGCTCAGCCTTCGGGACTAGAGGGTTACGCGACTAAAGGTGCGGCATTAGGCCTATTTGCACGAGTGCAATTATATAATAAAGTATATGAAGGTCCTGAGGGTGTGATTGAGTTGACTAACCAACTTTTAGGTCTTAATTACGACTTGCACCCGGATTACGGAGCGCTTTTCACCCCTGAAAATGAATTGTCTCAGGAAGTTGTTTTCGCTGTGCGGTTTTTGAGAGGAGATGACACCGCAAATGGAGAGAATTTTAGTGCTACTTTCTTAGGTACTCCTAAGGTTGATCAACGGCCTATGCCAAATTTAGTTAATGACTACTATTGCACAGATGGTCAGCCTATATCAACTTCACCCTTGTACAGCGCTGCTAATCCTAGAAATAATAGAGATCCCAGAGCTTTGGCGACTATTTATTTTAGAGGCGACCAATATCTTGTTGAGCCTGCGCGCACATTCACCGGTAACAGTCCTACGGGCTTTGGCATGCGTAAATACATAAGACGTGGACCTGATGCCGAAGGTAACGCCGTTTTTGGCGATGGTTCACAGGATTTTTACGTCATTCGCTTTGCTGATGTACTGCTTATGAGAGCAGAAGCTTTAACTGAAACCGGAAATATAGACGGGGCAGCAGCACTGGTTGACCGGGTACGGGCACGTGTAAATATGCCCAGTGTGGCAGAAGCCGAAGGAACTGTTAATCAGGCGCAAATGAGAGCTATTGTAAGACACGAGCGCAGAGTAGAATTAGCTCTTGAAGGACTGCGTTTTATGGATCTTAAACGCTGGGGAGATATTGAAGGGGGTATTCAGCGGGCCAGTTCAGATCCCGTAGGGCCTTATGCGCCGCAATATTTGGGAAGACGATCGGAGGTATTCCCCATACCACAATCTGAAGTAGATGTAAATAAAAACTTAGTGCAGAATCCTGCATGGCAATAACATAAAATCAAAGAGTTATGAAAAATTATTTAGCAATAGTAATAGCAACCGTTTTACTAGTAAGTTGTGAACCTAATGTCATTGGTGACTTCGAGGATACCGCGACAACACCTCAGGAAACCGATGCGGCTTTAGTTACCAAAAAAGGAGTAGCTTATACCAATCGGGCTAAAGCCTGGTCGCATAGAACCAGTGAGTTAGGAGCGCACTGGATGTATAGCTGGGGTAATGAGTTGCGCGAGGAAATACCTGATAATGTAGAGTATGTACCTATGTTTTGGGGGAAAGGCTCCGTAACTGATGACAATATATCCCGTATTAAAGGCTTGATCGCAGAAGGCAAAGTGAAGTATGTATTAGGGTTTAACGAACCTGATGGCGCAGATCAGGCAAATATGAGCGTTGATGAAGCCATCGCCTTATGGCCTAAAATTGAAGAATTAGGAGTCCCCATCGGTTCACCGGCCACAGTAAATCCTGAAAATGCTTGGATGGTCGAGTTTATGCAAAAGGCTGAAGCTTCAAATTTAAGGGTAGATTTCATTACCGTTCATTCCTATGGGGGTTCTAATGTCCTGAACTTTATCAATAAACTGAAAAATACTTACAACGCATATGGTAAGCGACCTATTTGGGTCACCGAATTTGCCGTGGCCGACTGGAATGCTACTTCACCTGAAACAAACCGTTACAGTCAGGAAGAAGTCATATCATTTATGCAACAAGCCACACAGGCAATGAACAACATTGAATGGGTGCATCGCTATGCCTGGTTTGATGGAAGACAGGCTCCGCTTTATACTTCATCGCTTTTTGACGAAGATTCAAATATCACAACCGTTGGAGAGGTTTATGCAGCCATCAATCGCAATGAAAACATTGGTCCGGGGCAGGATACCGAGTACACCCCACCGGTAGACGATAAAGAATTAATGGTTAATGGAGGCTTTGAAAGTGGTGAGATCGCTCCCTGGGCAGGTTTCAAAAACGGAGTTGTAGGCACTGGTGCGGGACCACGCACCGGTAATTTTGCAGGTAGAATAGAAAATGGAGACGGTTCTTTGGTTTATGTTGCAGCTGCTGAACCCGGTAAAACCTATATCCTGAATTTTTGGACCAAATGGCTTTCAGAACCGGCAAATACCATTTCTGCTAAAATACGAAACGATGCAGGCAATGCCTTGCTATTTTCGGCACCTGACCTTGCAAAAACAACTGAATGGTCTGAGACTTCGTATGAGTTTACAGTCCCCGAAGGAGTCACTACACTAAGATTTGTGTTTTACAAGGCAAATGGCTTTCCACCCTTATTTTTAGATGACGTTTCTTTTAAACTAAAGGAATAAATCAGATATAAAGGCTTCTACTTTAAGGTAGAAGCTTTTTTTAATCGGTTTTAAATGCTTCATTCGTTTATGCGTAAATCATTCCATTTTTTAAGTCTAACTATTTTAGGTGTATTGCTTTTTACACCTAAACTCATTGCTCAGGATGCTGAATCTCAGGCCTTAAAAACGCAGCCTAATATAATCGTCATTCTCGCAGATGACCTGGGTTATGCGGACGTGGGTTTCAATGGCAGTACAGATATCCCCACACCAAACATTGATCGTATTGCCAGAGAAGGTGTAAAATTTACCAACGCCTATGTAAGCTATGCGGTTTGTGGACCCAGTCGCGCCGGTATTTTAACCGGCAGGTATCAGGATCGATTTGGCTTTAGTAGAAACCCATTATTAGCTCCTAATGATCCCAAAATGGGTTTGCCTTTAAGTGAAGAAACTCTAGCCGATGCACTCGGTAGAGTAGGTTACAAATCGGTCGCGCTTGGAAAATGGCATATGGGTGCACACGAATCACTGGTACCTCGCAAAAGAGGCTTTACTGATTTTTTTGGGTTTTTAAGCGGAGGACATCAATACCTTCCGGAGTTGTGGACGCTTAATGATCTTACCGAGGCCCGCACGCAGTATGATGGATACAATACCAAACTGTTGCGCAACGAAACCCGCGTTGAAGAAACCGAATATCTTACTGATGCCCTTTCGCGCGAAGCGGTTAACTATATTCAGCACTATAAGGATGCTCCATTCTTTATGTATCTCGCATACAATGCACCGCACGCTCCCTTACAGGCTACTCCGGAGTACGTGGAACGTTTTGATCACATCAAAGATCCTAAACGCAAAATTTATGCGGCTATGGTAAGCGCGATGGATGATGGCGTGGGCCGTGTTTTAGAGACCTTAGATTCGCTAAAACTTGCAGACAATACCCTCGTCTTTTTCCTTTCAGATAATGGTGGCCCGGAGCACGCTAATGCTTCAGATAACGGCCTATTGAGAGGGGAAAAGGGCGATTTGTTTGAAGGTGGAATTCACGTACCCTTTGCCTTGCGCTGGCCGGCTCGCCTTGAAGGTGGAAAAACCTACGAAAAGGCTATAAGTGCCCTGGATATTTTCGCGACTGCCATAAATCAAACCTCAGAACCTATTCAAACCAAAAATACGCTTGACGGAGTAGATTTAATACCTTACTTGACCGAAGCGAACTCCGGAGATCCGCACCCGTACTTATTTTGGAGAAAATTTGATCAGGAAGAGTATGCGGTTCGGGCTGCTAACGGTTTGAAGTTTGAGATTCAGAAAAACCAATCCTATCTCTTCGATCTTCAACACGATTTGGGAGAAACCAATTCGATTTTAAAGGAGCGTAGCGAAGATTCCCGCTCCCTTAAAAAACAGTACAGCATCTGGAATATGGAGATGAAAGACCCTGTTTTTTTGGGTCTTTTACAGGATAAGCTGTACAGCAGGCAAAATCCTAACCGGTTCACAACGAATTAATAAGCTATATTTATTGACTATGAGAATACCAAAAAAACATCTATTTTATCTGTCAGCCTTTTTCGTAATGCTTACTTTTTTCGGTTGTAAAAACGAAGAGAAAAAGCAGGAAGTAATGCCAGAAACGGTTGCCAAACCCAATATTATCATCATTTATGCTGATGACTTAGGCTATGGCGATCTTACTTCTTATGGTGCCACAGCGCTGCAGACGCCCAATATGGATAGATTGGTGAATGGTGGAGTTAAGTTTACTAATGGCTATGCGTCTTCGGCAACCTGCTCCCCAAGCCGTTTTGCTCTGTTGACAGGAATGTATCCCTGGCGGAATGAGAATGCTAAAATTCTTCCGGGAACTGCTCCTTTACTTATTGACACCGCTCAAATGACCCTGCCCAAAATGCTGAAGCAGCAGGGGTATCAAACCGGCATTGTAGGAAAGTGGCATTTGGGATTGGGTAACGGTAACGTTGATTGGAATGCAGAAATTACCCCGGGGCCTAATGAGGTAGGTTTTGAGTATAGCTATATTATGGCGGCGACTCAGGACCGGGTTCCCACGGTTTATATCAAAAATGGAAGGGTAGAAAACCTCGACCCAAATGATCCTATTCAGGTTGATTATGATAAAAACTTTGAGGGAGAACCCACAGGTCTGGACAATCCGGAACTGTTGAAGATGAAATGGCATCACGGGCATAACAGCTCCATCGTAAACGGCATTCCGCGTATAGGTTTTATGAAAGGCGGAGAGCAGGCAAAATGGGTAGATGAGCAAATGGCCGAAAATTTCTTGTCGAAAGCTCAGGACTATGTAAAATCTAATAAAGACAAGCCCTTCTTCTTATACTACGCGCTACAGCAACCTCACGTACCCAGGACTCCGGCTCCTGAATTTGCAGGCAAGTCTGGTATGGGACCCCGTGGAGATGTAATTCTGGAAGCCGACTGGTGTGTGGGCGAATTTCTCAAAACTTTAGAAGAAGAAGGCCTTTTAGAAAATACACTCATCATTTTAAGCAGCGATAACGGGCCTGTTTTAAACGACGGGTATTACGACGATGCGGTAGAAAAATTAGGCGATCATAAACCTGCAGGTGATTTACGTGGTGGTAAATACAGCCTGTTTGAAGCCGGTACACGTGTACCTTTTGCGACTTACTGGCAGGGGACTATTAAGCCACAAACCAGTGATGCGGTGGTTTCACAGATAGATTTGTTGAGTTCGCTTGCAGATCTGGTGGGCAGTACGATTACCGGGGAAGACAGTCAGGATTTATTGACGACTTTTTTAGGCGAAAGTCAGGAGGGCAGAGACAATCTTATTCTGGAGGCCACAGGCCGTACCGCGTTAAGATCAGGTGATTGGATATTTATTCCTCCCTACAATGGCGTTGCGGTTGCTGAGCAAGTCAATATTGAGTTGGGTAATGCTAAACAGAATCAATTGTATAATCTGTCTGAAGATTTAGGACAGCAAATGAATTTAGCTGAAAGCAATCCGGAAAAGCTGGAGGAGTTGAAAGCGATTTACGAGAGCATACGCGGTAAAACGACGACTGAAGTACAAGAACTGGAGTTAAAATAATGAGTTTACACGTACAGATGAAATACCTTCCCAATCTGTATTTTTTGGTTTTGATTATTCTTTTTAGCCAAACAATTTGCGGCCAGCAAAAGCCGGTGCAAAAGGCCGAAAAGCCAAATATCTTATTTATCCTTGTTGATGATCTAGGCTATGGGGATGTAGGCGTATTTTTTCAAAATGAACGAAGGAATAGAGGAGACGATTCAGAACCCTGGATGGCAACACCTCATTTAGACCAAATGGCTTACGAGGGTGCGATGCTTACCAATCACTACGTGCCTGCACCGGTTTGTGCGCCTTCCCGTGCTTCTCTTCTTAGTGGTTTAAGTCAGGGCCATGCTAACGTTAGGGATAATCAATTTGATAAAGCACTGGCCAATAATCATACTTTGGGAAGCGTCTTGCGGCAGGCGGGATATACCACTGCATTAATTGGGAAATACGGGTTGAAATGCAGCGCTAAATGGTCTGAAAATGGAGATTCGTGGCCTGCACAGCCCTTAAACAGAGGCTTTGATTATTTTTATGGGTATATGCGCCACGGCGATGGTCACGAGCACTATCCCAACGAAGGTATTTACAGAAGCCCTAAAACCGTATATGAAAATACTACAGCGATCAATACCGGTCTTGACAAATCCTACACGGCTGATTTATGGACTGCAAGAGCTAAAAAATGGATTACAGAACAGGTGAAGGAAGATGACAAACCTTTTTTTATGTTTTTATCCTACGATACACCGCACGCGGTACTTGAATTGCCCACTCAGGAATATCCGAAAGGGGGTGGACTTGATGGCGGATTACAATGGCTGGGCAAAGTGGGAAAAATGATCAACACGGCGAGTGGTACACCAGACTCGTATATACATCCTGATTATGCGAAGGCCACTTACGATCACGATAATAATCGAGAAACGCCCGAAGTAGTCTGGCCTGAGACCTATAAACGCTATGCTACCAGTGTTCGCAGAATAGATGATGCACTAGGTGATATTTTTAAATTATTGAAAGATTTGGATATCGATGAAAACACCCTGGTTGTTTTTACATCCGATAATGGTCCGTCCAGAGAATCCTATTTACCCGAGGGATATGTAGAAAATACTCCGGACTTCTTCAACAGTTTTGGTCCTTTTGACGGAATCAAAAGAGATGTGCTTGAAGGAGGTCTGCGAACACCCTTAATTGTAAGATGGCCGGCCCAGATTGCTAAAAATAAAGTAGTAGAATCACCCAGTATCTTTTACGACTGGTTACCTACATTTACGGAAGCGGCAGGATTAACGCCACCAGCAAATACAGATGGAACTTCACTGCTTCCGGCGTTAACCGGCAAGGGAGATCAGCCCGAGAGCTTGGTTTACGTTGAATACTTTCAGGATGGTAAGACCCCGGGATACAGGGAATTTGCACAAAAGAATCAAAACAGGCAGCGTGGCCAAATGCAACTATTGCGAAAGGGGAATTACGTGGGCCTGCGTTATGATGTGAAAGCTGCCGATGCTGATTTTGAGATTTATGATGTGACCAAAGATAAGCAGCAGACACTTGATCTGTCAGGCTTAGATACTCTGGCTTCCCTACAACAGATGATGAAAGAGGAGGTATTGCAGTTGCGAATAAAAGACACGTCAGCCCCCAGGCCTTATGATGATATACCAGTACCTGCTCTAAGGGATTTTGAGGTAGTCAGAGGTTTTATGCTGAAAGAATTTGAAGGAGAATACACTTGGCTTCCCAAGCTCGATCTTATGCATTCTGCTAACCAAAAAAATGTGTCTGATTTTTCAGATTTGCAAAATTTGAAAGCCGGTTTATACCTTATAGAAGCCTATATTCAAATCCCGGAAGAGGGTAGCTATACTTTTAATTTCAAGGTAGCGGGTAAAGGAGTAGTACGACTTCATAAAGCACTGCTTTTTGACGGAGATTTTAATTATGAATCAAATGAAACCCTTGAAACCAAAATTGCACTCAAAAAAGGATTACACCCCATTCGAATTTATTTTAAAACTAACCACAGTTCGGGAATGCCTTTTAATTTTAGCTGGAGCCTAAATACTAAACCCAAAGTGCAAAGGTTGGATGGTTTATTCAGAAAACGATAATTCAGTTGCCAGAACTGGCTTTTTGAGGCTTTTCTTTATCAGTATTTCCCCCAATAGTATTTAAAAGTGAAAGAGAAAGGCGGGACAAAATCAACATCGTGTTGGTCACGCTGACAACCAAAAAAGAAAAGCCCCGTCATCATTGCGATAACGGGGCTTTTTGCGGAGAAAGAGGGATTCGAACTTTTTACTATTATTTTGATGTGAATAACTATAAATAGTGTGCTTAAGCCTTGTTATAACTTATTTTATATATTTACTTATATATGTAAAAAGATAGGGGTTATGACAAAAATATGCCCCTAATTATGCCCCTCAACATTATGAGTTATAGTTGTACTTTCAATCTTAAAGAACCCAAAAGCAACCGACCTACGTTAATATACTTAAGAGCATATTTTAAAAATGAAGGAAAGTATTTAAAGTATTCAACGGGTGAATCAATTCATCCTAAATACTGGAATAATGAAAGTAAGTTTCCTAATCGTTTGCCTGGTAGAAGCAATATTGCAGTGCAAATTAATTCTATTATTAATCAATTATCCCGTTACTCAGAAACTTTTCAAATGATCTGCGGGCGGCTAGAAATGCAAGGTGATGTAGTAAGCCTGGCCGCTGTAAAAAAGGAACTCAATTACGAGTTTAAAAAAAATACACTTGCTCCAAATTCATTTTTTCCTGTATTCGATGATTTTGTAAAAGAGAAAGTAGATCTGGCCAAAATAGCTGGCGGCACAATACAGCGTTATAAAAACATTAAAGAGGTTTTACAGGAATTCGAGAAATCCTCAAATTATAAATTGACATTCTCCTCTATTAATGAAGATTTTTACGTGGCTTTTGTGAAGTATAGTAGGAAGACACTAAAGCATAAGGATAATACCCTAGGCAGAAATATTGGATTTATTCAAACTTTTATGAATTGGGCTGGCGGCAAAGGTTTTCATCATAATTACACCTTTAAAGGCTTTGAAAAACCCAGGAGTGAAACGGATGAAATAGCCTTAAGTATAGATGAATTAAACCAATTATTTGAATTTGATTTATCAAAAAAGCCAAGTCTTGAGCGGGTGCGTGATGTTTTTATTTTTGGTTGTGCTACCGGTATGCGCTATTCTGATTTTTCAAAGATAACCAGTGAGAATATTCGTAATAATCACATTTATCGTAACTCACAAAAGCAAAAAAATAATTTAGGTATTCCACTGAATAAATATTCCAAATTCATTCTTGAGAAATACAATTACGCTTTGCCAAAAATTAGCTCTCAAAAATTCAGAGAGTATATAAAAGATGCCTGTGAGCTCGCAGGTTTCAATAAAGACACTATTAAAACAACATATCGCGGTAATGAGCGAATAGAGGAAAGGATGCCAATGTATAAGCGTATTAGTACCCATACCGCTAGAAGAACTTTTATAACGATCTCTCTTGATAAAGGTATGCGACCTGAAATTGTAATGAGTATTACAGGGCACAAGAGCTATAGTAGTTTTAAAAAGTACATTAAGTTAACTCAAAGTAGCCGTGAACGTGCTATGCAAAATACGTGGAATTAAGATGGAAGGATTAACAGAGGATCAATTTAAAGAGACGCTTATTAAACAAGGAATTTATCAAGAACTAATGAAACACGTAGTTCTACGAAGTGAATACGAGGAATTGAAAAGTAATAAAACTCCCGACTTAATAAATCTTAGAAAAAAAATCGAAAGGCAGAAAGAAGAGATATCATCTTTAAAAATCCAAATCGAAAAAGAGCAAATTGCCAAACAATTAGCAGTATCTAATTTAGAATTTTATCAAAGTAAATATGTCTTTTTTGAAGCAGCCTTATTCCAAGAATATGTTTTCGGAGATAGATTACCGTTTTTCAAAAAGGTTTATGATTTTTTGAAAAGTAATAATGTATACAAAAGTACATTTGGAGATTTTTGTTATTCTATCCAAAACAACTCATCTGAAAGAAAATTAAATTTTAGTTTAATAAATAGTAAACTTTCAAGAGATGATTTAGGCTATTTCCTATCGTGTTTAGGGAATTTCTATGAATATAAATATTTAGAATATAAGAAATGGCTTAAAAACCGGGTGATTATAGAGGTTGAGAAAAATGGCTACATGGATACTACCCAATTTAAAAGACACATTAGAGATTATGAAAGCGCAATAAATAAACCTCAAATGAAAGAGAAAATAGATAAGCTTTTTAGTCAAATAATATAAAAGTGACTTTTTCTTTATTCAAGATTCAATTCAAATTCAATATAATATCATTTTAACCGCTCTTATTTTTATTAAATAATTGATTATCAGTGAATTTTTTAAAATTTAGATTCACTTTATATTCAATTACACCTCCTATAAACTTGCTATATGAAAATTATAGTAACAAATCAGGAGGATCTGGAAGCATTAGTAAAGACCTCTGTAGTACAATCACTAGATCAGTATTACAAACAGAAATCAAGAACAGAAAAACAATCTACTAACCTTTCTGTTAAGGAAGCCGCGCAACTTGTAAAAGTGTCTGAGCTTACCATTAGAAACTACATTAAGAAAGGCTTGATCAAAGCTGACCGTATTGGTAATAGAATTATTATCAACCGGGAAAAGTTCGAAGACTCTATAAAGGAAGTGAAATCTTTAAAATATCGAAGATGAAACAATATGTCACAGTATATCCTTTATTTGAGAAATATCTTGACCAGATGGAGTATGAAATCAACAGATGCGTTGAATTAAAAAATCCATCTAAAAGTATTTTAAGTTCTCTTGAGCATTTATTTCAAATAGTTGAAGGTTTGAAGTTAGTTCTTCGCAAAGAACCGAGTGTTAGCAACGTCAATTTTGAGCAGGCCGTAAATGAAGTATACAAGATGGACAATAGCCTTTCAGGTGTAATTATCCAGGTTCAGTTTAAGGAAAAACTTGATTCTTCAAAGCTTGGTTTTATAAATTTTAAACTGATGGTATGAAATATTTGAGAATAGGAACTGAATATTACAAAGTCGTACAGATGCCAGATTTGAATGAGGAACTGAGCAAAACCATTATACCCTGGAATAAGCAGACCATAATAGATGATCACGATAGAGATTTTCTGAAATCTATAAAAAAATATGAAGGCTTTATTAATATACCCTCACACGTAGATTATAAGCAAGAGGTCAAGGGTTTTTACAATAAATACAAGGCTTTAAATCATACTATACAAGACGGAGTAGACGAAACACAAATACCCAATACGATTTCCTTTCTACATCATATTTTTGGAGAACAAATACTACTCGGTCTTGATTACCTAAGTATATTATGGCACTATCCTACCCAGGTGTTACCCATTTTATGCTTAGTAAGTACCGAACGAGAGACAGGGAAAACCACTTTTTTAAATTGGTTAAAATTAGTGTTTGACGAAAATATGACGATCAATAAGGTCCAGGATCTTAGAAGTAAATTTAATTCTGACTGGTCGGAAAAGTTGATTATTGGTATTGAGGAAGTAATGTTTAATAGCCGCGAGGATTCTGAAAAAATCAAATATTTATCGACCGCAGTATCGTTTAAAACAGAAGCTAAAGGAAAAGATAAAGTTGAATCCCATTTTTTCGGCAAATTGGTGCTTTGTTCAAATCACGAAACAGACTTTGTAGTTACAGATAGGGGAGAAGTACGATACTGGGTTAGAAAAATTCCGGTTTTAAAAAATGCAAACCCCAATTTTATTAGAGATTTAAAAAATGAAGTTGATGGTTTTGTGTCTTTTCTTAATACCAGATCTATTCAACACGAAAAGTCTAGTAGGATGTGGTTTACGGCATCACAGCTTTGGACGGAAGCACTAGATAAATTGATCAATGGCTCCAGGCAACTTTTGGAGAAGGAGCTAATTATTTTGTTACAAGATAAATTTGATGATTTTGAAGAGGAAGAAATCAAGCTCACCTATGGAGATTTACTGACTGAATTGAAAGAAAGTAATATTCGAATCACTAGAAGTGATCTTAAAAGAATAATAGAAGGCAGCTGGGGGCTTTCTACAAAAAATAGCAGTTACTTTTTTTACTTTAAACTGCATTCGCCATCATCAAAAAGTCCTTGGATAAAACAAAGTGAGGCCAGGAAGGGTAGGTTCATTACGTTTGAAAAAGAATTTGTCAATTCCTTGTTGAAAAGTTGATTTAGATTACTGCCTTAGTATTAGTGGGGTATTTATGTTCAACAAGAAATTTCAATAATTGTTGAGATTATTGTTGAATGTATTTATGTGAGAATTCAATGCCTTAGGATAGAATTCAACAATTCAACGCTAAACCCTATACTAAGCCTTCAGAATAAGCTTACTTGTGTGAAAAAGAATGGTGCTTTAAAGACTATAAAGCTACTGTGGGTAAATTTCGCATGATTATCATTTAGACTGGCCGCGGATTATGATACGCGGCGTATTACCAGCGGCTTAACCCTAGATCAGCCGCAGTTATTGCCGCTTGTATATTTAATTAGCACGGGGCTAGCGGTAAATTTAGCCGCGGTACACTATAAAATAACCGCATAGTGCTTGCCGTGAATACTAACCGCAACTTAAATACGTACCGCTGCCTGTCGCTTAAAAACAGCAAACAAGCCGCCGCTTCTACCGCTTGCATTTGATTTAACTTCAAGCTAGCGGCATATAATGCCGCAGAAAAATATTGAATTGTCGCACAGTTATTACCGCAGGTCGTCAGCCGCAGTTTAAATAATTACCACCGCCTGACGCCGACAAGCCGCGGCTATGGCCGCTTTTAAATCTTATTTTATGAAGTTAGCGGCTTGCTCTGTTCCAGTAAAATTTGGAGTTGCGGCACAATGCCTGCCGCAGGTCGTCAGCCGCAGTTTAAATAATTACCGCCGCCTACCGCTTAAAAACTGGAAACAAGCCGGCCCTGATGCCGCAATTTATCAAACTACCGCCGCTAGCGGCCGCCGTAAGAATAGTGTAAACCGCGGCTTAAAAATATACGGGATATTGCAGGTTGCCGCCGGAGTTTAAATAACCGCATTTACCGCTCCCGGTTTCAGCCGCTTGGCTATTGGCTACAACTATTAGATTAACCGCGATATTAAGGTCGTTTTAGTCTCGTCAAGTTTGAATGTTTTCTTTCTTCAACTAAATCAAGAATGTCTTGCTTTTTAAAATACACCCTATTACCTATTCTAATAGGATCTAGTATTTCATATTCCATCCAGTGATGAATTGTAGTGATGCTGACACGAAGGTATTTTGCAATTTCCTTTCTAGTCAATAACAAATCATTCTGAGATTTATTGACATCTTTTAGGTAATGCTCTATTTTATCAATCAACTTGTCAGAAATTAGTTCGATTAATTCATCGATAGAAATTTCAGTAGTAACAATAGTAGTGGTTTTCATTATTAATTACATTTAAAGTTTTATTTTATCACACCGTTATTCAATAATCAAGTCGCCATTTAAAATCTAGAATGAATCCAGTAGAAATAGAAGAGGCAGTATCAGATCTTGCACAACAACCTTTTGAGGCAGAGGAATTTCCTTTTTCTTTTTTAGAAGCGTTCGGTAATAAAAGTACAACGATAAAAAAAATAAAAAGTGGAACTTCGAATAAAACCGATGTAGAAGGAGCTGTTTTACAGCGAAATAATATACACATCCTTGCAAGTAAAGAGGGAAAGGTAATACAATCATTAGAAGCACTTCGTAATAGCCCGGCAACTAAAAAAAATAAGGCGGAATTCATATTAGCTACAGACGGTAAAGATTTTCAGGCTGAGAATATGCTTACTGGGGAAACAGTAGTCTGTGATTATAAGGATTTTCACAACTATTTTGGCTTTTTTCTTTCACTAGCAAATATTACAACGGTAAAGCAAATTCGTGAAAGTGCATTTGATATTAAGGCGACTAGTCGTTTAAATAAACTCTATATAGAGTTATTACAACATAATCCAGAATGGGCAACAATGGAGCGTCGCCCAGATATGAATCACTTTTTAGCAAGGTTAATTTTTTGCTTTTTTGCTGAGGATACAGATATTTTTCAAGACAATCTTTTTACAAATACAGTTCAAAAATTTAGTGCATCAGATGCTTCAGATACACACATAGTAATAAGTGAGATGTTCAGAGCAATGGACACCAAGAAGCGGAATCGGGAAAATGAAAATATAAAAGTCTGGGCCAAAGATTTCCCGTATGTAAACGGTGAACTCTTTTCAGGTTCTATAGAAGTACCAAAGTTCACTAAAATCGCACGATCCTATTTATTACACGTAGGTAGTCTGGATTGGAAGCAGATTAATCCAGACATTTTTGGTTCAATGATACAAGCGGTTGCAGACGAAGATGAACGCGGTTCACTAGGTATGCATTACACGTCTGTACCAAATATTTTAAAGGTTTTAAATCCACTGTTTTTAGATGATCTAAGAGATCAATTAGAAACGGCCGGCGATAACAATCGCAAACTATTAAATCTTCGTAACCGTATGGCTCATATACGTGTTTTTGATCCAGCTTGTGGTTCCGGTAATTTCTTGGTAATCGCATATAAAGAAATGCGGAAAATTGAAAACGAGATTAACATTAAAAGAGGAGAAACTAACAAAGCGAGTGAAATACCTTTAACCAATTACAGAGGTATTGAGCTTAAGGATTTTTCAGCAGAAGTAGCACGTCTAGCGTTAATTATTGCTGAATATCAATGTGATGTTTTGTATAGGGGTCAGCGCTTGGCACTTGCTGAGTTTCTGCCATTAGATGCTGAAAATTGGATAACCAAAGGAAATGCATTAAAAATTGATTGGCTGTCTGTTTGTCCTCCAACTGGAATTGGAGTGAAATTACTAGGAGATGATCTATTCTCGACACCCCTAAAACAGGCAGAGATTGATTTTGAAAATGAAGGTGGTGAAACTTATATCTGTGGTAATCCCCCATATAAAGGCTCATCAGAGCAAACTATAGAAATGAAAAGAGACTTAAGAGATCTTTTATCTTCTAAAATTAAGAACTATAAATCTCTTGACTATGTAAGTGGTTGGTTTATTAAGGCTGCAGAATATGGTTTGATCACACCTTCTAAAAGTGCTTTCGTATCTACTAATTCTATTAATCAAGGGCTACATATACCAATTCTTTGGCCTTACATTTTTAATTTAGGGTATCATATTTCTTTTGCGCATGTATCATTCAAATGGAAAAATCTCGCAGCTCATAATGCAGGTGTTACGGTAGTAATTGTTGGAATTTCTAATGCAAAAGATGATAGATTAAAGATTTATACTCAAAATGATGATGGAAACGTTCAAGAAAAAATCACGGAATATATTAATCCTTATTTAATCCCTGATTTTAAAGTAATTGTTCAAAAAAAGTCTAAAGTTCTATCTTCTGATTTAACCGAAATGCACTACGGAAGTAAGGCAGCTGATGGAAAATTTCTAAATTTTGATTCACAGGAAAAGAGAAAAATAATAAAATTAGACTCTCGCTCTGCTAAATTTATTTACCCTTATTTGAGTGCAGAAGATGCAATAAAGGGTAAGAAAAGATATTGCCTTTGGATTGAAGAGAAAGATTTGAAAACAATTGACAATATTCCATTAATAAAAAAGAGGGTTGATCAAGTTAAAAGCTATAGATTAAAAAGTAAAAAGAAAACTACTAAGGATTTAGCTCTGTATCCTTATAAATTCTCTGAGGTCCGCTTTTATAAAGGGAAAAGAATATTTATCGTGCCAAGTGTATCTTCAGAGAAAAGAGATTACCTAACAGTAATTCCTGCAATTGAAAATTCAGTTTTAACTAATGCTGCATTTGGTTTATATGATGCTCCAATGTGGAATTTTTCTATACTCTCTTCACAAATTCATTTGATTTGGATCAAAACTATTTGTGGACAGTTGGAAACGCGACTAAGATATTCAAATACTTTGGGCTGGAATACATTTCCCTTGCCATCTTTAACCCAAAAGAATAAAGAGGATTTATCAGCTTGTGCAGAAGAAATTTTAATAGCAAGAGAACGACATTTCCCGGCAACTATTGCTGTTTTATACGACCCTGAGAAAATGCCTAAAGATTTAAAACTAGCACACGAACGTAATGATGAGGTTTTAGAGCGAATATACATAGGCCGTAAATTTAAAAATGACACAGAGCGTTTAGAAAAATTGTTTGAACTGTATACCAAAATGACTTCCAAAAACTAAAAATGAGTACGAAAAAAAATATACCTACTATAACTGTTAATTATAATACTAATGGCAGTTCTGTTAAGTCTAATGAATTAGGAATGCGTGCTATGCAAGAGCTTGCCTATGAAAAGCGAGGGGAGCAATATTTGTTGATCAAATCACCTCCTGCATCTGGTAAAAGCCGTGCTTTGATGTTTATAGCTTTAGATAAATTAAATAATCAAGGTGTTAAGCAAGCTATAATTGCTGTGCCTGAACAATCTATAGGTTCCAGTTTTAATGATGAACCATTATCTAAATATGGATATTATTTTGATTGGGAAGTTACACCAAAATGGAATTTATGTAATTCGCCAGGAGAAGATGGAAGTAAGGTAAATTCTGTAAAAGCTTTTTTTGAGAGTGAAGATAAAGTTCTGGTTTGTACACACGCTCTATTTCGTCGTGCGGTAGAGCGTTTTGGTATTGAAGCTTTTGATAATACATTAATAGCTATAGATGAATTTCACCATGTAAGTTCAAATGAAAACAATGTACTAGGTTCGCAGCTAAAAGAGTTCATTGAGAGAGATAAGGTTCATATTGTAGCTATGACGGGCTCTTATTTTAGAGGTGATGCAAATCCGGTTCTAATGCCTGATGATGAGTTGAAATTTCAACCAGTCACTTATACCTACTATGAACAATTAAGTGGGTATGAGCATTTAAAAACGCTGAATATTGGTTACTATTTTTATAGTGGAGCTTATGCTGATGATCTGCTGAAAGTACTTAGCCCGAATGAAAAGACAATCATTCATATCCCTAACGTCAATTCTAGGGAAAGTATGGGTGATAAAATTAAAGAGGTTGAGCATATTATTGAAGAGCTTGGAGAATGGCTAGGAGTAGATACTGCTACTGGTTTTCATCAAGTCAAAACAGAATCGGGTAAAGTAATAAAAGTTGCAGATCTGGTGGACGATGACCCTTCAAAGCGACCGTTAGTACAGGCTGCACTTAAGATGCCAGAAATAAAAACAAACCCCGATTACGTGGACATTATCATCGCCCTGGGAATGGCAAAAGAGGGTTTTGATTGGATATGGTGTGAACACGCTTTAACTATTGGGTACCGTTCCAGTTTAACTGAAATTGTACAAATTATAGGACGAGCAACAAGAGATGCTCCAAATAAAACACAAGCTAGATTTACAAATCTAATAGCAGAAGTAGATGCTTCAGAAGATTCTGTTACCGATGCTGTAAATGATACATTAAAGGCTATTTCAGCCAGTTTATTAATGGAACAAGTTTTGGCTCCAAAGTTCAACTTCACACCTAAAAACTCTCAAAGTAAAGAGAAGGAAGGTTACGATTACGGTGCGGGAGGCTACGATCCTGAGAAAGAAAATGTTGGCTGGAATGAAGAGAAAGGAGAATATCAGATAGAAATTAAAGGTTTAGCAATGCCTGAAAGCGAAGATGCAAAGCGTATTTGTAAAGAGGACTTGAATGAGGTAATTGCAGCTTTTGCACAGGATAAAGATTCAATTGGTCGCGGCTTGTTCGATGAAGAGTTGGTTCCTCAGGAATTAACGCAAGTAAGACTAGGGAAAATCATAAAAGACAAATATCCAGATATAGATGATGAAGATATTGAGGCCATTAGACAACACGCTATCGCTGCTCTTAATATAACTCAAATGGCTAAAAAATCTATAAACAATGACGGAGGGGAAATTTTGAAAGCTAATACGGCCCTAATAGATGGTATTAGGAAATTTACTATGGATGTTAGAGATCTAGATGTGGATTGGATAGATAGTATAAATCCATTCAGCGAAGCTTATTCCATACTTTCTAAAGCAATGACTGAAAAGAGCTTAAAAGCTATGGCGGAGGTTATTTCAAGTAGAAAACCAAATATTACTCTTGATGAAGCAAGAGATCTGGCCAAACGAGCTTTAAAATTTAAAAACGAGCGAGGAAGATTGCCAGATATTAATTCTGCGGACCCTTGGGAACAGCGTATGGCCCAGGGAATTGCTTATTTAGCAAGAAAAAAATCAGAAGAACAAAATGGCTAAGAAGGAGAAATTTACATCTGAGGATGAAGCTTTATTGGCAGCTCTTGGTGTCGATGTTGAGAAAAAAAAGGAAGTTACATATACTGCTTTAGAAGAGCGTGTTATTGCTGGTTTTGAAGAAATACAAAAATTTGTAGAGGAACAAAAGCGACTACCGATTCACGGTGAAGGGAATGACATTTTTGAAAGATTATATGCTGTCAGACTAGAGAAAATTAAAGGGAAAAAAGAGTTCATTGATCTATTAACGGAACTTGATTATCAGGGTATCTTATCTGGAGAAATAAATGAACCAGTTGCTGTTTCAGATGACGTAGATGACGATGAGTTATTAGAACTATTGGGAGTAGAGGAGGATGAATATTCTATTACTAATCTCAAATATGTAAGAACAAGAGCTGAAAAGCGAGCCAATGAGGAATTTGCAAATAGAACTGTTTGCGAAGATTTTGAAAACTTTAAACCGCTTTTTGATAGGACTAAGAAGGAAATAGAAAATGGTTATAGAGAAACTGTTCGTTTTAGGAAAGATGCCGGTTTTACTAAAACTATTATTCAAGAAAATCTTTTTGTTATCGTAAAGGGACAAATGGCCTATATAGCTGAGAAGGGGGAGATATTTAAGGCTCCAAATGGCGAAGAAGATGCTCGTTTACGAGTTATTTACGATAATGGTACTGAGAATGACTTATTGCAACGTTCGCTAATTAGAGCAATGTATAAAGATGAAACAAGTCGTTTTGTTACTCAACCTGGTTTGGGTCCCTTATTTTCAGATAAACTTGAGGATGATGATTTAGAGAGTGGTACTATTTACGTGCTTCGATCTAATTCTAAGAATCCTTTGATCATTAAAAATAGGGAGGTATTCCACAAGATAGGAGTTACAGGTAACGATCTTAACAAGCGAATACAAAATGCAAAAAATGACCCTACCTTTTTGATGGCAGATGTAGAAGTAGTTGCAACTTATAAATTAGCCAATATCAATCGTCATAAGCTGGAAAACCTTATTCAATCGTTCTTCAAAAATGCCAAGTTAAATATTGATATCAAAGACCGTTTCGGCAAACCGGTTAATCCCAGAGAGTGGTTTCTTGTGCCATTATTTGTTATTGATGATATGGTAGATAAGATTAAGGACGGAACTATTGTTGACTATTATTATGATCCTTCTTCGGCACAAATTTACAAATACTAAGAAGTTAAATATCGTAATATGAATAGTGAGAGAATAGAGAAGGACTTAAAAAAGCTGGAAACCTCCATCAAGTGGTTCAAGCGTAGTGCATTTCTTTTAATTTTATTGGGATTTGCTTGTCTGTATGTGGTGCATTGGCAAAATGAGAATGTATATCCCATGCAATGGAATGAAGTTGGGGATTTTTTAGGCGGTACGATGGTAGGTATATGGTCGCTTGCTGGGCTTTTTTTTATTTACGTAGCATTTCTGGGTCAGAAACAGCAAATGATTTATCAGCAACAAGAATTAAAATTAAACAGGGATGATCTTGAATTAAATCGCGAAGAAATAAGGAACACAAATGCTGCATTAGAGTTGCAGCGCTACGAAATGGCTAATCAAAATGAAACAGCAAAACGTCAACAGTTTGAAAGTCTGTTTTTCAATATGATTGATACACATTTAAAGATTGTTGCAGATATTGACATTACAGTTAGTGGTGAGGGTAAAATTACCGGAAGGGATGTTTTTGCTAGATGTCTTACTAAGGAATTGGGAAGAGCTAATGAAGGAAATAGTAAGATTGAGGCATATCGTACGGCTTACGCAAAGTACAGCACAGAATTTGGCCATTATTATCGTTTTTTATATCGAATTATTTCGCGTATCGACGAACAGGTATTTGTTTCTAAATCAACTTTAGATCCTGATGGAGATATAGAAAAGGAATATTTTTTAAGAAATTATGAAGTTAGATACGAATATACTTCAATTGTAAGATCTCTATTGTCTGATGAAGAATTGGAAATGTTATTTTATAATATGATTTTCTTTCATGATTTAAGGTTTAAGCCACTAATCGAGAAGTATTGTTTGCTTAAAAATATTCCCAAACCTGACAAAAAAATATCAAATCCGGATTACGTTTTTGATATCGGAGCTATTCGGAAGAATGAAAATTCAAACCTTTTAAAATTAAGTGAGTTTCTGGAGTAATTTCTTTGATAAATTAAATCAATGAATATGCCCCTAAATATGCCCCTTGAAAAACAAAGCCCCGTTATCAGTGCGATAACGGGGCTTTTTGCGGAGAAAGAGGGATTCGAACCCCCGGAGGTGTGACCCTCAACGGTTTTCAAGACCGCCGCATTCGACCACTCTGCCATTTCTCCTGAGTGTCTCATCAGCTATTTGCTGATTGCGGGTGCAAATATAGAAAGTTTTTTCAATTTCCCGCCAAAAAAATGAGCGGATTTTTAGACTAATTATTCTTTCCGGTAATGGGAATCTTATCTCCTTTAAAATGAGGCTCTTTGTTGATGAGCAATTCGCCCCATGCCTTTAAATTTGCCGCAATTTCCCGGTATCGGTTGCGCGATTCCAGCTCATAAGTTCTTCGGTCTCCAATATACCCATAGTATTCAAGGCCCATACTTCGTGCGATGTAAATAGCCCGAGGCAGATGAAAATGCTGCGTTACCACAATAGCCTTATCCACCTCAAATATATAGGAGGCTCTGTAAACCGAGTCGTAGGTATCAAAGCCGGCAAAGTCCATAAAAATAGCTTCTTCAGGCACCCCGCGTTCCCGCAGGTATTTTTTCATAGCAACCGGCTCGTTATAACTGGTGGTGCCATTATCACCCGAAAGTAAAAAGCGTTTTACTTTTCCCTGCGAATAGAGCAGGAGGGCAGATTCTACCCGGTCGCGTAAGATTGTTGAGAGCTCCCCATTACTGCGCACACTGGCTCCCAGAACCAAAACGGTATAGGTTTCGGGCAATTCTTCAGTGCGTTCAAAAATGTAGTTCTTAGTAGTTTGTTTGATATACAATGACAACCCGGACGTAACAAGTAAAACCAGCAGGAATCCCACGATTAACCAACGCAGCAGTTTTAGGAATACCAGATTGTTTTTAAACATAAATGGATCGTGGTTTTTAGCAGATTTTATAGGGCTTCAGTTGCTAACGTCTTATGTATGGATATTGGTATTAGGACGTGCCTTAAAATTACTAAGCTTTTTGCAATAAAAGCGTGCAAAGCACATTTAAAACGCATTTTGAAAGAATATATCTATAGAATGAAGCTAAGGTCTTAACTTTGGAAAAAATATGCATATGGATGTCATCAAAAGCCTCAACTGGCGCTATGCCGTAAAAAAGTTTAATCCTGATCAAAAACTAAGCGCAGCCAAGCTTGAGGTACTCACCGAAGCCTTTAATCTTACCGCGACTTCTTACGGACTTCAGCCTTTACGACTGGTGGTGGTTTCAGACAAGAATATGCAGCAACAGTTGGTGGGTGCTTCTATGAATCAAACCCAGGTGCGCGACGCTTCTCACGTGTTGGTTATTTGTGTCGAAAAAGAAGTCAGGGCCCCTTACGTGGAGTCTTATTTTGATCGGGTTCGAGAGGTACGCGACACTCCTGAAACGATACTGAAACCTTTTCGCGAGACGCTTAAAAAACAATTTGATACTCAGAAGGCTGAAAAAACCCGGCAGTGGGCAGTAAATCAGGCTTATCTGGCCTTGGGAAATTTGCTTACCGTTTGTGCGCTTGAAGAAATAGATGCCTGCCCAATGGAAGGTTTTGTTCCTGAAAAGTATGATGAACTGCTTAAACTTGATGAAATGGGAATCACCAGCACTCTGGTTTTACCTGTAGGTTATCGCGCAGCAGATGATATGTTTGCCGATTTTGAAAAGGTGCGCCGTTCTACTGAAGACACCATTATCAAACTTTAATCTAAGATTGATCGCGCTGCGAATTTTGCACCGGCTGATCGATAATACGCATCTTATATTCGTAGGCCTTGCTGGGCTTTAAGATCCTCATAGAATTATTATAAATCTCGTCAGGCTGATAAATGGGCAGGGTATAATTGAAACCGGGTTGTATTGCAAGGTTTTTGTCTAAATTGAAAAGCTCAGGATCAAGTGTTAGCGCTTTAAAAGGTTTATTGATGGAAGGGAAGGGTTGCTGCTGCAGTTTTTGTAAAATGCTGTCCTGCTTTTTTTGCGGAAGGATTTGATTTTTTTGAGCACATACCGAAGCGGAAGCGCCCAGAAGCATAAGGCCTAAGAAGTATAGATTTTTCATAATGCGATAGATTATTATATCTAATTACTTCAAAATAAGCTTGTTGTTGCAGTAGAAGGGAAAAAGGATATATTTAATAGGTCACACGCTCCATAATTTCGAGGCCGTAGCCTATCATTCCTACCCGTTTGTGATCTTCGCTATTTGACAGTAATCTGATTTTTGAAATGCCCAGATCGTGAAGGATTTGCGCACCAATACCAAAATCTTTTAAATCCATTTTAGGCGACGAATCAGCAGGCCTGCCTGTGGTTTGTCGTTCTTTTAAATCTGCCAGACGCGAAAGCAATTTGCTGGCTATATTTTCCTGATTGATAAAAACCACTGCACCTTTTTCGGTTTTATTGATCAGCTCAAAGATTTTCTCCAGTTTCTTATCGCTTTCCTGAGTAAGTGTACTTAGAATATCGTTGTTTACAAAAGATGAATTCACCCGTACCAAAACCGGCTCGTCAATGCCCCATGTTCCTTTAGTCAGGGCAATGTGAATCTGATCGTTTGTAGTTTGCTGGTAAGCGCGTATGCGAAAACTTCCATATCGGGTTTTGAGGTTAAAATCTTCTTTCTTTACAATCAGCGAATCGTGCTGCATGCGATAAGCTACCAGATCTGCAATCGAGACAATTTTAAGATCAAATTTTTTAGCCACATCCATAAGTTGAGGCAGGCGCGCCATGGTGCCGTCTTCATTCATGATTTCAACGATGACTCCTGCTGGAGCAAAGCCTGCGAGCCGGGCAAAATCTATAGCAGCTTCGGTATGACCGGTTCTGCGCAGTACACCACCTTCTTTAGCCTTAAGCGGAAAAATATGACCTGGTTTTGAAAAATCCCAAGGTTTAATATCAGGATTGATGAGTGCACGTACGGCTTTTGCGCGATCTGAAGCACTAATACCCGTAGTTACGCCGTGCCCTTTTAGATCTACCGAAACGGTAAAAGCGGTTTCCATCGGGTCACTATTAGTGCCCACCATCATCTCGAGTTTCAATTCTTTGCAGCGATCCTCGGTTATTGGGGCGCAAATGAGTCCACGACCGTGGGTTGCCATAAAATTGATGGTTTCAGGAGTGACCGTTTCTGAGGCAGCCAGAAAATCCCCTTCATTCTCACGATCTTCATCATCTACTACGATGATTACCTTGCCTTTTTTTATTTCGGCAATGGCTTCTTCAATGGTGTTAAGCTGAATATTTTGGGAACGGGTTTGCACGTGCATAAATTCTGTTTAGGACAACAAAGGTACAATTTAGGCTTCTTATAAACTTTCGGCCTTAAAAAAAACGGGTGGTTACTTAAAGGTTTTGAGTAAGGTTTCGGCCGCTTCTTTGAATTTTTCGGAATAGCCGTATTGCTCGTAGTTGGCCACGATATCTTCCAGTTCCCGTTGATTTTTAGTCTTGAGAATGGCCTTTTCAGAATTGGTAAGATCGAAATCAGCCAAAGGCTGCTCCGGGTCAACGGCATCAAGATCTTTTTTCCGGAATAATTTTTTGATGGGATCCAGAAACCCTTCCAGATCGAACAAGCCCTGATCTGTAGTGGCTCTGTAAGTTAGATAAACGCCAAGCGGAAATAAAATCAGCGTACTCAGCCAGCTTGCAAGCCAGGCGGCAACACTTCCGTCTTCGGCACTGTTTTTAGCAAAAATACCGATGAAGTGATAGGTGAGAAAAAGTCCAACCCCAATGACTATAGGCAAGCCCAGTCCACCCTTACGAATGATTGCTCCCAAGGGTGCTCCCACAAAAAAGAGTATGACACAACCAAAGGCCAAAACAAATTTTTCGTGAAGCGCAATCTCGTATTTGCTGAGGGTTTTGATCTTAACCTGATTATTGGTTTTTTGACCCTTAATAGAGGTGATGTTATTTTTTACACTGGTCTCAGCCCCGCGTAATACCTGTGCCTGTGAAGACAGGCTAAAGTTTTTAATAAGCTCTTCTTTAACAACACGGGTGGTATCTACCGGAATATTTGACAGATAGGACGTGTCTAAAGGCCGCAATTGCATTTCCCTAAGCTCTGTAGTACCGCGGGATTTTAAATAATTGCTGTAGTTTTTTGAAATGTCAACCAGGGTATCGTTGAGTTGAGCGACGGTAAGCATGGTATAGGCATTGTCAATGCTTTTTTCGTCCATATCAACATTGTCGAGTTCGCTGAGGTCTATGTTGATGGTGTAGGTCTCAAAATAGCTTTTTACAAAAGGTTCGCGACGCTGCTTGCTGTAATCTTTTTGCTCTACCTCGTCGTAATAGTTACCGTCAATAAGTTTTAAAGACAGGATATTATCGCCTTCCGCGCTGATTAATTCGGCTTCTTTGGCTTTTATTACGGTGAAATTTCCGGTTCGGGAAGGATCTTTTTGGTAGATGATCACATCTTTTAAGAATTGTCCGTTTTCCCCTTCCTTATCAGCGATTTTCATCACATAACTTTCGCCAATGGTGTTGTACTGACCCTTTGTAATCGCCATCGCAGGTTTTACCTGAGCGATATTTCGTCTTAAATTGAGCGATTCAAATTCAGCAGCCGGAATCACATAGTTGGCAAAAAGAAAAGAAGTACCTGCTAAAATTAAAATGAAAACGGTTAGGCTACGCATAGCGCGTTGCAGGGAAATTCCGGTCGATTTCATTGCGGCAAACTCATAGTTTTCCGCAAAATTACCGAAGGTCATGATACTCGTGAGCAAAACGGTAAGCGGCAATACCAGAGTCACCAGCCTGGGTGAGAAATACAGCAGGAATTTTACAATAATAACCAGATCAAGATCTTTCCCGGCCAGTTCTTTGATGTAGAGCCATACCGTTTGCAGCACGAATATGAACATCAGGATGATGAACGTACTGAGAAAGTTCTTGATAAAGGTTATTAATATATAGCGATCCAGTATTTTCAATACCTGTCTAGTCTAAACGGTTGATGTAATAGTCGCCGTATTTGGCTTCATCAAAGACAAACAGATTGCCGGGAAGCGGCTGATTAGTCTTGAATGAATTTACCGTGATGGTAATTTTGCTTCCGTTTTTCTGGGTCATAATCAGGCGGTAGATGTGCTTGGTTTGCACGTCAACACCTAAAAGAGCCGATTTTAATTCGCTGTTAGAGTCAATAGGCGTTAGCTTGATGTATTGTATTTTACGTCCGCTTACATTTTGCTCAATATCCCATTTGTATGAATATCCCTTGTTGAAAAAGGTCAGCATTTTTGAAGGCGTGATGGCGTCGTCATCTCCCGGATCCTGAGTAGAAATGGTGATTTCTTCATCTTCGGGCACGATGGTGTAGAGTTTTTTACCGTCATACATTTGGGTGGTACCCATTAGATTCAGCTTATACTTATCACCATCTAAAGTGACGTCTCCACGAGTTTCCTGATTGATTCCGGCGGCGTCGTTAGAGAGGCCGTATTTGAAATCGATAAACATATTGTCATAGCTCTTCACTTTAGCCGAAACCTGGTCTAAAAGTGTTTTAGCTTTGGTATCCTGAGCAAAACCCGTAGAAAAAGCTGCAAACCAAAATACAAGCGCAGCGATTAAAGGTCTTTTATAAAAATTCATATTATTCATTATTTAATTGTTGATGTAATGCGTTTAAATCTGAAACGAGAACCTGTCTGGCCTTACTGCCTTCAAAGGGACCCACAATTCCTGCGGCTTCCAGTTGGTCGATGATTCGCCCTGCACGATTATAGCCCAGCTTGAGCTTACGTTGCAGTAAAGAAGCGCTTCCCTGTTGTGCGGTCACGATGACTTCGGCAGCTTCCATAAACAAAGCATCCCGGTCGCTTGCATCTATATCAAGACTTGTGCCACCTTCTTCCCCTACATATTCTGGCAGCAAATGCGCGTCAGGGTAGGCTTTTTGTGAGCCGATGAAATCGGTGATTTTTTCAACCTCAGGAGTGTCAACAAAGGCACATTGTACACGTACCAGATCATTGCCCTGCGTAAACAACATATCTCCGCGACCTATAAGCTGATCGGCTCCCTGACTGTCAAGAATGGTTCTGGAGTCGATTTTTGAGGTAACCCTAAAGGCGATACGTGCCGGGAAGTTGGCTTTGATAATACCAGTAATTACGTTAACCGAAGGTCGCTGAGTTGCTACAATAAGGTGAATACCAATTGCCCGTGCCAGCTGTGCCAGTCGTGCGATAGGTGTTTCTACCTCTTTACCAGCAGTCATAATTAAATCTGCAAACTCGTCGATTACGAGTACGATATAGGGTAAAAACTTGTGCCCGTCGTTGGGGTTGAGCTTTCGTCTCCTAAACTTGGCATTGTATTCTTTAATGTTACGCGCCATGGCATCTTTAAGCAAATCATAGCGGTTGTCCATCTCGATACATAAGGAATTCAAGGTGTTGATTACCTTGGCATTGTCGGTGATAATGGCCTCTTCGGTATCGGGAAGTTTAGCCAGGTAATGTCGCTCGATCTTATTGAAAAGCGTGAGCTCTACTTTTTTAGGATCTACGAGAACGAATTTTACTTCAGCCGGGTGTTTTTTGTACAACAGGGAAGTAAGAATGGCATTAAGACCTACAGATTTACCCTGTCCTGTTGCTCCTGCCATCAGGAGGTGGGGCATTTTGGCGAGGTCTACGACAAATGTTTCATTTGAAATGGTTTTACCCAAAGTAAGTGGGAGTTCCATTTCGGCATTTTGAAATTTCGGCGAAGCAATTGCCGAACGCATGGAAACAATACGTGCGTTTTTATTAGGCACTTCAATACCAATGGTTCCTTTTCCGGGAATAGGCGCGATGATACGAATTCCTAGGGCCGAAAGCGAAAGCGCAATATCGTCTTCCAGGTTTTTAATTTTGGAAATACGAACCCCGGCTTCAGGCACAATCTCGTAAAGCGTCACGGTAGGACCTACGGTAGCTTTGATGTGCGCAATATCGATCTTGTAGTTTTTAAGGGTATCTACAATTCGATTTTTATTTTCTTCAAGTTCTTCCTGATCAATGGTAATGCTTTGACCCTGGGTGTAGTCTTTCAGCAATTCGATTGAAGGGAATTTGTAATTGCTTAGTTCGAGCGTGGGATCAAATTCGCCAAAATCCTGAACCAGCTTGGTACTCAGGTTTTCTTCGACCTCTTCTTCCTCAACGGTTTCTTCTATTTCAATCTCAAAATCTTCATCAGATTCCGCTTTTGGAGCTTCACTAACTACCGGTTTAGGTGGGACAGGAGTAGGAGTGGTTTTAAGAACCGGTTCTTCAAGGTCTTCTTCTTCCTCTTCTTCGATTAGTTTCTCAACAGGGAGTTCGATGTTGTCTTTTTCAAAAGCCGTGTCTTCAAATGAAACCTCTTCGTCGTTATCGTTGAATTCCGTTTTAATAGCATTGCGCTTTCGCGAAAGATATTGCCCCACAAGTTCGGGAGTAAGTTTTAGCCTTACGGCGAAATAGACAATAGCCACAAAGGCGAGCACGAGAATGGTTCCGATGAGACCCAGATAATCCTGAAGGAAGTCGTTGAGTTCAAAACCTACCATTCCGCCCAGCAGCGCGTTGCGTTCTGAGAAGAAACCAAAGAATACCGAAAACCAAAGCATTACAATAATTCCCCAAAACCAATAGGCCTGTAGGCTCTTTTTAGGTCGGTCAAAGAAGTAGTAAAATCCGGTTAGGGTAACCAGAACAGCGAGTGCAAAGGCTGCGATACCAAAACCTTCATAAATAAAAAAGTTTCCAAGCGCGGCACCAAATTTATTAAGCCAGTTTTGAGCTTCTATGCTGCGATCATCAAGACTGTTTAAGGTGCTTTGATCTGCCTGCCAGCTAAAAAAGTAGGAGATAAACGAAAACATCAGCGCGATCCCTAAGAGGAATAGAAAACTCCCCAATACAATCTTTTGCTGTTTACTCAGTTTAAAACTGATTTTTACAGACTTTTTTTGAGAGGTAGTCGTTTTGGTTTTCGCTTTTTTTCGGGCCATTAGTAGTACTAAGCTTAGTAGGTCTGCTTATAAAAGCTCCTAAAGGAGCTGTAATTATATCTGTTTTTTATTCGGGCGTAAAAATACAAATATCAAACGGTACTCTGCCGATAAAATTTTAGAAGAGGTAAGGTATATAAATTATGAAGCCGATTATTCCTGCAATCACGGCGGCAAAGGTCACTGCACCTGCCGATACATCTTTGATAATACCTATTTTTTTATGGTAATCGGGGTGTACAAAATCGGCTATTTTTTCAATGGCGCTGTTGAGTCCCTCTACGGAAAGCACTAAGGCAATGGCCAACAATTGAATGCACCACTCGGTTGTGGTGATTTCAAAATAAAAACCCAGAACTGTTACCACCAAAGCACAGAACACCTGCACTTTAATACTGGCTTCTGTGCGTATGAGGTAAAATGCACCTACAAAAGCATATTTAAATGCTTTAAGGCGATTGATGATAAACGGTTCTTTGGGTTGTTGCATCAGGCGATAGCGCTAAGAGCTGCTTCATAGTCTGGTTCCTGACCTATTTCAGGTACCTGCTCGGTATAAATTACCTTGTGATCCTCGTCAAGTACAATAACCACGCGGCTGTGTAAGCCGGCAAAAGCACCGTCGTTAATTAAAAGGCCGTAGTCTTTACCAAAGCTTCCGTCTTTAAAGTCTGAAAGTACCTGAACCTGATCTAAACCTTCTGCTCCGCAAAAACGAGCCTGTGCAAACGGGAGATCGCGGGAGATACACAATACCACAGTATTGTCAAGATCTGAAGCCTGCTCATTAAACTTGCGTACCGAAGCTGCACAAACACCGGTATCTACACTCGGGAAAATATTCATCACGACTTTCTTGCCCTTAAAATCCTCAAGTGTGCTTTCCTGAAGATCGGTTCTTGAAAGTTTAAAATCTGGAGCTTGCGTTCCATTTTCAGGAAGCTCGCCACTGGTATGCGTAGGGTTTCCACCCAGAGTTATTTCTGCCATGATTTTTGGTTTTGTAAACGGTAAAAGTAGGTATATAAACAACTAACGCCAATTAAAGGAATGCCAATTTCTACATAAGCCCATACCCGCAATAAAAAAAGCTTCCGCAATTTGCGGAAGCTTTAGGATATCAACGTTTATACAAGTGTGTGTCTCGCAATCCTGCTTAACGGTCAATAGAACCCAAAACCTTTTGGGCAAAACCATTAGCCGCATCGCGCTCAGACATTCCGCTTGCGATCATCTCGTGCATTTCAACAGCGCCACAAAGATTGGTAATCAATTCGCCTACAACATCCATCTCCTCATCTTTTACAGAACGGTGTTCGGTAAACGATTCAAGTACATCAATGGTGTGCTGTAAAGCTTCTGCACTATTGTTCTTCTGTAAATGTTTAATTACTGGTAATTTCATCAACGAGTTCTTTTAGGTTATCAAACTTGTTAGTCTGTACCTGGTTTACAAAGTTTCCGTTTTTAAAAGTCGCAAAGGTTGGCAGATTGTCTACCGTTGCCAGTTTGCGGCTTTCCGGGAATTTTTCGGCATCTACCAGCAGGAATGCAGTATCCTCGTGTTCTGTAGCCAGTTTTTTAAACTTAGGCTTCATCAAGCGGCAGTTTCCACACCAGCTGGCCATATATTGAACCACCACGGTGTCGTTAGACGATACCCATTCTGCCAGATTATCCTGATCGAGTTGCTTTAACATAGCTATAGATTTTTAAGGATTATAATTTAGTTTGTAGCGAGGTAAGAAGCTACGCCATCACGGTTTGCATTCATGGCCTGTTTACCTTCTTCCCAGTTTGCCGGGCATACCTCACCGTTTTTCTGTACGTGAGCGTAGGCATCAATAAGGCGTAAAAATTCATTTACATTACGACCTACAGGCATATGGTTTACTCCTTCGTGAAATACGGTACCTTCTTCATCAATAAGATACGTTGCACGATAGGTTACATTATCGCCGTCTACAGTTAGAATTCCGGTTTCCTCATCATAACGTTCATTGGTAATGTCAAGAATGCCCAAACGATTAGCCAGATTGCGATTCGTATCGGCGAGAATAGGATAGGTTACACCTTCAATACCACCATCATCTTTTGGAGTGTTTAGCCACGCGAAGTGTACTTCGGGCGTGTCACAAGAAGCACCTATAACCATAGTATTACGCTTTTCAAATTCAGCCATTGCTGCCTGAAATGCGTGCAATTCGGTTGGGCAGACAAAGGTGAAATCTTTCGGATACCAGAATAGAACTACTTTCTTGTTATTCTTTTTGGCTTCTTCTAAAACGTTAAGTTTAAAAGTATCGCCCATTTCATTCATAGCATCTACTGCAAGATTTGGAAATTGTTTTCCTACTAATGTCATTGTTGTTTGTTTTTAAATTTGATGCAAAACTAACCAGCAATGAACGCTTAGGAAATGTTCAGAAATGTGAAGATGTTATAAAGGTATAAGCATCGTCTATAAAGAGATTATATCGAAAAATGCTTGTCATATTATTGATTGATGTCCCTAAAACATTAGAAATCGCTAGTAAATGAATGGCGATTTTAAGAGTTTCGCAAGGCGAAAGAATGAGCCTGAAAAGCCTTAAGTTATTTTTAACACTTGTAAGGACTCGCTGGTGCTGAACTATAGCGATTTCGTAGTGCACCACCGAAAACTCCAATAAAGGAATTAAAGCAAATTACTGCTTTCCGGCGTCTGCCAGCGAACGGATTTTAATACTGAACGCTGCAAAAATAAGCGTCATAAACGGACTCAGCCAGTTGAAAATCGCGAATACAAAATAGTCTGCGACGGGAACGCCCAGTACGCCGCTTTGATAGGCCCCGCAGGTATTATAAGGCACTAATACAGACGTAACGGTACCGCTGTCTTCTAGAGTTCGACTCAAATTTTCAGGGGCAAGGCCCTTATCGCGATAAGCTTTGGCATACATTTTACCGGGAACTACAATTGCCAGATATTGATCACTGGCAGTAGCATTAAGACCTATACAGGTTGCCACGGTACTGGCAAAAAGCCCGAAAACACTATCGAAAAGCCCCAGCATAAAGCGGCTGATGCGGGCTAAAGCGCCAATAGCATCCATAACGCCTCCAAAGGTCATGGCGCAAATGATAAGCCAGATCGTGCCGAGCATTCCGGCCATTCCGCTTGAAGCAAAAAGATCGTTTAGGTTTTCATTAGTAGTTTCAATCGCGGTATCAACCGTAATGGCATTCATAATCCCTTTGTAGCCGCTTTCCAGATTTAAATCAGCGCTTCCGCCTAAGCCTGCAACGATTTCCGGCTGTACGATCAACGCAGCGACACCCCCCAGGAGGGTTCCGGCCAATAAAGCGATGAGTGGTGGTGTTTTCTTAATGATTAAGAAAATAACCAGCGCCGGAACGATAAATAACCAGGGTGTGATTGTAAAGGCTTCGTCGATAGAAGCTAAAATAGCACTGCTATCTGCCGGACCCGATGTGTCGATATTCAATCCGATGATAATAAAGACAATAAGCGTGATACTGATGGAGGGCACGGTAGTATACAGCATATATTGAATGTGCGTAAACAAATCGGTACCGGCCATCGCAGGCGCAAGGTTTGTGGTATCACTTAAAGGCGAAAGTTTGTCTCCAAAATACGCACCAGATAATATGGCGCCTGCGGTCATTCCTAACGAAATGCCTAATGCATTGGCAATGCCTATCAAAGCTATTCCTACGGTTGCAGAGGTCGTCCAGCTGCTTCCGGTAGCAACCGAAATAACCGCGCAGATCACCACACAGGCAGCTAGAAATATTGACGGACTCAACAATTGCATGCCGTAATAAATCATAGTCGGAATGATTCCGCTCACAAGCCAGGTCCCTGCGAGAGCTCCTACAAGCAACAAAATGAGTATCGCACCTGCTGTTGATTTGATATTCTGCGCAACTTCCTCCATCATAAGCTCAAAAGAAGTCTTATTGAAAAAACCTACGATGGCGGCAACTGCTGCTCCAAGTAACAGGATAAACTGGTTAGAGCCGCTGAGCGCATCGTCTCCAAAGACAAAAACGTTATAGGCCAGCATACCTATCAATGCGATTATGGGGATTAAAGCTTCAAAAATGTTGAGTTCTCTGTTCTCTACAATCTGCTCGTTACGCTCTTCCGCATCCTGATTTGTCATGATCTTTTATATAGTTTGTACAAGTTTAAGGATTATGAATGAATTCCTGTAGACCTATTTATGCTTAAATCTCGTGGAAAGCAATAGTTGTAACTAATACAAGAATTTCATTAATTATGTAATTAATTTCTAAACTCTTTTTGAAGTATTTTTTGGCTAAATACTTATTATTACAATTAATTATGGAGTATTTCCCTTACATTTGTACTTGTACATTTTAATGAAAACCAGTTTAATAACTTTAAAGTCGGTCAAAATAATTAACAAAATTACTTCTAAATGAAACCCCATTTCATAATTCTTGCATTGCTGGCCTTTCTAACAGCTAATGCTCAAATAGGCATAGGTACAACAAACCCTCAAACCACGTTAGATATCAGAGGCTCTAATCATCTTGGAGCGGTTGGCGAAACTGATGGTATTCTGGTTCCTCGTGTAAACGCATTAAATACAAATGGTAACGTTGACGGTCAATTAGTTTACTTAATCGCAGATACCGGTTCTTTTTCTAAAGGATTTCATTATTGGGATTCCGACGCGACCAGTTGGTTACCAGTAAACAGTACAATCGAACCCTGGAATGAGGCAGGGACAGCAAACCCCGCAACCCTTAATACAGATAATCTCTATACTCTGGGAAAAGTGGGTATAGGAAGAACCAATCCTACGGGTATATTACATCTTCAGCATTCTTCAAATGATAATAATCTGGATGATGTGATGATAGATAGCTACTCTAATGCTACCACAAGTTTTTTTGGTTTAAGAAAAGCGCGGGGAACAATTGACACCCCACTTAATCTTCAAAATGGAGATAATATTGGCTGGATAACATTTGTGCCCAGATACAATGGTAATCTGGGTTATTTAGGATCGTCTATTGCCAGTTTTTACAGGGGCACTGGGACAGATAATGTTTCAGATTTAGTTTTTCAGACCAATGGCAATCAAGATAGAATGAGATTGACCCCGGAGGGTAATTTAGGGATCAATGTTTATAATCCTACTGCTACCCTTCAGGTTAATGGTACATTTAGATATGTAGATGCCTCGCCAGGGAATGATGCCGGTAAAGTCTTGACTTCAGATGCAGACGGCAATGCAAGCTGGCAAACCCCTAATACCATTCAGGAGGTTTATGGGGAAATGTACGCTGATATTGATGGGGGCAGCACTGCTGCCGGTGCATATACTAGAAGCTTAAATACTACCTCTGTTTTAAAAAATGTTATCCACAATAATGTGGAGTATTATCTTCAGGTTGCAGTTGCGGGTTCTTACGAAGTTTCTTTTTCTGTTACGATTCAATTGAATAATAATACCTTTAGAACAATAGAATTTTTTGTAGAGCGCGCACCAAATAATAATACGTATACAAAAATTGCTCAGAGTTCTACATTTTTAACCCCGCCAGTGGTTGGAGGAAGGTCGGATCTTAAAAAATCATTTCTGGTAACATTAAATGCGAATGATCGCATTCGTTTAAGATATAATACCGCGGTTAATGGCGATTTTACATTTCCTTCTAATACAAATGGTTTAGTGATTAAACGTATAGGTTCTTAGATAGAATAGAGTAGATGTGATTGGTTTTATAATTAGTCAATGATTCTGACGTTTTAGATCACCATATCAGCTTTGAGTATTTCGTACATTGTTGGCGCGCGATTGTATCGCGTGCAAATAGTAATTCCCATTCTACCTTAAGCACCCACTCCCGCAAGTCTTTGATTATTTACGTTTGAGTTTACGAGCTCCATAGCCAATAAGCGATATTGAACTCAATTGATTTAAGCTTTTTAAATTCAACTGATAGGAGGTTAGATTCTAATTAAATGAAAATCCTAACTCCTGATTGTATTTCTATTTTTTTGTCTGCCTTGAGTATGCTGCTTAAGGGTGGGCAATGCAAATTGACTTTAGGATATTTAAATGATCTCATAGAATAGTATAGTTGAGCTAAAAAAGAACACTGGATTACATAGAAATAAAACTCCCAAGATAGACTTTGGAGTTTCAAGAACTCCAACGAATGGATGTAGAAGCTTAGTCTTATGTGATTTAATCAGGGTTACAGCCAATGTTCATACCTCCATTTGCAATAATTCCACCTGTATATATTTCTCCTCCGAGGCCTTTTCCTTTTCGTGATATTGCTTTCAGGGTACCACTCATATCTAGACTCAGGTTTCTTAATACACAGTCTTCATTGCTAGTATATATTTTAAAATTGATCCCTATGGGGTCTCCATTGGCATCAAATGGGGGTAAATATTCATAGGTAAAACGATTTTCTTCACGATAGGAGCCGAAAAGCACCTGATAGTGCAAACCATTTTCAATTATATACTCTGTATAGTCTTCAGCTGGTTCTACGTTTTCATTTAGAAAGCGTACTGAACCAAGATAAGTTGTATTATATTCTCCAACTCCTGATAGTGTACAGTCACTAACAAACCGGCCATCAAAACCATCACTATCATAACAACTTGAACTCAAAATAGTGCCTTCTCCTTCCGGGGTAAGGGTGTACGTAACAGTAGTTATGAACAACTCTTTCGCACTTTCAGTTGGATTTTGCTCATTATTTTTTTCGCAAGAAAAAAATAATAAAACCATACCCAGTGAAATATTCCTTAGTGTGTACATGCATTTTACTTTTATAGAAATCAGGATTTTGAGATCGTTTTAAACGTGTAAGTAAACTACTTTGGGGTAAGCCTGCGAGGTATTTGACTGAACACTATAAACGAGACAAGCCTTGGAGTATTTAAATTTGGACTATCGAGTAAATAGAATATATACTATATTTTAACGTAAATATCAGTTAATATCGTATAAAAATTATGGAATGTGCAAATTTAAGACTAATTTTTTTGATAGAATTATCTTAAATGGTTTTAACTTATCCATTTTGGATACTGGAATTAAAAAAATGGGTATATAGAAAAGATCTTGTAAAATTTAGGGCTGAGCGTTTAAAAATAGTCGTGGACTATTCTACCGAAAAGCCCAGACTGCTGTGCTGGTTATTTTCTGCTGTTTGACCCGCAGGATAGTTTAGAAAATTTCGTTGCTAAATTTAGAGATGGTCTTTTAAGCTTGGCGTTTTTTTTTTTTCTTTTACCTGAACGGAGTACTTTGTCGAAGGTTGGGCAATGCAAATCGACATTAGGAGCTTCACGAGTTCAAATAAATAATCCCGCTCCAGCAAGTTTTTAACTAAGAGTACTTCTCGATACAACATTAGACTCCCAAGAGCTTCTCGACTTCACTTCGACTTCACTTCGACTGCGCTCAGTGTGACACGCTCCAAATGACATTCCCAATAAACCAGACTGCTCGACAGGCTTATATTATAAATTGAAGAGCGTTTCAGGTAACATCCATCCCCAGCCCTTCCTTCAATGGAAGGGAGTGTTTTCGCTGAACTTAAAGCCTCCCTTTGAAGGGAGGTTTGGAGGGATGTTTTTCTGCTTTCTTTTTAAGTTATGTTTAATATTTGAAGGAGGAATGCTAGAACGGCATACTTTTTACATCTGTAGTAAAACAAGCAAAAGACGCGGCGTTGGGAGTGGAGGATGGCCCAGCGCAGCGGTTTGTCATCCGCACGATAAGGGTTTTGCGTAGTTTTCAAGGATGTAAAAATAAGCCTAGACTTTTTTGGTTCTCTTTAGGGCGATGTAAAAAAGAACAGAACATTCTATAGAAGCGAATAGCTAACAACCATCTGGAGTTTATGGCCTCAAATAAAAACGATTGCTAAAGCGTGGTAATCTCAAATTACCCTGCCAGGTGAGGCAATTAAATTTAAACTTAAAAAGATTACGTCCTAAACACCTTCAGCACCTGCGTGGGATTAAAAGCTTTTGAATTCATACATACCTTCCCCATCCGAAAGTCTGCGGTATAGTACAACACTCCCGCCGTAACCAAAAGCAGGGCCTCTGCAGGCAATGCGGTTGCGGTATAATGGGTTGCAGGAATCCTTTGCGTTTTATGAGGAATGGGAATACGAAAGAATTCGTGTCGCAGCACCTGGTAGGTTTGGGATTCGTAAACGCTGATCCAGTACCCCAGTTCGGCTTCACTAGCCTTTACCGGCCAGGAGAGGTGGTTATCGGCTTTAAATTCGGGTACGCTAATTTCCAAAGTACCCGCTTTGAGGTTGAGCTGCAATCCGCGCATTTGCACGTATTGCGAATACTGATTTTTCAGGTCGGCTTCCAAACCTTCCAATACGGTGGGTTCGCCCTGCCACAGATCAAAACTGCCCTGAGGCAAGGTGTTATTCATTTTCATCCCCTGGTACACCGCTTTGCGAAAGCGGTTAAAAAACTGGGAATCGTACATATTGCCTATAAAAGGGCGAAGCCCTCCCATAAGCCTACTGGTGGTTTGAGAAGCGCGCCCAAAATCGGTAGCGGTTTCTTTGGAACGCCCGGAAGGAGGCCTTCCCGTTTTTTCGGGCTTTCCCTGTACTACGGTTTCACCGTTTACCCTTCGAAATACCAGCTGGCCTATACTGCCTACCAGCCCATTTTTAGGATCTAATTTTGCCATTGCAGGATACTGTTAAGTTAAAATTGGTTCCAGACTGCTTCCACCTTAGCTCCACACAAAGTGTGGCAAAGTGTGGGTTCAGTGTGGACTCACTGTGGGGTGAATGTGGGCCGGGTAGGGCGGGGCCGTGAATAGATCTAAAGTACATAATTTCTAAACAGGGTTATGCAAAGCGGTCTGTTTTTTAGAAAAAAAGTAGGTTGTCCCAAACAAACGTTTTTTTCAATTCGTAGCGATTTAGACAAGATCAGTCCAGATCAATGTGCATATATTCTGTTTTCAGAGTCTGGCAGAGCGCATCAGAAACGTATAGAGCTGAAATAGTGGCGGCCTAAGCCCAATCTTAGATTTATGATTTTAGGTTTATAATCTGATTTTTGGAAAAATAGTACACTATTAAAGGTGCTGAATTGGGAGGAATCCGGTATTTAACTTAAAAAAATGGGAATACTGTAATTTTTACGAAAAAATCATTTTTGGCAGGCTAAACCTGAGTTTTGTTTATTTAAATGCTGAGAATGTTAAACAAAACCTATAAACTATGCTGATTACTAGTGTTTTTTTAATTTATAACATACAATTTATGAGGGGGTTAGCTGTGTACTTTATCGATTTAGTGCTAGCATTTAACGTTTTTAATAGTATTATTGCACTTGTAAAAACATAACCTAACGTAGGAAATCTACTTAGTTCCCCAAACCAACCCCTATGAAAACGAATTTATTCGTCCTATTTTTTCTTTGCTTTTTTTTAACGAATTACGCCCAGGTGGGTATAGGTACTACTGATCCGAATCCAGCGGCTATTTTAGATATTCAGTCTGATCATGCCGGATTACTAATACCTCGAATGGCGCTCACCGGTGCCGATGATGCGGCTACGATTGCCAGTCCTGTAAAGGGTCTTATTGTTTACAATACGGCTGCTACCAGCACGATCTCTGAAGGCTTTGTATTTTACGATGGTTCAGCCTGGGTAGATTTGGGCTGGCAATTACAGGGTAATTATGCAGGAGCAAACAGCTTTATAGGAACCCTGAACGATGTACCTCTGGTATTTAAAGCCGAGAATAAAACCATTGGATTTTTAAGACCAAATGGAGCAGTAGGATTTGGTCTAAATTCAAGTGCAACTGCCATGAGTAGTTTTGCAATTGGAAATGGAGCAGCAACAAATGGTTCCAGAAGTTATGCCTTAGGTTCTGGTGCAACTACCAGCGCTGCTGATGCCTTCGCAATAGGGACAAATGCTGTTGCAGACCGCCAAAATACAGTAATTTTAAGTGGTGTAAATCAAAATGTGGGCATAGGTACCAGTAATCCTCAGGCCAAATTCCATCTTTCCGGTAGTTTTCGGTTTGAAGATGGGAATCAGGCAAGCGGTAAGGTTTTGACCTCAGATGCCAATGGTACTGTTAGCTGGCAAACACCGGCCGCAACCTCCGGTTCGGGATCGGGCTGGTTGCTAACAGGTAATAATCTAAATGGGGTCACTAATGACGGCTCTACGTTTCTGGGCTCAACTACATACAATGATTTATTTCTGAAAGTTAATAACCGACAAATTGGACGCTTTAGTCCTGAAGGAGGAATCGCTTTAGGCAGTGATTCTGATGTAATCTCAAACAATTCAGTAGCCATTGGCTATTCGAGTGAGGCTAATCAGGATGCGGTAGCCCTGGGTTATAATGCCGATGCAAATGGCAATGAATCTATTGCCATAGGTAAAAATTCCGTTTCAAACTTTCAAAATATTGCCATTGGCCTTAATGCCCAAAGCTCAGCCAATAATGCCATTGCTTTTGGTAATGGTACGACAGCAACCAGTCAAAACTCCATAGCGATCGGAAATAATGCGGGTACGCAGCAGAATGAATCGATAGCTGTTGGGGCCGATTCCGATGCCACGGGTTATCGAAGCTTAGCTATTGGGTATAATGCACAGGCTTCCGGCCAAAATTCTGCAGCTATTGGCTTTAATGCCTCTGCACCCAATGCTAATACCCTTATTTTAGGAAGTAATGCTAATGTAGGTATAGGCACCAATAACCCGCAGGCACGATTCCATTTGGAAAACAGTTTTAGATATGTTGATGGGAATCAGGATACGGGTAAAGTCTTAACTTCAGACGCCAATGGTAATGCCACCTGGCAAACTCTTGCTGGTGGTACTGGCGGTACAGATGTGTATGGGGAGATTTATGTGGGTGCGGGTTACAGATTGTCTGATATTGATACTCGAAGGCGTGTCGTTTCTTTTGGAGAGACAGGACCTAATAAGGGATTGAATAGTCTTTCAAATACTAGAATACAGACACGTGAAGTGACCGGTGTATATAAATTTACATATACAATCAATCTTTACCGACGCCGGGATAATGGATTTTTAAAATTCTATGTAGCTGAATATGGTACTGAATTAGGAAACAGTTCTTCTTTCGTTGATTTTAACAATGATTCTGAGTATGTTACAATTACAAAATCATTTCTAGTTAATATTAATAATACATATAGGGGCTTTGATTTATATATGGAAACCATTGATACAGATGATAATGATGAGTGGGATGATCTCGAAGTCTTACAGGGAACATCGTTAAGTATAGAATTAATCGATTAAGTTCTATAATTTCTGGGGTAAAACTAATAGCGTTTTAATGTGCTATATGCTCAAACTCTTTACAGTTTGAATTTGAGATCGCACCATAATTTGGCTTCAGCCGTGAAGTTTGTGTGCCAGTATTAATTAAAGGCAATTACTGAAATTGTAACTTGATATAATTCTAATGTAAATAAATTTCATTTATCTACCATAGCTCTGTATCCAACAAATTTGAGTTTGATTCAGATGATTTTTGAATATTGTAAATTATATTAAATTTTAAATAATTATTAATAATGGATTGCGCTGTTAAATAAACCTTAAATTATTTTTTTTCTAAACCAGCTCTGGGTTTACTACGTAAGTGTGTGCGAAGTGTTGAAATAACATTACTAACACAATCAATCTTAGAACCCCAGACATGATTAAAAAATTACAAAACCTAAGTTTTCTCTTAGTATTCCTGATTCCCATTTATGCATTCTCACAGGTAGGTATTGGTACCACCTCGCCCGATAATTCCAGCATTTTAGATTTATCTTCTTCAAACCGTGGATTATTAATTCCGCGCTTAAATCTGGTCGCGACAAGCAATACAGCGCCGGTAACCAGTCCAGCAGAGGGATTGCTGGTTTATAATCTCGCAACGGTAAATGATGTGACCCCGGGTTTATATTATTGGAATGGCAGCCTTTGGATTAGTGCAAAGGCAGGTTCAGGTGCCGGTAGTGCTTCAGGCTGGGCGCTCAATGGAAACAATTTAAATGACCGCGCAAATGATGGTTCTACTTTTTTGGGAACTACCAGCTATCATGATCTGTATCTCAAGCTTAATAATCAACAAATAGGGAGATTGCAACCTAATGGTGGAGTAGCTCTAGGTTTAGGTGCTTCTTCCAGTGCCAATCAGGCTTTTGCTATCGGCGAAAGCGCTTCAGCAGGTAACACCAGTAATTATGCCTTTGGAAAAGGAGCAAATGCCTCTGGAAGTAATGCATACGCCCTGGGTGAGGGTTCCGCTTCATCACAAAATAAAAGTTACGCTCTGGGACAAAGTTCTAACGCTTCAGGTACCAGCGCATATGCAATTGGTGAATCGTCAAGAGCCCAGGGAACGAATTCGTATGCTATAGGTGCTGCTGCCAGATCTGGAGCTACCGGTTCATTCGCCTTTGGAAACGGAGCTCTATCTACCTCAAATAATACCTTGGCACTAGGAAATGAAAGTCAGGCAACTAATAATAATTCAACAGCGCTGGGATATAGGGCTGTTTCCAGTCATCAAAACGCCGTTGCAATAGGTCCCGCACAAACGGCTGTTGACAATACCATTATTCTGGGTAACACGACCAATACTACGGTTGATGCGTATGCCGCTACTAAAGTAGGTATTGGTACCTCAAACCCAACCGCAAAACTTCAGGTTGACGGTACGTTAAGATATGTTGACGGAAATCAGCTTAACGGCAGGGTGCTTACTACGGATGACGATGGTAATGCAACCTGGCAGGAGGTAAAACCTGTAACGCGATATGGAGATCGGTATTTGAATTATGATTTTACGGTAGGGAATAGTAATTTGGTAAAAATTCCATTTAACGTAAATACGATTACTCCAGAAGGAATAGTATTTAATAACGCGGATGCCTTTCCGGCAGGCAATGGGATATACCGTATAACCTATTCAGTAAGCTTAATTAAATCAGGAACTTCAGGAGGAACTACTACGCCCGTGGAGATTCGCCTGTACAATGGTAACAATCTTATTCCCGCTGGCAGTATTACTCTTATTCCCACTTTTTCAGGTCAACCGGCAACTGCAACAAAATCGGTTTTGATAACCTATTCCGGTAACGCAGGGGTTGGTATATATGTAAGTAAAGACAATGGCAATCGTAATTTGATTGTGCTTGAAAATTCAAATTTTAATATCGAACTGGTACGTTCGTTATGACTTTTATTTACTCCAATTTATTAGTTTACTTGTGCAATTGAATTGGGCTTTACATTAATTGCTCAAAGCATTTCAACATCGTACCTTTGATACTCAAATTTTGAACGTAACATTATGAGTACATACGACGTTGCAGTCATTGGTTCCGGTCCCGGAGGTTATGTGGCTGCCATTCGCTGCGCGCAACTGGGTCTTAAGACCGCAATTATCGAAAAATATGCCACCATGGGAGGTACCTGTCTTAATGTAGGCTGTATTCCTTCTAAAGCCCTTTTAGATTCTTCCCATCATTACGAAGATGCCGTTAAGCATTTTGAAGAACACGGTATCGAGATTCCGGGTGAGGTAAAAATCAATCTGGAGAAAATGATGTCCCGTAAAGCTTCGGTAGTAGAGCAAACTACTAAAGGGATTGAGTTTTTGATGAATAAAAATGAAATTGACACCTATCAGGGTGTGGGTAGCTTTAAAGATAAAACGCATATTCATATCGCTGTTGCGGAAGGGGATGATGTGGAGATCGAAGCTAAGCATATCATCATAGCAACCGGGAGTAAACCTTCAAGCCTTCCCTTTATTGAGATCGATAAAGAGCGTATCATTACTTCAACCGAAGCCTTAAAACTTACCGAAATTCCAAAACACATGATCGTCATAGGCGGTGGTGTTATCGGGCTCGAGCTTGGGCAGGTATATAAGCGTCTGGGTGCGGAAGTAAGCGTGGTAGAATATATGGATCGTATTATCCCGACAATGGATAGCGCCCAGAGTAAAGAGCTTACTAAAGTGATGAAAAAACAGGGTGTTAAATTTTACCTGTCTCACAAAGTAAACGGCGTAAGCCGCAATGGGGATGAGGTAGTGGTTACCGCTACCGATAAGAAAGATCAGGAGGTTGAATTCAAAGGAGATTATGTGCTGGTTTCTGTAGGTCGAAAAGCCTACACCTACGGATTAAACCTGGAAGCCGCCGGTCTCAAAACCGACGATCGTGGCCGTGTAGCTGTGAATGATCACTTGCAAACCGAAGTTTCTAATATTTACGCTATCGGCGATGTGGTGCGCGGTGCGATGCTGGCACATAAGGCTGAAGAGGAAGGTGTTTTTGTAGCCGAAACCATTGCCGGTCAAAAGCCACATATCGATTACAATTTAATTCCCGGGGTGGTTTATACCTGGCCTGAAGTTGCATCTGTTGGTAAAACGGAAGAGCAGTTGAAGGAGGAAGGAGTAGCATACAAGTCAGGGCAGTTCCCGATGCGTGCACTGGGACGTTCCAGAGCTTCCGGTGATATTGATGGATTTGTAAAAATCCTGGCCGATAAGAAAACCGATGAGGTCTTAGGAGTTCATATGGTGGGTGCACGTGTGGCAGATTTAATTGCTGAAGCGGTAACCGCGATGGAATTCCGTGCCAGTGCCGAAGACATTTCCCGTATGTCGCATTCGCATCCTACTTATGCCGAAGCGGTAAAAGAGGCTGCTCTGGCAGCAACCGCTGATCGCGCATTACACGTTTAAGCTGTAACGAAATCTTTAAAAGCCCTTCTTCATTCCTGATTAAGGGCTTTATTTTTTAAATAGCAATAGCAATAGCAATAGCAATAGCAATAGCAATAGCAATAGCAATAGCAATAAAAATAAAACAATTTGAAAGCCGTAATTATAACAGAAGCCGGAGGGCCCGAAGTATTGCACCTAAAAGAAACCGAAACTCCGCAGCTTAAAGCGGGGCAGGTACGCATTGCCATTAATGCGGCAGGGCTAAACCGAAGCGATATTTTAACGCGTAAGAATCCCGATGCTTATGGGGGTCAGACCAAAAAGGCTACCATTCCCGGCCTTGAGGTTGCCGGTGTAATTCTCGAGACCGCTTCAGATGTATCCGGTTTCCGGAAGGGGGATGCGGTTTGTGCTCTGGTAGCCGGTGGGGGCTACGCAACAGAGATCTGTGTAGATGCGCGTTTGTGTCTTCCGGTGCCTGACGGATTTAGTTTTGTGGAAGCCGCGGCTTTGCCGGAGGTCCTTTTTACCGTGTGGTTTAATGTGTTTATACAGGCAGAAGCCAAACGCGGCGAAGGTTTGCTCATTCACGGCGGCACCAGCGGTATCGGAATTATGGGTTTGCAAATGGCCAAAGCTTTAGGATTGAACACGTTTACTACTGTGGGGTCAGACGAAAAGCTGCGTTTTATTAAGGAACACCAGTTAGCCCGGGTAATCAATTACAAGAAAGAAGATTTTCAGGAAGTTTATAAAGAGGAAAAGATCCATGTAATTCTCGATATGGTTGGGGGCGATTATACCCTTAAAAACATGAGCTTGCTTGCTCAAAAAGGGCGTTTGGTACACATAAACGGTATGAATGGATTAAAGCCTCAAATTGATTTATGGATGCTGATGAGTAAACAGTTGATCCTTACCGGAAGCCTTCTTAAACCACAGCCTGTTGCAGTTAAAGAGAAAATAGCCAAGGATTTGAAGAGTCATATTTGGCCGCTGCTTGAATCGGGCGCTATTCGGGTTTTTATAGATAAAACCTTCCCTCTGGCTGAAGCCGCCAAAGCACATGAGCTGATGGAAAGCAGTACACACATAGGTAAACTGGTTTTAGAAGTTTAGGTTAGATGGTTTCAAGAACACATTACGCATTTAACAGCACTAAAGGGAACCTCAGGAAGCCAGACCTGGTTGGGCTTCTGGAGGAGGAATGGCTGCAAGATGAAGCAGGTGAAAAGGGTTATTTGTTTTCAGAATATACCTTACAAAAATATCTGGATCTGGAATACCGTCTGGGCGAAAAAGTACTGACATCCGGTGAAGAGAGCCTGCTCACCAAGTCTACCGGGGAGCGTAAAAAGCTGCTTTTAAATTACCAACTTGCCCAGAATCCTGATTTTATAATACTCGATCATCCTTTTGATGGTTTAGATGCTGAAACCGTAGCTCACATAAAAGAGCAATTTAAAGTTCTGGCTGAAACAACCACAATCATACAGTTCTATACCCGAAGCGAAGATATTTTGGCTTTTTGCAACATGGCGCTTCATTGGAAAGACGGACGCTTCGTAAAAGGGCGAACTTTAGAAAAAGCAAAGTTCTTTCAACATAAAATATCCCAAAAACCCATCCCAAAAGCTTTGGTCACCTATTACAATCTTTCCGAGGTACTTATTGATTTTCGGGATATTTCGGTCGCTTTTGGAGAAAAACCGGTTTTGCAACATATTAACTGGCAGGTAAAAAGGGGGGAATCCTGGCAGCTTACCGGAGTAAATGGTTCGGGTAAAACGACTTTACTTTCTATGATTACCGGCGATAGTGTAAAGGGCTATGGCAAAGAGCTGTATATCTTTGGTTCCAAAAAAGGAAGTGGAGAAAGCGTCTGGGAAATTAAAAAGAAAATAGGCTATGTCACCCCAGTTCTTACCGAGCGTTTTGATGGGATGCATAGCGTTTCTGATATGATAATCGGCGGCATATACGATAGCGTGGGCTTATATAAACGTCCTACCACTCTGGAACGTAAAATAGCTGAAGAATGGATAGAGCTTATAGGGCTGCAGGATAAAGCAACAAAACGGTTTAGAGACCTTAGTGAAGTAGCTAAGCGTCTGGTGCTTATTGCCCGGGCGATGATTAAAAATCCGCCACTTCTTATTTTAGATGAACCAACCTTTGCATTAGGTGACGCTGATGCAGCTCTGGTTGTAAGTCTTATTAATACACTAAGCAGCGGTTCTGATGTGGCGATACTATTTGTGTCGCACCGCACGGAGCCTGGTCTTGAGGTGTCTAAGAAGTTTCACCTAACAAAAGGTGAAAAAGGCTCTACAGGACAGGAGAGGATATCTTTAACAGGTTAAAACGCGGTATATTTCGATTAAAAGTGTTAAAATATCGATTATATCGATGAAATACATTTTTTAATAGATTAAATGTTTTATATTCGTAAGACCCAACTTAAACGAGTTTAGCGATGTCTAAAACTACCCTTAGGAAATCATTTCAAAACCTTGTAGGTTCTAACGAAACAGTATTTCAATGGCTTAGCGATACTCCCTATCACGGCATTTACTACTGCCGTTTAGATAGCCCCCAAGATTTTTATATAACCAAAAGCCTTTTTTCCATTCTTAAATATGATGCTATTCCTGATGACGAAATAGATGAAAAATGGAATAGTGTTCTTGGTGTACCGGGTAGATATACCCTGGCTGAGATCTTAAAAACGGTAAATGAGGGCGATAATTTAAAAAAGAAGTATTTATTTTCTTTCTTACGGGCAGATGGTACACCTCTAGTGGTAAAGGCTAACGCCCTGGTTATTGAAGAGGAACATGAATCGTCTCATCTGATACTGAAATTTACACGAAAATTCAGTAAAAATGCGCAGATTGAGCTCTACGAAAGTAAAATAAAGCGTCTGCGTTCGTTTTCTGAAATTTATGAAGAAAGCAATGAGCTGGCTCGTGTAGGAGGCTGGGAAGTAGACCTTGTCAAACAAAAAATTACCTGGACGCCCTACATCAATAAAATTCACGAAGTACCCGCCGATTACCGGCCACAGCTTGATGAGGCCATTAATTTTTTTAAAGAAGGCTGGAGCCGGGAAAAGATAACGCAATGTTTTCAGAATGCTGTTGAGAAAGGAGAGCCTTATGATGATGAATTTATCCTTGTTTGTGCCGACGGTTCCGAGAAATGGGTACGCAGTGTCGCAAAGGCTGAAATGAAGGACGGTAAGTGTTTGCGGGTTTATGGTGCTTTTCAGGATATAACAGAGGCTAAGAATCAGGAATTTGCAAGACAGGACGCAGAGCTGCGTTTTAAAGAGATTTTTGATAATTCGGCCGTAGGTATTGTTTTGGTTAAAAATACCACAGAACTTTTCATGGTTAATAAAGCAGCGGTTAACATTTTTGGGTTACAGTCGCTTACCGAAGAAGAAGTGCTCAATTATACTTTTGCAGATGTTATAAAACCGGAATATTTGGAAGAGGCCAGAGAAAAGCGCAGAGCTCTTATTGCCGGAGAAATTGACAGCTATAAGATGGATGTGGAATGTTATCATTCCTCAGGTCGCGTGATATGGTGCAGCATGTCAAGCTCTATCGTAAAAGATGCGCATTTAGCAAATAATCTGGTCATCACTCAGGTTGAAGACATTACCCAGCAAAAGAAATTAGAAATTTTGGCTCAAAAAAGTGCTGCCCGATTTAAGCGTGTTTTTGAAAATTCACCTAACGGGATGGCAGTTGTAGACCTCCACGGAGATTGGGTTTTGGTTAATAATAATCTGGCCCAAATGGTTGGTTATACGCAAGAAGAGTTGTGGGAGCTGAGTTTGGCCCAAATCACCCACGAGGAAGACCGAGATAACGACATTAAATTCTTCTCAGAGATTCTCAATAAAAAGATAGATTCCTATCAGATTGAGAAGCGGTATGTACATAAAAACGGGCAACTCGTACACTGTTTTCTCACAGTCTCAGCTTTGTATGATGAAAATGGGCACATATCTTCCTTAATAGGTCAGGTGGTAGATATGACCGAAAATATCAAGGCCAAGAAAGAATTGCAGCGCAGTTTAAACGATATGCAGGTTTTGCTTGATGCCACTTCCGAAGTGATTATTATAGAGACAGACCTCAATCACGTCATTAGAAAATTCAATAAGGGGGCGGAAAATCTATTGGGATATCCCGCAGAGGATGTTGTGGGTAAACAGACTCCCAAGATTTTCCATGTTGAGGACGAAATTATAGATTATAAGAAGCGTTTGGAGCTCAAATATGATACGAAACTAAATACAGATCAGATATTTACCTACGCTTATCGTATGGGAGATCGTAACCCTACTGAATGGACCTATGTACGTAAAGACGGCAGAAAGTTTGCTGGGCAACTTATCACCTCAGGTGTTCATGATGAAAAAGGACGCTTAAAGGGATATCTGGGTATAGCTACAGACATCAGCAGTCTTAAAGAGATGGAAGAGTCGCTAAGGCGTTCAAAACTAAAAGCCGAAGCCGCAAGTAAATCAAAATCAGAGTTTTTGGCTAATATGAGCCACGAAATACGTACTCCACTCAATGGAGTAATTGGTTTTACTGATTTGCTACTTAAAACACCATTAAATGAAAATCAGGCGCAATATGCGGAGACAGCGTATTCTTCAGCGGTTTCTTTACTTGATCTAATTAATGATATCCTGGATTTTTCAAAAATTGAAGCGGGTAAGCTCGAATTGAGTCACGAGCGTATTGACATCGTAGATGTATGCGGACGCACGGTAGAAATGGTTAAGCAGGCTGCCCATAAAAAGGGACTGGAGATTCTGCTCAACCTACCCAACGAGTTTGATAATTTTGTGATGGCAGATGGGCTGCGCCTTCGTCAAATACTCATTAACCTGATTAGTAATGCGGTGAAATTTACCCATAAGGGGGAAATCGAACTTAAGGTGGAGCAGCTGGGTAAAGTAGATAAATCCGGTAAAACAAGGTATTTATTTTCGCTTCGTGATACCGGTATTGGTATAGCTCCACAAAATCTTAAGAAAATATTCAGGGCTTTTGATCAGGAAGATTCTTCCACTACACGCAAGTATGGCGGTACCGGTTTAGGACTTACGATAAGCAATAAACTGCTTGGTTTGATGAAAAGTAATCTCAAGGTAAGCAGCGAACTGGGCGTGGGAACAACCTTTTCTTTTGAAGTAGATTTTAATTCTGTTGAAAATGTAGAGGTTAAACCTGCATTTAAACGTTCGCTTAAGCGGGTTCTGGTTGTTGATGATAATAAAAATAACCGCATCATTTTAGATGAAATGCTTAAGGACCGGAATATTGAGACTACTTTGGTTTCTAACGGAATCGATGCCATCGAAATATTAGAGCGGGACACCCAATTTGACCTTGCGATTATTGATTTTCATATGCCGTATTTGAATGGTCTAGATTTGATAAGTCATTTGCGTAATGAACTTAAGATTAGTAAGTCTCAACTTGCAATGCTATTGATGCACAGCTCGGGTCACGATCAGGAAATAGCACAGAAAAGTAAGGACCTGGACATTGATCACAAAATTGTTAAGCCCGTATTACGCGATCAATTGATGGAGTATCTGGGGTCTTTAGAGCAGCCTCAGAAAACCCCATTATCTGATAAAAAAGAACAAAAAGAAGAAGTTGATCTGACCAATTTAGAGATAACCGTGCTTTTTGCTGAAGATAATCCGGTTAATAAGTTTCTAACCCGTACCATACTGGCTAAAGTTATTCCTGCTGCAAAAATAATTGAGGCAGATAATGGTCAGGAAGCTGTAGATGCATTTAAAGAAAATGCCATAGATTTTATTCTTATGGATGTTCAGATGCCGGTTATGAGCGGTTTTGAAGCGACCGAGGAAATACGCAAATTGGAGCGTGATTCCGCAAAGCGCACGCCCATAATCGCACTTACGGCACGGGCCATTAAGGGAGAACGCGAGCGCTGTCTGGAACAGGATATGGACGATTACATCGCAAAACCTATTGTGCTTGAGGATCTCAAAAAATGTCTGGTAAAAGCTGTATCAACCAAAAATGCTGAGGAACAAAAGGTTGTCTCCTAATTTTAAAATCAACGAACTTTCAAGAAAACCTAAAACAAACCCTACAAACTTGAATTCAACTTTAAAACATATTCTCTTTATTGATGCTGATCGCGATGCACAGAGCCTGTTTAATGAACATTTTGACAGGGATAATTTTCTGGTCATAAACTTTAATTCAGCGATGGGGGCCATACAGCATATTAAAGAAAGTAAACCCGTTGATGTTTTGGTAATTGATGAGTTCGCAAAACCCATGGGAGCTGCTCAAACGCTTAATTATTTAATTGACGAGTTGCATTTTAAAGGCAAGGTATTTGTATGTTCTGTTGATAAAGAGCAATTTGAAACCGACCTCGGTGTTTATGGGGTACTAAAAAAACCTTTTGATAGGGACGAATTTGAAAAAGTTGAAGCTCTTTTAACAGAAAAAAACACAGCCGTAGAATCACTGTATTCGCTAGACTATTTAAAAGAGCTTTCAGACGGAGATCTGGTTTTTATAGAACAAAGTATTCAGATTTTCATGGATACCGTTGCTCCCAGAATCGAAGAGATGAAAAAAGTATTGGCATCGAAGGATTATCAGGCAGTTGCGGAACTTGCACATAATATCAAGCCCTCTTTTGAAATGATTTTAAATACGCGGGGAGCAGAGCTTTGTAACTTTTTAGCGCATCACGCAAAACCAGCCGATTTTAAGAGTTATGTAGAAGATTTAGAAGAAGAATACGTTCAGGTTGAGAAGCAACTTAAAAACGATTTTTCACAGGAACAGAATTTATCATGAATAGAAAAATACTGGTAATTGAAGATAATCCCATGGTCGTCAAGTCACTTGAGTTTAAGCTTAAGAAAGACGGTTATGACGTAGTGGTGGCCGAAGATGGAAGAACGGCCATGAAGTTGCTGAGCGAAGGTCATTTTGATTTAATTCTTACTGATTTAATGCTTCCGTTTATCTCGGGAAATGAAATCATTGAGTTTATTAAAACAGAATACCCCAATATTCCGGTAATTGTTTTGTCAACTTCCACTCAGGAAGATATCATAACCGAGGCATTTACGCTGGGAGTAGATGATTTCATCACAAAACCATTTAGTCCTAATGAATTGTCGCTACGAGTAAAGCGTACTCTGGCTAAAGTTTAATTTTAAAATTAAAACAAATTAGATATAGAAGAATTTCATAAATAAAAACCGACTTCCCCAAGTCTCAATTTATTACAATCATGCAACTTAACTCATTAAAAGAGTTAGAGAACTGGCCCTATATTTTAAAGGTCAATCTCACGCTCAGTATTTCCTTTCTGATCCTAACGCTATTATTTATAGCGCTTGTGCTTGTTTTACGCATCGTAAAAAACCGCAGAGAGGCCTATCGTATAAAGTTTGATGTAAAACTCATTGATTTTTATAATCACTTTCTTTTTGACGAAGATTTTGAAAAGGCTTCACAACTCGGTGATTTTAAGTTTAGACACCTAAAGACCTCCTTTGATCATAAGCTGGCTATCAAACAAACTCTAATTTTTGATGAAAATCTAAAAGGTGAGTCTTCAGAAGCTATTAAAGAATTGTTTTACGGTTTGGGTTTGTATGCATTTTTACTTAAGGATCTCAAGAAAAAAGCCTGGTTTAAACAAGTTCGTGCGCTTTATGCTTTTTCCAAGTTAGGAATTAGCGTGCCTCAGGAATTGGTGGCACCACTTATAAAATCTAAAAAAGTAGAGCTGAGACAACAGGCAATGCTCTATTTTTTAAATACCTCAAAAGAAAATCCACTTGGTTTCCTGGACGATCTGGATCAGGAGTTAACCCTATGGCAGCAGGTATTTATTGAAAATAGCCTCAAAAACTTTGACCTGGAAGTACCTGATTTTGCCAGATGGTTCAATCACGAAAAAAGCAGTGTAGTTGTTTTTTGCATCAAAATGGTAGTGAGCTTTAATCAGTTCCAAAACATTCCGTTATTAATTGAAGCCTTAGATCACACAGAAGCAGCGGTGCGGGCACAAGCCATAAATTCGTTAAAGATTATGGAAGTTCCTGATGCCTTACAGCTCATGTCTGCGAATTTTCCCTTTGAAACTCCGGCAAATAAAAGAGCCATACTTTATGCTATTGAACGAATAGGCACCGCCAAAGATTTACGTACTTTAGTGGGTTGTATTAGTAAGGAAGAGGAAAATCTTCAGATTGACTATTATAAAATCGCATCTTCTTTTGAAGACGAAATACCGGTACAGAAACTTATTGATCTGGATACCATTACGGAAGATTGGGAGGAGTATAAAGACTATTCACTCAGATTGCTTCAGGGCGCCTAGTCGTAATTGAGAACCCAAAGCAAGTAACAGACCGGCCAAATAAGTCTGCTACTGTTAAATCTTATTGAGATCACAAAGCTTATTCAAAAACCCGCTTCCGTTTTAACGGAAGTTCTTTATCTTTCTTTGAAAAACACGTCTTGAGCATCGGCATTCAGGAAATAATACAGCTTTTTAGTATTCTGTTTTTAGTCTATGGACTGATCATAATCTCAGGCTATATTTTTTCGGCCTTTTTTTCAATCATAGAGATCAGAGATTACAAGCGTAAAAATAACTTTCAGGACGAAGTGGCGCTTTTACAGTCGGCCAATCTGCCTTCCATCTCAGTTCTTGCACCGGCCTACAATGAGGAGGCTAATGTGGTTGAAAACATTCGGTCTTTACTTACACTTAACTACCCTTCTTTTGAAATTGTAATTATTAATGACGGAAGTAAGGATGGATCGCTGCAGAAAATGATCGATACCTTTCAGCTCGAGCCCGAAGAATTGGTGCATTACCATCATATTCCTACTAAAAAAGTGAGGGGGATCTACAAATCAAAAATCAAGGCGTACCGAAATCTTCGGGTTATTGATAAGGAAAATGGCGGCAAGGCCGATGCGCTGAACACCGGGATCAATTGCTGCAATCATGATCTCATTTGTTGTATTGATGTAGACTGTATTCTGGAACGTAACGCGCTATTGAAATTAATCAGACCCTTTTTAAACGACACCAGACGAGTTATCGCCAGTGGTGGAATTATTCGTGTTGCTAATAACTGCGTGATTGAAGACGGGCGCATTCTTGAAGTGCGACTTCCGGGAACGTTCATTGCACGTGCTCAGATTCTGGAATATTTCAGAGCCTTTTTGATGGGCAGAATGGCCTGGTCCCGGGTTGATGGCTTGTTGCTGATTTCGGGGGCTTTTGGGATGTTTGATAAAAAAACCGTAATCGAAGCCGGGGGTTATGATCATACTACGGTAGGAGAAGACATGGAACTTCTGGTGCGCATGCGCCGCATTATGCGCGAGCAGAATATTCCCTATACCGTGGGCTTTGTGCCAGATCCCCTGTGCTGGACTGAGGTTCCTGAAAACAAACAAATTTTAATGAGACAGCGTAACCGTTGGGCACGCGGGACTATAGAAACCCTGATGAAGCATAAAAAAATGCTTTTTAATCCTAAGTATGGCGTGTTGGGATTGCTCAGTACACCGTATTGGATGTTTTTTGAGTGGTTAGCGCCTATTTTTGAATTTATAGGAATTCTGTTCTTTATCATTTTGATTTTGTTTGGGAAAGTCAATCTGACGGTGTTCTCCATTTTCTTTCTGGTGATCTATTCCTTTTCTGTTCTGTTTTCAATAACTGCGATTTACTTTGAAGAATATTCCTTTCAGCAATATAAAAAGCCGAAGTACATGTTTCAGCTTATGCGAACAGCATTGTTAGAGCCTTTGCTTTATCATCCTATTGTGATGTGGGCAGCTGTGAAAGGAAATATTGATTTATTACGCGGTAAAAAATCCTGGGGGCAGATGACCCGTACAGGACTGGGTAATTCTGCAACCAAAAAATAAGCCTCCTATGATAAAATTATTTAGACTTCTTAAAATTATTTTTTTCCTAATTTTTGTTTTGACCGGGATTGAATCTAAGGCACAGACAGACAGCCTTTCTTCAGATGAGTTATATACCCTTGCCCGTAATGCCGCTTTTGAAGAAGACAATTACCCAAAAGCAGTGAGCTTATTAAAAAGAGCCATAGATCAAAGTCCGGACTATCTGGAAATTCAGGTTTTTTTGGGTAGAATTTATACCTATTCAGACAGCTTAAGTCTTGCCAGAAATACCTTTAGGCAGGTTTTGGAGAAAGATGCTACTCGAGAAGATGCGAGTTTTGCTTACGGAAATTTGGAGTACTGGAACGACCAACCTCAGGAAGCTTTGGTGATCGTTGACAGCGGGATTGAATACAATCCAGGTTCTGAAGACCTAATTTTACTAAAGGCTAAAATCTTAAAAGATCTCAAGGAGTATGAAGCTGCTGCTCTCACGTTACAGAATCTTTTAGCTCAAAACCCTAAACTTACCCAGGCGAGAAGTCTGTTACGGGCACTCAATACCGCAGCCGCAAAAAATAGCGTTGGAGTCACCTATGAGTATGTTTACTTTGATAAACGATTTGATGCTCCCTGGCATTTGGCAGGCATAGACTATACGCGTCAAACTGCTCTTGGGTCTGTGAGCGGGAGATTGAATTATGCCAATCGTTTTAGAAACGATGCAATTCAGGCTGAAATAGAAGCCTATCCCAGAATTTCAGACTTGTTTTATACTTACGTCAATTTTGGAGTATCTAATGACAGCGGTATTTTTCCAAAATTACGCGGAGGCTTTTCGCTTTTTGCTAATCTTCCGGCAGCATTTGAGGCAGATGCTGGCTTTCGTTACCTAAGTTTTGATGATGACACGTTTATTTATACCGTAGGAGTGGGTAAATACTATAAAAATTACTGGTTTAATCTGCGTACCTATCTGACACCAACAAGCGGTGAACTTTCAAAATCACTTTCATTAACTGTGCGTTACTATTTAGGTGGTGCAGATGATTTTTTGGGCATACGCACCGGTGTGGGGATTTCTCCTGATAATAGCGCAAACAGTGTTTTATTTGACGGTACGGGACAAAACAGACTTCGGTCGAATAATATATTTCTAACCTATAGGAAGTTGTTTTCTGGTACTAATGTGTTGATTTTTGAAACCGGAATCGAAGATCAGGAATATGCAGTAGATACCCGTGGGATTCAATTTTCAGCGAGTTTAGGCTATATTAAGCGCTTTTAATCATGGGGAGAAAAATTATTTATCTGATTTTTTTAGGGGTTGTTCTGGCTCCGCTAATTTCTTTCGCGACCTGGTATTTTTGGCCCAAGAAACAGTATACTGCTGCCATTATAGATAAAACGGTAATGAGCGCTGAGGGGCAGGAGCACAGTTCCTTTCACTGGGTATTGAATCACAATCGATTTGTAAAAACAGGAAGTATAAGGTATCAGATTGACCGGGACTATTTTGGTTTTTTTCCTCAAGAAGATACACTTTATGACCTTAAAGGTTTGGAGCGATTCTCAAAAGAAGCGCTAAATGTCTTGAGTGATGATGCTGATTTGCTTTATCTCACCGATGCCTATGGAATTTATAAACAAGATTGGTTCGCACGATATACGGATGCTAAAAAAGGGTTGCTGTATGGGGGGTTAAGTGAACAGGATATGGAGTTTATAAGGCTTATGAAAAGAAAGCACAAACCCGTGATTACCGAATTTAATTGTCTTGCGAGCCCCACGCCACAGACTATTCGGGAAGAATTTGAATCTCTGTATAAAGTTTCATTTACAGGCTGGACCGGCAGGTATTTTGATTCGCTTGATGAAACCAAGAATCAGGAATTACCACAATGGATGCTTACGAATTATAAAAGTCAAAATAACGGCACGTGGAATTTTACGAGGGATGGCCTGGTACTGGTGCACGAAACGGGAACTGTAGTGATTCTTGAAAATGAAGTCGATTTAAGGGAGGTGTTGCCATTTATTACTGCATCTCAAAAGGGTCAGCAACACCTGAGCTTGCCTGAAAGGGAAACTTATCCCTTTTGGTTTGAAATTATTCAAAATGATGCTGAGGCTAACACGAATTACGCTGATTTTAATCTGGCTGTTACGGCCTCCGGTAAGCGCAAACTTGCGGCTCACAATATTCCGGAGGTGTTCCCTGCTGTGGTTGGTCATTCCGGAGCAGACTATACCTTTTTTTACATGGCCGGTGATTTTAGCGATAACCCAATAGGCTATACGACTTCATATTTTAAGGGAATAGATTTGATTAAAAGCTTTTTCTATAATACGCAGGAACCTTCAGACCGGGGTGGATTCTTCTTCAATTTTTACAAACCCATGTTGACTGAAATCTTGGAAGAAGCTTATTCAGGCGTGAGTGCTCATTAGGCTTTTAAAACTATTGAGCATATTTATTTGTTATACTATCCGGAAGCAGCTTTCGGCCCTCGGCGATTTCACGATTGCGACGTTTAAAATCGGAAAAAGCGGCCTTTAATTCCTCTTTCTTTGCATCGTTCACAATTTCTTCTTCATCAAGATTGGGATAAATCTGATATAAACGGTCGCCGTTTAAATGGTAGGTTTCCATTACAAAATCAAGCAGGTCTGTTTTGGTTTGCATTATGGGGATCTGATGCTTGTTTCTGAAGGTTTCAACCGTATCGAGACCTTTACCCAAAAAGGCATTCTGATCGGGAAGTTGGATGGCATAAGCATTATGCAAATAATTCAAAATACTGGGCGCTACATCAAGATGAGAAGAAATGGCTTCAATCTCTTTGGTGCGTTTGAGTAGGGGAGAGTACACAACAAAAGGTACATGGTAACGATCAATTTTTGTGCTTAATGGTATTTCGGGGATTCGATGGTCGCCGGTTATAAAAAAGATGGTATTCTTATAATCTGCTCTTTTTTTGTAGTTATTAAATAAATCTTTCAGGGCATCATCAGCATATAAAACGGTCCCGAGCTGCTTCGCAAATTTTTTACGTTGATCGTTTTGCCCGGGATCGAGCCCCAAAGTATTAAGGTAAGCCTCAAAGCGATTGAGATAGTGCTGCTGCTCGACCAGCATAAAGGGATTGTGGGTGGTTACAGTTAATAATACATCAAGTCTGGGGGCGTTTAAGGTGTCTGTTTGAGCATTTTGCAAAAAATGCCTGTAGAGTTCCCTATCCCCATATCCCCAGCTGTAGCCGGCAAATTCAGGAAGTTTTTTAAAACTGGAAGGGAAGGAATTTTCACCGTGAATACGTTTGACTTTATTAAGCCGAAGGTATCCATCCATATTGTCAAAAGATACATTACCGCCATAATAGAAGGAAGTCTCATATCCGTTTTTGCCCAGTATGTTAAGAAGAGACAGTTGCGTTGGCATATTTTCTTCTAATGCCAAAAAACCATTTTGCGCAAAAGGCTCAGAGCCTAAGAGCGAAGGTAACACGGCAAAAGTACGCCCTCCGTTACTGAGGAAATTTTTAAAATAAAGACTTTGCTTGCTCAGGCTATCTAAAAAGGGTGTGAAGTTCCCTAAATAGGCGCCGTCATTGGTAAAAGCTCTACCCAATCCCTCTACAATGATAAACACCAGATTGGGAGGACTGTCACGCTTTTCTAAAAAATTACCCAGTACATCAGAAGTGTCTGCATCATGTAGAAATGGATATTCCGGATATCGGTAATCAAAACTATTTTGAAGAGCGAGCCGGGTATTTAGAAGTTCTAAATAATTGGATGCGTAAATATCGGGCTTAAAGGTATCCCCAGCGTAATAATTTCTAGCTTCTTTATAAAAATGTTGAGACTTATTTGTGATCAGATTATTGGCGAAGTCTTCCGTATACCTTGGCTTAAGCCGACTTGGAAAGCTAAAAAGTACCATTACCACAGCAATTAAAAGCAGTACAAGTGAAGCACTCCAATTAAGAAGTAATTTGGGAACTAGATATACAATACCACCAATGATCAACCCTAAAACTAATAAAAAGAGGAACAGACTTTGAAAAGACAATACTCCGGAAGCACCTACCGTTTGAGCGACATCATCGAAGGTGTAGCCAAAAAAATCTGAGCCCAAAAGTAGCAGCGATTCTTTATGATAGTAAATAAAGAAGAGGTTGAAACAGAAGAACAAGACCGTGATAAAGCAAAAAAGTAGTCTTGTAAAGCGTTGATTGAGAAGGCTAAGGCTTAAAAAAAGTAAGCCCGTAAAGGGAAGAATACCGACCCAAAATAAAAGATCAATCACAAAGCTTTTAAAAAGTAAGTCAAAAAAATTCAATGGCAATCCGTGAGAAATCTGAATAAGCAGCAACTCCACAATACGGAATAGAAACAGGCCAATCAGGAAGAATAGTGCAAAACCTGAAAATTGGGATAGGGCGGTTTTAGAGATGTCTATAAAACGGGTGTTATTGTGCAGAGGCGCTGTCCTGGTCATAATTAAAGCAGTTAATATCAAATAGATCTGGAATACGATTCTAAAAATACGATAATGCAGGCTACTACCTTATCATACAGCCGTAAAACTAGCTATTAGGGCATAAACAGATTTTAACTCTAGATTGAAGGTGACACGGGTATGTTGAAATAATATTATTCAAGTGTTGATCTTTGCTGATTTACCCTAAGTGATTGTCTAAAATTCACAAGAGTGAAATCTAGAACAGAATAGTGTTTAAAAACTTTAGAAGTTCAATTTCAGATATTCAAACTCTGTTACTTTTAACTTGTATATCAACGATAAAATCAACCCTTCAAAGATATTATGTGTTGATTTCCAGAATTTAAGCCTAGCTTTATAACGTCATTCACCCCTAATGACAGGTTGATTTTTCGCCCCCGAAATTTTATGTCATTAGCGTATGAAAGAGCGTATTTTGGTTATTGAAGATAATCCTCAGGTTGCAGATTCTTTGTGCTACATTCTGGGAAAGGAGGGCTATCAGGTAACTGCCTGTTTTGACGGATTATCAGCGGTCAATCGTATGGAGCATGAAGACTACGATCTTATAATTACCGATTTGCTGGTTCCTTTTTTGTCCGGTATAAAACTCATCAGACAAATCCGTTTAAAAAAACCGGTGTTGCCCATTTTTGTGATTTCTTCAGTTATAGAAGATAAAGTGATTGAGCACATCAGATTACTCGGGGTTTATGATTTTTTACAAAAACCTTTTAATGCACAGGCCTTGTGTTCAGATATTAAGAAGCGCCTTCTCGCAGCCTGATTATTCTTTAAGAAAACCTTACCATCAAGTCCTATCCCGGTACCGGTTCTAACTCTTAATTTTGAAAAAAAAGGAGTTATGAATACTGCAATACACTTACAAAACAGACCAACCGGACGACCAGATCTTTCCGATTTTAAATTTGTGGAAGAAGAAAAACCTACTCCCGGCGAGGGAGAAATTTTACTGGAGACCAAATACATTTCGGTCGATCCCTATCTGCGCGGTCGTATGGTTGATGCAAAATCGTATATACCTCCTTTTGAACTCAACAAACCCATCACTTCCGGAATAATCGCTGAAGTCAAAGAATCAAAACATCCCGATTTTAAGGCAGGTGATTTCGTAAACGGAATGCTCGCCTGGAAGGAATTTCAGGTTTCTGATGGCAAGGGACTAACTAAGGTAGACCCTGACCAAGCTCCGCTTTCTGCTTATCTCGGAATTTTAGGAATGACCGGGCTAACCGCTTATTTCGGCCTCACCGACATAGGAAAACCCAAAGCTGGAGAAACCATTTTGGTAACGGGTGCCGCCGGCGCTGTAGGAAGCGTAGTGGGCCAATTGGGCAAAATCTTCGAATGTAAGGTTGTGGGTATCGCGGGAAGCGACGATAAGATTGACCTGATTACATCAGACTTTGGCTTTGATGCGGGGATTAATTACAAAACCACCGATGATATGAAAGCTGCCGTTGAAGAGGCCTGCCCTGATGGGATAGATGTGTTTTTTGATAATGTAGGCGGAAGTATTTTTGATGCGGTCATGGCGAACACCAACAGGGGAGCCCGGGTGGTTTTATGCGGCGCGATCGCAGACTATAACAAAACCGAAACTCCAACAGGACCGCGGGTAAATACGACCCTCATCAAAAACAGCATTCTGATGCAGGGCTTTACGGTGGGCAATTACCAAAGTGAATTCCAGAAAGGCATTCAAAAACTGGCCGGCTGGTTAAAAGACGATAAACTCAATTATGAGGAGACCATCGTCGAAGGTTTTAAGAACACGCCTCAGGCGTTTTTAGATCTGTTTGACGGTAAAAATACCGGGAAAATGGTGGTTAAAATCTAAGTGTCAGTACTCTAAAATTTTGTGAAATCTACTGTTCAGGAGTTTTACTCTTGTCAACTAAAGAGCATTTACTGTATCTTTGTCGACGTATGAACCAAATTGCGAATAAAATAGGGGCTGTTTTAATGGCGTGTGTGGTGCTGTTTACCACGATGTCCTTTACGGTCAATATGCACTATTGTGGCGATTTGCTGGTAGATTTTTCACTTACCAACCACACAAAATCCTGTGGAATGGAGCAGTCTCCGGACAATGTGGGAGATTGCGAAACTCAACTTCAGAAAAAATCCTGCTGTTCCGATAAGGAACTTTCGGCAAAAGCACAGGAAGATTTAAAACCTGCTTTTCATGATTTAGATATAAATCAGCAGCTTTTTATAACTTCTTTTTTATGTTCATACGCACTGCTTTTTGAGCCTCAGGAAGCAGACTTCAATGCATTTGAGGCCTACTCACCACCACCGCTGATACGGGACGTACAGACGCTCGATCAGGTTTTTCGTATTTGATTCTTTTTTTGAACTGAAACCAATTTTGGTTTTGGGATGTTTTTGCGTACGCGAAAGCATTAACGCACCAGTTTATGCCGTGCATTTTTCAATCTAAGTAATCAATACCGTAATTTATGCTCAATAAAAGCATCAAATTTTTTATCGAAAACAAGTTGGTCGCTTTCCTGCTTCTGGCGCTTTTTGTAGGCTGGGGAGTTGCCAATGCACCCTTTGACTGGGACACGGGCCTCATCCCACGCGATCCTGTTGCCGTAGATGCAATCCCGGATATCGGGGAAAACCAGCAAATTGTTTTCACCAAATGGCCCGGTCGCTCTCCGCAGGATATCGAAGATCAGATCAGCTATCCGCTTACTACCGCGCTTCTGGGAATTCCCGGAGTAAAAACCATACGCTCTTCATCGATGTTTGGCCTTAGCAGCATCTACATCATTTTTGAGGAGGATATTGAATTTTACTGGAGCCGTAGCCGCATTCTCGAAAAACTCAATTCTTTACCCTCGGGCCTATTGCCAGATGGCGTTAATCCTTCGCTGGGACCGGATGCTACAGGTCTGGGGCAGATTTTTTGGTACACGCTTGAAGGGCGTGATCCTCAGGGCAAGGTTACCGGTGGCTGGGATTTACAGGAATTACGCAGCATTCAGGATTATTACGTAAAATACGGTCTGGCTTCGGCAGGCGGTGTTTCTGAGGTGGCGTCTATTGGCGGCTATGTGCAGGAATATCAGATTGACGTAAATCCTGAATTGTTGCGTCAATACAACATTGGTCTGGACGCGCTGGTCATGGCGGTGAAAGAAAGCAACAAGGAAATTGGTGCTCAAACCCTTGAGATCAATAAAGCCGAATATCTGGTACGCGGACTGGGATATATCAAATCGGTTGCCGATCTGGAAAATGCTGTAGTCACCTCTTCAGACTTTACTTCGATCCGTATAAAGGATATAGCCACGGTTTCTCTGGGACCCGCACCACGCCGGGGCATTCTCGACAAGGAAGGTGCTGAGGTTGTAGGTGGAGTTGTGGTGGCGCGTTACGGCGCAAACCCGATGGAGGTGATTACTAATGTGAAGGAGAAAATCGCCGAGATTAGTGGTGGTATGCCCTCAAAAACCCTTACTGACGGCACCAAATCCCAACTGACTATTGTTCCGTTTTACGATCGTACGCAACTGATTCAGGAAACTTTGGGCACGCTCGATGAAGCCCTCACGATGGAAATTCTCATCACCATTCTGGTTATTATCGTTATGGTGTTCAACCTCAGGGCTTCGGCACTAATCTCAGGCCTGTTGCCGGTCGCTGTACTTATGGTATTTATTGCCATGAAATTATTTGAGGTAGATGCCAATATCGTAGCCTTATCGGGTATTGCGATCGCGATAGGCACCATGGTCGATGTCGGTGTTATTCTCACCGAAAATATGATAAGGCATCTGGATGAGCAGGAAAATCAGACCGAAAAACTTCCGTTAAACACCCTGATTTACAATGCTACTGCTGAGGTTTCGGGTGCTATTGTAACCGCGGTACTGACTACCATCATCAGTTTTATTCCGGTATTTACGATGATTGGTGCCGAAGGTAAACTCTTCCGGCCTCTGGCTTTTACTAAAACTGTGGCACTTGCAGCATCATTGGTTATCGCTTTGTTTCTCATCCCGCCTTTCGCGGCTTTGATTTTCCGCAGAAAACAACTGCGAACTCCCCTTGCAAATGCGTTTCAGGTACTTTTAATAGCATTGGGAGTACTGGCTATTGTATTGGGATACTGGTTAGGCTTGGTATTGATTGCTTTTGGTGTGCTCTATTTTTTACGCAAAGCGGAAAAGTTACCTTTTAAGGGTTTGCCGCAGGCGGAAGGCATTGTAGTGATTACGGCAATTGTGTTTTTGCTGGCGACCTATTGGCGTCCTCTGGGCTTCGACCGAAGCATTCTGATCAATCTTATCTTTGTCGCTTTTATCTGTGGGGTATTTTTTGGAGCCTTCTGGGTCCTGCAGCATTTTTACGAACGCATCCTCCGCTGGGCATTGTCAAATCGACTGTTATTCCTGAGCGTTCCGCTCACGGTGTTGATTTGCGGGGGTTTTATCCTAAGCAACACCGGAAAAGAATTTATGCCGGCACTCAATGAAGGCACTTTTCTGCTGATGCCAACTTCTTTACCGCACACCGGAGTTGAAGAAAACAAGCGGGTATTGCAGCAGCTCGATATGGCAGTAGCCAGTATTCCCGAAATTGAAACGGTGGTGGGTAAAGCCGGACGTACCGAGTCTGCGCTGGACCCTGCGCCCTTATCTATGTATGAAAACATCATCCAGTACAAACCTGAGTTTATGTTTAATGCAAACGGTAAGCGGCAGCGTTATCAGGTAGACGAAGACGGTTTTTTTGTACTTAAGAACGGCGGAAGGACGGCTAATCCCAATTTAGATTTATCTGACGAAAATGATGTCAGTTCGAGCGGTTCTGCTGAGCAGGGTCGAAGTACAGTCGAGAACCCTTTCCCGGTCAGTGCAGATCAGCTGGTGGAAGATGAAGACGGCGAATACTACCGCAACTGGCGTCCTGAAATTGAATCGGCCGATGATATCTGGAATGAGATCGCGCGGGTAACCAAACTTCCCGGTGTAACTTCAGCGCCCAAATTACAGCCTATTGAAACCCGTTTGATGATGCTGCAAACCGGGATGCGTGCGCCTATGGGGATTAAAGTTAAAGGTCAGGACCTGCGCCAGATTGAAGCTTTTGGTCTGAAACTGGAAACGATTCTAAAACAGGCCGAAGGCGTTAAGGAAGAGGCGGTTTTTGCAGACCGCATCGTAGGCAAACCCTATTTGCTTATCGATATCGACCGGGATCGTCTGGTACGTTACGGCATCAGCATTGAGCAGGTGCAACAGGTGCTTGAAATAGCGGTTGGGGGTATGCCTATCACCCAAACCGTAGAAGGTCGCGAGCGTTATGCTGTGCGGGTGCGTTATCCCCGCGAACTGCGTGACACGCCCGATGATTTAAAATCCATCTACGTTCCGGTGGAGAAGGGGAGTCCGGTGCCGCTTAGCGAACTCGTCACGATTAAATACGAGCAGGGGCCGCAGGTGATCAAGAGCGAAGATACTTTTCTGGTAGGCTATGTGCTTTTTGACAAACAGGACGGTTATGCCGAGGTCAATGTGGTCGAAAATGCGCAGCGCCTCATTCAGTCTAAAATTGATTCCGGCGAACTCGTCGTGCCTCAGGGAATCAGTTATCAGTTTACGGGGACTTATGAAAACCAGCTGCGGGCGGAAAAAACACTGAGTGTGGTTGTACCGCTGTGTTTGCTCATCATTTTCCTGATTTTGTATTTTCAGTTTCGTTCTGTTTCTACATCGCTAATGGTCTTTACGGGCATCGCCGTGGCTTTTGCGGGTGGCTTTATTATGATGTGGCTGTACGGGCAGGATTGGTTTTTAAACTTCAGTTTTTTTGGCGAAAATGTCCGCGATCTGTTCAATATGAAAACCATAAACCTCAGTGTGGCGGTTTGGGTCGGCTTTATCGCCCTGTTTGGAATTGCTACTGATGACGGTGTGGTAATGGCGACCTATCTGACGCAAACTTTTAAAAAGGAAAGCCCTGAAGATCGTAAAGAAATACGAGAGGCGACGCTTATCGCAGCAGGCAAGCGTATACGTCCGTGTCTGATGACCACGGTAACCACGATTTTAGCACTGTTACCGGTACTCACGTCAACCGGAAGGGGAAGTGATATTATGATCCCAATGGCCATCCCCGTTTTCGGTGGAATGATCATTGACGTAACTTCTTATTTCATCGTTCCGGTTTTATACAGCTGGTACAAGGAACGGAAGCTTGTTAGAAGTAATAAGTAAGAGGTAAGAAGTGAAAAGTTGAAAGTATAAGATAGAAAGTAAAAATTAAAAATAGATGTCAGTTCGAGCGCAGTCGAGAACCAACCGGCGGCTGAGTGCATTTGAAATAGCGTGGGCAATTTCAAATTTGTATCGAAGTCAGGGATGTTTTAAAGTAGAAAATACGAAATACGAAGTACGAAGTTGAAAGTAAAAGGTAAGAGGTAAGAAGTGAAAAATGAAAACTGCAAACCGCGAACCGAATAATAAATAATAAATAATGAACAGCATAAAACCATACAAGGGTATGCTAACCTTGATTTTGGCCCTCCTAATCGTAGGCATCAAGGACTTGAGCTCTCAGCAACTCAGTGATTATCTGGAGCAGGCGGTTGTGGCAAATCCCGAGATCAGGGCCTATGAACTGCGCTACAACGTGGCTCAGGAAAAGGCCACTGAAGTCAATACACTTCCCGATACCGAGTTTGCAGTGGGTTATTTTGTGAGTACCCCCGAGACACGCACGGGGGCGCAGCGTGCCCGTTTTTCGGTGAAGCAAATGCTGCCCTGGTTTGGTACGATTAACGCCCGTATTGCCGCTCAGGATGCCACGGCAGAGGCTGAGTATCTGGAATATGTGATCGCAAAGCGAAAGCTTCAGCTCGAGGTGACCCAAAGCTATTATGCGATGTACGGCATCAAGGCCCGGATGCTCGTTTTACAGCAAAACAAAGAACTTTTAAAAACCTATGAAGAGTTGGCCTTAACTGCGGTTGAGGTGGGAAAAGCTTCGGCGGTAGATTTTTTAAAAATTCAGATCAGGCAAAATGAACTCGAGGCACAACGCCAGGTGCTTGCCGAAGAACTTACGGCTGCACAGATTCAGTTTAATGCGTTGTTGAATGCAGAGGGATCAGCGCCGGTGCGTATTGTTGACAGTCTGGCGATTCCGGTTTCAGATCCGGAAGCTTCGCTGGAAGTTTTGGAGCAAAATCCCGAGCTGCTCAAATATGACCGAATCTACGAAAGTATCGCCAGTGCCGAAGCGCTTAACCAGCGGGAGGCTGCTCCCAAATTTGGTGTAGGTCTTGATTATATTCCGGTTTCGGAACGCACCGATATGATGATGCCAGACAATGGGAAAGATATTGTGATGCCTATGGTTTCGGTTTCGGTGCCTATTTTCAATAGCAAATACAAATCGGTTACCCGGCAAAACGAATTGAGGCAGCAGGAAGTTGAAGCTCAGCGTTCGCAACGCCTCAACAAGTTGCGAAGCCTTTTCGCGGAAGCGCAAAAGAATAGAAACACCGCCCGCATACAGTACAGTACACAGGAGCAAAACTTAAAACAGGCACGGGATGCCGAGTCTATTTTGCTGAAAAATTACGAGACCGGAACTATAGATTTTAGTGAAGTGCTCGATATACAGGAACTGCAATTAACTATTCAAACCAAACAAATCGAAGCGGTACAGCGCTATTACGAGCAGGCCGCAATACTCAATTATCTAATTCAATTTTAAAATTAAACACCATGAAAAACACAGTAAAATTTGTAATGATCGCGGCTACCGCGCTAAGCATCACCTCTTGCGGAAACGACAAAAAGAATAACAACGAGAGCGAAGACGCATTGGTAGAAGAGCGTATGGTTGATGAGCAGGAAATGGAGGGAATGGACCATATGGATGGCGCAGATATGGATCATTCGATGCACACAGATGCAGAAATGAAGACAGACGATGTCGCGCTAAGCTTTGAGGATGAGAACGTGGCCGCAGTGTGGAAAGCTTACAACAGCGTTCGTCTGGCACTTATAGCTTCAGACCCGGCTAAAGCCAAGCAGGAGGCTGCAAATCTGGCCATGATTTTTGACGAAAGCAATGCGAAATTAAAATCTGCAGCCAGTGCTATCGCTGCAAGTGAAGATTTAAAAGTGCAGCGTACCTCATTTTCACAGTTCTCTAACGCTGCCGAAGCCTATTTTAAAGGAACTTTAAACAGCGGAACCCTGTACAAGCAGCATTGTCCAATGGCTTTTGACGGTAAAGGTGGAGACTGGCTTTCTAATGAAGCCGCTATCAAAAATCCGTATTATGGAGACCAGATGCTTACCTGTGGCTCTGTGACTGCCACGATTACCAGGTAGGATTACTTCCTGCTCCTGAACTTTAAGGGCCTGGAATTTCCCTGATTCCAACCTAAGAAACAACCAAACCATAAATAGTACGTGACTATGAATGATTTTTTAAAACAATGGGGTGAGGCAGCCTATACAACAACCGGATTTTTTTGGATGGCACTCTGGGCGTTTGCCCTGGGCTATGTGATAAGCAGTATGATCCAGATTTTTGTAACCGAAAAGAAGATGCAAGAAACCATGGGAGGAGCCGAAGGCAAAGGCGTTTTGCTCGGCACCTTCTTCGGGTTTATCAGCAGTTCGTGCAGTTTTGCAGCTTTGGCATCTACCAAATCCCTGTTTAAAAAAGGAGCCAGTTTTGTATCGAGTATCGCCTTTTTGCTGGCTTCTACAAATTTGGTGATTGAATTAGGAATCATCATTTCGATATTTCTGGGATGGCAGTTTGTGGTAGGCGAGTACGTTGGCGGAATTTTGTTAATACTCATCAGCTGGCTGCTCATACGCCTCATCAATCCTAAAAAGCTCATTGAGAAAGCCCGGAAAAATTTAGAGGACAACGACAAAGACGACGACGAAAATTCCAAATCCTGGAAAGATAAAATGAAGTCTGAAGAAAGTTGGGCTAAGGTTTCCAAACAATATGGGATGGAGTGGAAGATGGTTTGGAAAGATGTCACCGTAGGCTTTACCATAGCAGGTATTGTCGCGGCCTTTGTGCCCGATGCGTGGTTTCAAACACTCTTTACCGGAACCGGTAACGGCAATACTGATTTCTCGTTTCTTGAAATTCTGGAACATATCTTAGTGGGTCCTGTGGCCGCTTTTATCACGTTTATCGGTTCTATGGGTAATATTCCGTTAGCGGCTTTGCTCTTTGGTAAAGGGGTCAGTTTTGCAGGGGTAATGGCCTTTATCTTTAGTGATCTGGTGGTGTTTCCCATTTTGCGCATCAATGCCAAATACTACGGGTGGAAGATGTCTTTGTTTATTCTCTTTCTGCTTTTTAGCGCATTGGTAGGAGCTTCGTTAATCCTGCATTATTCGTTTGACGTGTTCAGTATTCTACCGGATTCTTCACAGGTTACGATTCAGGATTCCGAGTATTTCAAAATCGATTATACCTTTTACCTCAATCTGGTCTTTTTGGCTATTTCGGGATACTTGCTCTACCTGGGCTTTTTTAAGCGAAACGATATTATGCATATGAAGGAAATGGCGCCTAAGAGTAAAACCCTGGAGAACACACTGAAGTATACAGCTTTTATTTGCTATGTATGGCTTGCCGGGGGCTTGATTGTTAAGTTTTTTGTTTGATAGCTGCTAGATCTAAGATATTAGATGTGAGACTAAAGATTTTAGAAGTAAGAGGTGAAAATTGACTAAGCAGTTTGCAGTCTCAGTTGGCAGAATTAAACGGCGGTTGAGTGAGTTTGTAGTAGCAAAAGCTATTTCAAAATTGTATAGAAGCCAATGGTGTTGAAAATAGTGAGAAGTAGAAAGTAAGTGGTGAGAAGTAGGAGGTAAGAAACGAAAATGGATGTCAGTTCGAGCGTAGCCGAGAACCAATTTTTAAAAGACTTATTCTAAAAGGAGAAGTGAAAAACAGGATCACGAAGTGCTCAAAAACGATTCAACGATTCCACTTTTTTTCAGCTTTAGAAAACCGAAAACCGAAAACCGAAAACCGAAAACCGAAAACCAAAAACCGAAAACCGAAAACTGAAAACCGAAAACAAGAAACAAGGAATAAGAAACAAATATTGTCCCAATCCTGAATATGAAAACAATGAAACATACCTATAGCATAAGCGGAATGACCTGTAACGGTTGTCGCAATCATGTAGAGCAAACGCTGGCCGGGGTTGAAGGTGTGAAAAATGTGGAGGTCAATTTAGAAAAAGCGGAAGCGGTTATAGAGATGGATCATCACATAAAACTCGATACGTTTAAGCAGGCCCTTGAAGCGGATGGCGGCAACTACAGTATTCATATGCCCGGCGATCACCGGCATCACGATAAGAATCATAAACCGAAAAAAGCAGCTTCTAAAGGTAAAGGAACAGGTGTCTTTTACTGCCCGATGCATTGTGAGGGTGATAAGACCTATGACCAACCGGGAGACTGCCCGGTTTGTGGAATGGACCTGGTAGAAGAGGTATCTGCCGTTCCAGGAAGTGCAAATGCAGGTAGTTATACCTGTCCCATGCACCCCGAAATTGTAGAGGATGAGCCCGGAAGCTGCCCCATTTGCGGGATGGATTTGGTTCCTAAAGAACCCGATCTTTCTGCCGAAGAAAAGACTTACAAAAAGCTGCTGCGCAAATTGTGGATTTCAGGGGCTTTTACCCTGCCTATTTTCATCATTGCGATGAGCGAGATGATCAGCAACAATCCGCTGTACGATCTGATGCCGCTTAAATACTGGAACTGGGTGCAGTTTGCACTTTCGCTTCCGGTGGTGTTTTACGCGACCTGGATGTTTTTTGAGCGCGCCTGGAGATCGGTTAAGACCTGGAATCTCAATATGTTTACGCTTATCGGCATCGGTGCCGGGGTAGCCTGGTTGTTCAGTTTGTTTGGGATGCTGGTGCCCGATTTCTTTCCGCCTCAATTCAAGACCGAAGCGGGTACCGTGCACGTCTACTTTGAGGCAGCGACCGTTATCCTTACGCTTGTGCTTATGGGGCAGGTCCTTGAAGCCCGTGCCCACAGCAAGACCAATTCAGCCGTTAAAGAACTGCTGAAACTGGCGCCCAACAAAGCGGTAAAAGTGATTGACGGGGAAGAAGAGGAGGTGTCTATAGATGCTATTGAAAAAGGCGATATTTTACGTGTAAAACCCGGCGACAAAATCCCGGTAGACGGTATCATTACTGAGGGAGAGACCTCCATTGACGAGTCTATGATTACCGGGGAGCCTATGCCGGTTTCTAAAGCTGAAGGCGATTCGGTGAGCAGCGGTACCATCAACGGCAGTCAGTCTTTTTTAATGAAAGCCGAAAAAATAGGCGGAGAAACCCTGCTGGCCCAAATCATTGAGATGGTTAATAAGGCCAGTCGCAGTCAGGCGCCTATTCAGAAACTGGCCGATAAGATTTCGTCCTATTTTGTGCCGGTAGTGGTGGTTATTGCGGTGCTCACCTTTGTGATCTGGGCTGTTTTTGGCCCCGAACCGGTGTACGTTTACGCACTGGTAAACGCCATTGCCGTGCTCATCATAGCCTGTCCCTGTGCTTTAGGGCTTGCCACACCGATGTCGGTTATGGTTGGCGTGGGTAAAGGTGCGCAAAACGGAGTGCTGATTAAGAATGCCGAAGCCCTCGAAAAAATGGATAAGATAGATACGCTTATCATTGATAAAACGGGTACCATAACCGAAGGGAAACCTTCGGTAGAAGCCATAGGCAGTGCTGCAGGTTTTGACGAAAGTCAAGTTCTCACCTACATCGCCGCGCTCAATAATCAGAGTGAGCATCCGCTGGCTGAGGCAACCATCCGCTATGCGAAAGAACAGGGAGTGAAACCCGGCAAAGCCGAAAACTTTAAAGCGGTAACCGGCAAGGGCGTGACAGGAAGTTTTGAAGGTAAAAACCTGGCACTGGGTAATGAGAAGATGATGCAACAGGCAGAGGCTGCCATTCCTGAAGCCTTGCAGCAGGAAGCGCTTGCCCAACAGAAGAAAGGCAAAACCGTTTCGTTTCTGGCGGTAGATCAAAAGGCGGTAGGCTATGTGGTGATTTCAGACAAAATCAAGGCAACCAGTGAACAGGCGATTAACGCCTTACGGGAGAAAGGCATTGACGTCATTATGCTTACCGGCGATAATGAAGATACGGCCCGTGCGGTAGCGCAGGAGTTGAATCTCACCAGTTTTAAGGCCGAAATGCTTCCGCAGGACAAATTAAACGAGGTAGAACGCCTGCAAAAAGAAGGACATCGCGTGGCTATGGCCGGTGACGGGATCAATGACGCTCCCGCTTTGGCACAGAGCAACGTGGGTATCGCTATGGGCACCGGTACCGATGTGGCTATTGAAAGCGCGGCTATTACGTTGGTTAAAGGCGATCTTCACGGTATCGTAAAAGCCCGAAACCTGAGCGATGCAGTGATGCGCAACATCAAGCAAAATCTGTTTTTTGCGCTTATTTACAATTCGGTGGGAGTGCCGGTCGCAGCGGGAGTTTTGTTTCCGTTTTTCGGAATTTTACTTTCGCCGATGATTGCGGCTCTGGCGATGAGTTTCAGTTCGGTATCGGTAATTGCAAACGCCCTGCGCCTGCGCAGTAAATCTTTAGAATAATCTATGGGGAAATTAAGAGCACGTAAAAAAATCAGAAAAATACACCGGTATTTGGGATTGTTTATCGGGATTCAGTTTATCATGTGGACGGTAAGCGGACTCTACTTCAGCTGGACCGACATTGATGAGATTCACGGCGATCATTTTCGGCAGGAGGTCAGTAAGACCGCCTTTGGCGAACTCATTAGTCCGGCAGCATTAGATTCGACTTTAAAAATCTCAAGTCTTGCGCTGCGCGAAATCAATAGCAAACCTTATTACTGGATTAACAATAGCTCTTTATACGATGCTCAAACAGGTTCTCTAAAAGACGGAATCACCCCTGAAGAAGCCCTCAATATTGCGGCCTTGCACATCAAACCCGAGCTGAAGGTTGCAGGAATTGAAAAAATAGAAGCGACGGATGCGCATCACGAGTATCGGGAAAAATTGCTTCCGGCTTATGTGGTGAGCTATGAAGGCGACGATGCGTTAAAGGCCTATATTTCTGTAGCTGACGGAACTTTTCAAACCGTACGCCATCGCGACTGGCGCTGGTTTGACTTTTTATGGATGACCCACACGATGGACTATGAAGGCCGCGATGACATCAATAATTTGCTGTTGCGCATCTTTTCCGTTTTGGGACTAGTAACCGTGCTGAGCGGCTTTGTGCTGTGGTACATCAGTTCGCCCACGATTAGAAAATGGAGCAGAAGAAAATAACCTAATTCAAAACCAATGAAAACGACTAACGACTCGCACACCAAACCGAAAGCCTATACCAAATTCCTGTTGATGCTGGCCTGCTCTTTCGCAGCGATGTACATCACGATGTATTTAAATACCTACGAGATAGACCACGTATACTTTAGCCTTACCCGCTTTTATATGTCCTTACTGGGTATTTGTACAATGGCAGTAATTATGCTGCTGTTTATGCTGAACATGTACACGCATAAGCTTAAAAATGCAGCGATTTTGATAGGAAGTCTGGTGGTTTTTTGCAGCGCCTTGTATTTGGTAAGAGCGCAGAAACCTATAGGAGATGTTTCGTGGATGAAAGCGATGATTCCGCATCATTCCATAGCTATATTAACCAGCAACCGGGCCGATATCAAAGATCCCGAAGTAAAGAAACTGGCAGAAGAAATTATTAAAGCTCAGGAAAAAGAGATTGCAGAGATGAAGGCGATGATTAAGCGTCTGGAAGCTGCAGAATAAAAACGTAATTATGAAAACAAAATCAATAGGAGTTATTATCCTGGCGCTTGTGCTGGGACTGGCAGGTGGGTATTTCATTTTCGGAGGTTCAGATGCTGAAGCTCCCGGCAGTGCTGCGCACGATCACAGTGAGGCTGAGGCAAACCAACTTTGGACGTGCTCTATGCATCCACAGATTTTACGGGAAGAACCGGGCGATTGCCCCATTTGCGGGATGGATTTGATCCCTGCCGAAACCAATGCCTCAGGATTGCTGGCCAATCAGTTTAAGCTTACCGAAAATGCCCTGGCACTGGCCAATATTCAGACTTTGGTTATAGGCGATCAAACCGAAGCAGATGCCGGCAGCATCCGCCTTTCGGGTAAAATCGCGACCAATGCCGAAGAAGTAGCCGTTCAGTCCAGTTATTTTGACGGGCGTTTAGAGCGTTTAAATATGAATTATGAAGGGCAGCAGGTACGTGCCGGGCAGCAACTGGCAACCATCTACGCGCCTAACCTGGTAGCGGCGCAGCAGGAATTGATCACGGCGGCCTCGTTAAAGAGTTCGCAACCCGCTCTCTACAACGCGGTTCGTAAAAAACTAAAACTCTGGAAGCTTTCTGAGGCCCAAATCAATCGAATCGAGGAGTCGGGCAAGGTACAGGAATATTTTCCGGTTTTTGCTACCGTTTCAGGAACGGTTACCGAGGTTATGGCTGCCGAAGGCGATTATGTGAAGCAGGGCCAGCCTTTGCTTAAACTGAGTAATCTTAACAGCGTGTGGGCAGAATTTGACGCCTACGAGAATCAGTTAGGTCTGTTTAAAAAAGGTCAAAAACTCAACATACAGACCAACGCCTATCCCGGTAGAAGTTTTGAAGGTGTTATTTCGTTTATAGACCCCATTCTCAATACCGGTACGCGTACGGTTACCGTACGTGCAACCTTAACCAATAAGGAAGATTTGTTTAAACCGGGTATGTTTGTGACGGCCATGGTTGAAGGTGCGTTGGGTACAGGCACAGAAGCCCTTGCCATCCCTGCGACTGCCGTGATGTGGACGGGAGAGCGCTCACTGGTTTATGTAAAACCCAATCCCACGGAGCCCATTTTTGAAATGCGCGAAGTGACCCTGGGCCCAAAACAGGGAGATACCTATGCGATTCTTGAAGGTCTTGTGCCGGGTGAAGAAATCGTCGTTAACGGTACGTTTACCGTTGATGCTGCTGCTCAGCTCAATGGTAAAAAATCGATGATGGGCGGCAAAGACGCTGCCGAAAGTGAGAAACCTATGGAGATGAACATGAGCCTTCCGGCAAAATTTGAGACCGATCTTAAAGCGGCTATTCCGGCATATTTGAAGCTTAAGGATGCTTTTGTCGCGTCTGATGCTGCGAAGGTTAACGCTTCCGCGAAAACATTCAGGGAGCAGTTACAGCAGGTTTCGTCAGGAGATTTAGGGGAAATGGAGAAAAGTCATTATTCCAAATTGCTTCAAATGCTGAATGCTTTGGTAGACAATACGCAGCTTGAAAATCAGCGGGAACATTTTGTGATCCTGAATGAGAATCTTGCAGCTTTGATGAATGCCGCTTCCACCTTTGATCAAAAATTGTTTTTACAGCGTTGTCCTATGGCTAACGAAAACAAAGGAGCGGTGTGGCTCAGTGATTCGGAACAGATTAAAAATCCGTATTATGGCGATGCGATGCTGGGATGTGGTAGTGTGATTGAAACTTTTGGTAAATAATATAAATCTTGAAAATAAAAGGGATAGGTGGTTTAGTCCTTGTTATTCAGTGGTTTAAATTCTTTATTTCTCAATTGAATGCTGTAAAATAAAACCGCATATTAAGCATATATAAAATTAAGATTGTATTTTACCCCGCAAATTTGCTTTGGTCGTTTTACGCCACAGGGTTATTGCCAAGTGAGCTTTTTCGGTCTTAGCAGTATTAACCCTATTTCAATATATTTTTTATGAGCGTAAATCGTTACAGTGTCATTACCGGTACCGGGAGTTATCTCCCTGAAAAGCGGGTTCCTAATTCAGATTTTTTAGGTTTTGAGTTCTACGAATCTAATGGTACCCCGATTGACAAGGATAACGGCTACATTATAGACAAGTTTAAAGAGATCACTACGATTGAAGAGCGACGCTATGTGACTGATGATTTGGTCACTTCAGATATCGCTTCTTTCGCTGCAGAATCAGCCGTTAAAAATGCGGGTATTGATGCGGAAACTTTAGATTATATTATTGTTGCTCATAATTTTGGGGATGTTAAGGCAGGTACCAACCGCACCGATATGGTTCCGGCTTTGGCTTCACGCGTCAAGCACAAACTCAAGATTAAAAACCCCGATTGCGTGGCCTATGACTTGCCTTTTGGCTGCCCGGGTTGGTTGCAGGGCATTATTCAGGCTGATTACTTCATCAAATCGGGTGATGCATCGCGTATTATGGTTATTGGTGCAGAGACCATTTCACGGGTGATTGATTTACACGACCGGGACAGTATGATTTATGCCGATGGTGCAGGCGCAACGATTCTTGAAGCTCGCGAAAGTGAAACACCTGTGGGTATTTTGGCGCATAAAACCCGCTCAGACACCTATCGCTATGCCGAAATGCTCACCATGGGCTGCAGCTATAATGTTACTCCTCAAAATGAGGCCGATTTATATCTAAAAATGAACGGCCGCCGTTTGTATCAATATGCGCTTGAGACGGTTCCACTTTCAATAAAGGCCTGTCTGGATAAGGCTGGCGTAGCTATAGAAAAAGTGAGTAAAGTGCTCATTCACCAGGCAAATGGTAAAATGGATGATGCTATTATTGCACGCCTTTATAAACTCTACGGCAAGGATGAGGTTCCGGAAGGGGTTATGCCCATGATTATTTCGTGGATTGGAAATTCTTCTGTGGCTACGGTACCCACTTTATTGGATTTGATTCTTCGTGGAAGTATGGAAAACCAGCAAATTAACAGCGGAGATATCGTGGTATTTGCATCGGTAGGAGCGGGCATGAATATCAATGCAGCAGTTTATCAATATTGATAAATGTATTGATTAGGTTAGACAATATACTTTTCGATAAAGTTATTATTATTAGTAATTACAGTTCTTAAGATTTTCTTAAATCTTAACATATGTTATCTATTATTCCTTGTAATAAAGTATTTTTGATTACTTGGTAAATGCGGTATTATTATTAGAAATAGTATTTGCCTGCTATCGAAAAATCAAACTTATAACTTTAGTTGGTGACGTCAAATAATAAAGTAAAGAAAGCAGTTCATGTAATTGTAGGTATTGGAGCCAGTGCCGGTGGATTGCAGGCTCTAAATGATTTTTTTGATAATGTACCCACGGCATCCCTTTACAGTTATATCGTGGTTCAACACTTGTCTCCTGATCATAAAAGCCTTATGGCGGAGCTGTTGAGCAAAAACACGAAGATTCCTATTGAAGTTATTGAAGACGGTGGAGAAATCAAGTCTAATTGTATTTATCTGATCCCTCCTACAAATAATCTGATTATAGAAGACGGGCTCTTCAAGTTACTTCCCAAGCCCAAAGACAAGACGCTAAATTTGCCCATAGATCTGTTTTTTGAATCATTGGCAAATCACGCTAAAGAGCACTGTGCAGGCATCATTTTAAGCGGTACGGGTAGTGATGGTTCCCGGGGTATACGTGCTATTAAAGAAAAAGGTGGGGTGGTTATGGTACAGCAGCCCGAGCAGGCCAAGTTTGACGGAATGCCGCGTAATGCCATTAAAACCGGGCTGGCAGATTATATTGTGCCGGTAGAGCGTATAAGCGATGAACTTTCCAATTATTTTGAAGCGCAATCCAGTATAGGTTTTGACGCAGAGCTTTTTCAGTATGACGAAGAGCTTTTAAAGAATATTCTTCTGGTACTTAAAACGCAGACTGCGCTCGATTTTAGTTTATACAAGCGTCCTACATTACTACGCAGAATAGGAAGACGGGTTCGCGTTTTGAAACTGGATTCACTAGAGGCCTACTATAAATACCTTAGCGAGAACAAGGATGAGGTACAGATTCTCTATAAGGAATTTTTAATAGGGGTTACCAAATTTTTCAGAGACTTTAAGGTTTGGGAAATTTTAGAGCAGAAAGTGATTCCGGAGATTGTCGCAGAAAAGAATTCGGGCGATACCATTAAAATCTGGGATGTAGGTTGCAGTACCGGAGAAGAACCTTATTCACTGGGCATATTATTTCTTGATGAAATTGCCAAGCAGGGAAAAGATATTACACTAAAGATTTTTGCGACAGATATTTCGCAGGATCATCTTGATATTGCAAGCAAGGGAGTGTATTCAGAAAACGTACTAAGTGATCTGTCAAAAGCGAGGATTGAAAAATACTTTAGAAAACAAACCGATAGTTTTAGCGTTAAGGAAAATCTGCGAAAGTGTGTGATTTTCTCTAATCACGACATCACAAACGACCCGCCATTTAAAAATATGGATGTGGTGATGTGTCGTAATCTGCTTATTTACCTGCAGAATGATGTGCAGGCTAAGGTGATTCACGTATTACATTATGCCTTGATAGATCAGGGTATACTCACCATGGGCTCTAGCGAATCTTTAGGAGTACACCGGGATTCTTTTGAAGAGATTGACCGAAAATGGAATATATACAGAAACATAGACCCCTCAGATCGTTTGCGCACAGAAGTTCTTAATTCAACAGCAGAACGCTATACTGCTAATCGTTCAGAAAAAGGTAATCGTAAGCTGAAATCAAAAAATAGCGAACAATCCCTTCGTTTACGTGAGGAAATTAGTAAAGCTATTATTCAGCAGTATGGTGCTGCCAGTGTATACATTGATAGTGGTTTCAATATTCTGGAAGCTATGGGCGCTTTCAAACGATACGCCCAGATGCCGGAAGAAGGCTTTACGACAAATCTTTTGGATATGTTACCTAAAGAGCTTGGTTCAGCTATTAAAAACTCGGTAACAAAGGCCAAACGCAAAAACAGTCAGATTCTTTTTAAGGATGTTGAAGTGCTGGATGATGATGACAATATTAAATCACGAATTGATGTTCTTGTCAAACCCCTTACCAATGCCACAGGCGAAGGTGAAAACAACTATATAATTACACTGCTCGAGCAGGACCGGGAATCTAACAAATCTCTGGTTGTAGAACGTTCTGACATGCATAAATCTGCTCAGGAGCGTATTGCAGATTTAGAAGAAGAACTTAAAGAGACGCAGTACGAACTCAGCAATGCTCTTGAAGAAGCAGAAACCAGCAATGAAGAATTGCAGGCTTCTAATGAGGAATTATTAGCTTCAAACGAGGAGTTGCAGAGTACCAATGAAGAATTACAGAGCGTAAACGAAGAGCTGCATACGGTGAATGCCGAGCATATTGAAAAGATGGAAGATCTCGCCATGCTTAATGCCGATATGGATAACCTTCTTGACAGCACCAAGATTGGTACGGTATTCCTGGATCGAAATCTGATTATCCGAAAATTCACTCCGGCTATTCGTGAGCATTTTCACCTGGTAAAACAGGATATTGGCCGCTCTATAGAGAATTTTGTATCCAATTTTGGTATTAAAAGGCGCGAAACGATTGTAGATAATTCGCGCAAGGTTATGAATACCGGTCAGGTCTTTGAGAAGCGTATTAAAAGTAAGAGCGGGAGGTATTTTTTACAGCGTATTTCTCCATTTATCACAACTGACGAGACCATTGACGGCGTTGTAATCACATTTATTGATATTCATAAAGTAGAACAGTCTCAGGAGCGTCTTCGCAAAAGTGAAGAAAAGTTTAAGGCTTTTTATGAAGATGACCCGGTGATGCACGTGACTATTAATTCACATACCGGTAAAATCACCGAGTGCAATAAGTTATTTGTACAGACATTAGGGTTTACCTCTAAAGAGGATGTGCTGGAGCGCTCTATATTTGAATTTTATCCAAAACGTACCAAAGTTAAGGCTATAGCTTTGCTTGACGAACTCGAAAAAAAAGGAAGTATTTCAAACGTAGAATTGGCTTTAGAGACCAATACCGGCGAGCATATTGATATTCTCTTTAACGCTGATCTGTTACCCGATCAGCAGGGTGGTAAAGGCAAGCAATGGCGTTGCACCCTGATGGGAATAACCGATCTCAAGAATGCTCAGAAAGCTTTACAGAAGCAAAAAGAAGATTTACAGCGCATCAATGCAGATTTAGAACAATTCGTTTCAATTTGTTCACATGACTTGCAGGAGCCCTTATCAACCATACGTTTTAGCAGTGATTTCTTAAGCAAGAAATTCAGTAGTGATTTGAGCGAAAAAGGAAAAGAATATTTGGGCTACATTCACGAGGCATCCGGCCGTATGGCTGAGCAAATTAAAGCGCTTTTAGAACACAGTCGCATTGGTGAAGATCTTGAGAAATCGAAGGTTGATGTAGCTGAACTCATAGAAGTGGTGAAATACGATCTCAACCGCAGCATTCGAGAGGCACAGGCTACCATAAGCGTGGGCAAAATGCCTAAGGTAATGGCCTATGAGACCGAACTGCGCTTATTATTTCAGAATCTTATCAGTAACGCGCTGAAATACCGTCAAAAAAATACAGAGCCATCTATCCGTATCTCTTCGTTTTCTGATGAAGAATTCCATACGTTCTCTATTCAGGACAATGGTATCGGGATTAAAGAAGACGATCTGGAAGCTATTTTCAAGATATTTGGTCGGGTTCCTACCGAAGAAAAATATGAAGGTACCGGTGTAGGTTTGGCGCATTGTAAAAAGATTGTAAAACTTCACGAAGGAAAAATATGGGTGGATTCCCAGTTTGGTCAGGGCAGTACCTTCTATTTTAAGATAAAGCGCTGAAAATAAAATGAGTATTTCTTCCCTATACCCCAAAGAAGTTACTTTAACCAACTGTGATAAAGAGCCTATACATATTTTAGGTAAAATACAGTCTTGCGGTTATTTACTGGCGGCAGCATTTGAGTCACAGATTATTAAGTATTGCAGTGAAAATATTGCAGAACTACTATCAAAGGATAGCACTGCTGTCTTAGGTGAGAAGCTCTCTGCTTATTTTGAAGATAATTTACTTCGTAAATACAGCGATCTCGAAGACCAGGAAAAAGCCATTCCTCAAAAGGTGGAGTTTAATGAAAAGGCATTTCTGCTCATTGCACATCATTATGCGGGCAATCTCATTTTCGAATTAGAACCGCTAGAGACCGAAGAGAATCCCTATGAACACCAAATCTACCTTTCTAAAATAGTTTCTGAACTCAATGCTGCCGAGAGTGAACAGGAAATGTGTGATCTCACAGCGAGTTTAATTAAAGAAAGCTATGACTATGATCGGGTAATGATTTACCGTTTTGATGAAAACTGGGATGGTGTAGTTGTTTCTGAAGAGAAAGAAGAACATATGGAATCCTGGCTGGGGCTTCGATATCCGGCCTCAGATATCCCACAGCAAGCCCGTAAATTGTTTTTAAAGCAAGGGGTACGCATCATCGCTGATGTAAAAAGCCAATCGGTTGCAATACACGCATTATCAGGAAATGAACAGGAAAACCCGGTAGATCTTACACAAAGTGAATTACGCGCATCTTCACCCATACATATAGAATACCTCGAAAATATGGAAGTGGGAGCAACCATGACTGCCGCCATTATTTCTAAAGGAACCTTATGGGGTTTGATTGCCTGTCATCACAATACGCCTAAGTTTATTAGTTATTACAAAAGACAATCCTGCAAGTATCTTACGCAGGTGCTGTCTAGCCGCATCATTCTGTCGACAGCAAATCAGGCCTTGCTTAAAGTGAATGAAAGCGCTGTCTTACGTAACAAATTGCTGGAAAAAATAAGTAAAGACTGGGATGTTTTGAATGGTCTCACCACTGGAGACTATACAATGCTCGAGGTTACAGATGCTCAGGGATCGGCAGTTTTACTTGATGGTCAGATAAGAATGACCGGCGAGACTCCAGATGAGGATGCGATCAGAAAATTGGTAAAGGCTTTGTCGCTGGCTGATCTTGAAGATAATTACTATTACTCCAATGCTTTGGGGAAAGACTTTGAGGAGTTTGAAGTTTTAAAGTCAAAAGCCTCAGGGGTGCTTTGTGTTTTTCTCTCATCTGCACGCAAGGATGCATTGATTTGGTTTAAAGCCGAAAAAATCAAAACTGTAAATTGGGCCGGTAAACCTGAGAAAGTTATGAGTCCGGATGATGACCAAAGGATGTCTCCGCGTAAATCCTTTGAAAAATGGTCTGTTCTTCAGGAGGCGCATTCAGAACCCTGGCAGGACTATGAGATTGCCGCTGCACAGGCGTTGAAGCAGGATATTTCAGAAATCATACTGGAGAAATATGAAGAAGTCAAATTACTTAACAGCAAACTACAAAGTGCTTACGAAGATTTGGAAACCTTCAGTTATAGTGTAGCCCACGACTTGAGAGCTCCGTTAAGAGGTATAGATGGATTCGCCCAAATTATTAAAGAAGATTACAGCGATGTTCTGGACGATTTTGGAAAATCTTCCGTAGATACCATTATTGATTCCGCAGACCGTATGAACCATCTTATTGATGACATACTCGAATTTTCGAGGGTTACTCAGGCTGATTTACATCGTACCCCATTTTCTTTAAAGGAAGTGACGGAAGAATTGCTGAAGTTCTTAAACCTTCGTAACGATTATCCAAATACCCGTATTGATATTAGTTCTGACCTGCCCGAAGTTGAGGCAGACCAGCGAATGGTAACCCAGCTCATGCAGAATCTGCTGACCAATGCTTTGAAGTATTCGGCAGCTGCCGAAAAACCACTTATTGAAATTGGAGTGGAGAACATTAAAGGCAAAGATTATTACTTTGTAAAAGATAATGGAATAGGCTTTGATGCCAAACGGCATAAGAAACGAATTTTTATATTGTTTAGCAGGCTTGTTGGAAAAGAATATCCGGGTTCTGGACTAGGTCTTACGATTGTTAAGCGCATCATAAAAAAGCATAACGGAAAAATAAAAGTGAGAAGTACACCGGGTGAGGGAAGTACCTTTTTATTTACTTTGAAGTAAAATTTCTGCTATGAAATCAAAGTACATATTGGCTATTGAGGACGATGAAAATGATATTACGCTGATGAAGCGTATTTTTCAAAAGCAAATGCCAGATTATACCATTAAGTACATATCAGACGGTGAGGAAGCTTTAAACTATTTACGAAGTACCCAGTTTAAAGAAGAGTTGCCAAGAGTTATACTTTTAGACATTAAAATACCAAAAGTCAATGGTCTTGAATTGCTAAAAAACATCAGAGGAATGAAAGATTATAAATCCATTCCTGTGGTGATGTTGAGTTCTTCAGATCGTCAGGATGAGATTCAATTATCTTATCATTTAGGAGCAAATAGTTATATTGAAAAACCGAAAACATTTACTGAGCTGTGTAAAACGCTACCGGCGATGATGGATTATTGGATTGTTTATAATAGATAAAATGGAGCAAGTAAATCTTAGAGTATTGCTGGTAGAGGATAACGCAGCAGATGTTACGCTTATTAAGCGTGAAATTTCAAAAGCTGATCCTGAGGCTGAAGTAACAGTCTGTAAAAATCTGAATGAATTTAGAATGGAAGTGGCTTCTAAAACACCAGATATTATTCTCTCAGATTATAAATTGCCTACCTGTTCAGGATTGGAAATTCTTGAGGAAGCACAGGAAATAGCTCCCTCTATTACATTCCTTTTTGTTACCGGGGCTATCAATGATGAAGAGCTCGCTGCAGATACTATTTTGAGCGGGGCGTCAGGTTTTATTCTTAAAAAGAATATCAGTAACCTGCATAAGCGTCTGGAACCTTATTTTAACGCCATAACAAATAACGGCCATTTAATGCATCCGGTACGTAAAAAGATTTTAGAAAGTAAACGTCTGGTTAAGGATATCGAGGTTTTTCTCGAAAACTTTTCTAAAGAAAATATGTCACACCGGGAAGGAATGCTTAAAATACAGGAAGATTTAAAACGACTTAAAACCGGTTATGATTTTAGACCACTTAAAGACGCAGACAACAGCGCTTCATAAAGAAACCGAACAGGATAACCTGGCCCGGTTTATACTTGATCATTCGATATCTACCTCTCAATACTTCGATTTACTCAAACAGAATTGGTATGCCTATGCAAAGGTAGATCAGCTTCTTAATCATAATGCTTCCACATTACCTGAGTATTTAAAGCCATTTGCTGATGGCGCAAAGGCGCAGGCCTTAAAACATGATTTGGCACAGCTTGATTACCAGACTGAGATTGATTCTTTGGAAACGAAAGAAATGACGGCTGCAGAACTCTTAGGGATGCTTTATGTGACCGAGGGTTCTATGCTGGGCGGATTACTGATTCGTAAAAATCTGGAGTCCTGCTCTAAGCTTGATGCTGATTTTGAGCATCACTTTTTTGGTAAAAGCCCGCCTGAGGTCATGCAGCGCTGGCAGTCTTTTAAGCAGGCTGTATCTGATAAAGAATTCTCCGTTGAAGAACAGGATAAGGCCGTAGCCGGAGCGCATTATGCCTTTATGATTTTCAAAGAATCCTATGCTTTGGTCTAAGTTTTAAGGCATTCAAGAACCACCGTTTTACCATTTTCGAGTGTGGTAAAAAATAGATAGGTATCACCACCATCCTTTATTCTGAATTTAGACCGAATTTGGGCTACACTTTCTTTAAAGTTACGGGTTGTAATGTGTGCTTTTTGATTTTTAAATTCTTTAACCAGAAGCTTTTTAGAATAGGGTAGAACCTGTTCTATCTTAAAACGTCTCCCCGGAAAATCAATTCGGGCTTCAGAGGTATATAAATGCGTGTTTGCGGCCAGTTTAGACAGGTCAAATTTTGCCGCAATCCAGTTAAAAACACCGAGTTTCATCAGCGCTGCATTGGGCTCATAGAGGTAGGTGAGGGGTTCGTCAAAGCTTGCGAGGGAGGCCTGCTCTTCCTCTGCATTTATGGAAACCGTCTCTTCGTAATCACTATTCAGATTGACTGCAACCTTTTTAGCATTCTGAAAACTGGCCTCCGGCTCCAGAATAAACAGCAGTTCTTTAACCTCATTTTTAAGGGCGACTGCGTGAACTTCTGCAACGTACTTAAGTTCATTAGCCGCAGCCTGAATATCAAGCAAAGGGCTGGTTTTAATCATCAGCCTTTTGGCTTTCTGAAATAAGAAGTCGAGGTGCAACGGGATATCAGGCTCGCAATCAGCCAGCATAAAGACTTTTCCCTTGCTTTCGTGCCGCCGTGACGGGTCGGCGTAAATTAAATCAAATTGTAAATCAGTCTCTTTCAGGAATTCTATACTGTCTCCGTTATGTACGTGTATTTGTGAGGCTTCCAGCTTACTTAAATTATGCCGGGCAATCTCTGCAAGTTCGCTATCGTGCTCACAATAATATACACCTTCAAAGGATCCGGAAAAAGCCAAATCGTCCACGCCAAAACCGCCTGTAAGGTCTGCCATGGCAGTGCCTTTAAAAATGGAAGCTTTATATGCCGCTGTTTCTTCAGAAGAAGTCTGCTCTAAATTCAATTTAGGAGGATAGTAAATTCCTGATGTATTAAACCAGCGAGGAAGCTTTTTTTGGCTTTTCTGAAAGCCTGTAAGCTGCTGGGCAAGTTCTGCGCTGCTCACTCCTTCAAAAGGGCTAGCTTTTAAAGCTAAAGTGGCTGCATCGAGATTTAAATGTTCCCTGAGATACGTTTGTACTTCAGGATTTAATATCAGGGAATTCAAGGTTACAGATTTTTAGTAAGCTTTTGTACAATTTTATATTCCGAAAGGAATTCACTGGCGATCACCTTAAGCGCAGTATAAACCGGTACGGCGATTACCATTCCAAAAATCCCGAAGATAAGACCGGCAATTACGATAACCAGAAAGATCTCAAGCGGGTGCGATTTTACACTGCTGCCAAATATAAGCGGCTGAAGAATAAAATTGTCAATGAGTTGAGCAATGATATAACCAATCAAAACATAGAGCATTTTGGGTAAAATAACTTCCTGAAAATCTGCGGTAAAATACCCGCTTATAACCAAAAGCATCATAACCAAACTTCCCACGACAGGGCCAATATAAGGTACCACGTTAAGCATTGCGCAAAACAGTGCAATGGCAAAGGGGTTGGGAATTTGAAAACTGACCAGCAGAATCGAGTAGAAGCAAAACAGAATTGAAAGTTGTAGCAAAATCCCCAGGAAATAGCGGGAAAGCAAGAGTTTTGTTTTATGAAAAACGCGTCGAAAACGGGTTTCTTCCCCATAGTTTGCAAAAACTAAAATACTATCGAGAAGTAAATGACTGTCTTTTAGTAAGAAAAATGAGATGAATATTACCGAAAGCAGTCCCACCACCATCGAACTAAAATTTCCCAGGATACCATTGATAAAGGTAGGTATCACCGAAATGTCGAAGTTTTTGATAAAATCAGATTGTTTGAAACCTTCTATTAGCGTGACCTGATCAACTCCCAGAGTACGGCTGAATTCGATATTAAGCCGGTTTACATTGTGTTTAACCTCCTCAAAGTTGATGCGGCTTATGTGGTCGCTTTGATCAATCAGAATAGGAATAAACAGCGCTAAAATCCCGGAAATTAGCAACACAACCAGAAGCAATGTGGTGATTGATGCCGCAGTAGCGCTAAATTTTAGATTGTACTTTAAGAAATTAACAATAGGTCTGCCTATTAGGGAAATGACTGCAGCGATACAGATAAACATAATCACTGCCTGTATTTGATACAAAAACCATAGAATTAGAATTATTCCACCAAGTATGCCCAGAGCTCTAAGAATTCCGTAGGCAATGGTTTTTGATTTATTTTCATCCATGATTGAGGTTGTTTATAAGTTGGTAAGCTGCAATAGCTGCCGCGTGGCTAACATTCATACTGCTATTTTGCCCGCGCATTGGGATGTGCAAAAGATGATCGGCAAAAGCTAGTAGTTCTGATGAAATCCCGTTGCGTTCACTGCCTATGAGCAATGCGATCTTTTGTAATTCAGAATTAAAATCATTTAAGGCTACGCTGTCTGTGGTGAGTTCGAGCCCAATTATGCTATACTTTTCACCTTTTAGTTGCGTAATCAGTGCTAAAGAATTCTCAACTATTGAATAAGCTACGCGTTTCTCACAGGTTCTCGATGTACGCTTTAAGCGATTGCTGTTTAGGTCAGGCGTGCCGTTTAGAAAGTAGAGATGTCTGATACCTAATGCATCTGCAAGCCTGAAAAGACTGCCGGTATTTGCGGGACTACTCAGCCCGTCGCATAGCAAAACAAACGGAAGCGTCGTCGCTTGCCGCGGAGTGTTTTCATGCGTGAGTTGCTCAGTTTTCAAATGCATACTTGATAATGTTTGCACCCATTTTTAAGGCTTTTTCACGTACTTCGGGCGGGTCATTATGCACTGCAGCGCTCTCCCAGCCGTCACCCAGATCAGATTCTAAGGTATACAGCAAAACCAGTCTACCCTCTTTATAGATGCCAAATGCCTGTGGGCGCTGCCCATCGTGTTCATGTATTTTTGGTAAACCTTCCTTAAAGGCATATGCACTGCTAAACAGCGGATGATCTGCCGGGAGTTCCTTAAGTTCTTCCTCAGGGAAGAGGCGTTTTAACTGCGGGCGCAAATAAGCGTCGATTCCATAATTATCGTCAATGTGTAAGAAGCCACCCGCCACCAGATAATCCCTTAGATTTTGCAAGGCTTCATCAGAGAAATATACATTGCCGTGACCGGTCATATGCACAAAGGGATATTTCTGTATTGCAGGATCTGTTGCTTTTACTGTGGCGGTTTTAGTATTGAGGTTGGTGTTTAGATTTGCGTTGCAAAACGCAGCCAGATTGGGCAATGAAGTGGGATTGGCATACCAGTCGCCACCACCCTCATAGTGTAATACCGCGATTTCCTGAGCACACAACGGGGTGCAAAGGGATATAAAAAGCAGTAAAATGGATGCGAAACGGGTGATCACAGCTGTTGTATTAATTTGAACGAAAATACTTATTTTTCAAGCAATACCCTATGATTTAAACAATACATTAGTATTTCTATAAAATATTATTTTAAATAATCTAAATCCTTTTGAGATTTGCTGCAACACAATTAAAAAAGCCTTCAGAACGCGTCTGAAGGCTTTTGATAATCAATGATTTTTATATTTAAAAATCCGGTGCTGACCAGATTTTCAAATTACGCTTTTACTGTCTTTTTCAAAGGAATCTGATGCTTTAATAAGTCGTCAAAGGTTTCGCGTTCGCGAATGAGCTGTGCTTCGCCATCTATAAATAAAACCTCTGCCGGGCGATAACGGGAGTTGTAATTGCTGGCCATACTGAAACAATAGGCTCCGGCATTGCTAAAAGCCAGAATATCACCTTCAGCGATCTCAGCGATACGTCTGTTGGTCGCAAAGGTATCGGTCTCACAGATATATCCTACAACCGAATAAAAGCGCTCGCGTCCTTCCGGATTGCTGATGTTTTTAATTTCGTGACGGCTTCCGTAAAACATAGGGCGTATCAAATGGTTGAAGCCACTATCAACCTGTGCGAATACTGTTGAAGTGGTTTGTTTAATGACATTTACACTAACCAAAAATTTACCGGCCTCACTAACCAGGAACTTTCCGGGCTCAAAAACAAGGGTTAACTCTTTTCCGTAGCTTTTTTGGAAATCATTGAATCGTTCTGAAAGTTTGCTCCCCAATTCTTCAATGTGAGTCTCTATGTCTCCGGGTTTGTAGGGCACTTTAAAGCCGCTTCCAAAATCGAGAAAATCCAGATTCTTAAAATTTTTAGCGGTATCAAAAAGGATTTCTGCGGCGTGAAGAAAGACGTCAATATCCAGAATATCGCTTCCGGTGTGCATATGAATACCATTGATATGCATTCCTGTATTTTCAACAATACGCAACAAATGTGGGATTTGATGTATACTAATACCAAACTTACTATCAATATGTCCTACCGAAATATTGGTGTTTCCGCCGGCCATTACGTGTGGATTTATACGCACACAGACCGGGGTTTTAGGATGACGGGTTCCAAACTGCTCTAAGATCGAAAGATTGTCAATATTGATTTGAACTCCCATTTTTGCAACAGCTTCAAGCTCATCAAGCGAAACGCCATTAGGGGTAAACATAATTTGGGAAGGGTCTACACCCGCGGCGATTCCCAGACGTACCTCCTGAATACTTACGGTATCAAGACCGGCACCAAGATCATGTATGAACTGCAATACAGCCAGATTAGATAGTGCCTTTACCGCATAATTCACGCGCAGGTGATCAACACCTTTAAAAGCATCGGTTAATCTTTGGTATTGAGATTCAATTTTAGCCGCGTCATAAACATAAACAGGGCTTCCATATTCCTGAGCAATGTCAAGGAGATTTTGATGGGTCATAATCTTAAAACTTTAAGCGTACAAAACTAATATAGATTAGTCAGTTATGCATTTAACAGCGATACAAATTATGGAAACAGCCCTAAAATTGAGAAAAAAGCACTTTTTAACCAGTATTTGAGTAAATTCACTTAAAAACAGAACAGCTATGACGATTACTTTGGCAATGTTTCCATTAGAACTCGTGGTATTTCCGGAAGAATCTTTGCCGCTTCATATTTTTGAGAACCGATACCAGCAATTAATTGCTGATTGCGAGCATACGCAGATAACTTTTGGAATACCCGCATATATCAATCGCAGCTTGAATTATGGCACTGAAGTGAGGCTTGAAGCCGTAAAGAAACGCTATCCTTCTGGAGCCAGTGACGTGATTTGCCGGGGGCTTCGGGTTTTTAAGATAGCAGAATTTTATCCCAATTATTCTGACAAATTATATGCCGGTGCGGCTGTTGAGTTTCTTGAAAATACAGACGATGCGCTGCCGGGTCAGGCACGTACGTTTTACAATCTGGTGCAGCGGTTTTATGAAGTGCTGGGTGCTGCCGGACCACAAATTGACCTCAATGCGGTAAGCAGTTACAGCTTTGCTCATAAACTGGGTTTATCTCTGGAGCAGGAACTGTATTTGCTTCAGATAACCCGGGAGTCTGATCGCTATAGTTATTTGATAGATCATCTCACGGCTACAATTCCGGTAGTGGAGCAGGTTAATCGCACCCGAAGACTCATCGAACTCAACGGTCATTTCAAGAATTTTGATCCCCTCGATTTTACCGAATACCGCCTGGGCAGCTCTGATGAATAGAAGGCTTTTAAATCAAATTCAAATTATTGGCAGGGTTAAGGCTAAATACCTATTTTTGCACAGCAAATTTCAAACAAAAAGAAACGCCTGATTATGAATCTACACGAATATCAAGGAAAAGAAATATTAAGCAGTTTTGGAGTGCGCATTCAGCGCGGTATTGTTGCTACAACACCTGCTGAAGCGGTAGCGGCTGCAAAAAAGCTTACCGAAGAAACCGGTACAGGATGGCATGTAATCAAAGCTCAGGTTCACGCCGGGGGTAGAGGAAAAGGCGGCGGTGTTAAGCTTGCTAAAAATCTTCAGGAAGTGGAGCAGATCGCAGGAGAAATCATCGGGATGAATCTGGTTACGCCTCAGACTTCAGCAGAAGGAAAAAAGGTGCATCAGGTTTTAATCGCTGAGGATGTGTATTATCCGGGAGATAGCGAGCCTAATGAGTTTTATATGTCTGTATTGCTTAACCGTGCAACCGGCCGCAATATGATTATGTATTCTACCGAAGGGGGGATGGATATCGAAGAAGTTGCTGAAAAAACACCGCACTTAATTTTTACTGAAGAAATAGATCCTGCAACAGGATTGCTTGGTTTTCAGGCGCGACGCATTGCGTTTAATCTGGGCTTGAGTGGGACTGCCTTTAAAGAAATGACAAAATTTGTCGCGGCTCTTTATAAGGCGTATTCAGAGTCTGATTCTTCACTTTTTGAAATTAATCCGGTGTTAAAGACCAGCGATGACAAGATTATGGCTGTTGATGCTAAGGTATCTTTAGATGATAATGCATTGTTTCGTCATAAAGATTATGCAGCAATGCGTGACAAGCGTGAGGAGAATCCGGTAGAGGTTGAAGCTAAAGAAGTAGGTCTTAACTACGTAGATCTTGATGGTAACGTGGGTTGTATGGTAAATGGTGCAGGTCTTGCAATGGCAACTATGGACCTGATCAAACAAGCCGGTGGTGAGCCTGCAAACTTTTTAGACGTGGGAGGTACCGCAGATGCAGAGCGTGTAGAAACCGCGTTTAACCTGATTCTTAAAGATCCTAATGTAAAAGCCATTTTGGTAAATATATTTGGAGGTATTGTACGTTGCGATCGTGTAGCGCAGGGTATTGTAGATGCTTATAAGAATATGGGAACTATAAATGTGCCTATCATTGTACGTTTACAGGGAACCAATGCTGATATCGCCAAAGAATTGATTGATAACAGTGGTCTTGATGTACAAAGTGCAATAGAATTTAAAGAAGCAGCAGATAAAGTACAGAAAGTACTCGCTTAGTATAAATAAACATAAAATCACTATTTGGTGATTGCTGAAAACTCCCGATTTAAATCGGGAGTTTTTTTGTTTGAAGTGTTATCAAGTGTTAATGGGATTGCGGTGTCAAAAATTAGTAATTCCGAAATCGTTATCGGTCTAATTGATTGATAATTAGAGTTATATATTTTAGTAAATGGATTTAGTTTTGAGTCTAACTCGCTGATTTTGAAGGATTAAAAAAGTTAATAATATGTTAAATGAATTTGTAAGGTGTAACTCAGGGCAGACTCAGACGTCTTTTTAGTACATCATTCAAAAATCAAACATTATGAAAACTTTTAAAACAATGGTACTTGCAGCAGCAATCATCTGCGGTACAGCGTTAAACGCAAACACAACTGAACCAACTTCAAAAACGACCAGCGCAGCGGTTAAAACTGCGATGAAAAAAGAACTGGCGAGTCATCTGGAGAGACACGATTTTAAATTGGACAAAAAGACTACTGTAATGGTTTCTTTTACGGTAAATGAAGACAACGAGATGGTTGTTATCTCTGTTGATTCAGAGGACACGAGCATCAAGAAATTCATCCAGGGTAGATTAAACTATCAAAAGTTTGAGACCACGCCAATAGTGGGGCAAACCTATCACGTTCCGGTAACTCTGGAAGGAAATCAGTAAATTCAGAATTAAATTTTAGTTAGTAGAAAGACCTGGGAGCTTATGGTTTCCGGGTTTTTTTAGGTTTATACTTTTGACAAAATGTCATTGATATTTCACGATAAACCGACAAAATGACGTTAAAAAATGAGTTGGTATTAGAATTGCCAATTATTAAGCAAAATAAAAAATAATAACAACTTAAAAATTTTAGATATGAGCTTAGTAAAGAGAACAAACGACAATTGGTTACCATCAATTTTTGATGATATGTTTAAAACCGATTGGTTAGGCGGAACCACGAATGTAAACAGTATTGGGGTGAGTATCCCGGCTGTAAATATTATGGAAAACGAAGAAAGTTTTGAAGTAGCTGTAGCTGCTCCCGGTAAAACGAAAGCTGATTTCAATATTGAATTGGATAACGATGTGCTTACTATTTCGGCTGAAGCAAAATCAGAGTCTGAAACTACTGAAAAATCCGGAAGATTTACCCGTAAAGAGTTTAACTACAGTACGTTTAAAAGAGCATTTAGCCTGCCGGATACCGTTGACAGCACCAAGATAAGTGCAAACTATGAAAATGGTGTCTTAACTATTTTGCTTCCTAAGAAAGAAGAGGCAAAAGTACAGGCTAAACGTATGATTGAAATCTCATAATTTGGTTTAGTTTTTTTGGTTAGTTTGTTAGAGAATCCCGGTTCAGCGATGAATCGGGATTTTTGTTTTAGATGCTGTGATAAGCATATTTACCTTCTTGGATGAAAACGATTGACCATTTCAGCAAGATGACTTCGGTCTACATGCATATAAATTTCGGTAGTGGTTATGCTTTCATGACCCAGCATTTGTTGTATGGCTCGTAAATCGGCTCCGTTTTCTAAAAGATGTGTGGCAAAGGAATGTCTAAAGGTGTGCGGACTTATTTTTTTCTTGATGCCTGCTTCACGGGTTTGATTGCGCACAATAGTAAAGATCATTGCGCGGGTAAGTGATTTTCCTCTTCGGTTCAGAAACAAAATATCGGTGTGGCCGGGTTGCGGCTTTTGATGCACTCTGATATCGTCTCTATATATAGTAATGTATTTTTGTGTACTTGCCGCAATAGGTACAAAACGTTGCTTATTCCCTTTTCCGGTAACTAATATGTAGCCTTCTTTAAAATAAAGATCCGAAAGTTTTAGGCTCAGCAATTCAGAGACACGCAGGCCGCAGGCGTAAAGTGTTTCAAGGATGGCCCGGTTACGCTCTCCCTGGGGTGTACTTAAATCAATACTGCTGATGATTCGGTCAATCTCGTCTTCAGAAAGTGTATCCGGTAACTTGCGACCAATTTTAGGCGACTCAATTAAATCGGTAGGGTTGTCTTTCCGATAATCTTCAAAAATCAAATACTCAAAAAATCCTTTCAGACCCGAAATAAGCCTGGCCTGTGAGCGTGCAGAGAGTTCTTTGGCTGAATGATAAATAAAATCCTGAAGTGTTTCCCGATCAATAGAAACCGGTGTTTGAGTCACATTATGCGCCTCAATCCATCTAATCAGTTTTTCAATATCGAGGCTGTAGCTGAGCACTGAATTTTCAGAAAGTCCTCTTTCCAGTTTTAGGTAAATACTGTAATCTGTTAATGTTTTTTGCCAAATCATTAAATACTGAAGGAAGTTTTAGAATATTTTAAATAATATTTAATTAGGCGTTGGGAAAATGACGTAGAGTGGGCACGTAGCTTTGTCTCAAATTTAAAACTTAAAACGATGAAAAAATTATTTTTAGCAGCAATACTTGTGATTAGCGGTTCATCTGCAATGATGGCACAAAGTGATCTAGCCTTTGGTATCAAAGGAGGTGTAAACTTTTCAAACTTAACCGGTGATGGTTTCGGTGAATATGATGACGACAGTGCACGTACTTCATTCAATCTGGGTGCAGTATTAGAAATTCCGGTTTCTGAAAAATTTGCAATCCAACCAGAGGTTTTTTATTCCGGGCAGGGTTTTGACCTGGTTCAGCGCGAAGATGCAGAAGATACCGAGTTTCAACTAGATTATATAAATGTCCCTGTTTTGGCAAAAATCTATTTGGTACAGGGGCTTTATTTAGAAGCAGGTCCACAGGTTGGCTTTTTAGTTGAGAGCAAAATTGATGGTCCTAACGCTACAATAGGTCTAAACGAAGACAACTTTAACGACATTGACTTTGCAGGTGCTGTGGGTGTAGGTTATAAATTTAATGGAGGTCTGTATTTAAACGCGCGTTACACGCAAGGTTTTACCGATATCTATGATGGAGAAACCGGAGATGATTCTACCAAAAATGGTGTGTTTGCCGCTTCACTAGGTTTTATCTTCAACTAAGAAAAATCTAAAGTATATAAAACTGAGCCTCGCAATGCGAGGCTTTTTTTATGACCTAGCCCCAGTCTTATTAACAAATTTTCACATTTTCAATCCTATTCTAAAAGAGACGGATTTCCTTTAAATTGTTGGGTTTTAGTATTTTCTAAATGCTATCTGAAAAGTCATTTTCAGCTTTTAATCTGTAAGTTACACAAAGTCAAATACTTTAATTTAAGAAGCGAAAATAGCTCCCAATTGTGATTTTGTTAGCGAAACATTAGGTCTTCATTAGCACCCGTGAGGCCTTGCTGTCACTAGTTTTGTTCAAAATTCTAAAAACAAAAAACATGAAAAAATTAGTTTTAATGGCGGGTTTAATCGCTTTAGGAACCACAGCAAGTTTTGCACAGAGCGCTTATAGATTTGGAGTAAAAGCCGGACTGAATGTCTCAAACATCACCGGAAGTGATTCAAGAGATCAGGACACCCGGTTAAGCTTTAATGGTGGTCTTGTAGCCGAACTTCCTATAAGCGATAAATTCTCCTTTCAACCCGAGGTGATTTATTCTGCGCAGGGATCAACCATCGCTGCGATTGATGAAGATAATTTCTTAGATATTGACGAGAATATTGAATATCAATTAGATTACATCCAGGTACCTCTTTTAGCCAAAATTTACCTTGTTGATGGTTTAAGCCTGCAGGCAGGACCTTCTATCAACTTTTTGGTTAATGAAGAGGTAGATTATCAACCGGTAAGCAATGGAGGGGATGTGAATATCGTTGATGGCGCAAACACTTTTGAATTAGGTACCGCTGCCGGTTTAGAATATCAGTTTGACAGCGGCTTCTTTATTCAGGGACGCTATACCCGTGGATTTACCCGTATTTATGACAATGTAAATGCTTACAACTACGCGGTACAGGCCGGTGTAGGTTATGTATTCTAGTAGTTTAAACAACTAATCAACCACTCAAAAGCCTCGCGATTGCGGGGCTTTTTCATTTAAACCGATTTAGTTCTAATTAGAATCAAAATAAATTGATTGGATTGAATATTGATATTCAGTCAATTACTGAAAACACATTATAAAGTAAACTAACTTAATAGTTAAACGCATTATGTTTGTTTTAAACTATTAAAATTTCATTATGAAAAAAATCACATTATTATTGCTTGTTGCTTTGTCAACTTCTTCATTGTTTGCTCAGGAAACTAAATTTGGATTAACAGCAGGTTTTTTGAACGCTGAAGCTAAAGCCTCTGCAGATGGAGCTGCTTCATTTTCCAGTTCAGATTCTGGATTTTATCTTGGAGCCTTGGTTGATATAGGGCTAACTGAATCTCTTCACATACAGCCAGAAGTACTCTATGGAAACATCAATGATAGTGGTCTTCTCTATATTCCTATTTTTCTAAAATATTATATTTCAGAATCTGGTTTTCATTTAATGGGTGGACCTCAGGCAACTTTAAATATCGATGAAGAGGCAGAAGGGATCAATAACTTGGGTATCGATGCAGCCTTTGGGTTAGGATATGATATCAATGAAAGCTTTTTTATTAATGCCAGATATGCATTCGAATTAACTAACCGAGTTAGTAGTGATCTGGAAGGAGCGGATGGTGTTACTGCGCGAATCAATTCATTACAGATAGGTGTAGGTTATAAGTTCTAATTCACTGAGATCTTTTATTTAAAGGCTTCTTCGGAAGCCTTTTTTAATTAAATCATTTTATGATGAAACACTTTATTCTTTTTTTAGTTTTAAGTATTTCCGTTTTATCTGGTTCTGCACAGGAATTTAAATGGGACGTGAATGCAGGATATTTGCACGTTACTTCCCGCTTAAGCGTCGATTATTCAGAAATAAATATTTATACACCTGATGACCCTTTCTTAATTGGGGAATTTACTTCTACTGAAACTGCTAATGGATATTATCTTGGTCTTGGTGGTCAGTATAGGTTAGAAGGTGCTATGGCGATTTCGGGAAGCCTTAATTATGCCAGATACACTGAATCTAATTTTTTACAGATTCCCTTAGCCTTGCACTATTACATTGCTGAAAGCGGCTTTAATATTCTTGCCGGCCCACAGTTTACTTACAATCTTGAGGATCTTGGGCCTTTTAATGATGATATCAATAAGCTGAATATTGGGGCAGGTGCAGGGCTGGGATACGACTTTACTAAAAGTTTATTTTTAGAAGCACGCTATACTTTTCAACTTAATAGATATTTTAAAAGCGATAATACTCCAGAGATTCGAACCAATTACTTAAACATTGGGCTGGGTTATCGTTTTTAGATTTTTGATAAACAACTATCTTTAAACTTCAAATAACAACCCATGGCTCAGGAACTCAAAATACTTATCCTTAACGGTCCCAATCTCAATCTGCTGGGCAAACGCGAACCCGGTATTTACGGCAGTCAGTCCTTTGAGGATTACTTTTCTAAATTGCAATTTCAGTTTAAGGAGACGGAGTTATCCTATTTTCAATCCAATTCTGAAGGCGATTTGATTACCAAAATTCAGGACGCTGACGGTGTTTTTGACGGTATTGTCCTCAATGCGGCTGCATATACACATACTTCGGTGGGCATTGGCGATGCCATTGCAGCGGTAAGCGTGCCCGTTGTTGAAGTGCACATCTCCAACACCTTTGCCCGTGAGGCCTTTCGGCATCAGTCTTACGTTTCTAAGCACGCCAAAGGCATCATTATAGGTTTTGGTTTGCAGAGTTATGAACTGGCGATCAAATCGTTCCTGTAAATTCATCTTTTGAAACAAGCTTATTTCAACTGGAGTAGTGGTAAAGATTCGGCTTTGGCCCTTTATCAAATACTTCAGCAATCAGAATTCGAAATCACCCAATTAGTGACGACTGTGAATGCCGATGTGAACCGGGTCTCAATGCACGGTTTACGCGAAGAATTACTCGATTTACAGGCTGAAGCTTTAGGTTTTCCGCTGGAGAAAATTTCTTTAAACGGAAATGTTTCGATGTCTGAATATTCCAGAATTTTGGGTGACGCCGCCCGAAGATTGAAAGACGCCGGAAACACGCACGCAATTTTTGGAGATATTTTTCTGGAAGATTTACGAAAGTATCGGGAAGACCAATTGAAATCAGTTGGGCTTCAGGCTGTTTTTCCGCTTTGGGAACAGGATACGAAAGCGCTTATTAACAAGTTCATCGATCTGGGTTTTAAAGCGATTACGGTTTGTGTGAATGCCAAACTACTCGACGAATCTTTTGCAGGGCGGGTAATTGACAAACAGTTTATAGCCGATTTACCGGAAGGTGTAGACCCATGTGGTGAAAACGGAGAGTTTCACACCTTTGTTTTTGACGGACCAATTTTTAAAAATCCGGTCGACTTTCGCATAGGCGAAAAAATGCTCCGCAATTATGCCCCTGCCGATAATGAGGAGGATAATTGCTTTAGCGATGACGAAAAGCTCTGGGACACCGGCTTTTGGTTTTGTGATCTGGTGCCGGGTAGTTAATTGTTAATTGTTATTGGTTAATAGTGTTGCTTTTGAGAGGTAATTAGAGGGAAGGGGGTGAGTTGAATATATGAACAATAAAAACACTAGGAATAAAAAAACCCTTGGATTGATTTATCCCAGGGTTTTTAATTTTGTCTAACGTGTAACGTGTAACGTCTAACGTCTATAAGTGAATCACTTCATCGTAAGCGGCAGCAACAGCTTCCATCACAGCCTCACTCATAGTAGGGTGTGGGTGCACAGCTTTAAGCACCTCGTGACCGGTAGTTTCCAGCTTACGGCCTAAAACAGCTTCGGCAATCATATCGGTTACACCGGCGCCAATCATATGGCAACCCAACCACTCCCCGTATTTAGCATCAAAAATTACTTTTACAAAACCATCTTTGTTTCCGGCTGCACTTGCCTTACCGGAAGCCGAGAATGGGAATTTCCCGATTTTGAGTTCGTAACCCGCTTCTTTCGCTTGTTTTTCGGTCATACCTACCGAAGCAATTTCAGGCGATGCATACGTACATCCCGGGATGTTGCCGTAGTCTAATTTCTCTACGTGCATACCCGCGATTTTTTCCACACAAATAATGCCTTCTGCTGAAGCTACGTGAGCCAGCGCAGGGCCCGGAGTGATATCACCGATAGCGTAATAACCGGGCATGTTAGTCTGGTACCAGTCGTTAACAATCACTTTATCCTTATCGGTAATAATACCCACGTCTTCAAGGCCAATGCCTTCAATATTGGTTTTAATACCTACTGCCGAAAGCACGATATCTGCTTCCAGTTTTTCTTCTCCTTTTTTAGTCTTTACGGTAGCAACCACACCTTCTCCTGAAGTATCAACAGACTCCACAGAAGCTTCGGTCATAATTTTGATGCCCGCTTTTTTTAGACTGCGTTCAAATTGCTTAGACACTTCCTCATCTTCTACAGGAACGATGTTTGGCATATATTCTACGATGGTCACTTCGGTACCCATAGAATTGTAAAAGCTACCAAACTCACAACCAATAGCTCCAGATCCTACGACGATCATGCTTTTAGGTTGCTTCTCCAGCGTCATCGCCTTACGATAGCCAATGATTTTCTTACCATCCTGTGGTAAACTGGGCAATTCGCGAGAGCGTGCTCCGGTAGCGACGATGATATGATCTGCACTGTATTCGGTACCGTCAACATCAATTTTTTTACCGGGTTTTAACTTGCCAAAACCTTCAATAACATCGATTTTATTTTTCTTCATCAGGAACTGAACGCCTTTGCTCATCCCTTCTGCCACGTTACGACTGCGCTTTACTACCGCGTCAAAATCCTTATCGGCACCTTCTACTTTAAGACCGTAGTCTTCGGCATGCTTAAGGTATTCAAATACCTGAGCACTTTTAAGCAGGGCTTTGGTAGGGATACAGCCCCAGTTTAAGCAAACCCCTCCAAGGCTTTCTTTTTCTACAATAGCGGTTTTAAAACCTAATTGTGAAGCTCTGATAGCTGTAACATAACCACCGGGTCCACTTCCTAAGACAATAATATCGTATTTACTCATAGTTTCCGTGAAATTTGAAGGCACGAATTTACGGATAAAAAGCCTAAAAAACGAACCGCTAAAGCTTCGGGATTTTTAAGAAACAGGCTTACGAAAGGCGTTTTTGGATTTCGGCTTTAAGAACCGGCAAAACATCGCTTTCAAACCACTTGTTTTTATTCAGCCAGAAATGATTAACCGGAGAAGGATGTGGGAGTACAAAATACTTGGGCAAATAAGCCTCAAAATTCTGAATACGCCGCGTTAACGTGAGCTTATCCTGAAGGTAGAATTGCTGAGAATGATTACCGATTAAGATGTAAAGTGGGTCGCATTCAAATCTGTCGGTTACCTGTTTATGCCAAAGCGGAGCACACTCCGGTCTGGGCGGGAGATCGCCGGTTTTGCCTTTGCCTGGGTAGCAAAAGCCTAAAGGCAGAATCGCAAAATTATCGGGATTGTAAAAGGTTTTGTCATCTACATCAAGCCATTCGCGCAGACGGCGCCCGCTGGGATCGTCCCATGCGACCGACTGCTCGTGGGCAATACGCCCGGGAGCCTGACTGGCCAAAACGATTTTGCTTTTTGGCGAAGCCGAAATAATAGGGTTAGGGCCTAAAGGCAAAAAAGGCTTACAAACGGAACACTGTCGTATTTCCGTAAGTAAGCCTTTCATATTTGTTGAATGATTCAAATAGAATTAGTTCAATTTTTTAACGTCAGATTCCTGAAGCTCTAAAGCATTCATGACTGCATTCAAATTAGAGAAGTCACCGTTAAAATTTTCAGCAAATTCAGTTGGTATTAACACATATCTAAAGGTCTGAGTATCCGTATAGTCTGTAGCAATATTTGAAAGATCAAAGTTACCGTCGATTATAAATTGAATATCTCCTGTAGTATGCGTAAAGACATATTGCATTGTACCTTCAGCGAGAAAAAAATTGTGAGGTAATTGCGTCCAAACATCAAGACCGTCTACAACATCTTCCAATCTGTAAGCTAGAACTGCATCACCGTCCAAAAATTCAACGTTGGAAGGGAAATCAATAAAATTAGTAAACCAAATTCCATTTGTACCATCGTAATTGAAGTCTGTAGTTACTTCAATTACCTTGGCATATTCAGCGTCCAATCCATCAACCCCATCAAATCCATCGCGTCCCGGAGGTCCCGGATCACCGGTACAAGAGGTTAATATAACGGCAAATAGGGCGAGTAGTGAGAGTAATTTTTTCATATATATGTACTTTAATAGGTTATTTAGTGAGGTAGTATCAAGAGTCGTTCCAAAAAAGGGATTTACTCTTTTTCAAAATCTATTGAAGCCGAGTTCACACAGTAGCGTTGTCCGGTTTCAGTAGGGCCGTCGTCAAAAACATGACCTAAATGACTGCCGCAATTGGCGCATAAAATTTCTGTACGTATCATTCCAAACGTGGTGTCGCGTACATATTCAACCGCCCCGGGGATTGACTCGTCAAAACTGGGCCAGCCGCAACCGCTCTCAAATTTGCTATCGGCCTCAAAAAGCTTGGCGTCACAAGCGCCGCAGTGGTAAGTGCCGTCTTTCTCAAAATGCAGGTTGTACTTTCCGGTATGTGGTCTTTCGGTACCTTTACCGCGTAAAATATGATAACGCTCGGGGCCCAATTCTTCTTTCCATTGAGCTTCCGTTTTCTGTACAGGATATTCTTTCATAAATAGTATTTTTTTTTCATTTCCGCGAAGGCGGAAATCTTATAATGTTGGTTTCGCACCTCGCCGCACTCAGCACGGGCCTCGGCGGAAATCTTATAATGTTGATTCCGCACTTCGACGCACTCAGCACAGACTTCAGCGGAAATTTTTTTCGTTTTTAAGCTTTTACATCCCTCCAACCTCCCTTCAAAGGGAAGCTCTTTTATCTCTGTGCTTCGATGTAATTTTTTTAGTGTAAAGTTATCCCCCCTTTGGGGGGCTAGGGGCTTAGATTTATTTTTCAGGAACAAAGTCTAATGCCACACCATTGATGCAATGGCGCTTTCCGGTAGGTTTTGGTCCGTCATCAAAAACGTGCCCCAGGTGTCCGCCACAGGTAGCACAATGCTCTTCGGTACGGGTGTAGCCTAATTTATTGTCTGACGAAAAGGCAACATTACCTTCTATATAATCGTAAAATGAAGGCCAGCCGGTACCGCTGTCAAATTTGGTTTCACTTTTAAAAACCGGGGTTTGGCATGCCGCACACACGTAAGTACCTTTTTGCTTGTTGTTGAGCAAATCGCTGGTAAAGGCACGTTCAGTACCTTCTTCTCTTAGAACGTAAAACTCCTGGGAAGAAAGTTCGGCTTTCCATTCGGCTTCGGTTTTGGTCACCGGAAAATTCTCTTGCTTTTCTTTTTGAGCAGTGCCTTTACACGCTGTAAAACCAACGATCAGGCTTAAAATCAGTAATCTTTTCATGTTTTTCTTTTAGTTTAAAATTAGCCAAAGTATAAGGCTCAGGGCCTGTTTGGTCGGGTTTTTAACAAAAGACTAACGCTTAAGCATTTTAACACTATTGTCAAATTTGTATTTTAAAGGCAGTTATCATTAATAATTGCTACTTTTAGAGAGCATTATTTATTCAATCTAAAATTAAAACCGACTAACCTTGACTAGAGAACGCATTGTTATAGAGAATATAGAGCCCCAACTGCAAGGTGGGGATTTTTTTATCAAACGGGTAACCGGTGAGCTGGTGCACGTAACCGCAGACGTATTAGGAGATGGGCACGATGTGCTGGAGGCCGAAGTTTGTTTTAAACGTAAAACAGATAAAACCTGGCAGACCGTACGGATGAACCCTCTTGTGAATGACGCATATGCGGCAAGTTTTAGTGTGGAGCATCAGGGTTTTTATGAATATAAAATAAGAGGATGGATTGATCATCCGCTAAACTGGCAGCACGGTATTGAGGCAAAACTAAAAGATGCGCAATATGTGAAAAGCGAGTTGCTTGACGGAATTCAGCATTTAGAAGCAGTTGCCGAAAAACTGGACGATGATGGAAAGCAGTATGTGGCTCACGTCAAAGAATTATTTGCTGATGAAAATCGTTATGACGAGGCCTGTAAATATGCCATTTCTGAAGATTTACATCGAATTTTTAAAGATCATCCAACCCGGAATCTGGCGCACGAAAGCAAAACGCTTGAGGTTTATGTAGACCGGTACAAGGCGCGTTTCAGTACCTGGTATGAATTCTTTCCGCGATCTGCGAGTGAAGAATCAGGTAAACACGGCACTTTTAAAGATTGCGAGCGCCTGTTACCGCGCGTGGCTGGAATGGGATTTGATACACTATACTTCCCACCCATACATCCAATTGGCGAAGTAAACCGAAAAGGCCGAAACAACGCAACCAATGCCGAACCCGGAGATAGCGGTGTGCCTTGGGGAATAGGCTCTAAGCACGGGGGGCATAAAGCCATACATCCGGAATTAGGAACCGAACAAGATTTTAAGAATTTAATCAATCACGCCGAAAGTTTAGGAATTGAAGTGGCTATGGATCTCGCATTTCAGGCGGCTCCAGATCATCCATATCTGACCGAGCATCCCACCTGGTTTAGAAAACGTCCTGACGGTACGATGCAATACGCAGAGAATCCACCTAAGAAATATCAGGATATTGTAAATTTTTACTGGGAGACCGAGGATTTTAAGGATCTCTGGCAAGAACTCCTTAGCGTGGCTTTACACTGGGTTGATATGGGAATCAAAATATTTAGAGTTGATAATCCACATACCAAGCCATTTTACTTCTGGAACTGGTTTATTTCTGAAATTAAGAAGAAGCACCCCGACGTGCTGTTTTTAGCTGAAGCCTTTTCGCGGCCAAAAATTATGCAGCAGCTGGCTAAGCAAGGCTACAGTCAGTCATATACCTATTTTACCTGGCGAACCAGTAAGCACGAACTCATAGAATATATGACGGAGCTTACGCAAACCAAACAAAAGGAATACTACCGTCCCAATTTCTGGCCCAATACGCCCGATATAAACCCTTGGCATCTGCAGGGAGCTAACGAGGCGCAGCACCTCATACGATATGCTCTGGCGGCAACTTTAAGTTCAAATATTGGTCTCTACGGACCGGTTTATGAATTTATGGAGAGTGATCCCGTGCCTGGTAAGGAAGAATATATGAATTCTGAAAAATACCAGATACGCCATTGGGACTGGAATAAAGATAACAAGCTCATACGCCTTATTAGTAAAATAAACGCTGCGCGTAAACAGCATATGGCGCTTCAGCAAACCAATAACATTCGATTTTGCGATATACAAAACGAAGGACTGATTGCTTTTTATAAATGGGATGAAGGCTTCAAAAATGAAATTCTGGTTGTCGTAAGCCTTGATCCCTATTACAAGCAGGCCGGTAATCTCAGGTTACCTTATGAACTTATGAGTCTCGCACCGGGTTCTGAACTCACACTTAAAGATGTAATTACAGACAGCACCTATACCTGGAACGATGAATGGAATTATGTGGAGCTACACCCTGCATTACCCTTTCACATATTTCAGATTTTCAAATAGGTCTACAGCAGAAAAAGAAAACTAACACATTAAACCAAAACCATGTCCGAGGATAATCAAATTGACGGCAGACTAGACTTTAAGTACGAGTCAAGCTGGGAAGAACTGCTCGAAAACGAGCGTTTTAACCGTGAACTTTGTAATGATATTTTACAACCCTATATCCTCAAGCAACGTTGGTATGGTGGCAAGGCCAGTGCTTTAAAATACCTTGAGATTATTGATAGTTTTCCTATTGAAGATCAAAATGACCGCTTTTATGGGGTTGTTCTTGAAGTAAATTTTCAGGAAGCTTTTGTTCAAAATTACTTTTTACCCATCGCGTTTATTACCGATCAAAGTGTTGTAGGCGATAAAATTATAGCCAGATTGAGGCTCAACGGTCAAGAGGGCTTTTTGGTAGATGCCCTGCTTTTGGAATCTTTTCGCAAGCAAATCTTCTTAAAAATTCTGGAGGGCGAAAAATACCGATATAAGGAAATTGCGTATCGCCGTGGGAGGTCAAATACGATTGCCGGTTACGAGAGCAGCAGACTTATGGGAGTTGAGCAAAGCAATACTTCAATAGTCTACAACGAAACTTGTATTCTGAAAATTTTCAGACGGGTTTATGTAGATGAGAATCCTGATTATGAGATTAGTAAGTATCTTACTATGAAAGGCTTTTTCAAGAATACGCCTAAATATTTGGGGAGCATCACACTTAAGTTTAGCGATAAAAACGTGATTACCCTGGGCTTAATGCAGGAGCTTGTTCCCAATAAAGGAGATGCCTGGGAATATTTCACACATTATTTAAAAGGTGTTTTTAAAGAATTATCAGATCAAAAGCCCAAACTGGAAACTCTGAGGCCGGTAAAATATCTGGAACAACTTGCTGTGACGGATGTTTCTTCGGCTATTTTAGCCTGGTGTCCGCTCGGTTTTTTTGAAGATGTGTCTAACCTGGCAATGCGTACTGCGCAAATGCATATTGGTCTGGGGCAGGAGCGTATAAACACCGCATTTACACCGCAGCCTTTTGGAAATGATTATTCGGTTTGGTTAAAAAACAGATTGATTTATCAGTTTGAAAATCGAATAAACCTTGTTGAAAACAACCTGCACAAACTGGATGGTCTGCAACTGGAACTTGCCAATGAATTTTTAAGCAATAAGAAGGTAATCAGAAAGCAGTTGCTTGATTTTGACGAAGACAAACTGAAAAGTGAACGCCTGCGCATTCACGGGGATTACCATTTAGGTCAGGTGTTAGTCCACGAGCGAGATTTTTACATCATTGATTTTGAGGGTGAGCCTGAAAGTACCATTCGGGATCGTAAAGTGAAACAACCACCAATTAAGGATGTTGCCGGTATGTTCAGGTCATTTAATTATGCGATTTATGCCACTATTTTCAACAATCACGAAGAGTATGATTACGAGCTCAATGAGTTGTTTGAAATAGCCGAAGTTTTATACGGTAACATCGTCGGGGTTTTTCTACGCACCTATATACAGGAAGTACAACAGGCTAATCTTAATATAGGATACATCAAAGAAATTGAATTTTTATTACAATATTGCCTGCTGGAGAAGGCGGTCTATGAATTGGGGTATGAGCTAAATGCAAGACCCCGCTGGGCTATAATCCCCTTTAAAGGAATCTCCAATATACTTAACCAACAAAAATATGAGTAACGTACACGCATACAGCTTATTTTCAGATTTTGATATTGAACTTTTTAAAGCCGGAAAGCATTTTAGACTTTACGAAAAATTGGGTTCACATCCGGTAACCGTAGATGGAAAAAAGGGAACTTACTTTGCGGTATGGGCGCCCAGCGCTAAGTCCGTTTCCGTAGTAGGTGATTTTAATTACTGGCTTGAGGGTGATCATAAACTCAACGTACGCTGGGACGGCAGTGGAATCTGGGAAGGTTTCATTCCTGAAGTCGGTCACGGTACGATCTACAAATACAAAATACAGTCGCACATAAATGATGTAAAGACTGAAAAAGCCGATCCTTTCGCCCGCAGGGCAGAGCATCCGCCCAAAACGGCTTCAGTAGTATATGATACCAACTACAAATGGAAGGATAGCAAATGGATGAAAAACCGCGCTAAACACAATGCGCTTGATACTCCTTTTTCAGTTTACGAAGTGCATTTGGGATCCTGGAAGAAAACAGGGGACGAGAACCGAAGCCTGAGTTATACCGAAATGGCTGATGATTTGGTAGATTACGTAAAAAAAATGGAATTTACTCACGTAGAGTTTATGCCCATTATGGAATACCCGTACGATCCCAGCTGGGGTTATCAATTGACCGGGTATTTTGCACCGACCTCGCGTTTTGGGTATCCCGAAGAATTTATGCTGCTGGTTGATAAATTTCATCAGGCAGGCATTGGGGTTATCTTAGACTGGGTGCCTTCGCATTTCCCTGAGGATGCACACGGACTGGGGAATTTTGATGGTTCCCATTTATACGAACACCCCGATCCGCGTAAAGGCTGGCATCCGGACTGGAAGTCTTTGATTTTCAATTATGGCCGTAATGAAGTGCGTGCGTTCTTAATAAGTAATGCCTTGTTCTGGCTTGATCAATACCATATTGACGGTCTGCGCGTAGATGCCGTGGCTTCTATGTTATACCTTGATTATTCACGTGAAGATGGGGAGTGGGAGCCTAACCAGTTTGGCGGTCGTGAAAACTTGGATGCCATTGCTTTTCTAGAAGAGCTTAATGTCACCGTATTTAAAAATTATCCCGATGTACAGACCATCGCCGAAGAATCTACCAGTTATACCGGAGTATCAAAACCGGTGTTTTTGGGCGGACTTGGTTTTGGTATGAAATGGATGATGGGTTGGATGCACGATACGCTCGAGTATTTTAAGAAAGAACCGGTTTATCGCAAATACCATCAGAATGATATAACCTTTTCAATGACCTATGCCTTTTCAGAGAATTTTATGTTACCGCTTTCGCACGATGAGGTGGTTTACGGGAAGAAATCACTTTTTGACCGTATGCCGGGAACCGAATGGCAGCGTTTTGCAAACCTAAGATTGATGTTTGGTTACATGTTCACCCATCCCGGTACCAACCTCATTTTTCAGGGTGGCGAATTTGCACAAAGCTCTGAGTGGAATTTTCAAGAAAGTCTGGATTGGCACCTGCTGCAGTATGATTTCCACAAAGGAATGCAGGCTTGTGTGACTGATTTGAATAAACTGTATAAGTCACATCCGGCCTTGTACGAGAAGCAGTTCAGTAATGAGGGCTTTGAATGGATAGAATGGTCAGACTCAGAAAACAGTGTGCTCTCCTATCTGCGAAAAGGGAATAAACCAAAAGAAACCGTACTGGTTATTTGCAATTTTACTCCGGTACCGCGTGAGAATTATAGGGTAGGAGTACCATCAGAAATCTATAAGGCAAAATCAAAACTTACCGAAATACTCAACACCAATAAAAAGGAATATGGCGGAAGTGGAGATTACCTTACAGAACAGGTAGAAGTTGAAGCCGTGCCCTGGAATTCCAGAGAAAACAGTATAAAATTGGATCTGGCACCTTTGGCAACAATGGTCTTTGCCTTATGAGAAAAATAATGAAATGATAGATTTCACGGAAAAGGAACTAATTCAGTTCCTTTTCTTGTTTTTTACAAGTGATAAACGCTAAAAACTGCAAAATACTGTTTACTAGTTCGTTGATATCTTTTTCAATCATAGAGGAGATCTTTCAGTGAAACCGGTAACTTAGAGTCCGCTTAACAAAAAGCCAAGCAGTGGTGTTTTAATTTATAAAACCATTGATAAACAGGAATTTTCCATTCGCTTAAATCCCCCAAAACCGTATTTGATTATAACGTAAATCCCTTAACGCATGATTACAAATACCGAATTAGAGCAGAAAGGAAATCAGTTTCCAAATTCTGTAAAAAATATACGTCAGGAGGTTGATACGCTGTATTTTACCACTGAAAATAATGTAATTCTTGAACTCACCGTTTTACGCGATAGCGTAGTGCGCTTTCGCTACGGTACGAGGGGAATCCTTGAAGAGGATTTTTCCTATGCAATAGACCCTGATAACCACATTGGTTACAATCATTTAGAGCTAAGCGAGAATAAGAATTTTCACATTGTAACTACTGCAAAGCTCATTATCAAGATTGAAAAGATAAGCCTACAGACCAAAATTCTCGATACCGAGGGTAACCTGATTAATGAAGATGAACTGGGTTTTCATTATGAAGAAAGTTTTACTCTGGGCGGAAATATCGTAAAGATGAGCAAACGCTCACATCCAGGAGAGGCATTTTATGGTCTGGGAGATAAACCGGTACATCTTAATCTGAGAGGAAGGCGGTTTTCAAACTGGGCGACAGACTCCTATGCATTTGGTAAAGAAACAGATCCTATTTACAAATCGGTACCATTTTACATCGGGTTGAAAGACAAAAGAGCCTACGGAATCTTTTTTGACAACACGTTTAAGTCAACCTTTGATTTTTGTCAGGAACGACTTGATGTAACCAGTTTCTGGGCACCGGGAGGTGAGATGAATTATTATTTTATTTACGGTCCAGAGATGAGTGAAGTGGTACAAAACTACACACACCTTACGGGCAAACCCGAGTTGCCTCCGCTTTGGACATTAGGTTTTCAGCAGTGTAAATGGAGTTACTATCCGGAGTCTACGGTAAAAGGCATTGCTAAAAAATTCCGGGATCTGAAAATTCCCTGCGATGGGATTTATCTCGACATCGATTATATGGAAGGCTTCAGGTGTTTTACGTGGAATAAGGAATACTTCCCCGATCCTAAGCGCATGGTTAAAGAACTGCTGAATGACGGTTTTAAAACCATTGTCATTATAGATCCGGGTATTAAGATTGATCCTGATTATTGGGTTTATAAGGAAGCTTTAGAGAATGGTTATTTCTGCAAGCGGGCAGATGGTCCTGATATGATAGGGAAAGTATGGCCGGGAGAATGTGCTTTTCCTGATTATACCAATCCTGAAGTACGGGAATGGTGGGCAGGACTTTTTAAAGAATTGGTAGGTGAAATTGGCGTTCGCGGGGTATGGAACGATATGAACGAGCCCGCGGTAATGGAAGTCCCCGGCAAGACCTTCCCCGATGATGTGCGTCACGATTTTGACGGGCATCCCTGCAGCCATCGCAAAGCGCATAATGTCTATGGGACTCAGATGGCACGCGCGACCTATGAAGGGGTTAAGAAATATGTGTATCCTAAGAGACCGCTGGTAATTACACGAAGCGCATATAGCGGGGCTCAGCGATTTACTTCTTCCTGGACGGGAGATAATGTCGCTACCTGGGAACATTTGTGGATAGCCAACAATCAGGTGCAGCGTATGTGCCTGAGCGGTATGTCTTTTACGGGCACTGATATAGGTGGTTTTGCGGAGCAACCTACCGGAGAATTGTTTGCAAGATGGATTCAGCTTGGGGTGTTTCATCCGTTTTGCAGGGTGCATTCATCAGGCCACCACGGGGATCAGGAACCCTGGTCTTTTGACGATGAGGTGACTGATATTGCCCGAAAATTTATCGAATTACGATACACTTTCTTACCCTACCTCTATACCATGTTTTACGAATATGCCACAGAGGGTATTCCTATGCTTAAACCACTGGTTTATTTTGATCAGGAAGATCCGCATACGCATTACCGTACTGATGAGTTTATATTTGGTAACAACATTCTGGTTTGCCCTATTATAGAGCCTAACTCTAAAGGACGCAGAATGTATTTGGCGAGAGGTCGCTGGTACAATTTCTGGACCGAAGAGTATCTGGAAGGTGGCCGCGAGCTGTGGGTAGATGCAGATATAGATAGTATCCCCATGTTTGTACAGGAAGGCGCTATTATTCCGCGATATCCGGTTCAGCAATACGTGGGCGAGTTAAGCATTGAAGAATTGAAGCTCGATGTGTATTACGCCGAAGACACTATTGATTCACAGGTGTATGAAGACGCGAATGACGGCTACGATTATAAAAAAGGCAGGTACAGTTTGCGCAATTTTAAGCTGAGAGGAAAAGCTACAGATCTTACCATACAGCAGCACAAAGGCGGAAATTTTGAAACCGAATACGACACCATAAAACTCCATTTAATCGGGTTACCGTTTCGTATTAAGAAGATTAAAGTTGATAACGTGGCATATGATTTGAATAATCTGGATAAAGAGGACAAATTTCTAAAGCTGCCTGAAGATTTTTCTGTAGTTCAGATTATAGGATAATTTTCACAAGTAGTATTAAAGTTAAGCTAATTGTTAAAAAACAGGTAGTTAGAATTTGTAATTTCAGCCTACTAAATTTTAATACTATACCATGAAACTCAAACAACTTATACTCGTTTTAATGACGTTTACGCTGGTTTTAAGCTGTAAAACCAGTCCGTTTACGGGTAAGAAAACGTTCAATGCTTACAGCAATGAGCAAATTTTCCCGGCGTCTTTTCAGCAATACAATCAATTTTTAGCAGAAAATAATGTGGTACGCGGTACTGCCGAGGCTGCCGAAGTTAAACGTGTAGGTGACCGTATTGCGGTTGCTGCAGAGCGTTACATGACTGCTTTGGGATACCCTAATTACCTGGACGATTACCAGTGGGAATACAATCTTATTCGAGATGATGCTGTCAACGCATTCTGTATGCCCGGCGGTAAAATTGTTGTGTTTACCGGTTTGCTTCCGATTGCTGAAACCGAAGCCGGCCTTGCAATGGTAATGGGGCACGAACTCGCTCACGCGATGGCAAATCACGGTGCTCAGCGTATGACTGCTGCTCAGGCACAAGGTTTAGGTGCCGTTGCGGGTTCAATACTTATAGGTAATGATCCTCAAAAACAACAAATTTTTAATCAGGCGTATGGTCTGGGTACTACTGTAGGTGGTATGTTACCCTTTAGCCGTAGCCACGAAAATCAGGCAGATGAGATTGGTACCATAATCGCTGCCATCGCAGGTTACGATCCTTATGCTGCAATTAGTCTGTGGGAACGTATGCGTGCTGCATCAGGCGGACAGGCTCCACCGGAGTTTTTCAGTACTCACCCTTCAGCAGATACCCGTATCGCACGCTTGAAAGAAATTGCTCCAAGAGCAGTAGCCGAAGCTAAAAAGTTTGGAGTTAATCCCACACAGGACTAATCCTTTTTAAAAAGTAATTGAAAAGCCGCTTCCATTGAAGCGGCTTTCTTATTTTAGTCCCTTCTTAAACTGAACCATCTGCTTATGGAAGCTTTGCCAAAAGGAAGTAAAAAACTCTTGAATGCCTGGGCCTTTTACGACTGGGCCAATTCGGTTTACAGTCTGGTGATTGCCTCAGCTATTTTCCCCATTTTTTATGGGGCTATAACCATCGTTAAAGATGCTGACGGAAATAAGTTAGATGACACCGTAAACTTTTTAGGCAGGGATTTTAATAATGACACGCTTATCAGCTACGTCACTGCAGCCGCGTTTTTGATGGTTTCCTTTTTGAGTCCGTTGTTGAGCGGGATTGCAGATTATGTGGGGAATAAGAAGTTCTTTATGAAGTTTTTCTGTTATCTCGGTGCCGTTTCCTGTATTGGATTATACTGGTTTGATACCGATTTTTTGTGGTTTGGTCTCTTGTGTTACTTTCTGGCTTTGATCGGTTTTTGGGGAAGTCTGGTGTTTTACAATTCCTATTTACCCGATATCGCATTCCCTGATCAACAGGATCACATCAGTGCCAAAGGTTATTCACTGGGGTATATAGGCAGCGTGATTTTACTATGTGTGTGTCTGGCCATGATTTTGATGCACAAGACTTTTGGTTTTGAAGACAAAGACTTCCCAACCCGTTTTTCATTTGTACTTACCGGTTTATGGTGGATAGGCTTCAGTCAATACACCTATTATTACCTTCCGAAAGGCAATAAAAAGGAAAAACTTACCAATGATGTGCTCTTTAATGGCTTTAAAGAATTGAAGAAAATCTGGAAGAAGCTTAAATACGATAAGCCGATGCGCACTTATCTGACCGCCTTCTTTGTGTACAGTATGGCGGTTCAAACCATTATGCTTATCGCGACCTATTTTGGGATTGAAGAATTAAACTGGGGTGAAACAGACAGCACCACGGGACTCATCGTGAGTATCCTGCTCATTCAGCTGGTTGCCGTTTTAGGCGCCTGGCTAACTTCTAAAGCCTCTGCGAAGTTTGGGAATATCCCAACGCTTATCGTGATCAATATGATTTGGATAGGGATTTGTGTGTACGCTTATACGATCACAACTCCTTTTCAATTCTATTTCACCGCGGCATTTGTTGGTCTCGTTATGGGTGGAATTCAGTCTTTGTCAAGATCTACCTATTCTAAATTAATTCCGGAGGGGGAGAAGGACACCGCCTCGTATTTCAGCTTCTACGATGTTTCTGAAAAGATTGGGATCGTAATTGGGATGTCTACTTACGGGTATATCGCTGAAGAAACCAGTATACGTGTTGCTATTCTATTTTTTATTGCATTTTTCGTTCTGGGCGTGATTTTACTTTTTTTCGTTCCGCGGAAGCGAATTATCGAACAAGCCTAAATTAAACCTAAAAAATAAAAGGCTGTCCCTAACGAGACAGCCTTTTCAGTTGATTGATGAATAGTTGTTTTAGTTGCTCACACTGCCTGAGCCTATAACATTAGAGTTGATTTTATCAGGATTTCCGGTGTATCGAATATCACCACTACCGGCAACATTGGCTTTTAAGGTACCACCATCACAGTTGAGGTTGATATCTCCGGAGCCCGAAACACGTGCCGTAGCATCTTTGCTTTTAAGATCTGAAGCATCCAGGTCACCGCTGCCTGCTACCTCAAGTTCAACTTCCTGAGCACTTCCCTTAACTACCAGATCGCCAGATCCCGCTAGTGAGGCTCTTACATCCTGAGCATTAACTTCAAGCATCATATCACCGCTTCCGGCAAGAGCGCATCTGAAGCTTTGCGTGTTAATGGCGTCTTTGGTCATCACATCGCCCGAACCTGCGAGACTTACTTTGTCAATGTCTTTAAAAGGTACTGTGATGATGATGTCCTTGTTACGCGAGCTACGCAGGCTGTATCCGTCTTTGGTATGTATTTTCAACTTATCGCCTTTAACTTCGGTAATGATGTATTCCTGAAGATTTTCTTCGGCCTCTACCGTAACGGTGCCTTCTGAACCGGCTACCAAATACACATCAAAGCTGCCTGCAACGTCAATTTCGTCGTAACTGCCTACCTGACGTTCACGGGTAACTTCATTGCCGTTACCTTCTACTTTGTTTCCTCCCCACCATTGCGCCTGCATAAGGCTTGTGGTAAGTACTAATGCTATTAATGCTACTTGTTTTTTCATGCTTTTGATTGATTTAGTATTAATTGATTTTATAGAGGGAAACACCTCCGTATTCTGAAGTAATGCTTACGTTGTTGGCTGCAGATTTTGAGCCGTGATACCCTTCGTAATATTTGCTAAACGATTCTATCTGTCTGCGCGAGAACTCCAAATCATCCTCACCTTTAAGCCCTGCATAACTGAGCTTGATGGTAAAGTTGAAGTTATAGGCGTTGCTGTAACCCATCTTGACACTGGCATAGTCGGTGTTGATGCGCACGTTTCCTGCTTTGGCGGTAACCTCGTCTATGCGAACGGAACCGTAATCGAGATTGAGTGAAAGATTACCCATTACTTTTCCGATTTCTACGCTCAAATAATCAGAGCTGCCTTCAATATTGCCGGCGTTTCCAATGTCGATGCTTCCATAATCGCAGTTGTACAGTAATTTGCTCACATCTTCAAAATTAGACTTGGTGTAATCGGCATTCAGAACTACATTTTGGGCTTTTTCCAAAGTGAAACTGCTGTAGTCTGCGCTGATCTTTCCGCTTTTCATGTAGGCGATTCGGGTGTTGTTGGTGTAGTCAAAACGCAGTTCGTTATTGTCTGCGAGCAATTCGCCCAAATCCATGTGTCCATAATCGCAGGAGATTTTGGCAACGCCTTTCAGCTTATCTAAAGAAATACCGCCATAATCGTTGCTGATGTCAATGGTGTTAGAGATAGGAACCCGTACTTTATAGTTGATTTCCATCTTGACGTTGTCGTTGCCATTGATCCAGCTGCTCCACCAGGAGCTGTTGCTTTCCTTGATTTTGGTACGTGCGGAGACCATACTGGCATCCGCTTCAAAGTTCACATCAATCTCTTCGAGCTTTTTGATCACCTTTTCTTCGTCATTACCATTGGTGCGTACAATTACCTCAATAGTAATACGGTTTTGATCCCAGGCAATGAGATCAACATTACCGTAGCTGTTGTTTATTTTCAAAAGGGCATCTGCCTTTACATTATAGTCTTTAGTGATCTTTTTTTCTTTGGTATACCGGCCGTTAAAACGATCAGGATCGGTATGCGCTGTCGCTAGTATAGGCATCAGCAGGAAAAACAGGATTAGTTTAGAGTAAAGCATCTTCATAATTTTTTAGGGTGTTAAGTTTTTTGATTGATTCAATTTTTTCAAGAACGGTATTCAGCAAATCAATGCGCGCCTGAAAATTGGCGATCATAGCGTAAATCACCCGTTTGTCTTCTCCGCTTGTACTCAGGTCGTCTGCCAGTTTCTGATAATCCTTTTCCAGGATTTCCAGTTGTTTCAGGGCATCGTCTACCAGCTTTTGAGTTTCGGGAGTGCGTGCTTCATTGATGTTATACAGTTCTTCTTCGATGGTTTTTGTAAAAAAGTCTTTGGTTTTTGCCATTTCGGGCGAAACGGCTGCGAGATCAGTAGGCTTCTCTTTTGCAGTACCCAGATACCCCATAAAAATCAGGAGCACCACGGCTGCGGCAGAAAGTAATGGCTTCCACCAATCTAAGTTTTTCTCTTTTTTAGGTTCCTGCTTTTGCAGTTTCTCTAAAAAGCGAAGCTGATGATCTTCTGCAGGCTCAGCGATATCAAAGCAATCACGCTGTTCTTTAAACCAGTCTTCTAAATTCGTTTTCATAGTGTTTTTCTTTAAGCAAAGCTTTCGCTCAATTTTTTACGTAAACTTTCTTTCGCCCGGGAAACCGTGGTTCTGCAATTGGCATAACTGATTCCCAGTATTTCGCTCATTTCGTCATAATCATAGCCTTCAATAAGGTTTAAAGAGAGCGCAATTCTATAGCTTTCTTTTAGCTCATCCATAGTTTTAAGAACACGCTTGATCTCTAAGCTATCTGCATCACATTCGGTGATCCCGTCTTCATCCTCCAGTTTGTAGAGGGTGTCTTCCAGATCGTCTTCTTTACGCCTTAAGCGCTTATTATAACTACTTATACTTTTGTTGACAACAATGCGTTTCAGCCAGCTGCCAAAGGTCGCATCGCCGCTGTAGCTGTCGAGCTTGGTAAATGCGCTGAGGAATGACTCCTGCATCACATCTTCTGCTTCGGCAGTGTCCTTGACAATGCGCAGGGCCGTATTGTACATAGCTTTATAATAGCGTTTGTACACCTCAAGCTGCGCTTTTTGATTGCCGTCTTTGCAAAGCGAAAGCAATAATTCTATTTCCTGGTTAGTTGTATTCAACGGGTTAGTGCTTCGTTATAAAGATACGTGCATCCATACATTGTTACAGTTTTGCGATATTTTTTCTGAAGACGCTGGCACAACAATTGAAATATAGTTAGTGAAAAGAGCCCTAAACCCCTGTTATTATTGATTTTTAGGGCCTTAACAGGAATTATAAAAAAAAGCACGAAATCACAAGGCTTCTTTTTTGTGACAAAGTGTCAAACTATGCTATGGCTAATACAAAATTTACAAATCTTGACAATCTGTCATTACAGGACTTTGAAGGCGATGCCGAATTAATCCCGTTAATGACCCCCGAAGATGAAGATGAGATAAACCGCGAGGAGCTACCCCAGACCCTGCCTATTTTACCCTTGCGCAATACAGTCCTTTTTCCCGGTGTGGTAATACCCATCACCGCAGGGCGTGATATGTCTATTGATCTTATTAATGAATCGAATAAAGGTTCTAAAATCATTGGTGTTGTTTCTCAGAAAGACGAAAAGGTCGAAAATCCGGGTGCTGATGATATCAATACAATGGGTGTGGTAGCGCGTATTTTGCGGGTTTTAAAAATGCCTGACGGAAACGTTACCGTAATCATTCAGGGTAAAAAGCGCTTTAATGTGGCTGAGGTAATTACCGAAAAACCTTATCTGGTCGCCACCGTACGTGAAGTGCCTGAGACGCGACCTGAACCGGATAGTGCCGAGTTTAAAGCGATTATAGACTCCATCAAAGAGAAAGCGCTACAAATCATCAAGCAGTCGCCAAATATCCCCAGCGAGGCCGGTTTTGCGATTAAGAATATCGAAAGCGATTCGTTTTTGATCAACTTCGTGAGTTCTAATATGAACCTTACGGTTGAAGAGAAGCAAAATCTATTAGAGATAAATGACCTGCAGGAGCGTGCGCTGCAAACCTTGCGGCACATGAATACTGAAATGCAAAAACTGGAGCTGAAAAACGATATTCAGAGTCGGGTGCATAACGATATGAGCCAGCAGCAGCGCGAATATTTCCTGCATCAGCAAATGAAAACCATTCAGGAAGAACTGGGTGGGGTTTCTCAGGAAGACGAACTGGAGGAAATGCGCCAGCGCGCCAAAAAGAAAAAATGGGATGAGAAGGTAGGCAAGCATTTTGACAAGGAATTGTCTAAAATGCAGCGTATGAATCCGCAGGTGGCGGAATACAGCATACAGCGCAATTACCTCGATCTGTTTCTGGATCTGCCCTGGAATAAATTCAGCAAGGATAAATTTGACCTGAAACGGGCTAAGCGCATTCTGGACCGCGATCATTATGGTCTTGATGATGTTAAAAAACGAATCATCGAATACCTGGCGGTTCTGAAGCTGCGTAACGATATGAAGTCGCCAATCCTGTGTCTGTATGGACCTCCCGGTGTGGGTAAAACTTCCCTGGGTAAATCAGTTGCTGAAGCTCTGGGCCGCGAATACGTGCGTATGAGTTTAGGTGGTTTGCGTGATGAAGCAGAGATACGCGGGCACCGTAAAACCTACATAGGTGCGATGCCGGGTAGAATTCTTCAGAATTTGAAGAAAGCCGGTACCAGCAATCCGGTATTTGTGTTGGATGAGATAGATAAACTGAGCAACAGCAATCAGGGAGATCCTTCTTCCGCTTTGCTTGAAGTTTTAGATCCCGAGCAAAACGCTGAGTTTCACGATAACTTCCTGGAGTTAGGTTTTGACCTTTCAAAAGTGATGTTTATCGCGACCGCAAACAATTTGGGTAACATTCAGCCTGCATTGCGCGACCGAATGGAAATCATTAATGTAACCGGTTATACCATTGAAGAGAAAGTCGAAATAGGTAAGCGCCATTTGCTTCCGAAGCAATTAAAAGAGCATGGTGTAAAACCCGATCAGCTGAAAATCGCCAAACCGCAACTCGAAAAAATTGTGGAAGGCTATACGCGCGAATCGGGTGTGCGAGGTCTGGAAAAACAAATCGCTAAAATGGTGCGCTACGCGGCCAAAAATATTGCGATGGAAGAGGAGTATAAAGTGAAAGTCGATACCGAAACGGTTATTGAAGTTCTGGGATCTCCCAAACTGGAGCGTAATAAATACGAAAACAACGAGGTTGCCGGTGTAGTAACCGGACTAGCCTGGACGCAGGTAGGTGGTGATATTCTTTTTATAGAATCTATACTTTCTAAAGGAAAAGGAAACCTTACCGTTACCGGAAACCTGGGGAAAGTAATGAAAGAAAGTGCTACCCTGGCGATGGAGTACATCAAGTCTAACGCCGATGCCCTCGAACTAAATCCAGGGGTGTTTGAAAATTATAATGTACACATTCACGTGCCGGAAGGGGCAACGCCTAAAGACGGACCGAGTGCAGGAATCACTATGCTAACCTCTTTGGTATCCTTATTTACCCAGCGTAAAGTGAAGAAAAACATAGCGATGACAGGTGAGATTACGCTGCGTGGTAAAGTGCTTCCGGTGGGCGGGATCAAAGAAAAGATTCTGGCTGCAAAACGTGCGCACATCAAGGAAATCATTATGTGTGCAGAAAACGAGCGCGACATTAAAGAGATCAATGAGGAGTACCTAAAAGGACTTACCTTTCATTATGTAAATGATATGAGCGAAGTTCTTGAACTGGCACTTACTAAAGAACAGGTAAAAAACGCCAAGATTCTGTAATACTCAAAACGAGTTATAAAACCCGCATTCTTTGGGATGCGGGTTTTTTTGTGCTCTGAAAATAAAGTATCATTGTAAACCGTTTAACCGGGAAGCCATCCCTTTACTATGCTGAGAACGCTTATACTTCTTGTGTTTCTTGTATGTTGTGCCAAAAGTCTACAGGCGCAGTTGGGAGGGCGCGATACCTATCAGTTTTTAAACCTGGTTTCTTCACCCAAGCAGGCCGCACTGGGAGGTAAGCTGCTTACCGATTACAGCTACGACCCTGCATTGGCGCTTTTCAACCCGGCGGTGATTAATGCGGAAATGGACAATCAATTTGCTATTAATTATGTGAATTACCTGGCAGACGTGAATTATGGTACGGCGAGTTATGCTTATCTAATCGACCGGCGCAGGCAGGTTATTCAGGCTGGAGTTACTTACATCAACTACGGAAACTTTTCGGGATTCGACGAGCAGGGTAATGAAACCGGAGATTTTAGTGGGGGAGAAGTGGCATTTTCGGTGGGTTACGCGTACAACATTCCGCGAACCGATTTTTTTGTGGGCGCAAACCTAAAACTAATCTCTTCAAAACTGGAGCAGTACACTTCGTTTGGAGGTACGGTTGACCTGGGATTTATCTATGTAAATGAAGACCTGCGGCTTAACGTAGCCGGGGTCGTGCGCAATTTGGGAACCCAATTTACCCCTTATGATGTGACGTATGAATCGCTTCCCCTTGAGGTAGATTTGGGCATTTCTCAGAAATTAGAACATGTACCGCTGCGTTGGCATTTCACTTTAGAAAACGTTCAAAACTGGAACCTGGCTTTTGAAAATCCGGCAAGGGCAACCAGCGATTTAAATGGAAACACTACTCCTGAAAAAATCAACTTTTTTGATGAAGCGCTTCGGCATATGATTTTTGGGGCGGAATTATTTCCGGATAAGGGATTCAACATCAGGCTGGGTTACAGTGTGCGGAGAGGCGAAGAATTGCGTATTGCAGACCAGCGTAGTTTTGCGGGTTTGAGTGCCGGTTTTTCTGTGAAGTTTAATAAATTGCGGCTTAGCTACAGCTATGCCCGCTATAACAGCGCGGCGAGTTCGGGATTTTTCGGTTTAAACCTCGATTTACAGTAAGCTAGAACTTTAAAAATCAGTCTTCTTGAAAAAAATAACCATTGCTATTGACGGGTATTCTTCCACAGGTAAAAGCACCGTGGCAAAAATGCTGGCCAAAGAACTGAACTACATTTATGTGGATACCGGTGCGATGTACCGCGCAGTCACGTTATATGCAATGCGCAAATTGTTTATCAAAGAAGGTTATTTTGATAAGGAAGCCCTCGTACGTCATCTCTTTATGGTTAATGTCAAGTTTGCCTTAAATGCCGATACGGGTCTGGGTGAAGTATTGCTGAATAGCGAAAATGTGGAGCGCGAGATACGCACCTTAGAAGTTTCAAATTTCGTAAGTCAGGTTGCGGCGGTGCCCGAAGTACGTAAACTTCTGGTTATGCAGCAGCACGAGATGGGGAAAGACAAGGGTATTGTGATGGATGGCCGCGATATAGGTACCGTGGTTTTTCCAGATGCCGAACTCAAGGTGTTTATGACGGCTACGGCCGAAGAGCGGGCACGAAGACGCTTTGAAGAACTTCAGCAGAAAGGTGAGGACGTGACGTATGAGGCTGTGCTCGAAAATGTACAAAAGCGCGATGAGCTTGATACCACCCGTAAAGATTCTCCACTGAAACAGGCAGAAGACGCGATCCTGCTTGATAATACCCATACCAATATTGAAGATCAGTTTCATATTTTACTGCAACTTGCAAAAGACCGTATTTACGGCAGGTGCTAATCTGGCGCTTTAGTTTTTCTGATCTCTTAATATGAAAGCCACTCAGCTTAGCAATTCCCTGCTTTACCTTATGGCCGTTGGTGCCGGTCTGGTGGTGGCTAACAATTACTACAATCAGCCGCTGCTTAATCTTATGGCTCAAACCTTTCAGGTTACCGAAGCTCAGGTAAGCAAGATTCCGCTTGCCACACAGTTGGGCTATGCTTTTGGATTGCTCTTCATCATTCCCCTTGGAGATAAATTTTCAAGACGAAAAATCATTCTGTTTGATTTTATTGCCATCGTTGCGGCCCTTATTTGTACTGCACTGGCTCCCAGCTTGTGGATGCTTACCCTTTCCAGTTTTTGTGTGGGTTTTGCTTCTGTGGTTCCACAGCTGTTTGTTCCTATGGCTGCACAACTCGCGCGTGAAGAAAACCGGGGTAAAGCGATTGGGATTGTGATGAGCGGTCTGCTCATTGGTATTCTAGGTAGCCGTTTTATAAGCGGAATGATTGGCGATTATTTTGGCTGGCGTTTTATGTACTATCTGGCGGCAGGCTTCATGATTGTGTATGCAGTCATTTTGTATTTTAAATTACCTGATGTTGAGACAGATTTTAAAGGCAGCTATGCCCAACTGATGCGCTCGTTGATTGATATTGTAAAAACCAAGCCAGAGGTGCGCATTGCCGCCTTGCGCGGAGGTTTTGGTTTTGCAGGTTTTAGTGCGTTCTGGACCACGCTCGTTTTTCTGATGGAACAAAATTTCGGTTATGGCAGTGGTGCTGCGGGATTGTTTGGGGTTCTGGGAATCATTGGAGCTTTGGGAGCTACACTTTCAGGTAAACTCAATGATACATACGATTCCAAAAAACTGATTTATGCCTTTACAGGCGTACTGATTTTATCGTGGATTGTTTTTGAATTTTCGGCCCATTCCATTATCGGGTTGGTAATAGGAATTTTGCTGGTTGATTTCGGTTTGCAAAGTCTGCACGTAACCAATCAAAATATCATTTTCACTAAAAACCCCGATGCCCGCAACCGGGTTAATACGATTTATATGGTAGGCTACTTTATAGGAGGAGCGTTAGGTACGGTCGCGGGCGCCTATGCGTGGCAACATTTTAAATGGGAGGGTGTAGCAACCACCGGACTTGTCTTTTCTGTTTTAATTCTCGCTTTTCAGGCCTTTTCAAGCACCTCTAGACCTAAGGAATAATCATGTTTAAAGCCCGGAATTTTTGAATAGTTCGCAAAATTCACTTAAAGAAAGGCTAAAATATACTTGTACAATACTGTGTGTAGTAATTTTGGTGCGTTGGGTATTGAGCTGGATTTCAGCTGCAGGGCATTTTTTTACAAAACCAATTTAAAACGATGTGATGATCAAGACTATTTGATTCTAAAAGCCTAATGATTTGTGCGGAGCTTCCTGAAAAGGGAGCTCTTTTTTTATGTCTATCCTAAATTAAGTATAAGATGCACTTAAGGCTTTCCCAATTGAGTCCATTAATCAGGACCTCTTTTTTAACTTTAATAAAAATCAAGGGAGAAACTTTAGTAATCCCTCAATTTAAAGCTAAAAAAAGAAAAATTATGAGTACAGCAACAGCAGAAAAACCAATCGCTAAGCCAACGGCTTCAGACGATTCCGTATTAAAAACGATTAATCCTGCAACCGGAAAAGAACTAAAACGCTATAAATTAATGACCGATGCAGAAGCGAAAGATGCTGTAAAGGCATCTCACGAAGCATTTTCTAAATGGAAGCACTTTTCACAGGAAGAACGCGCAAAACACATTAAAAATATTGGAAAGAGTTTATCTAAGCATAAAGATAAACTGGTGAAGCTTATGACCGAAGAAATGGGGAAAAAGCTTAGTCAGGGAGAACAGGAAGTTGACCTCTGTGTAGCAATTTGTGATTATACATCGGAAAATGGACCAAAGGAACTGGGAAATATAGAACGAACGCTTCCTGATGGAGGAAAAGGTATCATTACCTACGCACCGCTCGGAGTGATTTATGGTATTCAACCGTGGAATTTTCCAACCTATCAGGTAATGCGTTATACTATTGCTAACCTGATGGCAGGAAATAGTATTCTATTAAAGCATGCCGAGAATGTTACCGGTTGCGCCCTTTTAATTCAGGAAATTATTGAAGATGCCGGATTACCAGATAACCTATTTACCGTATTACGTATTTCACACGACCAGTCAGATTCAATTATTGAAAATGACCTTGTACGGGGTGTGACCTTAACGGGTAGCGGCGATGCCGGAAGAATTATTGGTGAGAAAGCCGGGAAGGCACTTAAGAAAACTGTTTTGGAATTGGGATCGAATGATGCCTATTTGGTACTTGAAGATGCCGATGTAGATCTAGCGGTTGAATGGAGTATCAAAGGTAGAACCTATAATAATGGAGAAACCTGTGTGGCTGCCAAACGATTTGTGGTTACTGAAAAAGTATATGACGAATTCAAGAAAAAATTCGTTGCCGGAATGAGTAAGTTGAAAGTGGGAGATCCTACCGATAATGCTAGCGATTTAGGACCAATGGCACGTGAAGACTTGCGCGATCAACTGCACGAGCAGGTTGAAGAAAGTGTAAAGAATGGTGCTGAAATTCTATGTGGAGGTAAAATGCCGGAAGGAGACGGGTTTTTCTATCCCGCAACCATTTTGGGTAACGTTAAACCGGGGCAGCCGGCTTACGATGATGAACTTTTTGGCCCTGTAGCTTCACTAATTAAGGCTAAAGATGATGAAGATGCGATGCGTATTGCCAACGATAGTCGTTTTGGCCTGGGTGGAGGAATCTTCTCAAAAGATGAAGATAAAGCCTTTGAGTTAGCTCAGAAGCATTTTGATACCGGTATGGTATTCATCAACAGTTTTGGCGTCGCGCAGCCTAATATGCCTTTTGGAGGTGTAAAAGATTCCGGTTACGGGCGTGAACACGGAGGTTTCGGTCTTAAAGAATTTGTAAATGAAAAAGCGATAATGAGACTCAATAGCTAGTTGCAGATGTCACTTTAAAAAGAAAAACCCCGTTCAGTGATGAGCGGGGTTTTTCTTTTTAGTTACCTATAGGAGGCGGTCCGTCAGGGATCATCGCTTTATAGACGTCGTCACCTTTTCGTTCTTTAAATTCGGCTTTTATTTCTTCAACAAGTTTTGCATTCTCAAAAAGATCATACATCGTCATCGACATTGCTTTTGAAGCCATTATCATTCCTTTGTGGCCTATAGACATTCCGCCACAGGCGACAACAGCCCAAGAATGCCAGGGCGTATCTTTAGGCGCAACAGTTACCCCAAGATTAATATTAGGCACATTCCAGCTCACATCTCGAACATCTGTAGAGCCGCCGCCGGGATTATCCTTGGTTTCTTCAAAAGGATAAATCTTACTGTCCATTCCTACCTGAGGTTTATCAGTCATTTCTTGAATTTTCTTGCCAAAAGCGATTTCTTCTTCTGTGTAGGTTAAAGGTCCTAAAAGCTCCAGATTCTTTTGCATCACCGCTCCACCTGTTCTGTTTACCAGAGTTTCGCGTATACCGGAAACCAGCGAATATTTGTAATCTACATTTGCCATAATCGCAGCACCTTCTGCCATTTTCTTTACCTGCTCAAAAACAGGAAGCATTCCCTTGGTATCGGTGTTGCGCACGCGTACCCAAAGTTTACTGTAATCAGGTACCACGTTAACCACTTGCCCACCGTCTTGAATATGATAATGAATACGTACGGTAGGTTTGATATGCTCACGGAAATAATTGATTCCGGTTGTATACAATTCTAGCGCATCAGAGGCGCTACGCCCATTCCAAGGGTCAGCCGCGGCGTGAGCTGCTTGCCCATGAAATTCAACGATAAAGTCAACCATTGCCAGCGAACTTTGCACATCTGCCTTAGTATCTTCAGAAGGATGCCAGCTAACATTAACATCGACATCATCCCAAACTCCTGCTTCTAGCATCCATAGTTTTCCAAAGAATTTTTCTTCGGCGGGAGTTCCTATGAATTTTACAGTGCCTTTTATTTCACCAGCCTCTATTTTTTCTTTTACAGCAATTGCTGCGCCCAGACTTGCAGTGCCAAAAAGGTTATGACCGCAACCGTGACCTGCAGCACCTGCTTCAAGGGGTTCTTTAGTAGGTTGCGCCTTTTGAGAAATTCCGGGTAATGCATCAAACTCACCTAAAACGCTTATTACAGGTTTTCCTGAGCCATAGGTCGCAATAAATGCAGTCGGTATATTTGCTACACCACGTTCTACGGTAAAACCGTTTGCTTCGGCATAGTCGGCAAGAAGTTTTGAAGACTCAGATTCTTGAAAAGCGATTTCGGCATTTGCCCAGATTTTGTCGCTAATTGAAATGAGATCTTCTTTGTGATTTTCAACAGAAGCAATAAGCTCCTTTTTATCCTTAGGGATTTTTTGCCCAAAAGCAAAGATTCCTAAAAGGAGGGAGAGGAATGTAACTTTTGTATTCATATATCAACATTTTAGTTAGTACTTCTAAAGTTAATAAAATCAGACCTAGTCTGTGGCTTTAAAAGAATTTATGTCGAATTCTAAAATAGCAATCTATAAATGAGGGAATCTCTAAAAATGAGATTTGATATTGACAATGTTTTCAATTTCTTGTTGAAGTTCAATTTATTGTAGAAACAATATATTTTAACCGCTGTTTTTATATTACTTCCTGTATTTGTAAAAAATTCGTTGCCGGGATGAGTAAGTTGAAAGTGGGTGATCCTACCCGTGATGCTAGCGATTTAGGACCAATGTCGCGTGAAGACTTGCGCGATCAACTGCACGAGCAGGTTTTTTTAGTTAAGCTATTTTCAGGCGTATGCCACTCAATTTACCTGATCTAAAATCCACTGTGTATAAACCTGAAGCACTTCGTGTTTGTTCAGTTCGTTGTGTGTCTCGTGTCTTAGACCTGGCCAGGATTTAAACTGTATTTGTGCTTTATGTTTTTCAGCTAGTTTTGCCGAAGCATCGTATTGCGTGATCTGGTCTGCGGTTCCGTGTGCCAGTAAAATAGGTGTTCTAAAGTCAAACTCTTTATGCATCAAATGCGTCCCGTTGTCACTTAAATCGAAATACAGACGCAGACAAGCCTGATGATGCACCAGTTCATCTGCTTCATAAGCCTTACCTGTTTCTAAATCCCGAGACAGCTCTTTCGGGTCAAGTTTCGTTTCGCGTACCGGATTAAAACCAAAATTCAAAGCGATTCGCCCCAAAACAATTGCTATAGCGTTCGGATTTTTGACGAGTCTGAGCCAGGGGGAAGTGACAAGCGCTCCTGCCGGGGGGATGGAAGTAAGCAATAGATACCTAAGGACAATGCCACCACCCATACTGTGACCATACAAAAATACCGGTGTGTTAGGGTTATCTTTCAAAGCCTTTTCATAAACATAATCTACCGCGAGAATAACATCCTGAAAAGAGCGAATCACTCCGCGTTTTCCGGAAGATTTACCGTGACCCGGTAGATCTATAGCATAACAACCGATGCCGTTTTGTACTAAAAAATCAACTACGTGAGCGTATCTGCCTATATGCTCTCCAAAACCGTGAATAATACACACTACAGCCTTTTGTTTTGAAGCTTTCCAGCTGCGGCCAAACAATTTATAATGAGGTATTTCGCCCGTAAAACGGGTGCTCTTTAATTCTTGTGACATATTTTTAATTAGATGGATAGAAAATAAGAAAACTTTCCGTAATTTTGCACTCCTTTTGACAATGTAAGAAAGCACAAAAGGCGCTATTTGGGTTTTAAAGCCTTAATAGTTTGAAAAACAGATATTTTAAACCTCTTTTATGGTTTGGTGTTGTGAAGCTTTCGCCAGGACATAAAATACAAATTAGTTATCAGCAATGGCTGAAGAAAACAAAAAACCGGAAGTTCAGGAAGAAGTTGAACTTAAAACCAACGTTGCAGCTGCAGAAGAGCTTGCTACTCCAGATTCTATTGAGGAGCCAAAAGGTTACGCAAGTCCTGCACAGGCAAATCCTGAAAAATTCCTAAAAGAATTTAACTGGCACAACTACGAAGAAGGTATTGACCCTATCGATGATGACAAGCTGGATGAGTTTGAGAAATTAGTTGCAGAGAACTTCGTAGACACGCTAGACGATGAAGTAGTTGAAGGTACCGTAATCAACATCACAGATCGTGATGCTATTATTGATATCAACGCGAAGTCTGAAGGGGTTATCTCTTTAAATGAGTTCCGTTACAATCCTGATCTTAAAGTAGGAGATAAGGTAGAAGTATTAATCGACGTGCGTGAAGACGCTACCGGTCAGTTGATTCTTTCTCACCGTAAAGCTCGTGTGATCAAAGCTTGGGATCGCGTAAACAAAGCACACGAAGACGGTACTATCGTTACCGGTTTTGTTAAGGCACGTACTAAAGGAGGTATGATCGTTGACGTATTTGGAATCGAGGCGTTCTTGCCAGGTTCACAAATCGACGTGAAGCCAATCCGTGATTACGATGCATATGTAAACAAAACTATGGAATTCAAAGTTGTGAAAATCAACCAGGAATTTAAGAACGTAGTAGTTTCTCACAAAGCGCTTATCGAGGCAGATATCGAAGAGCAGAAAAAAGAAATCATCGGGCAGCTTGAAAAAGGTCAGGTACTTGAAGGTACCGTTAAAAACATTACTTCTTATGGGGTATTTGTTGACCTTGGAGGTGTTGATGGATTGGTACACATTACAGATCTTTCTTGGTCTCGTATCAACCACCCGAATGAGATCGTTGATCTTGATCAAAAACTTAACGTGGTTATCCTTGATTTTGATGAGGATAAAACACGTATCCAACTTGGTCTTAAGCAGCTTAAGAAGCATCCATGGGATGCACTTAGCGAAAACTTAAGCGTTGGTGATAAAGTAAAAGGTAAAGTTGTAGTAATCGCAGATTACGGTGCTTTCGTTGAAGTAGAAGAAGGAGTAGAAGGTCTTATCCACGTTAGTGAAATGTCTTGGTCTACGCACTTGCGCAGCGCTCAGGATTTCGTAAATGTAGGTGATGAGGTAGAAGCTCAGATTCTTACTATGGATCGCGAAGATCGTAAGATGTCACTTGGTATCAAGCAACTAAGCCAGGATCCTTGGACAGATATTACCACTAAATATCCTGTAGGTTCACGTCACACCGGTATCGTTCGTAATTTCACCAACTTTGGTGTGTTTGTAGAACTTGAAGAAGGTATTGATGGTTTGATCTACATCTCAGACCTTAGCTGGACTAAGAAAGTGAAGCACCCATCAGAATTTACGAATATTGGCGATAAGCTGGAAGTAGTAGTTCTAGAGCTTGACGTAGAAGGTCGTAAGCTAAGCTTAGGTCACAAGCAAATCGAAGACAATCCTTGGGATAAATACGAAGAGGAATTTGCTGTGGGAACCAAGCACACCGGTACTATCGATGAGGTAGTAGATAAGGGAGCTGTAGTTAAATTCAACGAAGACATCGAGGCGTTTATCCCCGGTCGTCATATGGAGAAGGAAGACGGCAGCAAACTTTCTAAAGGTGAGGAAGCTGAATTCCAGATCATTGAATTTAACAAAGACTTCAAGCGCGTTGTAGCTTCACACACTTCTTTATTCAAAGAAGAAGAGGCTAAAATCGTTAAGCAGGCTGCCAAAAAAGCGGCAGACTCAGCAGCAGCTAGTGCACCTACTTTAGGTGATGCTAACGATGCTCTTGCAGCATTGAAGAAGAAAATGGAAAAAGGCGGTAACTAAGCCCTATTCATTTTAGAATACTCAAAAACCCTTTAGCGTTTATGTTAAAGGGTTTTTTTATGGCGTTACTTTGCCTCAGGGCAAAGTCCGGGCTTTGCGTTACAATTCCTCGTTGCCTGCACTGGAGTTCCGGCAACTGCGGGATTTTCACTCCAATCCCTAACGCTTTTTCCTGGTTTGTGTGTAATCAGTAATCAGAAATGAGAAATCAGAAACTTTTATATTTTATGATTCAACGATTCAACGATTCAACGATTCAACGATTCAACGATTCCACAACATAAAAAGAGAGTTTTCAATCGGTATAGTAGTTTGGTCAGGCTTTATTAATTAGTTTTGACCTGCTTCAAAATCTGGAATATTATGAACTACATCCTCTTTGACGGTTCGGTACGCAGACAACTGCTTCCCTTTACTTACACCAGGCCGGTAGCCGATTTGCGCATTGGTATACTTACTATTCGGGAAAAGTGGGAAAAGCATTTGGGCAATACCACGTCAACCGTGACCGAAGAATATCTTTCTGAAAAATATCCGATGGTGGAGTTTGAAGAAAATGTGATGATCAACGCTTCCTATCTGCCTACGGAAGTTCTCGTTGAACTCGTGCAAAATCTGGAGACCAACCAGGCGCTTTTTGACGGGGAAGAAGTAGTTGCTTTTTATACGGTAGAAGGTCAGGAAGATATCGACTTTTCAGATTATGAGCAGATAGAGCTTCCGGAAGAAGCCATTTTCAAGATTGCGCATACCTGGGATTTGTTCAGTAAAAATCACGAAGCCATTCAGCTCGACTTCGATTTGATCACGGAAGATCGCAAATCAGCGCCCATCCCCTCAGGCGTACAAACACTCAATTCTGAGAATATCTTTATCGAGCCAGGAGCAAAGCTTAATTTTTGCACGTTAAATGCTTCCGAAGGCCCTATATACATTGGTAAAGATGCAGAAATCATGGAAGGAGCGCTGATTCGCGGGCCTTTCGCCCTGTGCGACCATGCAACCGTAAAAATGGGAGCAAAAATTTATACGGGTACCACTATTGGGCCATACTGCAAAGTTGGAGGAGAGGTGACCAATTCGGTATTGATGGCCTATTCGAATAAAGGACACGATGGTTATTTAGGAAATTCAGTATTGGGCGAGTGGTGCAATATTGGCGCTGATTCTAACAACAGCAACCTTAAAAATAATTATGAGGAAGTGCGCTTATGGGATTACGAGACCGAAGGTTTCGCGAGAACCGGCCTGCAGTTTTGTGGCCTGATGATGGGCGATCACAGCAAATGCGGAATCAATACCATGTTCAATACCGGTACGGTAATAGGCGTAAGTGTAAATATTTTTGGTACCGGTTTTCCGCGTAATTTTGTGCCATCCTTCAGTTGGGGCGGTGCAGCTGGCTTTACAACTTATAAAACGGATAAGGCTTTTCAAACCGCGAAACTGGTTATGGAACGCCGCAATATTCCCTTTGATGCTCAGGAAGCTGCGATACTCGAGCATGTTTTTGAGGAGACTGCAAAGTACAGGAGGTATTAAACCAATGGTCTTCCGGAATCTACAAACAGTAACCAGATAAGTACTGCCAGTACAACTAGTGCAATAGCGGTATAGCCTATTACTTTCCTGTTATGGTTTCTAGAGTCTTTACGTATTTGATTTTTTAACTTCAGCTCTTCCGAAGCAGCGAGTTTCTTAAAATCAATAAAAGGTTTATGCTTAGCTGTTTTGATATCGAGCCCTTTTTTGTCGAATCGTGATTTACGCTCGCGCTTGTTAGTTTTAAGCGTAGCCAGCATTGCCGAAACTGAACCTCCAAATCCCATAGTAGTAGCTTTCTATATAAGTAGTACTCAGGCAATTTTCGTTACAGGAATTTAAGATTTAAAGCCTGTAAACTAGGGTTTTCTGTCTTTTCGAACCCGTTTCAGAACCAAAAAATCCTGCGGATTGGCTTTTAAACCGTATACATCTTTATGCACAAACTTGATGACCTGATCATAGTATAGCGTGACGAAAGGTGCTTTAGCTATAAGAATCGAATCCATTTTTTGATACAGAACTTTGCGTTCTTCAAGATCGGTAAGTTTAAAACTGGCTTCGTAAAGACGGTCAAACGCGTCATTCTTAAAATGCGTGTAGTTGGGGCCGTTTGGCGTAAAGTTTTTGCTGTAGTACAGCGAGAGGTAGTTTTCGGCATCGGGATAATCGGCAATCCAGCTGGCTCGGAAGGCATCGAGCTTTCCGGTAGATTTTAATTGGCGAAGTGTAGAAGGTGGCATTACATCAATATTGATGGTTAACCCAAGTTTGCCTATTTCCCGCTGAATGTACTCACAGATATCGAGGTACTGACTGTTAGTGCCTATGGTTATCACCGGATTTTGGTTTCCGGTGGTTTCCTTGTATTCTTCAATTAGTTTTCGGGCCCTGGCCGGATTATATTCAAAACCGGCAGTGCCATAACCCGGAAGTCCTTTAGGTATAAAGCCCGCCTGTGCAGGTTCGCCAATCCCATTACGCAGGTATTTTATCATTTTCACCCGGTCAAACCCGTAGTTTACAGCTTTCCTCAAAAGCTCTGAACGTATTTCATCCTGCGGGCTATCTAGAAAAAATCCCAAATATTCGGTATTTAAAAAGGGACCGGTAATGGTTTTTACCTCGTCTTTGTATTTTTCTTTTAGTTTTCCGGTAGCAGTTAATAATTCATCTTTATAGGAAGGATCCAGGCTGTTGAGCATATCAAGGTTACCCTGGGCAAACTGTAAAAATTCACTTTGTTTATCGGGTAAAAAGGTAATCGCTACCGCTTCCAGATAGGGAAGTTGTACACCATTTTCGTCGGTTTCAAAATACAATTCGTTTTTACGCAAAACCAGTTTTACGCCTTCTTCCCAACGCTTAAACTTGAAAGGTCCGGTACCTACAGGATGAGACCGGAATTCATTACCATAATATTCTACAATTTCACGGGGCACAGCAGAGCAGTAGCGCATCGTAAGCAAGCCCAAAAAAGCGGGGAATTGCCGGTTGAGCGTGATGGTAAAGGTAGAGTCGTTGACAGCTTCGTAAGCGGCCACGTTGCTAAGCACCCAGCTTCCGGGAGAAGCTACGGCGGGGTCTTTCAAACGATCAAAACTGTAAACAAAGTCTGAAGCTACAAGTCTTCGGGTGCTGTCTGAAGTTTTAAACTGTGGGTGTTTGTGAAAGTAAACATCATCTCTTAAGGTAAACGTATAGCGGGTGGCAGAGGAGTCTACCGTCCAGCGTTTAGCCAGATCGGGAACAATATTTAAGGAGTCATCCTGCTGTACCAATCCATTAAATATTTGATTTGTAGGCCAGATTATAGGTGGGTTACGGGCAAAAGCAGGATCAAGCGTAGCCACATTGTAATGCTCGTTGTATCTGAAAACCTCAGACTCTCTTGATTCTGAACTCCCATTGGTACAGGAAGAACTAAGATAAGACAGGCTGCCTACAAGCAGTAAGGGAAATAAGCGCTTAAAAATTTGGGTTTTGATCAACAAGTGGTGCTGTTTTTAAAGCAAAAGCGATTTTGACTTATAGCATGATAAGGTTAACTTTGCATTTTTCTGATTTTGGCTATTGTTTTCAAGGCCAAACGGAAACAAAAATAGGTAATTGCGAAGAAGAATGATATGACTGAAGCTACTAAAAAAGTTGCATTTTATACGCTGGGCTGTAAACTGAATTTCTCGGAAACAGCGACAATTTCCCGAAGTTTTAAGAATGAAGGTTTTAAACGGGTCGATTTTAGCGAACCCGCAGATGTTTATGTAATCAATACGTGCAGTGTTACCGAAAACGCCGATAAGCGTTTTAAAACCATTGTAAAGAAAGCGCAAAGTGTAAATCCCGATGCTTTTGTAACGGCAGTAGGCTGTTATGCTCAGTTGAAGCCCGAAGAATTAGCTGATGTAGATGGGGTAGACCTGGTGCTCGGCGCTACCGAAAAATTCAAAATCACCGATTACCTGAACGACCTGACCAAAAATGATATGGGTGAGGTGCACAGTTGTGAGATTGAAGAGGCTAATTTTTATGTAGGTTCGTATTCGCTGGGTGGCCGTACCCGTGCTTTTTTGAAAGTTCAGGATGGGTGTGACTATAAGTGTACCTATTGTACCATTCCTTTAGCCAGAGGGATTTCGCGTAGCGATACCCTAAATAATGTCTTGAAAAATGCCCGTGATATTGCAGATCAGGGGATTAAAGAGATTGTGCTTACCGGTGTTAACATCGGGGATTATGGAAAGGGTGAGTTTGGTAATAAGAAGCATGAGCATACCTTTTTAGATTTGGTTAAGGCGCTTGATGATGTAGATGGTATCGAACGATTACGCATTTCAAGTATTGAGCCTAACCTTTTGAAAAATGATACCATTGAGCTGGTTGCCGATTCTCAAACTTTTGTACCGCATTTCCACATTCCCCTGCAAAGTGGTAATAACGAGTTGCTGGGTAAAATGAGCAGGCGCTATAAGCGTGAACTCTATGCAGATCGTGTAGCTGAAATCAAGCGTTTGATGCCCGATGCCTGTATAGGGGTTGATGTAATCGTTGGTTTTCCGGGAGAAACCGATGCACATTTTCTGGATACCTATAATTTTCTAACGGAACTGGATATCTCGTATTTGCATGTTTTTACCTATTCGGAACGCGACAATACCAAGGCTGCATCTATGCCGGACGTTGTGCCTTTGCGCAAGCGAAAAAAACGCAGTAAAATGTTGCGCGGACTTTCAGCAAAGAAACGCAGAGCCTTTTACGAATCGCAATTGGGAACACAACATACCGTGCTCTTTGAGGGCGAAAATAAAAAAGGATACATTCATGGGTTTACCGAGAATTATGTGAAAGTAAAGGCCCCATGGGACCCTGCTTTAGTAAATACCCTGCATGAGATTTGTCTGACCGAAATTGATGAGGATGGTCTGGTGCGTTTTGAATACGCCGAAGATGCTGTTGCTATAACCGCATAAAAAAACCTGTATTAAAACAGGTTTTATAAAGTTCGTTTAAAGCTTAAGCTAGATATTTATACCTACCGGTAATAAATCCTTATACTTTCTGCGATTGGCTCGCATAAATTTAGCAATCTCAGGACTTGTAGGTACAAGTCTGATGTTGCGGTCTTCGACTTCTTTAAAAACAGCAACGATAAAATCATTCATTTTATCCTCGGTACCTTCGGGCATGTGTAATTTGGTAAGAAAGATTTTACGATCCTGAAGGGAGTATTCAATTTTTGCCAATTTACCATCAATTGTGGTCTCAAATTGTCTTAGAAATTCGTTGTCTGTCAATTCAATCGCTGTCATTACATCCATATAAAATTTGATTTAAGAAAAAAATAGTGCTTTCTGGAAGGTTTTGGCTATTACATTTGCATTCTTTTGGCAAGAATTTTAATGTATTGGTAAAGATACAAAAAAATAAAGGTTTTTGGGCCGGGCGATTGTTAAAGCCTTAATTTTAAGTGTTATGATACACGTTTATTTGATGCCGGGAATGGCGGCTAACCCAAGTATTTTTGATCATCTAAAATTGCCCGCAGAGCTTTATACGCTACACCCGCTTACCTGGAAAATTCCTGACCCCGGTGAATCTTTAGCTTCCTACGCTAAAAAAATGCTACTTGAGGTAAAGCACGAAAACCCTGTACTTATTGGGGTCAGCTTTGGTGGAGTTCTGGTACAGGAAATGGCAAAATACGTCAGGTACAAAAAGCTTATCATCATCAGTAGTGTGAAAACCAAAGCCGAACTGCCCCGACGTATGCGGTTTTCAAAGGCTTTGGGTCTTTACCGCATAGCTCCGGTAGGGCTGGTGCGTCACGTAAACCTGTTGTCAGAATATGCAGTTACCGACACGCTGAAACATAAAGCAGAATTGTATCAGAAATACCTTTCCATAACAGATCCTGTCTACCTGCACTGGGCTTTAGAGCAAATGCTGTGTTGGGAGCAGAGTACGTACGCCGAGGATCTGATTCACATTCACGGGACCGCCGATCCTGTTTTTCCCTTTAAATACATTAAAAATTGTATTCCTGTAAAAGGAGGAACCCATGCGATGATCATAAGCCGTTGTAAATGGTTTTCTAAACATCTGCCGAAACTGATAGGGGATTAAAAACTGATTTTTTGCAACTTAAAATTTAAGAATTCAATCACGGTATTGTTCTTGGTATCATGTAGATGATTTGCTAATTTGCAGTACAACTTCAATAAACAAGCTATGATACCAATTAAAAATATTCTGGCCGGTGTGGGCCTTATCGCTACAACTGCTGTCTGTGTTCAGGCGGTGCAACAGGAAACAAAAGATCCTGAAGTAACAAAAAAAGAAAAACTGGTTAACGACTATAATGTCTATGCTATTCCTTTACCGGATGCGATGGACTTTGCCGGTGAGCGTGTGCCTCTGGAAGATCCGGATGTGCGTGAGCGCATGGATCGTGAATTATTGGTAAATACCTATTGGCAGTCTAATGGTTTGCTAATCATTAAGCGTGCTGCGAAATATTTCCCAATCATAGAACCCATTCTTAAAGAAGAGGGTTTGCCTGATGATTTTAAGTATTTGGCCGTAATAGAAAGTGGTTTAACGCAGGCGGTTTCACCGGCTCGAGCTACGGGATTTTGGCAAATACTTGGAGGTACCGGTAAGGAACTGGGACTTGAAGTTAATGATAATGTAGATGAGCGCTATAATGTGGAGCTTGCAACCCGTGCCGCCTGTAAATATTTAAAAAAGTCTAAAAACTATTTAGGAAGCTGGACGCTTGCCGCTGCAGGCTACAATGCCGGGAATGCCGGAATCAACAGAAGACTGGAAGCTCAGGATGTTTCAGATTATTACGATTTACTCCTAGGTGAAGAAACGGGAAGGTATGTGTTTCGCATTTTGGCTTTAAAAGAAATATTGAAAGAGCCACAGAAGTATGGTTTTAATTATACCGAAGATGACCTGTATAAAACCGTTCCTACCTATAAGGTTAAGGTAGATACGGCAGTAACTGATTTTGTGAAGTTTGCGCAGGGATTTGGGATCAATTATAAAATTCTAAAAATCCACAATCCGTGGTTACGCGAAGATCATTTGAACAACGCTTCGCGAAAAGTGTATCAGATTGAGATCCCGGAAAAAGGAGTTTATACGGTTGGTCAGTAAATCAATTAAATTGAAATTAAAAAAGGAGCCTGAATAAAGGCTCCTTTTTTTTGGGTGTTATGCTAGATGCAAAATTAAAATGTTGCCAGTGATTCCGGCAGATCATTGATGTTGATATTAAGATCCAGATTGATAGCAGCGATCTGACGACTTAGAAACGTAAGGTTTTGGTTAATCACTTCTGTTGTTGAAATACCCAACTGATTAGGTGGTCTTCTGTTGATGTCTAAAATCTGTCCATCTGTAGCTATAACATACGAAAGAGAAATGCCCAAAGCGTGTTTCAGGAGATTTACAGTTTTCATGTGCTTGTTTTGCACTTCGTCCACGTAAGCTATCTGTATATTTTTATTAAATTTCTTAGCTTCTTTTTTCACGGTGTTTTTATCATCCCAGAATAAAACAATAAAGTCAACCAAACCCGCGTAGCGCTCGGCAAGTTTGTTAAGAACAGGAATTTCCCCGTCGCTGGGAATACACCAGGAAGAATAGGTAAGAATTATGGTGGGGCGCTCAAAATCTTCGGTAGAAGTTATAAAAGTATTATTAAGCGTTTCAAACTCGAGTTTATCAATATATGTGCCTTGAAGATTATTTTTTACCAGGCTGTCAAATAAAGATTTGGCAAAATCAAATTCACCGTACCTGAGGGCTTCATCAACCCGGGCGGTGTACTTATCCATACTTGCAGCTAAAGCGTCAGAAAAAAGCACTTTTTGCTCTTCCTGCGCCTGTAGATTGAATACCGATAAGAATAAAAGTATAAGTAGAGTTCTTGCCATATAAATACTTGAACCACAAAGATATCTAGCGGTTCATCGGCAATAAAAACTTATCGATAAAAGGAAATGTAAAATCGTTATAAAACACAATCTTAATTAAGGATTGTGGGGCTTTCAGATAAAACCTATTATAATAACGGAATTTTACAGTTTAAAGAGTGCTGGTCAAATTACCGGCGTGCACCTCTGCCGTATTGCTGACGAGGCATATTTGCAGCCTGCTTCATTTGTTGCTTCATCATTTTAATCTGCTCGGTAAGCATATTGTGCTTATCCAGCTTTTTGGCTTCCGCTAACAACTTATCAGCCTCGCGACGTCTGTTTTTGGTCATTGCAATACCGGCAAGGTTTATTTTGGCCATTGCCAAATCAGCATCCATACTGAGACCCAACTGAACTGCTTTCTTGAAATATTTTTCCGCCTGTATCATATTGGTTTGAGAAACCATCAGCCCGTTGAGATAATTGTAATACCCCTGTTGTTTGCGAACCAAAGCGCCTTCCGGATTTTTAATTTTATCAAGCCATTTTTTAGCACCGTCAAAATCCTGCTTTCGTAGTCTTAAAAAGGCGAGAATAAGAATTTCGTTTTTAAAATATAAGAGTACAAAAATACCTGCCAGAAGAATTAAAAGAATGCCGTTACCTATAGAACGATCTGCAAATTGCCAAACGGCTAATGCAACTACCAGGACAGCTAAAACGAGTTTTATATTTTTGTTGAACATTGTTAGGATTCTTAAAGTGTTAAATCAAAGCACCTATTCATACCTGTAAGTGCCTGTTTTATTGAGCCTGCAAATGTAATAAAAACAATCTGAAATATTTTAAACTTTACGCTTGTTGAATTAGAAACTGTTTGTATATTTGCGCCCAGCTTTTGAGAATGCCATTCTCAGAATTATATAGAAAAGTTTAAGGAAGATTAAAGAAGATACACAATGAGCAAAAGAACGTTTCAACCTTCAAAAAGGAAAAGAAGAAATAAGCACGGTTTCCGCGAGCGTATGGCTACTGCTAACGGTCGTAAAGTCCTTGCACGTAGAAGAGCAAAGGGTAGAAAGAGATTATCTGTATCTTCTGAGCTAAGACATAAAAAGTAAATGATTTTATCGTTTAAAAATATTAAGGTGTTACTTTTTTAAGTAACACCTTTTTTTTGTAAATACTCCAGACTAAATTTAACCACACATCTTAATCTGAGCACTAATGCCTAAAAACGAAAAACTTAAATCAATTTTAATTATCGGTTCTGGTCCAATCATCATAGGTCAGGCTTGTGAATTTGACTACTCAGGATCACAGGCTTTAAGATCGTTGCGTGAAGATGGTATAGAGACAATTCTTATCAATTCGAACCCGGCGACCATTATGACAGACCCGGTAATGGCAGATCATATTTACCTGTTACCGCTTACAACCAAATCAATTGTAAAAATCCTTGAAGAGCATCCGCAAATTGATGCGGTATTGCCTACAATGGGTGGTCAGACAGCACTTAACCTATGTATTGAAGCTGATGAGAAGGGCATTTGGAAAGATTATGGGGTTGAATTGATTGGTGTTGATATTGATGCGATTAACATTACCGAAGACCGGGAGAAGTTTAGAGAGCTTATGCTTAAAATAGGCATTGGTATGGCTCCGCAGGCAACTGCAACTTCGTTTTTAAAGGGAAAAGAAATCGCTCAGGAATTTGGTTTTCCGTTGGTAATTCGTGCTTCGTATACCTTGGGTGGAGCGGGAGCTTCAATTGTATACAAGCCTGAAGATTTTGACGCTTTGTTGAGCCATGGTCTTGAAATATCGCCTATTCACGAAGTGATGATTGATAAAGCCCTGATGGGGTGGAAGGAATATGAGCTTGAGCTGCTTCGGGATAAGAATAACAATGTGGTTATAATCTGTACCATCGAAAATATGGACCCGATGGGGATCCACACCGGAGACTCAATTACCGTTGCACCAGCAATGACGTTAAGCGATCGTACGTTTCAGCGTATGCGCGATATGGCCATTCATATGATGCGCTCTATTGGTGATTTTGCCGGAGGTTGTAACGTACAATTCGCCGTAAGTCCTGACGAAAAAGAAGATATTATCGCGATTGAAATCAACCCACGGGTATCGCGTTCTTCTGCTTTGGCTTCTAAAGCAACCGGTTATCCTATTGCAAAAATCGCTTCTAAACTGGCTATTGGTTATACCCTTGACGAACTTGATAACCAGATTACCAAATCGACTTCGGCTTTATTTGAGCCAACTCTCGATTATGTCATTGTGAAAATCCCACGCTGGAATTTTGACAAGTTTGAAGGCAGCGACCGTACTTTAGGTCTGCAGATGAAATCAGTAGGAGAGGTGATGGGTATCGGCCGCTCGTTCCAGGAAGCTTTGCATAAGGCAACCCAATCGCTAGAGATTAAGCGTAACGGTCTGGGAGCAGACGGTAAAGGTTATACCAACTACGATAAGATTATTGAAAAACTGACTAACCCAAGTTGGGATCGTGTTTTTACGATTTACGATGCCATACAAATGGGAATTCCATTGAGCCGTATTCACGAGATTACCAAGATTGATATGTGGTTCCTCAAGCAATTTGAGGAAATGGATGCGCTTGAGAAGGAGATATCTAAATATAATATAGACACTCTACCGCGCGACTTACTTCTTGAAGCCAAACAAAAAGGCTTTGCAGACCGTCAGATCGCGCACATGCTCGACTGTCTGGAAAGCAATGTATACGACAAGCGTGACGAGTATAAAATCAACCGCGTCTACAAACTGGTTGATACCTGTGCCGCAGAGTTTGTAGCGCAAACACCCTATTTCTATTCTACATTTGAAAACGAAATGCAGTTGCCATCGGGCGAGCGTTTCGCAGAAAATGAAAGTAAAGTAACCGAAAAGAAAAAGGTTGTTGTACTGGGTTCAGGTCCTAACCGTATCGGTCAGGGGATCGAGTTTGACTACTGCTGCGTACACGGTGTAATGGCTGCTGCTGAATGCGGGTACGAAACCATTATGATCAACTGTAACCCGGAGACGGTTTCTACCGACTTTGATATTGCAGACAAGCTGTATTTTGAGCCGGTATTCTGGGAGCATATTTACGACATCATCCGCCACGAGAAGCCCGAGGGTGTAATTGTGCAGTTGGGTGGGCAAACCGCTCTTAAACTGGCTGAAAAATTAGACCGCTATGGTATCAAAATCATTGGGACCAGCTACAAAGCGCTCGATCTTGCTGAAGATCGTGGTAGTTTCTCAAGACTGCTTAAAGAAAATAATATTCCCTATCCTGAATTTGATGTGGCCGAGACTGCAGAAGAGGCACTTGCCGTTGCAGATCGTCTGGACTTCCCTATTCTGGTAAGACCTTCTTATGTATTGGGAGGTCAGGGGATGAAAATTGTGATCAATAAAGATGAACTTGAGGAGACGGTTGTAGACCTGCTGCGTAAGATTCCAAATAACAAACTGCTTTTAGACCATTACCTGGATGGAGCGATTGAAGCTGAAGCCGATGCGATTTGCGATGGTGAGAACGTTCAGATCATTGGTATTATGGAGCATATTGAGCCTTGCGGAATTCACTCCGGGGACTCCAACGCTACCCTGCCTCCTTTTAACCTGGGTGATTTGGTCATTCAGCAGATAAAAGATCATACCCACAAAATTGCTTTGGCACTTAATACTGTTGGATTGATTAATATTCAGTTTGCGATCAAAGACGATAAGGTGTATATCATTGAGGCTAACCCTCGTGCTTCGCGTACCGTTCCTTTTATAGCAAAAGCTTATGGTGAGCCGTATGTTAACTACGCAACCAAGGTGATGCTGGGCGAAAAGAAAGTTACTGATTTTGAGTTTAATCCGAAGCTTGAAGGCTATGCGATTAAGCAACCCGTGTTTTCGTTTAATAAGTTTCCAAATGTGAATAAGCAGTTGGGCCCTGAGATGAAAAGTACCGGTGAAAGCATTCTGTTTATCGATAGTTTAAAGGATGATGCTTTTTACGATCTGTACGCAAGAAGAAAAATGTATCTAAGCCGATAATTTTTTGCAACATATAATTTGTGGTAACGTCTTTAGAATAACTTTAGTATAATATTGCTTTTTATTTGGCAAGCTATTTGAAAAGTTATTCTATCTTTACAAAGCATTGAAACACAGTTGTATGGTATGAAATTTACTTGGTTCTACATCTTCCTTTTGGGTTTTGCGTTTACTATAAGCGCTCAAAAAACACACGTAATTGATTGGAGATCAGGTTCCAGGGATCTTTCTGCGACGCTTGAAGTTAAGGTAGGAGATACCGTACAATGGGTTTTTGGTGAATATCTGCCGCAGAATATTGTCAATACTTCTTTTGGTGCTCCCAGCGATTTTGGAATTACTCAAAGGCTGGCTAAAGGTTCGGTTTATGAGTATGTTTTTAACAAAAAAGGGATTTATACTTTTGAGAGTAGTGCCAAGAAAAGTTTGAAGGGAAGCATCAAGGTTTCCGATTCCAAATCGGTTGTATCCCAAACGGCAGACGGTTATAAAATTTATCCCAACCCGGTAAAGGATCGGTTGTTTTTTGAGAGTCCGTCACTTAGCAATTCTTTAGACATCACGTTTTACGATGTCTTAGGTAAAAAGGTTAAGCAGGATAAAGTTTCCTCAGCTCTAGCTTCGAGTGGTCTGGATGTAAGCACTCTAAAACGCGGTGTTTATCTCATTCAGATTGATAACGGTAGTCGTTCTTTTACGCAGAAATTGATTAAAGATTAAATAGTATAAAATCCCAATCAAAAAATCCCTTCTGAATCTCAGAAGGGATTTTTTGATGCTCTAAAAAAACTCAACTTTATAAGTTATATTCTCTCGGTTTTAATTCGTCTTGGTCAAAATCAACAAAAAAGTAGTGCACCTTATCCTTCTGGTCAAATGTGCCGTTTTTGTCCACATCTTCCAGAGTTCGGTAGTACAGTCTATTTTGAATTTTGATCATTTTCCAATCTATTAATTCGTGAAGTTCGGGTGTTATTTTTTTAAACCCCGATCCATCAATTTTGCTTAAGTAAAGACTTATTAAATCTTCAGGATTCAATTTACGATCTCCGTTTGTATCCTGATCAAAAACAGAATAGAGCAAATATTGTTTTTTATTGACCTTAAAGACATCCCGTAAAAAACTAATTGAACTAATACGCAGTGTACGCTGCGTAAGCTGCGTTATATCGTCTGACTCAAGTTTTTGAAATTTCAGATTGTGAATATTACCCGAAATATCAGAACCATATGAATTGAGTATAGAAAAACTTTCACCACTTCCTGAACCGCTATTTAGGCCGCTGTAAATCTTACCGTAATGTAGATTTACCGGTTCGCCAATGATATAGATCACATAATCTGTACTGTCAATTTCTATGGGCAGCTCCTCAAGTATTATTGTCGTAGAGTCGCGTTTGACTTCAGTCCTACTTTTTAGATTATCGTAGTTAACAGCTGTTTTTGTTTTTTCCTTACAAGCTACCAGAAGTATTAGGCTTAGGATCATAAAAAGTTTAGGCATAAAAGAAAATTTAGAGATTGAAAATGAGACTAAATCTGGTATTTAATAATGTAGGAGCAGATGAATATTAACAGATGCTTTTAAAATTACGACTTTTAAAGTTTCGATGCCACTTCCATAAGCAGCGCACACAAATAGGCTCCGGCAGTTCCCGTAACATAACCAAAAACTGCCAGCAGTATGCCTACCGAGGTTAGCGAGGGATGAAACTCTGCGGCTACGACGGGTGCAGAGGCAGCCCCGCCCACATTTGCCTGACTCCCCACGGCGAGGAAGAAATAGGGCGCTTTGATGAGTTTGGCAACACCAATGAGCAAGCCTGCGTGAATGCTGATCCAGATTAAACCAATGGCAATCAAACCCGGGTTTTCAAGCACTTTGGTCAAATCCATTTTCATACCTATAGTTGCGACGAGGATGTAGATAAAGAGTCCGCCTACTTTACTGGCACCGGCACCCTCGTAATTTTTTGCTTTGGTAAACGAAAGCATAATTCCAAAAGCTGTTGCGAAAACCACCATCCATAAAAAGTCTGAACTCAGGGAAGACAGGATTTTTTCTTTGTTGCGCACCACTTCAAAGTTGTTTTCTAGAAAAGAAGCAAAGTTGGTTCCCAGAAAATGCGCCAGGCCTACCCCTACAAAAGCAAAAAACAGAAACATCACCAAATCCTGAAGGGTCGTGTTACGGGCAATACTCTCGGTATGGGTGGTTACCTTTGCTTTGAGTTTTTCTATAGAAGAGGTGTCTGCCTTCAGCCAGCGGTCTATGCGCTCGCGTTTTCCAATCCCAAAAAGCAACAGTGCCATCCAGATATTGGCGACTACGATATCAATAAGCACCATTCCGCCGTATTTCTCAGGGTTGTATTTAAAAACCTCAAGCATCGCGGCCTGATTGGCACCACCACCTATCCAGCTGCCTGCAATAGTTGATAGTCCCCGCCATACGGCGTCAAAACCACTCCCGCCCACCGTATCGGGTGAAAAGATGGAAACGATTAAAATTGCTAAAGGTCCGCCAATGATGATACCTATAGTTCCCGTAAAAAACATAATTAGGGCTTTTGGGCCTAAATTAACGATGGCCTTAAGGTCGATGCTCAGTGTCATTAAAATAAGCGCTGCAGGAAGTAGATACCGGCTGGCCACAAAGTACAGATTGCTGGCTTCTTCTGAAACGATGCCGGTGCTGGCGAGGATTGCGGGTAACAGATAGCATAGCAGCACCGTGGGAACGACGGTATAGAATTTTTGCCAAAACCGGGTTTGCAGGGAAGAGGTATAAAATACCAAACCCAGACAAAGCGCCAGGAGTCCAAAAATTACCGTATCGTCTGTTAAAGGCAGTTGATCCATCAATCTTAAAATAAAAGGTTAGGCTTTAAAAATAGGCTATTTGGAAAGAAATGTGAAGTTTCAAATTTCAGACTCAATTTTGATACGCATCAAAGCCCTTTTTGTGTTTCTTTTAATTAGGCGATTGGATTCATTTTTTGTTTAAAAATAGCTTTGATCAACTCAACTTCTTCTTTGAACTGTAAATCAGATCGCGTAGCGAAATAGAGCGTGTTTGCAACCTCCTTTTTACCACTCCAGACCAATTTGACTTTTTGACTCTTTAAGGATTCAGTAACCAAAAAATCAGGAACTACTGCAAAACCTTCGGCATTTTCGATGCATCTGATTATGGATCCAATGTTTGGTAGTATGTAATTGGGCTTAAAATCTACCCTGTTTCTGAAATTCTCAAACCAAAATCTCCTAAAATGCTCCATTTCGTTAGAAGCACTATACCAGACCCGGCTTTTAAGTTCCTGTTCCAATCCTGTAAAATTTTGGTCTTCAATCAACGCTACAATCGATTCCAGGTTAGATTGACTGCCTGCTACCAAAACGATCTTCTCCTGAGTGAAGGCCTCGTAGTTTACTAACGAATGTTTATCCTTAGGTTTCGGCGTTATGACTAAATCTAAAATCCCGTTATTCAATTCTTTAATCAGGTTTTGATGATTGCCAAAACGAGCAATAAGATTGAATTTAAAGGTAGGTACTTCTGCCTCCAGAATGGTTTGAAAGGTTTCTGTGCACATCCCTATATTGATGGAAGGAATAACGGCATTTGAAGTTTTTTTAAAATGCTGTTCCGCTTTTTCCAGTTTTTCTACAGCATCAATGATGTAATGGTATAATTGTTTGCCTTCTTCGGTGGGAATCATTTTTCGCGAAGTACGTTCAAACAATTTTTTGCCCACATAAGCTTCGAGCGCATTGAGGTGAACACTCACCCCGGGCTGCGAACTGTACAAAGACTCGGCTGCTTTCGTCAGGGTATTTTTTTCAAAAATCGCTACGAAAGTCCGATACCATTCCAGATTAACCATCTATTATAATTTTAATACAAATGTATAAATCATATTATTTTTATGATAGAGATGTGCTCTTTAATTTTGTGATAACAAAAAAATAGAGATATGATGAATGTATTTATAATTAATGGAGGTCACGCATTTGCGCACTCTCCCGGGGGTTTTAATAAGACCCTTCTTGAAAGAACCCAATCTTTTTTTGAAGCTCAAAAGGGGTATCAGGTAAAAACCACACAGATAGGAAGTGATTTTGACCTGACAGAAGAGGTTGAAAAGTACAAATGGGCAGATTTGATCATTTACCACACGCCTATTTGGTGGTTTCAGGTTCCGTTTAAGTTTAAAGAGTATATAGACAAGGTGTTTACCGCAGGTCACAATACGGGTATTTACACCAGCGATGGCCGAAGCCGAACCAACCCCGCAATTAACTACGGTACCGGTGGAAGTCTTCACGGTAAAAAATATATGGTTACTTCGAGCTGGAATGCCCCAAAAGAAGCCTTTACCCTGGCAGGAGAGTTTTTTGATCAAAAAAGTGTGGATGAAGGTGTGCTCTTTGGGTTTCATAAAATGAACCAGTTTATTGGCCTTGATTTACTGGGCAGCACCCATTTCCATGATATGGAGAAAAACGCTGATGTAGAACGGGAGCTTGCTAAGTATGATAATTTTTTAAATGAAATTTTCAAAAATAAGAACAGTCAGGCGTTGGCCTCTTAAGTTCTTATGCGCCAACTGTACTTGCGATTTAGCGCATCCCGAAGTGTTTCAATATATACTTTGTGCTGCGTTAAGTCGCTTATTTGCGCCTCAAAAGTTTTAGTATTATTCAGCTTTGGAAAGCTCAGTTTGTTTTTGGCTATGGAGTTTGAAAGCAAAATGTTGAAGTAGTTATAGATCAAAATGAGCTTTTGGACACCATTCGTATCACCGATTTTAAAACCCAGTTTTTTTGCCGTACGTTCGTTAATGATATAGCTGGTACCCTGCACCCGTAGTTGCGGCTGATCTTTATAAGCTTCTATCAGGGCAAGCAGTCCATTAAGGTATTCATACATTATATAGGCGGTGCGTTCGCGTCCGTTCAGGTTTCTGTCTATCGCAAAGTAATAGTCAAACAGGGTACCTCCGTGAATTTTAATGAGGCCGTCATTGGGTTTTTCGGTGATGAAAAGCGGAGCGTAGTAGATCATTTTCCCGTGCTTTTTAAGGGAAGGCACATCATAAAACGGAGCAATCAGAGACAGGATGATCGCAAAGCCGAGGATCGCGATAAAATAGATCCTGGTATAGATCGAAAGTACAACCAAAACCAATAGGACAGCAAAAGCAAGCAAACCCAAAGCGAGCAGGAATTTGTTTTGCGCTTTGGGGGTTTTGGTATAGAATTTATGATTTCTAAGAAAGGGTTCGGCCCTGGAATTAGAATTCAAAAGAAATGGTTTTGAGATTTGGAATGTGATTAAAGATATACGGTTAGGCTTTAATGGTAGCGTATTAAAGAGAGCACTATCTCATAAAGTGTGTAACTAAAA
>NZ_KZ319292.1 GCF_002744755.1 Leeuwenhoekiella nanhaiensis | reverse complement strand
TTAACTTACACAGTTAATAGGATAGTGTCAACTTTTATAAAATCTCGCGTATTTAAATCTCCCAGAGCTCCTAGATAAATCATTTTTGTGGTGTTATGACCTTGCCAAAGCCGCACTTAAATTTTTGAAAACATTTAAGACAGCCTGTCTTAAATTAACGAATCTTTACACCGCGACATTAAAGGCTTCCACTCAATTTTCCGAATTTTATGTAAGCAAGAGTACAGAGACAAAAAAACGATTTTTCTGTTCTTCACGTAACTGAAAATCTACCCCGCTGAAAAATCAAACCCAATGAGTAAAAAAATAGGATTAAAAGACGCCATCTCTATTGGAATTGGAGGTATGGTTGGCGGTGGAATTTTCGCAGTTCTGGGCCTTGCGGTTTCCCTGGCTAAAGGAGGTACCCCGGTTGCCTTTGCCTTTGCCGGGCTGATTGCCTTCCTCACTGCCTATTCCTATGCAAAACTTTCTAAAAAATACCCCAAAGATGGTGGTACGGTTGAGTTTGTAAACAGTCAGTTTGGCGAAAGTCTGTTTTCGGGAGGTATCAATAATTTGCTTTGGGTAAGCTATATCGTTATGCTGGCACTTTATGCCTCGGCATTTGGCTCTTACGCCGCAGAATTGATTTCGCTAACAGGAACCAAAAGCCTGGATACGCATATTTATCAAACCGGGATTCTGGTCATTGCATTGCTTATCAATTATTTAAGCATGAAACTGGTAAGCGGCATAGAGTCTGTCGCTGTGGTCATCAAACTCCTCATTCTCATAGCTTTTATAGGAGTTGGCTTCTACGGCCTCACCACCAATCCTGAAAACTTAAGCCAATTAGCTCCCGCAAATTGGGAAAGTCCGTTGATTTTACTCAGTGGCGGTATGGTCATTTTTGTCGCCTATGAAGGTTTTGAATTGATTGCCAATTCCATTTCCGATTTAAAGGACCGTGAAAAGAATACTGAAAAAGCCTATTTTGGTGCAGTAGGCTTTGTGATCGTGCTGTATATCCTAATTGCTATCGTGACCGTTGGTGCCTTACCTTTTGATAAAATTGCCAGCGCTCAGGATTACGTGCTTGCGAAAGCGGCCGAGCCTACCTTAGGTCAGATCGGTTTTACCATTATTACCATTACGGCAATGATTTCCACATTTTCAGCTATAAACGCTACCGTGATGGGCAGTGGTCGGGTGAATTATGACATCGCCAAAGATGACGAGTTGCCTAAATACTTCACCCATAAATTTTGGGGCAAACCCATAGGTTATCTGATCACCGCGATACTTTCAATAACCCTGGTAAACATTTTTAATCTTCAGAGTATTTCAACTGCCGGAAGCGCCGGCTTCCTGCTTATTTTCGCGATCGTCAATTACATCGGTTACCAAAAGCACAACGAATTAAATTCCAAAAAATGGATACACGCCGTAGCCGGAATTCTGTGTGTTTTGGCCTTTTTTACCCTCCTCATTCAGCAATTTGGGAGCAATAAAACCGGAGTCCTGGTTTCTGTTGGTATCATTCTTTCCTGCTTTGTGATCGAATTTATTTATAAGAAAACACGGGCTGAAGAAGCCTAAGCCGCCTATTTTCGTATCTGAAACGCTTGTAAAACCTGCAACTAAAATTTTAGCCCTATTTTAGTGCGATTAAAAGCCAAGGTATGTCTGCAATGCAACCCCCGGAAACCTATACAAAACAGGAATACAATGACTTTGGTCTGGGCGAAAAAGCCACTTCCGGCCATTATCGCGTGCTTAAAAAAGACGGTTCGTTCAATATCCACAAAGACAATGTGCCTTTTCTGGAAAGACTGAATTTCTTTCACAGCCTGGTGACCATGTCCTGGACCCGTTTTTTGCTGCTTGTGGGTCTCACTTATTTTTGTACCAACCTCCTCTTTGCCTCAATCTATGTCGCTATAGGTACCGAAAATTTAACCGGAATAAATGGCATCACGCCCTTTGAACGTTTTACCGAAGCTTTCTTTTTCAGCGCACAAACCATTACAACCCTGGGTTACGGGCAGGTGGCGCCATTAGGTATTCTGGCCAATATTGTCGCCGCTACCGAGTCTATGCTGGGGCTACTGGGTTTTGCACTGGCTACCGGTCTCGTTTACGGAAAATTTTCAAAACCGGCTTCAAAACTGAAATACAGCGAGCATGCCGTAGTTGCACCTTACAAAAACATAAACGGCTTTATGTTTCGGGTTGCAAATCCGCATGGCAATCAATTGCTTGAGATTGAAGCCAAAGTTTCGCTATCTATCCTACGTGAGAATTCAAGCCTGCGCGATTTTTATGAGCTCGAATTGGAACGCTCTAATGTAGTGTTTTTGCCCGCTGTCTGGACGATTGTCCATCCCATTTCAGGCGACAGCCCTTTCTTAAAATTTAAGCGGGAAGAACTGGCGATGGGTGATATTGAGATTATTGTAGTGATTAAGGCTTTTGACGAAAGCTTCTCGCAATCAGTCTATTCGCGCTCTTCATATAAGTTTGATGAAATTAAATGGGGAGAGAAATTCGTGTATTTAATGTCTCACAAAAACGGAAGAATTTCCGTCGACCTGAGCGGATTGAGCACGAGCGAAACCGCCGAACTCAACACCGATTCTTAAGGCCATTGTACCTTTCTGCTTAAAACCTTAAGATAAAATTAAAAGTATAGCTGCCTAAAATTGGTATTTTCAACCGCTTAACACTTCCGGCAGGCTAAATTGCATCTATGAGAAATTCGTTACTTCAGTTTATTTACAAATTAGGCCGGCTGCTGCGCGATAAATTTCATCAGTACAACCCCGGGCTGCCCTACCTCATCACCATTCTGGTAGCTTTGGTCATTGTTGTTTTGGGCATCAACCTGTTTATTGAACTTACCGATACGCTGGAGTCTGATATGCTCAATGCATGGGATTCGCGCGTTACTGAATTTGTTCTCTCGTACCGAAACCCGGCACTTACCAAATACTTCATTTTTGTAACAGATGTTGGAGATGTATACGGTTACTTAGCCATTTTAGTCATTGCCACGATTTTATCCTATTTTGTATTTAAGCAATGGAAGTACGTCTTACAAATCGTTCTGGTACTTGCCCTGGCTTCGATCTCAAACGTGATTTTAAAACGCTTTATAGACCGCGCACGCCCCAGTATCGAACATCTGGTTACGGTAGAAACACTGAGTTATCCCAGCGGCCACGCGATGAGCGCCATGGCGTTTTACGGCTTCCTCATCTATCTGGTTACTCGTTTTAGGATGAATAGGTTTTTAAAAGCGCTCTGCATTACTGCGCTGGTACTGTTTATTCTGAGTATCGGCATCAGCCGTATTTATCTGGGTGTCCATTTTCCTTCAGATATCGCGGGTGGGTTTATCGCCGGTTTTATCTGGGTGATTTTCTGTATTCTGCTTTTTAATGTAATCGAATTATTCCGTAGAGATCCTAAAACCTAGGCCTGTAAACAGACTTTTAGTATACTATTTGAAAAGTTTAGCTTTCGCGCAAGCTTAAAACGGATAACCAATAGCGAAATTCAAAATAGGGTTGCTAACATCCCAGGACCAACGCTGCCCTTGTTGCAAACTGGGATCGTGAAAAGGAGCTGCAAGATCCAGACGTATCACAAAACTCTGAATGTCTACACGCAGCCCAAAACCGCCGCCAATACCCAATTCACTCATAAAATCACTGCCAAAAGTATCCCCTTCCAAAGCTTCGTTATTTGTAGTATTCCAAACGTTACCGGCATCCACAAATAAGGCTCCCTTCAGCACATTGATGAGCGGAAAACGGTATTCGATATTGGCCTCTAAACGCAAATTACCGGTCTGGTCATAATAACTGTTGTTGTTATCGGGCTCATAAGTTCCGGGACCCAGCGAACGTGTTCTAAAGGCTCGTACACTATAGGGCCCGCCCGAAAAGTACTGCTTGGTGTACGGCACCACTTCAGAATTGCCGTAAGGAACACCCAGACCGGCAAAAAGTCGTGTCGCAAGGGTTTGATTGCTGAAGTTGAAATGATACCGCACATCGGCATCCAGGCGCGCGTATTGGGCATAATCTAGGCCAAAAATACTTTGGGGTTTGTCTCCGCTTGCAAAAAGGCTCAGACTGTTTCCGGCTGTGTCAAAGTTGGCATTAAAATATATTTGGTGCGTCTTGCCGGCATCTACCATTCCGTTATAAATAAATGAATAAGTAAGTCCGGAAATAAACTGCTGCTCAAAACTGGTTTGTAAAAAAGGATTGGCCTCCAGAATTTCATCAAATTCTGGAGTGGTATTGGCCAGAGAAACGTAGTTTATCGCTACGGGATTGATCTCGTGAGTCACATATTTATTAGCCTGCCACACATAACCAAATTTCCCTTCAACCGAACCCAGCGTAAACAATTGGGTACGGTTGAGATAAGCCACGCCTAATTCCATCTTGGTTTTAGGAATGTCGTATTTAAAGTAATTTTTTGAAATCGTTATGGGGAAAAGCATTCGGGGGAGAATCAGGGTTCCGTTTAGACCCAATTGAATACTCGAACTCCCTGCGTTATTACCGGCACCACCGGCCTGTACTTCATAACTTCCGTCGAGAGAAATGTTGAGCGTCTCCCCGCCTTTAAACAGGTTTCGGTTTACAAAGGTGAGTCCGAGCCCCGGCCCGGTAAATCCGTTAGATTTCGTCACCGCCTTAACCTCAGCGCGCACGGCACGTTTGTTTAAGGGCGAAAGAAAAATATTGGCTTCCAGCAACCCCAGACTATCATCTGTAGCATCAGTTTCGAGCTCATTATAGCGAATGTTCACAAACTTATAAGCGCCAATGGAACCCAAGCGACGGCTGGTAGATTTTGAAGTTGACGGACTGTACAAATCGCCTTCTTCAAGCAGGATAAATGGATCAAGACGCTTCGGTTTAAAAAAGGTTTCGCCCTGAATAAAATTCTTTTCCGCATAACGGGTTGTGTCTAGCGCGCTGCTATCAAGCTCTACGGTATTATTGGGATAGACATTTACTTTAGCAATCTTGTAAGGTATCACCGATTTTGTTGGCACGTCTTTTTTCAGCCTTAAATAGAGGTCAAAGCGCCGGTTTTTATGCTGATTGGTATCGGTTTCAAAAATTAGAAATGCCGGATTGAAGTTGTAATATCCCCTTTCTTTAAGGACGCCGTCTATACGCTGACGTTCAGCCTTCATTGCGCTGAGATCAAAACGCATATCTTTTTTTATCAGACTTTCTGATAAGGAATTTTTTATGGGATTGTAAACCATCAGCGTGTCGGTATCCAGCTGATAGGTTTTAAGACGATAGGGTTTTGACATGCGTAAGCGGTAGATCGCCTCTGCCTCTTTATTTGTAGTATCGCGCACAATCTCTGAAGTCGCCACGCTGTAGAAAAAGCCCTTATTCTCCAGGCGGTTCAACAGAATCTGCTCCATTTCATAGGTCTGTACATCGGTATCATAAACCGGTTCCTGACCAAATTTCTTGTTGAGGAAGCGATTGATGAATCCGGGCTTTTCACGGTTTGCTTTATAATGAAAATAAACGCCGGGATAACCGCCCAAAAAGCCGCTCACGGGATCGGGTCTAAGCGCAGCTTCCAAGTCAAGTTGTATGTTGTCAATATCGTTTACTACCGAATCTGGCGTTAGCTCAACCCGGTGATCCACATATAAAAATTTATCTTCCGGAATAAAGCGCTCAACCGAGCAGCTGTATAGCAGCAAACCCAGTAACAGCAGCGCGGATACCCGTGTCAATAATTGTAGTGTATGATTAGTTCTTCTCGTCATCCTCTTCTTTTTTTGCCGGAAACATCGACTTCCAGAGCTCTGTAAACTTGTTAAACTCCTGTGTAAACAAAAGCGAAATGCCATTAACGATGATTTGCCCGTCAACCACATTCTCAAACTGACTGCGGCGATAGCCTCTTAAACGGTAACGGCCGTCTTCGGTCAATAAATACTCAATACTCACATTACCCACAACCGGAGCCGTGCCGCCATCTGCATTGGTGTTACTGCCCTGCAGGTCAACATTGCTGCCCACGCTCACCACTACCCTGTCGTCAAAGAGTTTTTTCTGCGCGGCGATATCCAATGTCGTTCGCTCGCTGGGAGAACTTCCCTGATAGTCGGTATAGCTGTCCAGACCAAAATTTAAATTAAAGCCGGTGTCGCCCAAAAGTTTATCGGAAAACAGATTAAGCTGGTCTGAAATCGCATCATTCAGGTTATCGCGTGCGATAGTTGCAGTACCTCCCGCACTGCCGTCGCTGGATGCTGAAGGGAAAAATCGGTTCAGTACAAGTAATGAGAAAACCTGTTTGTTAAGTTCGTTCTCCTGTTGATTAAGCTGTTGTACCCTGCTGTACACCTGCCCTCCCACTGCACCACGGCTACCTTCCGGAATGTCGAGATTAAAGGAAATAACCGGCTGCATAAGTTCGCCGTTGATATTGATATACACCCGAAATGGTACTTCCTGGCGGTATTGTCCCTGAGTGCTGATGTCTGCTCCACTGGTTTGTGACGCCATAAGTCCGCTTGCCGAAGCTTCCACGCTGTAATAGGCCTTGATATCCAGATCGGCATCAAAAGGATCACCAGACCAGGTTATACGGCTATCGGGAGCCAGATCAAACCGACGCTTGACCAAACCGTACAAACTCATCTCATAATGCCCGTCTGTAACATCGTAACGTCCGCTGAGGGTCATCCTTCCGTTAGGATACATATCAAACTGAAAATCACCCGTACCGGAAACCTGAAAATTATCGCCGGTTTGCTCGTCAATCACCAGATTGAAGACCGCACCTTTCGCTATGCTTAAATTAGCATCCACACCAAAACCTGAAACCGTATACGATTCCTCTTCAGAATTGGTTAGAATAGCATCGGGATTTTCTTTATTTACAAAGATTACTACGCCATCTTTAGATTCGATCTGCACTTCAGAAGGCGGTAAAACATAGGTGACATCAGTTTCCGGTTTTACGGTGAGGTCCAGTTTGACTTCGGGTAAATTGAGATCTCCGGTTACGCGGGCATCTGCATCAAAAACCGCTTTCCCGTAGACCAGATCAAAGTCTTCTTTGGTTGAATTTAGCGCTTCAAAATTGGTCGCTTTGATGTTTAGATCAAAGGTGGGATTGATAAAGCTTTCCGTACCCACTTCCCCATTTACAACCAGGGTATTGGAGTTGGCATCCTGTATTTTGAAATCTGAAAAATACAAAGCGGTATTATCAAGCTTAATGCTTTCGTCAGCCAATAGAAATGGAGCATTGAGTTTAGTCACTTCAAACTTAGCCTGATCAAAATTTAAGGTTCCTTCATAATTGGGTTCTGCAGTGGTCCCGGTAAGACTTAGTTTACCATTCACGGTACCCGAAGCATTGCTGATTTCTCCCAGTGAAAAGTTCTCCAAAGCTTGCATCTGCAAGGCGTTGATGTCAAGGTCTAAATCAATTTCCGCAGCGGTAGCATTGGTACGATAGGTTCCCGTAAGATCCAGATCGGCAACTCCCTGCTTTACACTCAGATCAAAATCGTAGGCCGTTGCGCTAATCGATTTTCCGTTTGCGGTAAGTACGCCCATATCGGTCCCCAATACCTCAAAATCTACGATCTTAAGATCGGTTACCATTCCCGGGGAAGTTGTAGGTTCTTCTACGGCAAAGATTCCGCTTAACTTACCTTTTGCCAGACTTTCATCGGGATTGAGGAAGCTCGTAATGGTCGAAAGTTTAAAATTATCAAACTGCACGCCCAGATGCTCTTTAGATACACCCGATAACGTGTTGCCCGCTTCTACCCGCTGGTTGTTGTAACTCAGCACAAAATCGGTAAACACAGTATTGTTTTCCTTAAATGCAATCCGGTTGTTAGGGTTCACATTCCAGGAATTTTTATTCAGTATCAATCCATCAGGCACAATGTGCAGCGTGACTACATCATCCTGTAACTCGATTTCTGAAGCGATATGCATCAGGCGTTCGTTCTTATGCATCGAACTGAAATCGAGCGCAAGCTTGCTGTTTTGTAAAGCGCCTTCCAGCCTGGTGTTTTGAAGATCAACAGGACCTGCAATCAATTCCCGTAACCCAAAATCAAAATTTAGATGCTCGGCATCAGAATCCATCGTAAATGCCAGACTGTCTATGGTATACCCGTTATAATTGATGTAGGGTAAATTGATGTCTGCATTGAGATCGCGTTTGAGTTCGTCAAAATTGATTGCAATTTGCACGGTATCAAGTTCCCTAAGATTGGGGACAAAGACTTCATTGAGTATAGGCGCCTCGTGAACCGTTCCCCTTACACGAATCACAACAGGATCTGCAATGGTATCCATATTGGGGTTGGTGTCGAGATAGCGTCTAAAATGATTTTGAACCGCTGAAAGAAAATGTCCCGGACTCGTATTAGACTCCAGATCTAACTGAAGAATTCGGTTTTGTATGTCTACCGAAGTGGTATCGGGCTTTACAAAGGCATTTACCGAAAGATCGCCCAATTGATAGGCCTCATCATCATACACCGCTACTCCACGGGTTATTTTTGACTGTACCTCATAATCGGCTGCAGTTCCTTTAAAATTAGCCTGAAGATTAAAGGCTGCCTTAATGTTTTGCTTTACCAATCCCAACTCCTGTAAATCAGCACCAATTAAATCTAGATTTACTCGTGCACTGCTCGCCACCGAATCTAGATCTACATCGGCGTTGAGCTTCATATTCAGGTTGCTGTCTTTGTAGGCTGAAGTAAGGGCTCCGCTTCCGTTTTTAAATTCCCCTTCAAGCTTTAAATCTTTAAACGTGTAATCATTATAATCCAGGCTATCAATTTGCGCAGTAAGACTGGCATCCAGATCGTTAAGTGTAGCTCCCGAACCCCGTGCATCCAGATTAAAGCTTACCTGACCCAGACTCTCGTTTTGAAGCAGCTTACCTAATCTTATTTGAGAACCGGAGACCTTGCCCTCAAATTCAATCGCGTTTTCAAAATCAAGCCGGCCATCTAAAGCTACGATACCCTCACTGGTTTGGAGTTCACTTTTGGTAAGCAGTCTGCTGTCTGTTCCTTTAAGCGATCCCCTGAGTTCAACTTGCTGAGGCAACGCTACTCCCAATTCTTCTTCGTCTAGAAATTTATTCAGATCACTTCGGGTACTTACTACTTTATAATCCGGGAAATTATAGGCTAACTCTTCAGGATTGGTGAGATTATAAACCGTACCGCGTAACCTGACGTTAGTGCTCCTTCCCCAATTGATTCTAGCGCTGTTAACGTCAAGGGCTGAAAGATTTCCGCTTGCGTAAAGATTACCCGTAACCGGGCGCCTGCTTAACGTGGCCAGGTATTCATTAGAGCGAAGCGCAGGTTGAAACTTAAACACGGTGTTTAGATCTGCCACGATTTGATTCAGGTTCAAATTGAGGCGTGCATCTCCGGGATTTTCAATAAAGTTTGCCATTGAAGCATAATTTAGTTCTGAAGATCCGGAGAGTCTGTTTCCATTCAGCTGAATATTCAGGTCTTTAAGGTTTAACTGTTTATCTGTAGCTTCGACTTCAAAATTCAGCGTTTTCAAATTCAGACCGGAAGCTTCCTGAAAATTAGCCTCAGCGACCGTCGCAGTCAGGTTTTGGTCTTTAAAATTCAGATTGGGAAGCTTAAAATTCAGCTTAGATAGCGCAACGGCATTGGGATTAAACTGATTAGAGGAAACCTGTGCCCCATCAAGCGTATAAATAAAATCGGTATTACGCAGTTCTATATTTTCAGCCTGAGCGGCAAGTTCAGCCCAGGTAAACGGAACAGGTTCTGCTGGCGTATCAGACACCGGTTGCTGTGTTTTTAAGTCGAGATTTGCGATACTGTTTTCCAGCAAAAAACCGTCTATACGGTAATTTTGATCTTTCAGATTTAAAAGGGGAACCGAAGTAATGAGATTACCCACATCTGCCTTGAGGCTTATACCATCGGGCTGTGAGGCGTAATCTACTTTTACGTTGGTTATATTTAGACTGCTTATGCTAATCTTAGGCATAGGTGCCGCGGTAGTATCCTGAGGCTCCGGAAAGGGTTTAGTCTGCTTATAATACAGGCTGGTGTTGTTAAGGCGGACATCTCCCACATCAAATACAAACTGATCCAAATCGGTTTGATCAACATCGAGTTCGAGTTGATCAAGTCGCAAGCGGGCGTCAATACCGGCAACATCATCCTGAAATTTTAAATCGAAGTTTTCAAAGTCGAAAGAACCCAGGTTAAGTTGAAAAGCCGTAGTGTCCTGAGGCGTTTGTTGAACGCTAGTAGTATCTGAAGCAAAGGCGTCAACCAGAAACTCATAATTAAATCCGGCAACAGAATCCTTACGAATGATATTTGCCTTGAGACCGTTCCAGCTTACGTCATCAATACTCAAAGGACCACCTTTTATCAAAGACCACAAGGGAATATCAGCCTCCAGATGTTTGCTGTACACCAGCGTATCGCCTTCTTTATCTTCAATATAAAGCCCATCTAACGAAAGATTTCCGTCAAAGGTGATAAACAGATTTTCAATCTGAACTTCGGTATTGGTCTTTGATTGGATGTAGTTAACCGCCTTATGAACTAAAATACCCTGCCCCCAGGGACTTCGCACAAATAAAATCAGTAGTAGAAGCAAAAGCAGTAAAACCCCAAGAATTTTAGCGGCAATCTTCAGGCTTTTTTTTAAAATCGTTTTGCTTTTTGAGGTCATACATTCCCGGTGTCACAGCAAATCAATTTGCTGTGTTTTTTTAAATGTTAAAAGTACTGTTTCTGCCCGGGGCACTAACTACGCGTTCTATTAAAACCTTGTTATAGTTTTCTTTAAACGCAGTTAAAAAGGTTTCTATAACGGTATCGGTCTGTTACCTTTAATAAAAATCACATTATGAAAACGAAGAAGAACGAAGAAAACACGTATAATTCAGACCTTACCCAACTTGATAAAGACATTCTTAATCAAAAGAATATTCATAAAGACGGAGGAGCTGATGAGCAACTCAGAGATCGTACTAAAGATGTAGACTTTACCGGAGATGATCTGGATATTCCAACCGGTGAAAAAACCACCGAACAGACTACCGGCTTAAAAGATGAAGAAAACAAGCTCTACAGTCAGGGAGGAAGCCGCAACAACAATCTGGAAGAACAAAAAGGCGAGTTGTAAAGAAATCGCATTAACTAAAAAAGGGTCTGCAGTTGCAGACCCTTTTTTAGTTTTATACGCTCAGTTAGTTACTGCTTTCCTTGACATATACAAATTGGGCTTCAAAACCGGTCGCCAGCAACCACTGATTGGAATAGACCAAATTGCCCAGTTCGTCATAAATATAAAATTCGGCAGTATTGGCTCCCAAAGATCCCTGATTCAGTGCCTTGATAGCAATTTTATTAAATCCTTCCTGGAGCTGCATGGTAATTTGAGTAAATGTACCTGCCAGAAATATTCCCGGAACAACCGTACGGTCGTTGTTTAAAATAGCTACCCTGTCATTATCAATAGCTCCAAAATCCCGGCATTTGATTATAAGCTGTTTAGAGTTGCCTTTAAAAACACCAAAATCAATATTTTCTCTAGGTATATTGCCCCGCCGTTCCTTATCTAAACGGGCCTGATATTCGTTCATCGAATCGGTATAGCGTTTCCCGGAATCTGCAAAATCCTCGCGGTCTAACATATAAAAATCTGAAGACTCAGGAGCCCGTAATACCGGCCTCTCAACCAGTTTACCGCTTGCATCCAGTTTTAAACCACCCTGAGATCTTGGGATTTCAAGATCTGGAGCCGATTTATCAGGCTGAATAGAAGGCGTAGCGGTAGAATCTTTAGCTGCCGGAATCTTAAACGAACCTCCACGATTATCAATCTGACCTAATGCATTAAAGCCCGCAAAAATCAGGAATAATACAAACACCATCCCCTTAGGGAATGCTTGCAGTTTATGGTTTCGCCGATTTTTGATCACTTTAGTTTTATTTAAATACAAGAGTTGCACTGTAATGTTGCACAAATTTACGCAATTATAATTTTCATAAATCGTGCCAAAGCCTTTTACTATGAATATTGGCTTTTAACCTATGGTGAAAAATTCGTATATTCAAAATAAAAATTTTCGATGAAAACGATTAAATCATATCATAACCTCAAACGCTCCTTGAATCTTATTTTCAGCTGTTTAGGCTTTTTGTTTTTGCTCTCACACGTTAATCTTCTGACTGCTCAGGAAAACGAAGCCTTTATTGAATATAAGGGTACCGTAATTGACGCTGACACTCAGGACCCACTTCCCTTTGTAAACATTCTCATTGAAGGTTCAAACATAGCCACAGTTACCAACTCTGAGGGAGACTTTGTATTAAAAATTCCTCAGGCAATGCCTCAGGCTAAAGTTTCATTTGGGTATCCCGGTTACGAAAAATTGCTCATCATCTTAAGCGACCTCAGCAGAACTGAAAACACTATCAGTCTCAATCCGCAGGCTACCGAGCTTGACGCCGTAAATGTTACCAGACCTAAAAGTGCAGAAGCCTTAGTTCGCCTGGTTTTTGAGAACCGAAATCAAAATTATCTGGATGACGAGACCTATATGACTGCTTTCTACAGAGAATCGATTAACCGTAGAAACCGAAGCGCGTCGCTTGCAGAGGCTGTCGTAGCAATTGAGAAAAAGCCTTATACCTCTAGCGGAAAAGATCTTGTAGCGATTTACAAAGCCCGAAAAAGCACCGATTACGATAGACTGGATACTGTTGCGCTTAAACTTCAGGGAGGACCTCTAAACGCCCTCTATGCCGATTTGATGAAATATCCTGAGTTTTTTATGACTCCGGAGACGATTTCAGATTATGATTTCAGTTTTGGAGAACCGGTAACCGATGATGGCCGACTGGTGTATACCGTAAATTTCAGACAAAAAGAGACGATTATAGATCCCCTGTATTACGGTAAACTCTTTATTGACGCCAACAGTTATGCTCTTACAAACGCGGTATATAATATGAATGTTGAAAACCGAAAACTTGCGGCAGACTTGTTTGTACGCAAAAAACCCAATCAGGTAAAAGTATGGCCTACCGAAATAACCTATCGCGTGGATTATCGTAACCGGGATGGTAAATGGTATTACGGGTATAGCAATGTTAAACTCGAATTTGTCGTAAACTGGAAGCGTAAACTCTTCAATAATAAATACCGCATCAGCAGTGAAATGCTGGTTACTGACTGGGAAAAAAGCATACCGGTAGCAGATATTTCCAGAAAATCGAAATTTAAAAATAATACTATTCTTGCTGACGAGGTTTCGGGTTTTGCAGATCCTGAATTCTGGGGGGCTTACAACCTCATTGAACCTGAAAAATCAATCGAACAGGCTATCGAAAAAATTCAGCGCCAAATACAACGCAGCGAATAAAAAGGAACTCCTTTCTGCATTATTCTCATAAACAGGGATTTGAGGCATATTAGTTGATACGTGTTTTTTATGTCTAATTAAAAAACACGTATTATGAGAACAACTACTACGGTTAATGCCGGTTCAATGGCCGACATCGCATTTTTAATGCTCATCTTTTTTCTAACCACGACAACGATTGAAACCGATAAGGGTTTAAATCAAACACTGCCTGAACCCTGTGAATCGAAGGATTGCTCTTCTGAAATCGCAGAGCGGAATCTCTTTCGCATTTCGGCGAATTCTGAAGGAAACTATCTGGTAAATGATGAGCTCACTCCGGTTGAATTGCTATCTGAAGAAATCATTCAATTTGTGACTAATCCTGATCAATTGGAAAGCAAACCCGCTCTACCTGAAAAAGCAGTGATTAGTTTTCAGTTTTCGCGCGAGCTTGATTATAGGGCTTATGTAGAAATTTTAGACCAGGTAAAAGCAGCTTATCACAAAATGCGTGCTGCATACAGTCAACAAAAGTTTTTGAAAGATCTTGATCAACTCTCTGAATCTGAATTAAAACAGGTTTTAGAAGCCTATCCGCTTAATCTGGGCGAATCGACACCAGAAGTTTTTAGTTTATAGCCTGTGCACGCCGGGCGAACTGTTCTGAAATGGCTTTGAAAAATTTCTCTGTATTGAAAGGTTTGGTAATCACATCATTCATTCCGCAGAACTCTGCTTTTCGAATTACATAGTTCTCCACAGAAGCCGTTAAAGCAACAATGGGCACATTCAATTCAAACTCGCGAATGATTTGTGTCGTTTGGTACCCATTAAGACCCGGCATATTGATATCCATAAGTATGAGGTCATAGTCCTGGCTTTTCACCCGTTCTATGGCCTCTCTACCATCAGGAGCCTCATCAACCTCAGCCTTAAAGTTTTTCAGAATACGGTTGGTTACCATCCTGTTAATCTTGTTGTCATCAACTACTAAAAAGCGCTTTCCTTCAAAATCAACCGGAAGTTCAGTGATAGGGTGAACAACTTTTTTAGGTGTACTGGCAACCTGCTGTAAAGTAGCTTCTTCGAGAAGTAGATCAAAACTAAACAGGCTTCCTCTGCCGGGTTCACTTTCCACGGTGATATCAGCACCCATTTTCTCGAGCAATTTACGCACGATAGGCAAACCGAGTCCGGTTCCCTTAGCCTCACGGAGCTGTAATTCTTCAAGCTGACTAAATTCATCAAAAATGGCTTCCTGCTTATCTTTTGGAATACCTATCCCGTTATCTTCAATTTCAAAATGTACCTGATGCCTGCCTGACTCAAGGTGTTTGCTGTTTAACCGAAGCGTTACCTCTCCTTTCGGGGTAAATTTTATCGCATTGCCTATTATATTAAGTAAGACCTGCTTGATCCTTCGAGCATCACCCATCACATAGTTGGGAACGCTTCGGTCAATTTCACAATTCAAAAAACACTGCGCGTTGCGTAATCTGTTACGGTCAAAACTGTTGATTACATCTTCAACCAATAATTTGATATTAAATGACTTCTTAACCAGCTTAAAGGAATCGTCTTCCAGCTTTGAGATGTCTAAAAGATCATTGATGATTTCAAGCAGGTGATCTGCACTAAAACGAAGCGAACTAATTTCCTCCTCGTACTTTTTGAGCTCCGGATTGTTTTCAAAAATAGTTATCGTTCCCGTAACCCCGTAAAGCGGTGTCCTCATCTCGTGACTCAAGGTAGAAAAGAAACGGGTTTTGGCGCGTTCACTTCGTTCAGCACGAATTTTAGCCTGTTCCAGGTTTTTATTCTTAACCTTTAAATTCTTAATCAATCCAAGTCTAAGTCGCTCACTGTAGAACAAATAGGCTAAAAATAAAATCATCAGCACAATGATTGATGCAAGCAGAATAGACTGGGTCTTCTTACGCTTTAAATCATTGTCCAGTATTTCCTGCTGCAATTCGGCCTGATTGCGTTCCCGCCGCGCTTCAGCGGCCTCAAATTTTGCCTGAGCCAACTGATAGGTTTCTTTGGCTTTGAGACTTTCCTGTGCTGTATAATATTCCTGAAAGCGCTTCTGCACTTCGTAAGCCTTTTCCGGATAGTCTTGCTCCAGCAGAAATTTCGCGTAGCGTTCATAAAAATCGAGTGCCAGATAATCAACTTTCTCACTTTCTATAAGCTCATGAGCGTGATTGTAACTTTTTAAAGCACGGTATTCAGACTTCAGCGCCACATAATAGTCACCCCATAAAATCTCGAGATGAATTAAAGGATCGTCAAAATAGATATATTCTGGATTATAACTTTTCTGGGCTTCTTCCAGATACTTATGCATCAGGTGATAATCTCCAGATTTGTGGTAGAGTTCTGCAAGATTAAGCGCTGCATCATAAAACTCTCCGTCATTAAGTCTGCGTTGTATACTCAGGGATTTCTTATAATATTCCAATGCCTGATTGCGCGTTTCTTTTCGTGTTGAAAGATCTGCTGCCAGATTATTGTATGCCCAGGAGATCAGCGTGTCATTTTTAGACAATTGTGCATAGTACAACGCCTTTTTTGAATAATTCATAGCAGGAATGCTATCTCTAAGATTGGCGTGACTGATACTAAGCAGGTTGTAGCTGTGAAAAAGATAGGTAAAGTTCCCTTCTTTTTCGGAATCCTTGATTAATTGACCTATTAACTGAATGGCCACCTCATAATCTTTATCATCTGTGACCTTAAAAATACTATCCAGCTGAGCTTGCAGGGAAATTTTAGGCTTTTGCTGAACATTTTTGAAATAAGCAAAAGCTGAGGAAGGTTGACCGCATAACACGATCAGGAGTAAGAAAATTAAGGGGCCGAAGTTCTTTCTCAAGTTGGGGAACATTAAAAACTGCCATAAAGATACATTTTATCGATGATATGCACGTAATAATTTGATTAGTTTTATTTTAACACAACAAATAGGGCATTATTTTGCTGAAATAAAAATTGAAAATTGAGTTATTCTAAAGTTGTTTAACTGCTTTTCTCCTTACACGCTCTGCATTAAAAATTTATCTTTGCCGCCTTATCAAAAGCTTATGAAATCTGTTTTACATCCTGTTTATTTTCCAGACATTCTTACTACAGCTGCATTAGTACAAAGCGAACAAATTATGTATGAAGTATGTGATAATTACCAAAAACAGAGCTATCGCAACAGGATGTATATAGGCACTGCAAATGGCAGGTTACTGCTTAATATTCCTATTAAACACACTGGTACGGGCGGTCACAAGAAAACGGCTGATGCGCAAATTGAACAAAGCTTTTTGTGGCAACGACAGCACTGGCGCTCGCTGGTGATAGCCTATCGTACTTCACCATTTTTCGAGTTCTACGAAGATGAACTGCACCCGTTATTTCATACTGAATTTGATTCGCTGCTGAACCTCAATAAAGCCAGTCTGCATTGCATTTATGAAATGCTTGGTATTATGCCGGAAGCAACTGATACTAAGGAGTACAAAATGAATTATGAGGATTCTGAATATGATGACCTGAGAGTTTTAGCTGATGCTAAACGCAAACCGGAAGTGCACTTGCCACGCTATCGCCAGGTTTTCGAGGAAAAGAATGGATTTATTCCACACCTCTCTGTTCTTGACCTGATATTCAATCTGGGGCCGGAAAGTCTTAGCTATTTAAACGATCTTGATTTAAAACCGCTTTTAAATTCAAAAGCTTAGTACAGCCTGAATGGGATAGTGATCGGAAAAATCAATATCAAAATTGCGAAATGCGTTTATCTGTAATTCAGGATCAGCTAGTATAAAATCGATACGCATAGGGATAACATCAAAAATAAAGGTGCGCCCAAAACCACTCCCCTTCTCTTCAAAAGCATCCTTTTTCTCTCCTCGTATTTTGTTATAGGTGTAGGAATAAACGGTGTTATTAAAATCACCCGTAACCACCTTCTTATACGTGCAAGCAGCCTGATGTTTTAAAAACAAACCCGTCTGTTCCTGTTGTTTTTTAAAGGCCTGTCCCAGTCTTCCCACAAGAGATTTGGTGTTCTCTTCTTCTAAAGCGTCTAATTTTGCAGTTAGCGCAAGGGATTGCATATGCAGATTATAAACGCGTATGGTATCCTTCCCCTTAACAAGGTCAACGAAAACCCCATTATTAAAGGTGCTTTTGAAATCTAGTGAGCCCCCGTTTATGATCTTATATTTAGAAAAAATTGCCGGACCGTAATTGATTTTTTTTGCTTCACTTCCCAGATATTTATAAGGTAGCTCCTTTAAATCAGGGGCATTGTGTGAAGAAAACTCCTGAAAACAAATCACATCAGGATGCGCATCTGCTACGAGTTGGGTAACTCCTTTGGTAATAGCCTGCGCATTATAGGTTTCACTGCGAAAAACACGAACATTATAGCTGAGTACATTGAGTTGATTTTCGGTTTTAGCGATTTCTTTAGGAAGCACTTCGTCTCCAAATCGATACAGGGTCTTTCCATTAAAAAAACTGAAGGCGATAAGCAAAGCTGAAAGCAAAAATTGCCGTTTAAACTGAATAAGCCAATAAACCACAAAACCCAAATTAACCGCTAACAATACGGGTATGACTAAGGTAAGCACCGATGCCGGAGGAAAAATACGTGGAGGAAAGTACGGCAGAATATAGCCTACAAGCAGGAAGAATGCAAAAAGGCTGTTGAGGAAAAAAACAAGCTTATTAAAAAAGCCAAGATTTCGCATCAGTTCTCTTTTCCGGCTTTAAACAGAAAGTCCTTATCTTCTTTAGAAAGACTCTCATAGCCACTTTTACTTATTTTATCAAGAATGCTGTCTATGCGCTTCTGCTGTTCACTTTTTGACATTCCGGAAGTGCTATAGCTTGTGGATTGACGGGATTGATTTTTATAAACCGTTTTCATTTTAGCTTTCTTGGGCTGCTTTGGTTTTGATTTAAACCATCCGGCTACCGTATCGGCCAGGCGCTCCCACCAGATACCAATATCGTTTCCTTTTGCCAGTTGCGTGGCATAAACATAACCAAACAGCGCGCCTCCCAGATGCGCCAGCAGTCCACCGGCATTGCCCGATGTAGGCAACTGGATCAAATCCATCAACACCACAAAAACACCAATATGCCAAAGCTTTACATTGAAAAAAATAATTCGAACTTCAGTATTTGGCGTATAGGTAGCTATAAAAATCATTATCGCACGTACCGCAGCACTTGCTCCCACTAAATAAGCAGAAGAAGTAATTAGCACTGGAAACAGATTATAGGCTAAAACATAAAGTACGCCGCCCGCTAAAGCTCCCAATAAATAGACGGTGAGAAAACGTTTTTCGGTAAACAGGTTAAGCACAATCTGACCAAACCAGTAGAGAATGACCATATTCCAGAAGATGTGGAAGAACCCTCCGTGCAAAAACGCATAGGTAAGCAGCGACCAGGGTTGAATGACCAGGCGTCCTAAATCTGTAGGTAAACTAAGCCACCGTGTAAGTATTGGCCCCATATTTAAGGCCCATTCTATTAAGAATAAGCCCAGCCACACCACTACATTTATCACAATAAGCTTGACGACTATGTTAGCCGTTTTAAACTTATAGCTTAAATCATTTGTCGCCATATCTAATACCAGCGTTTATCGTTAAAACTGTTTTTCTTCCAGTACCACATCATTATAAATCCAAACAGGGCACCACCGATGTGGGCAAAATTGGCAATATTCTGACCAAATAAGCTAAAACCGGTCACACCTGAGAACAAATCAAGCAGTAATAACGCGGGAATGAAAAATTTAGCTTTGATCGGAATAGGTAAAAAGATAAGCATAAGTTCTGCATTGGGGAATAACATCCCAAAGGCCACCAAAACCCCATATACTGCTCCCGATGCTCCCACAGCACGAGTAGAAAAGGCTTCTACCATTCCTTTTACCGCCTCAACATCGGTCACGCCATTGGGAATTCTATACTGACCCTGATTTGAAGCTATACTCGTAAAGGCGTCATTTACATAAGTAGTAATTTCACTTGGCGAAAAACCGGAATCTACCAGTGCCTGATAACCCTGGTAATAATAAAAATACGCAACTGCAAGATGAATAAGCGCAGCACCTAAACCAGCTGAAAAGTAGAAAAAGATAAATTTATTTTTGCCTATACTCGATTCTACGGGACTTCCAAAAGCCCAAAGCGCGTACATATTAAACAGTATGTGAAATATACTGCTTTGGTCGTGCATAAACATATGCGTAAGCGGCTGCCAGAACTCAAAATTTGGATTTTCCGGAAACCACAAAGCAAAAAGTCCCTGACCCTGGGGAAACAAAAACAGAGTTCCCAAATAGAAAATGATATTGATGATCAGGAGGACTTTTACAGTCTCGGTAATTCTACCCATTATTTTAATTTACAAATTAACGTCGCATCAACGACAAACCATTTAGGCGTTAAATTTACGATCGAGCTCATCAACGCTAAGCGTTATAAAGGTTTTTTTATGAAATGGTGAAAGCGTAGGCTCTGTACAGGCAAATAATTTGTTGACCAAATGCTCACGAGACAGATCATCAAGCTTTTCTCCGGTTTTAACCGCCATACTTTTTGCCATACTCTTAGCCAGTAAATCGGTTTGACTGAAGCCGGTATCGGGCACTTCATGCTCCAAATCGCTTAACAACTGCTCCAGTACGATCGAAACCTCACTCTCCGGAATGCCCGCTGGAATACCCGAAATTTCCAACACACCCTCTTCGGGTCTGTCCATTATAAAGCCGGTGTTTTCAAGCGAATCTTTGATTTCATCTAAAATCAACAACTCGTTTGCCGAAAAATCAAGCCGTAGCGGAAACAACAATTGCTGACTTACCGATTCTTTAAGGCTGATGTTGCGTAAAAATTCTTCATATAAAACGCGTTGATGCGCGCGCTGCTGATCAATTACCAGCATACCGCTTTTAATCGGGCTTACAATGTATTTGTTATGTACCTGATAGGTGTTTGCCGTTTCACTCTCAACCAGTGGTTTATCTCCAAAACCTTTACTTTCCTGCTCCACAAAAAGGGATTCGGCTTCAGGCTCTACCTCAATCTCAACGCTGCTAAACCCACTAGACTTGTTGTGCTTTTCAAGTCCGTCATAGAGATTCTCCCAACCCGATGTACTTTCCTTTTTATAGTTAGGAGTTCCGGTATAGCCACTTTTCGGACTTACGGTATCAAAAGGGTTGAAATTGCGATCTATTTCAATACGCGGGGCTTCTACAGATTTGTTTTTGTACGAATAAGGAGTATCCATACTAGACTCACGATTAAAATCGAGAACCGGAGCAATATTAAATTGGCCCAAACTGTGTTTTACCGCAGCACGCAATAAGGTGTATATGGCGTGCTCGTCTTCAAATTTCACCTCGGTTTTAGTAGGGTGAATATTGATATCGATGGTTTTAGGGTCTACGGTAAGAAACAGAAAGTAACTCGCCCGTGCACGGTCTGGCAACAAACCGTCAAATGCCGCACTAACGGAGTGATTGAGATAAGGATGCTTGATAAAGCGATCATTAACGAAAAAGAATTGCTCGCCCTTGGTTTTTTTTGCAAACTCAGGCTTGACGATAAAGCCTTCAATCTTAACAATTTCGGTATCTTCAGTCACCGGCACCAGTTTTTCATTGGTTTTAGGACCGAAAACCCCAACTATACGCTGTCTTTTATTGGTTTTCGGAAGATTGAAGAGTTCACCATCGTTATGATACATCATAAACGTTATCCCTTCGTGAGCCAAAGCCACACGTTGAAACTCGTCTATAATATGTCTCAGTTCTACGGAATCGGACTTTAGAAAATTTCGCCGTGCGGGAATATTGAAAAAGAGATTTTTAACGGCGATGGAAGTTCCTTTCAGACATGCGCAGACCTCTTGAGATTTAATTGTACTGCCCTCTATTTCAATCTGAGTACCTACATCTTCTCCTTCGGGCCGTGTTTTTAGGTCTACATGAGCAACTGCCGCGATTGAAGCCAAAGCCTCCCCGCGAAATCCTTTTGTATGTAAGGCAAATAAATCTTCAGCACTTGAAATCTTGGAGGTAGCATGCCGCTCAAAAGAAAGTCGGGCATCTGTAGTAGTCATCCCTTTCCCGTCATCAATCACCTGAATGAGCGTCCGACCGGCGTCCTTTACCAAAAGCTTTATTTGAGTCGCCTGAGCATCTATGGCGTTTTCAAGGAGTTCCTTAACCACAGAAGCCGGACGTTGCACCACTTCACCTGCGGCAATTTGATTGGCCACGTGATCGGGTAAAAGCTTGATAATATCAGACATGAATTCAGTTTAGCTAAAAATTATAAAGTAGTGCAAGTTAAAAATCTGAGAGTAGATTTTTCAGGCTAAACTGAAAAAATACGTTTGACTAGGACTGAAAGAAAATGCTCAGATCAAAATCAATGATATAAAGAAATAGAAAGACCAGAATTGCGGCAATAAGCAAGGTCGTTTTCCGGGCACGTTCATCCTTATTGTATTTGTAATCTTCCCAGGCTGTAGTAAATTTTGCTTTCAAACCTTTGGTTTCAAGCGTAGCCTTTCGGTATTTGTCAAATTTGGATTCTAATTTATACGGACTACTATCACCCTCATAATAACGAGGACTGTAGCTGTATTTTTTGTTCTTGCGTGTTTTTAAAACTCCCATAATGCCTAAAAATCTAAAGTTACATAAAAAAGCTGTAAAGCTTTATTTAGAGGGTATGTTTCAAAAAGCATTCCAAAAAAACAGGTTGTAGTTTCAGTAGGCAGTTTTCGGTTTTTAAATAACTAAAATAACCCAATAACTAAAAACCCTTAACTCCTAAAACCGGGCTTCTTTACGCAACTGGGCCATTTTAATCGCGGCGATTGCAGCTTCCACACCCTTATTACCGTGTTTACCACCACTACGATCTATAGCCTGTTGCATGGTATTATCTGTCAGCACACAAAAGATTACCGGGATATCGCTCTGTACATTCAAATCTTTAATGCCCTGAGCCACACCTTCGCAAACAAAATCAAAGTGCTTGGTCTCCCCCTGAATAACGCTACCTACGGCGATAACCGCATCGAGCATGTCGTAACTCTGTTGCATTTTTTTGCAACCGTAGATGAGTTCAAAGCTACCGGGAACATTCCAGCGTACGATATTCTCCTTAATTACACCACAGTCAATAAAGGTGTCAAAGGCACCCTGAAAAAGACCTTCAGTTATGTTGTCATTCCATTCTGAAACAACAATCCCAAACCGAAAGTCTTTCGCGTTTGGGATTGTAGATTTATCGTAAACAGACAAGTCTGTTGTTGCCATATTTTAAAATTTTAGCTTTTCAAGGGCACTTATTCGGCTTTTGCCATACCCATATAGAGCGCAACTTCACCTGCAAGAGGTGAGTTTGCATATTCCTCTTCAATTTGCTCCAAATAGCCTACCGCTTTATCATTTTGACCAAGGCTAATTGCTGTTTGAGCAGCTTTCATCAGAAAACGCGGAGTTGTAAAATCATTAGTACGCATTTTTGCAGCTTCCTCATAATAGGAAAGCGCCTCTTCAGGCTGGTCTAATTGCATAAACGCATCACCTATTGCCCCTTTAGCAAGGGGTGCAAGCATCATATCATCGCTCTCAAAATCTTCAAGCTCATCAATAGCTTCCTGATATTTATTGAGGTTTAGATACGCCATACCTGCATAATAATGTGCAAGGTTACCGGCTTTGGTGCTTCCGTAATTGTCAATGATTTCAAGGAAACCAAATTTCCCTTCGCCCCCATTTAACGCGAGATTGAACAGCGAATCTTTCGCTACGCTGCCTTCAATAGCCTCGTTAAAATAGTTTTGCGCCTGATACATCTCGTTTGAGGCCTCTAATTCCTTAGGTTGCTGAATGAATTTTTCATAACCTAAATACCCTAAAACACCAATAACCACAACCGCGATACCTATTAAGATAGGCTTTTGGTTCTGCTCCACCCAGGCTTCGGTGCGGTTTGCCCCTTCATCAAGAGAATCAAAAACTTCTGCAGTTGTGCTTTCGTCGTGCAGTTGCTCTTCTATCTCTTCCTCTTTCTTAGGTTTATATCCTCTTTTTTGATATGTAGCCATATTTTAACTTTTGTTGGGCGCAAAAATAAAATTTTTATTCAATATTGGTGGCGGATTGTTTTGTTATTTTTCAATAATTTGCAGACGACACCGCTACAACACAGCTCCTTATTTTTCAAGCATTTAGCATTTTTCAAGCCGAAAAAAAACCTATGATTCTCAAAGCCCTTTCGCTTATCAATTATAAAAATTTTGAATCGGCATCCTTTGAACTGGATGCAAAGATCAACTGTTTTGTGGGCAATAACGGGGTGGGAAAAACCAATGTGCTTGATGCGATTTACCATCTTTCGTTTGGAAAAAGTTACTTTAATCCCATCACCACTCAAAACATCAATCACGATGCTGATTTTTTTGTGATTGACGGTGTTTATGAAAAAAACGAACGTGAGGAAAAAGTGATCGTTAGTGCCAAACGCGGCCAAAAAAAGGTGATTAAACGCAACGGTAAAGTTTACGAGCGCTTTTCAGACCATATCGGTTTTTTGCCACTGGTCATTATATCACCCGCAGACCGGGATCTTATTATTGAAGGCAGTGAAACCCGCCGTAAGTTTATAGACGGGGTGATTTCGCAAAGTGACAAGGCGTATCTGGACACCCTGCTTAAATACAACAAAACCCTGTCGCAGCGAAATGCCCTGCTCAAGTATTTTAATGCAAATCATACTTTTAATCCGGATACGCTTGAGATTTACAACGCGCAGATGCACGACCTGGGAAGCCTGCTGTTTCAAAAACGGGCAGCTTTTCTCGAAGCCTTTACCCCAATTTTCAAAAAGCGTTACGAAGCCATAAGCGGCGGCAAGGAAAACGTCAAACTGAAATACAAAAGCCAGCTGCACGACGCGCCTTTGAGTCAGCTTTTTATTGAAAACCTCAAAAAAGACCGGGCTTTGCAGTACACCAGCGTTGGGGTACACCGCGATGATCTGGGCTTTAAGATTGAAGGGCATCCGATAAAGAAATTTGGCAGTCAGGGTCAGCAAAAATCCTATCTTATCGCCTTAAAACTGGCGCAGTTTGACTTTATAAAAGCTCAAAGCAATACCACGCCCCTGCTCCTGCTTGATGATATTTTTGATAAGCTTGATGAAAACCGGGTAACCCAAATCATCGATCTGGTCAACGATGAGAGTTTTGGTCAGTTATTTATAAGTGACACACACCCGGACCGGACTGAAGCCATTGTAAAAGAAATTCACCAATCGTATAAACTCTTTAAGCTTTGAAGAACACCTATTATATAGCACTTGCGCTTAGTTTTCTGGTTTTGGGCTGCACCCGAAACAATCCGCAGGAGCAATTGCAGCATCTTAACGGCTATTGGGAAATCAAACAGGTGGAAACTCCCGGTGGCAAGGAACGGGAATACAGTTTTAGCGAACAGGTAGATTATTTGGAAATTCAAGATTCTACCGGATTCAGAACCAAAGTACTACCACGTATCGACGGAAGCTTTGCAACTACAGATTCACGGGAAGCTGTAACCGCTCGTATTAAAAACGACTCGCTTTATCTGGAATACAGCACCAATTATGATACCTGGCAAGAAGTGGTCTTAAAAGCTGACGAAGAAGAATTGCAGGTGCGCAATGCACGCGGCATAACCTACACGTACAAAAAATTTGAACCTATAAATATTACCGATTAATGGCACAACGCGACGCAGATCCCAAATCTATAAAAGATGTTTTAGGCGCTTTTGTTGAAAAAAACAAATTGCAAAAAGGCATTGATAAAGTTGACGTAGCTGAAGCCTGGCGGGATGTAATGGGACCGGCCATTGCCAAATACACCACACAGATCAAACTGGACGGTGACCGGCTTATGATACAGCTTAGCTCCTCGGTATTGCGGGAAGAACTGAGTTACGGCAAAGAAAAAATACGCACCAATCTCAACGAGCAGTTGGGACGGGAAATCATAAAAAAAGTGGTTTTACGCTAAGCAACAGTTTTAAAACAGCGCATAAAAAAAAGCAGCCCTCAGGCTGCTTTAATTTTTCCGGACGAAAAGGGATTCTAAGACAAGCCTTCAGATCCCATTCGTCTTCAAAATTGAGAAGTTTAGAACATCTCTCTTCCTGAGAAATGGAAAACACCTTCAATAGCTGCATTCTCATCGCTGTCACTACCGTGAACCGCGTTTTCACCTACAGAAGTTGCATATAATTTACGGATGGTACCTTCAGCAGCATCAGCAGGATTGGTAGCACCAATAAGAGTTCTAAAGTCTTCAACAGCATTTTCTTTCTCAAGAATAGCTGCAACGATTGGTCCTCTGCTCATAAATTCTACAAGTTCGCCAAAGAATGGACGCTCGCTGTGCACCGCGTAGAATTCCTGTGCATCAGCTACAGTCATTTGGGTAAGTTTAAGCGCTACAATGCGAAAACCTGCAGCAGTAATTTTTTCTAGTATTGCACCGATGTGTCCGTTTTCTACAGCATCGGGCTTAATCATGGTAAACGTTCTGTTTGTTGCCATTTCTTCTTGTTTTAAGCGCGCCGGTATGGTTTAAAAGGCGCTACTCTGGTTTTTAAAAATCGCTGCAAAAGTAATTCTTTTAATGACAATAGCTAAAAGGCTTAACGAATATTAATAATCCTGTGTTAATGCCTGCATAACCTGATTGTTTTCACCCATTATTTTAAAATCAACCTCATTGGTACTGAGATCAATAGCAATTAAACCGTAATTCTTACGGGTGACGACTTCTCCAACCCTATGGGCATTGGGTTCGCCGTCAAAAGATATGTAAGTATGCGTAAGACCGCTACTGGTAAAATCAATAAGTGGATACTCCAGTCCCGGAAGTTCTTTTTTTGAAAATTCGGCAATATGACGATCCCCGCTTAAAAGGATTACCGCCTTGGCATTGGATTTTTCAAGGAGCCGCTCAAAACGGGCAACTTCATGCGGAAAATTCCCCCAGGTTTCAAAACCGTGTTCGTTACTGAGAAATTGAATACTGCTCATAATCACCGTAAAATCAGCAGCTTCAGAAAGTTCATTTTCAAGCCAGGCCCATTGTTCTTTACCTAACATTGTATTTGTGGTATCTGTTGAGGGTGCATAGCGCTTTTCGGGATCTATTGCGCGTTTTAGACTACTCCGAAAGTAACGCGTGTCTAACACAATAATTTTTATGGTTTTTCCGGAAACGCTGAAGTCTTTAGATGCATAAACCCCTTCAGTTTGGCGTGTTTCAGCATCTGAAGGCATTCCTATAAAATCTAAAAACAATTGCTGGCTCTTTTGCTTTTGGTCATACTCAGCTCCGGCATCGTTTAGACCATAATCGTGATCATCCCAGGTTCCCATCACCGGAATACTTTCGGCGAAAGCCTTATACTCCGGAATGTTTTTCTGGGCATTGTACATCCTTTTCATCTTACGCATATTTCGCGTATCAGCATAGATGGCATCTCCTCCCCAAATAAAAACATCAGCCTGCGTAGCGGCCATTTGATCCCAAAAAGGATTTGGCAATTCGGTACGGTTGCACGAGCCAAAAAGAATCTTAAAAGCCCCTGAATCTTCCTTTTGGGCACACAATGTCTGAAACACGAGTACACAAAAAAGTAAAATAGAAAACCGCCTGATACCTGTATTTTTCATCGCTCACATTTTGATTCGATTCAAAATTAGAACTTCTCGTATTAAGTCTATATCAAGAAATCGTATCTTCGTCAACTATGAAAAACGCAGAAATAGTCCTTCTCAAAGAGTTATTAGCATCACCTAAAAAGATTGTAATCATCCCGCATAAGAATCCCGATGGTGACGCGATGGGTTCTACCCTGGCCCTGGGACAATACCTCACCAAAACCGGCCATAGCGCTACGGTTATTACCCCAAATGATTACCCAAAATTTTTAAAATGGCTGCCCGGCGATAATCAGGTTGTTAATTTTGAATTTCAAAACAAAAAAGCCAAACGCCTCATCAAAGAAGCGGAGCTTATCTTCACCCTTGATTTCAACTCGCTTTCGCGTGTGGGCGATATGCAGCACGATCTGGAAAAGGCTACCGCGCAATTCATTATGATAGACCATCATCAGCAACCCGATGATTATGCCGTGGTAACGTATAGCGATGTTACGGTCTGCGCAACCTGCCAGATGGTGTATCATACTTTTGAGATGCTTGATGCTACCCACCTGGTAGATGCCGATATGGCGACCTGCCTGTATACGGGAATTATGACCGATACAGGTTCCTTTCGCTTCAGATCAACAACAGCAACCACCCATCGTGTCATTGCAAATCTTATAGAAAAAGGTGCCGATAATGCTTACATACACCAGCAAATCTTTGATGCCAACAGCTACGAGCGTATGCAGTTGCTGGGAACCGCACTTACCAATCTGGTAAAGCTTGAAGAATACCAAACTGCGTATATCACCTTATCTCAGGAAGAGCTTGACAAACACAATTATCAAAAAGGCGACACCGAGGGTTTCGTGAATTACGGCCTTTCGCTAGACGGAGTCGTCTTAGCCCTGATTTTTATTGAAAATAAGCAGGAAGGTATTGTCAAAATTTCGCTGCGCTCCAAAGGTGATTTTTCGGTTAATTTGATGGCTCGCGAGCACTTTGAAGGCGGCGGTCATACCAACGCTGCAGGTGGCAAAAGTGATCGCTCGCTACAGGAAACAGTTGACTATTTTATTAGTATATTACCCCAATACAAAGAAGCCCTAAATGAATAGATTAAACATCCTACTGGTTATGCTGTTGGCACTTGCCGGCTGCAAGACCCCTGAAGCGCGACGACCCGTTAGTCACGCCACAGGCTCCTATATTGACGCTTCAATAGCCCGCAATAAAGAGCTCAATAAAGCCGAAGAAAATGCCATAAAAAAATTGATGGAGGCAAATCCTCAATACGAGTATTTCACTTCAGACAAAGGTTTTTGGTATTACTATAATGTACAGGATACGACCGCGCTTGCCACAGCAGAAACGGGAGACCTGGTCACTTTTGACTATGAGATCAAAACGCTGGACGGTCAGCTTATCGTAAGTGAAGAAGAACTGGGAACACAAACCTATCAAATTGAGCAAAGCAATCAGGATTTGATTTCGGGTCTTAAAGACGGACTCAAACTGATGAAAGAAGGAGAAACTGTCACTTTTTTATTGCCTTCACACAAGGCTTTTGGCTACTATGGTTATCTTGATAAAATTGGTTCAAACTGGCCCATACAAACCCGGGTAACGCTAAATACCATTCAAAACGGAGAGACCAATAATCCGTAATATGTTCCGTTAAAAAGTCTTTTATCTTAAGCAGAAATGGGTCGTTACTTGTAATTACAGGTTTACAGATACCCAGGCTTTTCCTTATATTAAATGCCATGAAAAAAACGATACTTTTTGTTTTCCTAATAGCCCTTACATTTATTGCCTGCTCTAGTGACCAATATCCTGAGTTGAAAGACGGGCTCTACGCACGTGTAAAAACCAACAAAGGCACGATGGTTATTGAGCTGTTCTACGATAAAGCTCCGGCTACTGTTGCTAATTTTGTGTCTTTGGCCGAAGGCACTAATCCACTTGCTGATTCCATTTACAAAAAGAAAGCCTATTACGACGGCCTCACCTTCCACCGCATCTTAAAAGACTTTATGATTCAGGGAGGAGACCCTGAAGGTACCGGTAGTGGTGGTCCCGGTTACAAGTTTCACGATGAGTTTAGCCCCGAGTTGAAGCACGATACCATTGGTTTACTTTCGATGGCAAATTCTGGTTATGGCACTAATGGCAGTCAGTTTTTTATCACGCTGGCTCCTTCCCCGCATTTAGACGCATACAATGAGGCAGGCGAATTGCGCAACTGCGAAAATCCTAAGATTAGTTGTCATTCCATCTTTGGAAAAGTGGTTGAAGGTTACGATGTCTTGCAAAAAATAGCCAATGTCGAAATGCTGAATCCTCAGGCTGGCAAGCCAAAATCCCCAGTAGAAATTGAAGAGGTAGAAATTATCCGAAAAGGGAAAGAGGCCCGTTTTTTTGATGCTCCAAAAATATTTACCCGCGAAATAGACGAGAAGGAAAAAGAACGCAAAAAAGCGGAAGAAGCAGCACGTAAACGGAAAGAAGCCAAGCAGCAACAATTTGATGAACTCCGCAAGCAGGCAGACAGCCTGGAAAGTGGTCTTGCATACGTCATCACCGAAAAAGGTAGTAAAAACAAACCCAAAAGATCACAACGGGTTAAAGTAAATTACGCCGGTTATTTTGCAGAGGGTGAGCTTTTTGACACAAACGTCAAGGAGATAGCTGACAGTTGGGATAAACAAACCCGGCCTCAACCTGAAATGTATCAACCTGTCGAAATACCTTATGGCCCTGAAGCCGAAATGATAGCCGGCTTTAAGGAAGGGGTACAACAGCTTAATTATGGCGATAAGGCAGTTCTTTTTATTCCTTATTATCTGGGATATGGTGAGCGCGGGTATCGCATCATTCCACCGCGTACCAACCTGGTTTTTGAAATCGAACTTCTAGAAGAACCCGAAGAAGAATAACTAAGGCAAATTACCGTTGCCAGGCATTAATCCCGGCAAATGTTAATCTCTGGGTCTTTATTTGTTAAGTTTTTCTTAATAAACAGAGATACTACCTTAAATCTATGGTATTGGCTTTCCTATTTTTTATCCTTCAGGTTAAACAATTAAAAGCTATACATGATTACATTTAAGAAAAATATTATAAGTCTGGCACTAACCGGAGCCCTACTTGGCGGATTTAGCCTAACGGCGAAAGCACAACAAGCTGATGCTGTGACACGCGCACAGGATCAGGTTGATGTAACACCTGCCGAACTGAATAATTTTGCCAATGCCTTTGTCGAAGTACAAACGGTCAATCAAACGGTAAAACAAAAAATGATGACCGTGATTACCGAAGAAGGTCTGGAAGTAGAACGTTTTAACAGCATTCAGAAAGCAAAAATGAATCCTGAAGTACCCGTTGAGGCTTCTGAAGAAGAGTTGAAAAAGCACGGGGCAATCGTAACTAAATTGCAGGAAATGCAGCCGCTTCTGGTCGCGCAAATGAAAGAAGTTATAGAAAATCACAACCTTTCCTTTGACCGCTATCGCGAGGTCGCAATGGCCTTGCAGCAAAGCAAGGATTTACAGAAACGTTTTCAGAACGTAATGAGCCAGAAACAAACCAATTCTGAAGGATAGAAAACTAAAAAAGGAGCTGTTTAACAGCTCCTTTTTCTTTTTAACTCTTAGGAATATCTTTTAAAATTTCCTGTATAAACGTCCAAAATTTCTGTACGGAAGAAATACTCACACGCTCATCTGGAGAGTGTGCACCGCGAATGGTGGGACCAAAAGAAATCATATCCATTTCAGGGTAATTTTGACCCAGAATACCACATTCAAGCCCCGCGTGGCAAGCTGCTACGTGGGGTTTTTCAGCATTCAGTTTTTCGTAATGATCAACCAGAACCTTAAGAATAGGACTTTCCATATTGGGTTTCCAACCGGGATATTCCCCTGAAAAAAGAACCTCACAACCTATCAGTTCAAAAACGCTTCGCACGGTATTTGCAAGATCTGTACGAGACGACTCTACTGATGATCGCGTAAGACACAAGACTTCAAGTTCTCCTCCGCCCGCTCTTACCCGGGCAACGTTATTTGAGGTCTCTACCAAGTCTTTAATATCCGGACTCATACGGTATACGCCATTCCAGGCTGCGTGTATAGCCTTTATTAAAGCTTCCTGAACTCCAAGTTCCATAACCTTCTCGGGCAATGTTGTGGGTTCAAGTGTGATTTTCAGATTAGGTTCCAGATTTTTATACTCGGCTTTTATGGCTTCAGCAAGTTCGGCAACATCAGCCTCAAAGGCTTCGGTATGAATTGAATCTATGCAAAACACAGCCGTACTTTCTCGAGGGATGGCATTTCGCAGACCGCCACCGTCAATTTCACTTAAGCGCAAGCCATAATTTTCAAAACCATCCAGTAAAAATCGATTCAGCAGTTTATTGGCATTACCCAAACCCTTTATGATATCCATTCCCGAGTGACCGCCCTGAAGACCATTTACGGTAAGTCGGTATCCTGTTTTACCCGGCTCTGTGTCTTCCTGTTTATAGCTTCGAGTGGCTGTAATATCAACGCCACCGGCACAGCCCACACCTATCTCATCATCTTCTTCGGTATCCAGGTTGAGCAAAATTTCACCTTTCAAGACTCCCGGCTTTAAGCCCATGGCACCGGTCATTCCGGTTTCCTCATCAATCGTAAAAAGAGCTTCAAGTGCGGGATGCGGAATAGCTGTACTTTCGAGCAGGGCCATTATGGTCGCAACGCCCAATCCGTTATCAGCGCCTAAGGTGGTTCCTTCGGCCTTTACCCAATCGCCGTCTATTTTCATTTGAATCCCTTCGCTGGCAAAATCGAATTGAGTCTCCTTATTCTTCTGATGCACCATATCTAAATGAGACTGTAAAGTCACCATTTTTCGGTCTTCCAGACCTTTGGTTGCAGGCTTGCTTATGATCACATTACCTACTTCGTCAACAAAAGTTTCCAAATTCAGCCTTTCGCCGAAGGCTTTCATAAAGGCAATAACCTGCTCCTCGTGCTTTGAAGGTCGCGGCACAGCGTTTAAATCTGCAAAGTTTTTCCATACCGGTTGTGGTTCCAGCTGGCGTATATCAGCATTTGTCATAAAATCATTTTTTGCAAAGGTACAGGTTCTGTTTTTGCTCTAAAGCTTAAACTTAAAATATGCTTAAAACACCGGGATGAATAGCCAATTGCCTGCCTGGTTTGAATTTAAATGGCGAAATTTGATCGTATCACTAAAACCTTTAAAAATGGATAAACTAGACCAAAACACCATACAAAGCCGACTTGAGAAACTTGAAGGCTGGGAATACAAAGACAATGCGATTCATACATCTTTAGAATTTGAAAATTTTAAAGAAGCCTTCTCGATGATGACCCGCATCGCTTTTGAAGCCGAATTGCAGCAGCATCACCCCGACTGGACCAACGTATACAATACGCTCAACATCTCCCTGTCAACTCACGACGCCGGTGGAGTTACCGAAAAAGACTTTAAACTCGCACACGCCATCGAAAAGCTCATTGATGCTTAAAAAATAGGCTAGGTAAAAAGCACTTTTCTAACCGGTGAATTTTACTAAATTTACCGCCTTTAAAAACACACATTATGGGAAGAGCATTTGAGTTTAGAAAAGCTCGTAAAATGAAGCGCTGGAGTGCGATGGCCAAAGCTTTTACGCGCATAGGGAAAGACATTGTTATGGCCGTAAAAGAAGGCGGTCCTGATCCCGACTCAAATTCAAGACTGCGCGCGGTGATTCAAAACGCCAAAAGCGTAAACATGCCTAAAGACAACATTGAGCGCGCCATAAAACGCGCCAGTGACAAAAGTCTTGGCGAATATAAAGAGGTGCTTTTTGAAGGCTATGCCCCGCACGGTATTGCTATTCTTATCGAGACCGCAACTGATAATAACAACCGTACGGTAGCCAACATACGCTCTTATTTTAATAAGTGTAATGGAAACCTGGGCACTTCCGGCTCTGTTGAATTTATGTTTGACCATACCTGCAATTTCCGGATTGCGGCTGATGGTATTGACCCGGAAGAACTAGAACTTGAACTTATAGACTACGGTGCCGAAGAAGTTTTTGAAGATGAAGATGGAATCCTTATTTACGGGCCTTTTGAAAGCTTTGGAACCATTCAGTCTTATTTAGAAGAAAACAATCACGAGATTCTATCAAGTGGATTTGAACGCATTCCACAGGTTACTAAAAAGTTGACTCCGGAGCAGGCCGAAGAAGTAGAAAAGCTATTAGAAAAAATAGAAGAAGACGAGGATGTACAGAATGTCTACCATTCTATGGACGAAAGTTCGTGTGAAGCATAAATTATCAGGAAAAACAGGTACTTAAATAGGGGCATTTGCCCCTATTTTTTTGCTTTTTGCTCAAGCCACACTTTAATTCATACTTTTATAAGTCATTATACTTAAATAAGTTATGAGTACACTGAGATTAGGATCTGTTGACACCGGAAAGCTTCCGGGAGACAAAGGCGATTTTTTACGCCCGTATCATCGGTGGATGGCTACACGTCTTCGCGATCGCGAACAGTTTAGAGACGAGGCTAATTTTCAATGGCAGGATTTTAACGAGCTTAATGGGAATCTGGTTTTTAGACTACAACGCTTTTTGAAGAACAAAGGCTTCTTTCCCAATGCCGAACTCAGTGGCATTTTTGGTTACGGGACTCAGGCAGCCACGCGCCTGTTTCAGGAATATGTGTATTCCATTGAAGGTGAAAAATCTATAGGTAAGCCCGATGGTATTGTGGGGCCAAAAACCTGGGGTCACATTGATCGCTGGGAATCTAACGGAATCATTAACGACTGGGCCCGGCACGATGCGAGCAACCCCACCGAAGAATTTAAACTCTGGTTTGAGATTCTGAATAAGGCTAAATCACATTACAGTTCCCATTCAAATAAAATCCTGAACGACGTATCTAATTACACCAAAGCCTCAGACACCTACAGTCCGGCAGATTGGCAATTTGATCCTCATAAAACCCATTTAATTGGAATACGACGCAATGCCGATTTGAGTACGAGCAAACGGGAGAACGACGATCTGTTTGTCCTGCTCATCAAAGGTCTTGCATTTACCTTTTGGGGTAGCACGGATCCCAGCGCCTCAATGGCAGATCGCAGTGATGAAGCTTTTTTAGTGGAAGGGCAGCACAAATACCGATTGAGCTGGCATAAGATTGCAAGTGCTCAAAAGATCTATAAAGCTCTAAGACCTTATTCTAAAGGCGTTTTGGTTTACCGGGATAAAGTGGCCGATAATGCACTTACAGATGCAGATATCGCCGCCGGACTCGACGAACCCAACACGACCATAAACATTCACTGGTCAGGAGACGGGCGTACTAATTTCTCGGCAGGTTGTCAGGTTATTGCCGGGCGTAGTTATATGGATCCTGCGGGGCGTATAATCAGCTGTAAAGATTATGCAGCAGTCTCCTACGACGATCTAGCGCGTGGCAAAACCCGTGGTGCTTACAATGTATTGAGCGATCTCGTGGTATGCTATAACAAGCCAAATGATGATTGTGTCTGGTACACGTTGGGACGCGAAAAGAATCTGACTGAAATTAATAACACATTCCCTGTCAACTACCTTAAAAAATCGCTTGATGAGCTCAAAAATGTTTAAAAATGGACACCGCTAAAATCATCTCCCTGATTTTAGGCAGCAGTTTACTCACCGGGTTGATGGGTTTTCTGTTATTAAAACAAAGCGAAAAAATTACCAGTACCGTAAAGTCCCGACTCGCTTGGAAAGAGAAAGCCTGTGAAGCTATGGGGAGCATTTATTTTCAGCTACAGCGATCGAGCCTGGCCTTTGAGCGCTATGTAAAGGCTAAAACGGAAGTAGAACGCCGGTTTATTGAAACGGAGGTTCTTTATAAGTCAAACGAAGCCGTAAATAAACTCATTCTTGCTCAGGGCTACCTCATCGCACCTGAGCTTCTGGAAAGCACTCAGAAACTAGTTAATCATTATGACGCGTGGATTGAAAAGTACCATCGCCTCCGCGTAAGCAGTCAAAGCGAAGAGAAATTCATTTTCGTAGGTCCGGACGGATATCCGTTTCCTAAAGAACTGGAGCAGCAATTAGCTGATCATTATTTGAGGCTTTGGAATGAGTTATATGGTAAATCGACCTAACTAAATATCAATAGGAGATTTACCATATTGAATGTATAAAAACTAAAAAACCACTCTTTTCAGAGCGGCTTTCCTAATTTATTTGGCGATGTTGACCGCCCTGGTTTCCCGAATAACGGTGATTTTCACCTGACCGGGATAGGTCATATCGGTTTGTATTTTTTGCGAAATCTCAAACGACAGGGCCGAAGCACGCTCATCATTTACTTTCTCGCTTTCTACAATCACACGAAGCTCACGACCCGCCTGAATGGCATAGGCCTTTTTAACTCCGGCAAAACCAAAAGCAATATCCTCAAGATCTTTCAAACGCTGAATGTACGAATCCAACACCTGACGACGAGCTCCGGGACGGGCGCCACTGATCGCATCACACACCTGAACTATAGGCGCAAGCAGTGTTTTCATCTCAATCTCGTCGTGGTGGGCTCCAATGGCGTTACACACATCGGGCTTCTCCCCGTATTTCTCAGCCCATTCCATACCCAGTAATGCGTGTGGAGTTTCGCTTTCAGTTTCAGGTACTTTACCTATGTCATGTAACAGACCAGCCCGCTTGGCTAGTTTTGGATTAACGCCCAGTTCAGCAGCCATAGTCGCGCAAAGCTTAGCCACTTCCCTACTGTGCTGCAACAGGTTCTGACCGTAAGAAGAACGGTACTTCATTCTTCCCACAGCTTTAATCAATTCCGGGTGCAGTCCGTGGATACCGAGATCAATCACCGTGCGTTTACCTACCTCAACAATCTCCTGCTCTATTTGCTTGGTTGTCTTTTTAACTACCTCTTCTATACGAGCCGGGTGTATACGGCCGTCTGTCACCAACTTGTGTAAAGACAAACGAGCAATCTCACGCCGTACACTATCAAAGCAGGATAAAATGATCGCTTCCGGTGTATCGTCTACGATGATTTCAACTCCTGTTGCCGCTTCAATCGCTCTAATGTTTCGACCTTCGCGACCAATAATTCGTCCTTTTACGTCATCGCTTTCCAGATTGAAAACCGATACGCAGTTTTCAACCGCTTCTTCGGTACCTATACGCTGAATGGTGTTGATGATAATCTTTTTGGCATCCTGCTCTGCGGTAAGCTTAGCCTCCTCCATCGCATTTTGAATAAAGGCCATCGCATCACTCTTCGCCTGATCTTTTAAGGACTCAACCAACTGGTCTTTGGCGTCTTCAGCAGACAAACCACTTATGACCTCAAGCTGTTGAATTTTACTCGCGTGCATCTTATCAATGTCGCTCTGGCGTTTTTCAAGATACTCCAGACGCTCGTTGTAATCCTGCACTTTAGCCTCAATATCTTTATTGAGCTTTTTGTTTTTGGCCAGTTCGCTACTCACCTGTGATTCTTTATCCCGGGTGCGCTTTTCAACTTCATTAATCTTTTTATCCCGGGCGAGAATGACTTTCTCGTGCTCAGATTTAAGTTCAATAAACTTTTCTTTGGCCTGAAGAATCTTATCTTTTTTGATGGATTCCCCTTCATTTTTAGCTTCTTTTATAATGTTTTCGGCCTCTTTGCGGGCGTTACTAACAATTTGAGAGGCATTATTTTTTTCCAGCAATTTTGCCAGTAAAAATCCCAGAGTGCCGGCAATCAAGATGACCCCTACGATTGTAAAAACTGTTTCCATAAATTAAGTATATATAAAAAAAGCCTACATTGGAAGTGTTTTGAGTAAACTCCTTATATAAATCATAGGACTAACGGGCTGATCAAGAATCCGTTCATCCCGATAAATCGGGAACGGCGCGCTTTTACAACCCAGACTCATCCTTCTATAAAGAATTAGTGTTGAGTTTACCAAAAAATGTAACCAATGTAGGCAGTAAGTAATTTCTAATTAAAAGAACGTTAGGATAATTGGCTCTGAATCAACTCTTCCAGACTCTTGAGTTTAAGAGCCGCTTCAGCCTGCTCTCCTTCTCCTGCCAGATCCCTTTGTATAGTTTTTGAAGCAAATTGTAAGGCGCACATGGCCAAAACATCCTGCTTATCTCTAACGGCATAACTTTGCTCAAATTTTTTAATCATCGCCTCAATATCTTTAGCTGCCTTGCGCAGGCCTTCTTCCTGCTGTGGCAAAATAGTGAGTGGATACACCCGGTCTGCAATAGACAGTTTTATTTTAAGATGTTCAGACATATCCTGTTAATTAATCAGCTAATTGCGCGATACAGGCATCTATCTCCCGCATCATCGCATTTATTTTGAGCTTGGTTTCCCGTTTGTAATCATTACTGCCCAGCATAGCATTTGCAGTTTTGAGTGTGCTGTACTTTGCCTCCCAGTTTTCTACAAGCTTCTTAAGCGCTGCATTCTCTTCTCTGAGTTGTGCATTTTCGGCCGCCAGAGCCTGTAATTGCTGTTGAAGTTGCTGGTGTCTGCTTATTAGAGTACCCGTTGCCTTCTGCAATGATTCTACGCGCTCTAACAGTTCACTCATAACCTTTTTTTAACAATGCTTGGTCTCACAAAGTTAACATTCGACATCTAATAACACAATACAATCTATTTTATTTTTAAAGCTGTTACCGCCATTAGATAAACAATTGAATATGAAACCGGGCAGGTATTTTTGGGTTGATAATCCTATATGTCGAGAAGCTCAATGTTCGTAAAAACCAGAACCGGAAATACGTTTTCTAGTATCCAACAGTTAAATTAGAGTGTCAACCGAATAGTATTAAAATAAAACTTCGATCTTATTTTTTACTTTAGAGCATCAGGAACGGCACCATTTTGGTAACCTATTAGAAAAATCAATTCCTGTTAACTAATTTTCCGCTCTGCGGAACCCAATATTCAAAATCTGTGCAAAACATTTTCAGCTTCTTTTTTCTACTTATTTCGGCAATTGCCCTGGCTCAGGACGAAATTCCTCAGGACTATTTTATCAAACCCCTGAAGATCCCCACGGTTCTTGCAGGTTCATTTGGCGAATTGAGAAGCAATCATTTTCACAGCGGTCTGGATATTAAAACACAGGGACGCACCGGCCTTGATGTGGTGGCCAGCGCATCAGGTTACGTTAGCCGAATCAAAATTTCGCATTACGGTTATGGAAAGGCCCTGTACATTACCCATCCCAATGGGTACGTCACCGTTTACGGTCATCTGGATGCTTTTGCAGGGGCTGTTGACGACTATGTGAAAGCAAGACAGTACGAGGCTGAAAGCTATGAGATTGAATTGTTTCCCAATCCCGATGAATTACCGGTTGATCAGGGTCAGCTGGTCGCCTACAGCGGCAATACCGGTAGCAGCGGCGGCCCGCACGTGCATTTTGAAATTCGTGATAAGAATGAGCGGCCTATGAATGCCCAATTGTTTGGCGTTGACGTACCTGACCACAGCGCACCGGTTATAAATGACCTTCTGGTTTACGCACTTTCAGATACCAGCACCGTAAATAACTCGAGAAACAAGGTGCGATTGAAGTTTACCAAACAGCCCGATGGTAATTTTTTAAGTGAAAAAGTAACCGCATATGGGCCGATAGGTTTTGCTATCGGGACCATCGACCGGCAGGATGGCGCACCCAACAGCAACGGGATTTATAAAATTGAAACACGCTTAAACGGGTCTAAAACGCTGGAAGTAGAAATGGACAAGTTCTCTTTTGCAGAAACCCGCTACCTGAACCGCATGATTGATTATGCGCTCTTTGAATCTGAAAGGGATCGCGTTCAAAAGCTGTTTATAGAGCGTAACAATCCGCTAAGCATTTTTAAGATGGAGCAGAACAAAGGAATTCTCAATCTCTCAAAAGAAGGAGGTTCTGCTTTGTATACCATCAAAATTTCAGACCTGCCCGGAAACACTACCACGCTCACGGTTCCCATTACTATTCAAAAGGAAAACACCGTAAATCCTTTAATCTCTAAAGAAACACCTTATTTGGTGCAGCCCGAGACGGCTCAGAATTTTGAAGTTGGCTCCTGGTCACTTTTTATTCCGAAAGGTGCCTTTTATGATGATTACTATCTGGATATCAAAGCAAATACAGATGCCCTGCACCTCGATCAGGATACGATTCCTGTTCACGAATACATACGCCTGGGTTATGATGTTTCGGCATTTAAACCACAGGATCGCGAACGCTTGTATATTGGTAGGGTAAACAGCCGCGGTTTGTTAAGTTATGAAGGCGCGACCCTAAATGGAGATGAACTTTCTGCAACCGTAAACAGCCTGGGAGATTTTAAAATAGGTCTTGACACAACGGGACCTTCCATTGAGTCGCTTGACTTTAAAGATGGAAAATGGATTTCTGAACTGAAGCATATCGATTTTAAAATTAGCGACAGAGACAGCGGTATCAAAAGTTATAGAGCAACCATCAATGGAAAATTTGCTTTGCTCGAATATGAATACAAAAACAACAGGCTTCGCTATTTTTTTGAAGATGGAATCAGTGTAAGCGGAGCAAATGATTTTAAACTGATTGTGACCGATAATGTAGGAAATAGCACTACTTTTAGCGCAACTTTTTACCGAAAATAATCGTATTGAAGCGTCTCGTCTATCTTCTTACCGGTATTCTGATTCTGGCAACACAGGCTGTATTTGCACAGGAAGCCACACTAACCGGAATTGTATTTGGGGAAAATGAAAGGCCCTTAGAGCAAACCAACATAAGCACTTCCGTAAGGGGAACTACAAGTACAGAAACAGGCTTTTATACCCTAAAAATCCCCGCAAATACCGTTGTTGAAGTACAGTTTACGCACATCGGATTTATGCCGGTAAGACAGCAATTCCGGCTTAAGGAAGGCGAAATTTTTGAATTCAATCCGGTGCTCAAAGTAGCTGTTGAACAAATATCAACAGTGATAATTTCGGGAGACAATAGAGATCAGATTGAAGGCATTACAAGTCTCGACCCCGAAACGGTACGGAAAATCCCCGGCGCCAACCCCGGAGTTGAAAACCTGCTGCAAACACTCCCCGGCGTGAGTTCTAACAATGAGCTCAGCACGCAATACGCTGTGCGCGGCGGCAATTATGATGAAAACTTAATCTACATAAACGACATTGAAGTCTACCGCCCTTTTCTCATACGCTCGGGACAACAGGAAGGTTTTAGCATTGTGAATGCAGATTTGGTACGTGATATCGATTTTAGTGCAGGTGGGTTTCAGGCCAAATACGGGGATAAGCTTTCTTCCGTTTTAGACATTACCTATCGCAGACCTGTTGATTTTGCGGCGACAGCAGACTTAAGTCTTTTAGGCGTTTCGGTTTCTGCGGAAGGACTTTCAAAGAACAAAAAGTTCACAGCACTTGCAGGTGCCCGATACCGGGATAATTCGCTTTTGGTAAATGCCAAACAAACCGAAACCAATTACAAACCACGCTTTACCGATTTCCAAACCTATTTGACCTATACCTTCAACACTAAATTTCAGTTGGATTTTTTGGGAAACCTGAGTAGTAACCGCTACAATTACGAGCCGCTAACGCGTCAGACTAATTTTGGAACCCTGGCCAATCCAATCGCTCTTGTCGTAAATTACGAAGGTCAGGAAGAGGATCGTTATACCACCGCTCTGGGTGCACTCTCCGGAAGTTATAAGCCCAATGAAAATCTCAATCTTAAACTTATAGCTTCGGCATACCATACTCAGGAACAGGAATATTATGATATTCTGGCACGTTATGCTTTAGGTGTCCCGAATACAGATATAGGAAGTGATTCAGCCGGCAGTGTTGATTTTACAGAAGACATAGGCTCCCAACTTACACACGCCCGCAATAAACTGGATGCACTCATCGTAAACCTTCAACATCGCGGACAATACCAAAAAGATAATAACCTTCTTGAATGGGGATTAAAATGGAGCCACGAATCTATTCGGGATCGATTACAGGAGTATGAGATTATTGACTCGGCAGGATTTTCGGTAAGACCGCCGCTAGAAGGGTTCAGGAATCAGCAGCCTTACGAACCTTTTGATACTCCATTAGAACCTTTTACAGCCGTTCGCGCCCAAAATGAGGTTGACATCAACCGTATCTCAGCGTATACACAATACAGCAAAAGACTAAACCTAAAAAACGCTAAGCTTTGGTATAATCTGGGCTTACGCGGGCAATTATGGACTGTAAACAGTCTCAATCAGCCGCAAAACACACAGGTTATTGTGAGTCCACGTGGGCAAGTCAGTCTCAAGCCCAATTGGGATACCGATATGCTTTTTCGATTTTCGGCAGGTCTCTACCTGCAGCCTCCTTTTTATCGGGAATTACGGGATTTTCAGGGACGTGTCGTTCCTGACGTTAAGGCGCAAAAAAGTCTGCACCTGGTCGCGGGAAATGATTGGAGTTTTGATCTTTGGGGAAGACCATTTACCCTGAATTCTGAACTGTATTATAAAAATCTTTCCGATGTAAATGCCTATACGCTCGAAAATGTTAGGATACGCTACAGGGCCGATAACGATGCAAAAGCTTATGCTTATGGTCTTGATTTAAGACTCTCAGGAGAATTTGTTCCCGGAACCGAAAGCTGGGTCAGCTTAGGCATTCTCAAAACCGAAGAATCTATAAATGACCGGGGGTACATCCCACGTCCTACAGACCAGCGCTTAAAATTGGGAATTTTGTTTCAGGATTATGTACCTACAATTCCTGATTTGAAGTTGTACTTGAATACCGTTTTTCAAACCGGACTTCCGGGAGGATCACCCAGTTATACCGATCCCTATTTGTATCCAACTCGATTACCATTCTATTTCAGATCTGACATCGGATTTTCGTATGTGATCATCAATTCTTCCGGTAAAAACCAAAAAAGCGGTTTATTTAAAGAACTGAGTGCTGGTCTTGAAATTTTCAATGTGTTTGACCGGCAGAACAGCATAACCAACACCTTTGTGAGAGACGCCGCGACACAGCAGCAATATGCAGTACCTAATTATCTGACACCCCGGGTGTTTAACTTTCGCGTAAGCACCAAATTTTAAAAGTTGAAAGTTTTTACTTCAAGAAATCTTTAAGACTCTGCACCACATAGTCTACCTGTTCTTTTGTATTCTCGTGAGAAAAAGAAAAGCGAATAGAAGGCTTGTCTAACTTATCCTGAGGAAGAAAAGCATTAAGTACATGGCTTCCCTGGTCGCTGCCGCTCTGACACGCACTTCCCTTTGAACAGGCAATTCCTTTAAGATCCAATTGAAAAAGCAGCATCAATGATTTTTCGGGTGGTACCGGCAGGCAAACGTTTAATAACGTATAGGTACTTAGACTCCCGTCGTGACAGTTCCCATTAAAATTAACTCCGGGAATATTTTTTTCGAGTTGTTCTTTAAAATACCATTTGATTTCCTCAATGTGTTTACGCTCCGCGTTCAGGTTTTCCTGAGCTTTTATAAGTGCAGTTTCCATACCTGCGATATTATGCACCGCTTCAGTACCTGCACGGCTACCCCGCTCCTGTCCGCCACCAAAAATCAATGATTTTATTTTGGAATTTTTTCGCAGAAAGGCAAAACCAACTCCCTTTGGTCCGTGAAACTTATGAGCTGCTGCGGCGATGAAATCAACCTTAATTTCGCTCAGATTTAAATCGAAATGCCCCACAGACTGAACCATGTCACTGTGAAATAAGGCGTTGTAAGTCCTGGCCAAATTGCTCACCTGCTCCAGATCAAGCAAGTTTCCTATTTCGTTATTAATGTGCATCAGGCTTATCAATGTTTTGCTATCTGAGGACTGAAGCAATTCTTCGAGGTGATCCAAATCGACGCTGCCACATTCCTTAATACGTACCATCGAAACCTTTACCTGAAAGCGCTCTTCCAAGTGCTCTACCGTGTGTAAAACCGCGTGATGCTCAATGGGACTGGTGATGATATGCTTCACATCCAGATCACGCACAGCACTGTTAATGATGAGATTGTCTGCTTCGGTCCCTCCGGAAGTGAAAATAATTTCAGCAGGAGAAACGTGCAGATAATTGGCAATCGTTTTACGTGCCTGCTCAATTATGCTCTTAGCTTTTCGGCCAACAGCGTGAGTTGAAGAAGGATTTCCGGGCACCTCACGCATAACCTCAACCATGCGATCTATAACTTCGGGGCGTAATGCAGTAGTTGCTGCATTATCAAAATACACCTGATTCATAAGACTAATTTAGAGGGTGCAAAAATAGCCAGAATAAAATTATTAGATAACCGAAGGCCCTGTAAAAACCAATTCGATTATTTTTGCGCTAAAGAATTAAAGAGATATGAAAAAGATTGGACTGGTATTTTTGTTATTAATTGGTATAGTTTCTTGTGATGACGGTGATCTGATTGTCACGTCATTTGACTTTACTGATTTACCTGTGCGATATTGCTCTACCGTTGACGACAATGAGACAACCGCTACCAATTATATTTTCTACAAAATAAATCCCGAGACCTTTGAGGCTTTGGCATTCAGATTTACAACAGATACTCCTATTCTTGAGGAAATAAGTGAAGTAGATATTGATTTAGGCAGGAGTAATTCTTCTTTTGTTTCCTATAGATTATTCAACGATGTTGTTGATTCAGACTATTTCTGTTCAGACATTCCCCCAGCCCAACCGAGAGTAAATGAAGAGTATATAAGTGCCGAAGGCGATTTGAGAATTGTGACCCAGGGAGATTTTAATGACAATGACGGCATTGCGGCTGAGTTTGAGGAAATTTTAAATGACTCAACAGATCTAGATGGAGACGGTATACCCAATACTTATGATTTTGATGATGACGGTGATAATGTACCTACGAGCCGGGAAGGAGTCGTTTTTAATGAAGATGGTTCAATAGATATGCAAGGATCACTTAATACAGATGGTGATGAATTGCCTGATTTTATGGATCCTGATGATGACAACGATGGGGTTTTAACTATTAATGAAGCAAACCCGGAAAATGGACCACTGAATCCTTTAAATACTGAAACAGATGAATCTATTGGCCCCGACTATCTCAATCCAAACGTGGCAATAGATTATAATATAGAAGAATACCGCCAGCATACCTATATATTGGAAAATATTACCCTCACCATAAGTCTGGAAAATCTGGTTTTTGTGAATAACTCGGGATCAGAGACTATCAGACAGGAGTCCTTATTCTTTGGAGACTTAGAGGCTCCAGACCAAACAATCACTGAAACCCCCGAACGCTAGCCGACTGAATTTTGGTAAATGTAAATCTCGGTAGCTCCTAACCCATACTTTTGGTAATCTGCATCGTAGTATTTAACCTGTTCATATCTTGAAAAAAGATACTCTAATTCAGCCCTGAGCACACCCTCCCCAACTCCATGAATAAATACCACACGCTGTATTCGCCTGGAAAGTGCAAATTCCAGTTTTGAGCGGGCGACATCCATTTGCAGATTTAATTTATCAAATGCACTCATACCCCGTTCATTTGGTGTAAGTTGATGTATATGCAAATCAACTTCCATTGGCGGAGTTGTACCTTTGATCCTATTTGTAGGCTTTTTCCTTCTTTCGTAAGCTTCATTTTTCTGTTCTAACGCGCTATTAAAATCAGAATTAAAGCTGATATCAAGCTTCTTATCCGGTATTATTTCATTTCTGGAAACAATCATTTCGAAGTCGTAATCGGTCTGAATATAAACCATTTCGCCTTCCAATCGAGTAATCAATCCAGAGATCGCTTCATCTAATAAACTTACACGTTGCCCAATTTTTAATTCAAAATTCATAAACTACTTAATTATTCGATGAAATACACCAAAACCTCTTTAAAAAGATTATATTCTAGTTAAATTTGATTATCTTTACAAAAATATTTCATTATGGGAAAATTTTACTCCAAAATCATTTTTTTGATGTTACCTGTTTTTGCGATGGGGCAATTACACATCAAATCTGCTACTGCTGGGACAGCAGCAGATCAGACTTATGTTTACAATAAAGGTGAAATACTTTTTGTAACGCAGGAAATTGGAATGGATGGAACACCCGATCAGGATGGTGGGAATCTATATCTTCGTGAAGAAGGCCAGTTGATTCAGGGAGATAACAGCTCTGCAAATTCAGGGAATGGTATTGTATCTGTTTATCAGGAAAACACCCGTAACGCCTGGGATTACCACATGTGGACATCTCCAGTTGGAGATCCGCTTGAAAGTGCAGGTGGAAATGGAAACACGGGAAATGCTCGATTTTATATGAGTTCTAATATGGGAGGTGGTATTTATCAGGTTGTTGATGAATTAAATAGTAATGCAGCTTCTTTCACTGGCGGGTACGACGGTCAAATCAGCCCATTAACTATCTCTACCACCTGGCTATACAAATACATTGCTACTCAAGGATATTCGGGCTGGAAGAAAGTTGACGCCGCCAATCCCCTTCTTCCAGGTGAAGGATTTTCTATGAAAGGCGTTGGTGGAGGAACTACCCCTACCAGTACAGCATTTGATTTTAGAGGAAGACCCAATAACGGTACTATTGAAGTAGCTGTAAAAAAAGGACAACGTACATTAGTTGGTAACCCCTATCCTTCTGCAATGAATCTAAGTTACTACCTGCTCTATAACTCCGCAGGTAATGTTTCAGGGTGTGAAGGTGTAGGCACTCCTGCAACAGGCCCTGAAGTAATTACGGGAGAAGCTTACTTCTGGGAATCTGATGAACGCGTTCAGTCACACTATCTATTTGACTACCAAGGGGGTTATGGCACTTATGTTCCTGATGGAACCTGTGGTTCTGCAGGCACTTATACAGGAGCTACCTATTTAAGATACAATGATGATGGTACTGTCATGTCTGCTCCTGCATTTTTAGGTGGTTCGGGTACAGATGGTATTGGCAGACGTTATGCACCCGTTGGTCAGGGATTTTTTGTATTGGGAAGTGATAATTTAACTGATGGGACAGAATACAAGATAATTGCCAAGAATGATTTCAGAGTTTTCCAAAAAGAAGATAGCAATCCGAATTCTGATTTCAGAAAGCCTGGAAAAGGTTCGAAAAAGACCAGTACCCAAACCAATGTAAGCCTGAGCCCTGGGCAAATCACTTATGATGAAAATGGTTTCCTTGTGCTTCCAAAATTTACCCTTGAAACATTTATCAACAAAACCTACACGCGTACACTCAAAGGCGTCATGTTTGATGAATCAACAATGGGTTATGACTATGCGGCTGACGGTCAAAACCGAACTCTATTAAAGACAGATGTCAATTTCAAATTAGAAGGTGAAAATCGCCCGTTTCTAATCAATAATTTCCCATATTCTATAGATGTTGCCCTTGCTCTTAAAGTTGATGGTGAAAAAGAGACTAATTTCTATGCTATGCGAGTGACTGATTTGAATTTCACTCCAGACGAAGGCATCTATTTATATGACAAAGAAACTGATGAATATCACGATATCTTAAATCAAACCTATGAATTTGAACTCCCTAAAGGAAGTTATGCAGATCGTTTTGAGGTTCGTTTTAAAGATGGGAATAAAGAAAATCTGGATTTAGCTGAAGAGGTAAAGGAATCTTTTGCTGTATATCAAAATAATGGTTTAGCCGAACTTACCATTCTAAACCCGCTTGAAACAGAACTAAAAGATATAAGTGTTTACGATATTACCGGTAAGTTATTGGTCTCCAAAATAAATGAAGGTACCAGTTCAAAAGTCACCATTCCTTCAAACACCTGGAGTGATGGAATTTATGTTGTGCGGATAGTAACTCGTGACAATGTGGAGTACAGCAAAAAAGTCTCTGTGTTTAATAAAAAATAATTCGATTTTGGAAGAGTACATGCTCCCCTGCCTAAACAAGAAGTTTTTCGGGTTTGAGTGTATGGGATGTGGAATGCAACGATCTTTAATGGCCCTTTTACAGGGCCATTTTGCTGAAGCTTTTTTTCTATACCCAGCAGTATTTCCTCTTATAGCGCTGGGTATTGCCATTGGAGCTAACTTCTTTTTTGATTTTAAATATGGCGGGCGGCTTATTTCCTTTTTTGCTATATTGTCTGTACTTACAATTATTACAAACTATATTATCAAACTAACCCACTAAAAATGGAACAAAAAAAACTACCTAACGTTACAATCTCTCTGGTTCTGGGTGTCATTTCTTTCATCGCCTGTTGCTTTAGCTCTGGTTTTGGAGGTCTTTTATTTTCTGGTATCGCACTATATCTGGCAAATAAAGACAAAAAAGCTGCGCAACCAGATCCTGAATCCTATGAAAATTATGGCCAACTCAAAACGGCACGTATCATAGCAATCGTAGGCTTAATTCTGGCAATTATTACTTCTATTATTTCTGCTATTTTCTTGATTATCTTTGGAAGTGTAGAAGCTATACAGGAATGGGCTCAGGAAATGCAGGCCGCTCAGCAATAATCATATTTACTGTAAATTATTCAAAACCCTGCTATGAAAATAAAGCAGGGTTTTTTATTTGTAATGCAAGGTTGATATTATAAAGCCTTAAAATAGTCTTTAGCTCTCTTCATAACTTTAGGAGCTAAGATCAACGTTGCGAGCATTGTAGGTATTGCCATAAGAGCGAAGAAAGTATCAATCACATTGATCATAAGTGCCAAAGAAGTGGTCGCACCTAGTAAGATACTGGCAATGTAAAAATAGTTGTAGTAATGGCTGTATTTAGTTCCAATCAAAAACGATAAACACTTCGTCCCATAATACGAGTAACTGAACAAAGAACTGATACTAAAAATGGCAATACATACTAAAAGTATATAAGTACCAAAACCAGGCATCGCGTCACTAAATGCTTTCGCTGTCAGACTCACCCCGTTAGCCTCAGATGTTTGCCAAACTCCGGTTACTAAAATACACATAGCCGTAAGCGTACAAACGATTAGAGTGTCTATAAATGGTCCCAGCATAGCTACCAGACCTTCCCGTATAGGTTGATTGGTTCGCGTAGCTCCGTGAGCCATAGGCGCAGTACCTATACCCGCTTCATTAGAAAAAGCTCCTCTACGTATTCCTAAAACAATCAAAGCTCCAAGAACACCACCAAAAAGTGGATCTCCTTTATAATTTTCGGCAGCAAATGCATCTGTAAATATCAGTTTAAAATAAGAAGGAATTACTTCCCTATTTACAAACAAAATGATAAGTACCGCTATAAAATAGAATACCACCATTGCCGGCACCAGTTTAGAAGCCGTTTTACTAATACGATCTAATCCACCTAAAACGACTATTGCCGTAATAATAGCTAAGAAAACACCAATTATCAGATCTGTAGAAAAGCTTTTTGCGATACCGTTTGGCACTAATAAAATATCATTAACGGCCTGGGTAAGTTGGTTGACATTAAATACCGGTAGTGCCCCTATAAGACCCGCAAGACTGAAGAAAACGGCTAAAAACTTCCAACTCTTTCCCAAACCTTCCATAATGAAATACATGGGGCCGCCCTGTATTTGACCGCTATCATCCTTTCCCCTATACAAAATGGCGAGACTGCAGGTAAAAAACTTGGTACTCATACCTACGATCCCGCTTACCCACATCCAGAATACGGCTCCCGGTCCTCCGGCGGCAATCGCAACCGCTACGCCTGCGATGTTTCCCATACCCACTGTTGAAGATAAAGCAGTCATCAACGCCTGAAAATGGGTGATTTCGCCCTCATCTTCAGCATTGTCGTATTTACCTCTTAAAACCTGAATCGCGTGGCCGAAATATTTAAAGGGAATAAATCTGGAATAGATCAATAAAAAGATACCGCCACCTATAAGCAAAACCAACAAAGGCAATCCCCAGACAAAGCCGGAAGCCTTTTCAAAAAAAGCATCAAGTTTTTCCATCGCATAAAAAAACCGAAAAACTTATTTTCGGTTTATAATTTTACAGGTTAAGATTTTAGATAACCCAAAACATTGCCTTCTATTCGTTTTTCAATATCGGTTAAATCTGCCTTTACAAATTTTTCACCGGTAATATTTTCGTAGAGCTCAATATACCGCTCTGATACCGTCTCGATGTATTCATCAGTCATTTCAGGTAGTTTTTGACCTTCGAGCCCCTGGAAACCATTACTTATGAGCCATTGTCTTACAAACTCTTTAGACAACTGCTTTTGCGGCTCTTCCTTTTGCTGACGTTCTTCATATCCATCGGCATAAAAATAGCGCGAAGAATCCGGTGTATGTATTTCATCAATCAATACGATTTTACCATCACTGGTTTTACCAAACTCATATTTGGTGTCAACCAAAATGAGTCCGCGATCAGCTGCTATTTCGGTACCTCTTTGAAAAAGTTTGTGGGTATAATCTTCAAGAATGGCATAATCTTCAGCTGAAACGATACCTCGCGTGATGATATCTTCTTTTGAAATATCCTCGTCATGATCACCCATTTCGGCCTTAGTTGCCGGCGTGATGATTGGTTTTGGAAACTTATCATTTTCCTTTAAACCTTCAGGTAAAGGCACTCCGCAGAGCATACGCTTTCCGGCTTTATACTCGCGAGCAGCGTGACCGCTCATATAACCCCGTATTACCATTTCGACTTTAAAGGGTTCACACTTTGAACCTACAGCAACATTGGGATCTGGAGTCGCCATCAACCAGTTAGGGACCAAATCTTCGGTATCCCGCATCATTTTTGTCGCAATCTGATTAAGAATCTGTCCTTTATACGGGATTCCTTTAGGCATCACTACATCAAATGCACTCAGGCGATCTGTAGCGATCATAATCAATAAATCATTTTCAAGGCTGTATACTTCGCGCACCTTGCCTTTATAAAAATTGGTCTGACCCGGAAAATTAAACTGTGTCCGGGTAATGGTTTTATTTGACATTGGTAAAAATTGCTTTTTAATCTCTGTTTTCAATCGCTTTGTAGGCCGCGATAACTTCTTTTACGAGCCTGTGACGTATTACGTCTTTATCATCCAGATAAATCATACCCACACCTTTAACGTCTTTCAATACTAAAAGCGCCTCTTTGAGACCACTTATTACGCGTCTGGGTAAATCAATCTGACCCGGATCACCGGTAATCATAAATTTGGCATTTTTACCCATACGGGTTAAAAACATCTTCATCTGGGCGTGCGTGGTATTTTGTGCTTCATCCAGAATCACAAAGGCATTATCCAGGGTACGCCCTCGCATAAACGCCATCGGAGCGATCTGAATAACCCCTTTCTCTATAAAACTTTCCAGCTTTTCGTGCGGAATCATATCACGCAACGCATCATACAAAGGCTGCATATACGGATCAAGTTTTTCTTTGAGATCGCCGGGCAAAAAACCCAGGTTTTCCCCTGCTTCAACAGCCGGTCTGGTCAAAATAATACGTTTAACCTGCTTTTCTTTTAAAGCTTTTACGGCCAAAGCAACACCGGTGTAGGTTTTACCCGTTCCGGCAGGGCCTACCGCAAAGACCATATCATTTTTTCGGGCCAAATCAACCAGTTTACGTTGGTTTGCGGTTTGAGCTTTGATAAGTTTTCCTCCTATCCCGTGTACCAGAATCTCTCCACTTGCTACCGAAGTCTCATAATCTTCCCGGCTCTCACTGGTAAGTACCCGCTCTATACTGTTTTCATCTAACTTATTGTACTTGGCAAACTGCTCTAAAAGCATGGTAATGCGTTTATCAAACTCCTCCAGGAGGTCCTCATCTCCGTAAGCCTTTATGGTATTACCTCGGGCGACAAGTTTTAACTTGGGAAAATACTTCTTAAGAAGTTCAATATTGGCGTTGTTTTGACCAAAAAATTCACGTGGTGTGATCTCTGAAAGTTCGATGATAAGTTCGTTCAAAAGCGGAAGGATTTTTATAAAAAACTAGTTAATTATCTTTAGTTTTGTGCTAAACAAATGTAACCAAATTTAGTTACTATCCCCCTTAAAAATATCAACAAAACCACCTATGCCCATTATAACCCTGACTACTGATTTTGGCCTGAAAGATCATTTTGCGGGTGCAGTTAAGGGGGCTATCTACAGTGAAATGCCTGAGGTGACCGTTGTTGATATATCACACAATGTTTCTCCGTTTCACATCACTGAAGCAGCTTATATCATAGAAAACGCCTATCGTAATTTTCCTAAAGGAACCATTCATATCATAGGTATAGACTCTGAACGAAATCCTGAAAACAAACACATTGCCGTAAAACTTGACGGTCATTATTTTGTGTGTGCAAACAATGGGATTATGTCAATGATTACACGCAGCATAATGCCTGAAGAACTGGTAGAAATCAACATTCACGACCGCATCAAAACCAACTTTACCGAGCTTGACGTTTTTGTACAGGTGGCCTGTCATATTGCACGTGGCGGAAAGCTCGGAGTAATTGGAAAACCCATTCAGGAAATCAAGGCCATTACCGGTATTATGCCCGTTATAAGCAGCGAGCAAAAACAAATTATTGGCAACGTAATCTATGTTGATAACTACGGAAATGTGATCACCAATATTACCCGCCGTCTATTTGAAGATGTAGGCAAAGGACGGTCTTTTATCATTCAGGCGAAGCGGGCGCATTTCAAGAAAATTCATCAACATTATAGTGACGCCATAAATTTTGAAATTGAAAAAAGCAAACGGGAAGAAGACGGAAAGAAAATCGCGTTATTCAATTCTTCGGGCTATCTCGAACTCGCGATTTATAAAAGTAATCCCAGCACTGTAGGTAGTGCCTCTACTCTTTTCGGACTCGACTACCGGGATACGGTTAGCATTAATTTTGAGTAAAACAAATTCTTGATTTCGGGGCTGGCCTGTAAGTGTTTTACCTTTGGCATCACCAATAACTACAACGTATGATTATTCGCATTGTGAAATTGACCTTAAGAACCGAAGAGGTTGATACCTTCCTTAAACTTTTCGCCGCTGCCAAGCAAACGATTCGGTCTACTGAAGGCTGCGAACATCTTGAATTGTTAAGAGACAATTCTAATCCCAACATATTTTTCACCCATAGCCATTGGCAAAATACCGAGGCTTTAGATAACTATCGCAATTCTGATTTCTTTAGAAAAACCTGGTCAGAGACAAAAGCTCTTTTTCAGGAAAAGGCCGCAGCGTGGAGCCTTGAAAAATTCGTAAATTTACCAGAATCAACATTAGACTAAGTTGATTATTGATAACCAAATTATTCTAAAAACAAGAATACCTCAATATTCTGAGTTATTCCGCATAAAACAATAGTATGAAGAACATTGCAGTAATAGGAGCCGGCACTATGGGAAATGGTATTGCACATACCTTTGCCCAAAATGGTTTTAAAGTAAGTCTTATTGATATTTCTGAAGAAGCACTCAAGACCGGGATAGAAACCATATCTAAAAATCTGGATAGACAGGTTACCAAGGAAATTCTTACCGACGCTCAAAAAAATGAAACCCTTCTCAACATAAAACCGGTAACCGACCTGAAAGAAGGTGTTTCTGAAGCTGACCTGGTTGTGGAAGCCGCGAGCGAGAATCTGAATATAAAGTTGGATATTTTCAAAAAGCTTGACGAGTTCTGCAAACCTGCAACAATACTAGCAACCAATACTTCTTCGATCTCCATTACTCAGATTGCAGCTGTTACTAAACGTGCTGATCAGGTAATTGGGATGCATTTTATGAATCCGGTTCCTGTAATGAAACTGGTCGAGATTATAAGTGGTTATTCAACCTCAAAAACCACCTTAAATCACATTACAAAACTTGCGGAACAATTGGGCAAAAACCCTGTTCCTGTTAATGATTATCCGGGTTTTGTGGCCAACCGTATTCTTATGCCTATGCTTAACGAGGCTATTGAGACATTATACAACGGCGTTGCCGGCGTTAAAGAGATTGATACGGTCATGAAACTGGGAATGGCGCATCCTATGGGGCCTTTGCAGCTTGCCGATTTCATAGGCCTTGATGTGTGCCACGCGATTCTGGAAGTGATGTACGAAGGATTTAAAAACCCGAAATACGCACCCTGTCCCCTACTGGTAAATATGGTGCGTGCAGGTAAACTAGGTATTAAGACCGGAGAGGGCTTTTACGATTACAGCGAAAGTCGCAAAGCTGAAAAAGTTTCAGACCAATTTAGCTAGTACGCTTTCCTCTAGACTTGCCACATTGCTTAAATTTGTTTTGAACTTAAAAAAATCTGCTTTTCTCTGTATGGCTTCAATAACTGAAAACCTAAACGCCTTTAAAAAGGCAATCCCTGAATATGTTGATCTGGTTGCTGTATCTAAAACCAAACCTGTAGCAGATTTGCAGGAAGCTTATGACGCCGGTCAGCGTATTTTTGGCGAGAATAAGATTCAGGAAATGACTGATAAATGGGAGGCTTTGCCTAAGGATATCAAATGGCATATGATAGGGCATGTTCAAACCAATAAAGTCAAGTATATGGCGCCTTATGTAAGCCTGATTCACAGCGCCGACCGCCTTAAACTTTTTAAAGTTATTAATAAGGAAGCCGAAAAGAATGACCGCGTTATTGATGTTTTACTTCAGGTTAAGATTGCTGAAGAGGACAGTAAATTTGGGATGGATCCGGAAGAGGCTAAAAATCTTTTGTCTGGTGATCAACTCAAGAAATATCCTAACGTTCGCGTTGTGGGCTTAATGGGAATGGCCTCTTTTGTAGATGATGAAGAGCAAATAAAGCGTGAGTTTTCGCAACTTGAAAAAATTTACAATACCTTTAAAGCATCTCAGGGCTTCACCACGTTGTCAATGGGAATGAGCGGCGATTACCGTTTGGCTCTTGAATATGGCAGTACGATGATACGAATAGGTAGTGCCATTTTTGGTGCCCGTAATTATGACTAAGCCGTAAAAGTAGGATTTAAAGCTGTTTATGTACGCAATACTCGATCTCGAAACCACAGGAGGCAAATACAATGAAGAAGGCATTACCGAGGTTGCTATCTATAAATTTGACGGACGTGAAATTGTAGATCAATTCATAAGTCTGGTTAACCCCGAGCGGCCTATTCAGGCATTTGTGGTAGGTCTTACCGGAATTAATAATCAAATGTTGCGTAATGCTCCCAAATTTTACGAGGTAGCAAAACGCATCATAGAGATTACTCAGGATTGCATCATTGTTGCTCATAATGCACAGTTTGACTACCGCATTCTTCAACTGGAATTTGACAGACTGGGCTACGATTATCAGCGCAAAAGTCTCTGTACGGTAGAATTGGCTCAGGAGCTCCTCCCCGACCAGGAAAGCTATAGCCTAGGTAAACTGGCCCGCAATCTGGGCATTCCGGTTACAGACCGGCATCGCGCAAATGGAGATGCCCTGGCTACCGTAAAACTTTTTAAAATCTTACTGGCTAAAGACACTCAAAAGAAAATCATTCAGGAGTCGGTAAAATTGAATCCAAAAAAACAACTGGATAACAAACTACGCGATCTGATTGAAGAAATTCCCAGTGAGACTGGCGTTTTTTATATGCACAATGCCAATGGCAGGGTGATTTATATCGGCAAAAGTCGAAATATGAAAAAGCAGGTAAATCAGCATTTTACCAGTGATAACAAGAAGTCAAAACGCATTCAGGACGAGGTCGAAGCCCTGAGCTATGACGAGACCGGCAGTGAACTGGTGGCTCTGCTCAAGGAAAATGAGGAAGTCAAAAAAATCAGACCCTATCATAACAGGTCTGCCAGACGCGCCAGGTTTAAGGCGCAATTGGTAACTTTTCTGGATGACGACGGTTACCTCAATTTAAAGGTGGAAAAAGCAGATCGCAACAAAGCCTGCATCACAACCTTTGCAACTATTCCTTCAGGATTATCCTATTTGCAGCGTATGAGTGAACAGTATGAATTATGCCCTGCCAAGACAGGCCTGGAAAATCCGGATGAGCCATCTGAATGTGAGGATTCGCCAGAAGTGTACAATCAACGTGTTCAAAACTTTATAGACAGCCATACTTTAGAAGGTAAAAACAAGATTATTATTGATCGTGGGCCAAGCAGAGACGAGCGCAGCGCAATCCTGATTGAAAATGGCCAATTTAAAGGTTTGGGATACTATAATCTCAATCATCAGATTACCAATATTGAAATTCTGGAACGCATTATTACTACTATGCAGGATACTCAGGATGCACGTCATATCATTCAAAGCTATTTGCGCAACCGAAAGGTCATTAAAATAATCGAACTCGAAGAATTAAATTAGTCTAAACCCGGTGGTAGAATCTGCAAAACATACATGGCGAACTAAACTTCACGAGGTTATTTATGAAGCAGACACACCTGCGGGAAAAACTTTTGACGTAGTCCTCCTAATTCTCATTTTTCTAAGTGTTGTACTCGTAATGCTTGAAAGTGTTTCCAATCTCCAGATTGAGTATGGAAAATACTTTTACATTGGAGAATGGATCATTACCATTTTCTTCACCATCGAATATATTTTACGGGTTATTTCGATAAAAAAACCTTCGGCATACATTTTTAGCTTTTACGGTCTTATTGATTTTATCTCTACTATTCCGCTTTATTTATCGTTCTTTATTGTAGGCACTAATGCCTTACTGACCATTAGGGCATTGCGCTTGCTACGGGTTTTTAGAATTTTAAAAGTCACCCGCTATATTGGGGAAGGAAATAAACTCGCCAAAGCTCTTAAAGACAGCAGACCTAAAATTTTGGTATTTCTTTTTGCCGTAATGATTCTTTCAGTAATCGCGGGTACACTGATGTATATCGTAGAAGGACCTGAACACGGCTTCAAAAGTATCCCGGTGAGCGTATATTGGTGTATCGTAACACTTACTACCGTGGGCTTTGGAGACATTGCCCCGGTTACGGCTTTGGGCCAATTTATAGCAACTGTGATCATGATTATGGGTTATGGCATCATTGCGGTACCTACAGGTATAGTAAGCGCAGAAATGGCTAAAGGTGGTAATGCAGAACCCGAACCCAACAAGCTACACCTCAATACTCAGGTGTGTCATAATTGCGGAGCTAAGAAACATCAGGACCACGCCAAATATTGCCACAACTGCGGAAACAGCCTGCATTATGAATAAAACCTTGCTCGCAGTAGTTGGTCCCACTGCCATTGGTAAAACGGCTTTAGGTATTAAACTGGCTAATCATTTTAATACCGAAATTATTTCGGCAGATTCCCGACAGTTTTTTAAAGAAATGAATATTGGTACAGCAGTGCCTACTTCTGATGAACTTAAAGCTGCTCCTCACCATTTTATTCAGCATATTTCAATCACTGATACGTACAATGTGGGCCTTTTTGAAGCGGAAGCCTTATCAAAACTGGATCATCTTTTCAAAACAAAATCTATTGCTGTGATGGTTGGTGGCTCAGGACTTTACGTAGATGCCGTAATATCGGGGCTGGATGATTTTCCTGATGTAGCCGATGAAATCAGAGCGAGTTTAAAAGAAAAACTGGAGCAGGAAGGTATTCAAAGCTTACAGGAAGAACTTAAAATATGCGACCCTGATCACTATCAGAGCATGGATATTAACAATCCGCAGCGGCTTATACGAGCGCTCGAAATATGCAGGGGTACCGGAAAGCCGTATTCTTCATTTACGGCGCAAAAACGCGTAAAACGAAATTTCCAATCCTTGAAAATCGGTTTGACTGCAGATCGTAAACTTATTTACGACCGCATAAATAAAAGGGTTAATCTTATGGTTGAAAATGGCCTTATTGAAGAAGCCCAATCCTTATATCCGCAAAGGCATCTCAATGCTTTACAGACCGTAGGTTACCGCGAATTATTTGCACACTTTGAAGGGGAATATGATTTAGAACAGGCTATTTCCGAAATCAAAAAAAATACCAGACGATTTGCTAAGCGCCAGTTAACCTGGTATCGCAGGGATGATTCCATACTGTGGTTTGAGCATAATACGCCTATAGAAGAAATTATTCAAGCAATAAAAAGAAAAGTGTCTCTGTAGCAGAGACACTTTTTCTTTTACCACTATTATTTCTTTTCTTCTTCATTTTTCACCACAAGGCGGAAACCTTCTCCGTGAATGTTGAGTATTTCTACTGAATCATCACGCTTTAAGTACTTACGCAATTTGGCAATATAAACATCCATACTTCTGGAAGTGAAGTAGTTGTCATCACGCCATATTTTTGTAAGAGCCAACTCACGAGGCATCAAATCGTTCTCGTGCAGGGCCAAAAGACGCAATAATTCGTTTTCCTTAGGAGAAAGTTTATTAGGCTCCTCGTCCTTATACGTAAGGAAACGCAGTTTTGAGTTGAGGAAAAAATTACCGATCTGAAACTCAAACTGTTTGCTATCAGCAACTGAATCTGTCGCCTTACGCATCATAATCGCCTTGATTTTCATCAATAACACTTCGCTGTCAAAAGGCTTATTTAAATAATCATCTGCACCTACTTTGTATCCCTTAAGTACATCTTCTTTCATCGCTTTCGCAGTCAAGAAAATGATTGGCACATCTTCGTTCTTTTCGCGTATTTCTTTAGCCAACGTAAATCCATCCTTATAAGGCATCATTACATCAAGAATACAAAGATCGAAATCGTCTTTCTTAAATTTCTCAAAGCCTTCCATTCCATTTTTGGCGTGCGTAACGTCATAATCATTCATAGAAAGATAGTCTTTCAGGACCGTTCCAAAATTTGGATCATCTTCTACGAGTAAGATTTTTTTGTTTTCTGTTTCCATGTGTTTAAGATATTAGTGGTAATTTAATTATAAAGGTACTGCCCTTTCCTTTCTCGCTTTGTACCCAGATTTCACCTGCGTGATCCTCTACAATACGTTTAGCATAAGAAAGTCCCAGACCATGACCTTTTACGTTATGAATATCGCCGGTATGTTCGCGATAAAATTTGTCAAATATTTTTTTCTGAACCTGTTTGGTCATTCCATTACCCTGATCTTTTATTTTCACGAGAATAAAATTCTTTAGGTTCTCTGTGTAAATATCAATTTTAGGTGGTTCAGACGAGTATTTTACAGCATTGTCAAGAATATTAACTAGCACATTAGTAAAGTGAGATTCATTTGCCAATACTGACGATTTAACTGCACCCAGGTGCTGTTTCACATAGCCCTCTCGATCTTCTACCAGCAACTCTATATGAGTCACCGCATCTTCAATAAGATCGTGCAGTTTAACACGTTCTTTTTTGATATCAAGTTCATTCTTCTCCAGCTTAGAAATGCGTAATACATTTTCTACCTGAGCGTGCATACGTTTGTTTTCTTCGCGTATCATACCCATATAACGCGCAAGCATCTCCGGGTTACCAGACACTTTTGGATTTTTGATCGAATCAAGCGCAAGGTTTATTGTAGCTATCGGAGTTTTAAACTCGTGCGTCATGTTGTTTATAAAATCAGTCTTGATCTGAGAAATCTGACGCTGTTTTACCAATTGTTGTAAGGCACTGCTGTAGGCAATTACTATAATTAACGTAAAGAGAATACTTAAACCTCCCATTCCTATAACCGAGGATACAACATATTTCTTTTCTCCCGGAAAATTAGCTACCAGCTGATAATCACTGTTTCCCTCACTGTCTGTAAAAAGCGGAACGCTAAAATTTTGCTCCGGAGATTCCATGTCAAAATCTTCTGACCGTACATTGGTAACCAGGTTATTGCTGTATACCGCATACTCAAACCGGGTGTCCATATCCCGCTCTGCTAGTTCCATGGTCAGGAGGCGTGTAATTTCTTCATCAGAAACCCGCTTATGAATAGGAATCTTCCGTGTAATATACATCACCGCCTGCTCAATATTGAAACGCTCGATCTCACTTAAATCTGACATTCTGTTGAGAATGTTGGTGCGATCAACCTCAGCATTATCAATATCGTTTTTATCAATGATCTGCGTGTACTGTCGCTGTAAATACCGCTTAAAACGAATACTATCTACTTCATAATCCAGAACAGGTGCACTCAGTTTATAATTCTGCTCAACAATACTGTTTCTGAAAATTTGAGACTCATTAGTAAGGCTGTCATCAGTCTTGTATACCAAATCATATAAGCTTACATCATCGGGAATTCCCAGACTGTCTCGTATACGCAAAACCGGATTGTACCAGGTGTTAACCTCTTTAATCTGAATCTCACGGGCTACGTCTTTAAGTACCTGTCTGGCATTAAATGCAAACTGACCACGCTTAGCTTCAATACTGTTAGAAATCCAATAACCCTGCACAAAAATGATACCTATGAGCGACAGGCTCATAAGCACAACCAGCAGGACGAAGAGATTTCTATTCATAGGCCCAAATGTATAATTTTAACATTTAAGGCTTTGGTGGTTTAACCAAATGTTAACAAGAACAACCTATGTATTTATGCGGTCTCCCAGTAGTTTAGAATGAATTTTTTCGGCTTGTTTCTTGCTCTCGGAAAGTTGAATGTTCTCAATCACGAAATCAGCCAGAGGAATTTTTTGGGCATCACTCCACTGCTTATTTATACGGTCTTTAATGTCTTCAACAGGAGTGCCATCCCGGTCAATTACACGTTCAATCCGCAGGGCTTCGGGAGCTGTAACTAAAATTACCGCATCACAATCTGCAGCGTTTCCATTTTCAAAAAGAATAGCAGCTTCTTTTAGAATATAAGGTGCACTTTGTTTTTTAACCCAGGATTTAAAATGCTGCTTCACCGCCGGGTGCACAATAGCATTTAGTTTATCAAGCAGCTTTTGATCTTTAAAAACCCGTGAGGCTACAAAAGCACGATCAAGCCTTCCGTCTTTATAAGACTGTTCTCCAAGTAAAGCAATGATCTGTTTAACCAGCTTAGGTGAATGCATCAAAGCTTTGGCTTCGGCATCTGCATAATATACCGGAACCCCAAACGCATCATTAAAGTAGCGTGCAAGGGTGGTTTTACCGCTGCCTATTCCTCCTGTAATACCTACGATTTTCATTTGATGAGCAAGTATTGTACAGTACTCTCACTTAGCCGTATGTCCCGTACGAAGTCTGGGGCTTCAGCTACCTGTGGCGTCAGAGATGTAGATAAACTGTCTGTTTCTTTAAAGTCAACCACCACTCTAAAGTCTGATGATTTTACCTGCTCGTAATTCGACAGGTTTACATTAAAAATGATATTGATTCGTTTAGGGAAAACCTTTGCTGAAACGCCAGCCGGCACATTGAGTAGCTGGAGCGGTACTGTTACGGTTCCTTCGGTAAATTTATCAACATCCAAGCTGTAAGCAACTGTGTTTGGAGTAATCTCAACTAAAGGAATATCTTTAGAAAGACCAACAGCCAGATTACCCGTCTGATCTGAGCGTACATCATCCAATTGAATTCTGGAAATTACACGCGAAATAGAATCCAGTTCAGACCGTGGGCCCCTTACCCTGACACTGTCCGGTTCCAGAACCAAACCCTGAAGACTACCGTAACCCGCAGCAAAACCTAGATCTTCCTCTACCACCACAGGCACGCGCTTTTCAAAATTTCGATCCAGATTAAAAAAAACAGTGTCCGGTTTAAAAGATGTGATAGCACTTCCGCTCAAACTCCCCTTTAAGGCGTCATTTTCAATATTAAAGACATAATAGTACCGATCCTTTTTACGGGATAAGGCCGAAAGATCAATAGGAAAGTCCTGAGAAAAAAAGCGGTATTTAAAATAGTCGTAGCCGCTAGCCTTTCCCGTTACTTTTACGCTTTGGGCAGAACTGGACTTTAAAATCAGATCGTCTGAAAGATTTTGAAACGTAAGCGGAACAGTCACCGAAAAGGTAAAGTTTCGGTTGAGTTTTATCATCACCGAAATTGTAGCGGTAACCAGTAGAATGGTTATAAAAACCCGGAGGTTTGCCTTTCTGTTTTTAGCGTTTCGGTTTGACATAGCAGCGTTCTGAAGCTGTAAACTTAGTCAAAAAATAAGTGAGGAAAGCTTTGCCGGGGTTCCTTTTTGAGAAGTCTGACTTTAATAAAGGACTCTAAAAAACCCAGGCCGTAACCGGTAAACTGAACTAAAACTGCTACCACACTAAGTAATCCTATATACACACTTCGGGTCTCCATAGATGCGTGAATTAATAGCAGAACGAGGTAACTGAGAGCGAGATACAAGGGGGCCATAAATCCGAATGATGCAAAAATCAAACTTGCCAGCACTCCAAATACAAATACGGTGGGAAACCAAAACGTAATTTTTGCCGTTTGCGGATGCCAGCTCGTTAGTATGGGCCGAACCAGACCAAACTTTCGAACCTGTGCATAAAATTTAGACCACGAGATGCGTCTTTTGTGGTATACAAAAGCATCAGCCAAAAGCCGTGATTTGAAACCTAGTTTCCAGAGGCGTATAGATAAGTCAGGATCTTCCCCGGGATGAATGCGACCAAATCCTTCTGATGCCTGAAAGGCTTCTTTTGAGATACCCATATTAAAACTTCGGGGCTCAAATTTGCCGGCAGCCGTCTTTTTACCGCGAATGCCCCCTGTTGTCAACAGGGATGTCATAGTGTAGTTAATTGCCTTTTGAAGGGAGGAAAAATCATTTCGCGCAGCATCAGGACCTCCGTAAAAATCGCAGTAGGCTTCAGATAAAGCTTTGCTCACCTCACTCAAATAATGTGACGGAATTACACAATCACTGTCAAAAATGATAAAGTAATTACCCTTAGCCTTCCGCATCCCAAAATTACGCGAGTCACCGGGACCGGAATTCTCTTTGTAGAAATAGGAAATATCCAGATCAGGAAAATCAGCCACAACTTTTTCAGAAGTATCTGCCGAACCGTCCTCTACCAAAACCACCTCAAAGGGCTCAAGATAATCCTGCGCCTTGAGACTTTGCAACAATTCGCGCACCTCATCAGGACGGTTGTACACCGGAATAACAATGGAAAAAAACAAGCTCATTATAAATAGCTAATTAATTGACAGGACTTCTTACCTACGCAAACTTAAAATGAAAATGCCCGAAAACACAAAGGCTTCGGGCATCATAAATTTTTTGATGTGATATTACTTTTCCTGCTTCTCTACAAAAGCTTCCATCACTGCATCGCTTACGCCCATATTGCTAAATCCGCCATCGTGGAATAAATTCTGCAAGGTTACTTTTTTAGTCAAATCAGAAAATAAAGAAACCGTGTAGTCTGCACAATCCTGAGCCGTTGCGTTACCTAACGGACTCATTTTTTCGGCATAGGCTATAAAACCATCAAAACCTTTAACCCCCTGACCTGCAGTGGTAGGTGTTGGTGATTGTGAAATGGTGTTTACACGTACTTTTTTGTCACGGCCAAAGAAATAGCCGAAGCTGCGTGCAATACTTTCTAAATAGGCCTTGTTATCTGCCATATCGTTATAATCAGGGAATACGCGTTGCGCTGCCATATAGGTAAGGGCTACAATACTTCCCCACTCGTTCATCGCATCCTGCTTGTACAAAACCTGCATGGTCTTGTGAAAAGACATTGCACTTACATCTGTTCCCTTTTGAGTCCAGTCGTAATTCTGATCAGTATAATGCTTGCCTTTACGCACGTTGATAGACATCCCTATACTGTGTAATACAAAATCAAGCTTTCCACCCAATTCTTCTACCGCACCGGCCACCAGCTTCTCAAGATCTTCAATTGAAGTCGCGTCTGCAGGAATAATTTTAGAACCGGTTTTCTCGGCTAATTTATTTATAGATCCCATACGCATAGCTATGGGAGCATTGGTAAGGACAAACGTGCCACCTTCTTCATGCACACGCTCTGCGGTTTTCCAGGCAATAGAATTCTCGTCTAATGCGCCAAAAATAATCCCTCGTTTTCCCTTAAGTAAATTATAAGACATAATAGTTGTTTAATTTAAGTGGTCAAATATACATTTTATTAATCAAGAAGTTGTCTTGCGTGCTCAAAAGCAGACTCTGATGTGGCCTTCCCTCCTAACATCTCTGCAAGTTCAACTACCCGATCCTCCTTAGATAATGCACGTATGGCCGTCGTGGTTTTTTGATCTTTATCTTCCTTATACACCTTAAAATGTGAAGCACCCTGACCAGCTATCTGAGGTAAATGCGTGATACTGAGCAATTGCATACGCGATCCCATGGCTTTCATGATGCGTCCCATTTTTAAAGCCACTTCTCCACTGACTCCGGTATCAATTTCATCAAAAATCAAAGTAGGCAGATTGGCATAATCGCTCAAAACCGATTTTATAGCCAGCATAATTCGTGAAAGCTCTCCACCCGAAGCAGCTTTCTTCAATTCCTGTGCGCGCATACCTTTGTTTGCCGTAAACAGAAAATGCAACTCATCTTTACCATTCTCGAGAAACGAGGTATTGTCTGTAAGACTTACCTCAAAACGAGCGTTCGGCATACCCAGATCAACCAGAATCAAACGCAAACGCTCGGTAAGCGCCGGGATTACTTCAGTGCGCTGAGCAGTGAGTTTTTTGGCGAGCTCTTCAAGGTCTAACTTAGCCTGAGCAATCTCACGCTCCAATCGTAAAATATCGGCATCCAGATTGGTTAAAGACTGTACTTCTTCATCCAGTTGCTCTCTGATGCTTATTAATTCGGTTACCGTATCGACCTGGTGTTTCTTCTGTAAATCGAAAATTAACTTTAAGCGGCTTTCGGTTTTAGCCAACTCTTCAGGGTCGCTTTCGGTATCTGAAGCCAGATCGTTAACCGTTTCGGCAATATCCTCAAGCTCAATATGCACAGCTTCAAGCCTGCTGCTGAGTTCGCTGAACTGGTTACCAAAACCGGCTAGCTTTGCCAATTTAACCTTTACACCCAACAAAAGATCATTTATTCCCAGTTCTTCCTGGCTTAAAGTCTGATAAGCTTCTGCAAGCGATTCTGTTATGACTTCAACATTATTAAGCGTCTCAAATGCTGACTCCAGTTCTTCCTGCTCTCCGGGTTTTAAGTTTGCAGCAAGTAATTCTTCCAGCAAATAGGTTTTGTATTCTTCTTCCTTTTGAGCTTCTTCTTTGAGTTTACGTAGCTTTTTGAGCTCCTGCTCATTTTTTCGATAGGAATGATACAATCGCTTGTAGGCCGATAAGGTTTCTGCATTTTCAGCAAAAGCATCAATTACCTGAAACTGAAAATCCAGATCTGTAACCTCAAGGGTCTGATGCTGGCTGTGAATATCTACAAGCCTTTCGCCCAAAGCACTTAACTGATGCAGCGTAACCGGAGTATCATTTACAAATGCCCGGCTTTTTCCGCTAGGCAAAATCTCACGCCTAATAATCGTCTGAGCCTCATAATCTAAATCTTCCTCTTCAAAAAGCTTTTTGAGATCGTAGGATTGAATATTGAAATGTGCTTCAATCACGCATTTCTCTTCCGGATTACCAATACTGCTCAAATCGGCACGCTTTCCTAAAATCAAACCCAAAGCGCCCAAAAGAATAGACTTACCCGCACCGGTTTCTCCGGTAATTACCGTAAAACCTTCTGTAAACTGAAGCTGTACCTCTTCAATTAATGCGTAATTTTTGATCTGAAGTGAACTGAGCAAAAGATTCTTTTGATTTAAGTGAAAACAAGCAAGGCGTCACACCTTGCGGCGTAAAGATAAAAGAGAAAAACGGCACAATCAAAGATTTAAAAGACCTTGTTACCTACAATTTAATCTGCTGCCAGTAGGTAGATTTTGTAGGCGCCACTTTATTGAGCGTTGAGACCAGACTGCTGATGTTTACCTGAGGTCCACCCGAGAAAATAGAAGCAATTTCTTCGGCCTTAGAATCAAAAAAAACTCGTGTCAGGAAGTTGTTGGGTCTGTTTCGGTAAAGCTGCTCAAAAAGCGAAAGACTAATGGCAATAGACTGTTTTGCCTCCCGGTCGCTTTGAGCCATATAATCAAGCCCATTACGGTGGTAGGCATACATCGCATCAAAAAACTCCCTGAAATTAGGAGAAAGTAAATCCTGATTAAGACGGTAACGCGACTGCGTACCACTTTGAGCAGACCAGCCGTCGCTTACCTGCTGTTGAGCGGTATTTACAATCTGTTTGGCTTCCTCAAAATAAGGTTCTCCTGCACCCAATTCATAAGATGCCGCATCAAGCCCTATGATGGTATAGGCATAAAAGGCTAAAACTGAAATGAGGTTGGAATCAAACGTATTGGCGTTGTAATTGAGCGGCTGAAACTCGGTATACTGAAAATTAAATTGCCGGTCATTAAAATTTAGAATCGGCGTGTTGTAGGTGCTGTTATAAACCGGGCGTGACGATTGCACCTGAATACTCGCCGTAAAAAAGTCTGAATTTATATTAGAGACAATGATTGCCAGACTGCAATCTATCCTTTCCTGCTGCTTAACATTAAGATCAGTCCAGCTCGTTCTATTCATGAACTCCGTAATCTCTGATTGCAGGGTTCTAAATACCTGTAAATTACTTTGACCGGTTTGCTCTGCATTAATACTCACCGTACAATTGAGTTCCTGAGCTTGCAGACTCCAGGTAAGCATCGAAAGAATAAAGAGCAGTTTACGCATAAAGTTTTTCTTGTATGAATTGAAACAGATCCTGAGCAACCTTTTCTTTTGCTTTCAGTTCCTGCGGAAGGATGTCACCTTCACGGGTGATGAAAGTTACTTTATTTGTTTCGGTTTTAAAACCTGCACCGGTGTCGTTTAGCGAATTGAGCACAATTAGATCAAGATTCTTTCGGGTTAGTTTACCTTTTGCGTTAGCTATTTCATTTTCAGTCTCCAGAGCAAAACCCACTAAAAACTGATTTTGTTTCTGCTCTCCCATATACTTCAGAATATCTGGAGTAGGCTCCAGGTTGATCTGAAGCGCAGCTCCTTTTTTCTTGATTTTTTGATCAGCAACCGTCGCGGGTTTATAATCTGCAACCGCCGCAGCTGCAATGGCAATATCGGCATCAGCATATTCAGACTTTACAGCTTCAAACATCTCCTCTGCCGAAGTCACATCAATACGCTCAATAGTCTTACCAGATAATTTCAAATGTGTGGGCCCGCAAACCAATACTACCGAAGCTCCAAGAGCTGCTGCTGTTTCGGCTATTGCAAAACCCATTTTACCGCTGCTGTGATTGCCTATAAAACGTACCGGATCTATGGCTTCGTATGTAGGACCTGCAGTAATCAATACCTTCTTGCCGCGAAGTGGAAGCTTTCCAATAATATCTTGTTCTATAAAGGCAACAATATCTTCGGGCTCTGCCATTCTTCCTTTGCCCTCAAGACCACTGGCTAGTTCTCCGCTTGTAGCAGGAATCATTATGTTTCCGTACGAAATGAGTTTTTCGAAAGACTGGGAGGTACTGGGATGCCTGTACATATCCAGATCCATCGCCGGAGCAAAATACACGGGACATTTCGCAGATAAATACGTGGCCAGCAAAAGGTTGTCTGAAGCCCCGGACTTCATCTTAGACAGGGTGTTAGCCGTAGCAGGTGCTATAACAAAGAAATCGGCCCAAAGGCCGAGTTCTACGTGATTATTCCAAACGGCATTCTCATCTTCTTCGTTTGTAAAAGTTGAGAGCACCGGATTTTTAGACAAGGTTGAAAGGGTAAGCGGCGTAACAAACTCTTTGGCATCTGGCGTCATTACTACGCGCACCTGTGCCCCGGCTTTGATAAAGCCTCTAACCAAAAAAGCCGCTTTATAAGCAGCTATCCCGGCGGTTACTCCAAGTAAAACTTTTTTACCGCTTAAAACGGACATGACTACTGTTTTGTAGTCGTATCGCGGTAGTAGATTTTATCTTCTAACCACTCCTGTACTGCCATTGCGTGAGGCTTTGGCAAACGCTCGTAGTATTTAGACACTTCAATCTGCTCCTTGTTCTCAAAAATCTCTTCAAGACTATCGCTGTAGGTAGCAAACTCATCTAGCTTCTCTAAAAGCTCACGCTTGATTTCAGTGTTGATTTGCGTTGCACGCTTAGAAATGATAGAAATGGCCTCGTAAATATTTCCGGTAGGAGCATCAATCTCACTTCTGTTGAAGGTAACTGTATTTACAGGTGCATCTAGGTTTTTAACGTCCATGGTATTCGCTTTAAATTAATTAGGAATAATTTTCTAAAATAGCATCAATATCTTCTCGTAATGCGTCGGCTTCTTCTCGATATTCTCCCTCAGGAAAATAGCGAATTAAAGTTTCATACATTTCAATAGCTTCATTTAATCGCGGTTTTACAAGTACACTTATACTTTTTGAACCGTATTGATACTGAGAATCAAATTTATAAAACAATGCGGCTTCCCTAAAGGGTGAACCGGGATAATCTGATAAAAAGTCATCAAAAGCAGCAATTGCAGTAGGATAATCCATAATCTTATGCCATCCCTTGGCAATCTCGTAGGATTTCTTCTGTAATTTTACACTCAACTCCTGAATGCGCTCGCTGGCATCATCTGCGTATTCTGACTCGGGATATGCGGTTATAAACAATTGCAACTGGTCAAGACCTTTTTCGGTCTCACTCTGATCCAACTGATAATTTGGCGACAAAGCCGCGTAACTCATCGCTGCCTTATACTGTGCCTCTTCAGCCTTCTGAGAATCGGGATACGATGATACAAAACGATCAAATTGATAACCAGAAAGGTAATAATCACCTACCTGATACAACGCATCCGCATTAAGGAACATAATACGTTCGGCCTGTGGTTTACCGCGGTAGGATGGAACAATCTGCTCCCAAAGTTTAAGGGATTTGCGGTATTTCCCAATATCATACAGAGAATCAGCAAAAGCATACTTGGCTCCCATATCTTCAGACTTTAAAATCTTTTGATATTCACTACAGGAGGCCAGAGTTACTACTGCCAACACTACCAGAATTATCTTCTTCATCAAGCTTAAAAACATCGTGCAAAAATAGGTTTTTTCTAAGGATTACAAAACTTAAAGACCGTTGTCTTGAAGGTATGTTGCAATATCCTGTTTTAAAGCTGCGGTTGCAGACATCAAAGGCAGTCGCACCGTGTCTTTACAAAGCCCTTTGTAAGCCAGTAAAGCCTTAATTCCTGCGGGATTACCCTCAGCAAAAATCAAATCTGTAGCACGCATTAATTTATAGTGCTTAGCATAAGCGGCGGCAAAATTTCCGTTTAATCCCTCGCGAATCATATTGGAAAAAATCTCAGGCAAACCCTGTCCTAAGACCGAAATCACCCCTTCTCCCCCAACACTAACAGTAGGTAACGCAATCATATCATCTCCTGAAAGTACCAAAAAACCTTCTGGTCGATCTTTAACGAGACGCATCATCTGAGTAAGATCACCCATGGCTTCTTTTACGCCTATAATATTTGATTCGGCCTGAGCCAATTTAATTACCGTTTCAGGCAACACATTGCTACCGGTTCTGCCGGGAACATTATAAAGGATAACCGGCAATTTTGAAGCTTTTGCCACCTGAGTATAATGTGCAAAAATTCCTGCCTGTGAGGGTCTGTTGTAATATGGAGAAACGGAAAGAACAGCACTAAAAGCCGACAAATCCTTCTTCTTTAGAGATTCGGTAAGCGCGGCAGTATTATTACCCCCTGCGCCCAATACTAATGGAACCCGACCTGCATTAATCGCAACAGCCTTATTAATTACAGCCTGTTGCTCTTCTGCTGTAAGCGTTGCATTTTCGGCCGTTGTACCCAGAATAACCAAATAATCGGTACCGCCTTCAATATTATATTCGATGATGTTAGCGAGTGCATCAAAATCAATCGAATAATCTTCATTAAATGGTGTTATTAGCGCAACACCTGTTCCTTTTAACTCCTGCATGTTAATCTATGCGGTTTACAATTTTTAAATATTTGATGATTTCAGTCTTAAAAACTTCGGTTTGATCTGGATGCGTTTGAATCGTCAAATCCTGAAAACGATCAGATACTCCTTGCTGAAACCCAATCTTAAAAGCCGCCTGTGAGCTGGCTTTTAAAAAGTCCAAAAATACATTTTCTCTTTGGTAATAACTGATTAAGAATCTAAAAGGTTTTGCCGTAAAATCAATAAGATTTGCCGATTTAACAGCGCCCCAGAGCTTAAAATCGGAATTTGAAAAACCCTCAACGTTTTCCACATTGAAATCACGTGCATTTTTAGAATAGGCCAAAATCTGAACTGGAGCATCTGGGGCCAATGTAAGAGCCAGATTCTTTAGAAAACCAAAATCAGAAAATTCATCGGAATTTACCAGAATCCCCACAGATTCTTCAAAAGACTTTGCAGTAGAATGCAAATTGGTCTCCTGAAGAATTTCAAGTTTTCTTTTGATGAAATTCTGTTTGCTTAAATACAAAACGTCTAATTTTGTTAAGCGACAAATGTACTTAATTCTACCACACAATAAATCGCTATAAAACTTCTGATTTATGTTTAAAAAATTCTGCCTGCTCAGTTTACTGCTTGCGTTCTCTGCCTGTAAGCAATCGCAGGTTACCCTAAATGCCATTGAAGGTTCTCAGCTTGCAATAACTGACAGCCTCCCACAAAATCAACAGGTACTTGATTACATCGCTCCATTTAAAAAGTACATAACTGAAGAAATGAGCGCGGTACTGGCCTATGCGCCACAAAGTCATTCTAAAACCGAAGGCCCCTATAATACGGCTATAGGCAATATGATGGCCGATGCGGTATTTGAGCTGAGTAATCCTATTTTCAAAAGCCGTACCGGTCATGAAATTGATGGCGTGCTGCTCAATCACGGCGGGATCAGATCTACTCTCAATGCCGGCGATGTCACCATGCGCACCGCCTATGACATTATGCCTTTTGAAAACAGCATTATTGTGGTAGAGCTTACGGCAGATAAGGTACGCGATATGTTTAATTATCTCAAAAGCGGAAAAGCCCATCCTATCGCCAATATGCAACTCGTTTTGGGCGAAGACGATTCTATTGTCAAGGCTACTGTAAATGGGAAACCTGTTGAAGACGGAAAAACCTATTTTATTGCCACCAATGACTATTTAAGACAGGGCGGTGACGGAATGGTTTTTTTCGCCGATCCGGTCAGCGAAAACGTTCTTAACTACAAGGTACGTTCGGTGCTGATCGATTATTTTAAAGAAAAAGATACCATCGCTCCTGTGCGCGACAACCGGTTTATAAAGGAATAATTATGGAAAGAAGATCGTTTTTAAAACAAACCTCAATAGCCACAGCCGCGTTTTCGGTATTACCGGCTCTTGAAACCTTTGGTGCTAACGCTGAAACGAAGAAAATCACCATTCTGCATACTAACGATGTGCACAGTCATATCGAACCTTTTCCTGCAACTGACGCTTCTTACGCTAATCAGGGTGGTGCCGCGCGCAGACTCAGTTTAATAAATCAAATACGGCAGGAAAACCCCAATGTTCTATTACTTGATGCCGGTGATATTTTTCAGGGCACGCCTTATTTCAATTTTTACGGAGGTGAACTGGAGTTTAAGCTGATGAGTATGATGGGTTATGATGCGGCTACTGTGGGTAATCACGACTTTGACAACGGAGTTGAAGGTCTGGCAAAACAAATGCCGAATGCCTCGTTTAAAATGATCAGCTCCAACTACGATTTTTCAAATACGATTATGGAAGGCCTTACAAAACCCTATGAGATCTTCATTAAAGACGGAATAAAAATCGGTGTATTTGGCCTGGGTATTCAACTTAAAGGGCTAGTTACAGAAGCTTTATCAAAAGAAACCCAATATCTTGACCCACTCGAAATTGCCCAGGATATGACCCGTAAACTGAAACAGGAAGAAAAATGCGATCTGGTCATTTGCCTTTCGCATTTGGGCTATGAATACCGTTTTGATAAAATTTCTGACGTAAAACTTGCACAGCAAACTCAGGACATCGATTTGATTATTGGTGGTCATACACACACCTTTCTGCCTAAACCGGTTGTTTTAAAGAATAAAATCGGGCGTGATGTACTTGTTAATCAGGTGGGATGGGCCGGTATAAATCTGGGTAGAATTGATTTTGAATTTTCTTCGGGATCTAAAAAATCAAAACCCGTTGACGCCGCTGTTATACGTATCTAAAGATAATGACGTTCATCGGAACGAACCTGTATGATTTTCACAAAATAGGAACTTACAGCAGTTTTATGCACACAAATTGCCACATTAAGCGTGGTGAGCATTAAACTGATATGAATACTGTAATAGTACAAAAAGCCCAGAATACATTATACAAGTAAAGCTGCAGCTATTATGTAAAGATGAATATTATAGGGATGCCTGTTGCGCAAAGGTATAAGTGTACAAATAAGTGTAAATATCCAAAGTAAAATCGCCCCTGCTAAAAACAAGGGTTTATTTGGTACATTATAGTAAAAAACAGTGATCAGATGTACAATCACATAGGTACAGAAGATCACCCCGAGTATGGGCTCAATTAGCATAGAATTCTTAATTTCCTGCGGTTTAATTTTAAGCACAGGAACAAAGGTGAGCAGCATCATTGCCGTAGCTATGAAATAGAAATAGATAACGTGATCAAAATACTTATTTAAATCTGTTAGCAAATAAATTTCTGCTATCAAAGCTGAAAGCTGAAATACCAAAAAAACCAGATTGTGTTTTTTAGTTGAACTGTAGTAATACAGGTAAAAAAATGATGCATAGACAGGCTTCAGAAAAAAACCCCAAACGATGTCGAGATTTGATACTATTACATATAAAATACAACTCGCTAAAGCAAGATACCAATACCTGGAGGAGTTCATTTAGACATCACTGTTTACGTCGAAAGTATAACCAAATATCGACAAATAAAACTAATTAACAAGCAGGCATTTTTTACTTGTAAGAACTATCTCACGATAAATATTTACAAAAATTCATCAGAAGTCTCTAGAATTTGATCTCTTCGAATAAGGAAAATTGCTATTACCCACTTTAGGGTAAGCATGGTCATCATGCATAATGCTAAAATCAAAATGTGATCCCAGAGATAGGTATATATAAACATCGTGGGGGCCATAATTGCCATTAATCCTCCCATCAGGTAGAGTAAAGAATTTTGAGGATGTCTGTTTTTTAGTGGAAGTACCGTACAGAAGAATATCCAGCTGAGCAACGCAGATAACCCTATAAAAAAGACCGTATAGTTGGGAATTTTTTCAAATACAAGTATCAAAAGCTCCCAGAAAATGACCAGCATACCCAATATACCTAGAAGAGGACCAATCAAAATATCGAAATTAAATTTCAGAGAAGCTTTAGCAAACAACGGCCACAAATGATAAATCATCGTAAAGGTTGCCAACGTATAACAGAGTAATACCAGCTCAAAGTAATAGTGAAAATCGAACAGAAAGAACACTTCATTTAAAAGCTCACAGGCAAAGAAAAAAATCAGATAGAAGTTATGCTTACGCACATTAATGTAGTAAAACCAATAGATCAAAAGTGCTCCTAGAGGATGTAGATAAAAATAACTTGCAGAGTTATTTACCACCAGAAAAACTTCTAAGAGTCCCAACAATAAATAAATATACACCAGTAATTTTCCCCGCATAGGCTTTCTTATTTACACCTTATCATTTGTAAAAGAACTACAGCATTTCTAAAAACTCATCTTCAGAGATTATGGTCACGCCTAATTTCTCTGCTTTTTCAAGTTTACTCGGCCCCATATTGTCACCGGCAACCAGATAATTGGTTTTTGAAGAAATGCTCCCGGCTGCTTTACCACCATTATCTTCTATTGTTTTTTTGAGGTCTGTACGCGAAATTCTTTCAAAAACGCCGGAAATAACAAATGTCAGGCCTTTGAGTTTTTCGGTTTGATTCTCAAGTACCGAAGCATCAAGCTCCAATTGCAATCCGTAGTTTTTCAAACGGCTTATCAATTGCCGGTTTCGGTCTTCGGCAAAAAAACCAACAACGCTTTCTGCGATACGACTTCCTATTTCATCTACGCCAACCAGACGCTCCTCGCCTGCTTCGGCTAATGCATCAATGCTCTTGAATTCTTTAGCCAATTTTCGGGCTACGGTTTCGCCCACATAGCGTATACCCAAAGCAAACAAAACCCGCTCAAAAGGTACTGCTTTTGAAGCTTCAATACCCTTTATCAAATTATCTGCAGATTTTTCAGCCATTCTTTCTAATGGCAAAATCTGCTCTTTCTTGAGTTCGTAGAGATCCGCATAATTCTGAATCAAACCGGCATTTACCAAAAGTGCTACCGTCTCTCCCCCAAGCCCTTCGATATCCATTGCTTTTCGGGAAATAAAATGCTGAATGCGCCCAATAATCTGAGGAGGACATCCCATCTCATTAGGACAGTAATGCTGCGCCTCACCCTCTTCTCTTACTAAAGGAGTCTCACACTCGGGACAGTTTGTGATGTAAACAGTAGGTTCAGACTTAGGATCGCGCTTCTCGAAGTCAACACCCACAATTTTTGGTATAATCTCTCCTCCCTTTTCTACAAAAACTGAATCTCCTTCTCGCACATCAAGCTTTGCGATCTGATCTGCATTATGCAGGGAAGCTCGTTTTACTATAGTTCCGGCAAGCTGCACCGGAGTAAGGTTTGCGACCGGGGTAATAGCGCCGGTGCGCCCTACCTGGTAGGTAATTTTCTCCAGAAGCGTTTCGGCCTGTTCAGTCTTGAACTTATAAGCCATTGCCCAGCGCGGAGCCTTGGCCGTATAACCCAGCTCTTCCTGCTGTTGCAGATCATTAACCTTTATAACTACCCCGTCTGTCTCATAGGGTAAATCGTGACGGTGCTCATCCCAATATTCCAGAAATTTTAGGGTCTCTTCGGTTGAGGCAGTCAACTGAGCGACTTCAGGCACTTTAAAACCCCAGGAGCGTGCTTTTTCAAGCCCTTCATACTGCGTTTTAAAATTGAGGTTTTCACCTTTAATACTATATAGTAAACAGTCTAAGGGACGTTTGGAAACCTCAGCACTGTCCTGTAGTTTGAGACTTCCCGATGCCGTATTACGCGGATTGCTGTAAGGCTCTTCCCCGGCTTCCACCCGTGCTGCATTCATTTCAGCAAAACCGGCCAGCGGTAAAATGATCTCGCCTCGTATATCAAATTTAGCGGGATAATCGCCTTTTAACTGAAGTGGAATACTTCGAATCGTTTTCACATTATTAGTAATATCATCCCCCTGAACACCATCGCCACGAGTAACCGCGCGTACAAGTTTCCCCTCTTCATAAGTTAGACTTATAGAAGCTCCATCATATTTGAGTTCGCATACGTATTCGACTTTTCCATCAATCAGTTTTTTGATACGCTTCTCCCAATCCTCAAGATCTTCCTGAGAGTAGCTATTATCCAGCGAATACATACGGTATTCATGGCGCACGGTTTCGAAGTTTTTAGTAATCTCCCCTCCCACGCGTAACGTGGGAGAACTGGCGTCGTAATACTCCGGATGCGCTGCCTCCAGTTGCTGAAGTTCTTTCAATTTCTGATCAAAGGTATAATCATCAATTTCAGGCTTATCTAAAACATAATAATTGTAATTATGTCTGCGAAGTTCTTCTCGTAACTCGTTTATTTTGCGCTCTATACTCATAACTGGAATCGGGTAATTATCTAGATGTTTTCAGGCTTTAAAAATTTAGACTTCAGGTTGGGCTCAAAATGCTCCATCGCATCTAGAAGACGGTTGATATCTGTATCCACCAAAAGAAGATCGCGGTTATCTTGCTTTAAGAAGCCCCGTTTTACCATCTCGTCAAGCATTTCAATCAAAGCATCATAAAATCCATTGGTATTTAGAAGGCCTATAGGTTTGTGATGTAAGCCGAGTTGGCTCCAGGTAATGATCTCAAAAAGCTCTTCAAAAGTACCAAAACCGCCGGGTAGTGTTATAAATCCGTCACTTACTTCCTGCATTTTCAGTTTGCGCTCGTGCATGGTTTCTGTGGTCATGAGTTCATCAAGACCGGTATGCACAATCTCTTTGGTCTTTAAAAATTCAGGAATAATGCCTATTGCCTTACCACCTGCTTCAAGACAGCTCTTGGCAACTGCTCCCATAATGCCCAATTGTGACCCCCCATAAACCAGGGCAATATTTCGCGCTGCGAAAACTTCACCCAAATGTTTAGCTTCTTCAACAATCTTAGGATCATTGCCCTCACTGCTTCCGCAGAAAACACAAAGACGGGATATTTTTTGACTCATAAACTTGCTTTTATCATTCTGGGTTTACCTGCAAAATCAAGCCGAAGCTCCACTTCTTTAAAACCTGTTTCTTTAAAAAGAACCTGCGTTTCTTCAGCGAGATATTGATTGATTTCTACGTATAATTTCCCCTCTGAACTTAACGAACGTATTGCAAGTTCTGCAATTTTTCGGTAAAAAATAAGTGCATCGTGATCCTCAACAAATAAAGCCAGATGCGGCTCAAAGTTTAACACGTTAGCCTGAATTTCGGTTTTCTCAAGATTACGCACATAAGGCGGGTTTGAAACAATAATATCATACGAAGTTTCAAAGCTTTCGGTTTCTAAAATGTTTTGTTGTAAAAAACGGATATCAACCTTGTTCAATTCAGCATTGTGTGCTGCTAAATTTAATGCGCCTTCAGAAACATCGAGAGCATCCACCTGAGCTAATGGCAGCTGTTTAGCCAGGCTGACAGCTATACAGCCTGAACCGGTGCCTATATCCAGAATTCTTGAATTTGTACCGGCTTCCAGATCATTCAAAATCCACTCAACCAGTTCTTCGGTCTCGGGTCGCGGAATAAGCACGTCGGGATTCAGCGTAAAATGCAGACCATAAAATTCGGTCTCACCCAGTATGTATTGCAAAGGTTCAAAAAGCACCAAACGTTCTCGCGCAGCCAATAATTGATCCAATTTCTTAAGCTTGATTTTTTTATCAGGATTTAAATGCACATCGATACTACGCAAACCCAAATAAGTCTCGATAAGGATTCTGAAAAAGCTTTCAATCTCCTGATCGGGATACAGCGGACTCAGTCTTTTAAAAAAATGCTCCTTAAATTCTTTAAGCGTCATTATTCAAGTCTTTGAGCATATGAACCGGGCAGGCAGAATGACCGGTGTCTCCCATAGGTCCGTCTATATAAGAAAAACCAGATTTCACATACAATTGCTGAGCGGCCTTCATATACGGCATCGTTTCGATATACACCTGCTCAAACTTAGCTTCCCGGGCAAAATCAAGACATTTTTGCATCAATTGTCTGCCAACCCCTTTACCTCTAAGCGAAGAACTTATATACATCTTCTGAAGTTCGCAAACCGGTCCCTCAAAATTAGCTAAGGGTGCAATACCTGCTCCTCCCAGAATCTGACCATCTTCAACCACAACAAAATATTTAGAAAGCGGAACATCGTAAGTCTCAAACATACAATCAAGCGCCTGGTCAGCATAAGCTGTACCTACTTTTGGAACTCCCATTTCTATTAAAATACCGCGCAATGTAGCGGCCAGCTCTTTATTATCAGCAGGTTGAACAGCCCTGATTTCCAACATCGTGTTTGTAATTTATAAATGCTAATTTTGAAGATGTGAAGATACACGAAAAATACATGGCGCGCTGCCTTCAACTGGCTAAAAATGGACTGGGAACAACCTATCCCAATCCTATGGTAGGCGCCGTTGTGGTGCATAACAACTGTATTGTTGGCGAGGGCTGGCATCAAAAAGCCGGTGATGCTCACGCAGAGGTTAACGCGATCAATAATGTCAATAAAAAGGAGCTTTTAAAAGAAGCTACGATCTATGTAAGCCTAGAGCCTTGCAGTCATTTTGGCAAGACCCCGCCCTGCAGTGATCTTATCATTGCGAGTGGAATAAAAAAGGTAATCGTAGGCAGTGTTGATCCTTTTGCTGCAGTTGCCGGGAGAGGCATAAAAAAGCTCCTCGACGCGGGATGCGAAGTTATTGTTGGCGTTCTAGAAGCGGAATGTAAAGACCTGAACAAACGCTTTTTTACATTTCATACCCAAAAACGCCCCTATATCATTCTCAAATGGGCCGAAAGTAATGATGGCTTTATTGCTCCGGATAGCGAAACCCGAAACAACAGAGAGCCTGTCTGGATTACAAACTCCGCAGCCAGGCAACTGGTACACAAGTGGCGAGCAGAGGAAATGGGCATTTTGGTTGGAACCAATACAGTTGAGGCGGACAATCCGTCACTTACCACCCGTTACTGGGTCGGCAAATCTCCTACACGCATTATTCTGGATCGCGAGTTGAAACTGAAGAAATCATCAACTGTTTTTGACGGAAACGTTGCTACGCTTACCATAACCGAAAAACCCGTTGAAAACAAGAGCAATCTTAATTATATAAAAGCTGATTTTGAACAAAATTTAGTGGCACAGCTTGTTGATATCCTGTATGCTGAAGGCTTACAGTCGGTCATAATTGAAGGAGGAGCAAAAACACTTAATTCTTTTATTGAAGATGATCTTTGGGATGAAGCACGTATCTTTAAAGGCAGGGTTCATTTTGGCAACGGAGTAGCCGCACCACATCTTAAGAAGGCTACAAAAACACGTACCAGCAATCTTAATGGAGATCTGCTTAGCATTCATTATCGCTTATGATAAAAAATCTACTCTTCGATTTTGGTGATGTGTTCATCAATCTGAATAAAAAAGCCCCTGAACTCGCGCTAAGTAAATTAGGTATTTGGGAAATTTCCGAAGAAATGAACGACTGGCATAACCAGTACGAAAAGGGATTACTTACCTCAGACCAGATTACAGAAAAATACCTAAAAACCTTTCCGCAGTTAACAGCGCTTTCGTTTAAAAATTCCTGGAACAGTATTATACTTGACTTTCCGCAACATCGCCTGGACTGGATTGTGAGGCTTCATAAAGAAAATAACTACCGTCTCTTTTTGTTGAGCAATACCAATGAATTGCACATTGAGCAGGTTATCAAAAATATGGGAGCCATTCGCTATTCAAAATTTCAAAGTTGTTTTGAGCGTTTCTACCTATCTCACCAGATCAGGATGCGCAAGCCAGATCTTGAAATTTATGATTTCGTTTTGCAAAACGATAATCTAAACCCCTCAGAAACTTTGTTTATAGATGACACACTTTTAAATACTGCTGCGGCAGCATCTATGGGCATTTACACCTGGCACCTGGAGCCTACTCGCGATGATGTTACTCAACTTTTTAATTTGAAAAAAGATCTGTTTTGATTTACCTCTTTTTAAGCATTCTGGCTTCCAGCATTATCTTTCTGGTGTTCAAACTATTCGACACCTTTAAAATTGATACGTTTCAAGCCATTGTGGTCAATTACCTTATTGCAGCGGCTTCGGGATTTATAGCTTATAAAAATCCGGTAGATCCAGATCAGATCTTAGCGGCTTCGTGGCTGCCCGGAACCTTATTTTTAGGAGTGCTTTTTATTGTGATTTTTAACCTGATGGCGATAACCACCCAGAGAAGCGGTCTTTCGGTAGTGTCTGTCGCTACAAAAATGAGTGTAGTCATTCCTATTTTATTTGGTTTGATCTACTACAAAGAAGCCAGTGGATTTCTAAAAATTACAGGCATAATCATGGCACTTGTCGCGGTGTATCTTGTTTCGATCAAAAAAGAGGATAAAACTCAAACGGTACCTAAGAATTTACTTTTCCCCATTTTGGTTTTTTTAGGCAGCGGTATTATTGACACCAGCATAAAGTTTCTTGAAGACACTTACGTCGCCGAATCTGAGATCCCGGTTTTTTCTGCACTTATTTTCACTACGGCTTTCTGCCTGGGTATTCTGGCTTTAATTTATCAGGCTTTGCGTGGTAAGACGCGTTTAGCATTAAAAAACATACTTGGGGGCATAGCACTCGGTGTTCCTAATTATTTTTCCATTTACTTTTTAGTACGGGCCTTACGTGCACCGGGATTAGACAGCAGCACCGTTTTTACCCTAAACAATATGGGAATTGTTATGCTGGCAACCCTAATAGGTTTGTTATTTTTTGAGGAAAGACTTTCCAGGAAGAATTGGCTGGGAATAAGCCTGGCTTTATTTAGTATTGTACTCATCGCCCTGATAAAATCAAGCTGATGACCGAAATCAGAGACAGTTACAAAACCCTAAAACGCCCGGGAGAACCCGCTTTATTCAAAGATCGCGGGAGTAAATTCATCGGACAGGCATACCCTGTTCTAAATGAGCAGCAAATTGAAGAGGTGTTGTCAAAACTTTGGGCTGAGCACGCTAAAGCCTCACATATATGCTATGCCTGGCAATTAGGCGCTGAATACGACAGTTACCGGGCCAATGACGACGGCGAACCGGGAAACTCTGCAGGACACCCCATTTACGGACAGCTTCAGGCTTTTGAATTAACAAACACGCTGGTTACGGTGGTAAGATATTATGGCGGCACTAATTTAGGAGTAGGCGGATTGATTCAAGCCTATAAAACTGCGGCACAACAAGCCATTGAAGCTTCAAAGATCATTACCAAAACGATCAAACAAAAACTGTATTTGAATTTTGACTACCCGCTTATGCATACCGTAATGCGGATTATCAAAGAAGAGCAGTTAATTGTGGAAACTCAGGAAATGGCTCTGGACTGTAACTTCACCCTCTTAATTCGAAAAAAAGATTTTAAACGAATCAAAAAACGTTTTGATGCCGTGTACGGCCTGAACGTTAAAACTTAGTTTTTCAACTTATCTAAAATGTATTTTGGGCAACGTGTAGGTCGATTTGTTTTCATATCTACAAAAACCAAAGTAGTTTCCGCTTTTGTCAACAAAATGCCATGTTGATTGGTGATTTTATAATCGAAAATTATACTTGCACCGGGTAGTTTTCTCAATTCAGTTTTAACACATAAAGTATCATCAAAAAGTGCTGGTTTTAGAAAAGAAAATCTCATGTCATAAACAGGCAACATAACTCCGTTTTCTTCCATATTTTTATAGGAAACTCCTAAATCACTCAACCAATCAATCCGTGCAAGTTCCAGATACACAGCATAATTAGCGTGATGTACAACACCCATCTGATCGGTTTCGGCATATCGTACTTTAACATAGGTTTCGTGTGATTTCATAGACTTATTAACAAGTAAAATTTGTTTATAAAAAATAAAAAAGAGTATGGGTAAAAAAATCTAAAAATGCAATCTAATTTTCTTTTTTTATTACATTTTTTGTTCACATATTTGCCTCGCACTGAATGAAACGAAGATCTCTTTATTTTCTCACTTTTCAGTTGATCTAAACCAAAAATAACTTAAAACTTAGTCACTAGAATGAGTATGACTGCGCAAACAGTATGGGATAATTGTCTCTCGTTTATACAGGACAATATCACCCCGCAGGCTTACAAAACGTGGTTTGAGCCCATACGTGCGGTAAAACTTACAGATAATGCTTTAAGTATTCAGGTGCCCAGTAAATTTTTTTACGAGTGGCTTGAAGAGCATTACGTAAAACTCTTAAAAGTTTCCTTAACTAAAGAACTGGGAGAGAATGCAAAGCTGGTTTATGTTATACGTATGGAAAACACCTACGGTAACAGACAACCCTTTACTGAGAAAATACCAAGTACCAATCGCCCTTCTGTAATGAAGTCTCAGGAGGTAGATGCTCCTCTTAAAAACAAAAACCCCGAATTAAAAAATCCCTTTGTAATCCCGGGAATTCGAAATCTGGAAATCGAATCCCAGTTGAATCCCAATTACAATTTTGACAGTTTTCTAGAAGGAGACTCCAACCGGCTTGCACGCTCTGCAGGTTTAGCAGTGGCAAACAAACCCGGAGGAACTTCCTTCAATCCTTTATTGATTTTTGGAGGAGTAGGTCTAGGAAAGACACACTTGGCACACGCCATTGGTGTTCAAATCAAAGACCGTTATCCTGATAAAACCGTTTTATATATTTCTGCGGAAAAATTCACCCAGCAATATATAGAGTCGGTAAAAAAGAATAATCGCAATGATTTTATTCATTTTTATCAGGTGATTGATGTACTTATTGTAGATGATATTCAATTGCTTTCCGGAAAAGCCGGAACTCAGGATGTATTTTTCCACATCTTTAATCACCTGCATCAAAATGGCAAACAGGTTGTCCTTACCAGTGATAAGGCTCCTGTAGATATGCAGGATATTGAACAGCGTTTATTGTCCCGTTTTAAATGGGGTCTTTCTGCGGAATTGCAACAACCCGGTTTTGAAACCCGTGTTTCGATCATTAAAAACAAATTGTATCAGGACGGTGTTGAAATGCCCGAAGAAATTGTTGAGTTTTTAGCTAATAACATAAAAACCAATATTCGGGAGTTGGAAGGTGCTATCATTTCTCTTATCGCCCACTCCTCGTTTAACCGCAAGGAAATCAATCTGGAGCTTGCCAAGAAGATTGTAGACAATTACGTGAAGCATACAAAACGTGAAGTATCTATTGATTACATTCAAAAGGTAGTAAGTGATTATTTCCAAATGGATGTTGATACGCTTCAGTCTAAAACCCGTAAGCGTCATATTGTACAGGCACGTCAGCTGGCTATGTTTTTCGCAAAGAAACTGACTAAGGCTTCTTTAGCAAGCATTGGTTCGCAAATAGGGAAGCGCGATCACGCAACCGTATTACACGCCTGCAAAACTGTTGATAATCTTTCTGCAACTGATAAGCAATTCAGAAAATACGTAGAAGACCTGAATAAGAAACTTACGATGTAGCAAACCTGCGCAGCCTTCTGCCGGTTTGTTAATCTAACATAAATCACGCGAAAGCGAAAAATCAGCTTTATGAAAACGCGCATCCTTATGGTATGCCTGGGCAATATTTGCAGGTCTCCACTTGCTGAAGGCTTATTACAAGCTAAACTAGACCCTGAAAAATTTGAGGTAGATTCTGCAGGTACCGGCCACTGGCACGTGGGCAGTGCACCCGATTCCAGAAGTATAGCTGTAGCCCAAAAGAATGGGTTAGATATTTCACATCAGCGGGGTATGCAATTCAAACCTGCCTTTTTTGACCGTTATGATCACATTTTTGTAATGGATCAGTATAATTATGAAGATGTTCTGGCCATGGCTTCTACCGATGCGGAAAAGGCAAAAGTACAGATGATACTTGATGAATTGTTCCCCGGCGAGCGCGTAGATGTGCCAGATCCTTATAACGATAGTTTGAGAGGCTTTGATAGGGTTTACGAGATGCTTGATGAGGCGACTACCAAAATCGCTGAACGCCTTTCCTGATTTCAAAATCTAAATTATGCCTACCGCTTCTCCTTACGGCAAACTGTATTTGATTCCCGTTACGCTCGGCGATACCCCTCCTCTTGATGTCATGCCGCAACAGGTACAAACACTAATTGCAGCGATTGACGCGTATATTGTAGAAAATGAAAAAACAGCGCGCAGGTTTATCAAGCAAATTTATCCTCAGAAATCACAGCCTTCGTTAAAGCTACATCCACTTAATAAACATACAGATCCTATTGAGATAACGTCCTATCTGGACCCCTGTCTAGAGGGAAAGGATATGGGCTTGATGTCTGAGGCAGGAGTACCCGGTGTTGCTGATCCTGGTTCTGAAATTGTGCGTATGGCTCACGAGAAAGGAATTCAGGTAGTACCTCTGGTTGGCCCCTCTTCCATTTTGATGGCCATTATGGCTAGCGGAATGAACGGCCAAAATTTTGCATTCAACGGATATCTGCCCATTGATCAAAAAGAACGTCGCAACGAACTTAGACGTTTAGAACGTATTTCTAAAGATTACAACCAGTCTCAACTGTTTATCGAAACACCCTACCGCAATGGCAAAATGCTTGATGAGATTTGTAATAGTCTTCAGGCTTCAACACGCTTATGTATAGCCTGTGACATTACCTTACCAAGCGAATTTATTAAAACGCAGTCTGTAAGCCATTGGAAACACAGCAAGGAAGATTTGCACAAGAGGCCGGCAATCTTTATCATTCACGCATAAAAAAAGTGACCGGTCGGGTCACTTTAATAAACTTTTATTGGTCTCAGGTAAGGGTGTAAAACCCTGCAATTTATTGCAGAACTTTAGTATTGCGAAAAAATCTATAATTTGTGACTATGAGCAATACCTTAAGAAGAGGTTCTCATACTGTTAGCAGGTTGACCTGTCATATAGTTTGGGTTACCAAGTACCGCTATAAAGTTTTACGTGGGGATATTCAAATTCGTTGTCGAGAGCTTTTGATACAAATTTGTGAAGCAGAGGGGATAGAGATAATGAAAGGGGTTGTTAGTTCCGATCACGTCCATATGCATGTAGAGTATGCCCCTAAGACAAATGTCAGCCATATTGTGAAACAACTAAAGGGGAGGTCATCTCGGAAATTGCAACAAGAGTTCCCAAATCTTAAGGAGCGCTACTGGGGTCAACATTTTTGGGCGAGCGGCTATGGAGTATGGAGCACAGGTAATGTAACCGACAAGATGGTCAATGACTATTTGGAACATCATCGACGCGATGGCAGTGATAATTCCAATTTCATATTGGAATAAGAAAGGGGACTTTCAGTCCCCAGTAAAATAAACCTCTGCACTTTCAGTGCAGAGTGGTTTAGTTTATACCAGATATTAATCTAGCTTTACTTTAGCGCTACGGTCAGGTACGATAAATGAAACATCATAACCACCAAATTTTTTCATATAACTGCGTATTGAAGTACCAAAAGCATCTTTAAAGCCTTCTACTCCTCCTGATCTCAGGTAACTTTTTACACTACCGGGACCCGCAAGGTGAGCGGCGGCTAATATTCCGGATTCAGTTACTTTAACGCCATTAATGACTTTTCCTGAAAAGCGTTTGATGTCTTTACGTAAAACCCATTTGTTACGTGATGCATTGGCAATAAATGCCTTTTCCTGTAAAACGGGATCGTTTAAAAAGGCATCAGTGTCTGTAATGCCCAGTAAAAGGAGTGTGCTGCGACCAAATTGGTATTTACCTAAATAACCAAATTGATTGATACGCTTATAATCGTTTTGAGACTCTTTAAATCCAAGAGCTTCTTTAAAACCGGTAAAGGATTTTCCGGTGGTTGCCAGATTTACATTTAAGGAATTATCCAGCTCTGCTGTGTCGGTATCGTCGAGCTGAGGAACGGTATAAAATAACTCTAAACCTTCAGTAGAATTTTGACTTGGCTTCTCGGCGTCTTTGACAGACATACTCAAGGCTACGAGCCCAAAAACCGAAGGAAGCGCTGCTAATTTTACAATGTTTTTCGTCATATATAAATTTTCAGACCTCTGCTGTGCGCCACTACAGTTTCAGTCTATATTACTGCGCAAATATACTTAACCTAATTAATATACTGATTACTAAAGGGTTAAGCTTTTCCCAATATCAACAAAACCTAGAAAAATAAGCGGTTAACAGCAGAAAAGCTTGCGATTTAAGCATGTATTTCTACCTACCGGTCCAGATTTATGCCGAAGGTTTAAAACTTTAACACTTTTGACTCAGGAACAAGAAATGAAGACTTTTTAACAAATCTAAAAGCTTCAAAAATAATTTTAATCGATCAATTACGCCTTTTACCGATTAATCCCCTGAGCGTTTATCCAATCAATGTACTGCTTACGGTTGGCATTATGTTGTGCAACCGTTTTAGCAAACAAGTGATAACCGGGTTTAGAAACGTCTGCGACGAAGAAATAGTATTCGTGCTTTTCAGGATTTAGCACAGCATTTATAGCAGAAAGATCAGGCATGAATATAGGCCCCGGAGGTAAACCTCCGTATTTATAGGTGTTATAAGGAGAATCGGTTTCTAAATCACGGTATAATACCCGCTTAATAACCTGATCAAAATCGCCCTGATTTTTCTTTACCGCGTAGATGACCGTAGGGTCGGCATCAAGCTTCCAGCCATTTTGCAGGCGATTGAGGTAAACTCCTGCTACTCTGGGACGCTCATCTACTTTGGCCGTTTCTTTTTGTACGATTGAAGCCAGGGTGTATACTTCCTGCGCATTTAATCCCTGAGCTTCGGCTTTAGCAATACGCTCCGGAGTCCAAAACCGTTTGTATTCCTGAAGCATGCGATCTCTAAATTCTTCGGCACTGGTATTCCAGTAAAACTCATAGGTATTTGGAAGGTACATCGTAAGCGCAGTCTGACGATCAAGGTTTTGTTCCTTTAGAAAACCTTCGTCCTCAAATGCTTTGAGCAGTTCAAGACTATCTGCTTCAATCTGAACCGAAATACGACCTGCCAGATTTTCCAGACGTTCCTGATTGTTGAAACTGATCTTAACCGGAATGTTTCCGCTACGTATTGAATTTACAATCTCATTATTATTACTCCCTTTTTTAATGATGAAGTGTCCGGGCTTTATTGCATTCACGTAACCTTTTCGCGCTGCGACTTCATCAAAAGAAACCGGGTCTTTAAGCAAAGGCTCTAAATCTGCTCTAACATCTGCATACGTAGCATATGAAGGTATATATATATGAGCCTCATCGGTATTGAAAGCGGTATTAGGCGAGAATAACTTACCGTAAACGGTGTAAGCGAAAACACCCGCGATCACAAGACCTATTAATGCAGTTGCTGCGATTATTTTTTTAATGTACATGAGTATTGATCAATTGATATAAGTATTCATTTTTGAAACTGCCTTCCAGTTGAAGCCAGTCTTTTTTTAAACCTACGGGTTCAAACCCCTGTTTTTCGAATAAACGTATGCTGGGAGTATTTTCTTCTAAAATATTCGCATAAAGCTGATGCAAATCAAGACGCTTAAAACTGTAGTTAATCATAAGTCTTAAGGCCTCTGCACCATAGCCTCTACCCCGCTCCACTTCGCTAAAAATTAGAATCCCCAGGCCTGCCCGCCGATGCTTAGGCTCAAAGTCAAACAAATCGATTAAACCTAAAGCCTCATCGGTATCCTTACGGCAAATGACTAAACGCAATTGTTTGGCTTCATAGATATCTTTATGCGAATTGCGCAGGTATTGCTTCAGTAAGAACTTTGAAAAAGGGGTAAGGGTTGTAGTGAGCTCCCAAAGATCCTCATCGTTTTCAATTTTAAAAACGAGGTCCAGGTCTTCGGGTTCTAAAGCCCTTAAATAGACGAGATCGCCCTGTAATGTTAGTCCGGCCATACTCCGGTATAAACAGCCTGAGCCGGCCCAATTAAAAATATGTTTTTATATCCCTGCTCCACCGGTTCAAAAGTCACTTTGAGATTACCACCCTCAACCTGAAGAGGAATTTCGTGAGCTTCAGTTTTACCCTGATGATGAATGGCTAAAGCAACTGCCGTAGCACCCGTTCCACAACTCAGTGTCTCATCTTCTACTCCACGCTCATAGGTGCGTAAGGAAAACGACACACCCGTTTGCTCTACAAAATTTATATTACTGCCGGCTTTACCATACAAATCGCTGTATCGCAGTCTGGCTCCTTCGGTCCTGACATTATAATGTGCCAAATCTTCTACCCACTGCACATGATGCGGTGAGCCTGTGTTCAGAAAAAGGTGATCTTCAAAAGTTTCTACCGTCTGTACATCCTGCATCTTAAGGTGTACCAAACCGTCTTCAACCCGTGCTTCGTGTGCACCATCTACCGCTTCAAAAACAGTTTCGTTTTCAATAACGCCTAATTGTTTCGCAAAGGCCACGATACAACGCCCGCCGTTACCACACATAGAACTGGGATTTCCGTCAGCATTATAATACACCATTCTAAAATCTAAGGAATCATGATTCTCAAGTAATATCAAACCATCTGCACCTATGCCAAATTTACGGTCACACATCTGCTTAACAAGTTTGGTATCATTTTTGAAAAATATACCTTGTCGGTTGTCGATCATTATAAAATCGTTGCCCGTGCCTTGATATTTGAAAAAGGGTATTGCCATAACTTATTTTTAAAGCCCTGCAAAAATACATAAAGCCAAAATTCTACGGCTTGTTAAGGCTTAGTTAAATCGTGCAACACGACATACCACAACTCGTATTTAAATTGTTATTCAAAAAAGAAAGAAAAGTATTATGAAAAAATTTGCCAGCTTATTAGTTGTAGCCATCCTGGGTGGTACAATAACATTAGGTGCGTACAAGTTTTTAGAGGAGGACCCTATTCCTGCAACGACTACCACCACAACGTCTAATTTTAACCCTGTAAACTATAACGGAACGCCCATCACCAGTACCAATGCAGATTTTACAGAAGCTGCAGATCGTACGGTTCATGCTGTTGTTCACGTTAAAAACGTTCAAATTTCAAGAAGACCGCGCACAATGCAGGATTTCTTTAATGGAGGCGGTGAATTACGTAAAGGACTGGTTGGTGCCGGTAGTGGTGTTATCATATCTGCTGACGGCTATATTGTAACCAACAATCACGTTATTGACGGTGCTGCTGAACTTGAGGTATCTCTTAATGACAACAGAACTTTTAAGGCTGAAGTTATAGGCAGCGACCCTAAAGCAGATATTGCTTTGATAAAAATTGATACCGAAGATGATTTGCCATACCTTCCTTTTGGCGATTCAGACAACGTACGTCTGGGAGAATGGGTTCTTGCTGTGGGTAATCCCTTTAATCTTACCAGTACAGTAACTGCCGGAATTATTTCCGCTAAAGCTCGTGATATTAATGAGTATGATTCAAACCCTCAGTCTTTTATACAAACCGATGCAGCAATCAATCCCGGTAACAGCGGGGGTGCCTTGGTAAATATCAACGGAGAATTAATTGGTATAAATACGGCGATAACTTCACAAACCGGAAGTTATGTAGGTTATGCTTTTGCAGTACCTTCAAACAATGCCCGTAAAATTGTAGAAGATATTTTAGAGTATGGTGATGTACAACGCGGTATTCTGGGAATACGTGGTGGTGGCATAAACGCTAACACGGCCAGTCAGTATGATCTTGAAGTTTCTGAAGGTGTTTATGTAGGTGCTGTTAATCCTGATACCGGTGCAGCAGAAGCCGGATTGGAGGAAGGAGATGTGATTGTGAAAATTGACGATGTAAAAATTACTAAATTCTCAGACTTAACCGGTTATTTAGGAGCAAAACGTCCCAATGATATTGTTGAAGTCAGTTTTATAAGAAATGGAGAAACTTCTACAGTTCCTGTGAAATTGACAAAATTCACAACATTTGTAATTGAAAAGCCGGGGCTTGAAATTCGTGAGGCATCTAAAGAAGTGCTTAAAGAAAATGGCGTTAAAAATGGTGTGATGATTAGTAGAGCTACTAACGAACAATTACAGCGCTATAATCTAAGCGGGATTATCATAACCGCAATTGACGATCAGAATGTAAATTCAGTTGAGGATGTAAAACGCATTATTTCTGAAAAAGATTCACGCGAACCCATCAGTATTAATTTTGCTAGTAAGGATGGGGAGTCCAAGCAAATTATTTTCAATTAATCCCTGATTTTAGCATCAAAAAAGCTCTTCGTAATTGAAGAGCTTTTTTTATTTAAATCGCTTACGAAAACGATATAGTTAAGTATCTTTGCCGAAAATTTAAAAACCGCATTAAAATCCATTCATGAGTTCGTTAAACACTTACGAGAAAGAATTAGCCTTTCAGGCAGACCGTCGCCGCGCGACCGTTGAGTTTATTAAGATCATAAGCGACCTGTGGTATGATAAAAACATCGAACTGGTACTCTTTAGAAATCAGCTTTTAGATCGCAATGTGAGCGAAATTCTCAATTTGCACGCCTACGCAGGCGCTTTTGTTCAGAAACCGATTTCGATTTTTGATAGTGTGGAATTAGCTAAGGCGATTCAACAGGCTAAGCTCCCTCCTTCTAAATTAGATATCGGTAAACTTACTTATGAATATCATTTGGAAGAAAATGAATATACTGATGCTTCCATCTTCATTCATCATAAACTGAAAGATGCTGAAAGCTCCAAAGAAATAATTCCTCGTGACGTCGTTCTTTACGGTTTTGGGAGAATAGGAAGGCTTGTTGCCCGTGAATTAATGACCCGTACAGGAAGTGGCAATCAACTGAGATTAAGAGCCATTGTGGTCCGAGGTAAACTTGATGAGGAAATCCTAAAAAAACGAGCCTCTCTGTTCAAAAGCGATAGCATTCATGGAGATTTTGCAGGAACCATTTCTGTGGATGTCAATAAAAACGCGCTGATTATAAATGGCACTACGGTACAAATCATTTCTTCAAACGAACCGGAATCTATTGATTACACCAGTTACGGTATAGACGAGGCGCTGATTATAGATAATACAGGGGCATTTCGCAATAAAGAACAATTAAGCAGACATCTAATTGCGAAAGGTGTTTCGAAGGTATTGCTTACTGCTCCGGGTCAGGGCATCCCGAATATCGTACACGGTGTTAATCACAAGAATTATGATCCTGATGAATGGGATATCTATTCGGCCGCCTCGTGTACCACCAATGCCATTACACCTGTTCTCAAGGCAATAGACGAAAGCTTTGGTGTGGAAAGCGGACACATCGAGACGATTCACGCCTACACTAACGATCAGAATTTGGTTGACAATATGCACTCCAAATACCGAAGAGGTCGTGCTGCCGCATTAAATATGGTTATCACAGAAACAGGAGCAGGTAAAGCCGTTTCAAAAGCATTGCCCGCTTTAGAAGGTAAACTAACCTCAAACGCTATTCGAGTACCTGTGCCCAACGGTTCTCTGGCAATTTTAAATTTAAAGCTTCAGCAAAAAACCACACTTGAAAGCGTACACGCCAGTCTTAAAAAATATGCGCTCGAAGGAGATTTGGTAGAACAAATTAAATATTCCATTAATAATGAATTAGTGTCCAGTGACATTATTGGTTCTTCGGCTCCTTCTATTTATGACAGCCAGGCCACAATACTTGGTCCTGATTTAAAAAGTCTGGTCTTATATATATGGTATGATAATGAATACGGTTATAGCCATCAGGTGGTACGACTTGCAAAATATATCGCAAAAGTGAGACGCTATACCTATTATTAATAAGTCAAGTTTACTCTAATACCATAAATAGCTGCTCCCGGGCAGCTATTTTCATCAATTCCCAAGTTTAAAACCATTGGTTTTAATTATTTTTGCCGCTTTATTATACTAAGCGCGAAAGCATACCGTTTTCCCTCAAACAGCAAAAAGACTAACTCAAAATGACTACGATACGCATCAGCTTGCTCTTAAGCTTATTTACAATTTTAGGCCTTAACGCACAGGAGACAGAGAGCCAAAAACCGAAAACCAATACTATTTCTCAACAGTTTGAAGATCTTCTGGAGAACTCCAATAATTACCAGGATTATAAGGTAGTAAAACTTAACAGCCTCAATAAATTGAAAGCCAATACCGCAGACAGCATTTCGGCTTTTCAAGGACAGATCACTGATTTGCAGGCACAGATCAACTCACAGCAGGAAGAAATCAAAAATTTAAATACAACCCTGGAAGAAACCAAAGCCACTCTTGAAGAAACCCGTGCAGAAAAAGATTCCATTTTCTTTCTGGGAATACCTATGAGCAAAGGCGGTTATATGGGAATGATGTGGGGTATTGTTGCCGTTCTTGCTCTGGCGCTGGTATTCTTTATTTTTAGATTTAAAGGAAGTAATGCACATACGCAGGAGGCTCGTAAAAAGCTGGCAGACCTTGAGGTAGAATATGATGATTACCGTAAAAAAGCTTTAGAAAAAGAGCAGAAAATGGGTCGCTTGCTCCAGGACGAGCGCAATAAAGCCGTAAAGAATACCAAGAAATAAGCGGCTACAAAATTGCATAACAGGATATAAATCGAATACCAGCACCATTTAGCCATGCGCATAGATATCATCACCGTTGTACCAGATTTGCTTAAGAGTCCGTTTGAGGCTTCTATTATGCAGCGGTCTATTGCCAAAGGACTGGTAGAGGTACACTTTCATAATTTAAGGGACTACACCTCTAACTCGTACAAACAGGTAGACGATTATCAGTTTGGCGGAGGTGCAGGCATGGTGATGATGATTGAGCCCATTGACAAGTGTATTACCAAACTTAAGGCTGAGCGGGATTACGATGAAGTCATTTATATGACTCCTGACGGTGAAACCTTAAATCAAAAAATCGCCAATCAAATTTCGCTTCAGGGAAACATTATAATATTATGCGGGCATTATAAAGGTGTTGACCAGCGGGTACGCGATCAGTTTATAACACGAGAAATATCAGTAGGAGACTATGTTTTAAGCGGAGGCGAACTTGGCGCACTCATACTTTGTGATGCTGTGATACGTCTTATTCCCGGTGTTTTAGGAAACGAGACCTCTGCCCTAACCGATTCTTTTCAGGATAATTTACTGGCCCCACCCGTATATACGCGCCCTGCAGAATATAAAGGCTGGAAAGTTCCGGATATTTTAACTTCAGGTAATACTCCAAAAATAGAGGCCTGGCGTGAAGAACAGGCGTACAAACGCACCCAGCAGCGCCGTCCGGATCTTTTGGAAAACTAATTGTAAAGCAATTAAATAATTAATCTTTAGAGGTTGCCAGATTCATTTTTTATAGTAAATTTGCAGCCTTGTAAGATCAACCTCTGGCGAAAACCGTGAATGTTGGTGTTATGCCACTTTAAAAAATCTTAAAAATGGAAGATTTAATCAGTTTTGTACAAAACGAATTCGTAGAAAAAAAGGAATTCCCAGAATTTAGTGCCGGTGATACTATCACTGTGTATTATGAAATTCGTGAAGGTGAAAAAGTACGTACTCAGTTCTTTAGAGGTGTAGTTATTCAGGTTCGCGGTACAGGAGCAACCCGTACATTCACGATCAGAAAAATGTCTGGTACTGTAGGTGTTGAGCGTATTTTCCCAATCAATATGCCTGCTCTTCAAAAAATTGAAATCAATAAACGAGGTAAAGTACGTAAATCACGTATTTACTATTTCAGAGGTCTTACCGGTAAAAAGGCAAGAATCAAAGAAATCAGAAAATAAAAAACCACTCAACAGGTTTTCAAAATGCTCCGCTCTGCGGAGCATTTTTTAGTTAATCACATAGGGTTATTAACTTTTGTGAATACCCAGGGTTTATAACCGGTTGATAATTAAACATCTAAAGCCTTGATTTTTTAAATTCTTTTTACTTACTTTATATAAAGAAATTATAATGGTGAACTTCTTGAAGTTGTTCACATTATGTTCCCAATGCAGTTACGAAAACCTCCGTAGGGTTTATACGTTATTTTGAAAACGATCTGAATTATACAAGACATCAGTGGTGTTTCAATTAACTGAAGTAAACGTGTTGGATTCGGGGCTTAAAACGCCCCAATGTATTGGTTCACGGTGCAAGTACTAATATTCTTGCTACAGAACTTCAAGGGTTCACCGGTAAAAAACCAAAACATTAGAAGCTCTGATAGAATTATTAAATTCTGTCAGAGCTTTTTTTGTTTTAAAAAGAGTCAAAACTTCCGAAAACAGCAGAAATACATACATTATTAAGCGGCTTTAAGAAGAATTTAAGTGTTAAAATCTGCTATAAAACCCTATATTTGCAATCCGAAAAAAAGCGCTTCAGGCGATAATCTGCAAACCCTAAATGCAGCCTTATTTTTTCAACCAAATTTTTAAGAATCAGGATTTATAAACGAACTTATTTATGTCTACAAAAACGTCTACAATAGCCTATACCAAAACTGACGAAGCTCCGGCTTTGGCCACGCATTCGCTTTTACCCATTTTGCAGAAATTCGCAAAAGAAGCTAATATAGAATTTGAAGTTAAAGACATATCTCTTGCAGGCAGATTACTGGCTAACTTTCCTGATTATCTTGAAGAGAATCAAAAAGTAAGCGATGCTCTTGCAGAATTAGGGGAATTAGCAAAAAACCCTGAGGCAAATATTATTAAGCTTCCCAACATCAGTGCATCTATCCCGCAGCTTACAGCTGTTATTAAAGAATTACAGGCTAAGGGATATAATGTACCTAACTATCCGGAAGAAGCAAATACCGAAGAAGAAAAAGAATTAAAAAATCGTTTTGCCAAGGTTTTAGGTAGTGCGGTTAATCCTGTGTTACGCGAAGGAAACTCAGACAGACGCGCGCCAAAACCCGTAAAGGAATATGCCCGTAAAAACCCACACAGTATGGGCGCCTGGGATAAAGACAGCAAATCACACGTAGCGACAATGAGCTCCGGTGATTTCAGATCCAATGAAAAATCGGTAACCTGTGAGGATGCTACCAAAGTATCTATTGTACATACTGACGCCAACGGAAGCGAAACAGTACTCAAAAAAGATTTGGCATTACTTCAGGGCGAAGTTATAGATGCTACGCTTATGAGTAAATCTGCTTTGGTAAAATTTCTTCGTGAGCAGATTAAAGATGCCAAAGATAAAGGTGTTTTATTTTCTATTCACCTTAAGGCAACGATGATGAAGGTTTCTGACCCTATCATCTTTGGCCACGCGATGCGCATTTATTTTGAGGATGTTTTTGAAAAATACGGTGACGACCTTAAAGCTATTGGAGTAGATCCTAAAAATGGTCTTGCCGATTTACTGAGCGACATCAATAAATTACCAGAAGCCAAACGCAGTGAAGTAGAAAAAGCTATTATTGATACTCTTGAAAACCGCGCAGATCTTGCGATGGTTAATTCAGATAAAGGGATAACTAATCTTCATGTACCCAGTGATGTAATCATTGACGCGAGTATGCCGGCAATGATACGTAACAGTGGTCAAATGTGGAACGCCAAAGGTAAATCACAGGACACTAAAGCTGTAATTCCAGATAGTTCGTATGCAGGAGTGTATCAGGAAACCATTGACTTCTGTAAAGAAAATGGTGCTTTTGATCCAACCACAATGGGTACTGTTCCCAACGTAGGGCTTATGGCTAAAAAAGCTGAAGAATACGGTTCTCACGATAAAACTTTTGAAATCCCGCTAGATGGTAAAGTATCTGTGATTGATGCTAACGGAACTGTACTTATGGAGCACCAGGTTGAGCAGGGAGACATCTGGAGAATGTGCCAGACTAAAGATGAGCCGGTACAGGACTGGGTAAAACTTGCTGTTAGCCGCGCTCGTGCAACTCAGGATCCCGCCATTTTCTGGTTAGACAAAGACCGTGCTCACGATGCAGAGCTTATTAAAAAAGTAAACCTATACCTTAAAGATCACGATACCGAAGGATTAGATATTCAAATCATGTCTCCTGTAGAAGCTACCCGTTTTACGTTAAAACGTATGAAAGCAGGAAAAGACACGATATCAGTTACCGGAAACGTATTACGTGATTATAACACCGATTTATTCCCGATTCTTGAAGTAGGAACCAGCGCTAAAATGCTTTCAATCGTACCACTTATGAATGGTGGCGGACTTTTTGAAACCGGTGCCGGAGGTTCTGCTCCCAAGCACGTACAACAATTTGTGGAAGAAGGTCACTTACGATGGGATTCTTTGGGTGAATTTTTAGCCCTTGCCGTATCTCTGGAGCACGAGGCTACAGCAAACGGAAATACCCGCGCGCAGGTTCTTGCGGAAGCTCTTGATGAGGCAACCATAAAGTTCTTAGATAACAAAAAATCACCTTCACGAGTTGTTAATGAACTCGATAACCGGGGTAGCCATTTTTATCTTGCACTCTACTGGGCGCAGGCGCTTGCCGCTCAGGAAAAAGACAAGGAATTACAGGTTCACTTCGCAGAAATTGCCAGCGAATTAGAAACCAATGAAGAGAAAATCAATCAGGAATTATTGGATGCTCAGGGCTCTGAAGTTGATTTAGGTGGATATTACTTCCCGGATGAAGACAAAGTAACTGCTGCGATGCGACCAAGCGCAACCTTTAATGCGATAATCAACTCATAACATTTGTTATAATAACGAAGAAAGGCTTCCCAGATCGGGAAGCCTTTTTTATTTCATTAACTTTTTCTTAAAAACGTATAAGTATAGCCTAAGTCCGCTATTTTTGAAAAAAAACAATTTGCTGAAACATTTTTACTCTCTTGTTTTATTTCTTCTCGTTAATGCTGCCTTGGCACAACAGAATTACACTTTAAGCGGAACCATCACTGCTGAAAATTCAAACGAAACCCTTATCGGTGTTAATGTGTTGTTTCCTGAGATCAACAAGGGTTCTGTCACTAACGAATACGGTTTTTACTCCATAACCCTACCCGAAGGCTCCTATACGCTTCAAATAAGCATTATGGGCTATAATGCGATTCAGCAAACAATTCAATTAAATACTGACAAACGTCTCAATTTCAGTCTTGAAGAGGCTACTGAAATGCTTGATGAGGTAGTGATTGAAGAAAATGTAGAAGAGCTTAACATTCGTAAGCCCCAAATGAGTGTTAATGCGCTTACTGCAGAAACCATAAAGCAGATTCCTGTAGTTTTTGGCGAAGCCGATGTTATCAAATCTATATTACTCTTACCCGGGGTAACCAGTGCCGGCGAAGGTGCTTCCGGTTTCAATGTAAGAGGTGGCGCTGTTGATCAAAACCTTATTTTACTTGACGAAGCTATAATTTTTAATTCGTCACACCTGTTTGGTTTCTTTTCGGTTTTTAACCCCGATGCGATAAAGGATTTGAAACTCTACAAAGGCGGAATTCCTGCCCGTTACGGCGGTCGCGTGGCCTCGGTTCTTGATATTTATCAAAAGGAAGGAAACAGTAAAGAGTTTCATGCTAATGGAGGTATAGGTGCGATAGCCAGCCGGCTGCTTGTTGAAGGTCCTATTGTAAAAAACGAATCGGCATTTTTAGTAGGTGGCCGGGCGTCTTACGTACACCTTTTTCTACCTCTTTTCGATATTGATAACAAGGCCTATTTCTACGATCTCAATGCTAAACTGAATTACCGTTTGGGAGACAAAAACAGTCTTTTTCTGTCCGGGTATTTTGGTCGCGATCTGTTTAGTGTCAATGAAAGTTTTGTAAATACTTATGGTAATGCAACCATCAATCTAAGGTGGAATCATTTATTCAGCGATAAGATTTTCTCCAATTTATCACTCGTCTATTCAGACTATTATTACGGGCTCCTACTCGATTTTGTTGGTTTTAAATACGACTCAGGCATTCGGAATTTTAATCTGAAATATGATTTTCAGCATTACATCAATCAAAATTTCAAAATGGGTTATGGCGTAAATAATATTTATTACCGCTTTAATCCCGCGACCATAATGCCTAACCGCCCTGATAGCGGTATTGTACCATCGCAACTCACTCATAAGTACGCTAATGAGTTTTCGGCATACATAGAAGCTGAACAGGATTTTACTGATGCACTTACCCTACGCTATGGTTTTAGATTGAGTCATTTTACCCGTCTGGGTCAGGATCAGTTTTTTAGATATGCTGATGATAATCCGTTGATTTTTGATGAAAACCTCAAGATTTATCAACCGGCAACACCCGTGGAAACCGAACTAAATACAGGAAAACTGGCTGAGTTTACCAATTTTGAACCCCGTTTTTCATTGAGTTGGGCTGTAAACAGTAAAACTTCCCTTAAAGCCAGCTATAACCGCCTGGCGCAGTACCTGCATTTAATTTCTAACACCAACTCTCCTACTCCTCTCGATGTATACACACCCAGCGGACCTTATGTAAAGCCACAATTACTCGACCAGTATGCCGTTGGCTTTTTCAAGAAAATTAAAGACGGGGAGTATTCATTTGAGACTGAAGCCTTTTACAAAGACATTCAGAACCGGCTTGACTACCGCAACGGCGCCCAGCTCATTGCTAATGATGCCATTGAAGGTGAAGTACTTTCAGGAATTGGCAGAGCCTACGGTCTTGAATTTCTTCTTAAAAAAAATGACGGACAATTAACCGGCTGGCTTGCCTATACCCTGTCGCGCAGTGAGCAGCAAACACCAGGCAGAACTCCTGAAGAAACGGGTATTAACGATGGTGACTGGTATCCTTCGGCTTATGACAAGACACACGATCTGAGCGCTAATTTTAATTTTGAACTGAGTAAAAAATGGAGGTTTGGTGCTAACTTTCTTTTTCAAACCGGCCAACCTACAAATTATCCCGTAAGTCAGTCCCGCTTTCAGGGTTTGTCTATTTCTAATTTTGGAGGTCGTAATGAGCAACGCCTGCCTGCCTATCACAGGCTTGACCTTTCCGCTACACTTACCCCACAAAATAATGCAAACCGAAAGATTAAAGGAGAATGGGTATTTAGCATATACAATGCCTACAATCGTATGAATGCCGCTTCTGTAAACTTTAGACCCAATGAAGATACGGGTCAAAATGAAGCGATAAAAACCTCAATTTTTGGCATTTTACCTTCGGTAACCTATAATTTTAAGTTCTAGATGAAAGCTTTTAAAACTTACTTTTCGATTTTGGTTTTGATTCAGCTAATTACAAGTTGCCAGGAAACCATTGAAGTCGACTTGCCGCAGCAACAGGAACGCCTCGTCGTTGACGCTCTGATGCGTATTCCTAATGAAAACTCTGCATTTGCGACTGCTTATCTTAGGCTTACGCTTACTGCAGATTATTTTGCTGATGATATACCAGTTGTGGGTGATGCTATTGTAAACCTCAACAGTGAGTCAAACACCTACCGGATGCAGTACAGGGGCGATGGTTATTATTCAGTTGCGCTACCCCGTGCTGAATTTACCCGGGACCTGATGCGTCTAACCATCTTTCATAATGGCGATACATACCGGGCCAGTGCCCGCTTCCAATCATCAGTACCTTTTGATAATATAGTACAGGGAGACGGCAGCCTTTTTGCCGGAGATGAGACCGAGGTAGTTTTTAGTTACACAGATGAACCGGGTATCACAAACTACTACCTGTTTGATTTAGATAACGGGCAATTTTTAACCAGTGAAGACACCTTCTACAAAGATCAGGCATTCTCATTTTCCTACTTTTATGAAGATTTAAAGCCTAATGATACCTTAAAGGTCGATTTGATAGGCATTACCAAACCCTTTTTTGATTATATGAGTATTGTAATCAATCAATCGGGGCAGGCTTCGGGGAACCCGTTTACAGCACCGCCTTCCGAAATACGCGGTAATGTCATCAACGCCACAAATGAAGACAATTATCCGTTGGGCTATTTCGCAATAGGTCAGGTCTACAGCGATCAAATTGTGATTGAATAACGATATTTGCCAAAGGCGAAAACATTCAGCACATGAGTTTCACAAAGACTACAGAACAAGATTCAAACTACAATGGGCTTGAGAACATGACTGTCTCAGAGCTCCTGCAAAATATCAATGCCGAAGACCAAACTGTTCCCCTAGCCGTTAAAAAGGTATTACACCAAATAGAGCGGTTAACTCAGGAAGTAATAAGTAAGCTAAAGCAAGGCGGAAGACTTTTTTATATGGGTGCCGGTACCAGCGGAAGACTTGGGGTAGTCGATGCTTCAGAATGTCCACCCACTTTTGGCGTGCCACACGGAATGATAATAGGTCTAATTGCCGGTGGCGAAACCGCCATTCGTAAAGCCGTGGAGTTTGCTGAAGACAGCACCACTCAGGGCTGGTCAGATCTACAGGAACATTCTATAACAGAAAAAGACATAGTAATTGGTATTGCAGCATCAGGCACTACTCCTTACGTGTTGCATGCATTAAAGGCCTGCAACGAAAACAACATCCCGACCGGAAGCATTACCTGTAACGCCAGGAGTCCCATTGCTCAGATCTCAAAATTTCCTGTAGAAGTTGTGGTAGGACCTGAATTTGTTACCGGAAGCAGCCGTATGAAAGCCGGTACCGCTCAAAAACTTGTGCTCAATATGATATCTACCACTACGATGATTCAGCTGGGTAAGGTAAAAGGAAATAAAATGGTAGATATGCAGCTTAGTAATGATAAGCTGGTAGATCGCGGTATACGGATGATTCAATCTGAAATACCTGTTGATTCACAAGAGGCGGCTCAATTATTAAAAAATCACGGCTCTGTAAGGGCCGCAATAAAAGCTTATCATGGCAACAAATAAAGAAGCCCTGGCACGTGGAGTGCGCACATTAGCCACTTCGTTACTCTTTATGTTCTTAGGACCCGGCATCTTATATCAGGCGTTCAAGAATCAGGAGCATCCACTTTACGTACCGGTTTTGATTTTGGGCATTGTGGCTGCAACGTTGGCCATTTATTTTGGTTTTAAGGGAATCAATCGCATCATGAAAGCCTTATTCAACGATTGAACCACGAGCCTGAAGCTAATCACTTTTAGACTTGCTAAAAATTTACGAGGCACCTGAGGTGCTGCCAAATAAAAAAGCCTTTGCAAATGCAAAGGCTTTTTCTGTATGTATTGAATTCTGCTTACTTAGCGAATTTCTTGTATTTGTTTTTGAACTTGTCAATACGACCAGCAGTATCTACCAGTTTAGATTTACCGGTATAAAAAGGATGTGATGCTCTAGAAATTTCCAGTTTTACAAGCGGATACTCCTCACCGTCAACCTCGATCGTTTCTTTTGTATTTGCTGTAGATTTAGTTAAAAACACTTCGTCGTTAGACATGTCTTTAAAAGCTACTACTCTGTAATTCTGTGGATGTATATCTTTTTTCATCTTAAATGCTTTAAAATCTGCTGAATTTTGAGGTGCAAATTTAGAAATAAAAAACAATCTAACAAGGAGTAATCCAAATAATATTTTACAGCAAATTATTCTTCACCCTTCAAATGTAACAATTTTAGATTTCGCAATACTTATGCCTCATTAAAAACTAGGTGTATCTCGTGCTAATATGTACTTTTACACCGCAATTCATTAAATTATGGAAGCACAAAAACCATCAACCGGGCAAATCGCCCTTACCTACGGAGCCCTGCTTGGGTTTCTCTCCATAGCTCTAGCTGTGGTACTTTATGTAACAAACTCGTTGCTCGATCAAAACTGGATCACTGCCCTCGTAGGCTTTTTAATTATGCTTGGCGTTATTGTCTACGGGCAACAGGTATTTAAGAAGGCAAACGGTGGTTTTATGGAACTTAAAGATGCCTTAAAAGTAGGATTAGGTATTGCGCTGATAGGAGGAATTCTGGGTGCTGTCTATAATTATATTTTTCTGACCGTCATAGAACCCGACTTTATCAACCTAATTATTGAAAAACAACGCGAAGCGATGATTGAGTCTCAGCCCAATATGACTGAAGCCCAAATGAATCAGGCGTTGGAACTTGCCGGTAAATTTGCCCGTCCCTGGGTTCAGTCTTCTATTCAAATCATAGGTGGTATTTTCTTTGGGTTTATCATTTCATTGATAAGCGGTCTTATCCTGAAGAAATCAAACCCGCACCAATATTAAGAATCTATGCAGCTATCGGTAGTTATACCCCTTCTCAACGAACAGGAGTCTCTACAGGAGCTTTACAACTGGCTGACCAGCGTACTCGTCAAAGAGGAGCTCTCGTACGAGCTGTTGTTTATAGATGACGGGAGTACTGACGGTTCGTGGGATGCGATAGCGCAATTAGCAGATAGCGACAAGCGGGTAAAAGGCATTCGTTTCAACCGAAATTTTGGTAAAAGCCAAGCATTAAATGCTGGTTTTTTGGCTGCTGAAGGCGAAGTTGTAATTACTATGGATGCCGATTTACAGGATAGTCCCGATGAAATTCCTGAATTATACCGCCTGATTACCGAAGAAGATTTTGATCTGGTTTCAGGCTGGAAAAAGAAACGTTATGATTCGGTGATTTCTAAAAATTTGCCGTCTAAACTATTTAATGCGGCTGCCCGCAAAACCAGTGGACTCAAACTGCACGATTTCAATTGCGGCCTCAAAGCTTATAAAAATGAAGTCATAAAAACCATTGATGTATATGGCGATATGCACCGCTACATTCCGCTACTGGCTAAAAATGCCGGTTTTTACAACATAACCGAAAAGCCGGTACAGCATCAGGCTCGGAAATACGGGGAAACCAAATTTGGCGCCGATCGTTTTATAAAAGGCTTTCTCGACCTCATAAGCATCTGGTTTATAACTCATTTTGCCAAAAGACCCATGCACCTTTTTGGAACATTGGGAGTCATTATGTTTATTCTGGGCGGCTCATTTGCCGCATACCTGGGTATTGATAAACTATTTATAAACCCCACAGCACGCCTGTTAACCCAGCGTCCCCAGTTTTACCTGTCGATCACCAGTATGATTATTGGGGTACAACTGTTTATCGCAGGCTTTATAGGTGAACTCATTCAACGTTCACAAAACAACAGCCCGCGCTACTTAATTAGAGACAAAAAGGGCTTTTAATCTTATTTAGCCCACACTTGAAATAAAACGATTTGAATAGTGTCCCATTTAAAAACACCAAGCTATTTATTCGTTCAAGGGATTGTCCCGAAATAGTTTACTTAAATCGAAATGCCTATTTTTGACCTTCAAAATAGAATATAAAATTATGAACGCCGAAATACGAGAAAAAGCCGAAGCCTGGTTATCCCCTACTTTTGACAACGCCACAAAAGAGGCCGTCAAAAAAATGATGAATGAAAACCCTGAAGAACTCAATGAAAGTTTTTATAAAAACCTCGAGTTTGGAACCGGTGGAATGCGCGGTATAATGGGTGTTGGCACCAATCGTATTAACAAATACACTCTGGGTAAAAACACGCAGGGCCTTTCTGATTATTTAAAGAAATCCTTCGCGGGAGAAACCATTAAAGTTGCAATTGCTTACGATTGCAGAAACAACAGTAAGGAATTGGCTCAGGTAGTTGCAGACGTGTTTTCAGCAAATGATATCAAAGTATTTTTATTTAGTGACCTGCGTCCTACTCCAGAACTCAGTTTTGCGGTAAAACATTTAGATTGTCATTGCGGTATTGTATTAACAGCCAGTCATAATCCACCGGAATATAACGGATACAAAGTGTACTGGCAGGATGGTGGTCAGCTTGTACCGCCGCAGGATTCTGAGATTGTTTCGGTAATTGAGTCGCTAGACTATGATGCTGTAAATTTTTCTGCGAAAAAAGAACACATCACCTATATTGATAAAGATGTAGATCAGGCATTTATCGAAGCTTCTTTGGCTAACGGAAGCTTTTCGGAACTAGATAGCCACCGCGATGATGTAACCATCGCTTTTACTCCACTTCACGGTACTTCGGTAACGATTATTCCTGATGTACTGAAGCAGGCCGGATATAAAAATGTTCACGTTGTTGAAGAGCAGCGTAAACCCGACGGAAACTTCCCAACTGTAAAATCACCCAACCCGGAAGAACCGGAAGCTCTCAAAATGGCTCTTGATCTTGCCGAAGAAAAAAATGCTGATATCGTAATTGGTACCGACCCGGATTGCGATCGTCTGGGCATCGCGGTACGTGATGATTCAGGTAAACTGGTTTTGCTTAATGGAAACCAGACTATGGTTGTGATGACCGATTTCTTATTAAGTCGCTATTTTGACCAAAACACACCAAAGGGTAACGAATTCATTGGTTCGACCATCGTTTCTACCCCTATGATGGAGGTTCTTGCCAAATCGTATGATCTGGAATGCAAACTGGGCCTTACCGGTTTTAAATGGATTGCCAAAATGATTAAAGATCATCCGAAACAGCATTTTATAGGTGGTGGGGAAGAAAGCTTTGGTTATATGGTAGGTGACTTTGTACGCGATAAAGATGCGGTAACCGCTACCCTGCTGGCTTGTGAGATTGTAACACAGGCAAAAAGTGAGGGTTCTTCCTTCTACAAAAAGCTACAGGATTTATATGTGAAACACGGGTATTATAAAGAAGACCTGACCTCTTTGGTTAAAAAAGGAATTTCTGGCGCCGAAGAAATCAAGCAAATTATGATTGACCTTCGTGAAAATCCATTGAACACGGTAAACGGAGAGCGTGTAGTGCAAATTGATGATTACGCATCTTCAAAATCGCTAAAAATTTCAACCGGAGAGTCCACACCTATCGATATTCCCAAATCTAACGTGCTCATTTATCATACTGATCAGGGATCTCGAATAGCCGCAAGACCTAGCGGTACCGAGCCAAAAATTAAATTTTACATCAGTGTGCACGAGCCTGCAAAAGATTTAGAAAGTCTGCCACAGGTAGCGCAAAAACTCGATAAAAAAATAGCCGGAATACAAAAGGACCTGGGTCTTTAAAACGAATCCGTGCTAAAAATCAATATCTATCCCCGATTTTTGTCGGGGATACGTATATAAACCGACTACGGTTCTTATGAATTACTTCAAACAAATCATACAATTTGCAAGGCCCTACAAGCAGTATGCGGTGTACAACATTATTTGTAACATTTTGTATGCACTTTTCAGCACCCTGTCTTTTTTGGCTCTTATTCCGGTTATCGAAATCCTGTTTGATAAAAGCAAACGAGTTACCGAACTGCCGGTTTGGGAAGGCTGGACAAACTTTACAGATTATGCAACAAATTATTTTTATTTTCAGGTAAGCTCCAGAGTTGCAGAAGATGAACTTTCAGCTCTGGTATTTATTTGTGGGATTGTAATAATCCTGTTTTTTCTAAAAAATGTTTTTGGTTACCTGGCCACTTTCTTCATTACCTTTTTGAGGAATGGCGTGATGCGAGACGTACGAGATGCCATCTACGATAAACTGATTGAGCTTCCGGTTGCCTATTTTTCAGAAAAACGAAAAGGAGATACCATATCTCGCATAACAGCAGATGTAAACGAAGTGGAGCGTTCTTTTCTTTCCATTCTTGAAATGGTAGTGAGAGAACCGTTGACAATTATTTTTACAATCGGAGCAATGTTAATCATTAGCGTTAAGCTCACGATTTTTGTTTTTGTTTTTCTTCCTATATCCGGAATGATCATTTCCCGAATTGGGAAATCACTAAAAAAACAATCTCACCAGGCGCAGGAAGAAAACGGAGCTTTTCTTTCGATTGTTGAAGAAACCCTTTCCAGCCTTAAAATCATCAAAGGTTTTAATGGCGAAGAGCAATTCAGAGCTAAATTCAGAGCCAGTACTACCCGACTCAATACAATTCTCAACAAACTCATCAACCGGCAAAACCTGGCTTCTCCGGCCAGTGAGTTCTTGGGTATTTTCGTGATAGTTGTGATTTTATGGTTTGGTGGCCAAATGGTTTTGGTTGAAGGGTCTCTTGAAGCAGCACAGTTCATCGCATTTCTGGGACTTTCGTATCAAATTTTAACTCCCGCAAAACAAATAAGTAAAGCCTCCTACAACGTAAAGCGTGGTAATGCTGCTGCAGAACGCATTCTTTCGATTTTAAATACCGAAACGACAATTAAAGATAAACCGGATGCAATTGAAGTTGCTGAGTTTAAAGAAGCTTTGAGCATTGAGCATATTTCATTTAGTTATGAAGATGAAAAAGTTCTGGAAGATTTTTCAGCAAATGTCAAAAAAGGACAAACCGTTGCTTTGGTGGGACAAAGCGGAAGCGGCAAGAGCACCATTGCCAATCTCGTTACGCGCTTTTATGATGTAGATTCTGGCGCGATCAAATTAGACGGTATAGACCTGAAGGATTTAACCAAAAAATCGGTACGTGCGCAAATGGGATTGGTTACTCAGGATTCTATTTTGTTTAATGATACCGTACGCAATAACATCCTGTTGGGAAAACCCAACGCAACCGATGAAGAAGTAATCGATGCCCTAAAAATTGCCAATGCCTGGGAATTTGTTAGCGAGCTTCCGCGTAAGCTGGACACCAACATAGGAGACAGCGGAAACAAACTGAGTGGCGGTCAAAAACAACGCCTTTCTATCGCTCGTGCGGTACTTAAGAATCCGCCAATAATGATACTTGATGAGGCTACCTCAGCTTTAGATACCGAAAGTGAACGTTTGGTCCAAAAAGCTTTAGAGAATATGATGATGAACCGTACTTCGATCGTAATCGCGCACCGTCTTTCAACCATTCAAAATGCAGATCTGATCATTGTGATGCAACGCGGTAAGATTGTAGAACAAGGCAAACATCAGGAACTCCTTGCGGCTAACGGAACCTATAAAAAACTGGTTGAGATGCAGTCTTTTGAATAGACTACGAAAAAACCGGTAAGAATCAAGAGCCGTGACACAAACAGCGAACGAGCTAATATCCTTTGGCAGAAATCCCGTAAAAAAACAAAATCCACACTCCTGACGAATGTGGATTTTTTTGTTGTTGACCTTAAACTTTTGCTGTTGGGTAAAAATCAGGGGTGAAAAACTACTTTTTAATTTGGGACAAAAAAGGAATTAAACAATTTAATCGTGTCAACAACAGTTTTTACATTTTCAACGAGATTAAAGATAATCTCAAAATCCAAAAAAACAAAGAATTAATGCATTTTAACTAAAATATTTGCATTTCATCGTTTGTATTCGATCCAGAACTGATTTCCATTCAGTTCTGAAAACTCAAAAATCTGAGGTATTCTTGTTAACTTTATTGAGCATTTTAAACCTTTCGTGTAATATAAGGTCAAAACAAATAGAATTTTAGAATTGAGTAAAACCGCTACATATCCCACAGACCTCAAATTTGAGGATTTGGTAACCGAGTACAAAGAGCGTTTGTACTGGCATATACGACGTATGGTGGTTTCTCACGATGATGCAGATGACGTTTTACAAAATACCTTTATTAAGGTGTATAAAAATCTGGATGGTTTTAATGGCGAAAGTCAAATTTACACCTGGCTCTACCGCATTGCGACTAATGAAAGTATAACCTTCATAAATAAAAGAAACCGTCGCGCCAGTGTGGGCAGTGAAGAATTGCAAAGTGCGATTGTAAATAATCTGGCAAGCGATCCTTATTTCAACGGAGACGAAGCTCAGGCTAAATTACATCAGGCCTTAGATACGCTGCCGGCAAAACAGAAACAGGTTTTTGTAATGAAGTATTTTGATGAGCTGCAATACAATGAAATTTCTGAAATACTAGGCACATCTGAAGGCGCCCTAAAAGCCAGTTATCATCACGCGGTAAAAAAAATAACCGACTTTGTAACAGGTCATTAAACCTTCAGCATTTTTAAAAGTCAAAAAGACAATGAATACCAACGATAAACATATACCGAAGGATTTTAAACTGCCTGAAGACTATTTTCAGCAGTTTGAAGAGCGTCTGTATACGGAGCTTAAATTCCAAAAGTTATATCCTGATAATCAGGATGGCTTCAGGGTTCCTGATGGATATTTTGATCAGGTGGAGACTTCCATTCTTTCGAAAACCACTAAAGAGCCGAAAGTTATTTCATTAAACTACAAAAAATTTGCTGCTGCTGTAGCCACAATCGCTGCCCTTTTTGCTTTGCTGTTCTATACCGTAAAACCCAATGCAAATGAAGCAGGTTTTGAGGGGCTAAGTTTAAGCAGTCTTGAAAATTATTTGATAGAACAAGATCGAATTCAGGATTTCTTTTCTGATGAAGAACTAAACACCATTGAAGCAAACACCTCCTTTTTTAATGAAGACCATCTGAGTGATGAAGTAATTCTTGAATATGTAGATCAGGATGTGATTGAGTATGCTTTAAATACAGACGATTAAATACAACCCATAAAATTTCTATGAAAAAGTTTATATCTATACTCGTTCTACTGGTTTGCCTGGCTTCCTATGGTCAGACTGACGAGAGACACGAGCGTATAAAGGCCCTTAAAGTTCCTTTTATAACTGAAGAGCTGGAGTTAACTCCAGCAGAGGCCGAAAAATTCTGGCCTATTTACAACAGTTACGACAAGCGTATGCACGACTTACGGGAGCGCGAGCGGGAATTGTTTAAAGAGAAGTTTTCCAGATCGGGATCAAAAAACAAATTGAGTGAGTCTCAGGCACAGAATCTGATCGAAAAATACAACGCGCTTCAAAAAGAGAAATACCAGGTTGAACGCGAAATGCTTAAAGATTTAACCCAAAAACTCCCAGCCTCTAAAATGGTCTTCCTACCGGAAGTAGAACGTAACTTTGGGCGAAAACTTTGGGAAGAATACAAGAAAAGGAAGAATAATTAGTGTTAGTTAAAAAGGCTGTCAATTGACAGCCTTTTTTTAACGCTTGAATTTCAATTTTGCAATCCGGTTAGTTCCTGCAGCATAGGCCACAGAATCATTTAAAAACCGAACGGTAAAAAAGCCTTCCTCACTTAAATGTTTCCAGGTGGATCCCTGATCTGCAGAATAGTCAATCCCCTCAAACCCTATAGCAACCAGTCCCATTCCGGCGCTTTCGGGTACAAAGCGAACACAACTTCGGTAACCGGGGTTTTGATTGTCAGCCACCAACTCCCAGGTTTTACCGCCATCACGTGTCAACGCTTTTACCGCTTTATTAGCTTCAGCATTGCTGTAATCTCCACCTACAATAAAACCGATATTTTCATCATAAAAATCAATGGAATAACCTCCGGTCGTAGGGGTTCCCTGAACAAGAGGTGTCTCAAAAACCTCCCAGGTTTTTCCTTTATCTGCAGTGTGCAGTACCCGCGATTTCATTACACCGGTAATAATCCAGGCCTGATTCCCATAAATCGCAATATTGCTGTTACTGGCTGCAAATGCAGCCTCCCCTTCTACCGCTTCAGGCAAAATATCACAACTTAATTTGTTCCAAGACTTCCCTCCATCACGGGTTATAATTACCGAAATACACGAATCGGTAGGATCGCCCATCGCGATTCCTTCCTGATTGTTCCAAAACGTCATCGAATCGTAAAATGCTTTGGGATTGTCTTCTTTATAAACCACTTCCATCCTACCCGTATCGCCGGTTTTATAAAGCAGCGCAGGGCTTTCGATACTCAGCATAAAGAAATCCTGAGTTGTGTGAGCCACAGCTCTAAAGTTTGGCGTGATCGAATCGTAGGTCATAACACCGGTATTCCAGGTTTCAGTCTGTGGGTTATATAAACCATATTTACCCTTAGAACCTGCAAAAGCAAGGCTTCCGTCAGCAAGAATCTCAATCGCCCGTATACTTACCGAATCACTAAAAACAGGTTCAATCTCAACAGCTTGAATGGGGCCTGCCTCCCGTTTTTCTTCCGTTTGCATACAACTTGAAAAGGTCAGAAAAAGAATAAGTACTGCTACTAATCGCATAATCTAAATTTTCGCCCAATTTAAAACTATTCCTTTTGAAACCTGTACCTTTGCGGGCATTTTAAAACAAAACGTATGCGTTTACACCGCAATCTGGTCTTTGCCGTAATTGATGGACTGATCGAAATATTTAATGAAGGAGGCTATGCCGATAAGGTAATCGCAAAACAACTGAAACGCGATAAACGCTGGGGCTCCCGCGACCGCAGTTTTATAGCCGAAACCACCTACGACATCGTTCGCTGGAAACGCCTCTACGCCGCTATTGCAGATGTAGGCGAACCCTTTGAACGCAAAGACCTCTGGCGCCTGTTTGCCGTTTGGTGTACGCTTCGCGGAATCAAACTGCCCGACTGGCCGCAGTTTGAAGAGACCCCTACCCGTCGCATCAAAGGCCGTTTTGACGAATTTTCAAACATCAGAAAATTACGGGAGTCAATTCCGGATTGGCTTGATGAATTGGGCGAAAAAGAATTGGGTGATAAATGGGATGCAGAGATCGCTGCGCTAAACAAGCAGGCGCCTGTGATTTTACGCGTAAATCGCCTGAAAACCAATATTGGTGAGCTTCAACAAAAACTGGTTGAAGAAGGTCACGAAACCGAAAACCTCAAGGCTTACAAAGATGCTTTACAATTGCAGGAACGCGCTAATGTTTTCACCACTCAGGCTTTTAAAGACGGTCTGTTTGAAGTGCAGGATGCTTCCTCACAACTGGTTGCTCCCTATCTGGGTGTAGAGCCGGGAATGCGTGTGATTGATGCCTGCGCCGGTGCCGGTGGTAAAGCCTTACACCTGGCTGCCGAGATGGATAATAAGGGGCAGTTGATTGCGCTTGATATTTATGCCAATAAATTAAAAGAATTGAAGCGCAGAGCACGTCGCGCCGGAGCTTTCAATATTGAAACCCGCGCGATAGACAGCACTAAAGTCATTAAAAAACTGCACAACTCGGCAGATCGCGTATTGCTCGATGCACCCTGTACCGGACTGGGCGTTTTAAGCCGTAACCCCGATGCCAAGTGGAAACTACAGCCGGATTTTGTTGCAAAAATTCAGGAAACACAGCAAACTATTTTAAGAGATTACTCTAAAATGGTCAAGCCGGGCGGAAAAATGGTCTATGCTACCTGCTCTATACTTCCTTCCGAAAATCAGGAACAGGTTAAAAAATTCCTGAAAAGCGAGGAAGGAAAGAATTTTAGCATTGAAAAGCAAAAAACCGTACTTTCCAGCGAAAGTGGTTACGACGGCTTCTATATGTGCCTGATGGTTAAGAAGGACGAAAAGAAATAAGCTGTTTATTGAACTGATTTCAAACCTCACAGGTCCTGTAGACCAGTGAGGTTTTTCTTTTTTATACCGAAGTCCGCTTATCAACAAAAGCGATGATTTTCTGTTGATTTTGTTTCGGATTTAGGGCCAAATAAAAAAACAAAAAAGCCTAAATTTGTCGCTTCTTAGCAAACGCATTATGATTCACTTTTTCGGTTCTCAGGACACCAAGATTTTCGCAGTTCAAAGCAAAAACGAACTTTCAGAAGAAACGACTAAAAAGCTCATCTGGCTCTTTGGCAACCAGCCCAAAATACAAGCGTCTGCAATCGACGCTTTTTTTATTGGTCCGCGTGCCACTATGATTACGCCCTGGAGCACCAATGCTGTTGAAATCACCCAAAATATGGGGATTGAAGGCATCATCAGGATTGAAGAATTTGTTGCAGGCAAAGCCGAATTTGATCCGATGCTTTCTCAGGAATACAAAAAACTAGATCAGGATATTTTCACCATAAATATCGAGCCCGAAGCCATCAAGCCTATTGAAAACATTGAAGAATACAATAAGCAGGAAGGTTTGGCATTAAGCGCCGAAGAAGTGATGTATCTCGAGGGCGTCGCAGAGCGCATTGGTCGCCCGTTAACCGACTCGGAAGTGTTTGGCTTCAGTCAGGTAAACTCCGAACACTGCCGCCACAAGATTTTTAACGGGACCTTTGTGATTGACGGAGAGACCAAACCGGTTTCGCTCTTTAAACTCATCAAAAAAACTTCCGAAGAAAATCCGAACGAAATTGTTTCGGCCTATAAGGACAACGTCGCCTTTATCAAAGGTCCAAAAGCCACACAATTTGCCCCTGAAACCGCAGATAAACCCGATTTCTATACCGAAAAAGAATTTGAAAGCGTGCTTTCGCTTAAAGCCGAAACCCACAACTTCCCTACAACCGTAGAGCCTTTTAACGGGGCTGCGACAGGTTCTGGGGGTGAAATACGCGACCGCCTCGCCGGTGGAAAAGGTTCGTTACCCCTTGCCGGTACTGCGGTTTATATGACCGCATATTCACGATTGCTCGACGATCGCCCGTGGGAAGAAACCTTCCCGGCGCGTAAATGGTTATACCAGACCCCGATTGACATCTTGATCAAAGCTTCAAACGGAGCTTCAGATTTTGGAAACAAATTTGGCCAACCGCTTATCGCAGGTTCGGTACTTACGTTTGAACACGAAGAAGCGGGCCGTAAGCTGGGTTACGATAAGGTCATTATGCAGGCCGGTGGTATTGGTTACGGCAAAAAACCTCAGGCACTTAAAGAAAAACCTCAAACCGGTGATAAAATCGTTATTCTGGGTGGTGACAACTACCGCATCGGGATGGGTGGTGCCGCGGTGTCTTCGGCAGATACCGGCGCGTTCAGCTCCGGGATTGAGTTGAATGCCATTCAGCGTTCAAACCCCGAGATGCAAAAACGTGCTGCTAACGCCATCCGTGGAATGGTAGAAAGTGACGAAAACACCATCGTTTCGATTCACGATCACGGTGCTGGCGGACACCTCAACTGCCTTTCAGAACTCGTTGAAGAAACCGGCGGAAAAATTGATTTAGATAAATTACCGGTGGGTGACCCTACCCTTTCGGCTAAAGAAATTATAGGTAACGAGTCTCAGGAACGTATGGGGCTGGTTATCGGGAAAGAACAACTGAAGACCTTACGCACGATTGCCGAGCGTGAGCGTTCTCCTATTTACGAAGTGGGTGACGTTACCGGCGATCACCGTTTTACCTTCAAATCGGCTACTACAGGCGCCGCGCCTATGGATTTGGCGATGGAAGATATGTTTGGCAGTTCGCCAAAAACCGTGATGATCGATTCAAAAATTGATCGTAAATACAGCGATGTGGCGTACAGTCTGGAGCATTTTCACGATTATCTGGAAAACGTACTACAGCTGGAAGCCGTTGCATGTAAAGACTGGTTAACCAATAAAGTTGACCGTTGTGTTGGCGGAAGAGTTGCCAAGCAGCAATGTGTGGGCACGCTTCAGTTACCGCTCAACAATGTAGGTGTGATGGCACTCGATTTTAAGTCTAAAAACGGAATCGCAACCTCCATTGGGCACTCACCCGTTAGCGGACTTATTGACCCCGTTGCCGGAAGTAAAAACAGTATCGCCGAAGCGCTGACCAATATCATTTGGGCACCGCTTGAAAAAGGTTTGAAGTCTCTTTCACTCTCTGCAAACTGGATGTGGCCCTGTAATAACGAGGGTGAAGATGCGCGTCTTTACGAAGCGGTTCAGGCGGTTTCTGAATTTGCGATTGATCTGGGCATCAACGTACCAACCGGGAAAGATTCGCTTTCTATGAAGCAAAAATATCCTGACGGCGATGTTCTTGCACCGGGAACTGTAATCATTTCGGCAGCCGGAAGTTGCAACGATATCGACCGCGTGATTGAACCGGTTCTTCACGCAGATGCCGGAGCGATTTATTATCTAAACCTTTCTAAAGATGCATTTAAACTGGGCGGTTCATCATTTGCCCAGGTGCAGAATAAAATTGGTGCCGAGGCTCCGTCTGTAAAAGATACTATCGCATTTGCGAAAACATTTGACGTCATTCAATATTTGATCAAAAACGATATGATCGTTGCCGGTCACGATGTGGCTTCAGGAGGCTTGATCACTACCCTGCTTGAATTGTGTTTTGCCGAAAATAAACTGGGAGCTGCTTATGATTTTTCAGCCTTCGGCGAAAAAGACATCATCAAAATCCTGTTTGCAGAAAATGCCGGAATCGTCATTCAGGCCGCCAAAGACAGGGATATCGAAGCGGTAATGAAGGAATACAACATCGAGTTTTTCAAAATTGGTACCGCCAATACTTCGGAAGAATTAACCATTAAAAAGGATCTTGTGGAGATTGGTCTTAACATTCCTTCACTGCGTAGAAAATGGTTTAAAACCAGTTATTTGTTAGATCAAAAGCAAACTGCAAACGGCCTGGCTGATGCGCGTTTTGAAAACTTCGACAAACAGGATTTAAAATACACCTTCCCAAAAGGCTTTACAGGTCTAAGACCCGGAAACCGCGCTGCGGGAAGCCGACCAAAAGCGGCCATCCTTCGTGAAAAAGGAAGTAACTCGGAACGCGAGATGGCAAACGCGATGTATCTCGCCGGCTTTGATGTCAAAGACGTTCATATGACCGATTTAATCAGCGGTCGCGAAACGCTCGAAGATATTCAGTTTATAGGTGCCGTGGGTGGATTCTCAAACTCCGATGTATTGGGGTCAGCCAAAGGTTGGGCCGGTGCTTTCCTGTATAATGAGAAAGCAAACACAGCTCTAAAGAATTTCTTTGCACGACCTGATACGCTATCGGTAGGTATTTGCAACGGCTGTCAGCTGTTTGTAGAACTTGATCTGATCAACCCTGATCACGATCAAAAACCGCGTATGCTGTACAACGACTCACATAAGCACGAAAGTGGCTTTACGAGTGTAACCATTGCAGAGAATGATTCGGTGATGCTTTCAACACTTTCGGGAGCGACCTTAGGTGTATGGATCTCGCATGGCGAAGGCAAGTTTGACCTTCCGTTAGGTGAAGAAAACTATAAAATTGTTGGGAAATACGGTTATGATGCCTACCCGGCAAACCCTAATGGCAGTAGCTACAATACCGCGATGATGACCGATAAAACCGGTCGCCACCTGGTAACCATGCCACACATTGAGCGCTCTATCTTCTCCTGGAACTGGGCCAACTACCCTAAAGATCGCAAAGACGAAGTAACGCCTTGGGTTGAAGCTTTTATCAATGCACGAGAGTGGATTGAGAAGCAGTAAATAGTTATTTTTAAATATTGAAATAGCACAGACCTTAAAAATCTGTGCTATTTTGATATTCGCAGGTTTTCTTCGTAAATTTTTCTAAAACGATATAGTAAAGCAACTAAATTCGTTATTTTGCATGTACAAACCCCTCTAAAGCTTCTCAATTACTTTGTCAGAAGAATGGAATGTGGGGATTTAACCCTAATTTTTCACATTTAATAAGCAAATCCTATTTATAGCGCTATGGAAATTAAACGCCTATTTGACTTCCCTTATCATCAACTGGAGCAATACAACCTGAAAGAAGCTTTGGTCACTAAATATAACGGAGAATGGAAAGCCATTTCCACTCAGGAATATCTTGATCAGGCCAATGCTGTGAGTAGAGGTCTGTTAAAACTGGGAGTAAAACCTAATGATAAAGTAGCTGTCATTTCATCAAACAATCGTACCGAATGGAACGTGATGGATATTGGCATCCTCCAGTTAGGAGCTCAGAATGTTCCTATTTATCCAACCATTTCAGAAGAAGAATACGAATATGTGCTCAATCACAGTGAGTCTATATATTGCTTTGTATCTGATCAGGAAGTACTCGATAAAGTAATGGCCATCAAAGGCAATGTTCCCTCACTAAAAGAGGTGTTTAGCTTTGATGACATCAAAGGTTGCAAAAGCTGGAAAGAAGTTCACGAGGCCGATACATCAAGCCAGGCAGAAGTAGATAAACTGAAAGCGGCTGTCAAAGAAGATGATCTTGCGACATTAATCTACACCTCCGGAACTACCGGAAAACCGAAGGGCGTAATGCTTAGTCATAAGAATGTGGTTTCTAACGCCATCAACAGCGCCACACGATTCCCAATCAATCCTGGACAAAGTATCGCACTGAGCTTTTTGCCTGTGTGCCATATTTACGAGCGTATGTTGATGTATCTGTATCAGTATACCGGTGTGAGCATCTATTTTGCAGAAAGCCTGGAAACCATCAGCGAAAACTTAAAAGAGGTAAAACCTCAGGTAATGACTGCTGTACCGCGTTTACTTGAAAAGGTATATGATAAAATCATCGCAAAAGGTGCCGATCTTACCGGCGTTAAGAAGAAACTCTTTTTCTGGGCTGTGGAAGTGGGTCTGCAATACGAACCCTATGGTCAGAATGGTTGGTGGTATGAGCAAAAGCTGGGTCTTGCGCGTAAATTGATTTTCAGCAAATGGCAGGAAGCCCTGGGTGGAAACCTTAAGGTAATCGCTTCTGGTAGTGCTGCCTTGCAACCCAGACTGGCACGTGTATTTAATGCTGCAGGAATGGGCGTAATGGAAGGCTACGGTCTTACCGAAACTTCTCCGGTTATATCGGTAAATGATATGCGTAATCACGGCTTTAAAATCGGCACGGTGGGTAAACCTATTCCGGAGACCGAGGTAAAAATCGCTGAAGACGGAGAAATCCTGATTAAAGGGCCTCAGGTGATGATGGGATACTACAAAGACAAGGAAAAAACCGACGAGGTTTTAGAAAACGGATATTTCCATACCGGGGACATTGGGGAGATTGACAGGGAAGGCTTCTTAAAAATCACCGACCGTAAAAAAGAAATGTTCAAAACAAGTGGTGGTAAATACGTTGCTCCTCAGCTTATCGAAAACGCGATGAAGCAATCCCGCTTTATTGAGCACATTATGGTTATTGGCGAGGGCGAAAAAATGCCGGCTGCTATTATTCAACCCAATTTTGAATTCATAGCAGACTGGGCCAAAAAGAAAGGGATTTCTGTAGGATCTACCAATACGGAAATTGCCGAAAACGAAGAGGTTAAGAAACGCATTATGGAAGATGTAGATCTTTATAATGAAAAGTTTGGAAAGTGGGAACGTGTTAAAAAAATTGAGCTCACTCCGGACGAATGGAGCATAGATGCCGGGCACCTCACTCCTACTATGAAACTGAAAAGACGTATCGTCAAAGAAATGTATATTGACAAGTACAACAAAATTTACGAGCGCGAATAATCTTTAAAACTCCTTAGAAATAAGGAGTTTTTTTATGCATACTGGTAACGCACATGGTTGAAAACAGATAATCTTATAAAATTTCCTTAACTTATTATGCGTGCATAGTATTTTTTTCTAACTTTACGCAAACGTATGAGTAAAAAAGAAATCACTATCGATCACGCCCTTAGGGCAACCTGGCAGGCCATTACAAAAATGTATAATGAGCAGGCCGCACAACTAGACAGTACCATGGCCACAGGCTTTGCACTGCTAAGTATAGATCCCGAAGAAGGCACCCCTTCAACGGCTTTAGGTCCGCGAATGGGAATGGAAGCTACCAGCCTTTCGAGAACACTAAAATCGATGGAAGAACGCGGACTCATTGAACGAAAGCCCAATCCTGCTGATGGCCGTGGAGTTCTAATTTTTCTAACAGAATTTGGAAAGGAAAACCGGGATTTTAGTAAAGACCGGGTTTTAAAGTTTAATGAGGCTATTCGTCAAAACATTGAAGCTGAAAAAATAGATCACTTTTTTGAAGTTATAAATGTGATCAACGATTTGATACAGAATAAAAAAGTTTATAAAACCACTGAAACGACATTAAAAAAATGAGTAAAAGACGCATCAACAAAGTTGCAGTAATTGGCTCCGGGATTATGGGAAGCGGTATCGCTTGCCATTTTGCCAATATAGGAGTTGAAGTGCTGCTACTCGATATTGTTCCCCGTGAACTAACCGATAAAGAAAAAGCAAAAGGTTTAACCTTAGAGGATAAAGCGGTACGCAATCGTCTGGTTAACGATCATTTGCAAAACGCATTAAAATCAAAACCTTCGCCCATTTACCACCAGGATTTTGCAAAGCGCATCACCACAGGTAATATGGAAGATGATATTGCAAAGGTGAAGCACTACGACTGGATTATTGAAGTTGTGGTAGAACGCCTGGATATCAAAAAACAGGTTTTTGAAAAACTTGAAAAACACCGTACCCCGGGAACCTTGATTACCACAAATACCTCCGGTATTCCTATCAAATTTATGAGCGAAGGGCGTAGCGAAGATTTTCAGAAGCATTTCTGCGGAACGCACTTCTTTAACCCTGCCCGTTACTTAGATCTTTTTGAGATCATTCCTGGACCTAAGACTGATAAGGAAGTGCTGAGTTTCCTTAATGAATACGGTGAAAAATTCTTAGGTAAAACTTCGGTTGTTGCTAAAGATACTCCGGCATTTATCGGTAACCGAGTGGGGACTTTCAGTATTATGAGCCTTTTCCATACGGTTAAAGAACTTGACATGACCGTAGAAGAAGTTGATAAATTGACCGGTCCTGTAATTGGTCGTCCAAAATCAGCAACCTTCCGTACAGTTGATGTGGTTGGTCTGGATACTTTGGTACACGTGGCAAACGGCATTCGCGAAAATGTTGAAAATGATGAGCGTGCCGAGTTGTTTTCGCTTCCCAACTACATCAATACGATGCACGAGAACAAATGGCTGGGAAGTAAAACCGGACAGGGCTTCTATAAAAAAATTAAGAAAGACGACGGCTCAAGCGAGATTCTTACACTTGACCTCAATACGATGGAATACCGCGAAAACAAACGCGCTTCCTTCGGTACTTTAGAAAAAACAAAAGGCGTTGACAACGTTGCTGACCGCTTCCCTATTTTGGTGGACGGTAAAGACAAAGCCGGCGAATTCTTCCGTAAAAACTTCGCAGGATTGTTTGCTTACGTGCAAAACCGAATTCCTGAAATTACAGACGAACTCTATAAGATCGATGACGCGATGCGTGCCGGTTACGGCTGGGAGCACGGTCCGTTTCAGATTTGGGATGCTGTAGGTTTTGAAAAAGGAATCGAATTGATGAAAGCCGAAGGTTATGAAATTGCAGACTGGGTTTCTGAAATGCTTTCGTCAGGTAAAAATTCGTTTTACACCGTTAAAGAAGGCAACACCTGGTATTATGACATCCCTAAAAAGGAATATGTCAAAAAACCGGGGCAGGATGGTTTTATCATTCTCGATAACATTCGCGAATCAAAACAAGTATTTAAAAACAGTGGCGTAGTCGTTGAAGATTTAGGTGACGGAATCCTCAATGTAGAATTCCGTTCAAAAATGAATTCTATTGGTGGTGACGTTCTTTCCGGATTAAATAAAGCTATTGATCTGGCCGAAAAAGATTTCGCCGGACTCGTGGTTGCCAATCAGGGTAAAAACTTCTCGGTGGGTGCCAATATCGGTATGATTTTTATGATGGCCGTTGAGCAGGAGTATGACGAACTCAACGCTGCGGTTAAATATTTTCAGGATACTTGTATGCGTCTGCGCTACTCTTCAATTCCTACCGTTGTGGCTCCACACGATATGACTTTAGGTGGGGGTTGCGAAATGACCCTACACGCTGACCGTGTCGTGGCAGCAGCAGAGAGTTACATTGGTCTGGTAGAATTTGGCGTTGGGGTAATCCCCGGCGGTGGTGGTTCTAAAGAAATGACTTTACGAGCTGCTGAAACCTACCACAAAGACGATGTGGAATTAAACCGTCTTCGCGAATACTTCCTGGCAATCGGGATGGCTAAAGTTTCGACTTCGGCTTATGAAGCCTTTGATACCGGTATTTTAAAGCCCGGTAAAGATATTGTCATTGTTAACAAAGACCGCCAGATTGCAGCAGCCAAAGAGGTTGCGAAGTTTATGGCAGATCAGGGTTATACTAAACCTATTGAGCGTACAGATATCAAAGTGCTGGGTAAACAGGCTCTTGGTGCATTCCTTGTAGGTACAGATCAAATGAACGCTGGTAAGTACATCAGCGATCACGATAAAAAGATCGCAAACAAGCTGGCTTACGTAATGGCCGGTGGTGACCTATCTGAAGCTTCGTATGTAAGTGAGCAATACCTGCTTGACCTGGAACGTGAAGCTTTCCTTAGTCTTTGCGGGGAACGCAAAACGCTTGAACGCCTGGAGCATATGATCAAAAAGGGGAAACCGTTGAGAAACTAATTAGACACGAGATTTCAGATATAAGATGTTAGATAAAATCTACGACTATGCACAATTTTCAAGAATTAAAAATTTGGCAGAAAGCAATGGACATTGCTGAAAATGCTTATTTGATTTCAGCTGATTTTCCAAATGATGAAAAATTTGGTTTAACGAGTCAGATTAGAAGAAGTGCTGTAAGTATTCCTTCAAATATTGCTGAAGGAGCGGGAAGAAATACAGATGGTGAATTCAAAAATTTTCTTGGAATTGCAAGTGGATCTTGTAATGAACTTTTTACGCAACTCATCTTATCTAAAAGGCTAGGTCTTATTTCTGAAAATGAACATTTTTCTTCTTTACTGGAAAACTTGTTAGAAGTTCAAAAAATGAATTACACCTTAATAAAGAAATTTTCAAAGTAGACTAATGATCTCAAATCTAAAGTCTAGAATCTAAAATCTATTCCATGAAAACAGCATATATAGTAAAAGCATACCGAACAGCCGTAGGGAAAGCTCCGCGCGGATTGTTCCGATTTAAAAGACCCGACGAACTCGCTGCGGAAACCATCGATTATATGATGAAAGAGGTTTCAAACCTCGACAAAAAACGCATTGATGATGTAATGGTTGGCAACGCGATGCCAGAAGCCGAACAGGGCCTTAACGTGGGGCGTCTGATTTCCCTTATGGGATTGAAGATCGAAGATGTACCGGGTGTAACCGTAAACCGCTATTGCGCATCGGGTATTGAAACCATCGCGATGGCCTCGGCAAAAATACAGGCCGGAATGGCAGATTGTATCATCGCCGGTGGTGCCGAAAGTATGAGCTACATCCCTATGGGTGGTTACAAACCGGTACCTGATTATAAAGTGGCCAAAGCCGGAAACGAAGATTATTACTGGGGAATGGGACTTACCGCCGAAGCCGTAGCCAATCAGTTTAAGGTTTCGCGTGAAGATCAGGATGAGTTTGCGTACCATTCGCACCAAAAAGCCTTAAAAGCCCAAGAGGAAGATCGTTTTAAAGAGCAAATCGTTCCGATTGAAGTAGAACACACGTTTGTAAACAACAGTGGCAAGAAAGAAACAAAAACCTACACCGTAAGTAAAGACGAAGGTCCGCGTGCCGACACCAGTCTCGAGGTATTGGGTAAGCTACGTCCTGTTTTCGCCGAAGGCGGAAGCGTAACCGCAGGAAATTCCTCGCAAATGAGTGACGGTGCAGCCTTTGTGTTGGTAATGAGCGAAGAAATGGTGAAAGAATTGAATCTGGAACCCATCGCCCGTCTTGTAAACTTTGCAGCCGTGGGTGTTGAACCGCGCATTATGGGAATTGGTCCTGTAAAAGCAATTCCGAAAGCGCTAAAACAAGCAGGACTCAAGCAAGACGACATCGACCTGATTGAGTTAAACGAAGCCTTTGCTTCGCAGTCTCTTGCAGTAATCCGTGAATTGGGTCTAAATCCCGATATCGTAAACGTAAACGGAGGAGCAATTGCACTGGGTCACCCGCTGGGATGCACTGGAGCCAAACTTTCGGTACAGTTGTTTGACGAAATGCGTAAGCGCGATATGAAAAACAAATACGGTATTGTAACGATGTGCGTAGGTACCGGTCAGGGCGCCGCCGGAGTTTATGAGTTCCTCAATTAGACAATAGATTTGAGACTTGAGATAACAGACTCATCTAGCAAAATAATTTAAAAACACATTTGAGAGTAAGGTTCTAAAATCTAAAATCTCAATACTTATATCTTAGAAAAATGGCAGAAACAGCAGATAAAAAAGACATCCTTCGCGGTGGTCAGTTTTTGGTAAAGGAAACTCCTTGCGAAGACATCTTTACTCCCGAAGATTTTAACGAGGAGCAGAAAATGATGAAAGAAACGGTTAAAGAATTTGTTGACCGTGAGATTGTACCACACAAAGAACGCTTTGAGCATAAAGACTATGCGCTTACCGAAGAGGTGATGCGCAAAGCCGGTGAGCTGGGTCTTTTGGGTATCGCAGTTCCTGAAGAATATGATGGTCTGGGAATGGGCTTTGTTTCTACAATGCTGGTTTGTGACTACATTTCAGGAGCAACCGGGTCTATCGCGACCGCTTTTGGTGCGCATACCGGTATTGGTACGATGCCAATCACCCTTTACGGGACCGAAGAACAAAAGAAAAAATACGTTCCCAAACTCGCTACAGGCGAGTGGTTTGGAGCCTACTGTTTGACCGAGCCGGGCGCTGGTTCTGATGCCAACAGCGGAAAAACCAAAGCAGAACTTTCGGCAGATGGGAAATCGTACAAGATCAACGGTCAAAAGATGTGGATTTCCAACGCGGGATTCTGTAATGTCTTTATTGTTTTCGCCCGAATTGAAGACGATAAAAACATTACCGGTTTCATCGTTGAGAACGATCCGTCTAACGGAATTTCATTAGGTGAAGAAGAAAAGAAACTGGGTATTCACTCCTCTTCTACCCGTCAGGTTTTCTTCAATGACTGCGTGGTTCCTGTAGAAAATATGCTTGCCGGTCGTGGTGAAGGCTTTAAAATCGCGATGAACGCACTTAACGTAGGCCGTATCAAACTCGCTGCTGCCTGTCTTGACGCGCAACGCCGCGTGATCGACATGGGTGTTAAATATGCTAATGAACGCGTACAATTTAATACGCCTATTGCCAAATTTGGTGCAATCAAATCAAAATTGGCTGAAATGGCGACCAATGCCTACGCCAGTGAGAGTGCTTCTTACCGTGCTGCAAAAAATATTGAAGACCGAATTTCAATCCGTCTTGAGGATGGTGCAAGCCACTCAGAAGCCGAACTTAAAGGTGTTGAAGAATATGCGATTGAATGTTCGATCCTAAAAGTAGCCGCTTCAGAAGATATGCAGAATTGCGCCGATGAAGGCATCCAGATTTATGGTGGTATGGGTTTTAGCGCCGATGCGCCGATGGAAGCAGCCTGGAGAGACGCCCGTATTTCGCGTATTTATGAAGGTACAAACGAGATCAACCGTATGCTTGCGGTAGGTATGCTTGTCAAAAAAGCGATGAAAGGTCACGTAGATTTGCTTAATCCTGCAATGGCAGTGGGCGAAGAACTTACCGGAATTCCTTCTTTTGACACACCAGACTATTCTGAAGTGCTTTCGGAAGAAAAAGCGATGATCGCCAAACTGAAAAAGGTATTCTTGATGGTAGCCGGTAGCGCGATCCAAAAATACGGTCCGGAGCTCGAAGAGCATCAGCAGTTATTGCTGGCCGCTTCAGACATCCTGATCGAGATCTATATGGCTGAAAGTACCATTTTGCGTACAGAGAAAAACGTGAAACGTTTTGGCGAAGAAGCTCAGAAAGAGCAGATCGCAATGGCGCAGTTGTACCTGTATCACGCCGTAGACACCATCAACCAAAAGGCTAAAGAAGGCATTGTCTCCTTTGCCGAAGGTGATGAGCAGCGCATGATGCTTATGGGTCTTAAGCGTTTTACCAAATATCAAAATCAGCCTAACGTGGTGGCGCTGCGCAATACCATCGCAGAGAAAATCACGGCTGAAAACACCTACCCCTTTTAGATTTTCACCCCTAAAACCGAAATTCTAAAATCAAACAACCTGTAGCTTTAAGTTGCAGGTTGTTTTGTTTTTGGGCGTGCCCTTCGGGCCGGGCTATTCGTTGCAATCTTTAGTCGCTCCCGCTCCTAAAGGATTTCCACTACTATACCTCACGCGGATTTGATTTAAGGTTTAAAATTTGAAATTCAAAGTCCAGGTCAGCTGTCACCTCGACGGCAGGAGCCGTCACATCCTACTTGGTAAACAAAAACCAAGCTCCCGTTAATGGTTGATGCGATTTCTCCCTACCGGTCGAAATGACCATACTTGTATTTCGTATTTTCAATTTTGTCTTTCGTATTTCAAAACGGCTCAATCCTTGCAAGACTCTTTACACAAACATCTGTATCTTTAAAATCTGAATCACGACTATGCTTAGATCATCACTTTTTTTCTTCCTGGGACTTTTGAGCTTTAGCCTTAGCGCGCAAATCGCTCCCGAAGTTTACCTTTTTGAAATCAGTACCACACCCACTACTCTGGAAGTTAAGTACGGCCAAAACATATCCCAAAACCCGGGTTACGATAATCAGCCTTCATTCTATGATGATAACACCCTGATTTACAGCCGCACCAAAGACAGCCTTACTGCGATTGGCGTTTACGATCTGCAAACTCAGAAAAATACAGTTTTAACAAACGAACCCAATAGCGGATTCTTTTCGCCCCAGCGCATCCCGCAAACCGATCTTGTGGCTGCGGTTCGCCAGGACCCGGAAGGCAGACAGCGCCTCGCTACCTACGACTTTAAAACTAAAGCCTTTCAAAAATTGCTGGACAGCAGTCAGGTAGGTTACTTTTCGTTTTACGATAAAGAAACTTTTATAGCTTCGGTATTAGTGCCCAATCAAATGGATTTATTCCTTTCAGCTCCTGCTAACGACAGCCTTCAAAGAATAGTGGCCAACGCAGGTCGCTCCCTTCATAAAGTGCCCAATAGCGACTCGATGAGCTATTTGGTAGAAAACGACGCTCAGAATATGGACCTATATATGCTTGATCTTTCCGGAGAAAGCCCTACCAGCTATTTTGTATGCGAACTCCCTATCGGGCGGCAGGATTACGCCTGGCTTGATGAAAACCGCATTTTGGTGGGCAGCGGTGATAGCCTATTTGTTTACGATTTGTTTGGAGAACCCGCCTGGGTTTTTGCTGTGAGTCTAAACAGCTACAAGCTCACCAACATCTCCCGAATCGCGATAAGCGCTGATGGAAAACACCTCGCTCTGGCAGCAGAACCGGTAGAATAGCTGTAACACGTGCTGCAAAAGAACCGCATCATCTTCCTCATCGTACTCGCCCAGTTTTTGGGGACTTCACTGTGGTTTGTGGGCAATATCGTGGTGCCGCAGTTGCCGCTGGCGCGCTTAGATACCGCCACCGGCGTGAGCAGTATTCTGGCTTCGGTGCAATTTGGTTTTATTAGCGGTACACTGGTCTTTGCGCTTTTGGCTTTTGCAGACCGTTTTTCGCCTTCCAAAGTCTTTTTAATTTGTGCCCTGCTGGGAGCCCTTACCAATCTGGCGCTGCTGCTGCCTGCTGTTACGTATTCAACCGTACTGATCTCGCGCTTCAGTACCGGTTTTTTTCTTGCCGGGATTTATCCCGTAGGCATGAAAATCGCAGCTGATTATTTTGAGCAGGGTCTGGGCAAAGCATTAGGTTTTCTGGTAGGTGCGCTCGTGCTGGGCACTGCCCTGCCCCACTTTTTAAACAGTTTTGGACTTTCGCTTAATTACAAAAACATCACACTCATCACCAGTGCTCTGGCCGCACTGGGCGGAATACTTATCGGTTTTGGAGTGCCCGACGGTCCGTTTCGCAAGGCGCAGCAGAAACTACAAATAAAGGCGATCCCCCGGCTTTTTAAAGCGCCTAAGTTTAGAGCGGCAGCTTTTGGCTACTGGGGCCATATGTGGGAACTCTATGCGTTCTGGGGATTTGTCCCGCTGTTTATAACCTATTACGCGCAAAAACACGTTCTGCTGCTTAACATTCCGCTTTGGTCATTTGGAGTGATTGGCGTAGGTGCCATCGCCTGTGCCATGGGCGGAAGCTTAGTCGCGCGATTTACCAGTAAATCTGTGGCGCGCTTTGCACTTGTAGCCTCAGGCATTTGCTGTTTGCTTTCGCCGTTTGCGCTGCAATTGCCGGTTTGGCTTTTTGCCTCCTTTCTCCTGTTTTGGGGTGCTGTGGTGGTGGCAGACAGTCCGCAATTTTCAACGCTCGTTGCCTCAAACGCCCTGCCCGAATACAGGGGTACTGCGCTAACACTGGTAAATTGTGTAGGTTTTGCGATTACAATTGTCAGTATTCAGGCGTTGGGATATGCCATTCTGCATTTTGAAATGCCTTATCTCTTTTGGGTTTTGGCGCCGGGGCCTATCTTTGGCGTTCTTAGTCTGGGCAAAACACACTAATGAAAGCACATAATGGGCATTTGGCAAGTAAAGTACATTCCCACGTGAGTAAGCAAAACACTGAAAAATAGATTTTTGCATATTTTAAACAGATGAAATACCTCTTTTTAGTTTTCGCTTTGCTTGCTTTTTCCTGCGGAAAAAAAGAAGACCCAGCACCCTTTCCCAAAGCTGAAGCTCCACAACTGAAAATTCCTAAAGCCACAATAGCACCCAAGATTGACGGCAAGCCCAATGACCCGGCCTGGCAGAAAACCGATTGGCTTAAGCTCGACCAACTCTGGCAAGGCCAAAAATCCGATCAAAACATCCAATACAAACTCACTTGGACGCCCGATGCTCTTTATGTTCTGGTATATTTTCAAAATTTCAATCTTCAGCTAAAAACTAGGAATCCCCTTGAAGACTACAACCGGCAGGACCGGCTTGTGATTTATCTGGACGAAAACAACAGCGGCGGACTTTACGACTCCGGCTTTGACGTTTTTACGTATAATGTGCTCTACAATGGTTTTGTAGTGGGTTATGATGCTCAAAAGCTTCCGAAAACCTATAACAATCACATTAACCACAAAATTTTCCGAACTAAGCAGGAAGCCTATCACGAATTACGCATTGCTATTTTTGACCAAAATTTTAAGCCGGGATCGCCCAATATGGCCGTGTCGCTTTCGCCCAACAAAGAACTGGGTTTTGCAATGGCTTACATTAGTAGGGCTTCCGAAGAAAAAGATTCCGATACCATTCTGGGATCTGTAGCGATTCCCGAAGATTATAAAAACCGCATCGATCAGGATTCCGGACTTTTTGCTACATTACAACTTGTTGAATAAAACCTGTTATGAAAAATACACTAGCCCTAAACGAAAACCTCAGCCTCTCACGCATCATTCACGGATATTGGCGCCTACGCGACTGGAACCTCAGCGATACTGAACTTTTAAAACTGATGGAACAGTTGCTCGAACTGGGGATCACCTCGTTTGACCACGCTGACATTTACGGGAATTATACCTGTGAAGAATTCTTTGGCCGTGCGCTGGCCTTAAAACCGGAATTGCGCGAGCAGATGCAGCTGATTAGCAAATGCGGCATCAGACTGGCTACAGATTTCAATCCGGAACTGGACGTAAAAATTTACGAGTACAGCACCGAGTATATCATCAAGCAGGCTGAAGCTTCGCTTAAAAATCTGGGAACAGACCGTCTCGATTTGTTGCTTCTGCACCGCCCAGCTCCGTTTTTTGAGCCTGAAGAAGTCGCGAAAGCTTTTGACCATTTAAAGCAAAGCGGAAAAGTGCTGAACTTTGGAGTTTCAAACTTTAGCCCAATGCAGTTTGACAGCCTTCAGGCGTATCTCAATATGCCGCTGGCGACCAATCAGGTGGAACTTTCGGTTGCCTGCCTGGAGCATTGGGAAAATGAGAATATTGAATTTTTCCAAAAACATAAAATCAAACCCATGGCCTGGTCTCCCCTTGCCGGTGGTAAACTATTTAAACCCGAAACCCAGCGCGAGCACCGCCTGCATTCGGTATTGAAAGAAGTCGCAACCGAACTGGGGATTGAGCAAATTGATCAGGTGATGTATGCGTGGTTATTAAAACATCCTGTGGGCGCATTGCCCATTGTAGGGTCTCAGCATATTGATCGCATTAAAAGTGCGGTAGATGCTCTTGAAATTGATTTAAGCCTGCAGCAGTGGTACAAAATCTGGATTGCTTCTAAAGGACAAGATTTGCCTTAAAAGCTACTCTCTCACTTCATAATCAACAGTCTTATAGCCTATTTTACCATCCGGGGAAATGACTTCCACAAGAACGGTTTTAATTCCCGGGATGGTATTGTTTGGGTATTTAACGTTAACAGGTTCTCCATTTTGCAGACTTATGTTTGGATCCCAATAAAGCGTTACTGCATTATCCCCGGAGCCTAAAGAAGTTTCCCCACTCTCATATTTTGGGATATAAAATGCTTTGGTAGGCGCAAATAACGGGATGCTGGTCTTGAGAATGCCTTTTGATTTTGTGGCCGTATAAAAACCGTTACCGCTGTAGGTATAAATAGCCAAAATGCTTCCCTGTGTTGGTGTTGAGCTCATATCTCTGAAGGGATACACCCTCCGGTACAGCGGCATAAAATTTTGAGTGGTGCCATCTAAAATTTCAACGCTTTTTACTTCGCTGGGCGGCAGATTAGGCAAAAACTGATAGGCGTCGGCCAAAACCGGAATCCCATCAACCAGCACAAGAGTTTCCATCCCACCGGTGACCATTGCTTTTTGATAACGTACGCCGGTGCTATCCTGATAGAGTTGAAAACTGATTTTATCTCCAAAAGACTGCCTTAGCACGCCATACAGACCATTGCTGTACTCATTTGCTTTCGTTTCAATCTTACGACCATCAATCACCACATCGGGCTTGCCATAAGTATCCATCACTTTTTGGCGTTGCGGTGTAAGTTCATAATCGCTGATCAGCACTTCGTCTAACTGGTTGACTTCAGGATCATAATCGAAAAACGAATCAGGCGTTTCTTCATTCTTTACTTTTTGAAAAACTTCAGGTTGTAGATCCTTTTGTTTGAAGTAAGCACGGGTACGGTCATATTGTACTTTTGGCTTGGTTGGCTCGTCCAGACTTAAGGTATAATTTCGGTTTTTACCTGCATCATTTTTGGTTTGTAAAACCGCGCGCACTCGTCTGCCTTCCATTGGGGGCAACAGAAAATTGAAGCGTCCCAGACTATCGGTTTTCTGATCGTAAAACTGTTGTTCTTCGCCAAAAACCATCAGGCTCACGTCTACATCCTCCTTCATTTTATCTTTATCAAAAAGTGCTGCTATCTCGCCCTGAATCCCTAAGGTAAATTCAGGCAAAAAGGGCATTTCCTGCTGATCTGGAGAAGAATTGAAGGTGTAGCCCCGCCAACCTTGAGTGAGCAGCAAATTATCCAGATCAGCTTCGTGAACTAAATCTGTTCCGTCAAAATAAAACGAAGGCTTTTCAATCTCCCCTCGCAACTCAGAAGTCAACATAAAATAGGTCCAAATACTGTGCTCATTGCTTAACTCTTTAGGAACTGCAACCACAGATGCACTGGCATCCCGGGTAAGTCCGGTTACAGAAAGTGTCAAGTTCACCTCTTCTTCCGTTTTAAAAGAAGGTTTGGTCAGTTCTATATCTAATTCTAGCGCTTCGGTTTCTAAATGATTAAAGTATAAACGTTCGGCTAACGGATTTTTGTTTTGGTCTTTAAGCGTAAATACTAAAATTCCTGCGGGTAAAGATTCTTTTGAAAACATTAAACTTTGCTTTCCACTTTCAAGTTTTCGCCCAACTTCGCCAAGTGCCAAACCTCTTCTGCTCACTGCTACATAGACCGAATCATTCACAAATTGGGTGGAATGCACCTGTATGGCGAGATTAGAACCTACGGGGTTTACCGAAATTTTACTACCCGTCTCAACAACATTAGGGAAAGAATAGGTGAACTCAGTATCCTTATTTGCCTCTGTTAATTCAACCCTATAAGTTGTTGATGCATTTGGAAAGAGGTAAACCCGTCCCATCCCCAGCTCATTACTTTTAAACGAAGTAACCTGAGTTCCCTGATCGTCGTAAATAGTCCCGGAAACGGCAACGCCTTTTCCGGTCTCGTCAATCGCCTTAAAACCAATAAGGTTGTTGATTCCGCCCAATAAACTACCGCCCTCAGGTAAAAACTGAATATCTATCCCAGGTTTGGAAAGTGGTATACTCTCACTGTATTGCTTACCTGATTCGGTAAGGATTTTAAAATGCACCCAGTCTGTATCTTCGGCAAAATTTTCTTGCAAAACAAAATAGCCCGCGCCATTCTTACGAATGAGGCGCTTTTTTACCTGATCTCCATAAGCGAGTTCCAGATCAAATTTATTCCCGGCAGTGCTGTCTATAAGTTCGGGTTTGAAAATGAAACGGATGGCATCCTTACCTTCAACTTCCATTTTTTCAACAACAAGTTCCTGGCTTTTGGCTTCGGCAATGTTGAGATAGGTTTTGAAAATAAAGTCGGCATCAAAATTTTGATCCCACCGGGTATAGGCCCGCAATTGATAGGTACCTGGTGCATAAAAATCTGCAATAGTGAAAAAATTACTTCCAATCCCGTTATTGAGTTTTATCATTTTTTCGCCCACAAGCGTTTCAAACGGGTCTATCAGTTCTACATGCAAAACGCCGCTCAAGCCTGAAAGCATATTGTCTTTCGCCTGGGCAACAATGGCTTTAAACCAAATGGTCTCTCCCGGCGTATAGGCTTTACGATCGGTTTGCAGGTAAATCTTTTCGGCCAGGGCTTCCTGAGCGCTGATGTCCTGCTGAGCGGTAAGCCTGGAAGCAGTTATTAAAATTATAAAAGCACAAAGGCCCGTTTTAAATTTGATGAAGAAATTTGGTAGGGGGCTCTTCGATACTTTTACATGGTGCATAGTCTTTTAGTTTATGGGTTTTATGAGAAAGCTGTATTGGTAATCTCCGGGCAGCAGCCGGTATTTTTTGTGAGGTTTAGCGCCCCAGCTGTTATCACCGCCTACCCCGGTTTGTTTGTAATCTATATTCAAACTGATCAGGTCGCGGGGTTTAATATCGGTAATATGTCGCTGTTGTTTCCATTCGCCGGGATCAAAATCGGAAACGTAATTGTGATGCGCACTGAAGGATACTACAGGCAGACCTACAATTTTAATTCCGGCACCGGAATCGTTGGTTAAGCTTATCCATCTGTTTTCGGTGCGGTAACCGTTTTCCTGAGGCCTGATGTATGGGAAATACAAATCTGCTACCGAAGACTCATAGATCCCCACAAAAGCCGACTCTTTACGGTCCTGATAGTTTTCGTGCGGACCGCGGCCATACCAGCTCACCTGATCGTATACGTCGGGCAAAATAAAATTCATACCAAAACGCGGAATTTCGGCCACCTCTTCAGAACCCGTGTAATTTAATCGGTTTGTGATCTTCAGGCTGCCATCTGCATACATAACAAAACGGGTAGTTGCCTGCGCCTGTAAGGTGTCTAACTGATAAACAGATTCTACAACCACAGAATCCCGCGTTTTTGAAAGCATCTTAAATGAGATTAATTGCTGCTTTTCAGAAGCATCTTTCCACAGTTTTCCTCGTTTTTGATAGTTATTACCAAAATCATTATCGGTTGGCGCGCGCCAAAAATTAAGACGAGGTTCTTCTTTCAGGTAGTTTTGGTCTTTATAGACATACGATTTTAAGCGTCCGCTTTGGGTGTCAAAATTGAGGCTTACCGCATCGGTTTTTACCGATAGCGCATTTTTGAGCTCTTTAACCTGAAGCTTTCCTTTTCCTGTGCTGTTCACACGGTTGTTAGAAGAAGGTTTTTTGAGCAGGATCTGCTCCCGGGCCACCACAAAACCTTTTGGCAAGAGCGGCGACGCCGTTTTGGTAATCACGTTAAAATTGATAAAATATTCGTGTTCATCTTCAGGAATCTGCAATGCGTTCAGTTTAAATACCAAAGAGTCTTGCGGAGCCACGTTGAAAGACTCTAAGTTATTGGAAGAAACCACAGCTCCGTCACGCAACAAATCATACTCTATTTCAAAACCTTCCAGATCGGTAAAGAAAAAACGGTTTATCAGGTTGAGTTTTAAACTTTCGGTATCGAGCGCCTCGATCCTCACGTTTTGGTACACGTGCTTCACCTCTGCCAATGCCGGATGTGGCGTACGATCTGGGTTTACAATACCGTTGAGCACAAAGTTCGCATCGTTGCGATAACGGTCAGGACCATAATCCCCACCATAGGTCCAATATTTAGTGCCAGTGCTATCCTGCTTTACAAAACCCTGATCTACCCAATCCCATATAAAACCGCCCTGCATTTGCGGTTGTGCGTAAACAAAATCCCACAAATCCTGCAGATTACCGGTACTATTACCCATACTGTGCGCATACTCACACCAAATAAAAGGCCTATCGGGATACTTGCCGATGTAGTTGTTTTTGATATAATCAAGGCTGGCATACATCCAGGGAATAATATCGGTATGTGGTTCCTGAAAACTCTTACCACGTTCTGCGCGTTCATACTGTACCGGACGTGAAGTGTCCCGGTTTTTGATCCAATGATACCCGTCTACAAAAGCAGGGCCATCACCTGCCTCATTACCCATAGACCAAATAATCACTGACGCGTGGTTCTTATTGGTCTCGACCATTGCCTCTAACCGGTCTTGATGCATGGCAGCAAATTCGGGCTTGTTGGCCGGGGTTTTATCTTCATCATAACCAAAACCATGGGTTTCCAGATTGGCTTCATCAACCATATAAATGCCATATTCATCGCAGAGTGCGTACCATAAAGGATCGTTGGGATAATGGGAGTTGCGCACGGCATTGATGTTATTTTCCTTAAATAGCCGAATATCCCGAATCATCGATTCTTCAGTAATCACGTGACCGGTATATTGATCGTGCTCGTGGCGGTTAACCCCCTTGAGTAAAATGGGTTTTCCGTTTACCAGAAGCTTTCCGCCTTTAATTTCAACAGACCTGAAACCGATTTTAAACGAAGTAGCCATCAGCGTATTTGAGCCTTCGGCAAGACTAAGGGTGGCTGTGTACAGATTAGGATGCTCTGCACTCCAGACTTTTACCTCTTTGAGTATGTGCTGAAAACGGAGCGTATCTTTTGCAGAAGCGGAAAGACGAATTTCCTTCTGCGTCTCATAAACCGCACCCGAGTCATCATAGATTTTTAACTGCAGTTGAAGGGTTCTGGTTTTGGCACTTTCATTAGCAAGGCTTACTGAAGCATCCAGAACTCCGTCAGTGTAAGTCGAATCGAGACCCGCTTTAAAAAACGCGTCGGCTATGTAGGTTTTTGGCGTTGCATAAACATAGACATCACGCTCAATGCCGCTGAGTCTCCAGAAATCCTGATCTTCCAGATAGGTGCCGTCGCTCCAGCGGTATACTTCAACGGCGAGTTCGTTTTCGCCCGACTTAACAAAAGACGTAATATCAAACTCAGACGGGGTTTTACTGTCCTCATCGTAGCCCACTTTCTTTCCGTTTACCCAAACATAAAAGGCACTGTTTACTGCTCCAAAGTGCAACACGACGCGTTGATCTTTCCAGTTTTCGGGCAGGTTAAAATTACGTTTATATGAGCCAACCGGATTGTAAACCGCATCTACAAGCGGCGGATTGATCTCGTGCGTATAGCCGGCGCTTACATACAAAGGGAAATCATAGCCCTGCATTTGCCAGTCGCCCGGAACTGCTATCTTATCCCAGTCAGAGACATTATAACCTGTCTTATAAAAATCTTGGGGACGGGTTTCCGGGGTTTCGGCAAAATGGAACCTCCAGGTACCATTTAAGGATATCAGATTATCTGAATTGCGGTAGTCATTTTGAAGTGCCTCTTCTTCGGTATCGTATACGTAAAAGGTAGCACGTGGCGCCAGGGTGTTGACTTCAAAAACACTCAGATTCTGCCACTCCGGGGGATTTTGCTGGGCATTTATTAACTGAGCTACTAAGACGATTAGTATTATACTCAACTGGTTTTGCTTTCGTTTCATGGACTTTTATTTAAGAAAAAGGAGCATAAAATACTATATCAACTAAAGAATGGGTTGTACATAATTATTCTTCGTTTATTAAAATACTAGCCCGTTTATACAAGATTGAAAAAAACCTCCAGAACGGGTCAATTTCTGTTCAAAACTATGCTTAGGTTAGGGCAACTCCCAGGCAAAGGCATAGCAAAGCCTAGGATAGAGTATGAAGAGAGTATGAAAACGCATTTCAAAAAAGAGTTTTTTAACGCTTTGTTAATAATGTAAAAACTTCTTCTCTTGCATTGTGTCAAACCTTAGAATTTGTTTTAATTATCAAAATGCAATGATTTTCTCAGAACCATCCTTTAAAATAACTTTAATCCTTTCTGCATTTCTTTCTAAAGTTACCGGCATCAACTCCGCCTCGGTAAAGTCTTCGCCCGATTTTTTCCAGAGCATCAACGTAGCGTAGATGTTGGTTGCAGCCTGAGCCTGCGGCGAAAAGGTAGCCGAGACATTGATCGTTGTACTTTCGTCAGAAACCGGGTTGAGTCCGCTGGCTGACACAAATTCTGTTTTTTCCCAACCCTGAAGAGGAAGCATCGCAAGTTGATATTCACCGTTATCGATGATAAAAGCTTCGGTTTTGCCCACTTTGAGTTTGGATTCCTTGATTTCTTTACCTTCTAATTTTGGCAATGCATAATGACCTAAACGCATTTCTACAGGAACCTTACTGGTCTGTTTATCAACTCGTAAAATCCCATTAGGTAATGGGATGTCTGCCAGTTGCATCGTCACCTGCTCGTTTGTTTCCAATACCGCATCCCGGCGGTACACGCCATTTTCATAGCTTTTGAAGGTATACAACCGCCAGGGTTCCCATTCGTTTTTGGCATTTTTAAAGACATAATTCATCGAGATTTCACCCTGCTCTCTGTCTGCCTGCCAGGGAAATGCCGAATTGTACGACAGCTTGTTGTAGTTTTCGCTGCTGCGGAAGCCTTGCCAGTCGTCTGCTTTCTTTTCGTGGCACCATGCCCGTATTTCAGAAGCGCCGATATTGGGATAATCGGTAATCAGAATATTAGAAGCAGCCTGAAACTTATTGTACACCTTATCCTTTTCAAAAGTGTTATCCCACGGACCCAAATTTTCAGTCGCCGTCCAGAATGGATTATCATCAGGCACCAAAAGACCCAAAAAAGCTTTACCCATCCAGAACACACTGCCGCGGGCGCTGTACACCTGTACTGCAGGTTCAAAATGTCCGTAAAAACCTAAAGTCGGGATTCGATCGAGTAAAAAGTCGGGATTCTGTAAAAACTGAAGTAAGGTGCCCGAAGAGATGCGCCGTAGCCAGCCGAAGTTAATCGTGTCATCCTGCAGCGTTCCGGTAAAGGGAAACGGACTAATAGACCCAATGCGGTAACTGATGCTGCGGCCCCACATAATCATCTCGCCATCTTTTGAAAACATATAGGGATAGTGATACACCAAATCCTGAAAATTGGTTTTAAAGGCTTTGGCTATCTCGGGATAATGCGTATCTCCGTAGACCGACGCCCACATAGGCCCGTAAACCTGAAAGGCCCACATACTGTAGTAATCATAAGCCGGATTATCGTTGTACCAGCCTTGCCCACGGTAATGGTCTAGTGATTTTTGCAGGTATTCTTCAAGCAAGGGCTTGTTGACTTCATAGCCCTGAGCATCAAAAAAACTAAGTACAAAAATGTTAAAGAATTTCCAGTTGGAAGGTACTGTGGGTCCGTCGCCATAACTCAGCATAGAGGCTGCCAAGGCGTCTTTATCTTCCTGGCTCAACGGATCCCAAAGCGTTTCGGGTGAAATGAATAAGGAAATCGCCAAAGCCCCGTACTCTACCAGATTCTGACTTGGACCGCCGTTACCTCGTGGTTTGATGTAAGCTTCGCTATCCGGGTCTGCCAGTTTGGGCAATTGATGCTGATAATATTCGGCGACCTTGATTCCATTTAAGGTAAGATCGGGTTCTTTTTTTAAAAGGGGTGCAGCAACGAAAAGGGTACGCACCAGACCTTCCAGTTTCTCGGTAGGCACGCGGCTTATATGGTGCGGATAGCTTTTACCCGGAAGCTTGGGAAACTTCATCGGGTCGTCCAGATCGTCAATATAGCTGAACGCTCCTGCCAGTAAATACCTGGCGGCATCTTCCCAGTGCTTTTTGGTCATTCCGGTATACGGACTCGTTTGAAAATCGGGCTTTTCAAGCTCAAAGAGCGACATTTCGCCATCCACTTGTTTTGCTGGTTTGATTTCCTGAGCAAACAGGAACGAGGTACTCGTGAAAAAAAAGATTAGTGCGGGAAAATTTTTTAATAAGTTCATAATTAAGTTATGGCTGGTTTTTTAGATATGTTGCACTTATAAACTGCCCAAAAGCAGTTTTTCCTGATAGTTTGATATATAAATTTCTTCGAGAATTGCGTTTTCAATCACCTTCTTAGGAGGGAAGTTATCTTTGGAATAGCCTGATATAGAAGACCTAAATCGGATTCCTATTTCGGTAAACTCGTGAATAGTCAATTCATTTAAAGGATTTCCGCTAACCAGAATAGTGGCTGCGTCATAAGCTGTTTTTGCGGCTCCCATTGTAGATTTATTTAAAACAATACCCTTTTGACTTTCAGCCTTAAAAGGATGATAAAATTTCACTGCCCTAATGGTTTGGGTACTGTCATTTGACAACCAATAAAAGGAAACTCCCAGGCTTTCGTATTTAAGTTCCAAAAGCAATGGAAACTGTTTAAGGTTTTCTCTAGAATGAGATTTTCTTTGATTCAAAAATTCTTCAATTTTTTCCTCTTTATCATCGAGTTGATAATCACCTCCAAAAGCTGAAATTACTGTGGCCATGCTAGTTGAATCTATCGGAAATTCTGATAAGCCTATATGAGGAACTACGAGATGTGTATCTCCCCGATCAAAAATATCTTGCGCAAATAAACTGGAACAGGTTAAAATTATTAATGCGGTAAATATATTTTTCATTGCTTTGGCTGTTTTTTAGCTTATGATTCAACATTTTAAATCTCTAACCTGATTCTAATTATCTGAAACCATTCGGTACATTTCAGAAGCGGCAAGCAGGTAGGCTCCCACTCCAAAGTCGGCAGTAGAGTTGACATCAACTACCTGCCCGGGAATGGCCCTTTCGCCGATAGGCTGTACATAACCCACGGCTCCGTTTTCCTGTAAAGCCACTTCCGTCAGGTATTTCCAGCTTTTTTCTACAACAGGCAAATAGGTTTTTGCATCCAGAATACCGTTGTTGATACCCCATAAATAGCCGTAGGTAAAGAAAGCGGTACCACTGGTTTCAGGTCCTGGAGCATGCTCCGGATCGAGAATACTACGCGTCCAGTAACCTTCCGGCTGTTGGGCTGCTTTTAAAGCTTCGGCCATTCGCCTGTAGCGGGCTTCAAATGCGTTTCGGTATTTGGAATCTTCAGGGAGATCCTGTAAGACTTTCGCCAAACCGGCAAAAACCCAGCCGTCGCCGCGTGCCCAGAAATCCTTTTTACCGTTCAGGCTTTTGTGTTTGGGATAGACATATTTGGCATCTCGATAATAAAGCCCCGTCTCTTCATCAAGCATAATGCTGTCTGAATACTTCAGGTATTCATTGAGTTTATCTAAATACTGCTCGTTGCCGGTCACCTGATAGAGTTTGGTCATCACCGGCATCACCATATACAGGCCATCAGCCCACCACCAGAAATCATTTTGTGGCGTGCTCATCTGGTATTCCATCACCTCACGGGCGCGGGCAATTTTTGAAGGATCTGTAGAACCCTCAAGCGTATACAAATCGATATAAGTTTGAAAGGCAATCTGCCAGTCGCCAAAAAGCACGTGATCGTCAGTCTCGCCATAATTGTATTTCCACGCCGATTTATCATCAGATTTTGCACCTTTCCACTCATTATGCTCGGCCCAGGCCGTGGCATAGTTCAGAAAATCTTGATTTCCTGTCACTTTATAAGCTTCAATATTCCCGGTCTGATAGGCCGCGGGATGCCAGAATGCCGATGCAGGCTCGGGATGCGTCTCTTGCCAGTGGGTATTCACCATCTCTATGATGGCCAAAACCTGATTGGGTTTGGGAAGTGAAGCTTCGTTTAAGGCCGAATCAGCCGGTTTTGCTCCCCCGCAGGAAGTGAATATTCCTGCCAAAATTGAAAAAAAAATAAGCGGTGTTTTCAAGGATTTGTATTTTAAATTTTGTTTCATAACTAAGAATCTGTTTTCTGATACACCCGTACATAATCTACCAGGTATTCTTTAGGGAATTGCGTGCTTGAAGGATCACCACCGTTGGAACCAATCGCTAAATTGAGTAAAATATAATGCCGTTGGTGAAAGCCATTAAACCCGTCGGGATTTTTGGTTTCGGCTAAATCAATCTCGTTGATTAACGCATCGTCCAGATAGAGTTTGATAAACTGCGGAGTCCATTCCATTTTCCAGATGTGGAATTCTTCAGGCCATTGCGGGTCTTTCTTTAAGAACTCAGTAAAGGGAATTTTAGCGCTGTCCCAAGACACATCCTGCCAGTGTGCTCCCCAGGCTGCGTTAGCCAGAATGTGGGGTTTTCCGTCAATCTGATAGTATTCCATCATATCGATCTCGCCGTTTGAAGGCCAGCCTTTTTCAACGCCCAACGTCCAGATTGCCGGCCACATTCCGCTTGCGGTATCAATCTTAGCGCGTACTTCTACAATACCGAACATAAACTCAAACCGATCCCGGGTATTGATACTTGAAGACGTATACTGCGCTGTTTCGCGACTTTTACTCCAATTAGTACTACCCGGTTCATAACCGGGATTTACAAGCTCTTCGCGTTTACCTGTGATGACCAGATTTCCGTTAGCAAGAGTGGCATTGTCTTCCTGATACCATTGCAGCTCTTTGTTGCGTACAAAACCGTACTCATAGTTCCATGAATCCCGATCGGGCTTAGTACCGGTGTCAAACTCATCGTGCCAGATCAGCTCGTAGCCTTGTGGAGTTTGAATAGCAGAATCCCCCACCTGCCCGGATTTTGAAGATTTACACGAAATCACAAAAGCATAACTAAGCAGCAGGAACAGGATTCTCATAATTTGTATTTAATAGGTGTACAGACCGGGCCCGTCATTATTGCGGGTGACCAGTAGGTGTTTTTGACCGGATTTTGTATTTAAAATGTTTAAGGATTTTATATCGCCATCTAACCACAGATTGGCTGTTTGAGGCATAAGGCGAAAATCACCCTGATTAAAGTTCAGCAACGAACCGAAAGAAGCGTCAAGAGGCCCCTGACTCACGCGAAACGGATACAGGTTTCCGGCAGTAAGAATCTCTGAATTGCCGTCATCATCGAAGTCTGCAACTACAAAATCCTGAATGGGTGCATCCTGAACCGCTTTGGGCAAAGCTTTTATACTAAACGTACCATCACCTTTATTTTCTATAAAAGCCGAAGCAAGCATTTTGATCTCCAGAGTAAAACGTGGCTCGATCTTATTAGTTTTTAAAAACTCTTCGGTATTGGTTTTCGCATAACTCTCGTACGATTGATACTGCTTTTTTAAGGCGGAAACCTGCCCCATGAGTTCGTCGCGGGTAGGCCACGGATAGCTAACCCCGTCAATGTAGTAGGTCAAAATAGGATCTATACGCCCGTTGTTGTCAATATCCTGAATATAATAGCGCATAGGCTCTTGAACCGAAGCTTTAAACTGGTTGTTTTCGCCCAGATTACCGGCCAGAAAATCAACATCCCCGTCGCCGTCAAAGTCCCCGGACTGCAGGCTAAACCACCAGCCGTTTGAATTGGCCAGGCCTGCTGCTTCTGTTTCATTTTTTAAAGTACCTGCGTTGTTTTTAAACAGACTAATAGGCATCCATTCCCCTGCCAAAACCAAATCAGGCCAGGAGTCGTTGTCAACGTCTACCCAATCTGCATCGGTTACCATACCCACCTGCTCCAGGTCATAGTTTCGGGTGACGCTAAATTTCACATCAGAGCCGGAAGTTTCATTGGTAAGTAACACGCTTCGGGGCGACATCGGGTAATTTCCTCCCGAAATCCTTCCGCCTACGAATAAATCCAGGTCGCCGTCCTTATCGTAATCTGCAGCTTTAACCACTCCCCCGCTGAATTTCATATCGGGCAGCGCGTTTTCAGCTTTGCTGAATTTACCGTTACCTGTATTGAGATATAAACGGTCCTGATAATAGGCATCGCCATTAAACTCTTCATTACCGCCGCTTACCACATACAGGTCCAGATCGCCGTCATCATCAGCGTCAAAAAACAGGGCGTCGTAGTCTTCGTGAACTACCTCTTCAGCGGAAGTCCAGGGCTGGCCGGCATTATTCAGTTTAAATTTGCCAGAATCAGAACCCAGATACAGTTGCGAAGCCTGACCACTAGCGCCAAGGAAGAAAATATCGTCGTTACCATCGTTGTCAAGGTCGCCAACTGCGGCTTTTCCGCTGGTTTTTGAGACCTGATATGGGATAAGGCTTTCGTAGTTATAGTCTACATAATCATTCTCCTGATGGATGAAATCGATATTCGAATTTGCCGTAATATCAGTAAAGAAGGTTTCAGGCGGTGTGATCTTATAATCATAAGTTTCAGTCGCTTCAGCCTCCTTTAAAACCAAAGCCAGATTGGCCTGAACGTTTTCGAGGCGGGTCATTTTTTTAGAGGGCCAAATTATTTCAAGACTCTGAATCCTTTCGGCTTTGCCTAAACCAATAGTCATTTTGGGCTCTACCGAAGACTGATAGCCGCGAATGTAATAGGCTTCCTGATAGATTTGTTTACCATCCTCAAGCTGAAGCATCACTTTGGCACCCAGAGCCTGGGTATTTTTACCTGCACCCTCGAGCGTCAGCGACAAAAAGTTATTATTCAGCTGTTCATTTTCATGATTCTCATAAACCAAAACTGGATCATTGAGGTTATTGATGATCAGGTCTAAATCCCCGTCGTTATCAAAATCGGCATACGCGGCGGCATTAGATACCGTTTTTTGGTCAAGTCCCCAGGCCTGAGTTTTGTTTTCAAAGAGGAGTCCGTCTACATTCTTATAGATGTAATTGGAAACTTTGGTGGAAGGAATTTTACTGATGAGTAAGCCCAGATCAAGTCTTTCGCCAGTTGCCTGAGCACGATCTCTGGCCTCGTGCACCGTGTAGTTATTAAAATCGAGATTGCTATAATCACGTAGATAGCCGTTTGTGATAAACACATCCTTTAAACCATCGTTATCGTAATCAGCAAGTAAGGGAGCCCAACTCCAGTCGGTATTTGAAATCCCTGCAAGCTGCCCCACCTCCGTAAAACGTAAATTTGCATTGGGATCTAAGCCCTTGCTCAACTGTAAATTGTTGTGCATATATTGCGGGTGGTAACCACTATCAATAAGTCGCTTAACTTTATTGTATTCATCCGGTCCTTTGAGCACTTTTTGACGATAATTACCTTCCGGAAGCATATCAACCACAAACAAATCAGGATTCATATCGTTGTTGATGTCTGCAGCATCAGAACCCATTGAGTACTTTGAGAAATGGGCGAAAGAAGCTTTCGAGGTTTCGGTAAAGGTGCCGTCGCCGTTATTGAGATAGCAAAAATCCTGTTCGGAATAGTCGTTAGTCACGAAAATATCAGGATACCCATCTTTGTTAAAATCACTAATTGCGGCACTCAGCCCAAAATTGATACCCGTCCCGTCAATTCCCGCTTCTTCTGAAACTTCTACAAATTGATTATCGCGGTTTTCGTAAAGTTGATTGCCGTAATACGGATGCCTTTTGCTGCGTAACAGGGTTACGTTGAAGAAAATGTTGTAAAACTTGTTGGCGTGATTGAGCAAAAATAAATCGAGATCGCCATCGAGATCATAGTCTAAGAAATAAACCTGTGTGGTGAAGGTGCCTATGGCGTCAACCCCATATTCTTTAGCCTGATCTTTAAAGGTGGGAACACCGGTAGCATCAAGCCCCTGATTGATAAACAGCTGGTTTGACCGGGGTTTGTATTCGCGTATTACGGGCGATGTAACCCCTTCCTGCGGGGCATTGCCTGAGTAGCAAACATAAATATCGAGTAAGCCATCGCCATTAACATCAGCCATCGCGGTACCGGTTTTCCAACCCTCTTTTTCCTGAATCTTCGCTTTGGCAGTGATATCTTCAAAGCTCAGATCACCTTTATTCAGGTAGAGTTTATTTTGAACCTGATTGCCCGAAAGATAAACGTCTGAAAGTCCGTCATTATTAACGTCTCCCACTGCGACACCGCCACCGTTGTAAATGTATTCGTAGGTGATGATGTTGCTTTCATCGGTTTCTACGAGTGTATTTTCGAAGTCAATACCTGTTTTTGAAGCGTTTAAAAGTGTAAATAAGGTATTCGTATCTTCAGTAACAGCAGCGTCTTCCTTTCCGCAGGAAAACAACAGGAAAATTGAAAGAAAAGATAAAAATGTAGGGATAAATTTCATAAAATGCTTTTAAATGAATACGATCAAATCCCGGGATGCTTCGTGCAAAAAAGCCTAATTGCCAGTGATCACGGCACCGCCTTCTCCCAGTAATTTGAATTTCAATTTACCATTTTTAATGATTTTCATTGACTTGAGACCGGCTGTTCGGTCTGATTTATCGTAAATAAGTGTTATTTCTGCATTTTTAAGCATTGGAAGGTTTAGCTCTAATGTGCGATCTTCTTTTTTGCCGTTTGTTACCGCCACATACCATTTCTGTCCTTTTCGCCTTGCGATAGCCGCATAATCACCGGGCTCACCGCCTATGTAAACCGTCTCATCCCAGGTTGCCGGAACTTCTTTTAAGAAATCGAGCACAAACTGCGGTTGTTCGTCCAGGTTATTTGGCGTAAGGCCAAAATGCTGAATGGGCGAAAAATACAGGACGCCGGTTGCCAGCTCAAAAGCTTCGGTGGTTTTACGAATAGAGCCGCCCTGTTGATCTTTAGTTAAACGTTTGTTGAGAAAAACGGGGCCAAAATCCATCGCTCCAACGGTATTCCGTATGAAGGGATGCAAGGTACTTTTATACGCGTGCTGATCTGAAGCTTCCTGAGTAAAAATTAAATTTTCGGAAGCCAGTACCGCTTCTGAAGACATATAATTGGGATACATACGCTCCCAGCCACGCGGTAAAGTACAGCCGTGAAAAACCACGCCCAAACCATAATTATTAGCATCGTTAAGAATGTCTTCATAAAGCTGCATGGTGGTTTGCTTATCACCCCCAAAGAAATCAACTTTAATACCCTTAACCCCTATTTCTTGCATCCAGGCCATCTCGCGCTGACGCTTGTAAGCGGTGTTCATAAAATCCTGCGGGGTCTGTGGCGCATTGCTCCAATAGCCGTTTGAATTGTACCAAAGCAAGACTGAGACGTTCTTAGAGCGGGCATAATCTACCAGTTCCTCCATTCTATCCCGGCCAATGTTGGCATCCCACCAGTTGTCAATGAGCACGTATTCAAAATTCAATGCAGCCGAGAGATCAATAAACTTAATCTGATCTTCATAGTTGATGCTGCCATCCTGCCAAACAATCCAGCTCCAGGTTGCCCTACCGGTTTGGTAGTCTGTCGTAGCCCGGTATTTTGGTTTCACCAAATCAAAAGCTACGGTAGATTCTACGATGGGCTTCAAGGTTTTACCCAAGGTAATGGTGCGCCAGGGCGTTTGAGCCGGCATCGCCATCGCCGCATAGGTAGCGCCAATGCTATTGTTTTCTCCTTCCTGCGGAAACAATAATGGAAACACCCCGTCAGTACCTGACTCTCCCAATCGTGAACCGGGATAGGTACCATCTACGCCTGTCTCTGAAATAAGTAACCAACCTTTAGTTTCATTTTTAAAGAGTGCCGGAAACGTATAGCCCACCCCATACTGTGACGCTTCTCCCAAAGGCGCGTCAAAGGTATAACCCTCTTCATAAGAAGGTTTGGTTTGCTCCCATCCGGTCATCGGCAAAGCCTGAGCGCTTAAAAATGTGGTTGCCTGATCGGGCAGATTGAATGCTGTAGCTTCGCTGAGAATTTTTACTTTGGTATTGAGATCTTTCCCGATTAACTTATAGGAAAAGGCTACATCACGATTGCTTACCCTGAAAATAACCTGAAGCGTGTCCTTAGCTTCATTTGTAAAAGAGGTGACCAACTCGTTTGCATTGTATTGAACTTTACTCACTTTAGCACGGTTCAACTCATAGGAGTCCGCAATAGTGTTTGAGGCTGAACTCTCAATAGTAAGTCCTTCGCTAAAATCACCGATTGAAGTTTTTAGACCTAGAGGAGAATCTTCCAGAAAAATATCAGAATCGTGAGCAACACTGTAAACGGGTTTTCCATTTTCTAACCTGACTGTAACCGAAATGTGACCGTCCGGCGAACTCACCTTTGCAGGAGTTTGCGCCAGGCCGGCATTTACAGCGACCAGACTAAAAATGATTGGTATAAAAAATGAAGAAATCTTTCGCATTGTAATTCTTATAATAATGAAATAATGTAACTGTAGCTGTAGTTTCCGTCTTCGAGTCTGTATTCTTTAAACGGATACTGCCCCCAGCTGTTAAGGCCACCCAAACCGCGTTGCTTTAAGTCTACGTGTAAAAAGACCTCATCCTGTACCGTAAGGTCTGTGGGATGTCTTTGATCTTTAGTCATACCCGGATCCAAATCTTCGGTAGAAATATTGAGTGCGCTAAATCCTAAAGGTTGTTTACCCACTATTTTGAGTCCGTTACCGGCATCATCAGTAAGCGTTAACCAGCGCGTATCAGTGTGATAACCCGATTCCTGAGGGCGGATGTACGTCCACGTAAATTGGTTGGCTACTTTATCTTTATAGGTGCCCATAAAGGCAGACTCTTTTCGGTCTGAATAATTCTCCCAGGGGCCACGACCGTAATACTCCAGATTGTCGTACTTTCCGTCCAGGATCATACGCATCCCGAAGCGGGGCATTTCAGGTGTTTCTTTTACCGAAGTATTCAGGTTTGTGTTTACAGTAATGCCATTAACTGCATCAATCAAATAGGTCACGGTGTAAGGCAATTCAACCCCGGCAAGCTGATAGGTGAATGTCACAGGTAAGCCATTATCTTCTTGCGTTCCTACCTCTGCTGACAGCAGTTGCGGATTTTCACTTGCTGTTTTCCAGGCCACTAATTTTCTAGGCATTCCGTTACCAAAGTCATTGTCGGTAGGAGCTCTCCAAAAATAAGGTTCGGGAAAGGTGTTAAGCACACTGCTTCCGTCTTTAAGCTGATACTGCTCTAATTTTCCGGCTTTCAGGTCAAGAACACCTTGAGTTTTAGCCGTGCTGAAAACCAAAAGCGAGTCGCCCTGTACCTCATAAACCAGTTTATCTTTAGTCAGTGAATCTGCGTTTTGAGCAAAGAAATCTTTTTCGCCCAGCTGAAATTGCTCGCAGGCAAGTTCGTAACCCGCGGGAACTAATGCACTGCTGTCTTTTGTGAATGCGTGAACACTCAAGAAATATTCTGCGTCATCCGTCTCAGGAAGATTGAATGGCACAGTTTGAGACGTATTTGGCAAAGCCGAAACTTCAAAGCTTCCGGAATCGATTTGCTCACCATTTTTAAGCAACTTCCACTTAAAATTGAAGGCATCCAGATTGGTATAATTGTATTTGTTTTGGACCGTAAGCGTGTTTCCATCCAGATCAAACTCGATATTTTGATATACTTTTTTTACTTCCGCCAGCGAAGGATGCGGTACCCGGTCTGCAGTAACCAATCCGTTTGCGTTGAAGTTTTCATCGTTTTGCAGATTCTTTCCGCCTAAATCACCACCATAGGCCCAAAATTCGCGACCGTCTTCAGTCTCTGCCCGCAAGCCCTGGTCAACCCAATCCCAGATAAAACCACCCTGCATATGCGGGCTGCTGTCAATAATATCCCAATATGCTCTGAAGTTACCACTGCTGTTACCCATAGCGTGCGAGTACTCACACATAATAAACGGGCGGGTTACCGTATCATCTTCAGCATATTCTTTCATGTGGTTCATACCCGGATACATAGGCGCTACGATGTCGGTATTTCGGTTTTGACCGGCCTGCTCAAAGGAAACTACGCGGCTGGGGTCTGTCTCTTTTAACCAGTCGTAAGCATCATAAAATACAGGGCCGTTACCGCACTCATTACCCATAGACCAGATGATCACCGAAGTATGATTTTTGTTAAGCTGGTACATACGTTTGATACGATCTAAATGTGCAGGTGCCCATTCGGGTAAATACGCCGGATGCTTTGATTTATCAAAATTACCCTGCCATTCTGCGCCCATCGCGTGCGTTTCAATATTCGCTTCATCTACAATATAAAAACCGAATTCATCGGCCAGATCGTAAACTTCCTGCCCGTGAGGATAATGGCTCATACGCACCGCGTTTATGTTGTTACGCGCCATCAATTCAAAATCTTTGCGCGTCATCTCAAGATCGGGTACGTGACCATTATCAGGATGGTGCTCGTGCAGGTTTACACCGTGCACGGTAACTGCTTTACCGTTTACTAAAAGTTGTGCGTTTTTGATTTCGACTTTACGGAAACCCAGGCGTCCGGAAGTAGCAACCACGGGATTTCCTTTTTTGTCTTCGAGATTCAATACATAGGTGTAGAGATACGGAGTTTCGCCGCTCCACTTCTTAATATTAGGCAGGTCGCGTGAAAACTCAACCCTACCACCCTCAGCTGGTACGGCTTTCTTTTCTGCGAAAACTAAATTGCCATTTGCATCATAAACCGAAACACCAAGACGAGCTTTCTTGATATCTGATTTTCCGAAATCACGAATGTCGACAGTTGCGGAAAATTTTCCGTTTTTATAATTGGAATCGAGATCACCCAAAACCTTTACATCCCAGATGGTAGTTTTAGGCATCGCTTTAAGAGCTACCGAACGCTCAATCCCGCTAAGACGCCAGAAATCCTGATCTTCTAAATAGCTGCCATCGTGCCAGCGCGTTACCTGCACAGCAAGTTGGTTTTCACCGGACTTAATCAGATTTGTTATATCGAATTCTGCAGGAGTCTTAGAAGCTTTGGTCATCCCAGCTTCCTTTCCGTTTACATAAATACGTGCATAACCAGAGATGGAACCAAAACTCAACAACACCTCTTTATCTTCCCAATTTTCAGGAATAGCAAACGTAGTACGGTAGGTGCCCACCGGATTATAGTCGCCGTTGATAAAAGGCGGATTTTTTTCAAAGGGATAGGCTACGTTAGTGTAGATTGGAATGTCAAATCCTTCGGTCTCCCAGTTGGAAGGAACCGTGATCTGATCCCAACCGGCATCGTTAAAATCGGTTTTGTAAAAATCCTGCGGGCGTAGTCCCGGATTCTTGACAATATTGAATTTCCACTCCCCGTCAAGGCTTTTTTGCAAAGCAGACTGGGAATGGTCTAAGGTTAAGGCCTGAGACAGGTTTTCATATAAATGGAAAGACGCTCGCCCTTCTTCTTTATTTCGGTCTATGACCGTAGGATTCTCCCACTCATTGATTGCCTGCGAAAAACTAGTGTATGCCTGTACTAAGCACACCGATAAAAAAATGACTAGTCTTGATTTGTTGTTAATTTTCATAGGTTTTTATTCTTGTAATGTATTATACTCTAAAATCTTAACAGGTGTAGGCTTACTGTTTTGAAGCCCTTCGCCATCCACCTGATTCACCTTTTGCACAAATAGGTGAAGCTTTCCTGTTTTTTTAAATAATTCTTTGTCAAAATTGGGTTCCCAATCGCCAACAGATGCTTTAGTCAGATCAGTTAGCTTCCAGGATTCTTCTTTGTTTAAATCCCGCGAAGCGAGGACTATTTTTGATCCGCGCTCTGCATCACGAAAGAGCAGGTAAAGCCTCTTGCCCTGAGATTCATCGATAAAAATTTCAGGCCGCGAGATGGGTATTTTTTTTGTTCCGCCGCCGCCCAACTGAAAACCCGTTGTTCTGAATGCGGTATTTTCGGTTTGCCATTGACCTTCTTTGAGATAAACCACGTGAAATTGGGTTGCATCGTCCACATTCCAATAATTAGCAATGTAGGGATTACCCTGACTGTCAGTAGTCATCGCCGTCTGATTGATCAGCGAATTCTTTTGCGGAACGATCGCAGCATACTCTGCACTGCGCTGCGTAATGGGCAATTCATAAAGACTCCCGTCTGATTTTTTCCAGGTTTTACCGCCATCTTTTGACTGCGCGTAAGCGATATCGTGATTGGTCGAAACGTCCCAGCTTTCGCGCCACACCCAAGAAAGGTGAATGGTACCCTCCTGATCTACATAGGCCTGCCAATAGGCATTACGCTTATCTTCACCATCTATGAGATTGCTGTGCAGTGTAGTCCAGTTTTCGGTATCTAAATCATATCTGTTTAAAACTAAACTTCCGCTACCCGACTTCCCCGAGCGGTACATAAAGATTAAATCTCCTGAGGGCAAATTGTAGAACTGTGGATAAGAAACTTTGTTTTCGTCGAAACCGATCATCGGTTGCATTTCAGAAAGTTCAAGACCAAAAGGTTCTAAACTCCTAGCATAACGCAACGGATTGTCGTGGTGATCCCAGCTAACGTGCAAATAACCTTTTCCATCAACCGCAATACTAATCGCATTGTGTGCATCTTTTGCATTGCCTGTAAATCGCGTTTTATAAACCTCCCATTTGCCACGGGGCAGTTTACGTTTGGCCAGAATTACCCGTGCTTCGGCATCGTAATAGCCTGTAAATTGTATATTGGCATAGGTCGTAACCGCATTTTGCCTGAAGATTACCGTATTCACCGAATTGAAAGACCAGCCCTCGCCTACAACACTTTCTTTTGCAGTTTCGGCTAGAGGAACACCAGCGCAGCTGCCAAAAATGGCAAGCACAAGAATTGATGAAATGAGTAATCTGAAATTCATAAAAATTTTATAAATGTAATTAAAACATTTATAATTCTAGTAACCTACGTTCCTATCTTTAGTTGTAACGCCAGGTTCGTTTTTTCGAAAACGTAATAGCATTTATCCCCAGCTTACAAGTTTCCTAAAAAACAGGTGTTATTAGAGGGTATAAATTGACATATTAGGGGGGACGGGGTGGTCAAAACCTTGGATTATTGAATACAAGCTTACAATTTGCTCTTAAAGCTTGCTCTATGTAAACTCAGGTATATAAATAGCCTTAGTTGATGGGTAATCCATCAGCACGCATTCCTTGAATAATTAAGGTATTAATAATATATGTCATATCCTGACCATCATCTTCGTGAGCTCCGTTTATTCCAAACGGCCAAAAATGTAAACCGTCTCCTTTTATTGCTGCATCCTCATCCTGAATTAAAAGCTTTAAAATTTGATTTGCTCTTGAGCCCTGATAGATTCCGCCTTCAAGAAGTTCATTCCACTTAGAATGTGTCCCTACTCCTACCGTATGAGCCACCTCGTGCAGGGCTGTTCCAGTTTGTTGATAGGATTGATTAGAACCAAAACGGATCCAGCCATCAAAGTTAGCATCGGCAGTAGTCACACCAGGGACATAATTTACCCAGACGTGTTTTTTAATCGAAGTGAAATTGTTATAATAGTATTGCACTCTTTCGATAGCATTTTTCAACCTCACAAACACCGCATTGTTTTCATTGTATCCGTTTATAGTATACGTAAAGTCGCCAGAATTTATCGTTTCAAACGTTTCAGGTTCGCTATAAAAAACGTCATCATTATCTGTGACGGCATAAGCTTTAAAATAATAGGTTGTTTTTTCTTCGAGTTTGGTCATTCTGCTTAAATATTTAGCCTTCACCTCCTCCTGAACAACGACAAGATTCGTTTCAATATTTAAATCACCTGTTGTGCCGTAAACAATACCTACCTCCTTAATATTAGCGTCACCGGTTTCAATCAACGTGGTTTCAACCCATATATCATGAACCCCACTTACTTTGGTTTCACTTATCGCAAATTTGGGTACATCGGCATTAAGAGTTTTGAACGACAGTTCGTTACCATAAGCAATTCCTTTTGAATTTGTCGCAAATGCACGGACAAAGTAGGTTGTGTTATCTTCAAGATCAGAAAGGTTAATGTCATATTCGCCAGATCCTTTAAATGAATTAGGTGTAGCCCTATTATCTGAATAATCTGGACTAGGTGCCAGAGCATAACATATTCCACGCTCTTTAATTGTACTGCCTCCATCATCTTCAACCTTGGCTGATATTGTAGCCTTATAAGCATCTACATCTGAAACCTCATTAGTTTTAACAGTAGCTAAATTTAGCTCAACGACAGGATCCTCTTTAGGTTCTTCTTTAGCATCTTCCGGTGAGCAACTAAGACTCCACAACAGAATGCTAGTTGAAAAAAATATATATTTTAAATATTTCATTATAGTATGTATTGTATTTATCCTCAGTTTTAAGGTATCTCTTGCTTTGGAAATATGATTTTATTAACTGAATGTTTCATTAAATAAAAAGGGAAGATTAAGACCTCTTCCCTTTTAAATAATGTTTTTAGTTCTGTACGACAATATCCCAAGACATAATCTTCCAATAACTTTGATCAATAGTAAAATCTGTAACTATACCTACAGAAACTGTCATATCCTGATTTGCATCAAAATTTAATACATAATCGCCTGTTCCTGTAATTCGCTTATAGCCTAAAACAATTGGGTTATCTACGATATTATCAACGTCTGGTAAACCATCTCCATCAACAATTGCCAGGTAAACTTTAGTACCCGCCTCATTCAACTTGTTACCATTTCTTACAAAAACATTAAGCGCATAACTGGCTTCTTTGACTTCTACCTGTTGGTAGATTTTACCATTTCTAATAAGTGGTGAACCCCAGCTTTCCTGCCCCATTGCAGCTAGACCTTCATTATCGTCAAAACCGCCTACTGGTGGATTTCCAAAAGTTTTAGCGGCATCGTTGGTGGTCCAATCTGCAAGAGTTCCCCATCTGTTATTCGCTCCTACTTCACCTCCTCGTTTTACTGTGGCAAAAGGAGCCTTAGCATTTACCAGTATAGGCTTGGGAATTGGAGTAAACGAAATATAATCAGTATAAAAGGTATCGATAGCTGTCTCTTCAGGTAAAAACAAGGTCCTGTATTTATAGCTACTATTTACGACATAATCTGAAATTTCATACTCTTCTGAATCTATGGGAACAAAGATGGGCTCAGAGGCTCCATCCAATAGAACTTCGGTTCCAATAACACCTGTTGTAAGATCCATACTTGCGTATGAAATAGTTAATGTTCCACTAACCAAATCGTTTGCCAGGACTGGTCTATTAAACAAGGTATTTTGATACCGTTCTCCATATACCGCACCCGTTACATTAGATACTAAAGATTTATTACCTGCTGCGTCATACGTACGGATCTGAAAGTTGTAGATATTCTCCGGAATATCAGCAATCGTGACCTCAAGTGTATCAACACCACCACTTCGTGTTATCGGTACAGAAACAGAATCTCTCCCGTCGTTCCAAAAAACACGAAATTCAGTGATTTTTGGGTCAGCATCAATAATTCCCTGAAGCATAATTCTGTTTTTCCCTGAAAAGGATTTTAACGAATCTACTTTTTCAGTATAATTTATTTCACCTCCATCAGCAAATTTCTTGTAATCATCATACTCCTGATCTGAACATGACCAAAGAACTATAAAACAGCTTACGACCGCTGCGTATATATATAAGTTTAAATTTTTCATCTTGCTTTTCTCTTTAAGATTAAAATTTTGTGTTACCGTATACCTGAAGCTCAGATATACCCATAGAGTAAGTACCTGCCCAATTATCAATCATCTCTATACGGATGTAACGCATGGGACCGGCACTAGGGTCAACATCCCAACTAAACCCGGCGTTTGCAGTTTCAAAATCTTCACCGGTACTCTGGCCGTAAGGTAATCCGGATGGTTTAACTTCCTTGTAAGTCCCTAAAAGAGTCCATTTATCAAGGTCCCCGGTAGTTTCTAATTCTGCAGAACCGTAAATTTTGAATTCCTTCATACAAACGTTATAATAATAAGCCCTTCCGGTACCATTACCGCTATTGTAATATTCCGGGTAGTCCCATATAACTATTCGACTTAGCTTGGCAAGAACCCCAATATCAAAACTTGTTATGTGCGTATCAGCAATAAAATTACCCTGAGTTAAATAACAGCGAGGCCAATTAATAAAATCATTATCCCACATTCCGCTCTTTGGAGTAGAATTATGCCCGGGAGCATCATTGGGCAATCGCAAATCTCCATAGCTTGACTTAGGTATTGCCTGCTCAAATAATGGAGTAATTGAGGTAACCAGTGTGTCAGTATAATTGAGCCATCTGTCACGAATGGTAAATGCAAACTCTCTTGGTATCGTATCATAACCTCGTACTACGCGTCTAATATCATCAGTAGAAGTATAGATGCTATTAGGATCAGCTACATAGTCACCTTCTTCATTTTTGGTAAGAATTAAAATTGCCAGATCCTCCCGTACCGGATTATCAGCGTTTACAAAAATACCTCCAAACGCACTTCCTACGCTTAAACTTTCATAGACGTCGAATATTGGAGACCGTAAAGGCTTCACACTAAGCAATACGGGTTCTGATTCAACCTCGCTACGGTTTACAGCAACAACCTCAACATCTACCTCCTCATTACCACTAAAGCCTTGTAAAATCATAGAATTAGAATACAAAGATGATTTTACCTCCATCTCTCTTCCTGTGGGAAGCGTATAATTAGCTTTTACGTACAAAAGATCCGGATCTTTGGGAAGTGTAAAAGTCAACTTAACCTTACCCGGTAAGTTTTCCACATCAACATTGGATACGGGTGCCGGTGCAGTGCTATTAGATTCCAAAGGAACCTGCTCGACTTCTTCGGAGCAGCTTAGACCTATAGATAAGAGTATAAATAGGACTACTGATTTTAAAATTAATGTTCTCATAGTTTCAATTTTTAAATTACCAACCTGGGTTTTGAACCAGATTTGTGTTACGGATTAAAGACGTTTCACTAAGTGGCCAGAAATAATCACGAGGTGAAATAAAGTTTTGTAGATGAATGGTGCGTATTTGATAGTAAGATGCTTCGTCATCACCTTTAATATTCCAACCCTGCACATTATCGTTAAATTCCTGAACCGCGCGTTTCCAGCGAAGAAGATCCCAATATCGTTGTCCTTCAAAAGCCAATTCTATCATACGCTCCTGTTGTATAATACTTCTTAAACCTTCTTGAGTTGTTGGCTTATTTGGATTGTTAGAATGGGCTGCCCAGGACTCTACAACACCATCTAAACCAGCACGTTCTCGTATTTGATCTAAGTAGGAATAAACTTCTTGTGAAGGTCCTGACACTTCATTAAGAGCTTCTGCATAGAGCAAATATAAATCTGCAAGACGCATTTCGGGCCAGGCATAGGTCTCAAAGGTTCCACCATCATTACTAAATGTCATTCTCCAATTCACCAGTTTTTTACAGTAATACCCGGTCTCGTTAAAAAAGAATGGATGATCACTTCCTGAATAGTCCCCGAATTTACCTTCTATGTGCCATTTGGTTTCATCTCCCAAAGCATCACGCTTATACCACATACTTCCATCAAAACCCAAGTCTGCATAAAAACGAGGTTCCCGGTCAAAATTTAATCTTGAAGTGCGGTATCCTTCTTCTATATTATAACGCTCATCAGGTTGAGCTTCTCTCAACTCAAGGATATCGTTAAAATCGTAAGCTTTATCTTCCGTGATTGGCACTCCATTATCAGTATAAAATAATTTTGCCATCGTAATGGTAGGTGAAATTACTTTACGTGCCACCCGGGTATTATGACCAACCTCGAGAGGTGCCATAGCACTGGCCTGAAGGCCGTCTGCGCCATTTGTAAGACTCTGAGTATTAGGCCAAATAATTTCCAGGCTTTCAGGGTCTGTGATTGCATTACGAATGCTCAACTTGGTAACAGTCGTATCTGTAAGATCAAATCCCGTTAAAGCCTCATTGAACTCATACAATCTTAGTCCTGCAGCTTCAGCTGCATCAATGGCTTCTTTTGCTGCATCAGCCGCAATTTGCCATTTATTAGCTTCAAAAGTGGTATTATATAAAGGTGTACCATCGTTATTAATTACTACCGAAAGATCTGGGTTACCATTGTATAATGGACTGGCGGCAGTTACCAAAACCCGTGCTTTTAATGATCTTGCAATAACCGAGGTTATGCGACCATATTCTGTATTGATATCTGCGATCACCGGTGGTAATACTGCAGCGGCTTCATCCAGAAGTTCTACTATATAATTAATTCCCTCATCATAAGGATCACGCGGTAAATCAAATGCAGGTGTTGGAGCATCTACAGAAACGTTTTCTTTGATAATAGGTATCGCCCCGTAATGCCGCATTAAATAAAAATGATAATAGGCCTTTAAGAACTTAGCTTCTGCAATCCAGCGTTCCCGCTCAGTATCTGTAATATCAGGTACATTGTTAGGATCAGACATATTCTCAATAAAAATATTACAGTGTCTGATACCATCCCAGATTTCAGAGCCGTCAAAAGGTAAACCTCCCTGATACTCTCCCTGCCATACATCATAATATGGGTTTGCAACACGTTGCCTTCCTAATGCTATCTCTAATGCAAAGTAATCCCCGTTTTCACGGTTGTCTGGTACCCACATTTCATCACCGGCAAGAAAGGCCGCGTTTCTACGCAAATCTCCTAACCTTGGCATATATGAGTAACAGGTAAATAAGTACTTTTCAGCTTCCTGTCTCAAATTAAAAATTTTATCAACAGTAGCCAGACCATCAGGAACTACATCCAGATAATCATCCTGGCAGGCATTATAAATCATCACAAAGGGTAGTGCCAGTACCAGCACTAACTTTCGCTTAAAAGATTTTTTAAATAGTATATTTTTCATATTTAAGTTTTTTTAAAAGTCAAATTGAACACCTAAGTTGTAAGTAGATTGAATAGGATATCCTAAACCATTTCCTCCCATTTCAGGATCCCAAAGCTTAAAGCTGCTCCAAACGGCCAGGTTGATTCCACTCGCATAAACACGTAAAGAGCGTAAGCCTAAGGATTCTGTAAGGCGCTCTGAAGCACGATAGCCAAACTCAAGATTCTTAAGTCTTAAGAAATCATTGTTTTGCAGCCACCAGGATGAACTCTGCACATTATTCTCAATTACTGTTGAGCTTAGGCGAGGCCAAAATGCATATAGGTCTCTGTTGTCTTCAGACCAGTAGCTGTCTGCAATGATTTTAAGCAAGCCATTTTGTCTACCAGTGTTATCACCCGTACCCAAAACAAATGGTGAAATAGCTCTGGGATCGATTTGAAAAGAGGACCGGGCAGATCCCTGAAAGAAAATACTTAAGTCAAAATCTTTATATCCAACAGTGCCTCCAAAACCATAGATTAATTCAGGTGTAGTTGGTAAACCAATAGGTACGCGGTCTAAAGGTGTAATCACGCCATCGCCATTTACATCACGATACTTAATATCTCCACCGGTATATTGACCAAATTGTGCTGGTGAATTATTTACTTCTTCCTGATCTGTAAATAAACGCTCAGCAAGATACCCGTACATTTGAGATGCATTATTACCTACCTGAGAGAGGTAACTTAAATCATCGGGATAGTTGAGCTCATTAGTCTGTTTAACCTCATTAGTCGCAAAAGTTAACGTAGCTCTTGCCTGTGTCCACCACTCCTGATTTATTTGCCTGTTATAATCTAAAGATAAATCAATACCCTTTGACTCAAGCTCTGCAAAATTTACTTGAGGCTGTGCGGTTAGACCTATTACATCCCCAATTTCGGTACGTCTTTGAAGTATATTTGAACGGTTTTGTTGATAAATCTCTGCAGTAATATTTAAATCCCTCCATAAACCAATGTCTATACCAAAATTGTATTGCTCCGAAATCTCCCAACCAATATTTGGATTTGCATAACGATCTATCGATATACCCGGGCGGTAGTAATTATAATCCTGACCGAACAGAGCTCCAAATCCTCCGTTATTCGCATTTACTCTTGATAAATAAAAGAATCTATCCTCATCTGCATTTCCAATTTCGTCGTTTCCGGCCTTACCGTAGGTAAATCGCAACTTGAGATTGGTCACAGTTTCTTTCCATTTTTCAAAAAAAGCTTCATTTGAAACTACATAGCTTACACCAAATGAAGGGAAAAAACCATATCTGTTGCTGCGATCAAAACGCTCTGAACCGTTATACCCAAAGCTAAATTCGGCAATATACCTTCTATCAAAAGCATAGGTAAACCTTCCAGAAAAAGTATGGTTACGATATTGTAACGATTGCTGAAGGTTATCATATTCCGTAGTCTCATAACTTTGTAAAACATTGATTAGAAAACCCGAAACCACATGCTTTTCAGCAAATGTTTTATCATAATTAAGTGTAAACTGGTTGTAAATTCTGGAATTTGAAACATTCCCGCCTCCGGCAAGATTTAAAAATTCAGTTCCGGGGGTGCCTATGGAGGCCTGAGTACCGTCATTTAGTACTCTTAACATTATACTGTTATCAACCGGATTACGGGAAGCCTGATAGTAAAAAGGATTATAGGCTCTACTTATTGAATAGGAATTATAACGTCTTATATAATTCATAGTTCCTAGTTTAAGCCCTTTAGTAATAAAGTCAAGTTTTTGATCAATTGCAAGTTGTGCCTGTACCGTTGAGTTCTTGGTAGTACGATACCCTCTAACCATCTCTGCATATGGATTTCTATATAGAGCATTACTTGACAATGACAAGGGAGCATTACCAAATAAAGGATGCTCTGCTATAGGATAAAATTCTGAAGGAAAGATTGCTGGAAATGCTACCGGGTTTGCATTTACCGTTGAAGCAATGATGTCTCCACCTTGAGCGATTGGACCATTATAGTCGTCAAACTGACCGTAGATATTAACTGTTGCGAAAGTCGTTGGTGTTAAATCTATGTCCAATTTACTTCTAAGCGAATAATTTTGGAGTTTAATATTACTGTTAAAGTTATTTATGGGATTAACATCCAAAATTCCATTATCAACATTGTAAGTTCCTGAAACATAATAGCGCGCACGTTCTGAGCCTCCACTGGCACTAATATTAAAACTTTGGTTAACGGTATAGTCTTTTAGGATTTGATCTATCCAATTATTGCTGGGGTACAAATATGGATTATCTCCTGCCGCTGTACGATCAATTTTAATTTGCGAATAAGGCAATGCCGCCAGAGGATCACGCGTAAGTGCAGCCTCATTTGCCAGATTCATATAGGTAATATTATCTGCAAACTGAAAATTATCAGTATTAGTTGAAATTCGCGATGCTGCACGTGCACTAAATTTTGCCTTACCGGCTTTACCACTTTTTGTGGTAATGAGAATCACGCCATTTGCACCACGCGCTCCATAAACTGAAGCAGCTGCCGCATCTTTTAAGACTGAAAAGGTGTCTATATCGTCTGGTTGCAAACGAGCAAGATCAGTGGGCGTAGATTCAATATTATCAATTAATATGAGGGGATTACGCTTACCACTCCCAAAAGTACTCAAACCCCGAATAAAGAAGTCAGAGTTATCTGCCCCCGGCTCACCAGACCGCTGAAAAGAAATCATTCCCGGTACGCGACCCGCGATCATATTAGTAAGGTTATTGGTAGGTCCTTTTAGTTCTGCGGGGTTGATAGTTGCGATAGAACTTACCTGACTTTCTTTAAGCTGCTTACCTCCAAAGGCTATTACAACGGTTTCTTCCAATGATTCTGAGCTAAGACTCAGAGTTACATTTATACTTTCCTGGTCTGAAACCAATACTTCCTTCGTTTCAAAACCTACGAACGAAAAAACCAGGGTAGCCCCCGGAGCGACCCGAATAGAATAATTTCCATCAAAATCTGTAGCAGTACCATTATTAGTTCCTTTTTCAACAACCGTAACCCCGATAAGAGGTTGATTGTTATCACTGTCGTCATATACAGTACCGGTAACCACTTTCTGCAACGCCACGTCTTCAGAATTATCAAGTCTTAAGGCATATGTATTTAGACTCAATGTGCAACTCAAAACCAGCAGCATCAAAGAATAGGCTCTTTTAATATTAAGAATATTATGTTTCATAATTATTGTTCTAATCTTAAGGTAGTTTTTATCAATAGTTTCATAGTTTACAGTTGGGTTGCTTTAAAAGGCAAAGACTTAAGTCGTCTGGTTTGATCATAGTTTAATAGTTTTAATTATTGATTACTGGTTTACGATATCGATTGAGGTATCGCATTTTATTTTCCACCTAATTCATTTTCAGTTGAATAGCTTTTTTCGTTAAAATTCCATTCATCAGTCCATTTTATTTCAGGGTTTCCTTCATTATTTATAATTACTGGCAACCACACATACCTTCCATCCTGATGATTTTTGGGGTTCCAGCGATCAGCCATAAAAATGAAAGTATCTTTTCTATCTTCTACAGGCAACACATAAGTGCTTTGCGAATTAAATGTAACTTCAGCCCCTTTTCCTTTTGCCGGGTTGCCAAGACTTTGCCAGGGACCAAGCATTGATCTTGCCCGGAAAGAACGGGCAGCGTTAGGGTCCCAACCAGTCAAGCCCGAAGTAATCATATAATAATAATCGCCATTTTTAAAGACAGCAGGAGCCTCGTTTTGTCCACCAGGCTGCACCCGAACCCAGGTGTCAGTAAAGTCTAGATAATCTTCTGTCAAGAGTGATATATGCAGCGTTTGATTCTCTTCTGAAGAGTGTATGTGATACGCTTTCCCATCATCGTCAACAAAAACAGTCATATCTCTTGACATTTGCCCTTCTTCAAAGTCTCTGCGAACGTATAGACCATTTACAAGAGCTTCTGACCATTTTTTTGTCCACCACTTATAGGACGATTCGTTAGAATTTGTCTTTTTCTGTTGAGAATTAAAATTTTGTGGCCACACACCTGCATTCGGTCTGTACGATTTTAAATACCTGAAAGGTCCAACGGGTGAATCACTGACTGCCACCCCTGTTCTCGCTGCCTCGTATCCTTTTCCTTTAAGTTCAAGATGAAACCACAGCACATATTTTCCGGTTTTCTCATTATAAATAACTTTAGGTCTCTCAATGACTGAGCCTCTAGTAATTTCAGAAGATGCTTCTTTACTTACCTCAAGGGCAACACCTTCATTTTTCCAATTAAGCAGATCTTTTGAGCTATAAACGCGAACACCTACTTCAGCTAAACTATTACGACTCTTGTGCTCGCCATACCAGTAGTAAACCCCTTTCTCGTAGTAAAAACCAGCCCCATGAGCATTTATAGTATCTCCTTGCATATCATACCATACCTTTCCGGGAAGAAAGGAAGTATTCTTAATATTTTGCTGGGCATTAGTCAATGCGCTAATTGCAAAAGCTACCAATAAGAAATAAACACTTTTAATATGCATTAAGGATACTATTTCTAAAATGATTGTTTTAAGACTTGCCTGAGATTTTCTTTTTTAATAAATCTTTAGCAATTTCACATTTACAAGTTTCCCAATATTATGTGAAGTCTTACGGGGGTGGCTGGGGAAATCTTAGGGGGTATACTGTTCAAAAGCCCGATAATACAACGGTTTACCAAACTAAAGTCTTATTTTTAATAACAATTCACAATTTAGAAGTCACAAGATGTTAACTAAAAATTCTGTTAAGACATTATTTATATTTCAATTGTTTGGTTTGATCCTATTTGGTCAAAATCAAACTACTAAACAGGAACGTTTATCCAATAAGCTAACCTTTTATACTATTGATACAGACTTCGGTTTATCAAACAATCAGGTCAAATCTATTGAAGAGGACAAACTTGGTTTTATATGGGTGGGGACATCAGACGGCATTAACAGATATGACGGGAATCAATTTAAAGTATTCAGACAGGAAACTTCTAATCTAACTAACAACTATATTCAACAAATAAGGAGGTGTGAAAATGGTTCGCTATTTGTTGCAACAGATGGTGGGCTAAATATTTTTAATCCGCGTACCGAAGAATTTTCATTTTTCCAATCCGATCTCGCTTATATATCAAATAGCATTAATTCAGTATTACAACTTAAGGACAACAAATTGCTTGTTGGAGCCTATGATGAAGGATTACATATCTTTAAAAACAATAAAAGTGTTGGTTTTTATTCCCATCAGTCAGAGCATTTAAATTCGCTTTCATCAAACAAAATATCATGTTTAACAAATCAAAATGATAGTATAGTCTGGATAGGAACCTTTGATAACGGTTTAAATAAACTTAATATCAAAAGAAAAGAAGTTATTCGATATCCCTATAAAAACAAAGATGAAGCCATTATAAATGCGGTTTTAGTTGATCAAAAGAATAATGTATGGGTAGGAACACACTCGGGACTTAAAGTATTTACGGCTACTGGAAAAGAATTTCATTTAGGCCAACAAAAGACAACAAGAGGGTTGAGTGACGATGTAGTTCTATCTCTCGAAGAAGATGATTTTGGTCAAATCTGGATTGGCACTCAATACGGTGGCTTAAATATTTTAGACCGTGAAAGTCTTTTTGATAATCCTGAAAAACCCTCCATTAAATGGTATCTACCTAAAGAAAATAACTCAAGTGTCTCTGACGCAACAATATCAGCGCTTTATAAGGATTCTTCCGGCAATATGTGGATTGGAACCAGTGCCGGTTTAAATTTTGTTGATCCAAGCGGTGAAGCATTGACTTTAATAAGCAATGATTTGTATAACTCTGAACGAATTGCGCATAACCGTGTATTTGCAATTGAAGAATTATCTGAAAACAAACTTATTTTGGGTACTGACGGTGGAGGCATTGACCTATATGATCTCAAAAGCGGAAATTTTGACTACGGAGTTTACTCCTCGAGCAACAAACTTTCTACAAACTATATAAATACTATTTATAAAGACAGCAAAGATAGATTATGGATCGGCACTTATAAGGGTGGTATTACCTGTGTTGATTTGAAAACTCAAAAATGGTCTTATTATTTGCAAGGAAGTATAGGCAAGGGAAGTGATGTAAGATCAATATTTGAGAATAAAGAGGGACAACTTTGGGTTGGAACAAACCGCGATGGCTTTTTTAAATATTCCGAGAGTAAAAAAGACTTTATCAATGAAGAGCCTTTGGAGAAAGCCTTTGGAAAAATTGATGTGCGTGATATTACTGAGGATTCAAAAGGAACCTTATGGTTAGCAACTTATGGTAATGGTATTCTGAGTTATGATCTGGAAGATCAAAGTGCTTATTCCTATCACACCAATAATCTTGAAAATTTACGTGGTAACGTCGTTTACAGTATTACTGTTTTAACAACCGGAGAAGTCGTAGCAGGAACCAAGCACGGAGGACTAATTCGCTTCAATCCTAATTCGACAAAAGCAATCAGTATTACAGAGACAGAGGGATTGAGCAACAATACGGTAAATAGCATAATTAATTGGGATGATAATTATCTCTGGTTAGCTACCGATAAGGGAATCAATAAATACAATATTGAAACCAATACTATTGAAACTATAAACTTGCCCAAAAGTTTTCAAATAACGGAATTCAATCTCGGCGCAATTTTAAAATCATCCTCCAATAAACTCTTTCTGGGAAGTAATAGAGGAATATTTGAGTTTAATCCAGAAGCTCTGGATCAAAATAGTTCTGCCGGGCCAATTGTTCTGGAAGACCTATTAATTTTTAATGAGTCTGTACCCATATCAGGAGAAGACGACAAAGGAATTTTGAGCAGCTCTATGCTGTATAAAAAGCAAATAAATATTCCATATGACAAGACGATATTTTCAATTGATTTTACAAGCCTTAGCTTTCCCTTTTCAGAAAATATCACCTACTCCTATATTCTTGAAGGTTTTAATGAAAATTGGATTGATCTTAAAAATGCGAATAGGATTAATTTTAGTAACATCCCGCCAGGGAAATATACTTTAAAAATCAAACAGAATAATCTGCCTAATGCCACAGATTTAAAAACTCTAGATATTAATATTTTGCCTCCGTTCTGGCGAACACTACCCGCGTATCTGTTCTATTTAGCTGTGATTATTATACTGGTTGTTAGTGGGCTCAAATACTACTCCGAACGCATCCACCTTAAAAACTCGCTGCTCTTTGAACAAAAACAGCGCAAACTTGAGCACGAACTCAATGAAGAGCGTATTCGATTTTATACCGGGTTTTCGCACGAACTTAAAACCCCGCTTACCCTTATTTTAGCTCCGCTCGAAACCTTGCTCGATGAGATTGTTCATAAACGACACCGCAAAAGCCTTAAGCTCATACGACGTAATGCAGATAACCTGCTCAGTTTTATAAATAAACTGTTAGAATTCAGGAAAAGCGAAGAAGGCCTAAGTAAACTGGAAATTAATGAATACAATCTGAGCAAAAACCTCTCTCAGTGGCTCTCGGGATACGAACCGGTTGTAAAGAAAAAAAACATCAACCTGATGGTCACTATGCCTCAGAAAACAATAAAGGTGTATTGTGATCTTGAGAAAATACACGTGATCGTAAACAATTTGATTTCAAACGCTATAAAATACACGCCCGATGGTGGTAAAATCAATGTCATTCTGGAAGTTGATGAATCGTATGTCAATATTGTGGTATCAGATACCGGAAGTGGAATCAAAACCAGTGACCTCAACCACATTTTTGAATGGTACTATCAATCGGAGAACAAGTTTAAAAAAGACGGCACAGGTATAGGTCTTGCGCTTTCCAGAAGATTTGCACATCTGCATAAGGGCTTTCTTGAGGTAGAAAGCAAAGCCAATCAGGGCAGCACCTTTACGCTAAAAATACCGAACGACGACACCTTACTTGATGCCTATCTTCAGCTCGAAGAGCGGCCTCAGATCAATAAAAAAGAGGTTGAAAAACGGATTAGTGATTCAGAGCCTGTTAATCCTGAACCCAAGGCAAACAGCGTTTATCTTAAAGCAGAAAGCTCCCGCAAACTGGTTTTGCTCGTAGACGACAACCCAGATATTCTTGAGTTTTTAGAAAGTGCGCTTGGTTCAGAATACGACCTCATTCAGGCGGAAGATGGAGAGGAAGGCATAAACCTGGCAACAAAATATATCCCAGATTTGATTATCAGCGATGTAATGATGCCCGTAAAGAGCGGCCTTGATCTCTGTCAATTTATCAAAAACAAAAAGGAGACCTCACACATTCCGGTGATTTTACTGTCTGCGAAAAGCAATTATGAGACTATTGAGACGGGTTATGACGAGGGAGCTGATGATTACATCGTAAAGCCTTTTAATGTTCAGGTGCTGCGAGCCCGGGTTAAAAACCTGATTGAAAGTCGGGAATTTCTGCTTCAAAAAGTTCAGGACTCCCAATCTGAGGTATCAGATAATCAGGAGGATTCCAAAATTCTCGAAAATGAAAAGAGATTCCTGGCCGAATTAAAACAACTCATTTTTGAGCAAACCCAGGAAGGGGATCTAAGCGTAGAGACTATTGCAGAACATATTGGGATGAGCAGATCTTCCCTCTACCGCAAGGTTAAAGCCATTACTGGTCAAAGTATCAATGAGTACATTAGAGACATCAGGCTTGAGAAAGCGGCTTACCTCATCGAAAAGGAAAATTTTACCGTATCGCAGGCAGCTTACGAAGTTGGTTTTGGCGATGCCAAATACTTCCGAAAAATCTTTAAGGAGAAATTTGGTAGAACACCTTCTGCCTTCAAACAGAATCCGCTTTAAATTGCTGTTTGTAGCACGTATAATTTTTGAATTAAAAAGCCGTCGTTATCAAAGTAACGAGGGCTTTTAAGTATAGTATTTTTTGATGCTCTGTTATCTCGGAAGACTTACCGGCTCAATTCCCTGAAGCGTTGGCTTTACAGGAACTATTGACCCGTCTTCCGCAAAAGTAAGTTTGTCTATAGACACTTCTCTGTTAAAACCTGCCGGACTTCCCATCGCGATCCCCTTAGGACGCGTAAAACGATGGTAAACAATATACCAGTCGTCAGTGCCCGGTACATTGATTACCGAATTATGCCCGGTACCATAAATTTCCTGTTCTTCATCTTTCATAATGACCAGATTGTCATCGGGAATATTTAAAGGTCCTAACGGACTATCGGCAGTGGCATAGCGCACCCGGTAATTAGGGCTTCGGGTGTCGTCTTCAGACCACATAAAATAGTATTTTCCGTTTCTAAAGAATACTTCGGTACCCTCACGATAGGTACCATCAGGGGTCATTTCGGTGATGGTTTCTTCCTTCATAGAACGCATATCGTCATTCAGTTCGGCTCCTGCCATATACCCATTTCCCCAATAGAAATAGCTTTTTCCGCTTTGTGGATCGTAAAAAACATCAGGATCTATGATTTGACCTCCTCCCCTTTTGATGGCTTCAGGTTTTTCGCCTACAAAAGCCTCACCCAGATCTTTGTAAGGTCCTGCAGGATCATCAGCTACAGCCAGACCTATTTGTTGAGCTGCCGAAAAGTAGTAGAAATACTGATATTTCCCATCAATCTTTCGCTCTGCGATACAGGGCGCCCAGGCATTGCGATTCGCCCAGCTCACATCTTTAGTCAAATCGAGGATTACGCCTTCATCTTTCCAGTTTATTAAATCTGTAGATGAAAAAGTCTTGAAGTATTTACCAGACCAGCCGTCAAACCCATCGCTGGTAGGATACAGGTAAAATTTTTGGTCTTTGTTAGAATAAATGATTTCGGGATCTGCGTAGTATCCATTCAAAACAGGATTTCCGGCTATTTCAGCTTCCACTGCATAGGTTGTTGTAGTACCATCGGGAAGGCTGAGCGTATAGGAAACCGGAGCGTTTTCAAAATTCTGACCGCTCTTCTGTTCTACCTGAACTCCCGGAAATGCTAATAATTTAGGATCGAAATCAGTCAGGCTTGTACCCGGATACACCGGAAGGTAAATCGTCTTATCCGTTGCATCGGCTTTGACATTTTGGGTGCGAACGCTCGAATTAGCTGCGCCTACTAAAAGCGGTAAGTCTTTAGATGGAAAAGCCTTGAGTAAACGAGTGGCTTCTGCTTCAGTTACCGGAATTATGGTCCCGTGACGGGGGTGAAAATTCATGGAAATTTCGGCTGCGCCCAAAGCCGTAAAGTTTTTGAGGTCTGTACTCTCTGCAAACTGGTACTCGCCGTCTATGTACATATCATAAAGCAAAATGTACGTATTGCTGTTTATCATTTTAAAAACGGAAGAACCCTCAACGGCCTTTTCGGTCTGGTCTACGTAGCCCTCAACAGGCACATAACCGTCCGTAAGACTGTCTGATACTGCAACCCGAATACCTTTGGTCGCGGTGCCTTCGGTTTTGTAAAACATATAAAATTGACCGCCTTTTTTGATGATATCGGCATCAATACAGGATTTTTCATCGGGACTGTAAAAAAGTTGTTTGGGAGTGCTTTCCAAAGCCGTAAAATCAGCATTGGCATAGGCGTAGTAAATCTTGTCATAGCTACCCGGCTGTAGCATCGAGAAATATACCATATATTTTCCGGCTTTTTCGTCATAAATGGTTTGAGGAGCCCAGGCACGGGTAATGTCTGAAAATTCAGGAAAGACCTCTGCCAGATTGATTTTACTCGATTCCCAGGTAACCAAATCACTGGATTTTGCCAGAATGATTTCGGTATTGCTCCAGCCATTTTGGGTTTTAAGATCGGTAAGTACCATATAAAACATACCATCCTCACCACGCAAAATATGCGGATCGCGCACCCCTCCCGTATTGCTTATCGCATCAGTAGCTACAATGGGTTTATCATCATTAAGCGCATAATAATCGAGGCCATTGCGACTTAAGGCATAATGCACGGCCTCTTCGCCCGGGCCATTACCGGTAAAGTAGACAAAAAGGTAAGCCGACTTAGCCTGTTCATTGACCGACTCATTTATTCCGGAAGTTTTGCAGGAAGTAATGCCCGTTAGGACCAGAAGAAAACTTAGCGTAAATAATCTGAAAGAATTGAAAATCATAATAAAGCGTTTGAATAATGTGCTGAAAAACAAATTAACTAAAAATAAATGTATTTTTTACATTTTAAAATAAAATTTTGTCTTTTCCTTCTGATTACGCCTAAAAAGTTAGGGTTAAACGCTTAAAATAAAAACCCGATTTTACATTTACCAACGTTGTAGTTCACTCATTTTAAAAGTTTTAAGTTTTATTAACGAATACTCCGGTTTCTTCTTTTAGCTTTAGAGAAATACCCAGATTATGATCAACACGATAGACTCTCAGACATCGGTTTTTTTATTGATTACCCTTGCTTGCGGACTGGTAGCCTTTACAGTTCTCTTTTTTGTACTTCGCAAATTGGGCAAAAGTCCTAAAACTATGCTGCCGCTCAATTTTGCCGGAAAAATCAGGATACCACTTGCCCTGTTTATGCTTGCTCTGATTTTGCGCATTATAAAAACGAATGATGAAGTTTTAAGTATTATTGATGAACGCGTACTTTCCCACTCGAGCACGCTCCTCTTTATTTTAAGTATCACCTGGGCTCTAATCGTGATCATCAAGGCTTTTAAAAGACATATACTCACCAAATACGATATGAGCGCTACAGATAACATACATGCGCGAAAGGTGTACACCCAGTTCAATGTTTTAGAGCGTGTGCTCATCTTTCTAATTATTTTGTTTGCCGTAAGTATTGCTTTAATGAGTTTTGACAGCATACGCTCTATTGGTGTAAGCATGCTTACCTCTGCCGGTATTGCGGGTATTATCATTGGTTTTGCGGCTCAGAAAGCTCTAGGAACTCTGATGGCCGGTATACAGATTGCGTTTACGCAGCCCATACGTATTGATGACGTCGTGGTGGTTGAGGGCGAATGGGGCCGTATTGAAGAGATTTACCTCACCTATGTGGTGGTTAAAATCTGGGATAAGCGTCGTCTTGTATTACCTACCACCTATTTTATTGAAAAACCTTTTCAAAACTGGACACGTAACTCGTCAGATATTTTGGGTACCGTTTTTATTTACACGGACTATAAAGTTCCCTTTGATGCACTGCGTGCGGAACTGACCCGAATTCTGGAAAATACCGATCTTTGGGATGGAGAGGTCAATGTCTTACAGGTCACTGATGCCAATAACGAAATGGTTGAATCCCGTGCGCTTATGAGTGCCAAAGACTCCCCTACTGCCTGGGATTTAAGGGTTTTGGTGCGCGAAAAACTGGTGGTTTTTATTCAGGAAAATTATCCGGATAGCCTTCCCCGTACGCGTGTTGAAATACAGGCGGAACCGGGCTCCAAAACTCCGTCTCAGCAGAAAAATGATCCGGGAAAGTCTGATTTGCTTAGAAAGGAAAATTAAGATCTTAAGATTAAATCAAAATAAAATGATTCTTAAAAATCTAGTATTGGGGTTCACCTTTGGAATATCGATGTCATTTATTTCCTGGATCGTAGGGATGGCACTTAATGCTATTCTGATGAAAACGAAATACTACAAAAAGTTATCAAATCTCAATTTTATTAGGAGTCAAAAGCTGAATAGAAAAATCGGGATTCAATACTTCAAATGGATCGTAAAAAATACCTTTTTCAGATTTTTTAACCAGAAACTAAAACTGCATAATAGAAATACTGATTTGAACGAAATTAGAAAGGAAATGACCCTTTCCGAAATAAGTCATCTTATTGGCTTCACATTTGTAGCTCTTGTTGCGATTTATAAAGGCGTAACCACTGGAATACTTTTCGCATTTGCAATGATGATTCCGAACGTTCTACTTAATTTTTATCCTTCCTTATTGCAACAGGAAAACAAGAGAAGGATAGATAGCGTCTTAAATAAAAAATCGGCAATGACGAGTTGAGTAGTGCTGCAGCAAAATTTTAAAAATTATTGAGAATCTGTCACAGGAAAAAGGTCAATTAACACCTCAATAAAAAAAGGAGTACCTGAGGCAAATAGGGAAACGCTTTTTTAAAAGGGAGTGCTGGCTAAAGAACAATTCATAAATCTAAATCATTAGCATTTAGAAAGTTTCCATTCAAAATTACGCTGACATTTAATCAGAAATCTCATTTTTACCGGTAATCAAGGTTATTTTAAACTTCAAAGCCAATTTTAATGAGAACAAGTCTAATTATCTTTTTCCTCTTAAGCGTTGTGTTCCACAATCTTTCTGCACAGGAAACTCGCAATATATATCTAGGTACCTCCTATACATTTTACTCCAAAACCTTAAACGAAGACCGCATCTATACGGTAAGCCTGCCGGAATCGTATAATGACGATAGCGCCGCAGACAAAACCTATCCGCTGCTTATTGTACTGGACGGAAATACGCATTTCAGGCCCCTTTCTGGTATGGTGCAGTATCTGAGTTCGGCTTCTACCCGCAATCTTTGTATCCCTGAAATGATCGTGGTAGGTATTGAAAATATCAACCGACGCAGAGACTTTACGCCCGATAAAGTCATCACCACAAGACCCAATGATACCGGCGGCGGAGCAGCATTTTTAAGCTTTCTGGAAAACGAACTCATCCCGGAGCTGGATCAAAAATTCAGAACCAATGCTAACCGCGTTCTTTTTGGTCACTCTTTAGGCGGCCTGCTCGCAGCACATGCCTATATGCAGGAAGAAAGTCGCTTTAATGGTTTTATCGCGGTAGATCCCAGCTTTGGCACCTGGGATGCTGAAACGATGGATGCTAAGATTGAACAGGTTACGCCCAACTCCTTTAACCGGTTTATCTATATCGCTACAGCCAACTGGGGCAAGCGCAACGTCAGAAACCGGGACCGGCACGTAAGATGGTTTGAATCCTTAAATCAAAAATGCGAAGACCCCCTACCCGCAAAACTTGAATATTTTGAAAACGAAACTCACAGTTCAGTTTCTATCATCGCATTTTATAATGGGATTACAAGTCTGTTTGAAGAGGATGGCATTTATCTTCAAAGCATTTTTCAGGGTTCTGAAAATTAAAAAAAGGATGTCAGCTCAAATAACTGACATCCTTTTTAAATTGTAGCACAAGCTTTCTATGCTTACTCCAGGCCAGCTGCGGCATCCTGATCTAAAAACCAGATCAATTCGTTGCTTTTAGGCGCTACCAGGCTGGCCGGATACTGCTTATAATCTTCAGTCTCATTAATAATTGCAGAAACCTTTTCGGCTTTGCCCGCTCCGGTAACTAAAAAAGCTACGGTTTTAGCATTATTAATTACTTTTCCGGTGATGGTTACCCTTTTTTGACCACTATCGGGATGAGTGGCTACCCTACAGTTTTCGGGCATATCCCACAATGCGATCTGATGCGGAAAGATAGAAGCCGTATGCCCATCATCACCCATTCCTAAAATCACCAAATCAAAACACGGGATTCCGTTTGCTGTTAGGATGTTTTCCTGCAACACCTCGCTATAACGCTTAGCCTCTTCTTCGGGATCATTCTCCCCCTTCACCCGGTAAATATTGGTCTTTGGTATTTCAATTTTCGACAACAAATGATCTACAGTCATTTTATAGTTACTCTCTTCATCGGTAGGCGGCACGCAACGCTCATCGCCCCAATATAAATACACCTGAGACCAGTCGATATCCTTACCAAATTCTGATGCGAGCTGATCAAAAACAATTTTAGGCGTACTTCCTCCCGAAAGCGCAATATGCACCGGCTCTCCAGTAGCGCAACGCTCCTTAAAAAATGCTGAAAAATCCTCAGCTACTTGTTGTTTTGTATCTTTTATGCGTAATTCCATCTTTAACTCAAAATTTAAAATTAACAAGGGTTTTCCGTTTGCGGTTTGCGGTTTGCGGTTTGCGGTTTGCGGTTTGCGGTTTTAAAATAACTAAATAACCTTCTTACTTCTTACCTTTTACCTCTAACCACTTACTTTTTACCCGCTACCAACCACCATTTAACCATTAACAAATAACGTTCTAAATGATGCAGTATCCTGTCTCATCGGTAAGTAACTCGCCGGGATTGCGCCAGCCGTTAGCATCTTCAATAAGATCGTCTGAGTTTTTAGGTCCCCAGGTTCCTGCAGGATATCCGTAGGTGTTTACATTAACATCCTTAGCCCAGTATTCTAAAATAGGGTCTACAAATGCCCAGGCCGCCTCGACCTCATCAGCACGCGCATAAAGAGTGGTATCACCCTGCATCGCATCGAGTAGCAAACGCTCGTAGGCATCCATAATATTATTATCGCTCAGGCTGCTGTAGTAAAAGTCGAGATTGGCGCGCTCTACTTTAAAGCCCTGCCCGGGTACTTTTACACCAAATTTGATCAAAATACCTTCATCAGGCTGAATGCGGATGATGAGTTTGTTGTCTTTATTGTTGATGTCCTGATTCTTAAATACCTGATGGTGTTGAGTCTTAAAGTGAATCACCACTTCCGTTACCTTGGTAGGCATACGCTTAGCAGTCCGCACGTAAAACGGAACGTCCTTCCAACGCCAGTTGTCTACAAAAAACTTAACCGCCGCATAGGTTTCGGTCTTCGATTCGGGATCAACGCCTTCTTCTTCCCGGTATCCTTTCACGCGTTTACCATTAATACTTGAAGCGATATACTGCCCTTTCATCGTATGGTCAAAAAGTTCTTTTTCATCCCGCATAATGCGCAGGGATTTCAGAGCTTTTACTTTCTCGTTATGAATCTCTTCAGCCGATGCGTTGATAGGTGGTTCCATCACAATCAGCGACACGATCTGCAACAGGTGACTTTGAAACATATCGCGCAAGGCTCCTGATTTATCATAATAGCCACCGCGTTTCTCTACCCCTACCGTTTCGGCATTGGTGATTTCTACGTGGTGAATGTAATTCCGGTTCCAGAGCGGCTCAAAAATAGAATTTGAAAAACGGGTAACCATCAGGTTTTGCACGGTTTCCTTACCCAAATAATGATCTATTCGATAAATCTGGCGCTCTTTGAAGTATTTCTGCAATCCGGCATTAAGCTCTTTTGCCGTTTCTAAGCTATACCCAAAAGGTTTTTCGACCACAATACGTCTAAAACCTTTATCGCTACCACTTCCTTTGGTCAATCCCTGATCGTACAGGTTTTTGGCAATAGGTTCGTACAAACTGGGTGGAGTGGATAGGTAAAACGTAAAATTATCATCGGTTTTATGCTCACTATTCAATTCGTTGATGCGCTTGGCAAGACCGCTGTATTCCGAATCGTAATCGTCACCCAGATCAGTATAGAACATCATATCTGCAAACTTCTTGATAAACTCCTTATCTCGGGATTTCACCTCATCTTTTAAGAATTCGCTTTCATACACCACGCGCTTTCTAAAATCTTCATCGCTCAGGTTGCTTCGGCTGGCCCCCAAAACCACAAAGTTTTCGGGAAAGTGACCGTCTGCATATAAGTTATAGAGCGCAGGTATCAGTTTACGCGCTGTAAGATCTCCGGAAGCTCCAAAAATGACCAGAAGCTGATTTGATGTAGAATTCATAGAACTAGTTTGGTTTTTTAGTTTTTGCGTTAAGCCTTCGCGTCAAAATAACATGAGTTTATAATTTATAACTACTTCATGTCACTATTATCGTTTAATTTTGGCTTATACGCTCACAAAAATAAGGTATCCTGCCCGTAAAGCAGAGGCTTTATAAAAACATTAGCGTGCAAATTTAAAAGAACAATAACAAATTATTATGGAGCATAAAGATTATGATTTTGGCCTGGTTGGTCTTGGAGTAATGGGACGCAATTTTATTTTGAACGTCGCAGACAACAACTTTAAAGCCTTTGGCTACGACCTCGACTCAGAAAAAGTAGATGCCCTTAAAAAAGAAGGTGGCGATCTAAACAAAGTAGATGCCTCTACAGATATCAAAACCTTTACTGAGGCGCTTGCCGCTCCGCGAAAAATTATGCTCCTGGTTCCTGCCGGGAAAATTGTAGATCAGGTTATTGAGAGCCTGCTGCCCCACCTGGACAAGGGTGATATTATCATTGATGGCGGAAACTCGTTCTTTACCGATACAGACCGTCGTGAGGCCTATTTAAAGGAAAAAGGAATTAATTTCTTTGGAGCCGGTGTTAGCGGTGGTGCCGAAGGTGCCCGTAAAGGCCCAAGTATTATGCCCGGTGGTGACGCCGATGCTTACGAACACATCAAACCTATTTTTGAGGCTGTAGCTGCCGACTTTAAAGGCGAGCCTTGCGTAGCACATTTGGGTCCCAAATCTGCCGGAAACTACGTGAAAATGGTGCACAATGGCATTGAGTACGGCATGATGCAACTAACTTCTGAGATTTATGATTTACTGCGAAAGTCGGTTGGTTTGAGCAATGACGAATTGCATCAGGTTTATGACCTGTGGAATAAAGGGCGTCTGCAATCCTTTTTAGTGGAGATTACTGCCGAAATATTCAAGCAGGAAGATGATCTGGGTGACGGGAGATTGATCGATAAAATCCTTGATAAAGCCAAGCAAAAAGGTACCGGTAAATGGACCTCACAAAACGCGATGGACCTTGGGATTCCCGTTCCTACCATAGATATCGCGGTAAGTATGCGCGAGATTTCAGCCTTAAAAGACGAGCGTATTGTTGCCGATAAACTATACGACCGTCCTGAGCCTAAAGCCATTGATAAAGACAAAATCATCGAGATGGCTGAAGAAGCTTTGTACTTCTCATTCATTATCGCTTACGCGCAAGGTTTGCACCAGCTTGCCGAAGCTTCTAAAGAATACGAGTACGATCTCGACATGTCTGTGATTGCCAAAATCTGGAGAGCCGGTTGTATCATACGTTCAGGCTTGTTAGACAACATTTCGGAAGCGTATTTGGCAGACAAGAACCTGCCTAACTTATTGTTAGCGCCTTCTTTTGTGCCTAAAGTTCAGGAAACGATGGCTTCTGTTAGAGAACTGGTGGCATATGCTGCTACCAGCGGAATTCCGGTTCCCGGACTTTCAAACTCCTTGAACTATTTCGAGGCTTATACCTCTAGTCATTTGCCGCTAAACCTTATTCAGGCGCAGCGCGATAACTTCGGTTCGCACACCTACGAGCGTCTAGACCGCGAAGGGGTTTTCCATACCGAATGGGGAAAATAATTTCTTGATATCCATTTACAAAAGAGCCTTTAACGAGGCTCTTTTTTTGTTTGGGCAAAGCCGAAAAATGGAATACCAAAAGAAGGTTTTAAAACCTGAAGATTATCAGCTAAATTGAAGACTTAATAAATCAAGCTATGAAACTCATACTTACCGCTGTTTTGGGTGTGCTGTTCTTCATTTCGTGTAAAACGAGGAAACCGGAAGCAGATCTGGTGATCGCCCATGTAAACCGAATTGATCTGGAGAGCGGCAGTGTTTATCCCAATCAATTTATCTACATCACAGGAGACCGCATTATCACGGTGTTAGACAGGGCTGAAGCAGCTCAAATCGAAGCCAAAGAAACCCTTGATGCCACCGGAAAATACCTGATGACCGGTCTTTGGGACAATCATGTGCATTTTAGGGGCGGCGACAGTTTAATTGCCGAAAATAAAAACCTGCTCAATTTGTATATCGCAAACGGTATTACCACCGTTCGAGACGCCGGCGGTGATTTGACAAGTTCTGTTCAGGATTGGCAAAGCCAAATTGAAAGCGGTGCTCTTACCGGCCCCGAAATCTACACCTCTGGACCTAAGATTGACGGCCCCGGTGCTACCTGGGCGGGTTCGCTTGAAGTTTCCGGCGAAGCCGAAATAGAAGCCGCCTTAGACTCCCTGCAACAACTCAATGTAGACTTTGTAAAGATTTACGACAGCACGATTTCTGCGGAAAACTACCTGGAGGTTATCGCTAAAGCCGAAGCCCGCAGGATGATCACCAGCGGCCATATGCCCTATAGCGTCACGGTAGATGAGGCGGTAAACTCCGGTATCGATGCGATGGAGCATTTGTACTACGTCTTAAAAGGCTGCTCAGCCGAAGAAAAGTCCATCACCGAAGCGGTGAAAACTGGTGAAGCCGGTTTCTGGTCGTCTTTAGACCGCGTGATGCAGACCTACTCAGACTCCACCGCTCAAAACACCTTTAAGACACTAAAGGATCAGGATGTTTTTGTGGTGCCCACGCTGCATATTGGCCATACCTTAAGCTATCTGGATGAAGAGAATCATACGGACGATTCCTATTTAAAGTATATGGGTCCCGGAATTCAAAAAACCTACGGCGGGCGTATCAACAGCGCTAAAAACGCCTCACCTGAGTTTGTCGTGATGCGTAAAAATCTGGATTCGGCCTTTGTAAAACTGGCGGGTGACCTGCACCGTAACGGAGTAAAATTACTAGCGGGTTCAGACTGTGGTGCCTTCAACTCCTATGTCTATCCCGGCGAGTCCTTACATCAGGAATTGCAGGCTCTCGTGGATGCCGGATTAACTCCCTTGGAAGCTCTTCAAACTTCAGCTTTAAACGGCGCTGATTTCCTTAAAAAAGACAAACCGCTTATTCAGACAGATGCCGTAGCCGATTTGGTGCTACTCAATGCAAATCCGCTTGAAAACATAAACCATACTCAGGATTTATTTGCCGTAATCAAACGCGGCAATTTATATTCCAAACAAGATCTGGAGGATTTACTCAAAAAAGTCAGCAATCAATAAATGCTACACTTTTGGAAATTGGTTTCGCTAAGGCCTTAAACCGAATCCCCTATAAATCGTATTTTTAAAACCACATTTAAAAACTTCCTATGAGATATTCAGTATTCGTTCTTTTCGCTTTGCTTTTAAACACTGCTTTCGCCCAGAAGGTTCAGGTTCCTGTTGATACGACGATGATTTCCAAACATTCAGTTAGTATAAAAGGAAAAACGATTCCCTATACTGCAGAATTGGGTTTTCAGCCGGTTTGGGATAAAAGCGGAAATCCCGTTGCCACCTTAAACTACACCTATTACTCGCGCTCAGATATTGCAGATAACCAGACCCGGCCTTTGCTCATCAGTTTTAACGGTGGCCCCGGCTCTGCTTCGGTGTGGATGCACATTGCCTACACCGGGCCGCGTATTCTTAAAATCACAGATGAAGGATATCCGGTACAGCCCTACGGCATTAAAGACAATCCCAATTCGGTACTCGATGTGGCCGATGTGGTTTTCGTCAATCCGGTAAACACAGGCTATAGCCGTATGATTCCCAATGCGGAAGGCAAAATGCCCGAACGCGAACAGTTTTTCGGTGTTAATGCAGACATCTCCTATCTGGCAGACTGGGTAAACACCTTCGTGACCCGGCATAACCGCTGGCGTTCTCCCAAATTTCTCATCGGTGAAAGTTACGGTACTACGCGGGTTTCGGGCCTTGCCAATGCCTTGCAACAAAAACGCTGGATGTATCTCAACGGGGTGATTCTGGTCTCACCTACCGAAATTGGTTTTGAATTTGAAGGTCCCGTTGAGATCGCTAACCGCCTGCCTTATTTCGCTGCCACTGCCTGGTACCATAATGCTCTACCTCCTGACCTTCAGAATAAAGACCTTACTGAAATGCTTCCGGAAGTTGAGGCTTATACCGTTAACGAACTGCTTCCGGTATTGGCTAAAGGCGGTTATGCTTCCGCAGCCGAAAAAGAAGTGGTAGCCGAAAAAATAGCGTATTACTCGGGGCTTTCCGTTAGGACTGTTAAACAAAACAATCTTGCCGTACCCTTCAATTATTTCTGGAAAGATCTGCTGCGCGATTCCAAAGGTTTTACTGTAGGTCGTCTGGACAGTCGCTATCGCGGACTCGACATTGCTGACGCAGGTACTACGCCAGATTATAACAGCGAACTCACCTCGTGGCTGCACAGCTTTACGCCCGCAATCAATTATTATATGCGTGAAGAACTGGGCTTTAAGACCGATCTGACTTACGATCTCTTTGGTGATGTACATCCCTGGGACCGCTCAAACAATCACGCCGGTGCAGATCTGCGTGAAGCCATGGCGATCAACCCCAATCTTCACCTTTTGGTACAATCGGGTTACTACGACGGCGCCTGCACCTATTTTAATGCCAAATACATTATGGGCCAGATCAACATCAACGGGAAGTTTGACGATCGCATGGATTTTAAAGGCTATCGCAGCGGGCATATGATGTATTTACGTGCCGAAGATCTTAAAGCCGCCAATGAAGATCTGCGTTTGTTTATCGAAAAAGCTTCACAGGGAATTGATCAGGGCGCAAAATACTAAGCTTGGATTTAAGATTGAATTAATATAAAATCGGTTTTAGGGCTGAAGCTTTAAAGTATCTTTGCGGCTATGGATTTATCACAGGTAAAATTGGTCATTTCAGATATGGACGGTACGCTCCTCAATCACAAAGACCAGGTAAGCGATCGTTTTTTTGAATTGTTTAAAGAATTGCAGGCGCACGATATTCCGTTTGTAGCAGCCAGCGGCAGACAGTATTACAGCATTGTTTCAAAACTGGCTCCTATAAAAGACGACATTTTTGTCATTGCCGAAAATGGAGGGATTACCGTAAAAGGCAAAGAGGTTTTGGACACCTGCACCATAGATACCGAAACCGTTCACAAGCTCATCAGGCGTATGCGCGACATTGAAGATGCGCATATTGTGCTCTGCGGAAGAGAGCAGGCCTATGTAGAGTCTAATCACGATGAATTTCTCGAGATATTTAAAGAGTATTATACCAAATACAAAAACGTCGAAGACCTTACCGCGATTACCGAAGATTCCTTCTTTAAAATTGCGGTTTACAGCTTTGGCGGTTCTGAGGAAACCACCTATCCTCAGGTTCGGGATATTGAAGAGGAAGTAAAAGTCAAGGTAAGCGGCGAAAACTGGCTGGATATCAGCCACCTGGATACCGATAAAGGTCGCGCCTTAAAATTGCTTCAGCAAAAACTGAATATCTCTAAAGAGGAGACCATGGCCTTTGGTGATTACAACAACGATCTGGAAATGATTGAGCAGGCCGCTTTTAGCTTTGCTATGCAAAACGCGCATCCCAATATTTCAAAAGCTGCTGCTTACTCCACAAAAAGCAATGTTGAAAATGGCGTGGAGCACATTCTGGAGCAATTGGTCGCAATAAAAAAACAGTTACACACCAAATAAGGTAAGAACCACCTTGCGACTGCCACCGTGATTGCGGTGCTCGCACAGGTAAATTCCCTGCCAGGTGCCCAGATTCAATCGGCCGTTGGTAACCGGTATGTTGACGGAAGTTCCCATCAGACTGGCTTTAATGTGGGCTGGCATGTCGTCAGGTCCCTCAAAAGTATGTTTGTAATAGGGTGCATTTTCGGGCACCATCTTATTGATATGGCTTTCAAAATCTTCCCGTACCGTTGGATCTGCATTTTCATTTATGGTAAGCGAGGCCGAAGTATGCTTGATAAACACCTGCAACTGACCGGTATTAATCTGATTTAACTCGGTTAACTGACCCGTGATTTCTGACGTAATCAGGTGAAACCCGCGACGACGGGACTGCAGGCTTATTTCTTTTTGAAAAAATTTCATATCTGTTTTTTTGAAATTGAAAATTACAAAATGCCTGTAAAACGGGGTAATCAGACTGTGAATAAGTGTTTATAACTACACTTTAGAAATTGAAGGCCGGTGACTATATTCGTTAGAACCAAAAAATCTACGATATGGCAGCTATTCAAAAAATTACCCGGCTTCAAATGCCCTGGGATACTCAGGATCCTTTTCTATTTTGTGCATTTCACAACGACAACTACCCAAAAGGAAATGGCAAACTAGGGCCCGATGCTTCTTTAGCCGGTCGCTATATAGGTCAGGATTTTGTACAAAAAGACGGCTGGGCGATGTACCATGGTTCTAAAGTGCCCGGTTTTCCTGCGCATCCGCACGTGGGCTTTGAGACGGTAACCGTTTGTGAAAAAGGCTTTGTAGATCACTCCGATTCTTTAGGCGCTGCAGGGCGTTTTGGAAATGGTGATGTGCAGTGGATGACTGCCGGCAAGGGAGTGCAGCATAGCGAAATGTTTCCCTTATTGAATGAAGAAGCTGAGAACCCGCTTTTACTGTTTCAAATCTGGCTGAATCTTCCTGCGAAAAGCAAAAAAGTAGAACCCTATTTTGGAATGATGTGGAATTCAAAAATCCCTGTGATAGAACAAACCGATGCAGAGGGCAATTCCATAAAAATAAAACTCATCGCCGGAAGCTTTAAAAACCAGTCTGCTTTAAACCCAGCACCGGATTCCTGGGCGGCAAATCCCGAAAACGATATTCAAATCTGGTTGATTAGCCTCGACCCGAATGCAAGTTTTACTCTTCCTGAAGGTGCCGAAGGTTCTAACCGTTCCCTCTACTTTTATGAAGGGGAGCAACTGGAGGCCGAAGGTTTTGAAATCCCCGTTATGCACCACATTCGCGCGGAAGCTACTGAGCAACTTACGCTTAACAACGGCTCAACAAAAGCGCATCTACTCCTACTTCAGGGAAAACCTATCGGAGAGCCAGTGGTGAAGCACGGTCCCTTTGTAGGCAATTCCCGTAAAGACATAGAAGATGCTTTTATGCGCTTTCAGCAGGATGCCTTTGGCGGATGGCCCTGGCCCTCAAACGAACACACCCACGAACCCGAAAAGAAGCGTTTTGCCAAATATCCTGACGGTAAAATGGAAAATTTATGATTGTAAATGATAAATAATGTAAAAATTCAATTTATTATTTTACATTTGATCGGTATAATGTGTAATTTATCGACTGTACTTGGATAAAATTTTACTAACCCAACTCTTATGATTAAGAACTCTACGCTTCTTGGAAGGGCGACATTTGTGCTTTTCCTATTTTTTTCTGTTGGTTTTTCTTCTAAAACCTTTGCGCAATGTGCCGGAGAAGACAACACAATCGATTTATGTGACAAAAGCTCGCAACGAGACGTTGATCTTTTTGCTGCTCTGGATGGAAGTCCTCAGCCTGGAGGTGTTTGGACCGATGACGATAACAGTAACGGTTTAAATACCACTACCGGCATACTTAATACCTGGCAAATTGTTCGTGGTGGGACATTTCACTACACCTATACCGTCGAAGGTGTTGCAGGCTGTACTGATAATTCTGCTACAGTAACCCTGATTTTAGGAAGTTACCCCGGAACAGATGATATGAATGCTGTAGCCTGCGATGATGATACCAGCGTAAACCTGTTTCAATTTACGGGTAGTTCACCCAGTCCTACCTTAGATGGAACCTGGGCGGTTACCAGTGGTCCTGCAAATGCGCTACAAGGCAGTGTTTTTAACGCAGCTCAGGCCGGCTTTGGAAACTACACCTTCACCTATACTGTTCCTGCACAGGGAGGAGGATTATGCCCTTCAACGGTATCTACTGTAATGCTAGAGGTTATTGAGTCTCCCGACGCAGGTACCGTAGATCCGGCTGTAGTCACTACATTTTGTCTTACCGATAATTTATCGGACCAAAGCAACTTTAATCTAAGAAATGCGATTGTTGGAGAAGATGATGGAGGCTTCTGGTCTGAAGGCCCTACTTCTGAAATCAATGGCGTAAATGATAACATCATCAATGTAGAGAACATACGTAATACACTTGGAGCAGGTACCTACCCCTTCACTTATCGCGTTTTCCCTATAAATCCAAACTGTAATATCAGTGAGGTAACGGTAAACATTACCATCGAAGCCGTTGCTGACTTCACTGATGCGTCTTTAGAATTGACATTTCCTGCTGACGAGGAAGACATTATATGCGAAGATGAATTACCTATTACACCTGTTGCTACCATTACAGGAGACCCTGCTGTAATTGCCGATGGCGATTATGAAGTAAGTTACGAGATTAGCCCGGCTCCAAATACAGGAAGTGAAACGGTTATTGTTACCATCACAAATGGAGAAGGTTCATTTAATGTAAATCCTGACTTTTTTACCGCTGCCGGCGTTGCCGAATTACGCATCGTACAAATAATTGATCCCAATACACAGGGTAGTTGTGAAGCTATCATAGATGTTCTTAGCGATACATTGACCATAATAGCATTACCCGATGCTTCAGACACTCAAATAACTGTTGGCGAACCGCTTTGTTTTGGTGAAAATGCTACGCTTTCAATCGCAGATGGCGGCACTACTCCAGAAATAGAATTGGTAGATGGGGATTATACCTTTACCTACACCCTAACCACCGGTACTACTTCACAGCAGTATACGCAGACCGCAACCGTTAATGGTGGTGCAGCTTCAATCGCTATTATGGCGTCTGCATTACCAACCGCTGATGAGTACACCGCTACTTTAAATTCAGTTTCTAATGAAGCAGATTGTGTTACTCCTACCGATGTAACTACCACCTTTACCGTAGACCCGCTTCCGGATGCTCAAACGGTTAGTGTGAGTATCTTAAGCGCCTGCGAAAGTGAAGAAGTACGTGTTACAATCACAGACACTTCTGATCCGGCTAACCTGGCAGATGGCTCCTATGATTTTACCTATGATCTCAGTGGTGCGATCAATGCGACCGGTGAGACTGCTACTGATGTTGCGATTACCAATGGAACAGGAACTTTCACCATTCCTTCAGCTTTGCTGGAAAACGGAGAAACTACGCTTACCCTGACCTCAGTAGTTAATTCGACGACTACGTGTACAGCGACCACCCTGACCAATCCTTCTGCAAGCTTTACCATAGTTGCTACTCCGGATCTTGCAGAAAGCACGATTACTGCAGAGGCAATTTGTGAGGGCGAAAATGCTACAGTAACGATAAGCACTGATGCAGCATTGGTTGCAGACGGTAACTATAACCTCACCTATACACTAACCGGTGACAATACAGCTGCTGAAACTACCATCCCTGTAACCTTTACTAGCGGAGAAGCAAGTTTCAGCCTTGATACAGCTACGGTTGCAAACCCTGGGACTACCACTATCACAATAACAGCAGTTGCAACCGAAAATCAGGATTGCCCTAGTGCAGGCCTGCCGGCTTCAGTTGACCTCATAGTAAATCCGCTTCCAAGTCTGGTTGATACGGAATTAACGACGGACGCTTCTTGCGAAGGTGATGCTGTTACAGTTAGCCTTTCTAATCCTGACGTCGTAGACGGAACCTATGAAATCGTTTATCAGATTACGGGTGCTAACACGCTTACTGATCAAACTGCGACTCTCGTTTTTGCTTCAGGCGAAAGTAATTTTACAATCGCAGCAGCAGATTTAGTTAACACAGGTAACAACACACTAAGTATTACCCAAATTACTGATCTAAACACAGCCAATGCCTGTGAGGTTCCGGTTACTGGTTTAAGTATTGATTTTACCATTAATCCGAATCCTGATTTTTCAAACCTTAGTATCAATCAGATTACGGGTACCTGTGAGGGAGACAATGCATCACTGGTTTTATCAGATACTACCGGTACTCTAGCTGATGGCACGTATACTGTAACTTACGATCTTAGTGGTGCTAACACTCAAATGGCTCAGACTGCTGTGGTAACTATTGCTTCAGGAACCGGTACTCTGGTTATCGACTCCGCTTTAATTCCAAATGCAGGTACCACAACGGTAAATCTAACTTCATTTGTCAATGATTCAACTCTTTGCGAAAGTACTAATGCAGCCGTAAGTGAAGATTTTACCATTGTTTCTCCTCCTGATTTAACCGGTGCAACGCTGAGTCTGAATGATCTTTGCTTAAATGACTCACCGGTAAATGTGATGCTCAACGCACCAAATTTAAGTGACGGCAGTTATACGTTTACGTACGCCGTCAGCAGTGCCTCAACCGGAACTGCAATTGAAAGTGCAGTAGCTGTGGCAGGTGGTGAAGCTACGTTTGCAATTAATGCAGCACTTCTGGCAAATGCAGGGAATACGACATTAAGCATAAGCCAGGTTACTAATGATGATACAAGCTGTGTTACCTCAAATCTGGAAATTTCAGTTGATTTTGTTGTAAATCCGCTACCGGTGATCGAAACCGAAGACCTCGCAGTAGCCGATATTTGTCTGGAAGAAGGAACCAGTGTTGAAATCACCGGTACAGATCTGGTTGACGGCGATTACGAAGTCACCTATGAGCTTACCGGAGCCAATACCGCTTCGGCCACCGAAACCCTGACGTTCACTGATGGGGCTGCAACAATTAATCTAGATGCGGCAACTCTGGCGAATGCAGGTACAACTACGTTCAGTATTAATCAGGTAATTAACGCGGCTACTTCGTGTGTAAGTACAACTATTGCAACCGTAGACTTTGTTGTTAACCCTATTCCTGATGTGGCTGATGGACAACTGGCGGCTTCAGATATCTGCCTTAACGAAAACGGATTTGTAAGCTTTACAAACGCTACCGGCCTGGCTGATGGGGATTATACGATAACTTACGATCTTTCCGGAGCTAATGAAGCAACTGATGTTACAACAACTTTAAGTATAGCCTCTGGTGCCGGAAGCTTCGAAATCCCGGCTACTTCACTTACCGAAACCGGTATTACAACCTTCACCTTGACTCTGGTGAGCAGTGCTGCCGGTTGTGATTCTGATCCATTAGTAATTTCTGATGATTTTGAGGTACTTCCATTACCCGATGCAGACGGACTTGCAGTTTCAATTGCTGATGTCTGTTTTGGCGAGCCTGTTAGCGTAAGCTTATCTGGGGCGACGCTTTTAGCTGATGCTGATTATTTCGTAACCTATCAATTAAGCGGAGCCAATACGAGCGAAGCATTGACCGAGACCCTTTCGTTTACTTCTGGAGCGGCTACTTTAGATCTGGATGCAGCGTTAATCCTTAATAGCGGAAGTACTACGGTTACTATTGTTGATGTGCAAAATTTCACAACAACCTGTAGTGCTTTAAATGTAGACAATCCTGCTGCATCGTTTATTTCAGAAGATCCTGCTGCGCCTACTCTTGCAGCCGGTGGTGAGACTTTCTGTATTAATGATTCACCTACTATCGCAGACCTTGAATCTCGAGTGACCGGTTCATTTACCGTAGTAACCTATAACGCCGCAATCGGTGGTGCTGCCCTGAGTTCAGGGACGCTACTAAGCGACAACAGCACCTATTACATTGGTGTTATTAATGGAGATAGCGGTTGTGAAAGTTCGCAACGTCTGGCAGTAACTGTTGATTTAAGTGGTTGTGACTCGGTATTTATTCCTAACGGATTCTCACCAAACGGAGACGGAATCAATGATGTCTTTGAAATGAAAAACATTGACCTCATCTACCCGGATTACACCATTGAAATCTTTAACCGAAACGGAAGCGTGGTTTTTAAAGGTAACACCTCAACCGGTTTCTGGAACGGACAGGCTAACACCAATAATTTGGGTGGTAATGTGCTACCCAATGGTGTTTATTTCTACATCATCAACTTCAATGACGGTCAGACCCGTCCAAAACAAGGTAACGTATATCTTAACCGATAAAAAAGGATTATTTCGATGAAAATTTCAACTTCAATATTTACAGTATTTGCAGCTCTTGTCCTTTTTTGCGGTAGCATGTATGGACAGCAAGATCCTGAGTACACCCAGTATATGTACAATATGAGCGTAATCAACCCTGCTTACGCCTCAGTAAACAAAGCCAAAGTTGGCGCACTTTACCGTTCGCAATGGGTGGGTATAGATGGAGCACCCACAACAGCAAGTTTCTTTGGTCATTTGCCTATGTCAGATAAGGTTGAATTGGGTCTTAACCTCGTTCACGATGAGATTGGCAACGTTGTACAAGAAACCAACCTCAATGCAGATTTTGCTTACAAGCTGAAGATTCAGGACGATGCAACGCTCTCCTTAGGTTTAAAGGCAGGTGCTTCGTTTTTTAGTACGGATTTTAGCAACATCCAGCTAGGAACCGGCGGACCAGCAACAGACCCTTCCTTTCAGCAGAATATCAATCAGACTTATCCTACCATTGGTATAGGAGCCTATTATTTTTCTGAAAGATACTATGTGGGGCTTTCTGCTCCCAACCTGGTTGCCTCTAAACACATAGAAGACCAGGATGGCGTGCAACGTCTGGGAAGTGAAAACACCCATTACTTCCTGACCGGAGGTTATGTTTTTGAACCTTCCGAAAACCTTCAGTTCAAACCTTCATTTATGGCTCGCTGGGTAAACGGAGCTCCGGTAAGCATAGATGTAAACGCAAACGTACGCTTCAATCAGCGTTTTGAGGCGGGTATTGGTTACCGTATAGATGATGCCGTTACCGGTATGGTTAATTTTGAAGTTACTCCGGGAATACGAGTGGGTTATGCATACGATTACACCACTTCAAATCTTGGGCAGTACAACAACGGAAGCCACGAAGTGATGGTGCTGTTTGACTTCAATATCTTCAGCGACGTACCGTCTTACCGCAAATCACCCCGATTCTTCTAAACTACAGCACCACAACTATGAAAAAACTTACCCTCTTCGTTATTCTGCTAGCTGTTTGCAACGTAGGATATACTCAAAATAAAAATTTGCAACAGGCTCATAAGCTCTTTGCAAATCAGGCATACGCCGAAGCGATAGAAGCCTATACAACGGAGGCCGAAAATGGCAGCCTTGATACCTTAGCGACCCGCAATCTGGCCGATGCGTATTATTACACACAAAATGCTGCGAAAGCTACTGAAACATATGCTGATTTGTGGGAATTAAAACCAAATCAGGATAAAGCAATCCTATTCAGATATGCTGATGCGGCCAAACGCAATAGTGATTACCAAAAAGCAAATGAACTCCTCACCAAATATACCGGCGAGGAAGTCAATGTTTTAAAAGATATGGAAGCCCTTGATGAAACTGTTGAGCAGTTTTTCTTTCCTGAAATTCTGGATGCCAGTTCTGCTTACAATGATTTTGGCGCGGCTTACTATGATCGTCAAATCATCTTTGCTTCAGACCGAAACGCTTCCCGCCCTATTTATCCCTGGACCGGCAGACCGTATCTTGATCTGTATTATGCCAACGTTAATGGAAGCGCTATAACTGATAACGGGGAATTCCCCGGAATGATCAATACCGATACGCACGAGAGTAACGCGGTTTTCAGCGCTGATGGCCAGAAAATGTACTTTACCCGTACAAGCAATGATTTTACACGCGTACGCGGTGCAAAAGTTGCGGTATTGCAAATCTACAGTGCCGAACTGGTAAATGGTCAATGGGGAAATATTCAGCTTTTACCCATCAGTTCTGACGAATATTCTGTTGCGCATCCTGCATTAAGCCCCGATGGGAAAGCGCTGTATTTCAGTAGCGATATGCCCGGAGGTTTTGGTAGTTTCGATATTTATAAAGCAACGATTAACGATGACGGATCGTTCTCTGATCCTGTTAATTTAGGAAATCGTATCAACAGCGATAAGCTGGAGCAGTTCCCGTTTATTTCTGACGCCGGCAGTCTTTACTTTGCTTCCAATCGTGCCGAGGGTCTGGGTGGTCTTGACCTGTATCGTAGTAAGATTTCGGGTGATACTTTTGCTGACGCTTATAATTTAGGAACATCTATAAACTCCAATGCAGACGATTTTGCCTTGATTATGAAAGAAAATGAGGGTACCGGTTATTTTTCATCAAACCGAACCGGTAAAGACAAACTATACCGCTTTGAAGCATTACCGAATATCAATTATCAGATCATTGGTAATGTAGACAATAAAAAAACACTAGAGCCTATTCCCGGAGCCAAGGTAACCTTGTTCAGACCTGAAACCGGTACACTTTTAACTGCTACTACTGATGAAGAAGGAAGCTTCAAATTTGAAGTACGTCCTAACAGTTTGTATAAGGTAAAAGCCTCAAAAGAGCTTTTTGTTCCTATCGAAAAAGACGTGCGTATTGAATATTCTCGCAATACGAAGACTGCATTGAGATTGTATATGGAAGCCTATGCAGATACTGAAGAACTTGTTGTGGTTAATGAACGTAACCAACTTACGCAGATTAATCTCGAAAAAATTTATTTCGATTTTGATAAGTCAAACATAAGACCCGATGCAGCGCTAACACTGAATAAATTAGTGGGTATTATGCAGAAATATCCTGAAATGAAAGTAGAGATTGGGTCACATACTGACTTGCGCGGTTCAGACACCTACAATCAGGAATTGTCTGAGCGTCGTGCACAGGCTACCCGCGATTATGTGATTTCAAAAGGTATTGACGCAGATCGCCTTACCGCAAAAGGCTATGGTGAGTCTGACCCAATTAATAACTGCGATGAAATGAACTGTACAGACGAGCAGCACGATGAAAACCGCCGTAGCGAGTTTACCATTGTTAATTAAAAGCACAAATCTTCATAACAAAAAAATCCCGTCAATGTTGACGGGATTTTTGTTTTATAGCCTTAGGAATCACTAAAGTCCTTTAATGTAACTGCCGTATAGATCATTAAATCGCATTCCGTCAGAGAGACGGTATTTGCTCAATTTTTTATACTCTACCAGCGCCCAAAGCACAAACTCTTTCATAAAGTATTTGTCTTTCGCATCGAGATCGGGTTGATGGGTATTGATCAATTCTTCGAGCGGAGTAATTGAATCTAAAGTCTTTTTATATTCAGTTTCACTTAAATCATCAAGTAATCGGAAATCGGTCTGATCAAAAAACCAGGATACGATATCATCATACGGACTTTTCTCACTTTCCTTTTCAAGCTTTTTGATTTCGGGGAAATAAGTGATGAATAAAGTTTTAATCGCATCTCCTACCAGCGTCTGAGCCACATTTGCAGCTCCCTCCTGCTCTCCTTCGTAAACAAGCTCAACTTTACCCGTAATTGCCGGAATCATTCCCATAAAGTCTCCTAAACGCACCGTCGTATTTTCTTCACCGGCTAAAAGCGCTCTGCGCTCTGCCGTACTCAGCAGATTTTCATAGGCCGTTATACTCATACGGGCACTCACCCCACTCTTAGCATCGATGTATTCACTATTGCGCGCTTCAAAACTAATTTGCTCCAGCAAGTCTTTGGCTAACGAAGGCACGTAGATATTATCTTCGGTGCGCTCATCGCTTTTAGCCTCCTGTTGGGTGATCGTTCGGGCAATCTCTATACTTTCGGGATAATGCGTAAGAATCTGAGAGCCGATTCGGTCTTTTAGTGGAGTTACAATACTTCCGCGGTTGGTATAATCTTCCGGGTTTGCGGTAAATACAAACTGAAGATCTAAAGCCAGACGCAGTTTAAACCCGCGTATCTGAATATCTCCTTCCTGCAAAATATTAAACAAAGCAACCTGAATACGCGCCTGCAAATCGGGCAATTCATTAATCACAAAAATGCAGCGGTTAGCGCGTGGAATCATCCCGAAGTGAATCACGCGGTCATCAGCATAACTCAGTTTAAGATTAGCAGCTTTAATAGGGTCAACATCCCCTACTAAATCGGCTACCGTAACATCTGGGGTTGCCAGTTTTTCGGCAAAACGCTCATCCCGATGCATCCAATCAATGGGGGTGTCATCGCCTTTATCGGCGATGAGCTCTTTCGCGTAGCGTGAAAGTGGCTTTAGAGGATCATCATTTAACTCAGAACCTTCCACTACCGGAATCCACTCATCCAGTAATTGAACCATCAGGCGCGCAAGACGTGTCTTGGCCTGACCGCGCAATCCCAGTAAATTGATATTGTGTTTAGATAGAATGGCACGTTCCAGTTCGGGGATTACGGTATACTCATAGCCGTGAATGCCCTCAAACGAATTGACTCCATTTTTTATATTCTTCAGCAAATTGGCACGTAACTCGTCTTTAATACTTCGGCTTACATAGCCTGACTTTTTAAGTTCGCCCAATGTTGAACTACTTGGTTTACTCATTTTTCAATTTTTATTTTACTTTTTCATTTTCTTTAATTCAGCCCATTCGGTCCACGAGCCATCGTAAAGCTGTATTCCTTTTTGAGCGGCAATTTGGCCTGCCAGCATAATGATACAGGCAGTAAGACCCGACCCGCAACTGTAAACCAGTTTATCAGTCAACAGAGAACGCTCTTCAAACAACTTATACAGTTCGGTTTTAGATTTAAATTTTCCATTTTCTAAAACATCCTGAAAAGGAAAATTTACCGATTGTGGAATACTCCCACTCTGTAAATGCGGCCGGGGCTCCGGATCAATACCCTTAAACCTTCCGGAAGAACGCGCGTCTACAAGTGTAAACTTTTGAGCATCGGTATTCTGCTCAATATCTTGAAAAGACTTGACGCTGCCGTGATCAAATGCTGCTTTAAAATTTCCTTCTTCAAAATCAGTTTCAAAACCTTCCGCAAGCGGAAAACCTGCCTCGTTCCAGGCCGGCAAACCACCGTTCAATACTCTAATGTGCCTGTTTCCCATCACTTGAAACATCCACCAGACTCTTGGGCTCGAGTACATCCCTCCCGCGTCAAAAACAACAAGTTTTGAATCGGTATTAATCCCTAAGGCTCTTGCCCTTCGCTCAAAATCCTGAGTCTGAGGCAAGGTGTTAGGAAAGTCACTTTGAGCATCGCTAAACGTATTCTCAAGATCAAAAAATCGCGCTCCGGGAATTGTTTTACCTTTTAGATCAAATTCCTTCCCAGATGCAGTCTTTTTCAGACTGCAATCAAGCAATACCAGATCAGGATCATCAAGCATTGCGGAAAGCTCTTTAACCGCGATTAAAGTGGAACGCTGCATTAACGAATTCTCTTTTTTCGGTTGGTCTCGTAATCTTCAAAAATCATTTCGCCCAGTCCCTGTAAACCGGTGTAAAACGCCTTACCTTGATTGGCCTGCGTAAATTGACGTACAAAGCGCATCAAATATGGGTCCTGAGCAATCATAAATGTGGTTATGGGGATTTTGAGCTTTCGAGCCTGGCTGGCCATACTGTAGCATTTGTTAACGATATACTCATCAAGTCCTACGCTGTTTTTGTAATAAAATCCATCGGGTTCCCGCACGCAGCTGGGCTTACCGTCAGTAATCATAAAAATCTGCTTGTTGGTATTTCGCTTACGCCGCAAAATATCCATCGCCAATTGCAGCCCGGCAACCGTATTGGTGTGATAGGGGCCTACCTGCAAATAAGGCAGATCTTTAATTTTTATGGGCCAGGAATCATTACCAAATACAATAATGTCTAAGGTATCTTTCGGGTAGCGGGTGGTGATGAGTTCGGCAAGCGCCATCGCCACTTTCTTTGCGGGCGTAATGCGGTCTTCGCCATACAGAATCATACTGTGGCTGATGTCTATCATGAGTACCGTACTCATCTGAGCCTTATGCTGGGTTTCTTCGACAACCAAATCACGTTCCGTGAGATCAAAAGATCCCAAACCGTTGTTGATCTGAGCATTTTTAAGACTTTCGGTTACTGAAACCCGTTCGAGCGCATCGCCAAAACGATACTCACGGTATTCACCAGTGTGCTCATCTCCCCTCCCGATGTGGTTGGTTCGGTGATTTCCGACTCCGCTGCGCTTCATCTTACCAAAAATCTGCTCTAAAGCCCGCTTGCGAATGGCCTGTTCGGTTTTTGCGGTTATGGAAGTACCTTTACTCCCATCAGGTTCTATTTCTTCTCGTATATAGCCCTTGTCTTTAAGTTCCTGCACAAAATCATCAAGTGTATAGTCCTCATTGGTAAGGTTATATTCATTATCCAATTCTTTTAACCAATCCATCGCCTCATCAAAATCACCTGAGGTATGGGTAATCAGTTCCTTAAAAATTTCAAGCAGTTGTTCAAACAGGGATTGCTGGGGTGCATCATAGCTTCTAAATACAAATCCCCGGCCTTGCATTTTCTTTTTCATAGTAGTTTAAAATTAAAGCATTTTAGGCGCTTTACCTGAATAGTTTTCTTAAAAACTGCTCCTTATCCCATGTTCTTTATAACTTCTAAAAGGAGAAGCCTTTGAGACCGAAATCCATAAAAAAACCCTTCACAAAGAAGGGTTTTCTATATTTATATAAGATCAATAATTAGCTCTTTGGCATAACTACTGTGTCGATAGCGTGAATTACTCCGTTAGAAGCATCAACATCTGTCATTACTACAGTAGAAGTTCCACCATTAGCATCGGTTAATACCACTTTACCGTCTTGTAGTGTTGCAGTTAAAGTTCCTCCCTGTACAGTTGGAATTGTAAAGCTTCCACCGTTATCATTGATGGCTTTGATTACATCTTCAGCCATATACTCACCAGAAACAACGTGATATGTTAATATTCCGGTTAGTTTCTCTTTGTTAGCGGGTTCAACAAGTGTTGAAACAGTACCTTCGGGTAACTTGGCAAATGCATCATTAGTTGGTGCAAATACGGTAAAAGGTCCCTCGCTACTTAGTGTCTCAGCAAGTCCTGCTGCCTTTACAGCCGTTACAAGAGTTGAGAAATTTTCATTTCCCATTGCGATTTCAGCAATGTTTTGCTGTTCCGGAGCTTCTGCTTCCATCTCAGCTTCTTCCATTGCTACTTCTTCAGTAGTTTCTTCAGTTTCTGCTTTTTCGCTGTTTTTACAAGAAGTAAAAGCTATAGTGGCAAGCACAGCCATACTTAATACAATCTTTTTCATAATACGTGATTTTTAGTTTTGTTCAAATATATTGCGCAAACCTTAAACAAAACAATATATATACGTAAGCTTTTGTTAATTAGGCTTTTATTATGTTAAAGACTTTTGAATAGTCTAAACACAGGTAGTTTTTAGTATTTTTAAAACATTGAGAAATTAATCTATCCCTTTATGAAAAATTATTTACTGTTCTTTTTAATTCTTCTCGGCAGCTTAAGTTATGGTCAGAAGCTTGATCTCCAATTGCTGAAAAATAAGACTCCGCGTAATATAGGCCCTGCTGGAATGAGCGGACGCATTACGGCAATTGATGCGGTCACCGACAATCCGGACATTATTTACGCCGGTTCAGCTTCGGGCGGACTCTGGAAATCTACTTCGGGCGGAGTAACCTGGGAGCCGGTTTTTGAACACGAGGCTACAGCTTCAATAGGTTCTGTCGCCATTCAGCAATCCAACCCTTCTGTGGTTTGGGTAGGTACCGGAGAAGGAAATCCGCGTAACAGCCTTAATGGGGGTTTTGGTATTTACAAATCCTTAGATGGTGGTAAAACCTGGAAATGCATGGGGCTTGAGAAAACGCGTCATATATATAGAGTGCGCATCAACCCGTCTAATCCTGATATCGTTTATGCAGCAGCAATAGGTTCGCCCTGGGGTGAGCACGAGGAACGCGGTGTATATCGCACCACAAACGGTGGAAAAACCTGGGAAAAAGTTTTATATGTTAACGAAAAGACCGGCGCAGCAGAGCTGGTAATGGACCCTACAAACCCAAATAAGCTCATCGCGGCTATGTGGCAACACAAACGCGATCCGTGGTTTTTTAACAGTGGTGGCCCGGGTTCAGGCTTATACATCACCTATGATGGTGGTGATACCTGGAAAGAAATTACTTCAGACAACGGATTACCCAAAGGAGATTTAGGCCGGATGGGGCTTGCCATCGCTCCCGGAAAACCCAACGTGGTTTACGCCTATGTAGAGGCCAAAAAGAATGCCTTATACCGTTCTAATGATGGGGGCGAAAACTGGAAGAAGGTAAACGACGATATGAGTGAAATAGGTAACCGCCCGTTTTACTACGCCGAAATCTATGTAGCTCCAAATAATGAAAACCGGGTCTACAGCATTTTTACCTACGTGAATGTTTCAGAAGATGGTGGAAAAAGTTTCAGCGAACTTATGCCCGCATACGGCGCAGATAACGGTGTACACCCTGACCATCACGCCTGGTACATTCACCCAGAGAATGCCGATTTTATGATTGACGGAAACGACGGTGGACTCAATATCACCCGCGATGGCGGAAAAACCTGGAGGTTTGTTGAGAACATTCCGGTGGGGCAATTCTATCACGTGGCTGTAGATAACGAGTATCCCTATAATGTTTACGGCGGGATGCAGGATAACGGAAGCTGGCGCGGGCCTGCTTACGTCTGGAAAGCACAGGGTATTCGCAACTCCTACTGGCAGGAAATCTCTTTTGGGGATGGTTTTGATGTAGTACCAGATCCTGATGATTCACAGTTTGGCTGGTCTATGAGTCAGCAGGGATATGTGAGCCGTTACGATCACATCACCGGTAACAACTATACCGTACGACCTACACATCCGGACAAGGACATTGAACTACGCTTTAACTGGAATGCCGCGATCAATATTGATCCTTTTGACAGCAACACGCTGTATTTTGGAAGTCAGTATGTACATAAATCTACCGACAAGGGACTTACCTGGGAAGTCATTTCACCGGATTTAACCACTAATGATCCTGAAAAGCAAAAGCAAAGCGAAAGCGGTGGCCTTACGATGGATGCAACCGGAGCGGAAAATCATACCACAATCCTGGTAATCGAGCCCTCCCCGGTAGAACGCGGAATGATGTGGACCGGCTCTGATGACGGAAAGGTTTTCTACACCACCGATGGCGGCAAGAACTGGAACGACGTTTCTAAAAATATCAAAGGCCTGCCGGAAGGAAGCTGGGTCGCCCAGATCAAAGCTTCGGCAAATAATAAGGGTGAGGCGCTACTGGTAGCTAACAATTACCGAAGATTTGACTACAAACCTTATGTTTTCCGCACCAAAGATTACGGTAAAACCTGGCAAAGTCTGGTTGATGAAGACGATGTGGAAAGTTATTCGCTTTCAATTATTGAAGATAAAAAAGAGCCTAACCTGATGTTTTTAGGAACTGACGACGGTCTTTATGTTTCCATTGATGCCGGTAAAAACTGGCAAAAGTGGACGAATGGTTTCCCTACCGTTCCTGTGAAGGATCTGGTAATTCACCCACGGGAAGACGATTTGGTGATTGGTACTTTTGGGCGTTCGATCTGGGTACTCGATGACATCAAACCCCTGCGCGAGCTGGCCGCTAACAAGACTACACTAAACACTATTTCAGCCGAAAACTCAACGGTGCTTGAAGTATTTCCTCCTGCCACGGCTTATCAGAATGCATCTCAGCAACCTACCGGAAGTCGTTTTGGAGCCGATGCGACCTATAGTGGAGAAAACCGAAGCAGCGGAGCCGCTTTCAATTACTTCATCAAACCAAAAAAGGTTGAGAAAGAAGAGAAAAAAGAAGAAAACGAAGAAGCTGATTCGGAAAAGGCGGAAGCAGCTATAACCTGGGATACTGTGTTTTTAAAAATTTACGATGGTGAGCGCCTCATTCGTACCTTAAAAACCAAAACTCCTGATACTGCCGGCCTGTTTACGATGCGTTGGTATATGGATGAAAAGGGAAGCGAAAGGCCTTCACGCTCCTTGCGCGAACGCAATTATGAGCCGGGCGGTGTAGCGGTAAAACCGGGCACCTATAAAGCGGTAATGCATTATGGCGACCTGGAAGACCAAACTACCATCAAAGTAGAAAGTGATCCGCGTTTAGACATTTCGCAGGCAGCGATCAATGAAATTTACACGGCTCAAAAAAAACTAGAAGATTTTATGCAGCTTTCTGCTGATGCCGTAAAACAACTTGTTGAAAGTAAAAAAACAGCGGAAGATTTTCAGAAACGCTTGAAAGACGCTGACAAGGAAAAATACAAGGCGCAGATTGACAGTTCGGCTGCTATTATCAAGAAAATTGACGCTAAAATCGCGTTGTTTTTAGGAACCGAAGATGATCGTCAGGGCATCACCCGCAATCCGGAGGTTACCGTTCTTAACCGCGTTTATTTAGCCAATGGTTATGTGAGCAGCAGACCCGGTGGACTAACCGGTACCGAGCGTACGCTGATTTCGCAGGCTAAGGATGAATTGAACGAAGCTTTAGAAGAAGTGAATACCTTCTATGCTGAAGAATGGCCCGCCTACAAAACCGAAATGCAACAGGTAGAACTAGATCCGTTTAAAGAAACGCAGGTTTTCAAGCTTGATTAAGCAATCATAAACTCAAACTCAAAGCGCTCCCAAAATGGAGCGCTTTTTTATTGGTAACTCCAAAAGGAATAATGCTGCCAGTCTTTTAATGAATTCAGGTTTTTTTTAGCTGCCTTGTAAGCTTTCTCAGGAATAGTTCATTCAGATTCTATAATCCCTATTTTTTTGGAATGATTAATCGCCTCGCTGCTGTTTTCAAAATAACAGGTTGCCACGTCCAGACGTTCAATATTTTCAAGTGTTTTAGAGATTTTTGACTTTTGATGGCCGCCGGTTTGGCGCAAGTAAACCGCTTTTACATTAAGTGGGAACATTTTACAAATACGCTCATAAATGTAGGCGTCCTTTTGCGAATCATCACCCAGCAGTACATATTGCTGCTTCGGGTAAAAAGCGATCAAATCTTTAATTTTTACAAATTTATGGTCGTGATTACCGCCTCCGGTACTGAGAAAATCGGTTATTCCGGTTTTGATATCCTTCAGCTTTAAAACCGCTTTGGGCAATTCCTGCAAATTGGCAAACTGAACAATAAAATCATATAGGTTGTACTCGCTGCTTGATACGTAAAAAAAAGAGTTACGGGTACCTTCCCCTTTATGCCCACTGCTGCTCAAAGCCTGGTAATGACGTACTACATCTTTAAAAGTTTTACGCCGGTTTACATTTCGCGCCAGCATCACAAATAGTTTTTTAAAAATGTTTCCGCTATGCGAAATCAAAAAGGTATCATCAATATCAGAAATGATGCTCAGTTCGCTTTCAAAGGGTTTAAGCAATTCCCCTTTTTCAACAATACCAAAATCTTTATCACCCAGTTTACAGCCTACTTCATAGGTGTGCCATCCACTTTCAATATCCAGATTGTGCGGAATATTAAAACGAAAATAGCCATCATCCATCGTACGGGTGCGCACCTCAAGATCTTTAAAACGCAAAAAGACCTCTACGTTTTTAAGCGGCGAGATGCGAAACATATGTAAAACCGCAAAGGCATGCTTAAAACCCTTATGGTCTACCTGGAACTTATCGGGTGCCCATGATTTAAAAGCGTGGCCAAAAACCACCAGTTCTTCATCATTGGCATAACCCCGGTATAATTGTAAATCAAGTTTCACGTATTGGTATTATCTTAACGTTGTCTGGTGTTCAAAATACCTAATTTTAAAACGAAATCTACTTAATGAAAACACAAAAGACCATTTTACTGGTAATTAATCCCATCGCGGGAGGCACCGATAAGAAACCCATCATAAAGCGGTTTAAAACCTTTGTTACGGAAAATGACTACACAGCAGTAGTCTATGAGACCACGGGTGAGGATGATCAAAAAGCTATTGATGAGCTGGTTGACCGTATCAACCCGGAGCGGATTTTCATTTCAGGTGGTGATGGTACCATACGTGAAGTTGCAGATGTCCTAAAAGAAAAAGAGGTCAAAATAGCCCTGCTTCCCTCGGGTTCGGCAAACGGTCTAGCCGAAAATCTCGATTTACCAGAAAAGCTTGACGAGCAGTTAAAAATTGGTCTGGCCGATCATTTTATGGATCTGGATACGCTTGATGTGAATGGCCACACCTGCCTTCATATCGCTGATATTGGTGTGAATGCGCAACTTATCAAAAACTACGAGCAATCTGAGATTCGCGGTAAGTTTGGGTATTTACTACAGGCATTTCCCACGCTGGTGAACAGTAAATTTCCCTTTAGAGTCGCGCTAAAAGTAAATGGGGAAACACTAGAAAAAGAAGGTATTCTAGTCGCAATTGCCAATGCCAATAAATTTGGCACCGGTGCCAATATCAATCCTGAAGGTAAAATGAATGATGGGAAATTTGAGGTTTTGGTATTTAAAAATTTCAGCATAACCGAAATATTGAAGACCTTTTACGGAAGCAAAAACCTTGACCCAGATTTTGTAGAAGTTATTTGTTGTACTGAAGTCGAAATACAAACTGACGAAGCCATTGCCTTACAGGTTGATGGGGAATATCTGGGAGAAGAAACTCGCGTTAAAGCGCAGATGAATCCCAATAAAATAAACATTGCGGTGCCTTCAGGCTTTAAGCTGTAGTACAATGTTAAGCTATGCTTAATTCTTTGTGCAGCCCCTGCCTAACCCTTAATTTAGTGCTACAATTAACTAATACGCTACTATTATGAAGAATTATGCATTGTTTTTTTCTCTTGCTCTTGCATTAGGATTTACCTCTTGTAAAAACGATAAGAAAGATAAAGACGCCGAAGAAACTACAGTAACCGAAACTGCTGCGATGGAAGAACAAGCTCCTGAGCCTAAAAAGGTAACTGTTAAACTGGAATCTAAAAGTGGAAGTACTGCAAAAGGAAGCGCGGTATTTAAAGAAGAAGACGGCTCCGTTACGATGACAGCTGTTTTTGAAGGCCTTGAGCCGGGTATGCACGCCATCCACATTCACGAGAATGCAGATTGCTCTGCAGATGATGGTACCTCAGCCGGAGGTCACTGGAATCCTACTAAAGAACAACACGGTAAATGGGGTGATGCAGCCGGTTACCATAAAGGAGATATCGGTAATTTTGAAGCCGACGCCAACGGTAATGGTACTCTAACTATCACAACAGATGAATGGTGTATAGGTTGTGATGACCCAATGAAAGATATTCTTGGTAAAGGTCTTATCGTACACCAGGGAGCTGATGATTTTACCAGTCAGCCTAGCGGTGATGCCGGTGCCCGTGTAAGTTGCGGGGGTATCATTGAGTAAGACTCTAATAAGTTAACGAATATAAGCAGCCTTGGGGCTGCTTTTTTTGTTGGAATTTGATACATTTAGCAAACCAAAAAATCGCTATGCAACCCGACGAACTGATTTTACGATTACAGCAAAAAGACGAAAAAGCATTTGAGCGGATTTATGCTCTTTATTCTGAAAGTATTTTTGGTGTAATTAACAGCGTACTCCACGATACGGAAGCCTCTGAGGAAGTCTTACAGGACGTTTTTATTAAAGTATGGGACAATTCTGAATCTTATACTTCCAAAAAAGGACGTTTTTTCACCTGGCTTCTCAACATTGCACGCAACGCCGCCATAGATAAAACAAGGTCTAAGGCATTTAAGAACCAAAAGAAAAACCTTACTCAGGAATATTTCGTAGATATTCTTGAAAACAAAAGCAGTTTTACAAGCAAGGTTGATGCTATAGGAATTAAAAAGTATATCAAGACCCTTGGCGAAGAGTGTAAAAAAGTAATCGATTTGTTATTTTTTAAAGGATATACACAAAAAGAAACTTCAGAAGAGCTCAATATGCCACTTGGAACGGTTAAAACCCGTAACCGACTTTGCATAAATAAATTGCGTGAAATTTTGGTAAATTAAATTATGGATATTCAAGAATACATAGAATCTGGCATCCTCGAGCTCTACGTTTATGGAGCACTCACGCAAAAAGAAAGCGAAGAGGTTTCTGCAATTCTCGCACAATACCCCGAGGTACAGCAGGAAGTAGAGCAAATTGAGGCAGCACTTCAAAGTTTATCTTCTGCGGCAGCGCCTTACAATCCGGAGGCTTTGATAGCTGCAATCAAGTCAAAATTGAGAAATGCTGACGGGGTGATTCAACTGCAGCCTTCTGCCTCTCAAAAACGGGCGCGCATCCTTTCTTTTATAAGTGTTGCAGCTTCGATCATCTTCCTGATAGGAATTTTTGTGTTGCTTAACCGAACGAACAACTTACGTGAAGAACTTCAAACTGTAGAAGTCGAAAAAACACAGCTTGAAAGTAAATTGAATTATTCTGAAGAGGCCCTTCAGGAGACTAAAGAAATTCTGGCGGTCATTCGCGATCCACAGGTAACTAAAGTACCATTAGCGGGGCAGCAGGTTGCGCCGGAAGCTTATGTAAATGTATTTTGGGATAAAACTTCAAACAAGGCTTACATAGATGCTATGGGTCTTCCCGAACCTCCGGAAGGATTTGTATATCAGGTGTGGTCATTAAGATTAGATCCGTTAACACCTACCAGTATGGGTCTGTTAGAAAACTTTAGCGAAGATGAAAACAAGGTTTTTGAATTGGAAAATCCTAACGATTCTCAGGCATTTGGGATAACTCTGGAGCCTGCCGGCGGAAGCGAAACCCCAACGATGGAACAACTCTATACCCTGGGTGTTGTGCAGGGTAACGCCTAATTCTAAAAAAAAGTAATAAAATAAAAAATCCCTCTGATTGAATCAGGGGGATTTTTCTTTGGGAAAGAAGGCCAAAAAAAAAGAACCACCCGCTCTCTCCAAAGCATGGTGGTTCCCAACTAACAAAAAATCCAAAAAAACTAATCAACTAACCTAGTGACAAAATTTCCTTTTCATATTCTCCAAAAAATAAGGATTCGGATTTTTCAATTATAAAAGTTAAATGCCCAACTTAACTTTCTCACTATATTTACGTAGTAAAGATTCGTGTGGTTTTAAAAATCTGAATTTTATTTGTTAAAATTTACACGATATTGATTTTCAGAGTTTTAACTATTTAAAATTCAACATTCGTCTAAATTAAATCGTATGAATCCTTCAGCTCCCGGATGGATTTTAAAACACAAACCCCTCATTACCAAATGGCTTGATGAAGCATCAACCGGGCCTGAAGATTTCTATACCCGGCTTTTAAAAACCGGATTCATCTACGGGGTTTCGGTAAGCACGTGTATTTATAAAGATCGCGAACCCTTAAAATGGGATGAAACCGAACGCGCTAAAATCAATCTCTTTGATGCACTTCTTTACGTGTATTACAGTAAAAAAGGGAACTCTACTCATTTCTTTAAAGAAGTCGTTGACTTTTATACGCGCCTCAACACCTCCGAAAAAAGCTATTTTACGGGTTTTATTAAAACCAAACCTACTGCGACCGGCCTTGAGAAAATCATTCAATCCCGGTTACAAACCAACGAAGCTTTACTGCAGCGAAATTTCAGTAACCTTATTACCAATGCATTGCTCTTTCTCGACGTCATCGCTTTTGAATGGTATTTAGAGCATAAAGACGAAGACGTGGTTGTCTATGCCGCTCAATTTGAGGCCCTGCTGATGCAGCTCATTTGGATGGCATTCAATCAAAAACAGCAAAAAGAACACTTTGACAAACTGCTCCTGAAGCTTTTTGAAAAATCATTGCGCTATAACAGCAGTCTTGATAAAGGCCTCACATCGCTAGAAAGTCTTGAACTTTCTGCTCAAAACACTCTTTTCGCGCGACGGTATATGCTAGATCTCACTGCTCTCGCGGTATGGGATGATTACAAAATTGATTTAAATGAGCTGCAATTTTTGAAGGAACTGGGGAACCTGCTCGACTTTAATATCGAAATCACCCTCAACGCCACCCTTGGAGTACAGGAGTTCATTATGAGTAATCGGGGTCAAATCTCCTATCTAAACTACAGCAATCCGGTAAAGCATTTCTACAATCAGACGTCAAAAACCGTACGTACACTGATCATCAGGAATAAAAAACGTCTGCTGATCGAACTTTCAGAAAGTAAGGATCTGGTTATCTTACTCAGCTATTCAACGGTAAGAGATTTGACTAAAGCCGAAAAGAAACGCGTAAAAACTCAGTTGCTTGACATTTGTAAAAGCGTACCCTCGCTGGCCATTTTTATGCTTCCGGGAGGGGGTGTACTCCTGCCCCTCCTCATTAAATTTATACCCGAACTTCTGCCCAGCGCTTTTAATGAAAACAGGCCTGAAGATCAGGAATCCTGAAAATAGAATGCTTGAAAAAGCCAAATGCTGTTAAGAGAATACCAATTTTGGGGGCTTTGTAAAAATTATTATTGAAATTCGTTTATGCGACAATTATTTACCAAGTTCAAACTCATACTCGTTAACCTTACTGCAAACATTGGGTTTTATCCCACGCTCTTTGCCTTTGGAGGTCTTGTTATGGGTTTCGGGATGCTTTATGCGGAAAGCCGCGGTATTTCAAGCTTTTTAATTGAACACGTACCGCAGCTGGTCATTAACGACGCCGATACTGCGAGAACTCTATTGAGTACTTTTATAGGAGGAATCATCTCGCTGATGGTGTTCAGCTTCTCAATGGTTATGCTGCTGCTCAATCAGGCATCCAGCAATTACTCGCCCCGTATTCTTCCCGGACTGATTTCCAATAAAAAACACCAGTATGTTCTGGGCTATTACATCGCGGTACTTATTTACTGCATCCTTATTCTGCTTAGTGTAGAGCCTACAGACAACAAATACCAGCTACCCGGTTTTTCGGTGATTCTGGGTATAGTAATGAGTATGCTCGTACTGGCTTTGTTTATTTATTTTATACACTCCATTTCAGAAGCTATACAGATTAACCGCATCGTAGAAAATATTTTTACAAAGGCTAAAACCAGACTTGATCGCCTTATTGAAAATACCGGGGATCACGATCGCAGTATTGATTTTCCGGAGGGTAAGGACTGGTTTGAGATACGCATAGATGAGACCGGTTACCTGCAAACTATTGCTATAGATACACTGATGGAAATTTGTAAGGAAAACGACGTTAAGGTGCGTATTATGCAGCCTAAAGGATCGTTTATACTTAAAAATATACCTATCGCCCGTTGCTCCAAAGAACTAGATGAGCAAACCACAAATAATGTGCTCTCGTGCTTCGCTTTTTCGCGTAGCGAAATCGTAACCCACAACTACATTCTGGGCTTTAAACAGCTTACCGAAATTGCGCTTAAAGCGATGAGCCCCGGTATTAATGATCCCGGCACCGCCATCACCTGTATAGACTACCTCACTGAGCTTTTTGCACTTCGGCTCAGAAAAGAAGATTACAGCTACATTCACAATGACGAGGGCGAAGCGCTCATCTGCCTGCGGACTATTGACTTTAAGGAACTTATCTACTTCGTTTTTGTAGCGCTGCGCAGTTATTGTAAGCACGATGTGATTATGCTGCATAAGATGCTAACCGCACTTTATTTTCTGCTTCAGGTACAAAGTGTGATTAAAGATTCTGAAGAAATTATCATTGATGAAATCAACCTTATTCTGGAAGACGCGAAAGAAAATATTCAGAACCCTACAGACTTAAAGGTCATTTTTCAAATCCGGGAAAAAATTGCGAGACACAATTCAACGGATAAACATCTTGTCAGCATCGACTAGGACAGCCAAAGTTTAAAATCTTTAACCCGTTCCCGGCTTACAATGATTTCCTGATCTTCGCAGGCTTTCAACTTGATTTGCAGGCGTGAATTGGTGTAACTAATGATATCCTGAATCGCTTCAATATTCACATAATATTTGCGGCTCACCCTGAAAAAGGTATCGGGAGCCAGTTCCTCTTCCAGATTTTCTAATGTAGTTTCGAGCAGGTAATCACGTTTATCAGAAGTGCGGGCATAGGTGCCTTTGTTTTCGCTATAAACACACATTACATCGTCAATATTAATCATCTTAATATGCTGACCTATTTTTACCGTAAAACGCTTTTTATACTCGCGGTCAACAGGATTGACTCCTAATAATTTACGGATATCTTCAAAGTTAAATGTGCTGCTCTTTAGATCGGGACGCTGCTTTTTGAATTTTGAAACCGCGGCTTCCAGTTCGTCCTCATCAATAGGTTTTAGCAGGTAATCAATACTGTTCAGTTTAAAAGCCTGAAGGGCGTACTCGTCGTAAGCAGTGGTAAAAATAATGGCACTTTGTACAGTCACCGCATCAAAAATTTCAAAAGATAACCCATCGCTGAGCTGTATATCTAAGAATATTAAATCAGGGTGCTCTTCCGTTTTAAACCAGGCAACCGCCTCTTCTACGGAGTGTAACTGAGCCAGAACGGTTAACTCAATGGCTTCAAGCATACGGGTTAGACGGCGTGCAGCAGGTTTTTCATCTTCAATAACGAGGACATTCATGGTTCTATTAGTTCTAATGCGATTTTTTTTAAAAAACGTTTTATGGGTTTTGCCAATGGCTAAAACACTCCGTGGCTTTGCTCAGGATTGTTTATTCCCAGCGACCCATATTTGATTTAGAACGTTCTTCGCGTTCCATATACTCTTTAATTTTGCGCTCTTCCCATTCTTTCGTTACAATGGGATTCCAGTTAAAAGCTTTCGCAGCCTGAAAAAGCAGACCAATCCCCCAGCCGGCGGCGGCCCAAAGAAACCAGGGATGTGAAAGGCCATCCACATAATAATTAAGTGTGGCGAGGGCCGAAATTACAATGATATAACTTACTAAGCTGCCATAAAACTTCTTGATTTCTGCAACCTGCTCTTTAGCTTTTAAATACCGGCTTTCCTGTTCAAAATTTTCCATAATTAGTCTTTTTAATTCTTGTGTAAAGTTGAAGATATACCCATTGCTTTCCCACTTAATCAGACCCAACTGTCAAATAAATGGGATCAATTGTTAGTTGTTGCGTTTCTCTTTTTCCATAAGCTCCTGAATCTTGCGCTGCTCCCAACCTTTACCTAAGATTGGATTCCACTCAAACACTTCAGCACCGTGAAAGAAGACTCCAAGGCCCCAGCCTAAAGCCGGAAATATCACCCAGGGAAAGTTTGAGGTCATCGCATTAAGCACAATTAATGCGGGAATGATAAGGCAATACATCGTCAGGTTTACATAAAAGCCTTTGAGCTTAGCCACGTGCTCTTTGGCGCGGTCGTATTTCTTTTCAAGCAGATAATTCTCGGTTTTCATGACATTCGTTTTTAATTGACGGGTTAAAGTGGGTAATTTGATGATGAATTCGGTTTCGGTTTTCTCTACGAAAACCCTGCGGGACGTAAGCAGTGCGTATCGTTGTCTAATGTTGAAAAGCCCTACACCACTACCCCGCTCCATATTTTTTTTAGGCTGAAGCGTGTTACGCACCACCAGATAGCCCGGTTCTTCTTCAATGCGTATTTCTAACCGGCGGTTACTGCTTACCACATTGTGCTTAACAGCATTTTCAAGCACCAGCTGAAGGGCAAGAGGCACCATTTTGGCTTCAGGCTTCTGAAGCTCCTCGGGCATCGTAAAAACAATACTGTCTTCATACCGCATCTTAAGTAGCGTCATATAGGTCTTTGCAAAAGCCAGTTCCTCTTCAAGCGTAACCAGCTCTTTATTCTTTTGTTCCAAAACATAACGATAGACCTTAGAAAGCGATGTGGTAAAGCGCTGCGCCTGATGCGGATTTTCGTCAATAAGACTGGTTAGTACATTCAGGCTATTAAATAAAAAATGCGGATCAAGCTGATTTTTGAGAGCGTCAAACTGTGCTGAAGCGGTACCGGCAATGATTTTTTGCTCCTTAAGTTGATAGTCCTTTCGCTGCTTGTAGAAATAAAACGAGTAAAAAATCGTATTAACCACAAGGGCTACAAAAAGCGGTATCCAGTAATCCTTATAATCCTGAGTTTCTAAAAATCGCTCAACCGAAGTGCCTAAAATCACAGAGCTGTGAAATAATTCCAATAGAAATACAGCCAGAATCGAAACCAGCATCCCGCTAATAATCGCTGGGATGGTGCGTTTAAAAGTGAAAAGTTCTGATTTGTAAGTATGGTGAAAATACCGAAATACGCCCATGTTAAACATGTACAGTACAATGGAGTATAACATACTCATAGCAAAATCCTGAGCTAACTCACCATTGAATATCAATTGATTGCCTAACAGCACATGAATAAGGATAAATACCAGGTAAATGGACACTCCTACGATACAGGCCTTGGCAAATTCTTTGATAATCACATTCATTATACAACAGCTTTAAACTTCGCGGTTTTAATATCTACACACTTTTTAAAGGTATCACATTCTTCAGAATTGAAAGGAATAACGACACTATACCCGATTTGAGCTGATGTCATCTCCCCTGTGCTGAAACCCAAGACCGAAAGGGCAAGATGGAGTACGTAAACCAGTAATTTGACCATAACACTGTTATTTTGGTTAGACCCGTCAAAGATTGAAAATGAAACCGCTCTTTTCAGATTAAAAAGACTGAGTTGTAAAATAGGTCTACTGAATTGTAAATTCAGCAAAAATTGACCAAGAACGTTAACAATCACATAAAAACTTTTAGCCCTCAGATCGTTTAGTAATTTTGTGATAACAACCTAATAATTAATGCGATCACATCTACCCTATAAGAGCCTTGTCACCCTGATTTTGACCGGCCTGATTCTTTCCTGCGCGAGTAAACGCACCCAGTTTAGAGACCGGGAACAACGAGTTTCCCAAACCACCGCCGATACCTCAAAGTACCGCAGCTTTTTTGTTATTGGCAACCTGGGTGCCGATAAGAAAGGTCCTAATAAGACGCTCTTAGACGCCTTTTACGAACTACAGTCAAAAAGCGCCGCTAAGGACGATTATCTCGTACTTGCCGGAGATAACATCTACCCGGATGTGGGTAAAAAGGAGGATACCGAAGAACAACTCGATCCGCTGGTAAAGCTTATCAAAGAATTTAATGGTAAAACACTGATTATTCCCGGCGAACACGAGTGGAATGATCGCGGTGTGAAAGGCCTTGAATCTATTGAAGATCTTATTGAAGAAAAGATGGGCAAAGACAATCACTTTCAACCCGAAAATGGTTGCCCTCTGGAAGTGATTGATGTAGACGAGGAGACCGAAATCATTGTTGCAGACTCCCAGTGGTATATTGAGAACTGGAGTACGCAACCCGGTTTTAATGACAAGTGTGCAATAAAAACGCGCGAGCAATTTCTAACACTACTTAAAGATGAGGCCCGTAAAGCGCGTCATAAGAATGTGATTCTCGTAATGCATCATCCGTTGTATTCAAATGGGATTTATGGCGGGGAAATGAGCTCCCGTTCATTTTACAGACCTTCAGCAGAGAATGCTTTCATTCCGGGAGCCGGCTTTTTATGGGCATTTGCACGAACTCAGGGAGGTATCTCTAAACAGGATCAGTTTAACCCGCTAATGAATGAACTCATGCACGAGATCAAACTGATGTCCATTGGTTTACCCCGATTATTCGTGGTTTCGGCTCACGAGCAGTCCCTGCAATACATTGAAAACAAAGATATCAGACAAATCATTTCCGGCACAGCCGCAAAAAGTGAATATGCCCGTTTAGGTAAAGACGGACTCTTTGCTTCGGTTAAACCGGGATTGGCCGAACTGAGATTATACAAAGACGGCGCTTCAACCGTTCATTTTTATGAACTGAATCAAAATGGAAAGCTCACAGAGCGCTATTCTAAAGAGAGTTTTGCCGCACCAGAGCCCTACCCAATAGACTCACTGCCAGATTCCTTTCCGAAAACGGAAACCGCCAGCATCTATCCTAAAAATCTTGTGGAAGTATCAGAAGCTTATGAAAAAAAATGGGGGAAGCATTACCGCGATCTATATGGAGTAGAAATTGAAGCTCCTATCGCAATTTTAGATACGTTGTACGGGGGTCTTAAGGTAGAACGCGCCGGTGGTGGGCATCAAACGCAATCCCTGCGCCTGGTAGATGCTGACGATCGCGAGTATAATATGCGGGCTTTGGCAAAAGATCCTTTTGCATTTTTACAGGCTATGGGTTACGATGACCTTGATGCGCAGCAATATTTTCAAGGGACTCTACCCGCCCGTCTTATTGAAGATTTTTACACAGCCTCGCATCCCTATGGTGCGTTTGCGATTCCCCGTCTTGCAGGAGCTGCAGATCTTAATCATACACATCCTAAAGTCTTTTATGTTCCAAAGCAAAAAGCTCTGGGCGATTTTAATGAGACTCACGGCGACCGTTTATATATGATTGTAGAAAAACCAGACGATGATTTTAACAGCAGTCACATGTTTGGTTTTAATGAAGATGTAGAAAGTACCGCTGATCTTTTTGAAGCCATTCGCGAAGATGAGAAAAACAGAGTTGATGAGCAGGCTTACATCAAAGCGCGGGTATTTGATATGCTCGTAGGTGACTGGGACCGTCACGAAGACCAGTGGCGCTGGGCCGAACGTAAGAACAGCGACAGCACCTACTCCTTTATTGCCATTCCACGCGATCGCGATCAGGTATTTTCAAAATTTGATGGCAAGTTTATACAGACGATGCAAAAATTTATGGCAGGTACACGCGAATTGGGGAATTACGGGCCGGATATTGAATTTGTAAAGCATTTCAGCGAGAGCGCTATAAACCTGGATCGGGCGGTGCTTCAGAATACCAATAAAAAAGACTGGTTGGATGCCGTAGATTTCATACAGAAAAATATAACTCCCGAAGTGGTTGCAAAGGCGTTTAGCGAAATGCCGAAGGAAATTCAGGATGAGAAATGGCAACAGCTTCAGGAAGATGTGCTGGCGCGAAAAGAAAACCTCGAAAGCATTGTAGAGCGCTATTACGATTACTTTATTGACTTTCAAACCTTGAAAGGAACCGATAAAGACGACCATTTTTACATCAACCGAAACGATGACGGCACAACGCATATCAGCGCCTATCGCATCAAGGATGGTGAAGATGGAGCCTTACTTTTTGACAGGGTTTTTGATCCGAAGGAAACTCAGGAAATCTGGGTTTATGGTCTGGACGATGATGACGTCTTTACCGTTACCGGTGATCGGGGTTCTAAAATCAAGATGGTTATTGTGGGTGGTCAAAATGACGACACCTATGAAATAGAAAACGGTAGTAATCTCACGGTTTACGATCAGCCCGAAGGAAATGAGGTTAAAGTGAATAAGGGCGCCCGACTTCGGTTTAATAATATCTACGAGAATCATATCTACGACTCCGAACGCAGACCGGATGAAGCTAAGAAAGTTGCGCTTAAATTACCGTACAACCCAGATTGGGGTGTGGCACCTCATATCAGGATCGCGCGGCAAAAAATGGGCTTCGAGCGCAATCCGTTTACTTCTCAGTTTGTTTTAGACGCACAGTATTTTTCATTGACGCAGGCCGGGGCTTTTGAAGGTGAGTTTCATTTCAGCAATATTTTCCCGGAATGGAACTTTCTCATTGGCGCTCGTGTTACGACCAACAATTACACTGAAAACTTCTTTGGTTTTGGTAATGAATCAGAAAATACTAATTCCAATTTTGACGCGAATCGCCTGCTCAATCAACAATTTGAATACGCCGCAGGTGTTTATTACGATGGGGAATATGGCAGTTCGTTTAAGCTTGCTTTGGCTTATCAACACTATGCGTTTGATGCTTCCGCTTTGCGTGAACTGGGCAATGCAACGTCTCAAAACAAATACGCTACCCTAAAAACAGAATACAACTACCGCAGTGTTGATGACGCGGCTTACCCTACACGAGGCATGCATTTTACAGCTGCCGTTTCAATCTATGATAACTTGAATGAGGCCACAACAGTTTATGCTGCAGACCCTTTCCTTACATTCTGGAATGCCATAGACAGCTCCCGCGATTTGGTACTTAAAACCGAGGTAGCCGGGCAATTGCGATTTGGCGATCCTGCCGTATTTTTTCAATCGGCTCAACTGGGCGCTTCTTCGGGTCTGCGCAGTTACCGTATAGATCGCTTTACAGGTGATAAGGCATTACGAGGCTCTGCCGATGTTTTATACCGTTTTAAACCCTTAAAGACAGCCATCTTTCCGCTACGCTCGTACATTTTTGGTGGCTACGATATGGGCCGGGTTTGGTATGAAGGAGAAGATTCGGAACGCTGGTATAACAGTTTCGGTGGGGGAATTAACCTGAGTATGGGTGGTTTTTTAAGCGGAAATATCGCGTATTTTACAGGTGATGAAGGTGGTCGCCTGAGTTTTGGGCTTAATTTTGGACTTTAGGTCAAACCTTCAAATGTAACCCGTGTTACCGCGACACCCATTAAGGTGCCTTATCTTTGCCCTATAAATACAGTACTACAATGACTATAGAACAGATTTACACCGGTTGTTTGGCTCAGGGAGCCTATTATATTGAAAGTAACGGCGAGTCCGCCGTAATTGATCCGCTGCGTGAGGTAAAGCCTTATATAGAGCGTGCAGAAGCAGATAACGCCAAAATCAAATATATTTTTGAAACCCACTTTCACGCTGACTTTGTGAGCGGTCACGTTACTCTGGCTAAAGAAACCGGAGCGGAAATCGTCTACGGTCCTAAGGCCAATCCTTCATTTGACGCCCTTATCGCAAAAGACGAGCAGGAATTTAAAATAGGCAACATTACCATCAAAGTGTTGCACACACCCGGTCACACGATGGAAAGTACGACCTACCTCCTGATTGATGAAAATGGAAAAGATCACGCGATTTTTAGCGGAGACACCTTATTCCTGGGCGATGTAGGCAGACCCGATTTGGCACAAAAAGCCAAAGAACTTACTCAGGAAGATCTCGCAGGCTATTTATTTGACAGCTTGCGCGAAAAGATTATGCCATTGGCTGATGACGTTATTGTATATCCGGCACACGGTGCAGGTTCTGCCTGTGGAAAAAATATGAGCAAGGAAACGGTTGATACCCTGGGCAATCAGAAAAAAACCAATTATGCCTTGCGGGCAGATATGACCAAAGAAGAATTTATTCAGGAAGTGACTGACGGTCTCTTGCCTCCTCCCTCCTATTTCCCATTGAATGTGAAAATGAATAAGGAAGGATATGACGACATTGACGAGGTTTTAGAACGCGGAACACGAGCGCTTTCTCCCGATGCCTTTGAAACCGCGGCGAACGAAACCGGAGCGGTGATCCTTGATGTAAGACACCAAAATGATTTTGCTAAGGGTCACATCCCAAGATCTATATTTATAGGTATTGACGGCGGTTTTGCTCCCTGGGTGGGCGCTCTTATTGCCGACACTGAGCAGGCTATTTTATTAGTCGCCAATGAAGGTCGCGAGGAAGAAACCATTACCCGACTTTCGCGAGTGGGCTTTGACGGGACTATAGGCTATCTCAAAGGCGGATTTAAAGCATGGGAAGCAGCAGGTAAAGAAACCGATTCTGTAAAATCGGTACCTGCGAGGGAAGTGGAAGCCGCCGTAAAAGCTGATTCAGACACGCCGGTTTTTGATGTGCGCAAACCCGGCGAATTTGAAGCAGAGCATCTGGAAGTGGCCGAAAGTACTCCGCTTGATTACATCAACAAACATTTAAGCGAATTTCCTGATACTAAAGAATTTTACATTCACTGTGCCGGGGGTTACCGCAGTATGATTGCTGCCAGCATCTTAAAAAGCCGGGGCATTCACAACCTCATCGACGTACAGGGAGGTTATGGCGCTTTGAAAGAAACAGAGCTAAGAACCACCAATTACGTCTGCCCTTCCACCTTAAAAAAATAGGAAAGATGAAAGCTATATTTAGTTTACTGCTTTTAAGTCTGTTCACTTTTGGTGCCAAAGCTCAGGAAAACAATCACCTCATTTTAGATAAAAATGCTTTTCGCGACAGCATCAATGCTAAAAAGGTATTGCTTCTTGATGTGCGTAGAGCGGAAGAGTTTGAAGCCGGTCATATTGAGAAGGCACTCAATTTTAATGTGCTCGATTCGCTGAACTTCAGAGCACAGGTTGAACAGCTGGACCCTGAAACTCCGGTCTACCTCTATTGCAGATCGGGTAACCGAAGCGGCAAAGCAGCGGTCATTATGCAGGAAATGGGTTTTCGAACCCTCTATGACCTCAAAGGCGGTTATCTGGGCTGGACCGAAGAAAATGCAGCAGCAGCTAAAAACGAGTAGTTGTTTTTTATATAATACAAGAAGGCTGTTTAAAAATTTTGAGCAGCCTTTTTACTTTTTATACGCCGCCCGCGATTGGGTAATCGCTTCAAAATTGGCATTGGCCCATTGAACCAGACTTTTTATATGTGGAATCAGCGATGCTCCGCGTTCACTTAAAGTATATTCTACCCGTGGCGGAATTTCAGGATATTGGGTTCGCAGAACCAGACCGTCTGCTTCCAAAGATTTCAACGTAACGGCAAGCATTTTTTGAGAAATGGTATCAATCATTTTATGAATCTCGTTAAAACGCAGGACTTTGGTATCGTCAAGCACGAGTAAAACCAGCGTAGACCATTTGTCTCCAAAGCGATCCAAAACATTACGCACCGGGCAATTTTCAGAATCTGCAAATTTTTTTTCAGAATTTTCCATTATAACACATTGAATTTCAACAAAACTAACTTCCGGGAAAGTGACCTACAGCCTCGTAAGTTCTTCCACATGAGTCAATTACTTCTTATCTTTGACTTACCAAAAGTAAGTTAATAACTTAAAATAAAAAACATGAGTACTTATTTAATTACAGGAGCAACCGGAGGTTTAGGTAGCAGCGTGGTTGAACACCTTTCAACTACTATAAATCCATCTGAAATCGCAGTATTGGTACGCGATGCAGCAAGCGATCAGGCTAAAGCATACAAAAGCAAAGGTTTTGAACTACGCATTGCCGATTACGATAACACAGAAAAACTCACGGAAGCCTTTAAGAATATTGAAATTCTCTACTTTGTTTCCGGGAGTGATATTGGTACAAGAAGCGTACAGCATAAAAATGTGGTGGATGCAGCAACTCAGGCGGGAGTGCAACATGTGGTTTACACCAGTGCCGGGAGAAAAGACGAAAGCGAAAACTCTCCGGTAGCTGTTGTAATGGACGCCCACATCAAAACCGAAAACTGGCTTAAAGAATCGGGAATGGCGTATACCATTTTGAGACATAATCTGTATGCAGAAGTGATTGCACTCTTTCTAGGCGAAAAAGAAGCCTTGCTTCAATCAAAAACCGTCTTTCTACCTACGGGTGCTGGCAAGACAGCTTTTGCCTTACGCGACGATTTAGCTGAAGCCGGAGCGCTTATTTTGAAAAATGCAGCACAGCACCAAAACAAAATCTATACGCTAGACGGACCAAAAGCGATTGATTTTAAAGCGGTAGCTGAAATCCTGAGCGCTATCACGGAAGAAGAAATACACCATGTATCTCCCGATGTAGAAACGTTTAAATCGACTATGGCTTCCTATGGCGTACCGGAAGATATCATAAATATGATGCTGGGATTCTCTCTGGGGATTTCGCAGGGCGAATTCAATTCTGAGTCTAAAGATCTGGAGAATCTACTTGGCAGAAAGCCTAAAGCTGTGGCCGATTTTTTAAAGCAGGTTTACGCTTAAAACTAAAAATTAATGATATCTAAAAAGGGAGAAACAACACTAACAGCTTCTCCCTTTTTAGTTTATTCAATCTCCTTCCAGTTTCCCTTTCGGAAATACATATTATTAAATTTTGGGGAATTAAAAACTAGAAAAAAGTCCCAAATCTCTCGATATATAGTTGGATTACTCGTCACAACATGATGTGTTGGGCTTTCCATGTTAATCATCAATCGAGCTGATTGAAAAGGTGTTTTAGTTTGAATTGAACCTGTATAAGTTTCCTTGATATTAGCTCCTTCCGTGACGTAGAAGTAAATGGAGTCATTCTTTTTGATCTCAAAGCGGAAATGATTGTATTGCCAATCTGCCTGCTTACCGGGAAAGTAATTGCGGTCAATTATATATTCTCCATAAAAATCACTTTTGTCGAGAATTTTTTTCGTGTAGAAAGGTTTAAGGATAGCTGATAAAATCCATATACCTATGATTCCTCCCCAAAATCCTAAAAATAGAATTCCAAAAGACTTTTTTTTGGAATAAATCAGTAATACAAAGAGAAGAACTGAAAGCGGTAATACAATAAAGATGAAACCTAATCCTGCCATTAAACAAAATTAGTGCTTCCGCTCCTTAATCTCCGATCCGCCTTCTTTCCCCACAATAATGAGGCTGGTGCTATCGAGGAAAAGTCCGGTTTCAACCACACCGGGAATTTTAAGCAATTTGATTTCCAGTTCCTGAAGATCGTCTACTTCAAAAATATCAATATCCAGAATGTTGTTGTTTTCGTCGGTTCGGTATTCGTTTCCTTCCTTCATTCGCTGTACAGGCTTTAAACCTTCCGCTTCGAGATAGGTTTTGATTTGTTTGGTCGCAAACGGAATCACTTCGACAGGAAGTTTAAAAGCGCCCAGTTTCTTCACATCCTTACTGCTATCGGCAATGATGATGTTGAATTTGGTATTCCACGCCAGAATCTTTTCGCGTAGCAAAGCGCCGCCACCCCCTTTGATCAATTGGAAATCGCCGTCAAACTCATCGGCGCCGTCAATGGTGACATCGATATGGTCTACCTCGTGAAGCTCCACGATTTTAATGCCCAATTCTTTAGCGAGCTTTTCGGTTGCATCAGATGAAGGTACGCAGGTAAGGTTTACCCCCTCTGCTACCATCTGGCCCACAGCTTCGATCATGTGTTTTGCGGTTGAGCCTGTACCCAGACCTACAACCATGTTGTTTTTAATGTATTTAACCGCTTCTAATGCGGCTTGCTTTTTTTCCTGATCTGCAGTCATGAAGAATGGTTTATGCTGGTTAGATTTCTAAATTAATTCAATTTTTAAGCAAACGACTATAATCGTCAGGCGTATCTATGTCCTGAACGCGGTCTTCTGCGATTAGTGTTAATGGTTTTGGATTTCCCGAATTCAGTAATTGCCGCGCGCCCTGATCGCCGTCAAGAGTCTTTAACTGGTCAAAAAAAGATTTCGGAAACAGCGCAGGTACTCCGTTTTTTGAACCGTAATCGGAAGCGATAAGGGTATTTTTATGTACAGTGGCCATGCCCATAAGTTGGGTGAGGAATACGGCATCAATACGGGGTTGATCGGCGAGCATGATTAAGGCGTAATCAAAGCCTGCTTTTTCAATCTCCTGAATACCTACCGCAATACTGCTGCCCATTCCCTGCTCCCAGTTCGGGTTATAGATCGTCTTTACCGGTTGCCGAATCTCGTTTTTGATATCCTCTGCGCCCGCACCCAAAACACAATAAATCGCGTCAGCCGGGGTTTTTAAGGCCTGCTCAATCGCATAACCCAGTAAGGTGGTATGTTTGTAGGAGAGCAGCTGTTTTACTTTGCCCATTCGTGAGGCGCTTCCGGCGGCCAGAATGAGAATTGCAATTTTATCCATTAGCTGATGGCCGAATTAATTTTACCGGTAAGTGTTTTAAGTGAAAGTGAATTGCGATTACGGGTCACCGCAAGAATTTCGGCTAAAATAGAAAGCGCGATCTCCTCAGGGGTTACAGACCCAATATTTAAACCTGCCGGACTGTAGATCTGTTCCAAAAAATCAAGATCCAGATCCGGTGCATAGTCCAGAAGTTCGTGTTGTATTTTCTCGCGGCGCTTCACCGATCCAAGGATTCCCAGATAGGGAAGTTTCAAGTCTTTCAGTTTTACCAAATACTGCAAATCCTGCGCGTAATTGTGGGTCATCAGCACAACAGCCGTCTGTGCATCGAGAGTGGCAGCGTCAAAGGTATCGGCGTTGCCGCCTATTACCCGGGCCGCTCCCGGAAAATCCTTTAATTCTTTGGGATCTTTCAGCGAGGTGATGACATCTACCTCCCATCCCAGCATCGCTGCCATCGTACACAATTTTACGGTATCGTGCTCACCGCCAACCAGAAGTAATTTAAACCTTGGATTAAGGGTTTGTTTAAACCGAAGCGCTTCGGAGGGTGCTTCAAGCGTGCTTGTATTTTGAAAGTAGACTTGATTGCTTTCGCCCACACGTAAAAACGAACCAAAATCCCCGGTAGCCTCATCTTCCTTTTTATAAAAACTAACAATCTCAAAGCTTTCGCGCTGCGAAAGCAGATTTTCAAAAGTATGTACCAGTTGGTCTGAAGCTTCAAAACGTTCCAGCAAAATATAGAGAACGCCCTCACAACCCAGGCGGTAACGCCCATCATAGGTCATAATTTTAGATACGCCGGTCTTAAAAACCGATTCCGCGCGACGCACCACTTCTTTCTCTACACAGCCGCCACTTACAGCCCCGGTCATCGCACCGTTCTCGGCGATGAGCATACGTACACCGGGTTTTCGATAAGACGAACCGTCAAGCGCGACCACGGTTGCTAAAACACAGAAAACACCCTGTGATTTGTAGACTTTCGCCTGATTTAAAATTTCTAAAAATTCGTGTGTCATGTGAATTTTGCTTGCGGAAGCATTAAAGATAAAACTTTGCAGTTAAAGCTTTCGTTTTTTAAAACCAGAAATCAAAAGCTTGCCCGCTTTTAGGCCACATTCACCCCAAAAAGATGACCTATAAGCGCACTGGCAACCATAGCGAGTGTACCCCAAATGGTGATACGCATTACTGCGGTGCTCATTTTTGAACCTCCGGTACGTGCCGCGGTAGCCCCCAAAGCAATTAAAAACAGAATAGCGGCCGCATATTGCACGTACTCCATTGAGTTCACAGGCGCTAAAAATGCAACCAAAACCGGCAAGGCGCCGCCCACCGTAAATGCAGCACCACTGCTCAATGCGGCCTGCAAGGGTCTGGCCTGCGTAATCTCGTGCATCCCGAGTTCGTCACGAGCGTGAGCCTCCAGCGCGTTGTGAGCTGTGAGTTGTTTGGCCACTTCGAGTGCTGTATCTGCTCTGAGGCCCCTTTTGATGTAGATATCTTTGAGTTCGTGCAATTCCGATTCGGGCATGGTAGCGAGTTCTTCTTCTTCGCGTTTGAGATCGGCTTTTTCGATATCGCTTTGCGAACTCACCGACACGTACTCACCTGCGGCCATTGATAAAGCCCCGGCAACAATACCGGCCACTCCGGCAAGGATAATGGGTTCGCGGGTTGAACTGGCAGCCGCCACCCCGATTACGAGACTCGCGGTTGAAAGAATCCCGTCGTTTGCCCCTAAAACAGCGGCCCGAAGCCAGCCACTGCGCTGTGCGTAATGTTTTTCGTCTTGCATAGGTCTAAAGTACCCTTAAAAAGTTTTGCATTCAAGACTTGCCCGTTTATTTAGGCTACTTTTAATGAATACGCATTGTAGCGATTCTGCAATAATTAATAACTTACCTGCCTAAATCGTTCCTATGACGCTGGTTTTTGCAACCCATAACGCCAATAAACTCAAAGAAATTCAGGCTTTGATGCCGAAAAACATTCAGTTGAAAAGCCTTACCGATATTGGCTGTACCGAAGAAATTGTGGAAGATGCAGACACGATAGAAGGCAATGCGCTCATTAAAGCCCGGTATGTAAAGGAAAAATACGGCTACGATTGCTTTGGCGATGATACCGGGCTTGAGGTGGAAGCGCTAAATGGTGAGCCGGGAGTCTACAGCGCGCGCTATGCCGGTGAACAAAAGAATGCGGCAGATAATACCGCTAAGTTGCTGAACAATTTAAACGGAAAAGATAACCGTAACGCGCGTTTCAAAACCGTGATCGCACTGTGTTTGGGTGAAGAGGAATTGATTTTTGAAGGCATCTGCAAGGGCGCGATTACAACAGCTGTTTCGGGAGATGGTGGTTTTGGCTACGATCCTGTTTTTATGCCTGAGGGTTATGAGCTGACCTTTGCTGAAATGCCGCTGTCTGAAAAAAATAAAATCAGTCATCGCGGGCGTGCAACTCAAAAACTACTGGAATACCTGCACAAACTGGCCTGATTTGCTTCGGTTTATCCAAATACTAAAAGAACAGGCAGAATATGTTTGGAAAAAGACGTCTTATTCGGGCTTCTAAAACGATGTATTTTTAAAAGCTTCTATTTCGTCATTTAAAACTCTCATTTACAATAATTTAAATGCTTCTCAAAACAGGCAGTTTACTAAGCTAATTAACTGTATCTTTGCGCCCTCTTAAATCGACGTTGATTTAAGATAATTATTTTATATGAATACATTTAAAGCGTTAGGACTTAATGAGGCTATTTTGCAGGCTGTATCCGACATGGGATTTACAGAACCTTCAGAAGTACAGGAGAAAGCCATCCCGGTCCTACTAAAAGAGGCAACAGACGTAGTTGCGCTCGCACAGACGGGTACCGGTAAAACAGCAGCATTTGGTTTTCCGCTTATTCAAAAAGTTGATGCAAACAATCGCAATACTCAGGGTCTAATCATATCCCCTACCCGCGAGTTGTGTTTGCAGATTACTAATGAACTTAAGAATTACTCAAAATACGTTAAAGGTTTAAACACAGTGGCTGTTTATGGAGGTGCAAACATCCAGGAACAGGCACGCCAGATTTCGCGTGGGGCTCAGATTATTGTGGCCACCCCGGGGCGTATGCAAGATATGATGCGTCGTAATCTGGTTGATATTTCTGGAATTGATTTTTGTGTGCTTGATGAGGCAGATGAAATGCTCAATATGGGCTTTTACGAAGACATCACCACCATTCTGGCCGATACGCCAAAAAGCAAACAGACCTGGCTATTTTCGGCAACTATGCCAAAAGAGGTTGCCCGCATTGCCAAGCAGTTTATGAACAGTCCTATCGAGATTACGGTAGGAACTAAAAACGAAGGTGCAGACAGCGTTTCACACGAATACTATATGGTGAACGCACGCGACCGCTATCAGGCGCTTAAACGTCTTGCTGATGCGAATCCGGAGATTTTCTCTGTAGTATTTTGCCGTACCAAACGCGATACGCAAAAAGTGGCTGAGCAATTGATTGAAGACGGTTATAATGCATCGGCTCTACACGGAGATTTAAGTCAAAATCAGCGTGATTTGGTGATGAAAAGTTTCCGGGCGCGTCAAATTCAGATGCTTGTAGCAACTGACGTGGCTGCACGGGGTATTGACGTAGATGATATCACACACGTGATCAACTACCAGTTACCTGATGAGATTGAAACCTATACCCACCGAAGCGGACGTACAGGTCGCGCCGGTAAAACCGGTATTTCGATGGTGATCGTTTCGAAGAGCGAACTGCGCAAAATACGCACCCTCGAAAAAATCATCAACAAACAATTCGTTCAAAAAGATATTCCTACCGGGATGGAAATTTGCGAGGTACAGTTGATGCACCTGGCTAATGACATTCAGGGAACCAAAATAAACGAAGAGATCAATCCGTATCTCTACAGCATAAACGAAGTGCTTGAAGGGATTAGTCGCGAAGATCTGATCAAGAAAGTATTTTCAGTAGAGTTTACGCGTTTCTTCAATTACTATCAAAAGACCAAAGATCTCAATGTCGCGGTAAAAGCCGATATGAAAGAGGAGTCTGGTGAGTCAACCCGTTATTTCATCAACATCGGTGCAAAAGACGGTTTTGACTGGATGAGCCTGAAAGACTTTTTGAAGGATGCTACCGGTCTGGGCGAAGGCATTTATAAAGTAGATTGCAAAGATTCCTTCTCATTTTTCAATACCGATACCGAAAATAAAGATACCATTCTGGCGCTTTTTGAAGACTTTAAACTTCAGGGAAGACAGGTACACGTAGAAGTTACTAAAGACACCCGCGGTGGTGGCGGTGGCGGAAAACGCAAACGCAATGATCGCAAAGGCGGTGGTGGCGGAAAACGCCGTGGTGATTTTGGCGACGGAGGAGGTTTCCGTAAAAAAGGAGCATCCAGTAAGAAAGAACGCCGCAGTGGCGGTGGCGAACGCAAAGGAAAGCGCAAACCAGACGGACCAAAAGAAAATAAGAGTCCGTTTTCAGGAAAACGCAGACGCCGGGACCGATAAATTTTTATTTAATGAGACGGAATTGTCACTTTTGGTATGATTTTTCCGTCTCTTTCTATAAATTGGCTTCCAATATGAAAAAGCTCTTATTACTTGTACTTTTTATAGCTCCGTTTATGCTTTCGGCTCAGGAAACAGTTCTTTCCGAAACCGAAGGAGAAAACGAAGAATTTATAGTAGGTACGGTACTCAATTCTTCAACTGACGAACCTTTAGAAGGTGTAAATATCATTAATCTGAATTCGGTACGGGGTACCACTACCAATGCTGAAGGTACATTTCGCCTCAGAGCTCAGGTAAACGACACTTTGTTTTTCTCTTTTCTTGGGTTTAAAAGCCTTCAGGTACGTGTGACCAACGACTGGAAACGTTTTGGTGATGTAAAGGTAAAAATGACCGAAAGCGGTATCGCACTTGAAGAAGTGGTGGTTAAGGATGTGGAGCTTACAGGCTATCTGGAGATTGATGCGAAGAATGTACCAGTTTATAAAAACGTACGTTATAGTATTTCGGGATTAAGCTCTGCTTACGAGGCAGGAGATTCGCAGCCCGGCGCCATAGACAAGGTATTAAGCGCTATTTTTAATCCGGCAGATTTTCTCAACAAAGTCTTTTCTAATAAGAGTTCGCAAATGCGAAAGCTTCGCAAGATGAAAGAAGACGATAACATCAGAAACCTGTTGATTACTAAATTTGACAGAGAAACTCTTACAGCTTTGCTTCAGGTACCCAAAGAAGATATCGAAGCAATTCTAAGTCGCTGTGATTATTCGGAAAGTTTTGTAAAAACTGCCAATGATCTTCAAATATTAGATGCCCTGAGCAGTTGTTACGAAGAATACCGGGTCTTGAACCGGGATCGTTAGAAAATAAAAAACATTAGAAAAAGCTTCCCCTACCGGAAGCTTTTTTTATTGCTCCTGCTCTGTTTTCCTGTCGCGAAAGTAAACCACCAAAGCTCCGAGTGAAACCAGAGTCCAAACTGCTTCGAGGAAGATAAATGGCACGTAATTTAGGAGTACACTCGCCGTGCAGGCCATACCGGCGCCGATGGTATTCAATAGGATAAAAATGAGGCTGTTCTTCTTTAGCACATTAGTAACCTGCAAAATGTAGGCAAGTAAAATTTGAAAAGTACCCAGCGCTCCTATCCAGTCTGTTAAATTCATTGGGCTGAAGTATTAAAGGTATTAACCAACGCATCATAATCCTTCAGGTTGCGTCTCAGCCACAATTCTTTCACTTCTAAAATGTCTTCAGGTTTAAGTTTCCAGTCCAATTGCGAATTGCGTAAACGCTGAGTAAGTTCCTGAAGTAAAATTGCCGCACAGACTGAAATATTAAGACTTTGGGTAAAACCATAGGTTGGAATATAGATGTACGCGTCAGCGGCCTCAATAACGGTGTCTGTTAATCCATCCTTTTCGCTACCAAAGAACAAAGCCGTTGGTCTGTCTAATTTAAAATCTTCGAGTTTGTGGGCGGTATGATGTGGGGTTGTGGCAACAATTTGATAGCCTTTAGACTTCAAACCAGCCAGCGCGGTTTTAGTAGAATCATAACGGTATACCGAAGTCCATTTTTGAGCCCCCATAGCAATCTCCCGGTCTATACGTTTACCCTTGAGTTCTTCAATCACATGCACATCCTGAACGCCAAAGGCATCACAGCTGCGCATAACTGCGCTTGTATTGTGTAAGTGTCCCACATCTTCAATTGCGACCGTTAGAAAGCGTGTACGCTGCGCAATCACTTGTTTAAAAAGTTCTTGTCTGCGGGGAGTGAGAAAACTCTCGAGGTAATTAATCAATTCTGAATTCATAAGGACCGAAAATAAAAAAACCCGGCCAATTGGCCGGGTTTTCTGAATATTAAAATGCTTTTAAATTAGTTTGCATTTGCACCTACGTTACCCTGAGCAACGATAGTTCCTAACTCGTCAGCACTTAAGTGCACGTTGATATAACCGTCAATAGCTACCATCTCATCATAGGTAATTGCGGTTCCTCCATTTGCAGTACCGTCAGCCGCATTGTATGCACTAACATTAGTCATACTCATTCCGGATGTTCCATTTACGGTTGCAAGTGTAATCAAAATATCGCCAGGAGCTTCAGCAACAGAACCCGCGTGAATGTGTGCAGGGTGCATACCTCCCGCTGGAGTACCATCTATATCTAGAGTTACTAAAGTCTCACCACTTTTACGCTCAGCGAAAGTTGCAGTTCCACTAATCCCTGCGACATCTTTGGTTGCCAGGTCATAAGTTTTACTCATTCCGGTCAATTCATTTTGACCTATATCTCCTTGTGCCACAAGAGTAGCTAAGTCATCTGCGCTTAAATGGAAATTAATATAACCATCAAAGTCCAACAATTCAGCATAACCTATTTCGGTACCATCATTTAAAGCCTCAATATGCGTAACACTCATTCCAGTTGTTCCATCAAGCGTAGTAAGCGTCTTGGCAATGCCACCGGTTTCAGCAGCAGAATTGTTGTGTATGTGACCTGGATGCATTCCACCATCAGGTGTACCGTCTAACATTACGGTTACTAGAGCAGCACCACTTTTACGCTCAGCGAAAGTAGCTGTACCACTAATTCCGGCAACATCTTTTGTTACAAGTTCATACTCTTTGGTTTCACCAGTTAACTCATTTTCTCCGATGTCACCTTGTGCAACAAGAGTTGCTAAATCATCTGCGCTTAAATGGAAATTGATATAACCATCAAAGTCTAATAAACCGGCGTAACCTATTTCGGTACCATCATTTAATGCTTCAATATGCGTAACACTCATTCCGGTTGTTCCATCAAGTGTAGTAAGCGTCTTGGCAATACCACCGGTTTCAGCGGCAGAATTGTTGTGTATGTGACCCGGGTGCATTCCACCATCAGGTGTACCGTCTAACATTACAGTTACCAGAGCAGCACCACTTTTACGCTCAGCGAAAGTTGCTGTACCGCTAATTCCGTCTACGTCTTTAGTTACTAGTTCATAATCTTTTGTCTCACCGGTTAATTCATTTCCACCGATATCTCCTTGAGCAACTAAGGTTGCTAAATCATCACTGCTTAAATGGAAGTTGATATAACCATCAAAATCTAATAATTCAGTGTAGGTAATGTCAGTTCCATCATTAAGAGCACTGATATTTGTCTTACTCATTCCGGTAGTACCATCTAGTGTTGTAAGCGTTATAGCAATACCTCCGGTCTCAGCAGCTGAGTTATTATGGATGTGTCCCGGATGCATACCTCCATCTGGAGTACCATCTAACATCACCTCTAGTAAAGCTTCACCATTAAGACGTTCTGAGAATGTAGCGGTACCGCTAATCCCTTCAACATCTTTGGTTAGTAAGTCATACGATTTTGTCTCTCCTGTAAGATCATTTTGCCCAATATCACCCTGAGCCAAAAGCGTACTTAAATTATCTGCACTTTGATGAACATTAATGTAGCCATCAAAAGCAATTAATTCTTCATAGGTGATTGCTGTTCCGCCGTTTGTCTCTGTAATATTTGTTAAACTGCGTCGCGTTGCACCATCCACATCCGTAAGGTCAATAACGATGTCTCCACCTTCTGCAGCCGTATTTGCATGAATATGAGCAGGATGTGTTCCGCTCGTAGTACCAGTCATTACGATACTTACATCAGTTGAACCATCGGTCTTTTTCGTAAACGTTGCAGTACCGCTGATACCAGGATCAGATACTGAACTTAAATCATAAGTAGTCACATCTCCAGTCGATTCGCCGGGAATTATCTCTACTCCGTCGTCGTCACTGCTGCAACTTGATAAAGCTACCATCAGTAAGGATAGTGTTAAAACATAAATTTTTTTCATAAGATCAATTTTTTGAGTTTTGATTAATAGATTTTGGAATTTAAAAGTTTAATAACTTTCAACATTAATGTTTACGAAGACTTTAACGAAATGGTTTTCGTCAAATGAGTTAAAATATTGTTAATGGAAAATATTGTGATATTATCAGGCGCAGGAATAAGCGCCGAAAGTGGTCTAAAAACCTTTAGAGATTCTAATGGACTTTGGGAAGGACACGACGTTATGGAAGTCGCAAGTCCTGACGGCTGGCACAAAAACAGAGCACTCGTTCTCGATTTTTACAACCAGCGACGACGTCAATTAAAAACAGTAAAACCCAATGCCGCTCATCAAGCCCTTGTAGATCTTGAAAAACAATTTGACGTTCATATTATTACGCAAAATGTTGACGACCTTCACGAACGGGCAGGGAGCTCTAAGGTTTTACACCTTCACGGCGAACTATTAAAGGCTCGCAGTACAACCGATGAAAATTTGGTGATTGACTGGCACGAAGATATTTGCGAGGGGGATTTGTGCGCTAAAGGCAGCCAATTGAGACCGCATATTGTGTGGTTTGGAGAGTTGGTTCCACTTTTAGAACCGGCTATCGAACTTACAGCAAAAGCTGATTACATTATTATAGTAGGAACCTCTATGCAGGTCTACCCTGCTGCCAGTCTTATTAATTATGCAAAACCGGAAGCGCTGATTTACTTCATAGATCCTAAACCCAACATTGCCTCCCAAAAGAATCTGAAAGTAATTGCAGAGAAAGCTTCAGCGGGAGTTCCTATTGTGGTTGAAGAGCTTTTGAGTAAATAAGCCTTGCTGCTTTGGCCCAATTTATTAAGGCTTCGGTTTGCTCAGCAGAAAGTTTTGCGTCTGCGTGGATCAAGGTGTAAGACTCTAAAGGCATCTCTCCATGCTCCACCTCCTCAATGAGTTCGTCGAGTTTGTGGTCTTTCCGCTTTGCGGAGTAGCTTTCCCAATTGGCAAAATTAAGATACTCCTTTCCCTCTTCTATATGATCGGCCAGAAAAAAACTTGCCGGGGCTAAATTAGAATACCAGGGATATTGGGTTTGGTTACTGTGGCAATCATAGCATGAGGATTTTAAAATGCCTGCCACCTCTTCAGAAGGTTTGGTTTCCTGTAAAAAATTGTCAAGAGATTCATAGCCTCCTTCATTTTTCTCAACAGGTATAAATTGAATGATTAGTAAGGCAACCAATGCCAACATTAAAATACGCTTCACCCAAACCATAATTTTCTAATTTTAAAGGTCGAAAAATACTAAATACAAATGACTGAAGCGGTCTGGACTACTAAAATTTTGAATATTTCCTCCAGTCTGGCAGATCGTAAGGCGATAGGAGAAGAGCTGCTCAAATTTCCGGATGGGGTGACCCACTGCCTTCATTTTATTGCTGAGTCTTCAGATAACGAACTGGTTACAAAATCTGCTTATGCGCTTGATCAGGCTGTTCGCAGTAATCCTGACATACTTCAACCTCACAAAATACTTTTCTTTAAAGCACTTCGTACACTTGAAGTGGACACGGTAAAACGAATCTTTGCCAAAACTTTAGAGCTTATCTCTTTCGATTTTCTAAAAGGTTCCTTTCCCTTGCAGAAACCGGAACAGGAACTGATGGTATCAACCTGTTTTGACTGGCTCATAGCAGATGAAAAAGTTGCCGTAAAAGCTTTTGCGATGCAATGCCTCTACAACCTGAAAGACACGCAAGCATGGATTGAAGGCGAGCTTAAAGCACAGCTCAACAGCCAATTTCAAAACGCTTCACCTGCTTTTCAATCACGGGCACGTCATATTCTGAAAAAACTAAAAAACTAAGTTTATCTACATTTTCTGCTTGCTGACCGCAACGAGCTGTGTATCTTTGCGCTTTTAAAACCAAAAGCAATTATGTCTTTAAGTTCTCTGGAAGCTGTTTCTCCTATTGACGGCCGGTATGCCGGCAAAACAGCAGCACTCGCTGCATTTTTTTCTGAAAAAGCACTTATTAAATACCGTGTTAAAGTAGAAGTCGAATATTTTATCGCCCTTTGTGAAATTCCATTACCTCAACTGGAAGGATTTCCCAAAGAAAAATACAGCCAGCTGCGTGCAATCTATGAAGATTTTTCGCTGGAAGATGCGCAAAAAGTAAAAGAGATCGAAAGCGTTACCAATCACGACGTAAAGGCTGTTGAATATTTTATCAAGGAAAAATTTGATAAGCTTGGTCTAAACGAGTCCAAAGAATTTATACACTTTGGTCTTACTTCTCAGGATATCAACAATACCGCCATTCCATTAAGTTTAAAAGATGCTACAAATCAGGTCTATCTTCCTGAACTTTTAGAAGTTGTAGACCATTTAAAGCAGCTTGCTGATGAGTGGGAAAGCGTATCTATGCTCGCCCGTACACACGGCCAGCCGGCTTCTCCAACCCGTTTGGGTAAGGAAATTGAGGTCTTCATTGTACGTATTGAAGAGCAGGTAAAACTGCTGAAGGCGATACCAAGCGCTGCAAAATTTGGTGGTGCTACCGGTAATTTCAACGCGCATCACGTGGCATACCCTAATATCGACTGGAAAAAATTTGGAAAGTCTTTTGTAAACGGAACTTTAAAGTTACACCATTCCTTCCCTACCACACAAATTGAGCATTATGATCATATGGCTGCGCTTTTTGACAATATGAAGCGTATCAACACCATTTTACTCGATTTAAACCGTGATTTCTGGAGTTATATCTCTATGGATTATTTCAAACAGAAAATAAAGGCAGGAGAAGTAGGCTCTTCGGCTATGCCGCATAAAGTGAACCCTATTGATTTTGAAAACAGTGAAGGGAACTTGGGTATCGCAAACGCCCTTTTCGAGCATTTGTCCTCAAAATTACCGGTTTCGAGATTGCAGCGTGACCTTACAGACAGCACCGTTTTGCGCAACATAGGCGTTCCGTTTGGCCATACCTTAATCGGTTTACAAAGTACCCTTAAGGGATTGAACAAATTATTGCTTAACGAAAGTAAATTCAATCAGGATCTCGAGAATAACTGGGCGGTTGTGGCTGAAGCTATTCAGACCATTTTAAGACGTGAAGGCTATGCCAATCCGTATGAGGCACTTAAAGGTCTAACCCGTACCAACGAGGCCATTACCGAAAAGTCAATGCACAACTTTATTGATACGTTAGACGTAAGCGACACGATAAAAACAGAACTTAAAGCGGTAACACCCGCTAACTATACCGGAATCTAATGACTAAAAAGTTCTCCCTAAACCTGTTTCTGGTGATACTGCTTTACAGTTGTATACTCGTAAGCGGTTTACTCAATATTTTGGCAAGAGCCGAAGTATTAGCAGGTTTAGGGTTGATTTTTGGTTTACTGCTTTTCAATTTGATTAAAAATCAAAGAAAAGATACTACCTCAGGGTCTTAGTCTGTTGCACGTACCAGGTCGTAAACCTGATTTGCAATCTCCAACTCTTCATTAGTAGGAATAATTAGAACTTTAACTTTGGCTTCAGCAGACTGAATTTCCCGAATACCTTTTTTGCGTTGCGCATTTTCCTCCTTGTCAATCGCTATACCCAGAAAATCCATTTGATCGCAAACCATTTTTCTAATGGTACTACTGTTTTCACCTATTCCGGCTGTAAATACCAGGGCATCAACGCCATTTAAAGCGGCTGCATAGGCACCTATATATTTTCGAATACGATACGCATTCAGTTCTAAAGCCAATTTACAAACGGCATCTCCGGCTTCCGCTTTAGCTTCAATATCCCGCAGATCACTATGACCGGTTAGCCCCAGCATTCCGCTTTCTTTATTTAAAATAGTGTTTACCTCATCTACAGAGTATCCCAACTGCTGCTGCAGGTACAAAACCACCGTCTGATCAATATCTCCAGCACGCGTCCCCATTACCAGACCGTTGGCGGGGCCAAAACCTAAGGAAGTATCTATAGGCTTCCCGTTTATAAGAGCCGTCATACTGCAACCATTACCCAGGTGGATCGTGATTAATTTCAGGTCTTCCTTGTTTAAATATTCCTGAGCTTTAGCACTTACGTATTTGTGACTGGTCCCGTGAAAACCGTATAAACGAATGTGTTCCTCAGTCAAAAATTGATGTGGGATGGCATATTGATAGGCTTTTTGCGGAATGCTGCTAAAAAATGCCGTATCAAACACACACACCTGCTCTGCATTCGGAAATAGCTCCTCAGCAACTTCAATCCCGGTTAAATTTGCCGGATTATGCAATGGAGCAAGTGAAAAGAGTCGTTTGATATTGGCTTTAACAGCGTCATCAACACGCGTAGTCTCGGTAAATTTTTGCCCGCCGTGCACTACCCGGTGTCCCACCGCATCTACCTCGTCTGCACTGTCAATCACTCCGGAATGAGGATTCATCAGCACCGTAGCAATTTTCTTGAGACCGGCGTTATGATCTTCAAAATTGCCTTCTTCCTGTAAAGAACCTCGTTCTGATTTATACTGAATGCTTCCGCCTTCAATACCAATGCGTTCAACCATACCCGATGCCAGTACCCGGGCCATAGGCATTTCTATCAATTGAAATTTTATCGAAGAGCTTCCGCTGTTGATTACGAGTATGTTCATTTATTTGATTCTTAGTGAATGCTGAATAATTTATCTGCTGTTAGTTTTCCGCTTTGCGTATTAAATACCCTGCGCCTGAATTGCCGTGATGATTACCGTATTAAAAATATCTTCAATCGTACAACCCCGACTCAAATCATTAACCGGCTTGTTCAGACCCTGTAACATGGGGCCGATAGCCAAAGCGCCGGTCTCCCGCTGTACCGCTTTATAGGTATTGTTCCCCGTGTTTAAATCAGGAAAAATCAAAACACTGGCCTGCCCGGCAACCTCTGAGTCGGGCAATTTGCTTTTGCCAATGGCCGCATCTACGGCAGCATCATACTGAATAGGCCCTTCAACTTTAAGGTCCGGCCGTTGTTTTTTTACGATTTCAGTAGCCTCACGTACGCGGTCAACATCTTCCCCTTTCCCGCTGGTTCCTGAGGAATACGAAAGCATCGCGATTTTAGGTTCAATACCAAATGCAAGACTGCTTTCTGCGGAAGAAATAGCGATTTCTGCAAGTTCGCCCGCCGAAGGATTCGGGTTGATCGCACAATCGCCAAATACTGAAACCCGGTCTTCCAGGCACATAAAAAACACCGAAGAAACCACCGAAACACCCGGCTTAGTCTTGATAAACTGAAGCGCCGGCTTTATGGTATGCGCGGTTGTATGTGCAGCACCACTCACCATCCCGTCTGCGTGGCCTTTGTAAATCATCATGGTTCCGTAATACGAAACATCGGCCATCCAGTCGCGGGCGATATCCATATTTACATTTTTATGTTTTCTCAGCTCGTAGAAGGTATTCACATAATCTTCAAAATGGTCAGAATCTACGGGGTTTATGATCGAAATTTTCTCCAGATTAAGCGGAATACTATGCTGAACGGCTACCTCTTTAATTTTTTCCAGTTCACCCAAAAGCGTGATTTGTACAATATCAAGTTCCACCAGCTGAACGGCAGCGTTTAGAATGCGCGGATCTGTGCCTTCGGGCAGAACAATGTGCTTCTTTGTAGTCGAAGCCCGCTTCATCAGGCCATATTGAAACATTCTTGGGGTAATCCCTTTTGGCTCCAAGTTTATCAGACGCTCGATAAGCTGATCAAAAGAAACTTCCTTCTCAAAAACCGTCAGCGAAGTTTCAATCTTAGATTTGCTTGTAGCATAAATTTTAGACTTGATATTTCCCACGCGGTTGGTTACCGAAAACGTACCATCATCAACCGAAACAATAGGTACAATCTGTGACAGACCTTCTATCAATTTTAAAATGGGCTCTTCCGGAACTAATCCGCCGGTTAAAATTATACCCGAAATACGCGGATAATTAGTGGAAATATTGGCCTGTAAAGCACCCAGAATAATATCTGCACGGTCACCGGGTGTAATCACCAGGCTGTCTTGCTTTAAGTGCGTTAGGTAGTTGCGCAACTGCATAGCGCCCACGCCAAAATTACCGGTCTGGTTGTCTAGAAATTCGTCACCGAAAAGCACTTTCCCGTCCAATTCCTGCACGATTTCCTTAATAGTAGGGTGCGCGAGTTTTTCAGTAAAAGGAATTGCAAAAACCTCAACCATATCCGGAAGAAAATTACGCAAACCCTTTTTAGCTACCTGTAAATTTTCGGGCTGTACTTTGTTAGCCACAACGCCCATTACCGAAACATCCCGTTCGGTAAATGAGGTATAGGCAATTTGCAAACTTCCAAGCAGTTCATCTTCGGTCTTACCTACTCCGCTGCCCACTAAAATTACGGGAAGCCCCAGGTTTTTAGCGATCAACACATTGGTATCAAATTCAAACACACTACCCTCTCCCGTAAAATCGGAACCTTCAACCAGAACAAAATCAAACTGATCTTCCAGGTTTTTATATTTGGTAATAATCGTATCCAGAATTTCGCCGGACTTACCTTTATTACGCTTTTTGATGAGTTGGCTGGTTGTAAAGGCATAGGCATCCTCATAATCAAGCGGAATGTCAAAAAAGGAAAGTACCGTATTGATGTGATTGTCTTTTGTATCCCCTTTACTGTCGTCAATAACCGGCCTGAAATATCCCACTTTTGCGGTCTTACCTAAAAGGGTGCGCATAAGTCCCAGAGAGATAATTGACTTACCACTGTTGGGCTCAAGAGTCGCAATGTATATACCTTTATTCATAGCTTTTTATTTGGTGCAAAATTACGACATTAAGACCTGAATGGCGAGCTTTTAAACGTCTGCATGCCTGGATTGCAGGCAAAAAAAAGAGGGCAAAAAGCCCTCTTCAAAGCTGACTCTAAAACAGTTTATTTGAATACATCCATAATACCTTCAAAGCTTCCGGTATTTAAGGTTGCGCTGCTGGTATCCATGGTTTCAGCGAAGCGTACCATATCGGCAACATTCATATCTTCGCCTAAAACACGAGCCAGTACAAAGCCCTTATTTTCATCCTGGGCAAATACCACTACCTCATCAATGGCATCTTCATCTCCCTTGATAAAGATACGCATACGCTGCTCGCTATTTCCCACTTTCATCAACTCATCATAATCATCGTTTTGAAGGATTGTTTTGAGCTTTGCGGTTTCGGTATTGAAGAAAGCGGTATCCTTCAAGGAGTACGCCAGCAGATTGATTTTTTTAACTGACTTCACCACTTTTTGCTGGTCTGCCGAAAGCTTTTCGATAGCAGGTGCAATAAGACTGGTAGAGGCTTCAATAACCTTAAAATCATTGTTTTCTTTGCTGTCTATGTAATACTCCTGTAGCGACTGCTCGTTATTGCAACTCATCAAACCGAAGAATGCTAGAGTCAGTATGCTTAGTTTAAAAAATTTCATCTTAGTCTACTTTTACGTTTTTAAGCTCTTCGCTGCCTTCAAAATTGATACTGCTCGCGATTTTACCTATTTCTTTGAGGTCAATGTCACCTGTGATCTTTATGATAACCGTATCTTCATCACCTCCACCGTTTAGAAACATCAGGAATTCGCTTACAAAATCTTCGCTTTTACCCGGCTTGTAGTAAAAATTTACATTTTTACCATCGTCCTTAACACGCATCAACTGCTCCAGTTTTTGGGATGACCTGTACGCATTAAACTCACTCTTCATCATACCTGCCGCTGAAGCGTTCTTTGTTGCGTATACCTGAATTTCCTTAAGGCTGTTTACCATATTGATGTAGTTTTTCATCTCCGGATCTTTAGAGTCGAGATCCATTTTGCCCAGAAGCTTGAACATTTTTTGATTCATAACCATTGCGGTTACATCTTTCATGTCTTCAAACTTCTCAAAGCTCTGTGAAAAACCGGTAAGGCTCACGCTTACCAAAAGGATTGTAATTACTAATTTTCTCATCGTTTTTTGATTTTGATTATTTTAAAATTTGCTTGGTGGTTTCTTCAAAAGCATCAAGCTTATTGAGGTTACCGGTACTCTTGTTTACAAAGTTGCCCATCATAAACAGGGCCTGTTTGGTTTTAAGTGCTGCTACTTCCGGGTCTTTATAAGTCCCAAGATCCTGCTCTGAAGCGGATTGATTATTAAAGGTTAAAAACAATCCCACACAAAGCAAAATACTGGCCGCAATGGGTATCCAATAGCGTTTGGGTTTGTCTTCCGGGAGTTCTAATGTTCGGTTAAAACTACCTTCACGGGCAACTGCAAAGGCTGCAAACAAAGGCTTGTATTCTTCCAGGTGCGCAGCTACTTTGTCACTAGTAAAGTAGTTTTGCAACTGGGCTTCCTGCTCCAGAGAAGTCTCCCCTTCAAAATAAAGCTGGAGCAGCTTTTCGATTTTATCTAATTCCATAGTTGTGTTTTTTTAGCAATTGTTCGCGTATGGTTTTTCGGGCTCTCGAAAGCGTCACACGCACCGCTGTTTCATTTAAATCTAATTCTTCGGCAATCTCGCTGTTACTGTACTGCTCTATGTCACGCATATGCAAAATCAGCCGTTGTTGTTCGGGTAAGTCATTCATCAACTTCAATACCCAATTTACACTGTCCTGATTTTCGGTATGCTTTACCGTATTGTAATGCTCATCTTCGTAATTGGTGTGTACCAGTTGTAAATTGCTGCTGCTTTTCAGCTTTAGCTTATCGTAACAATGATTCTTAGTTATGGTTACTGCAAAGGCTTCTACACTTTTAAGTTTCTTAAACTTTTTGCGATAGGACCATAATTTAATGAGAACCTCTTGTGTAGCATCCTGCGCCTCATCTTCAGAAACCAGCAACCGCTTGGCTAAGCGGTACAGCCGGTCCTGTACGGGAGTCACGTGAGCTAAAAATTCCTTTTGGTTCATCTCTTCTTGTGGTTAGTTATAAGGATGACGACTCAACATAAATTTTGTTACATCATCATCGTTTAATACAATAAACCTTTAAATTTAGCGCTAATAAAATTTGCACCCTTATGAAAAAAATTGCCCTAAATATAGCAGCCTTCCTGGTACTTGCTCTTTCGTGGTCCTGTGCTAACGATCGTGATGACGAATTGGGACCGGTTTCGTTTCTTGAAATAAAAAATTTCATCTACGACGGAATGCAGCTTTACTATTTATATAAACCCGAAGTACCGGAGCTGGCCAACGACTTTTTTGAATCGCGTGATGCGCGGAATGATTTTTTAAACAGCTTTGACACTCCGGAAAATTTCTTTTACAATGGTGTCGTGGCGCCTGTAGACCGCTTTAGTTTTATAACAGACGATTACCGTGAACTCGAACGCAGTTTTGCGGGGATATCAAAAACTTCGGGGATTGAATACGGCTTATCGTTAGACCGTAACGATCCCAATTTTGCCTTTGCCTGGGTGCGTTATGTGTTACCAGACACACCTGCATCTGCTGCCGGTGTTGAACGCGGAATGCTCTTTAACAGCATCAATGGAGAGCGATTGACCACCACAGCTAATGCTGATGGCACCTATTCACTTAGCGCACGTTCCCGCGAATTACTCAATCTGGATGTGTTTAGTATTGACCTGGCCGAATTTGACACCAATGATGATTTACAACCCACGGGAGTAAGCATTGATCTCACTCAGGTAGAATATACCGAAAACCCGGTTTTTATAGCCAAGACTCTCACCGTCAATAACCGAAAAATAGGCTATTTAATGTATAACGCCTACCGGCGGAATTTTGACGTGCAGCTCAACAACGCTTTCGCACAGTTTAAGGCAGATGGCATCGAAGACCTAGTGCTTGACCTTCGGTATAATGGCGGTGGCTCTGTAGAAACTGCTATTGATCTCACTTCGATGATCACCGGGCAGTTTAACGGTCAGGTAATTACCAAACAACGTTGGAACCCCGAGATACAGGCCTTTTTAGAATCTGATGATCCTGAATCTTTAATAGATCGCTTTGACAACACGATTTCAAATGGAAATGCTATTAACAGTCTTAATCTATCCCGCCTCTTTGTAATAGGCACCGGCAGTACGGCATCAGCAAGTGAACTCACCATCATAGGTCTCGAACCTTATATTGATGTACAGACTGTGGGTACAACAACGGTTGGTAAGTTTCAGGCATCTATTACCCTATATGATTCTGATAATTTTAGCCGAAACGACGACAGCTTAAATCCCAGTCATTTTTATGCCATACAGCCGTTGGTTTATACCTATGAAAATTCAGCAGGCACGGTAGGTCCACCTAGCGGTATTATCCCTGATTTTGAACTTCGTGAAAATTTGACCAATCTTGGCGTGCTGGGCGATGAAAGCGAACCCTTGCTTAGTCTGGCTTTAGATCAGATCCTGGGAAGAAGCCCTTCCGGAAAATCAAGAAGTGGTATGAAATTTGAACATTTTACAGCGGTTGAAAACCAAAGCATTGACTTTCAGCGTATGTATATTGACTACCTGCCGGAAGTCTTGCAAAACAAAAAATAAAACCCTTAAAGATGACTATGAAAAAGAATTTTTTAGTATTACTCCTGGGTTTGCTTGTTTTTACAGGCTGTTCTAAGGATGATGGGCCTTCAGAACAATTATCCCGTGCCGATTTTCCTATTCAGGATTTTATTTATCAGGCGATGAATGTGTATTACCTGTATAAAGGTGATATTCCTGAATTAGCTGATGACTATTTTACCTCAACACCTAATTATGTTGAATACCTTTCTGAAAGTCCAAATCCAGAAGATTTTTTCAACAATGAACTGCTTTCAAATCAGGATCGCTTTAGTTTTATTACTGACGACTATGTGGCTCTTGAAAATCAATTTTCTGGTGTAAGCAAAAGCAACGGACTCAAATTTCAATTAGTACGCTTTTCCAATTCTGATAATATTTTTGGCTATGTGCGTTATGTTGCAGAAAATTCACCGGCAGCAAGTTCTGAAATTAAAAGGGGTGATTTATTTACTCAAATCGATGGAACCTCTTTAAACATAAATAATTACCAAGATTTAATCGGTAGAGATTCGTATACACTTTCACTTGCAGAAGTTCAGGAGAATGCTTCTGGTGGCAGAACAGTAGCGGAAACAGGAAAAACAGTAACACTTACCAAGGAAACAAACTTTGCAGAAAATCCTATTCTGATCGCAAAGACGCTTGACGTTGAAGGACAAAAAATCGGCTATTTGATGTACAACTCGTTTGTAAGTCAATATGATGATGAACTCAACGCGGCGTTTGCTCAATTTAAATCGGATGGAATTACAGACTTAGTATTAGACCTCCGCTATAATGGTGGGGGTTCGGTTGCTACTGCAATTGATTTAACCTCTATGGTTACCGGTCAGTTTGACGGAGAGGTATTGATTAAAGAACAGTGGAATGCCGAGGCAATGGCCTATTTTGAAGCCGAAGCCCCAGAAAGTTTACTTAACCGTTTCAATTCTACCATTTTTACAGGTACAAGCCAGGAAGAGCCTATTAACAGTCTTAATTTAAATCGACTTTATGTTATTGGCACGAATAGTACCGCTTCTGCCAGTGAGCTGACAGTTATTGGTTTAGAACCTTATATTCCGGTAACGCTGGTGGGCACGACCACGGTTGGTAAGTTTCAGGCATCTGCAACTTTATACGATGGTGATAATTTTGGTAAAACCAATATCAACCCTGATCATAAATATGCTATTCAGCCTTTAATTTATACCTACTCAAATGCTGATGGTGTGGTAGGACCTCCTTCCGGACTTACGCCAGACATCACCAAAGAAGAAGACATCGCAAATATGGGTGTTTTGGGCGAGCCCACAGAGCCTCTTTTGGCTGCTGCCTTACAGGCCATAACCGGCAAATCCTTTGTTTCAAAAAACAGAAAGGCGCCATTTGATATTCCTGTCAAAACTGTTGGAGAAACCGATATGTTCAGTCCAACTTTTCAGAGAATGTATGATAATAACATACCTGTTATCAAGAAGTAAGATATTTTAGACTCATAAAAAAACCCGGCTTTTGAATCTTCAAAAGCCGGGTTTTTTTATGTGCTTTGGTTAAGTTACAGCGAAAGATTCAATCCAAATCGAATATTTCTTCCACGTGTGGTATAGCCCACCAACTCAACATAGTCGGTATTGAATACATTGTTGAGGCCTACAAAAAGATTGACCTGATTCTTCAGAATCTTTTGGCTCAAATACAGGTCAAACAACCCATAAGCATCCAGACTTACCCGCTCACCGGTCGCAAAATCGCTGTCACTGCGCTCGCCCCGGTATTGATAACTGGCCGAGAAAAAGGTTCCGCTATTCAGGTTGAGGCCCACCTGACCAAAGGCCGTATGCTTCGGTAAACGCAGCAATTGGCGGTCTTTAGGCTCGGTAAAGGTGTAATTGGCACGCAGATCTAAAACTTTTAAAAGTTTTCCTTCGAGTTCAAATTCAGCACCCTTTACCGCAAAATCTTCAGTCACATTCTGGTATTCGCCTTCAAAAGTCACCGGATCGATGGTCACATAATCTATAAAGTTTTCCTCCAGACGGTTAAAATAGGTTCCGCTTACGCGAAAAGTACCTGCCTTCCATTCTACCCCGCCTTCCAGGGTTCGGTCTTCTTCAGGCTGCAAATCGGGGTTGGCGCCAAAATCTCCATATAATTGCGAAAGCGAAGGCGCGATAAATGAAGTTGCATAGCTTCCAAAAAACTTCAGATAGCCTTCCTGCTGCTCCAAAGAAAATGAGGGGTTGAGGCTATAGGTCAGATGGCTTCCGTACTCGCTGTGATTATTGAGACGTGCACCGGCGTTTACATTCAGTCCAAAATCAGACACATACACCACATTGGCATACGGATCGGTGATTTGAGAAGTTTCGTGCTCCCCAAAATAAGTACGGCTGTTGATGTGATTCAGTCCCAAAACCGTATAAAATTTTTCGTTAAACGTATAGCGGTTAAAGACATCCAAAATATAGCTGTCTGAATCATACGCGTTAGGAAAAGCCGATTGAAACTCGCGCTCAATGCTGTTATAGGCAGCGTTTAAAGTAATGCTTCCCTTGTTGTAGTTGAATTCCGAATTGATCCCACCACGATACTGCTTGCTGAACGAGCGGTAAGCTGCATCTTCCAGCGGGAACGAATTGTCGTAATCCACATCCATCTTATCGTAGTTTCCATAAGCGGTAAGACTGAAACTTTCACCAAAGTCATACCCAAACTTCACTTGCGTGCTGTAACGCGAAAACGGGTCTTTCTCGTTGCTGTCTGCGTCAATAACAGCCGAAAGTCCATCTGTATACTGCTGTGCAAAACCTACCAGATAGGTAAATTTATCAAGCGTACCGTTTACCGCAACCCGGTTTTGAAAATCGTTAAAACTAAAATCCCGGTCATTTTGAGACTCATTGGTTCCGGCAACAGAAGTGGCTTCAAAAGCGATTTTGTCTTTGGAAGCCTTGCTGGTAATGATGTTGATCACCGCTGTAGCCGCGCCGCTTCCGTAAAGGGTACTGGCCGCGCCTTTGATAATCTCAATACGTTCAATACTATTTACATCAAGCAAACGCAAATCGTAATCGGAAGCGATATTTGAAGGGTCATTAAGCTGCACCCCGTCAATAAGTACGAGCACCTGCCGGTTATTACCCCCACGTGCAAAAATGCTGATGTTCTGCCCCGCATTGCTCTGTGCGCCGTTAATGCTGATGCCGCTTACGGTGCTCAGGATCTCGGCAACCGATTTCCCTTCCTGTTTTTCGAGTTCGTCGCGAGTGATCCGGGTCACTACTTTACCGCTGTTTTCGCGTTTCAATTCAAATTTGGAGTCGGTCACCACGACCTCTTCCAGTTTTTGTGGTTCTTCCTGTTGAGCAAAAACCGACAGGGACGCCACTAATGCGCCGCCCAAAACATACTTTTTGGTAATCATTTAAAAATAAAATTGTACGAGAAAAGGTATGAAGTCACCTTCATACAAACCTTTATCCCGAAGGTTTGACAAAAGTGAATAAAGGCAGGTCTCCTGGCTCGCGTATAAAGATCAACCTTCCCGCCTAATACAGGCAGTGGTATTAAAGAGCAATCTTTACCTTCCGCTGATGCGGAAAAAGCTTACAGTTGCGGGAACAGCTCAGGACTTTTTAAAATACGAAGTACAAAATAGGAAATACAAAATCTTTAAATTTTGAACTTTAAACCTTGAATTCTAAATCACCTGATTCCCTTTTAAGGCATTTTTCAGACTGAAAATTGCCACCAAAATTCGGGTACGAAGTTAATCAAATCCATAAGCCTGCACGCCTTTTTTTAATTAATCTTACTTTTGAGGTGGCGTTTAAAAATTCCAAATCCAGTATTATTTTGAAAGCAAAAAACTTAGCCTCCCTTTTCGTCTTGTTCGTGATCGTTTTTACCGGCTGTAAAAATGAAAAAGCAAACGATCCCGCTTCCGCGAAAGCATCACAGGAGCAAAAGATGAAGTATGCTAAGGGCTTCAACATTCTGGATTATGAAGCGTATACGCTGCTCACAGTCACTCAGGCCTGGCCCGGAAGCGATAAAACCTTTCGTTATGCCTTACTGAAACAAGGTCAAAAACTTCCGGACAGCGTAAAGGCCGACGCCGTGATCAACATTCCCCTAAAAAGCATTGTAGTCACCTCGACCACGCACATTTCATCTCTGGAATTGTTACATGTGGAAGCCAGCCTGAAAGGTTTCCCGAATCTTGATTACATTTCGTCTCCTAAAACCCGCGCCCGAATCAAAAACGGCGAAGTACAGGAATTGGGTCAAAACGAGTCAATCAACACCGAAAGCGCCATCAACCTCAACCCGGATGCGGTCATAACCTTTGGTGTGGAAGGCGAAAACAAAACCATCAATTCCCTGCAACGGGCCGGGATTCCGGTTTTGTATAACGGCGACTGGACCGAAATCACGCCTTTAGGCCAGGCCGAATGGATCAAATTCTTTGCAGCCCTCTACGACAAACAGGATCTGGCCGACTCAATATTTAACGGTATCGAAAAACGCTATCTCGATCTCAAACAAAAAGCTTCGACCGCTCCGCAAGAACCCACGGTAATCAGCGGCGCGATGTTTAAAGACGTGTGGTATTTGCCTAAAGGCGACAGCTGGGCAGCAACTTTGGTTGCAGACGCATACGGAGATTACCTGTACAAAGACACCGAAGGAACCGGCAGCGCCGCCCTGAGTATCGAAGAAGTACTCAACACCGCTCAAAATGCCGATTTCTGGATCGCACCCAATGCCTTTGAACGCTTCAGCGATCTGGCAGAGGCCAACGAGGCCTACACCCGTTTTAAAGCCTTCAACGAACAAAATATCTACAGTTTTGCGGCCGCAAAAGGCGAAACCGGCGGGATGTTGTATTACGAACTCGCCTCTTCTCGACCCGATTGGGTGCTTGAAGATCTTGTAGCGATTTTACACCCGCAACTCCTAACCGATCATCAATTTCATTTTTACTCCCGCCTTGAAGACTAGATCAGGTCATAGCACCAAATTTACACTGCTGGGCGTAGGCGTACTGCTCCTGTTGCTGCTCAATATCGCATTGGGATCGGTGTACATTCCGCTTTCTGCAATCTTTAAAGTGATTGCAGGCGACGACAGCATTCGGGAAGCATGGACGTATATTATACTCGATTACCGCATTCCCAAAGCGCTGGCGGCTGTGATGACCGGCAGCGGACTAGCCGTCGCCGGACTTATGATGCAAACGCTTTTTAAGAACCCGCTGGCGGGACCTTTTGTTTTGGGAATAAGCAGTGGCGCCAGTCTGGGCGTAGCTTTTTTTATTTTGGGCGGAAGCGCTCTGGGCCTTACCGCAATACTTCAGGTACACGGCTGGGGCACTATCATCGCCGCTAGTCTGGGCAGTTTTGCAGTGCTTAGTGTGGTAATTGCCGTTGCTTCACGGGTGCGGGATGCGATGGCCCTTTTGATCATCGGCTTGATGTTTGGCAGCCTCACCTCGGCGGTGGTAAGTATCCTCGCCTATTTCAGTCCGGCGGAAGAACTGCAGCGCTATATGTTCTGGTCTTTCGGTAGCCTTGGCGATATTTCGTGGGCGGCGCTGGGAATCCTTTCGCTTTGCTATTCTATTGGCATCGGTTTAGCCTTTAGCATTACCAAAAACCTCAATAGCCTGCTTTTGGGCGATCACTACGCGCAAACGCTGGGAGTTTCCCTGCAACGCAGCCGCTTTGTAATTCTGATTTCAACCAGTATTCTGGCGGGCAGCCTTACCGCATTTGTAGGGCCCATCGCCTTTGTAGGTCTTGCGGTGCCGCACCTCATCAGGCAATGGTTTACAGCCTCTAATCATTGGACACTAATCCCCGCCTGTATTTTGGGCGGTGCGGTGCTGATGCTGCTCTGCGATATTCTGGCCCAATTACCGGGTCTGCCCATCACCCTGCCCATCAACGCGATCACTTCGCTTATAGGCGCCCCCATTGTGATTTGGTTATTAATACGAAAGAAAAAACTCCTGTTTTAAGCGATGTCCTCTACTCCAAAACATAGCGTTTTAACTACCAAAAATCTCGCAGTAGGTTACGGCAAAGCCGAAAAGGAAACCGTGGTGAATACTATCAACCTCGAGTTAAAGGCCGGAAGCTTTGTGACTATGGTGGGCATCAACGGTTCGGGTAAATCTACCCTGTTGCGTACCCTCGCGGGCCTGCAGGAACCGCTTGAAGGGGAAATCTTTCTGGAAGGAAAACCCCTGAATCAACTGGATTCCGCAACCAAATCCTTAAAAATAAGCGTGGTGCTTACGAGTCAGGTGATTTCAAAAAATCTTACCGTACTCGAACTCGTTTCTTTGGGACGCCAGCCCTATACCAACTGGCTGGGTAAACTCACCGAAGAAGATAAAGCCGAAATACAGGCTGCCCTTGCGGCAACCGAGCTCGAAAACCTCAAACACAAAGCCTGCTATGCCCTGAGTGACGGGCAGTTGCAGCGGGCCCTGATCGCACGCGCTTTGGCACAAAACACCGAAGTCATTCTGCTCGACGAGCCTACCACCCATCTCGATTTACACCATAAAGCTTCGATATTCTCCCTGCTTAAAAAGATCGCGCGGCAGCAGCAAAAAACCATTTTGTGTACCACACACGATATTGAATTGGTGCTTTCGCTTTGCGATGAACTTATCGTACTGCACAACAACACCGCCATTCAAAACACGCCCGAAGCCCTGATTGAACAGGGAATTTTTGAAAATCTTTTCCCCGGGATCAATGTGTATTTTGACAAAACCTCCCGCCGCTTTTTAATTCGTTAAGACCCCGGCGTTAGCTATCTTTGAGAAAATTCTCCCCCAAATGGATCAAACGCTATTGCTTATCATTGCTCTGCTTGCCGGCCTTTTAACTGGTGCCGTGATCGCCTATCTGATTACTTCCCTGCGTAAAAATGCACGTTACGCACAGGTTTCTGAACGCCTGAGCAATGCCGAAATACAACGCGGGCAATTGCTAAAACAGGAAGCTGCATTGCAGCAAAAAATCGAGCAATTGCAGGAAGACAAGGAGTTTTATCAAAACGAACTCACCGCCCGCAATACCGCCTTTGAACATTTAGAAGAACGCATCCGCGAAAAAACCGGCGAGCTGGAGCAGCTGCAGGAGAAGTTTACCAAAGACTTTGAACTGGTTGCCAACAAATTGCTGGACGAAAAATCGAGCAAGTTTACCCTGCAAAACAAAGAAAATCTCGATACCATCTTAAAGCCCCTGCAGGAAAAGATCAACAGTTTTGAGAAAAAGGTTGAAGAAACCAATAAGGAAAGTCTGGGGCGTCACAGTGAACTGCGCGAGCAAATTAAAGGTCTGGCGGCTTTGAATCTGCAAATGAGTAAGGATGCAGATAACCTTACCAAAGCGCTGAAAGGCGATGCCAAGATGCAGGGGAATTGGGGCGAACTCATCCTGACCCGAATTCTGGAAAAATCGGGTCTCGAGAACGGCCGCGAGTACTCCTTACAGGACGCGCATACCGATGAAAACGGCAAACGCCTCGTCACCGATGTGCTCATTCATTTGCCCGACGGCAAAAAGATGATTGTAGACAGTAAGGTCTCGCTGGTGGCTTTTGAACGTTATGTTTCAGAAACCGACGAGGCGCTGCGAGCTACGTATTTAAAGCAACACATCCAGTCGGTAAAGAATCACATCAACACGTTGGCTTCCAAAAAATATGAGCAGTTGGTTGCCCAAAGCCCCGATACGGTTTTTCTGTTTGTGCCCATCGAGCCTGCATTTGCACTGGCTTCGGCACACGAACCTCGGCTGTACGAAGAGGCTTTTACTAAAAATGTAATTATCGTTACGCCTTCTACCCTGCTAGCCGCGCTTAAGTTGGTCGAAAACCTGTGGCAAAACGACCGGCAAAAACGCAACGCCATAGAGATCGCTACCCAGGCCGGGCGATTGTACGACTCGTTTACGTCACTTACCGAAGAACTGGCAAAAATAGGCAGTCAGCTGGGAACGGTACAAAACACCTGGGAGCGCACGATGACCAAACTAACCGGTAAGGGCAATCTTGTGAGCCGGGTCGAAAAACTGCGTAAGCTGGGCGCCAAAACCGGGAAACAACTCGATCAAAAGTTGCTTAACAGCGCCAGTGATGATACGTTAGAAAACTAAAAAGTTATTCCGAATTTTACCAATTTTTGGTATTTTTAAGCAAATTTCAAAGTCATGAGTAAAAATACTTCGGTTTCATTAGGAACCTATTTTGACGAGTTTGTAAACAATCAGATTTCGGCAGGGCGGTATAAAAACGTTAGTGAGGTAATCAGAGCCGGGCTTCGGCTTTTGGAAGATGAGGAAACAAAAACCCTGGCTTTACGCAAAGCGGTTCAGGAAGGCATAGATAGCGGTATTGCTTCAGATTTTGATCCTGAAAAACACCTGCAAGCGCTTAAAGCCAGACCTAAAGTAAATGGCTAGTTATCAATTGACCAATAAGGCCGTTCAGGATTTGACTGAAATTTGGGAATACACGGTTGAAAAATGGTCTGAAAAACAGGCCGACCAGTACTATAATTTGCTCATTAAAAGCTGCCAGGAAATTGCCAATAACCCTAAATTGGGCAAAAATTATAAGGGAATAATCCATGAATTGTTCGGACTAAAAACCGGCCGGCACATTATCTTTTATCGAAACCGAATCAATAAACCCATTGAGATTACTCGAATTTTACACGGACGAATGGACTTGACAAAACGAATCTTTGAAAAATAATCACACCTTAACCAGACTACAAATTAGATTTCGCATAAACCGAAAACCTTAAACCGAAAACCCATGAAAAAACTCTTAGCCCTTGTCTTAACCGGAATCATCGCCTTTGCGGTGCTCTTTTACGCATTCGTCTATTTTGTGCCTTACAGTGAGGGTACACGAGCCGGCGAACTCATTAAATTCAGTAAAAAGGGCGTGCTGGTAAAAACCTGGGAAGGCCAGATCAGTCAGGGTATAAGCGGCGCACAGATCTTTGATTTTTCGGTGATGGGCAGTAAGCAGGACGTGATTGATAAGCTAAAAGAATATCAGGGCAGTTATGTAAAACTTACCTACGAGGAGCGCTACGCTACTTTTTTCTTTTGGGGCGACACCAAATATTTTATCACCGACATCAGTAAAGAACAATCCCCGCATTTTAACCGCGAGTAAATCTTAGATACTTTGGAAAACTTTAAAACCATTGAACAATCACAGGTAACCATCAGCGAACTGATGCTGCCTTCACACACCAATTTTAGCGGAAAAATACACGGTGGCTACATCCTCTCTCTGATGGACCAGATCGCTTTTGCCTGTGCTTCTAAACACAGCGGCAATTATTGCGTGACCGCCAGTGTAGATACCGTAGATTTTTTAAGGCCTATTGAGGTGGGTGAACTCGTGGTGATGAAAGCCTCGGTTAATTTCGTGGGCCGCACCTCGATGGTGGTAGGCATACGTGTAGAGGCCGAAGACATTCACAGCGGCTCCATCAAACACTGCAACTCCAGCTATTTTACGATGGTGGCCAAAGATAAAAACGGCGACTCGGTACCCGTGCCCGGCCTTATTTTGCAAAACGAAAAGCAGATGCGCCGCTTTTTAAAAAGCCTCAACCGCCAGGAAATGAAAAAAAAGCACCGAAAGGAGTCTTCTGCCAAACACGAGATCAACAACGAAGATCTCGAGATTCTTAAAAATTCGCATAAGGTGCAGTTGAAATATTAATAACGTAAGAAACGGACCTAATGCGTGGCGATACCCCGCCATCTCTTTTATAAACAGGTATAATTAGGTGGATATAATAAGTTAACTGCAAGCTGAAAATCGGAACGATGAAAAAATATATAGCAATAATTTTACTACTTACTTCCTTTAAAGGGATTGCCTGTACTTGTGCGATTAAAAAACTATCGGAATTGCAAAAATCGGAAATTGAAAATTCGGAATGTATTTTTATTGGAGAAGTAATTGAGGTCAACGAATCTGATTTGACTTACAAAGTAAAAGTGACCGAATCGCTCGATGGTGGAGATAAAGTCGGAACCGTGTATACTGGAAAAAATTGGAAATATTGTTCGCCTTATATTTCGGAGCTTGGAAAATGGATTATTTATGGACATATGGAAGGCGGTTTCCTACGACTTAATATGTGCGGAATAAGTAGAAGTTTTGAAAACCCAATTATGAATCCAATTCCACTACCTTCACCCGAACTGTTCGAAAAAAATATAACCGAAAAAGAAAGAAAAAAAATCTTTGACAAAATGCAAGCTGAAAATATGAAAAATGCACTATCCGACTTGGAATTGGAATTGAAAGTATTGAGAAAAAGAAGAAATGAAGAATAAAAGCCAGCAGGTAACAATGTTTAACCCGCAATTACGGCGTCCCGAGCCTTCGGGAGACTACGTCTCAATCCACTCGGAATTGCTAAAGTCTGTGCCAAACCGAAAATTAACGATATAAACCCGTAAATGACGGTTATACGAGACCGTTATGAGCAAGCTTTATAGAAAATTTTGAGAAAAGAAGTAAAAATTAAACTACGAAAGATTGCAGATATATGGAGCCATTATATTTGGGAATATAACATCTGTAGAAGAAAAGTAAAATTTGATTCTGCTCTAAAAAAGAATTATTTAGGAGACATTATTGGCTATTTCCAAGATACATTTGATATAATTTATAATGAAAGAAAATCTTCTAATTATGCTGATAGATTTTCTAATCAAATAAGTTTGCTTCAAAGTATTTATATACAACAGGATTTTATAGAAGAAATGCTAAGAATATTTAGATGTGGCATTCAAAAAGGAGATTTAAAAAAAGATCCCAATTACTATAAAAATCGAAATTTAAGAAACGAATTAGTAGGTCATCCAGTTCGGAGAATAAATGGGGAATTTATATCCTCAGCTCTATTTGGATATAATGGAGATAGTTCCAAAATTGTATATCTTCTTTATCATAAGGATAACAACTTCGAATTTGAAAATAAAGAGTTCCAAATCAGTTATATAGTTGAGGAACATACAACTTTCCTGAATAACTATTTTCAAATTATTTTAGATCGTTTACAAACTATACTTATTGATTTTGTAAAAGAGACTGAAAATATTGACCGATGTATTAAAAGTCAAAGCTTAGAGAGATTATTAGATATTTGTGAATTAAAATTTGAGTCAATTCTTAAGTATGATTATTGCTACGACAAAGATTCTTTACTAAGAATAAATTCAAAAAAAGAAGAACATCCTCGATATAAAAATTTCATAGAATCATTCTATCTGGATTTAGAAAAAAGTCTTGAGGAAACTAAAGATTCAATCTCAAACTATTTTAAGGTCGATCCAAATGAGAATTTAAAGAAAATTCCTAATGAAATGCCGATTTTCACGATTCAGTTTGATAGTAATTCGAAAGTAGAAAAAGTTAAATCTAATGACTTAAGTTATCACTACGAATTAGGAAAAATTGCCACAAAGCGTAATCTTCAAGATTTTGAATTTTATTCGGGCTTTCTCAAAAGAAAATGCAAGGATATGCCAATTATCCTAAATGAACTTAACCATATGAAGGAAAATATATGTGATCCAAAAGAATACTATTGTTCCTTTAGATTAATTTCCAAAATATTAAGAGAGGAATAAAGCCAGCACATAACAACGGCTCATCGCCAATAAGCCCCACCGTTAGAAAGAAAATAATTAACGTGATCAAAGAACCAATACTAAGCCGCCAACTGGCTATAAACGAGACCGCTAGGGAGCATTTTTAAAAGACACGCCGACAATGAGCTTGAAAGGGCAAACAGTGAGAATAATAGTGAGTGAACCTTGGGATTGGAAAGAAAATCTTTTCGGGACGATTTTATCTGACCGTGGGGGAGAAAAGTTATTGGTTAAACTGACTAAACCAATAAAAGGCAAAAAATTAACAAACCACCTTATAGAACTTAGACCAAGGTATGAAAAGGAAGCATTTAAACCGCTTGGACAATATTACTCTGTGACTGTCGGTGGTGCTTTAGTAAAAGAAGAAAATGACGAATTTGAATATATAATAATCGGAAGTGTAACGATCGATTAAAATTCTTCTTAAATCAATATGGAAATAAAGAGGATCTTGACTTATTTAATTTTAATCACTTTACTGAGCTGTGATGCTTTAGAATGTAACTACCAAAAACTATCCGAGAGCGAATACAAAATTATAGCAGCCCTAAATCAAAATAAAAAACGAATTGACACCATGTTCAATGATGAATGCCTGAGAGGTTATCTTCACGTTTATATAAAAGAGAAGTCAACTGATTTAGATACGGATAATGAGATTAAGCAAATACTTTTAGAATTAAAAAAAGAAAATATGCAGCGTGATATTTGGGTGTTTAATAGTTCAAATAAATTCTTACACCGCTTTTTTTGGTCTAATGTACACGGTGAAAAAGGCATTATGAAGACAGACCTGCAATATCCAAATCAATAATAATTTTCCTTAAAAAATCTTACGTGATCAAATTACTTCAACTTACCACGCTCCTCCTGCTTTGTATTTCAGCCAAGGCACAAGTGGCAGATTCCATTGAGCAAAGTGATAAGCGCGTTAGGATAATTTGCAGTGCCACGCCTTTAGACCATAAGCCCCTATATGTTGTTGAGCTTGATGAAGATCGAATAGAATTGGACAATTCTGAAAACTTTACTTCTTCCATCGATCGAGATTGGATCAAAGCGGTAAGCATTCTTAAGAAAGATAAGGATATCGAAGTATTTGGGGAAAAAGCAAAACACGGAGTCATCCATATTAAGATTAAAGCTCGTTTTGTTGAACAAGTCAAACAGAACCTGACAAAAAATTCCAGTCATTAAAAAAATATATTAAGCTCCTTTTTAATGTATTTACGGTATTCAGTAAAGGGTTTAAAAAACCGATCTTTATATTTACTAGAATGCAACTCGAAAAAATTTTAAGCACCATAAACTCATACAGCGTGGGACTATTTGATAAACTCTTTGGAAAGAATAAAACCTACTCCAAACCACAAGAACCGGAACATGCTGTAATTGTACATTTTCGTTATGAAATGGATTCACTTGAGCCACTTTATCAATTAGAAGATGCACTTGAAAAGCAAATTAATGAAGAAGGCGTTGGAGAATTTGACGGGCACGAAATAGCTGTTGATCTAAGTGATGGCTTCCTTTATATGTATGGTACAAATGCAGAAACCCTTTTTAAAGCTGTCAAACCGATTTTAGAAAAATCAAATTTTATGAAAGGAGCAGTTGCCAAATTACGATTTGGACCACCCGAAGAAGGTATTAGAGAAATTGAGGTTAAACTCCCAGAATAGCAATCAATACTATTTAAATATTCCTATTCCTTAATTAAAAAAATGAATAATAAAAAACTTACCAAATCCAAGGATAGAATGATAGCCGGTGTTTGTTCCGGGATTGCTGAATACCTGGACTGGCAAACGCATCACGTTAGAATGCTATTCCTTATAGGCACCCTATTAGGAGGTTCCGGACTAATAATCTATACGGTTTTAAACTTTGTAATGCCCAATCCTAAAAATGATTACTTTCAATAAAGCATCATATTGGTAAACTTTCAATGTGCATTAAATAACTAGCTCTATTTTACTTTTTAAAATGAAAATTAAATCAATACTACTCAGCAGTATTTTGGCAATACTCTCTTCCTGTAAAACCTATACGATTCCGGTAGAAAGCTTTCGGAAACAGATGACAAAATCCGGAACTGAAATGCGAAAAGTGGAAATAAATAACCCAATTTCTTACTCCAATATTAAGTATGAAGCTAATAGGATAGAGTCACTTATTGTAATGGACAAAGATGGAAATAATGTAGAAATCGAAAACTTACCCAAATTGGAAATGCGCGTCACAAGAAAAGACGGAAGCAAATACATTCTTCTATTTGACACTGTAGTTGTAGAAAACGATACCCTTAAAGGAGCTCGTTCGAGAATTATTCAAAACTTAAGACGCGAAATCCCTTTAAATGACATCGAAAAAATTGAAATTCAGGATAATGGGAAAGTGTATAAATATCAATAACCAATAGCCTATTCAAGACATTTTGGATGCTACTTAAGTCAGTGCAGTAAGAAATCTATTACTTATTTTGTTCCTCTTTAAGACACTATCCTATTAACTGTGTAAGTTA
>NZ_KZ319291.1:262921-263520 GCF_002744755.1 Leeuwenhoekiella nanhaiensis | reverse complement strand
TGTGACGAGCCGACATCGAGGTGCCAAACCCCCCCGTCGATATGAGCTCTTGGGGGAGATCAGCCTGTTATCCCCGGCGTACCTTTTATCCTTTGAGCGATGGCCCTTCCATGCGGAACCACCGGATCACTATGCTCTACTTTCGTACCTGATCGACCTGTATGTCTCTCAGTCAAGCTCCCTTATGCCATTGCACGCTACACACGATTGCCAACCGTGTTGAGGGAACCTTTAGAAGCCTCCGTTACTCTTTTGGAGGCGACCACCCCAGTCAAACTACCCACCAAGCACTGTCCCCATTACATGGGTTAGGCTTCAAACAAGTAAAGGGTGGTATTTCAACAATGACTCCACCACGCCTGGCGACGCAGCTTCAAAGTCTCCCACCTATCCTACACATCACTTGTCCAAAGTCAATACTAAGCTATAGTAAAGGTGCACGGGGTCTTTTCGTCCCATAGCGGGTAATCGGCATCTTCACCGATACTACAATTTCACCGAGCTCATGGCCGAGACAGTGTCCAGATCGTTGCACCATTCGTGCAGGTCGGAACTTACCCGACAAGGAATTTCGCTACCTTAGGACCGTTATAGTTACG
>NZ_KZ319291.1:0-262916 GCF_002744755.1 Leeuwenhoekiella nanhaiensis | reverse complement strand
ACTTACCCGACAAGGAATTTCGCTACCTTAGGACCGTTATAGTTACGGCCGCCGTTTACCGGGGCTTCAATTCAATGCTTCGCGTAAAGCTAACATCTCCTCTTAACCTTCCGGCACCGGGCAGGTGTCAGGCCCTATACTTCATCTTTCGATTTCGCAGAGCCCTGTGTTTTTGATAAACAGTCGCCTGGACCTCTTCACTGCGGCCCATCCGAAGATGGGCGACCCTTCTCCCGAAGTTACGGGTCGATTTTGCCTAGTTCCTTAGCCATGAATCTCTCGAGCACCTTAGAATCCTCATCCCAACCACCTGTGTCGGTTTACGGTACGGGCTGCTTCACTCGCTTTTCTTGGAAGGATCTCCTCTGGATTATCACCGTGGCCGTAGCCGTAGTGTACTATCACAACCTTAACAGTTGCTTCAACGTGCTATTCCGTCAGCACGCACCAAACTTGATCCTCCGTCACTTTTAACGTGAGCAGGTACAGAAATATTAATCTGTTGTCCATCCACTACCCCTTTCGGGTTCGCGTTAGGTCCCGACTGACCCCCGGCTGATTAGCATGGCCGGGGAAACCTTGGTCTTTCGGTGTGCGGGTTTCTCGCCCGCATTATCGTTACTTATGCCTACATTTTCTTTTGTAACCAATCCAACATACCTCACAGTACATCTTCAACTTTGTTACAATGCTCCCCTACCCATCTTAAAGATGCCATAGCTTCGGTAGTATGTTTATGCCCGATTATTATCCATGCCGGACCGCTCGACTAGTGAGCTGTTACGCACTCTTTAAATGAATGGCTGCTTCCAAGCCAACATCCTAGCTGTCTGGGCAGTCCAACCGCGTTTTTTCAACTTAACATACATTTGGGGACCTTAGCTGATGGTCTGGGTTCTTTCCCTCTCGGACATGGACCTTAGCACCCATGCCCTCACTGCTGATCAACATTTTATAGCATTCGGAGTTTGTCAGGAATTGGTAGGCGGTGAAGCCCCCGCATCCAATCAGTAGCTCTACCTCTATAAAACTATAAATCAACGCTGCACCTAAATGCATTTCGGGGAGTACGAGCTATTTCCGAGTTTGATTGGCCTTTCACCCCTACCCTCAGGTCATCCCAAGACTTTTCAACGTCAACGGGTTCGGTCCTCCACTATGTGTTACCACAGCTTCAACCTGCCCAAGGGTAGATCACACGGTTTCGCGTCTACTCAACCTAACTAAACGCCCTATTAAGACTCGCTTTCGCTACGGATCCGATGCTGAACATCTTAACCTTGCTAGATAAAGTAACTCGTAGGCTCATTATGCAAAAGGCACGCCGTCACCCCCAAAGGGGCTCCGACCGCTTGTAAGCGTATGGTTTCAGGGTCTATTTCACTCCCTTGTTCAGGGTTCTTTTCACCTTTCCCTCACGGTACTGGTTCACTATCGGTCTCTCAGGAGTATTTAGCCTTAGCGGATGGTCCCGCCAGATTCATACAGGGTTTCACGTGCCCCGCACTACTCAGGATACCACTATCTATAACATTCTTTACCTATACCGGGCTATCACCGTCTATGGCCACGCTTTCCAACGTGTTCTAATTCATTATGCATAAAATGTTGTGGTCCTACAACCCCGGGCCTGCCGTAACAGAACCGGTTTGGGCTAATCCGAGTTCGCTCGCCGCTACTATCGGAATCACTATTGTTTTCTCTTCCTCCGGGTACTTAGATGTTTCAGTTCCCCGGGTTTGCCTCCTTGCGGATACTTGACCTTCAATCAAGTGGGTTGCCCCATTCGGATATCTGCGGATCAACTTGTATGTGCCAATCCCCGCAGCTTTTCGCAGCTTATCACGTCCTTCATCGCCTCTGAGAGCCTAGGCATCCCCCATACGCCCTTATTTAGCTTATTGTACTTCTTGCTCTTATAAGGACTATAGTTATTACACTAAGCCTTTTATTATTGTATTCTAATGAGTTCTATCTATAACTTTAATTAACTATTACTAGTAAACTAAAAATTTGTTTCTCTCGTATTCTTATTATTTCCCAATATGTCAATGAACGATCGCGAGTCGCGATAGACAATTAAATCATCTATGCTGCTCACTGCAAGCTCTGAAGATAATATTTCATATCTCCAGGCATTGCCTGGTGGAGAATATCGGAGTCGAACCGATGACCTCCTGCGTGCAAGGCAGGCGCTCTAGCCAGCTGAGCTAATCCCCCATTTTTTATAGCCGGCAGTTTCAGTATTCAGTACACAGTCTTAATTACTGCTAACTGCTCCTGCTTACTGCAAACTGGGTTACCCAACTTCTAAAATTTCCTTCAATTTCTGTTTATGAACTTCCTCTAAAACAAAGTCTGTGACTCTAATCTTAAAGATATCCGCCTGCGCGGATAGTACTTTCGCAGCATAGCTGCTTCAAGTAGTCTCAGGCAGACTCGAACTGCCGACCTCTACATTATCAGTGTAGCGCTCTAACCAGCTGAGCTATGAGACTGTCCTATTAATCAATTGAATGGTCCTGAAATAAATTCAGGACCATCAACTGAAAAATATCTTGAATTGACAACTAAAAACTAAAACGAATCCTTTCCTTATAGTCGTGGCTTTGTCTGCTAAGCAGCAAAGCTCTAGAAAGGAGGTGTTCCAGCCGCACCTTCCGGTACGGCTACCTTGTTACGACTTAGCCCCAGTTACCGGTCTTACCCTAGGCCGCTCCTTGCGGTGACGGACTTCAGGTACCCCCAGCTTCCATGGCTTGACGGGCGGTGTGTACAAGGCCCGGGAACGTATTCACCGCATCATGGCTGATATGCGATTACTAGCGATTCCAGCTTCACGGGGTCGAGTTGCAGACCCCGATCCGAACTGTGATAGGTTTTATAGATTCGCTCCGCCTTGCGACGTGGCTGCTCTCTGTACCTACCATTGTAGCACGTGTGTGGCCCAGGACGTAAGGGCCGTGATGATTTGACGTCATCCCCACCTTCCTCACGGTTTGCACCGGCAGTCTGGCTAGAGTTCCCGACATTACTCGCTGGCAACTAACCACAGGGGTTGCGCTCGTTATAGGACTTAACCTGACACCTCACGGCACGAGCTGACGACAACCATGCAGCACCTTGTAATCTGTCCGAAGAAAAAGGTGTTTCCACCCCTGTCAGACTACATTTAAGCCCTGGTAAGGTTCCTCGCGTATCATCGAATTAAACCACATGCTCCACCGCTTGTGCGGGCCCCCGTCAATTCCTTTGAGTTTCATTCTTGCGAACGTACTCCCCAGGTGGGTTACTTATCACTTTCGCTTGGCCACCCAGCCCTCAATTAGGCCGGACAGCTAGTAACCATCGTTTACGGCGTGGACTACCAGGGTATCTAATCCTGTTCGCTCCCCACGCTTTCGTCCATCAGTGTCAATATATTGTTAGTAACCTGCCTTCGCAATCGGTATTCTATGTAATATCTATGCATTTCACCGCTACACTACATATTCTAGTTACTTCACAACAATTCAAGACTAACAGTATCAATGGCAATTCTACAGTTAAGCTGCAGACTTTCACCACTGACTTATCAGTCCACCTACGGACCCTTTAAACCCAATGATTCCGGATAACGCTTGCACCCTCCGTATTACCGCGGCTGCTGGCACGGAGTTAGCCGGTGCTTATTCTTACGGTACCGTCATCGTGCTACACGTAGCACTTATTCTTCCCGTATAAAAGCAGTTTACAACCCATAGGGCAGTCTTCCTGCACGCGGCATGGCTGGATCAGGCTTTCGCCCATTGTCCAATATTCCTCACTGCTGCCTCCCGTAGGAGTCTGGTCCGTGTCTCAGTACCAGTGTGGGGGATCTCCCTCTCAGGACCCCTACCTATCGTTGCCTAGGTGTGCCGTTACCACACCTACTAGCTAATAGGACGCATGCTCATCTTGTACCGTAACCTTTAATATAAAATTGATGCCAATTCTATATACTATGGAGGATTAATCCAAGTTTCCCTGGGCTATACTCCAGTACAAGGCAGATTGCATACGCGTTACGCACCCGTGCGCCACTCGTCAGCGGAAAAGCAAGCTTTTCCCTGTTACCGTTCGACTTGCATGTGTTAGGCCTGCCGCTAGCGTTCATCCTGAGCCAGGATCAAACTCTTCATCGTAGTGTCTTTAATAATATCCCACGATATAAGGAAATTTAATCACACTCTTAAAGAGTGCTCAAAATGGTCGTTCTAGTTTTAATTCAATCCTGATAATTATCAGGACGCGTTGTCAATTCAATATGTCAAATAACTTTTCTCCTTAATGAATAAAGAAGAAATCTCTGCTAAGTGTAAGGGAATCGAACCCTGTTTCTAAATCACCAAATCACTCTGTTTCAATGTGCGTTGCTCCCCTCGAAAGCGGCTGCAAATATACAACCTTTTTTGAATAACAAAGAAACTTTTTTAAAATTATTTTTTCTTTTGTTTAGCAACTCTTTTAAGGAACGTAAACCGCTTTTTTATCAGCGATTTTGGAGCGGCAAATATAGAACGAATATCCTATCCCGCAAGCACTTTTTAAAAACTTTTTTTCAAGTATTCAACTAGACCCTTATTGCCAATTACTTAGGACTGAAAATAATTTTAAAATTTTCTAAAATACCAGCTTAAGAAACACTTCTACTCAACCGAACATCCGAGTAAAAACCGCAAATCCCTTGATAATTCCACAAAAAAACGTCGAAATGCAATTAGGCGTCCTAGACTATCAACTTTAAATTTTTCTCCCAAACTTTATTTTCAGCACAAGACATCCTTCTTCAAGACGTCAACAACCGAAAAAAGTCCAATCAAAATATGCCTTTTAAACTCAAAAGAAGCACCCTCACCTATGGCTTAGCGATGGAGCGGCTTGTTTGAGCTCTTTTTTACGACCGCAGGGAAGTGAAAAAAGCGAGTAGCGACAGCGCGGTGATTGCCTAAAGCAATCAAAGCCCCCTAAATAAAACACAACTCATACCTTATATATGACAATTGAGTGCTTTATACTTTTTGATCTGCTTTGACCTGTATAGTTTAGCTCTACTATTCACTTATACACGATTTATTATGAAAACTCTTTTTACTCTTTGTTTATTAGCTATAAGCACTTACGCCTTTTCTCAGGAGCCGGTTAACCTTACAGTTACTGTCACTAATGCGACAAGTGATGAAGGTACTGTCCAATTTGGTCTTTATAGTCAAGACAATTTTATGAAAGCACCGCCATTAGAAAGTGCGAGTAGTAGTATTAAAGACGGAAAGGCATCTATAGTATTTGAAAATCTTGAACCGGGTGTCTATGCCGTAATCTGTTTTCACGACGCCAACGGCAATGATAAAATGGATTTTGAACCCAACGGGATGCCTAAAGAATCTTACGGCACTTCAAATAATATTATGACTATGGGACCTCCAAATTGGGATGCCAGTAAGTTTGAGCTAGGAAAGGAATCTACTGCTATTGAAATTCGGTTTTAGATTGCACACTATACCGACCGGGATTTAAATCAAAAGTTTTTATTTTCCTTTTGTTTTTCATTAAAAAACCAAATGGTCATTCTATTTTTGAACTATAATATATACGTATGACCATTACACAACTGAAATATGTTTTGGCAGTTGCCGAAAATCAAAATTTCACCAAAGCGGCCGAAAAGACTTTTGTCACCCAGCCTACTTTAAGTATGCAGATTCAAAAGCTGGAAGACGAGCTGGATGTTTTGATTTTTGACCGAAGCAAAAAACCTATTGAACTCACCGATGTGGGTCAAAAAATCGTTCAGCAGGCTCGCAATATTGTTAATGAAGCCAATCGCATCAGCGATATTGTTGATCAGCAAAAAGGTTATATAGGCGGAGAATTTAAGCTGGGGGTGATCCCAACGGTGATGCCTACCCTCCTACCGATGTTCCTGCGGAACTTCATCAAAAAATATCCCAAGGTAAAACTGAAGATTGAAGAGCTACCGACTGAAACTATTATAGAGCGGCTTGAAGAAGGACATCTGGATGCAGCCATTGCAGCAACACCACTGATGCTGCAAAATATTAAAGAGCGCCCTTTGTATTATGAACCTTTTGTGGCCTATATGCCTGAAAACCGGGAGCTGGAGGTTAATGAAAAGATCGATGTTTCAAGCCTGGATCTTGATCACATGCTGCTATTAGAAGACGGACATTGTTTTAGAGACGGGGTTATCAATCTCTGCAAAACCAACCGTAATTATGATGATGAGATTTTCTCACTAGAGAGCGGAAGTTTTGAAACGCTGGTAAAACTTGCTAATGAAGGCCTGGGAATGACTTTACTGCCTTATTTACATACCTTAGAGATCAAAGAATCAGAGCGGAAACACCTGCACCATTTTAAAGACCCGGCTCCGGCTCGTGAAGTAAGTCTCTTATATCATAAAAGCGAGTTGAAAATGCAAATCATTGAAGCTCTGCGCACCACCATTGCCGGGGTGGTGAAAGGAGCCATTACCTTTCAAAATGTGCAAATCATCAGTCCGTTGCCACAGGGCAAGCAAAAGAATTAAAAAAGAAAAGGCTTCTCGTTTGAGAAGCCTTTTGATTTATACATTAAGATAAATAATACATTGATTTAATTCGGGATTTGCCTTGGTCAGGTCCTGAATCCAAACTCGTAATTCCTCAATTTCATAAGGAAGTAAACGTTTTGCAGCTTTTTGTAATTCTTTGCAAAAAAGCACACTATCAAAACTCACTTTTTTTAAAACAGTTTTGGTGTACTCAAACATTGCTCTTGCCATATTTGAATTGTTTTTGGTTAAAGTATTGTTTAAGTAGTTTTGGGTCGAATATGATTTGGTTTTTATTTTAAAGACTCTTAAAAATAGCTTTTTAATTCATAACAAATTGTTAAAATCTGAAAAACCTATCAACCAAATAGGGATTAAAATCGATTATCGCCATCCAGCAAATCGCCAAGTCCTCCCAGGATACTGCCTTCCCCTTTATCTTTACCACCTCCCTGCGGTGCTGCTGCCCAAACGCGTTTAGCCAGACGGCTAAAAGGTAAGGACTGTACATAAACAGTTCCGGGACCGGTGAGGGTTGCAAAGAACACACCTTCACCGCCAAAAAGCGTATTTTTAATACCGCCTACAAACTCAATATCGTAATTTACCGTATGGTCAAAACCTATGATACAGCCGGTGTCCACTTTAAGCTTTTCACCTGGATGTAATTCTTTTTTAAAGGTTGTACCGCCGGCGTGAACGAAAGCCATCCCGTCGCCATCAAGGCGTTGCATAATAAAGCCTTCTCCACCAAAAAGTCCGCGGCCCAGTTTTCTGGAAAACTCGATTCCAATTGATACACCTTTAGCTGCGCATAGAAAAGCATCTTTTTGACATATAAAGCGACCTCCATTTTTAGAAAGGTCAATAGGAATGATTTTACCGGGATAGGGTGAGGCAAAGCTTACGCGCTTTTTGCCCATCACGGTATTGTAATAAACCGTCATAAACATGCTTTCCCCGGTAAGCAGTCGCTTTCCGGCACCGAAGATTTTATTTAATAAGCCGGTGTCGTTCTTTGAACCGTCGCCAAAAATGGTTTCCATCCTGATCCCGTCTTCCATCATCATAAAGGTTCCGGCTTCGGCAATAACGCCTTCCTGAGGATCGAGTTCGATCTCTACATATTGCATTTCTTCGCCGAAAATCTGATAATCTATTTCGTGTGCTTCCATAGTATATTCGTTTTTGATTGGATTGGATTTAACCAATAAGTAGCGCGAAATTTGGTTTTGTTACAATAGCTTTTTCAATCCAATCAGAAAAATTCAGAAAAAAAGGAAGAGAGGAACAATCAGATGTATGAACAATTCCGGATTCAAATTCTCGAACTCGAATTGAATTTTGAGCTTTGAACTTTGAATTATTAACGCTTAACCCTTACTGTCCATTCAAAATCAAAGGTGCTTACCACTACCCCATCCTGGTTTGTACCCACACTTTGCATCCAGAAGGTTTGGCCCTCTCCGGTTTCTACCGTGGCGCGAATGGCCTCTTCGATCTTATCTCCATCTTTACAGACAAAGGTAATTTTACCGGTTGCTTTCTTGGTAAACGAAGCCTTGTTGTTGGCGACCAGCATCGAGATTTTATGACCGCTGTTGCGTATTTGATCAATAACCATAGTTCCGGTGCTTAACTCCGCAGCCATACCCTGCACTGCCCAAAACATCGAATTAAAAGGATTTTGATTAATCCACCGGTGCGTTACGGTTGTGGTACAACTTGTCGCAGAAATTTTACGCACCCGCACACCACAAAGCCAGGCAGACGGCAGCTTAAACATTAAAAAAGTATTGAATTTCCCTGCAGTAACAGCCATAACTAGTGATTTTAGACTCCAAAAATAGACTTCTAAAATGACATTCCACAGCTTTTTAATATGTTAAGTAAAAGTTAATTTTTAGTACTTTGCATTGCATAATACCTTTTTTTAGATATATATTTGCATAAGAAATTAATAAGCAATGGAAACTAGCATTACCACAAGTCAGAAAAACACCGCTACTTTTATACACCTTTCGGTGTTTAGTCAGTTCCTTTTTACGTTAGGAAATTTTATTGCGCCGCTAATAATCTGGGCAGCTTTAAAACGGGATTCGCTATTTGTAGAAAATCACGGAAGACGGGCCCTGAATTTTCAGATGAGTACCTTTCTCTACGCCATCGGCTTAGTTCTTATAGCCATTCCCTTTCTGGTTTGGCAAGGTCTTATAGCTGCCGGGGAACAAGGCTATATCAGCGAGGAGACTTTTGACAACATGGTTTTTCCGGGACAGGCCAGCGGACTCATCATTACCGCACTGGTATTTGCCCTGCTCCTGCTCGCGTTATTTGTCATCACGCTATTCTCGGTTATTTCGGCCGCAGTAAGTGCCAGTAATGGAGAAGAATACAAATACCCGCTTAGTATCAACTTTTTAAAACCGCTTAAGTTTTCTGAACAGGAAACCGCTTCAGCCTCATCAACTGAAGTTTAGGCAACCATCATCAATCAATTTCCGCTTTGCGGAACAAAACGAACAGTTATTAATCGCTTAACAATGAGAATCTATGAAGATTGAAAACACAAAGGCGCAGATGCGTAAAGGTGTTTTGGAGTACTGCATTCTTTCTATCTTAAAAGATGAAGATGCTTACGTAGCCGAAATACTAGACACGCTCAAAGACGCCAAGCTACTGGTAGTTGAGGGTACCATTTACCCGCTTCTAACCCGTCTTAAGAATGCCGGCTTACTCAATTACCGCTGGGAAGAATCAACTAGCGGGCCTCCCCGTAAATACTACGGTCTTACCGATACCGGCAAGCTCTTCTTAAATGAACTATCATCAACCTGGGACGATCTTCAAAAGGCCGTAACCCTGGTAACCAATCAAAAAGCTAAAAACAATGAATAAGACAATTAATATAAATCTAGCAGGCTTGTTTTTTCATATTGATGAAAACGCATACGCCAAATTGCAGCGCTATCTTGATGCCATAAAACGCTCGTTTACCGATGCTCAGGGTCGCGACGAGATCATTCAGGATATTGAAGCCCGAATAGCGGAGCTTTTTACTGAACGTATCAAAACCGAACGTCAGGTTATAGGTCTGGCCGATGTAGATGAAATCATCAGCATTATGGGGCAGCCCGAAGATTATCGTCTGGACGAAGAATTGTTTGAAGACGAACCTGCCAAAAAACAAAGATACACTCAGGAATCGGGTAAAAAACTCTATCGGGATACTGAAACATCCTATATAGGTGGAGTTTGTGCCGGGCTGGGTCATTATTTTCAGATTGATGCCGTCTGGATCCGCATCGCACTGATCCTGCTCACCATATTCTCATGGGGTGGTTTTGTATTGATTTATATCGCTTTCTGGATTTTTGTTCCGGAAGCGAAAACCACCTCAGAAATACTGGAAATGCGGGGAAAGCCCGTCAACATAGACAATATTCAGCGTAAGGTCAAGGAAGGTTTTGACTCGGTTGCCGAATCGGTAAAAAATGTTGACTATGTTAAGTATGGAAACAAAGCTCGTGAAGGAGCAGGTTCGGTTGCCGGTACGCTGGGCAAGATGATCATGTTTGTACTTAAAGTGTTTGTCAAATTTATAGGCATACTGCTTATCCTCATTGGCGGAACCACCCTGATTGCTCTTTTTGTTGGCTTATTTACTGCAGGGAGTCTGGACTTTTTTGGGGGCAGTATCGCAGATTACGTAGAGATGGCAAACACCTCGGGAGCTCCGTTTTGGTTTCTGGTGATTCTGACCTTTATCGCAGTAGGTATACCCTTTTTCATGCTGTTCTATCTGGGCTTACGCATCCTGGTTACTACACTTAAAAGATTAAGCCTTACGGCGAAATTAAGTCTGCTCGGGATTTGGCTTGTAGCTTTAATTACAATTGCCGTTCTAGGCGTACGTCAGGGAATTGCGACAGCTGTAGAAGGGGAATCTGTCACGACTGAAGTTTTACAAATTCAACCCAGCGATACCCTGACCGTCAAGATGAAAACGCAAAACAAATATGGTGCAGATAAATACCACAACCGCAACTGGAAAATTCGCACCGATGCAGAGGGTAATAAAGTAATTTACAACAGAGATGTAGAGTTGAGCATTCAGAAAAGTGATTCTCCGGAAGCTAAGCTGATCATTAAGAAAATCGCTCAGGGAAGCTCGTATGACGACGCTCAGGCTCGTGCAGAGAACATCGTGTACAATTTTGAAACAGAAGGAAACACCTTGCTGCTTGACAATTTCTTTGTTACAGAGCTGAAGAATAAATTCAGAGATCAGCAGATAGATCTTATTCTGGCGATCCCTGAAGGAATGACCTTGTTTACCGATGAAAACGTCGCAAGCTATCACAGAAATTGGTATTCTGATCTATTAGATCGCAAATCCATAGGTCATCATACGATTATGCAGGATTCCAAACTCGTCTGTACAGATTGTCCTCCTGAGGAGGTTAAAGCAGAATCTAATGACTGGGAATATTCAGAAACCGTTGAAGATACTACGGTAACCAATAATCCTGCTGAGTACAAAGAACAGGTTGCTCCTGATCGCGATGCGGTTCAGGTTCAGGAAACTGTAACAAAACGGGATTCTATAGACTAAAGAAGTAAACCAAATTCATCAACCAAAAAAACAATCAAAAATGACAACACTAATCAAAATTATCGTCACTGCACTTACTGCAGCATGTATGACCTCCTGTAATTTCAGTTTTGAAATGGGGCAAATAGAAGGTACCGGGAATGTAAAGACTAAAGACCTCAACATGACTCAGGCTTTTACGAAAGTGCACAGCAGCAACGGCTGGGATGTAGTACTTCAAAAAGGAACCTCTCCTTCAGTAACCGCAGAACTCGATGAGAACCTCTTCGAATATCTGGATGTACATTATGAAGGAAGTACCTTACGTATAGAAACTACAGACAATTCAAACATAGGCAGTGCGACTTCCAGAAAGGTTTTCGTCACCTACGTAGATGCTCTCGAAAGCTTAAAAGCCAGCAGTGCTTCAACAATTATTGCGGAAAGTACGCTGACCGGAAGTCATATTGATCTTGATGTTTCGAGTGCCGGAACGATTAAGATTCCGGTAGAAATACGAGAGATCAATGCCGAAGCCAGTAGCGCCGGAACTCTTGACCTTAATGGCGAAGCGCAGAGCCTCAAGTTTGAAGCCAGTTCGGCAGGCACCATCAATGCCAAAGATTTAAAAGCACAGGTATGTAATGCTCAGGCTTCAAGTGCCGGAACGATTAAAGTTTACGTAACCAAAGAACTCGAAAGTCAGGCTTCAAGCGGTGGTGACATCAACTACTGGGGTGAGCCTGAGAAAGTAGCAGTTTCTGAAAGTTCAGGGGGTGACGTAAGTAAACAATAGCGAATTCCATCAATCAAAAATCAATCAGTTAAAAACCGCCTTAGATCTTAAGGCGGTTTTGCTTTTGGTCTCAATTGTAAATTTTACAATTCTAAGTGCGGTTTACCTTCAACTTATCGAAATTGCTATATTTGAGTTTTTACTAATCCGCTCCTTTGGCTTTATTACATTTTATACGTTTTAAAAACCTGTTGATGATCCTGCTCACTCAGGTATTGGTGCATTACGGCTTTTTAAAAGCGCTAAATATTCCGGTTGCACTTACTGATATTCAGTTCTGGATGTTAGTTACAGCTACCCTTTGTATAGCTGCGGCCGGCTACATCATCAACGACATCAATGATATCGATAGCGATCGCATCAACAAACCCGCTAAAACCTATATCCCCAAATATTTTTCAGAATCGGGCGCGTTTAACCTGTACCTCGCTTTTAATATTGGCGGTGTGGGACTTGGCTTCTTGCTGAGCTATCAGATGGGATTGACCAATTTCGCTACTGTTTTTGTTCTCATTTCGGCATTGCTTTACGTGTACGCCAACTTTTTAAAACGGGTCATTTTGGTGGGAAACCTCGTCGTAAGCATCGCGGTAGCAGCTTCTATTTTTATCCTGATCATTTACGATATGCTTCCGCTGCTCAACCAGTATCGGGAAGAACTTGTAACGCCTGTTTCTGTACTCAGAGACTACGGGCTTTTTGCGCTGATGCTTAATTTCTTACGGGAAATTATTAAAGACATCGAAGACGCACGCGGTGATCACGCCGTAGGAATACAATCCCTGCCTATTGCACTGGGTTTAGAACGTACTGCGAAGCTTTCGGCTTATATCGCTGTGGTGTATATTTTTACAATTCTGGGATATATCTACGTATGGCTGCAAACAAACGTATGGACTTCGATCTACCTGGTTGCTGCAGTGGTTGTTCCTCTGGTTTATTTTTGTATCAAAGCCCGCTATGCGGATAAACAGGCTCATTACGCACACCTTTCTTCAGTATTAAAACTGATCATGTTCCTAGGGATTTTAAGTTTAGGTGTATTGACGTTGACTTTAAAATTTTGAACATGCTCCAACACCTCCTTAAATCCAAAAAACTCATTCTCGCTTCACAATCGCCACGCCGGCAGGAATTACTCGCTGCGCTGGAAGTGAATTTTGAAGTCCGTCTTAAGCCGGTTGATGAATCCTTCCCTTCCGGTATGCAACCCGGTGAAATCGCGGAATACATTGCCCAAAAGAAAGCGGCTGCTTTTGAAGCAGATTTACAGGCTGACGAAATTCTGATTACCGGAGATACGCTTGTTTTTAAGAATACGGAGGCTCTGGGCAAACCCATAGATGCTGCAGAAGCTAGGCAGATGCTTCAGCTGTTGAGCGGTACTTCACACGAAGTTATTTCTTCCGTTTGCGTGACGACCTCAACTCAACAAGTTGTAGGTCACGATAAGGCTACGGTTCATTTTAGAACATTTACAGAAGCTGAAATTTCGCATTATATCAATACCTATAAACCTTTTGACAAAGCCGGTGCCTACGGTATTCAGGAGTGGATAGGCCACGTGGCTCTTCAGAAATTAGAAGGTTCGTACAACACGGTGATGGGCTTGCCCACACACCTGCTATATGATTTGCTAAATAAGGTGGTAGTCTAAAGACTTTTAGTAATTTAGATAAAAATTACGCCATGCAAAAAAAGCTGTTTTCCTTGAGTTCGTTATTCCTGTTCCTGTTCACATTGCTACTCTTTTCGTGTAAAAATCAGGAGAATTTTGAGTCCGTAGCCCGCGCTGAAGACCGCCAGCTTTCTCAGGAATTTAAAGACTATTGGTATTCCGGCGAAGCCGAAATCACTTCCTATCAATTAAAACAACCCCGATATGGCGAATTGCGCAGTGGTGAGGCGGTTTTGATCTTTGTTACCGAAGATTTTCTACCAAAGGTTCAGGTAAAAGCCAATGCGCAAAACCCCGATAATATTCCGGTTTTAAAACTGAATACCACCAAAAATTACGTGACGGGCATCTACCCCTACTCGATTATGACGAGTTCCTTTTTGCCTTTAAACGCCAAAAATCACGCCATCAAAGTCACTAACAGCACTCAGGAATGGTGCGGGCAAATGTACACCCAGCTCAATAATCGCGGGGAATATTACGTAGAATCACACACCTATTTTGAAGGAGAAGCCGATCAAAAATTTACCTTACCCCGTGGTACGGTTGAAGATGAAATCTGGGCACTTCTGCGGATTGACCCCAAGGAGTTGCCTCAGGGAACAAAAAAGATCATTCCATCTATTGAATACCTGCGTCTGCACCATCTCGAACTCAAACCTTACAAAGCGGTTTGCACCTTGTCAAACGGCAGCTACAGCATTGATTACCCTGAGCTCAGCCGCACGCTTACCATCAATTTTGAGAAGGCTTTCCCCTACGCCATCACCGGCTGGACCGAGCGTTTTCCTAGCGGAAATAGCGAGATGACCGCTACCGCCACACGCATCAAATCGCTTAAAACGCCCTATTGGAAACAGAACGCTGAAAAATTCACTTCCTTACGAGATAGTCTGGGGCTTTAGAATTGTTAAAGAAGCTTTAATAGAATGGGCTTAGATAGCGTTTTACCTATCTTTGAGAGCATCTCAAAAATCACTAAACCTGACCTTATCATGCGCTTTTTAATCGCTATGCTCTGTTGTGTTTCCTTACAGTTACACGCTCAAAAACCCAAAAAGCCATCCTCTTCTGAAATTTATGAGCAGCTGCAGCAGCTTAATTTTTTAGGCACCGCCTTATACCTTGCGGCGCATCCTGACGATGAGAACACCGCATTAATTTCGTATTTGGTCAACGACGTTCACGCACGCACCGGCTACCTTGCCCTTACACGGGGTGATGGAGGGCAAAATTTAATTGGTCCTGAAATCAGAGAACTTCTGGGCGTCATCCGTACGCAGGAATTGCTGGCGGCACGCCGCACCGATGGTGGCGAACAGCGTTTTACGCGCGCAAATGATTTTGGTTATTCTAAAAACCCCAAAGAAACGCTGGAGTTTTGGGAGAAAGATGAAGTGCTACGCGACGTGGTTTGGGCGATTCGCAATTTTAAACCCGATGTAATCATCAATCGTTTTGACCATCGCTCTCCCGGAAGCACTCACGGACATCATACGCTCTCTGCGATGCTGGGCGTACAGGCTTTTGATTTGGTAGGCGATGCTTCGGTTTTTCCCGATCAGTTGAAGTATACCGAAACCTGGCAACCCAAACGCCTATTTTTCAACACGTCTTGGTGGTTTTACGGCAGCCGTGAAGCGTTTGAAGAAGCCAACAAAGACAATCTGGTTTCAGTTGACGTGGGCGGCTACTACCCTGCTTATGGACTCAGCAATACCGAAATTTCGGCCCTCAGCCGCAGTCAGCATAAATCGCAGGGTTTTGGCAATACCGGTTCGCGTGGCGAGCAAATAGAATACCTCGAACTGCTTAAAGGAGACCTGCCTTCAAACGGAAATCTTTTCGAAGGGATTGACACTTCATGGAATCGCGTTCAGGGCGGTGCTGCAATCGGCGAAATTCTAAATGAGGTTGAAGCAAATTACGATTTTAAAAATCCGGCGGCGAGTTTACCGGGTCTGCTTAAAGCCTATCCACTTATTCAAAATCTGGAAGATGCACACTGGCGCGAACTCAAAACCAAACAACTTACCCAGCTCATCAAAGCCTGTGCAGGTCTGTATGTAGAAGCCGCGACAGGCCAACAAACCGCAGTGGCTAATGAAAACATAAGCCTCAATCTGGAAGCCATCAACCGTAGTGAATTCCCTATAACGCTGCAAAGTGTTGTATTGCCTGGCGGCGAAAAAATTGAAGTATTAGAAAACCTGGTATTCAATAGCGACTTTGAAAAACAGGTAAACATCAATACCGGTGCTGCCGATCTTACAACGGCGTATTGGCTGAAAGAAGAAGGTTCGGTAGGAATGTATAAGGTTACCGATCAAAGACTCATTGGTCTGCCCGAAACACCCCGGGAGTTTAAAGCGATTTTCAATCTGCAAATGGGAGATCAGTTTATCCCGATAGCGACTGATTTGGTGTACAAATACAACGACCGTGTAGATGGAGAGGTTTATGAGCCTTTCGAGATAGTTCCGGAAGCTTCGGTAGCCGTGAAAGATCCGGTGATCATTTTCGCGAATGCGCAACCCAAAACCATTACCGCTGAAGTCACGGCTTATATTTCCAATCTTAAGGCTCAGGTTGCGCTAAAGGTGCCACAGGGCTGGCAAGTAAGCACACCTCAGCAAATTAGCATTGCTCAGAAAGGGGAAACCAAAGGAATTGATTTTACGGTTACGCCACCTGCAAATGCCAGCGAGGGCGAACTCAAACCGCAACTGCAAATCAATGGAAAGACCATCACTACGAAAACGGTCACGATAGATTACGATCACATCCCCTTACAAACTCTGGTACTGCCCTCCACCAATAAACTGGTACGGCTAGATATCGCTAAAAAAGGAAATTATATAGGCTATATCGCAGGCGCCGGAGACGTGATCCCCGAAAGTTTACAGCAAATAGGGTATACGGTTGTGACGGTAGATCCAGATCAAATCACTGCAGAAAATCTTGCGGAATTTGACGCTGTGGTAATGGGTGTACGGGCATACAACGTCGTTGAAGAACTTCAGTATAAACAACCCATCCTGCTCGATTATGTAAAAAATGGAGGGACCATGGTGGTACAGTACAATACCGCCCGGGGTTTTGATTTCCCAAATCTGGGGCCTTACCCACTTGAGTTAAGCAGCGACCGGGTTACCGATGAAACCGCAGAAGTAAAAATCCTCGATCCCAATGCAGAGGTTTTAAACTATCCCAATAAAATAACCCAAAAGGATTTTGAAGGCTGGGTGCAGGAGCGCGGTCTGTATTTTCCGGATCAATACGACGCGTCTTACGAGCCGGTGATTTCCATTGGCGACGAGGGCGAAAAACCCAGCGAAGGGAGTTTACTGATAGCTAAATACGGAGAAGGTCATTATATTTATACCGGCCTCAGCTTTTTTAGAGAGCTACCCGCCGGAGTTTCTGGGGCGTACCGGCTTTTTGCCAATATGCTTTCGATAGGAAAGAACGACCAAAAAATCAAACAATGATAGAACCAAAACGAGAAGGCTGGTCTAATTTTTACACGCTTGTACTCGTGCTGAACGTGGTGTACATCATTGTTTTTTTTATACTTATGAATACTTACGCCTCCTGATATGCAAGATATAGACTGGATTGTTCTTGTTGCTACACTCGCCTTTATCGTTATCTACGGTGTTTACCGAACGCGCGGGCGTAAAAATGTGCAGGATTACATACGCGGAGGTAATGAATCGAAATGGTGGACGGTAGGTCTTTCAGTAATGGCGACTCAGGCCAGTGCCATTACATTTCTAAGTACACCGGGGCAGGCTTTTAATGACGGAATGGGCTTTGTTCAGTTCTATTTTGGGCTTCCCATCGCAATGGTCATCATCTGTCTATTCTTTATTCCCATTTACCACCGCCTGAATGTCTATACCGCTTATGAATATCTCGAAAACCGCTTTGATCAGCGCACGCGCTCTCTGGCTTCAGGTTTGTTTTTGCTTTCCCGTGGTCTGGCAGCCGGGATAACTATTTTTGCACCTTCCATAATTCTATCAGCCGTTTTGGGCTGGGATCTCAATACCCTAAACATCATTATTGGTTCGCTGGTGGTGATTTATACCATTTCGGGAGGAACCAAAGCAGTTACCGTCACCCAAAAGCAACAAATGGCGGTCATCTTTTTAGGGATGTTTGTCGCCTTTTTCCTCATCATCAGCTACCTGCCGCAAGACATCAATTTTGCCAATGCATTAGAAATCGCCGGAGCCAGCGATAAGATGAACATCCTCGACTTTTCGTTTGACTTTGATAACCGCTACACTGTATGGAGCGGTATCTTGGGTGGTACATTCCTGATGCTTTCTTATTTTGGAACCGATCAAAGTCAGGTACAGCGCTACCTGAGCGGGAAGTCGATGCGCGAAATGCAGCTGGGTATGATTTTTAACGGCATACTAAAAGTACCGATGCAGTTCTTTATTCTGCTGGTTGGGGTTATGGTTTTTGTGTTTTATCAATTCAATCCTACCCCGCTCAATTTTAACCCTGCTGCGACTCAGGCTGTACAGGGTACACCATTCGAAAAGGAATACAACCTGCTTCAAAACGAACTTAACGAATTGCGCTCAGACAAGTCTGAACTCAGTCACAAAGTTGTCTCTTCTCCGGAGGCTTCGATAAGGCAGCCCGGCGGCAGCGGCGAAGTTTCAGTTTCTGAGGCTTTACGGGAAATCAATCAAAAAGAGGATGCCATTCGTGAAAAAGCCCGTATGGTAATAAGCCAGGCTGATAAAAATGTAGAAACTAATGATAAAGATTATGTCTTTATCCATTTCATCTTAAACAATTTGCCGCGTGGTCTTATAGGTCTATTACTCGCTGTGATACTTTCGGCAGCGATGTCATCTACCGCCTCAGAGCTTAATGCGCTTGCCGCTACGACTACAGTAGACTTTTACCGGCGCAATCTGGATGAGGAGAAAGACGAAGCCCACTTTGTAGGAGCCACCAAGTGGTTTACGCTAAGCTGGGGAATTCTGGCCATTTTAATCGCCTGTACCGCAAACTTATTTGACAATCTCATTCAGCTGGTAAATATCATTGGTTCTATTTTTTACGGAACGATTCTGGGGATATTTATGAGTGCCTTTTTCATCAAAAAAATCAAAGCCAAAGCGGTCTTCATTTCTGCTCTGATCACACAAGGCGTGGTTATTCTACTCTTTAGCCTTGATTATTATGAAGTGATCAGACTGCCCTATTTATGGCTCAATTTTGTAGGTTGTGGTCTGGTTATTTTATTGGGGCTGATTTTACAAAGCTCCCTCGGCACCAAAGACAAACAACTAACAAACTAAACTAACTTAGTACTATGAAAACGATACGCTGGGGAATTCTCGGGCTGGGAAAAATTGCTAACAGTTTTGCAAAAGATATGCAGATCGTGGAAGGCTCTGAAGTTTATGCCGTGGCCTCACGCTCACAGGAAAAAGCAGATGAATTTGGGGCAACCTATAAGGCTGTGAATTGCTACGACAGCTATGAAAAGCTGGCTAAGGATCCCAATGTCGACGCTATTTACATAGCAACTCCACACGTACGGCATCATCAGGATACCTTACTCTGCCTACAGCACGGGAAAGCGGTTTTATGCGAAAAGCCTTTTGCAATGAACCTAGCCCAGGTTGAAGAAATGATCGCAACCGCAAAACAGCATGATGTTCTGTTGATGGAAGCCCTTTGGACGCGTTTTATGCCGCATTTTAAATTTGTACAGGATGAATTAGCCACCGGAAAATATGGCGCTGTAAAAACACTAACAGCCGATTTCTGTTTTGATGCTCCCTTTAATCCCGAAGGCCGGTTATACAACAAAGACTTAGGTGGCGGTTCGTTGCTTGATATTGGTATTTACCCCGCTTTTCTGGCTTTGGCTATGTTAGGTAAACCCGAGACTATTTCGGCGAAAGCCAAAATAGGAAAAACCGGGGTTGACGAAGAAACCGAAATGACCTTTACCTATTCCTCTGGCACCAAAGCGCATCTGGCTTCCAGCATTAAAATTAAAACTCCGTCACTAGCGACCTTTGTTTGCGAAAATGGGATGATCATTATGCAGGGGCAGTTTCATATGAAAGATAAAGTCACCACCGTTCTTGACGGCGTAAAAGTAGATCACGATTTTGGTTACCAGGCAAAAGGCTACCACTTTGAGATTATGCACTTTTCAGACCTGCTTAGAGCAGATAAAAAAGAAAGTCCTATAATGACTTATGATTTCAGCCGGATGCTGATTAGCACGTTAGACACCGTGCGTGAGCAGATAGGTCTTGAGTACGATCTTAAAAGTTAAAAGCTAACTTGAAGACATAAAAAAACCGCCGTTCACTTCGTGATCCGGCGGTTTTATATTTTAAAGAACTAAAATTACATCGCTCCCCACTCTTTTAAAGAGTCGGTATTCATTTTGATATAATCTGCATTGCCGTAAGCCTTAGCTCCCTCCAGTGATTTTTTAGCAGCTTCGATAGCAGCTTTCTTATCTCCTGCTTTAGCAAGAATTAAGGATTGCTGACGATATTGCCAGAATCCCGGCTTTTCAGTCATATCCATAGCCTTGTTCATCCACATTTTAGCTTTCTCAATGTCCTTGCCTGAATTCAGGTAATAAACAGCCGCATTGTAATAGTCACCGGCACTTGGCCCGGCAAGCGCAAGATCGATGCTCTTCATAACTTCAGCATCGGTCATCACATTAAATTTAACAGGCACAACGGTATTTGCCCAAAGAATATTCAGCACTGCGCTGTCTGCCATCACATCATCTATTACAATCGTAAAGGTTTCCATATTCATAGGCATTTCCATCGGCTCAACCATTGTACGAAGTGCAACTTTCTCTTCTTCAAATTCAGTAATCAACGGGTTTGAATCATCGGTATAAAAAACCACTTCCCACATATCTTCACCGGGAACAGTGTAAAGGCTATAGGTTCCGGGCTTCAATTCCTTTCCGGAAATCATAACCGGCTTGTCAATCATAAACTTGGTGGTAGCATTTGCTCCGGTACGCCAGATCGCTCCGTAAGGAACCAGGTCTCCAAAGATCTCGCGCCCTCTCATGTTGGGTCTTGAGTAATCTACTTTAACCTCAGTCAGGCCTACTACCTGCTCCAACTCGGCGTGTGGGCTAGCCGCTGGTGTTTGAACCTGGGCATTTACGTTTAATGCAAAGATTAATAAGCCCGCTAAAAAAATTCGTTTCATGTGTAATAAGTATTTGATTATCAGAATATAGTTAAATTAAAAAAATGTTTTTGAATATACCTCATCTATAGGGAATTTAAGTTAATAGATTCTTAATAATCGCATTTCGGTCAGAGGTATTAGCCTGGCGGAGTTATTGTCGAAATATTCTGACCTCCCAATATTTTTATAACTAACTGCTGAACTTTAAATTTTGTTTAACTTTTAAGTCTTTAGCTTAGACAAAACACCTCCTATCTTTACAAAACTTGCTCTTATAAAGCGGGTTGTCCCAATTAAGAATTAGAATTTATGAAAATTTACACCCTGCACGAGAAACAGAAATTACCCATAAGCTTAAAGGAAGCCTGGGATTTTCTGTCCAATCCGGCTAATTTAAAGACCATCACGCCAGACTATATGGGTTTTGAAATTCTTTCGGGAGCAGACCGCCCTATGTATGCGGGGCAACTCATACAATATATAGTTACCCCTATTGCCGGCATTAAAACCAAATGGGTTACCGAAATCACGCACGTACAAAATCTGGAGTTTTTTGTTGACGAGCAACGTTTTGGTCCGTATTCCCTTTGGCATCATAAGCATTTTATAAAAGAAATTCCTGGTGGTGTGGAGATGGAAGATATTGTAGACTACAAACTACCTATGGGTATTTTGGGTCAGTGGGCCCATCCCTTTCTGGTAAAACCAAAACTTCAGGAAATCTTTAAATATCGAAAACAAAAGCTGACGGAACTTTTTGGCACTTACACTGAAAATCAGACTGCAGAAGATGGAATTACCCGTCACGACATATTAAACTAATAACTATGAAAAAGAATATTTTACTTATTGGAGGTTCACACGGTATTGGCCGCGCGATTGTTGAAAGCCTTAATCAGGATCATAATCTGTTTGTAGCATCACGTACAAGCGAGGAGCTTGGTGATGTCGACGTCACGCATATCGAATACGATGTAAACAGCGGTAGTCTCGATACTTCAGACTTACCAGACAGGCTTGATGGCTTTGTCTATTGCCCGGGTACTATTAACCTGAAACCTTTTAAAATGTTGAGTGAGGAAACCTTTGAAGAGGATATGCAACTCAACTTTTTTGGCCTCATAAAATCATTAAAAACAGTTACCGATCGCCTTAAAAAATCAGAACAGGCCAGTCTGGTGTTCTTCAGTACTGTGGCTGTAAAAATAGGTATGCCTTTTCATACCAGCGTAGCTGCTTCCAAAGGTGCGATTGAAGGTTTTGCCAAAGCTTTAGCAGCTGAATACGCACCGGCTTTTCGCGTAAATGTCATTGCCCCATCCCTTACCGATACGCCTTTGGCTGAAAAACTTTTAGGCAATGATAAAAAACGTGAGAAAATGGATGAGCGTCATCCACTTAAACGCGTAGGAACGCCGGAGGATATTGCGAAGATCGCAAGCTTCCTGCTAAGTGACGACAGCAGCTGGGTTACCGGTCAAATACTTGGTATTGATGGCGGTATGTCTACCTTAAACGTAAATTAGAAAGGAGTCCCTAAATCCGATCTAAACAAACCTAACCAACCGATATTGAAAGCATGAGTACAGTAAACATATTTTGGTTCCGAAGAGATTTGAGACTTGATGATAACGTAGGTTTCCTTGAAGCTTTAAAAGGCGATCATCCCGTTTTACCTCTTTTCATTTTTGACAAGGAAATACTCGACAAACTTCCTGAAGATGATGCCCGGGTGACCTTCATTTTTGAAACGCTCCAAAAAATGCGAAATACCTTGCAGGATGAGCACGGCAGTTCGCTGGCGATGTACTACGGCAAACCTGAGGAGATTTGGAAACAAATACTGAAAGATTACACAGTTAACAGCGTATATACCAATAGGGATTATGAGCCCTATGCCAAAGAACGCGATGAAGCCATTGAGAAATTACTAAAAGACCACGATATCGAGTTCAAAACTTTTAAAGATCAGGTGATTTTTGAAAAGGATGAAGTCGTTAAAAATGATGGTGATCCCTATATCGTATATACACCGTATAAAAATAAATGGAAGGAACACTTCGATGCAGATGAGCATTTAAAAATTCATTACACGAGTCAGCACCTTGACAATTTAATCGAAAACAGTCGTTTGCCGAATCTCAGTCTCAGCGATATGGGCTTCAAAAAGTCAAGTCTTGAAGTGCCCGATTATGATGTTACGCCTACCCTGATTCAAAATTATGAAGACACCCGAAACTTTCCGGCGCAGGAAGGTACTTCGCGCTTAGGTCCGCATTTGCGATTTGGTACCGTGAGCGTTCGTAAAATGGTGAAAAAAGCAATTGCAGAGAAAAACGAAGTATTTTGGAGTGAGCTGATTTGGCGCGAATTTTTTATGCAAATTCTGTATCACTATCCCGAGACGGTAGACAATGCTTTTTATAAAAAATACGATCGTATTGAATGGCGCAATAATGAAGACGAATTTGAAAAGTGGAAAAAAGGCCAAACCGGTTTTCTGCTGGTAGACGCCGGAATGCGCCAGCTCAACAAAACCGGATATATGCATAACCGGGTGCGTATGCTGGTGGCCAGTTTTTTATGCAAACATTTGTTGATTGACTGGCGTTGGGGCGAAGCCTATTTTGCTGAAAAGTTACTGGACTATGAGCAGGCCAGCAATGTGGGCAACTGGCAATGGGCAGCCGGAAGTGGTGTAGATGCCGCTCCCTATTTTCGCATATTCAACCCCATGACGCAGGTTGATAAATTTGATAAAGACAAAAAATACATCAAAGAGTTTGTACCCGAATACGATACAGACGATTATCCCGATAAAATGGTAGACCATAAAGAAGCCCGGGAACGCTGCCTCAACACGTATAAAGCTGCGGTTTCTTAAAACCTGCTAAAGTTCTTCTAAGCTTTACTTAACAGGCTCGGTATGTTCTTTGCAGCTTAATAACTTTACAGATAAAGAAAAGGTTATGAGAAAATTGATAATGATACTGAGTATGGGTGCGTTTGTACTAACCGGTATATCGTGCTCCAGCACTTATGGAGTGAATCGCTCTAACGGAAATAACGCTGCACCCGGCCAGGTAAAGAAATATTACGGAGCCCAAAATGCTAAAGCTTTCGCTCCCGGTCAGCAAAAGAAACGCAAGAAAAATAAAAGGAATTAAATTAGATCCAATTTAGAATCCCGGCCATCAGGTCGGGATTTTTGATTTTAGGGTTTTGCCTACCCGCACTAATAACGGAAACTCAAATACTCTAAATGCATCAGAACCCCAGTTTTTCTTCACTGCTTCAGCTATTAAATCAATTGGATTTAAATGATGCTTCTTTTCATAATGTTTTACTGCAGACCAGGTATTGAGATAATTAAGCAGTTGGTCCTGAGTCCAACTTACCTGCATTTGAAACTTCGGCAGTTCTACCTCTTCAAACGGAAACGGAATACTTTGATAATGGGCATCCAGATATTTTCGTTCGGGATCCCAATACTCATTCGTGATTTCGGTATAAAAATGCTGGATTATATCATTCAGTTTTCCATCAGTTCCTAAAACGGAATAGCCAATCACAGCCAAAACTCCTTCCGGCTTTAAATGCAAATAAACCTGTTCATAAAACTTTTCAAAATCAAACCAGTGAATAGCCTGTGCCACAGTTATTAGATCAAATTGTTCATACGCATCAAAATCTTCTTCGGCAGTTTGCACGCGATAAACAATATTCGGTATTTGAGGCGCCTGCTCCAGTTGTTGTGCGCTTAGATCTGTGGCCAAAACCCGCTTGAAGTTTTGAGACAAAACGGCTGCAACCTGCCCGTTACCCGTCGCAACATCCCAGGCAGCTTCGGTATTCTTCACTAAACTATAGAGGTGATTATATAGGGCTTCGGGATAAACGGGCCGATACTTCGCATAATCAGCGGCGTGGTTCGAAAAATTATCTTTCATCGTTTAATTAATAGATCGTAAATATCCGGCTTTTATCAATTCTTCCAGTTCAGTAATCGGAGTCAGTTTACCGCTTGTCAACACCATTTTCCGATCTGATAATTGCCAGACATCGTGATAATAATGATCGGTTATTAAAATTCCTTTTTTAGCTTTCAGCGAAACTAAAAACTCGTGAATCAAATCTTTAAACAGGGGTTCAACCATTGAAAAAGGTTCATCAAGTAGCAAAAAGGGATGATCCAGATTACCAATGAGCAATACTTCCAGGTAGCGCCGTTCACCCATGGAGAGTTCGCCTACTTTTCTACCCGCAATTTTGGGCATACGCGGTGCCTGAAACACCAAATCCTGCTCCTGTCCCTTAAGGTATTGCGGAATGACATCCCAAACCTTAGCCCCTTTTGGCAGAAAGCTGAACTGCGGCAGATATCCTATTTGCTGACTTTCAATAATTCGGGATTTGTGCCAAATGTTCTTACGAACCGGATAATAGCTCTCGTTCATCTTAAGCCTTCCCGCTTCAGCAGTTTGAGTGCCGAAAAGGATTTTTAAAAGCGTACTCTTTCCGGAACCATTTCGCCCAAAAACGCCCAGTATTTTACCGGTTTTTAACTCAAAATGGACCTCATCTAAAATGGATTTGGCACCGAAGTTTTTCTGTATGCAACTAACCTTTAAGAGCGCCAAAGCCAATCAATTTTAAGATGATAAAAACAAGAAGCAGCAACACGGGACTCACTAAAAAATTAACCATCCAGGTCCTTAAGATTAAGTAGCGCCTGCTAAAGCCCCGATTGTAATAGCCGTAAAACTCGTGCTTGTGAAAATAACTATACATCAGCAAACCCACCGGCGTTCCAAAAATGCCAAATACAACTACAGCCCCATACAAACCCGCCAGCGGTATGCTGACCAGAGCGAAAAGCAGTGCATAAAAGGTAATATCCTTATAGAATTTGAACATGGAGTTAACTGGGATTTTAAAAATACCCAATTTCAGATGCATATAAGGGCTTACGGAAGGTTTTTTAAGGAGAATTTAAAATGGTTTTCAATTCAAAAATGTATTTTGGCAACTTACCTAAACTCTAAAAATTATGACCCTATTTGTAGATATGGACGAGGTGATCGCAGATACGTATCAGGCGCACATCGATTTGTACAACAAAAAATACAACGCAAACCTTAAAAAAGAAGATTGCATAGGCTCTGAAGTCTGGCAGATGGTTCCGGAAGAGCATCAACACTACGTACGCAATCACGCCAACGAGCGCGGTTTTTTTATTGATCTTGAAGTGATGAAAGACAGTCAGGAGGTATTACGCGCCCTGCAGGATAAATACGAGGTATACATCGCCTCAGCTGCGATGCAGTTTAAAACCAGTCTTGAGGAAAAAGCAGATTGGCTAGATGCGCACTTTCCGTTTATACCCTGGCAAAACCGAATCCTCTGTGGACATAAACATATTTTAAAAGGAGACATTTTAATAGATGACCGCTCCTACAATTTGCAAGCTTTTGACGGCAGAGGCATTCAGTTTACTTCACCTCATAACGTGCACACCACAGGTTTTGACAGGGCAGACACCTGGGAGGATATCGCGAAGATGTTGCTTTAGTCTGATCCTATCCGGGAATACTCCCTTTTGTTGTACTCATTAAACATAAAAAAACCTCACCCGTTTCAGAAACCGGTGAGGTTTGTAGTTGAATCAGCTGCTTCTTAAGCAGTACGTATGATTTTGGCACCAATAGCGCGTAAACGCTCATCAATGTTTTCATAACCGCGATCAATCTGTTCAATGTTGTGAATAGTCGAAGTTCCTTTGGCACTTAAAGCAGCAATTAGAAGCGAAATACCGGCCCGTATATCAGGCGAGGTCATTGTAGTCGCTTTTAAGGTAGATTTAAAGTTGTGACCAATTACAGTAGCACGGTGGGGATCGCACAAAATGATTTTGGCTCCCATATCAATGAGTTTATCTACAAAGAATAAACGGCTTTCAAACATTTTTTGGTGTATCAGCACTTCGCCTTTAGCCTGTGTTGCCACCACGAGCACAATACTCAGCAAATCGGGTGTAAAACCGGGCCATGGAGCGTCACTGATGGTCATAAACGATCCATCAATAAACGTTTCGATCTCGTAACCGTCTTTATGTGCCGGGATATAAATATCGTCGCCTTTTTTCTCCAAGGTAATCCCAAGCTTTCTAAAAGTCGCCGGGATCAGTCCCAAATCATTCCAGCTCACGTTTTTAATGGTGATCTCACTGCGGGTCATAGCTGCAAGACCTATCCACGAACCGATTTCAATCATATCGGGCAGGATGGTGTGTTCGCAGCCATTCAGGCTTTCTACGCCTTCAATTTTCAGCATATTTGACCCAACTCCGCTAATTTTTGCACCCATCTTATTGAGCATTTTACACAGCTGCTGCAAATAAGGTTCACAGGCCGCGTTATAGATAGTGGTTTCGCCTTTAGCCATTACCGCAGCCATCAGGATATTTGCGGTTCCGGTTACCGAAGCCTCATCAAGCAACATAAACGTACCGCGCAGACCTTCAGGAGCTTCCACTCCATAAAAACGCTCCTCTTTGTTGTAGCGGAATTTCGCTCCCAGCTTAATCATTCCCTCAAAATGCGTATCCAGACGACGGCGACCTATTTTATCACCTCCGGGACGCGGAATATAGCCTTTACCAAAACGAGCCAGCAATGGGCCAACGATCATGATCGATCCGCGGAGACCACCCCCTTCTTTCTTGAAGCGCTCACTTTCGAGGTAATCGAGGTTGAGTTCGTCGCTGATAAACGAATATTTACCTTTACCCAGCTTCTGAATTTTCACCCCAAGATTGCTCAGGATATCGATGAGTTTATTTACGTCAACGATATCGGGGATGTTATTGATAATCACTTGCTCAGGCGTTAGCAATACCGCACAAAGAATCTGTAAAGCCTCATTTTTTGCACCCTGCGGCTGGATGGATCCTTTAAGCTGATGCCCTCCTTCTATCTGAAATGTTCCCATGAAATTGTAATACTAGAAATTAGTAACGCTTTTTACCACGTCCTGATTTTTTACGGTAGTTCGATTTGCCAGAATTGGATTTGCCGGACTTCTTACCACGCATCAGTTTTTGCGCTTCCTTAAGGTCCTCATCTTTTTTAGCCAGATTGATCTGACCATCACTCAGTTCAAACAGGTGTTTAAAGATCACCTCATCGTCAACCGTGTCTTTATTCCAATTGAGGAAACACTTTTTCATATGATTGGCGATCGTAAACTCAAGCGCTTCCCGCTTTTGACCTTTTTCCCACTGCACGGCCACATCAATCATACGCTTGATGTTGTTACCATAAAAACGGTACTTAGGATGGTTTTGTGGGTAATCAAGCGGCTCAGGACGCTCTTCGAGTTTTTCACGAGAGGGTTTCCCATAAGGCGAAACCGCATCCAGTTTAAAATCACTGATGATAAACAGCTGATCCCAAAGTTTGTGCTGAAAATCAGGCACGTCACGCAAATGCGGTTGCAGATTTCCCATCACCGCGATAATGCTTCGGGCGATGATGTTACGCTTTTTCTCGTCTTCTTCGGCTACTGCCTGATTGACCATTTTTTGAAGATGACGGCCATATTCAGGTATAATGAGCTTTTCACGCTCGGTATTGTATTCTAATTGATCTATCAATTGTAAAATTTTAAATGAATTACATCGGCAAAGCTCACCATATAAAACTTAATCTGTCGGGGCGAGCCACCGAGCTTTTAATCTCGATATTCGAGTGAAGTACGTTTCACAAAGAAACATTTAGCAAAGTACTAAAAAATGTCTAAAAGCCCACATGGAGCATCAATTTTAGCCTTCTTATAACGAAATTACGCCTTCAACCACCGATACTTCCTTGTATTTGTCGATCACAGCATCCGGATTTTCCATTTTTACGTGTATGGAAACACTGGTATAGGTGCCCTTGCTGGAAGCTTTAGTATTGATCACAGCTCCCATATTATCAAAGATCGCTTCAATCTCTGCGATTTTTTGATTGTCTGAAGGCACGATGAATTTATATAAATAGTCTAAAGGCCATTTGGCTGTGGTCTCTTCTAATCTTCCTTTTAATTTGGCATAAAATTCTTCCGGATTCTTCTCGGTGCTCATAGCATTATTTTAGGGCACAAAGATACCATTCTCCAGCTAATTTTTGAATCGAAAGCTATTTGAGTATTTTTACCGGCAATCGGGAGTGCAAATACCTTTTACGCGTACAGCCCGTTAACCTAAGGAACTAAATTCATAAGCATTTGATACCAAAACGTATAGTCCTGATTGGAGGCCCGGCTACCGGCAAAACAACTCTTTTAAATGCGCTGAGAAGCAGAGGCTATCAGTGTCTGGAAGAGGTTTCGCGACAGGTGACACAGGCGGCTCAGCAAGAAGGTGTTGAACAGCTTTTTTTAACCGAACCCCTGCTTTTTAGCGATAAATTACTCGAAAGTCGCATCAAACAATATTTTGAAGCGGCAAACCTCAAATCCAATTTGGTATTTATAGACCGGGGCATCCCTGATGTAAGCGCTTATATGGATTTTATAGGTCAGCAATACCCTGAACGTTTTACACAGGCTAACGCCAATTACCGCTACGATCATATTTTTCTCTTACCCATTTGGGATGAAATTCACGAAACCGATGAAGAGCGCTACGAAAGCCTGGAGGAAGCAAAAAAAATACAGGACGAACTCGTAAAAACCTATACGGGTCTGGGCTATGAGCTGATTGAAGTACCCAAAACTTCGGTGGAAAATCGTGTGGATTTTATTTTACAAGAACTCAACCCATGAAACGTACACCCCGGGATGTGCTCAAAACCTATTGGGGTTACGATTCATTTAGGCCGGGCCAGCAGGAATTGATTGATGCCGTGCTTAGCGGTCGCGATACCTTTGCCTTATTGCCGACGGGTGGCGGCAAATCGGTGTGTTATCAAATACCGGCATTGCTCCTAGAAGGTATTACACTGGTGATCTCGCCTTTGCTATCGCTGATGCGCGATCAGGTGATGCAGTTGCAAAAACGCAACATCAAAGCCTTATACATTCCCGGGGGCATTCCCTATAGCGAACTCGACACCTTACTTGACAATTGCATTTACGGGAATTACAAACTGCTTTACCTCTCGCCCGAACGTCTGCAAAGCGAGCTGGTACAAGAGCGCATCAAGCAGATGAATGTATCCTTAATTGCCGTAGACGAAGCCCATTGCATTTCACAATGGGGACACGACTTTAGACCGGCCTATCGCTCTATTTCACGCTTTCGCGAAAACCTTCCGGAAATAAATTGCATAGCCCTTACGGCAACGGCAACAAAAAAGGTTCAGGAAGATATTGTAGCGCAATTGCAGCTGGAAAATCCAGCGGTTTATAAAAATTCGTTTGAGCGAAAAAATCTCGCATACCGGGTCTTGTGGGAAGAAGATAAGCGCAACCGGCTTGTACAGGGATTTAAACGCGTTCCCGGTAGCGGAATCGTTTATGTACGCAGCCGCAAAACCGCAATAGACTACGCGGCTTTTCTGCAACAAAGTGGCATTTCTGCACAGTATTATCACGGGGGTTTAAGCAGCGGAGAGCGCCAGGTGCGTTTTGAAGCCTGGTCTGCCAATAGAGCTCAGGTGATGGTGGCAACCAGTGCCTTTGGTATGGGTATCGATAAAGCCGATGTCTCAACCGTCGTACATGTAGAACTTCCCGAAAGCATGGAAAGCTATTTTCAGGAAGCAGGACGTGCGGGTCGGGACGGAAAAGCCGCTCAAAGCATCATTCTCGTCAATCCTTCCGACGAATCGCGGCTGGCCAATCAATTTTTAAATGTTTTGCCTTCGGTCTCTTTCGTCAAAAAAGTATACAAAAAGCTCAACAGTTTTTTTCAGGTTCCCTATGGCGGCGGCGAGCAGGAAACCTTCCGCTTTGATTTCAGTTCGTTTTGCAAAACCTACAGCTTTAATACGCTGATTACCTACAATGCTTTGCAGCTTTTAGACCGCAACAGCATCATCATACTTTCGCAGGAATTCTACCGCAAGGCAAGCCTGCAATTGCGGGTTTCACCGGTGCAACTCACCTATTACCTCATTCAGAACCCGGCTTTGGAAAGCGTCGTTAAAAGCGTGCTGAGAACCTATGGAGGTATTTACGATCAGCCGCTGGCGGTAGACCACGTTTTGATTTCCAAAAAGGCCGGCGTATCGCTTCCTCAAGTGCACGAGGCCTTTCTGCAACTCCAAAAAGACGAGCTTGCCCTTTACGATCATACGCAGTTTGACACGGCGATCACCTTCCTGGTGCAGCAGGAAGATGAACTCACCATCAACCCGATCGCCCCCGCTATCAAAGCGCAAAATACACGCAAAGTAGAACAGGTACAGGCCATTTTAGGCTATGTAAAAAACAACGAGGTATGCCGCAGCAAACAGTTGCTGGCCTATTTTGAAGAAGATCAAAAAACGCGCTGTGGTATATGTGATGTGTGTCTTTCGCGCAAAAAAGATAAAAGCGCGCAGCCGGATTCAGATTTAAAAGAACACCTACTTTTGCTGCTACAGGAACGGGAGTATTCTTCCCGGGAGCTTGGTGAAAGGCTTGATGCTTATACCGAAAAGCAAATTATCAGCGCTTTAAAAGACTTACTTAACCAAAAAAACATACGATTAACCCCAACCAACCGATATACCATACTATGAGAGATTTACGCATTGTATTTATGGGAACGCCCGATTTTGCCGTGGCGGGCCTTCAGAAACTATTAGAAGAAAAGTACGAGGTCGTGGGTGTGATTACTGCACCCGATCGTCCTGCGGGGCGTGGTCAAAAGCTGAACGAAAGCGCGGTAAAGCAATTTGCCGTAAGCCAGGATCTGAAGGTTTTACAGCCTACCAATTTAAAAGACCCCGCTTTTCTAGAAGAATTGAAATCACTTAACGCCAACCTGCAAATCGTGGTGGCCTTTAGAATGCTGCCCGAAGCGGTTTGGAAAATGCCCGAATACGGTACCTTTAACCTACACGCTTCCCTCCTGCCCGATTACCGGGGTGCAGCACCCATAAACTGGGCGATAATAAATGGAGAGACCGAAACCGGCGTGACTACCTTCTTCATCGACGAAAAGATTGATACCGGCGCTATACTGCTTCAAAAAAAGACTGCAATAGGTTCTAATGAAGATGCCGGCAGCCTGCACGACCGCCTGATGCATTTAGGCAGCGACCTGATTTTAGAAACCGTAAAACAGATTGAAGCAGGAACGGCTGCTACCCAAAAACAGGAAGATCACAAGGAACTGAACACGGCCTATAAGCTAAACCGCGACAATACCCGCATCAACTGGGACAAACCGGCAAAAGCAATTTACAATCATATAAGAGGACTGAGTCCGTATCCTGTGGCTTGGACGCTTTTTACCAATGGAGACGATAGCGCGCAGCAGCTCAAAATCTATAAAGCCTCTTTGGAGGAAACAGGTACGCAAAACCCAGAATCTATCGGCAAACTAATTGTTAATGGCGACAAACTGTATATCCCTTTAAAAAAAGCCCGTCTAATGCTGGAAGAAATTCAGCTTCCCGGAAAGCGCAGAATGCCGGTAAAAGATTTATTAAATGGATTTAGTTTTCACGAAAAGGCAAAAGTTATCTAAGACCGCATCAATACTAGGCTGGCTGAAATTTTGTTAAAATACGCAATCGTTATCAACAAAACGTTAAAGTTATCAACATAATGCCCGATTTCCTGCGCTATTGCTTGCGTGGTTGAATTATCCGTCTAAATTTGTTTAAACAATAAACAAAAGTTTAACCGACAATTAATTTTTAAAATTCAATTACATTATGAACAAATCAGATTTAATCGACGCAATGGCAGAAGATGCTGGTATCACTAAAGCAGCAGCTAAAAAAGCCTTAGAATCTTTCTTAGGAAATGTTGAAAAATCACTTAAAGGTGGTGACCGTGTTTCTCTAGTAGGTTTTGGTTCTTGGTCTGTATCTAAACGTGCAGCTCGTGAAGGAAGAAACCCACAAACCGGAAAAACCATTCAAATTGCAGCTAAAAACGTAGTTAAGTTTAAAGCAGGTTCTGAATTATCAGACGCAGTAAACTAATTATTCTGCCTATACGATTCAAAAGCCCTCTCACGAGGGCTTTTTTTATGCCTGTTATTTTTTTGTTAATATCAAAAAATAGCTTAGTTTAGAAGAAATTGTTTCCCCATGACTACAAACAAACCTCAAAAAGGCCATTTACTTATTGCAGAACCTGCGATCATAGGGGATATTTCATTCAACCGCTCTGTGATTTTGCTTGCCAATCATAATGAAGAGGGTTCTGTTGGTTTTATTCTTAACAAACCTCTGAATTTCACCCTTGACGAACTCATTCCCGAGGTTGATGTGGAAATGCAGATTTATAACGGCGGCCCTGTAGAACAGGACAATCTCTATTTTATACATAAAGTGCCCGAATTGATTCCGGATAGTATCGAGATCTCAAGCGGTATTTACTGGGGTGGTAACTTTGATACGGTAATCGAATTGATTTCTTCTAAAAAGCTTTCTGAAGATCAAATTCGGTTTTTTCTGGGATATTCCGGTTGGGACAGCGATCAGCTGGAGCATGAGCTTCACGAAAACGCCTGGATCGTTGCTGAAAACAACTACCACAAAGAAATCATCAACAAATGTTTCCCCGATTTCTGGAAGGAGAAAATGATTGAACTGGGCGGCGAATATCTGATCTGGTCAAACGCGCCCGAAAATCCCAGCTACAATTAAAAGCCTAGCCCAAGCGTACTTTAGCATTCAGTTTACCCAGCAAATCTTTGGCCACTGTATTGTCGTAACTCTTTTTACGGTATTGGGTGATGGGCTGAATTCCGGTAATCGTATTGGTGATAAACAATTCATCAGCCTTCTGCAACTCAAAAGGAGAAATGGAGCTTTCTTCAAGCGTATAATTTTCAAGCTTCCCAATGATCTCCATAAGCTGCTTGCGCACAATCCCGCGTAAACACCCATCAGTAAGTGGCGGCGTTTTAATCGAATTCCCTTTCACTAAAAAAAGGTTTCCGTTTAAAGCTTCGGCTACCGATTTATTGGTATTGAGCAACAGGCAATTTTGAAAACCGTTTTCTTCGGCATAAATACTTCCGGTTACGTTGATCAATTTATTGGCTGTTTTTAAGGTCGAAAGCAAATCGGCATTCAGGTAATGATCTTTGTAAAGCTCTACCTCGTAGGGTCCGTCGCTGAGAGTATAAAAAGCCTGATCGAGTTTGCTCGCCATCGCGTAATAGAACACGCCCTTATCTGTAGGAAGGTATGTGCCTCCCTCATTTCGTATAACCGTAAGTCTGATGCGGGCCGGTTTTCCGGTTAAATCACAGGCTTCCACCAGTTTTAGGAGTTCGTCCTGAAAATACTCCGGTGTAAACTCCATTGGGATTTGCATACGTAAAATACGCATAGAAGCCATTAGCCTGAAGTAATGATCTTCCCAGAATGCAATCTTATCTCCCGTGTAACGCAGGGTTTCAAATACAGCATCCCCGTAAAATATGCCCCGGTTATTGGGTGAAAATTGCGGGTTTTCTGTAAGAGTTCCGTTGAAATTAACCATAAAAAAAGTCCCTTTTTTAAGAAGGGACAAATATACGTTTTATGTACTGCTTTCTAGTTAGAACCGATGATGTGTTTCAGTTCTGAAATTTGATTTTCCCAGAACATCTTGCCTTCATCCACTTCGTCAGGCTCAGCAAAATCAGTCACGATAAGCGAGACGTCTTTGGTGATCTCATCAACTACAATACGCAATTCAAAGAAGTACAGGTTTTCATCCTCTACATCATCCATCCAACGGAATTTGATGCGCTCGTCACTCTTTTTACCCAGGAGTTTTGCTTTCTCCTCGCTGCCGTTCCAGATAAAGGTATAATACTCGCCGCGGGAGTTTACATTATCTGCAAACCACTCAGACATGCCTGAGGGAGAGGACATATATTGATATAATAAAGACGGTGAAGCCTGTATGGGAAATTCTATTTCAAATTTTACTTTTTCTTCCATGGTACTTATTATGGTTGGGTCGCCAATATAAATATTAATTGTACAGTAAAAAAGATTAGGAGTATTTTTTTATTTTATCGATGCTTTCCAAAGGCTTCTTCGATGATTTACGGAAGAACATGCAATTAATACTACAACTAAATAAATTTTAATGATATGATCTAATATATTCTTTAGGCTTCTTTTTCTTCAGCATAGCAAAAGATCCCCGTTAAAAATTTTCGAAACCCTGGAGAAAATTTAGGGGGAGTTTTGCGGTTTTGCCTGCTAAGGCAAAAATGCCTTAGAAAAAGTGTCCTTTCTTTTGGTTCGTTTTCTTTGGACAAGCAAATCGACTTTAGGAGATTCACGAGCTCCAGAACCAACCAACAATAGCGAGCTAAAGAAAATGAACAAAATACTATATCACACTAATCACATTCTTAACAGAAGTGTTTTCTATAGAACTCAAAGCGATTTTTATATCGTAACAGGTTTCGAAGCCTACTACTAAAAGAGGAAACTTTTTACAGATGCATTTTTATTTGACAGCGGGGTGTTATTTTATAAATATCCTGCTTGCCAGCTAAACAAATGTTTTTATATTTGCACCCGCTTAGGGAAGGCCTGAGTAGATTTACATTTTGGCGAGGTAGCTCAGCTGGTTAGAGCGTCGGATTCATAACCCGGAGGTCGGGGGATCGTGCCCCCCTCTCGCTACACATTTTACAGGAAAGCAGTTGCATTTGATGCAGCTGCTTTTTTTTTGCGGTAAATTGAAAGTTTGGGTATTGCTAATCCTTGGTAAGAATAAAAAGTCTGGCTTTATCCTAAACCTGGTTTTTCTTTTATTTAGATAATGAGGTATTCCGTAACAGACTTATACTGTGTTGATTTATATTTAGAGAAATAGTAAAGTGGATATAACATAACTGGTTACATTATCCATACGTTGTGATACATTTTCATAAAACATTAACTGTCAATAGAATGTTAATAACCCAACTTTTATATTTCTGATTTTCAATTAATAAAAGCTAATTTTATTATATGAATAAAGTATGGTACGAATTAACCAATATAAAATATGGCGAAGTTTACTTATCTAAATATTTAAACTTTCAAAGAACGCTTAAAAAGACTTTTCAGATTTTAACACTATTAGTATCGTTAAGCGGTATTTTGAGCTGGAAACATTTTGAAAACTATGTTTGGATTGCATTCTCTCTTATCGCAATTGTACAATTATTGCTGCTAATTGAAAATCAAATTATTCGCTCGGACAAAGAAATAGAGGAAATTGCAAGATTGCGAATGATGTACACAAAGTATTTCAACAAACTCGAAAAGTTGTGGACTAAATATCAATACAACCAAATAACAGAAGAAAAAGGACTTGACAAATATTTTGACTACAGACAATCTGACTGGGAGCAAATTGAGGAAATTGACACAAAGCTGAATATTAAAAGATATAAATGGTTGATGAAAAAAACCGAAATAGAAACAAATAATTATTTAACTAAATATCACATCGATGGCTAAAAAGAATATACCGAATAGCAATCCTAAACCAACTGGACCAAGTGGAAAACCGACAAATAATCCTGGCGGAAAAGTAATAATAAAAGGAAATGTACCAACTATGCACAATCCACCGCCACCGCCACCGAAAAAGAAATAAAAAAAAGTTCCACAACATCGATAGTAGTTGCACAAGCCCATAATCCCTAGAAAAGATTCTATCTTATAGCCAGGAATAACCCAAACTGATCATTCACCAAATGGCCCAATCGGATCTGATTCTTTTTAACCTTAACGAAATACGAAGAAGAAGCATCAGACTTTGGGAAGCCTTCTCTGCCAAACCAAAAACACTATACCTTCTCCTAATTGGCTGGACAATTTTTGGCTTTTTTACAAAACTTGACTATACACTACTATGGGGTTGTATTGTTTCGTATGAGCCCACCTTTTCTACTGAAAATATCTTTTTTAGTGGAACGGCTATTGGACTTTTAAGCTTTGGGGTTTTTATTCCAAAAAAGCAGGTTGGAGTACTATTATTATTTGCTGAATTACTCTTTTGGCTCTTCAAACTTTTCTTCATTAAAGGCGGCTATGTCGTAGGAATTGGTGGGCCATCCTATGACGTGCTCACTTTTGATTTTATAGCCTTAAGTTTGCGACTGCTCTTACTAAAACAGCTTGGACTATTGCCTGTGCGCATTTTCAAAGTGTTAATTCTGGTTTTTCTCATTATGCTACTAAAGATCTTCTTTTTTATTTAATGAAATAAAAAAAGATCAACCCCGGTAACCGTCGCACAAGCCTCTAATCCCTAGAACAGATTCTATCCTTTACCCAAAAATTTTTTAAGAAGAAGCATTAGGATTTGGGAAGCACCACCTCCAAACTAAAACATAAACGGCTTAAAAGCCTGGGCTTTCCGCTTTCTAAATTCTCTTCAACTCAAAAGCTCTTTTGTCTTCAGGGGATATTATAGTATATTCGACTATTAGTATCCTGAGTTCCGTAAAAGCTATGAGTTTTAAGTTCCCTACCCTTTTGATTATTATGGTGTTGCTAATGACCAGTTCCTGTGAGCAAACTCCATCCAAAAAAAACAATCCAACTTACGAAACCCTGTTCACCAAAATCCCTGCAGAACAAACAGGTATCAGCTTTATCAATGCAGTACAGGAAAGCGAAGATTTTCACCCCTTCAACTATCCCTACATTTACAACGGCGGCGGAGTTGCCATTGGCGACATCAATAACGACGGCCTGGATGATCTGTATTTTACCGCAAATCAAACGGCAAATAAGCTCTACCTCAATAAAGGCGATCTAAAATTTGAGGACATCACAGACCGGGCCGGAGTCGCAGACGCGCAGGGTTGGACCACCGGCGTCTCGATGATCGATATCAATAACGATGGCTGGCTCGATCTGTATGTGTGTAAATCGGCTTCGCGAAATGAGCCGGCATTGCGTAAAAACCTCTTGTTTGTCAATCAGCAAAACGGGACTTTTAAAGAGGAAGCAGCCCGATGGGGTATTGACGACGACGGCTTTTCGGTGCAATCCTATTTTTTAGATTACGATAACGATGGAGATCTCGATTTGTTCCTCATCAATCACCGGGACGATTTTTTCAACTCCATAGATCTTGATGCGCTGCTGGCTGATAAAGACTTTTTTCCGCAGACTTCAGACCATTTGTACCGCAATGAGGGTTCGTTTTTTACCGATGTCACCCTCGAAAGCGGCATTATAAATAAAGAATTTAGCCTCAGTGCTTCGATAGGCGATTTCAATAACGACGGCTGGCAAGATATTTTTGTGGCTAACGACTTTATCACGCCCGATAAATTGTACCTCAACAACCGGGACGGTACGTTTAGCAATCACATCAACACACGGGTTAAACATACCTCGTACAGCAGTATGGGTTCTGACTATGCAGACATCAACAACGATTTTCTACCCGATTTGCTGGTGCTTGATATGTCTGCCGAAGATCACCAGCGCGGCAAGCAAAATATGCCCAGTATGGACACAAACGGGTTCCTGAAGACCGCCCTTTCCGGCTATCACTATGCCTATATGTCTAATGTGCTTAACCTCAACAACGGTAATGGCTATTTTAGCGATATCGCCCAGTATGCGGGCGTTGCCAAGACCGACTGGAGTTGGGCGCCGCTCCTGGCCGATTTTGATCAGGATGGGCATAAAGATATTTTTATCAGCAATGGGATCAAGCGCGAACTCGGCAATCAGGATTTTGGGAATCTCATTCACAATTCGGGTAAATTCAATGTGGGCGAAACGCCAATCGCCACAATTTTAGAGCAGTTGCCCAGCAATAAACTGAAGAATTACATCTATAAAAACACCGCAGATCTGGCTTTTGAAAACGCGATAACCGCCTGGGGATTTGACGAAGCCATCAATACCAATGGCGCTGCCTATGGTGACCTGGACAATGATGGCGACCTGGATCTTGTTCTCAACAATATGGATGACCGGGCTTCGGTGTATCGCAACAACTCAAACGCCAATTTCCTTTCGGTTAAACTTAAGGGTCCCGGGAAGAATACCACTGCATTGGGAGCTACCGTTCGTATTTACACAGACAGCCTTCAACAGGAACAGCAAGTGTATCTTTCAAGAGGCTTTCAGTCTTCGGTATCGCCCCGATTGATTTTTGGCCTGGGTACTGCTGAAAAAATCAATAAAATCGAAGTAATCTGGGGTGATGGCAAGGTATATACCGAAGAAGATCTGGATGCAAACCAGTTTCTGGAAATCAATTATGTAGATTCAAATCCGCTGAGCAAGGCTCGGGTTCAATCGCTGCCCGCTGAATGGAAAGCGATTAACCCCAAAAGTCTGGGCCTGGAGTACGCCCATCGTGAAAATTACTACAATGACTTTGACCGGCAGGTGCTGCTGCCTCAGAAGCAATCTCAAAAAGGCCCTGCCTTTGCTGCAGCTGACCTCAATAATGACGGTCTGGAAGACTGGTACATAGGAGGTGCTAAAGATCAACCCGGCATCATTTATTTGCGGGAACAATCGGGCGGGTTTAAGGCCCTGTCGCAACCCGTAATAGAAGCTGACCAAAAATACGAAGATCAGGGCGCGGTATTTTTTGATGCTGATGCTGACGGCGATCTCGATCTTTATGTTACCAGCGGGGCTTATGAGTTTGATGAAAACGATGCGCTATTGCAGGACCGACTGTACCTCAATGACGGAAGTGGCAATTTCTCCAATTCCAAAGCATTGCCACAAATGTTGACTAATACCAAAGCAGTCGTGGCTTACGATTACGACGGGGACGGAGATCAGGATTTAATTGTGGGTGGTCACGTGGTTCCCGGCAAATATCCCCTGAACGCACGCTCTTATATTCTGGAAAATACCGACGGAAAATTTACAGACGTCACACGTGAGGTGGCACCTGATTTGGAAAATTTAGGCATCATAAACGATTTGCGCATCAGCGATTTTGACGGCGATGGCAAAGACGAATTGATCGCTGTTGGCGAGTGGATGCCCATACAGTTTTTTGATCTTAAGGATTCAAAATTTTCAAGAAAAGAGGTTGATGCTCTAACAAAAACTTCCGGCTGGTGGAATACCATTGCCGAAATGGATTTTGACGGAGACGGTGACCTCGATTATTTTGTAGGCAATCTGGGCGGAAATAACAAATTTCATCCTACTCCTGAAAAACCGCTGTACATTTTTGGCAGCAACTTTGACAACGACAAAACCTACGATATGGTACTCAGTAAAACCTATCAGGGTAATTTGGTTCCGGTGCGCGGCAAAGAGTGTTCTACGGCTCAAAATTCCTTTGTAAGCGAAAAGATCAAAACCTTTAAAGAATTTGCAAACTCCTCAATGGAAGATATCTATGGAAGCGAACAGCTTTCCAATTCATACAAACAGGAAGTTCACGAGTTCAAATCCATCTATTTGGAAAATACCGGAAATGGAAACTTTAATCTGAAATACTTACCGGCAACCGCCCAACTGGGACCAACTATGTCTTTTGCCTTTGTTGATGTGAATAAAGATGGATACATCGATGTCATTGGCGCAGGGGCAATTTATGAAGCCGAAGTAGAGACCGTGCGTTACGATGCCAATGTGGGCTATATTTTGCTGAATGATACCAAAGGAAATTTCACGCCCTATAAAGACCGAAATTTTTACACCGGTGCAAACACGCGCAACATTCATCCGTTTACGATCGATACTGAAAATTACCTGCTAGTGGTTAATAACGACCGACCACTTTCGGTTTTCAGGTATTGAAACATGAAAAATTAAATGCCAGAAAAAGATGTTAAGCTAAAAAATAGAGAGTATTTAAGCCGTTTTTTGATTTTTCAGTAATGAAACCTTAAAAAGCTATATTTGTTCAACTAACCCTAAGCAAATGGAACAAAAGAAATCCTTTACCATTTACGACCTCGCGCGTAAACTGAATTATTCTCCCAGTACGATTTCACGGGCTTTAAAAAATCACCACAGTATCAGTGACAAGACCATTGCTATCGTTAAAAAAGCTGCGGAAGAAGAGGGTTACCGGCCTAACATTCTGGCGGCCAGTCTGCGCAACAATCAAAGTAAAACTATCGGGGTTTTGGTCACGCGCATCAACCGACCGTTTATCTCCTCGCTGATCAGCGGAATCGAGAACGCAGCCAGCAAGGAAGGTTACAATATTCTCATCAGTCAGTCTAATGATGTTTACAAAAACGAGGTGACCAGTGCAAAAGCACTTTTTGACAGTAGGGTTTGTGGCATTATCGCCTCACTGGGAATGGAAACCGAAAGCATCAATCATTTTAAGCAATTTTCAAAAATGAACATTCCCGTGGTTTTTGTTGACCGCGTACCGGCAGATTTTAAAAGTTATACGGTGGTCATAGACAATTACACTGCGGCATTTAATGCCACTACTCATTTGATAGAACAAGGCTGCAAACGCATTGCGCATTTTGCAGGAGCACAACACCTCAATGTTTATAGAGATCGAAAAAAGGGCTATGTAGATGCTTTGGTAGAAAATGGTCTTGCTGTTGACGACTCGTTAATCATCACCATGAAGAGTTTAAGTGCGGAAGAAGGCGAAGCCTCAACCGAGCAACTGATGCAAACCACCAATCCGCCGGATGGTATTTTTTGTTCTAACGACACCACAGCGGTAAGCGCCATTTTAACCCTTAAAAAGATGGGAGTCAAAATACCCGAAGAAGTAGCGGTCATTGGCTTCAATGACGATCCTATTTCCTCCATTGTTGAGCCCGCGCTATCTACCGTATCGCATCCGGCCATGGAGATGGGCGAATTGTGTACCCAGCGCATCCTGCAACATGTGCTTAAAAAGGAAGGTACTCCTAAAATTGCCGAATGCAGCGTGCTCGATACGCATCTCATTATCAGAGCTTCCAGCACCCGAAAAAACACTTAAAAAAACAGATCTCGGCCGAAATACTTTGCAATTAACGCAATCGATTGTCTAATTTTCAGTAAATTTCCGTTTTTGATTGCCTCTGCAATCGATTGAGATTAAAGACTCCTTTCATTTATGAAAAACATCATTACGCTAGTTTTCCTATTCTTTGGTCAGATCCTGATGGCTCAGGATGGTTATAAACTTTGGCTTCAGTATGCCGAAATCAAAAATCCAAAGCTTGTAGAAGACTATAAAAATTTGAACGCTCAGGTACAGCTTGACACCACAACCGCAACCGGAAAAGTAATTCTTAAAGAGCTGAATCTGGCATTTGACGGAATGCTGAATCATACTGTTGCTAAGAGCTCAGAACAGCCGACGCTGCTGATACTCAAACATGCAGCCCTTCCACAAAGTCTAAAAAAAGAATTTAAAGAACTCGAAGATCTGCCGGAAGATGCATATAAAATACAGGCCACGCGCCTGGATAAGCGCGAGGTTATCGTAATCAGTTCTACTACTGAAACAGGACTGTTGTATGGTACGTTTGCCTACCTGCGAGAAATGCAGCGGCACAAAGACCTGTCGCAACTGGAAATCACCGATGCTCCGAAAATCAAAAAAAGACTGCTCAACCATTGGGATAATCTGGATCGCACTATCGAGCGCGGTTATGCCGGCTTCTCGATCTGGGACTGGCATTTGTTGCCTAATCTCATCAAAGAAGAGTATATAGATTATGCCCGCGCCAATGCGTCAATCGGCATTAACGGTACGGTTTTAAACAACGTAAACGCCAGCGCTTACATCCTTCAGGACGATTACCTGCAAAAAGTAAAAGCGCTTGCAGACGCCTTCAGACCTTATGGAATACAGGTGTACCTAACCGCACGCTTTTCGGCCCCCATAGAAATTGGCGGACTCCAAACTGCAGATCCGCTTAACGCTGAAGTTCAAAACTGGTGGAATGAAAAAGCAAAAGAAATCTATACGCATATTCCTGATTTTGGTGGGTTTCTGGTAAAGGCCAATTCAGAAGGACAACCGGGACCTAACAATTACGGCAGGTCTCACGTAGACGGCGCCAATATGCTGGCTGAGGCCGTGGAACCCTATAACGGAATTGTGATGTGGCGTGCTTTTGTGTATTCCGATGAAAAGCCGGAAGACCGGGCAAAGCAGGCCTATAGCGAGTTTGTTCCCTTCGACGGAAAATTTAAAGATAACGTACTGGTTCAGGTAAAAAATGGGGCTATCGATTTTCAGCCGCGTGAGCCTTTTCATCCTTTATTTGGCGCGATGCCCGAAACTCCATTGATGATGGAATTTCAAATCACTCAGGAATATCTGGGCGGAATGTCTCATCTGGCATTTTTACCCAAACTTTTCGAAGAAACGCTACAGGCAGATACCTACGCTAAAGGAGCCGGAAGCACGGTAGCTCAAGTGGTTGACGGTAGCCTAACAAACAAAAAATTAACCGGTATGGCTGGTGTCTCAAACATCGGTAATTCGCGCAACTGGACCGGGCATCCTTTTGCACAGGCAAACTGGTACGGCTTTGGCCGCCTGGCCTGGAATCCTGAACTCAGCGCAAAAACCATCGCCGAAGAATGGCTGGCACAGACCTTTACGCCTGATCCCGAATTTGTAAAGCCTATGACCTCCCTCCTGCTCGATTCGCGCGAAGCGGTCGTAAACTATATGACGCCGCTGGGACTGCACCACATCATGGCCGAAGGACATCATCAGGGTCCGGGTCCCTGGGTTAAAGATTTGGGCCGGGAAGACTGGACCTCGGTGTACTATCACAAGGCAGACAGCCTTGGGATTGGTTTTGACCGCACCTCCACCGGTAGCGGTGCGCTTGCTCAATACGCTCCTGAAATTGAAAACGCCTATAAAAACATAGAAACCACACCACAAGAATATCTGCTTTGGTTTCACCATGTGCCCTGGGATTATAAGCTTGATAATGGCCAGACGCTTTGGTACAATCTGGCGCGAAAATATCAGGATGGTGTGGAAGAAGTTGAAGCGATGATCAACACCTGGCAGGATATGAAGCCATATGTGGGCGAACAGGTTTATGAAAAAACGCGGATGCTTTTGAGCATTCAACTTGAGGAAGCCCAATGGTGGCGCGACTCGTGTCTGCTGTATTTTCAGCAGTTCTCAAATAAAGAAATGCCGGAGTTTATTCCGGAAGCCAAACACACTCTTGATTATTATGAATCCATCCGGGACCGGTATGCTCCCGGTATAAAACCCTCTTGGGATTAATATGAAACAACTTGTAGCATTAGTTACCGGCGGCAATGCCGGTTTAGGTTTCGCAACCGCAAAAAAACTCTGTGATGAAAACATCATCACCTACATCATAGGCCGCAACGCCGAAAAAACGGAGCAGGCCCGGCAGGAGCTGGGTCCCAATGCCCGGACCTATATTCTTGACCTGGCGGAACTCGATAAAATTCCGCAGGCCATAGCACATATTGCAGAAGAAGCAGGCAGCATTGACATTTTGGTGAACAATGCGGGGATTAACATGAAAAAAGACTTCCTCGAGGTTACCGATGACGAATTTCAGCGCATCATTCACACCAACCTGACCAGTGTGTTTGTGGTGTCTCGTGAAGTGACCAAAGTGATGAAAAGTCAAAATTCGGGCAGCATCATTAACATCAGTTCGATGGCAGCTCAGTACGGGATTCCCAAGGTGGTCGCCTACACGGCCAGCAAATCGGCGATTGAGGGAATGACGCGTTCTATGGCGGTTGATCTGGCGCCCTTTGGTATACGGGTGAATTGCGTGGCACCCGGGTTTATCAAAACCAATATGTCGAGCAAAGCGCTTGACAGCGACCCGGAACGCAAGAACAAGGTATTGGGCCGTACCCCGATGGGCAAACTGGGAGAGCCCGCAGACATTGGCGATACCGTTTATTACTATGCTTCCGATCTTTCTAAATTTACAACTGGCACCGTGCTTTGTGTAGACGGTGGAAACTCAATAGGATTTTAAATGAATACAACCATTATCAAAACAATGCGCTGGTATGGAGAGCGCGATTTATTAAGCCTTGAAGACTTACGTCAGGCAGGTATTACCGGAATTGTAACTGCTTTGCATCACATTCCGGTCGGGGATATTTGGTCTCCTGAAGAAATTAAAAAAACCAAAGATAAGATTGAAGCCGCCGGAATGACCTGGGATGTGGTAGAGAGTTTACCGGTGCACGAAAACATTAAAAAACGCACCGGAAACTATGAGGAGCTTATTGAAAATTATAAAGTAAGCCTTAAGAATCTGGCCGATCAGGGCATTTACACGATCACCTATAACTTTATGCCCATTCTGGACTGGGTGCGCACCGATCACCGCTTTAAAAATGCGGTAGGTGCCGAAATTTTAAAATACGATCCCGTAAAGTTTAAAGCTTTTGACCTGTTTATTCTGAAAAGACCCGGAGCCGAAAGCGATTATACCGAAGCGCAGGTCGCCGAAGCCAAAGAAAAATACGACTCGCTTTCTGAAGAAGAGCGCGAGGTGCTTAAAAAGAGCGTGATGCTGGGCTTACCCGGCAGCACCGTAGATTTCACTACCGAAGACCTCCTGAATCAACTCGCCGAATATAAAGATATTGATGAAAGCAAATTGCGCGAACACCTAGTACTATTCCTAAAAGCAGTAACGTCTACCGCTGATGCCGTGGGTGCCAAACTGGCCATTCACCCGGATGATCCGCCGTTTTCGGTTTTGGGATTACCGCGCATTGTGAGCACGGCAGAAGACCTCAACTACATCTTTTCGCAAATCGAATCAACCTCTTGCGGCCTTTGCTATTGCACTGGTTCGCTGGGCGCCAACCCGGCAAATGATTTGCCTCAGATTTTTGACACACATAAAGAGCGGGTACATTTTCTGCATTTGCGAAATGTTCAAAAATTTGAAGACGGTTCATTTTATGAATCAGACCATCTGGACGGCGACGTACCAATGAAGCAGGTGATGCGGCAAATCATCGATTATACCACCACCAACGGTAAGCGAATCCCGATGCGCCCAGATCACGGGTATTTACATGCACTGGAAAAGCACAAACCTTATTATGTGGGTTATTCCTTTATAGGAAGACTGAAAGGTTTGGCAGAACTCACCGGTCTGGAGCTGGGATTACAGAAGAATTAAATCAAACAAATCAATTATGTTTTTAAAATCATTCAAGCTAAACCTTCAAAAACTGGTAGTCGCTATTGCCCTGATATCTTTTCAAGGACTCTTTGCACAGCAAAATGTGGTATCCACCACACCTGCAACCGGAGCTTTTACGCTGAGTGATTCAAAAACAACCGCAAATCTGGTCGTCGACGCTGCAGATTACGAAGGCGTGCATATCGCCGCTAAAAACCTGCAGCTCGATCTGGAGCGGGTCACCGGTAAAAAACCGGAAGTTTTCAACAGACTTTCAGGCAAACCGCAATTGATTATTGGTACGCTTGGGAAGAGCAGCTTTATTGACTCGCTGGCACAAACCGGTAAACTGAATGTTTCCACTATTAAAAACCAGTGGGAAGCCTTTAGCATACAGCAGATAGACGGAAATCTGGTTATCGCCGGTAGCGATAAACGCGGTACGATTTACGGCATATACACGCTTTCGGAAGAAATAGGGGTTTCGCCCTGGTATTGGTGGGCAGATGTACCGGTCAAAAAATCAGAGCAGCTTTATGTGAATACGGCAAACTATACCAACCCGGGGCCTAAAGTACAATACCGGGGAATTTTCATCAATGACGAGGCCCCGGCTCTATCGGGCTGGGTGGGTGAAAATTACGGCAGTTTTAATCACGAGTTTTACGAGCACGTTTTTGAACTGATTTTAAGACTGAAAGGCAATTACCTCTGGCCGGCGATGTGGGGACGCGCCTTTTACGATGATGATCCTGAAAATGCCGTACAGGCCGAAAAATACGGCGTGGTGATAGGCACTTCGCATCACGAACCCTTGATGCGGGCTCACGTGGAATGGGATCGCTACGGGGAGGGCGACTGGAATTACAATACCAATCCCGAGGTTTTACGGGATTTCTGGAAAGCGGGCATAGAGCGTATGGGCGATAATGAAAGTATCGTAACCGTGGGAATGCGTGGTGATGGTGACGAACCCATGACTGAGGGAACCGCCATTGAACTGCTGGAAGGGATTGTAAAAGACCAACGTCAAATTATTGAAGACGTTACCGGAAAGCCTGCAAGTGAGACTCCGCAACTCTGGGCCTTGTATAAAGAAGTACAGGATTATTACGATCAGGGGATGCGCGTACCTGATGATGTTACGCTGCTTCTGGCGGATGATAACTGGGGAAATATTCGCAAACTGCCCAATCCGGAAGATGCAGAGCGCAGCGGCGGTTATGGTATTTACTATCACTTTGATTACGTGGGCGGACCGCGTAACTACAAATGGCTCAACACCAATCAAATTTCACGTGTTTACGAGCAGATGTCCCTGGCTTACGAATATAACGCCCGTAAAATCTGGATTGTAAACGTGGGCGACATTAAACCGATGGAATATCCCATCAGCTTCTTTCTGGACTATGCCTGGAATCCGGAAAGCTTCGACCTTGCCGATTTAAAAAAATACCCTAAACAATGGGCTGCAGCGCAATTTGGCGACAACTACGCTTCTGAAATTGCCGGGTTGATTCAGACCTACAGCACACTGGCAAGCCGTCGCAAACCTGAGCTATTGAGTCCGAAGACTTTCAGCCTCAATCATTTTAATGAAGCGGAACGCATCCTTCAGGAATATGACAAGCTGGAGCAGGAGGCGAAAAGAATTAAAGAACAACTCGACGCGTCGTATCAATCGGCTTATTACCAACTGGTTTTGTTTCCCATTGAAGCGATGGCAAACCTCAACAGGTTGTATATCGCCGCGGCAAAAAACCATTTATATGCCGAACAGGGCCGAAATACCGCAAACGCCTATGCGGAACAGGTAGCCGCATTTTTTGAAAAAGACAAAGAACTCACCAAAGCCTATCACAGCCTCAACGACTCTAAGTGGAATCATTTTATGGATCAAACCCACATAGGTTATACCTACTGGCAGGAACCCAGGCAAAATGTCATTCCCGAAACTAAACAGATTGAAGTTCCGCAGGAAGGAAATCTGGGAATCTCAGTAGCAGGAACCGAAGCCTATTTCCCAAAAGATCAGGTTTTGAATGTGTTGCCTTTTGATCAGTCGCATCAGCATCAGCAACTCACCCTGTTCAACACCGGAAAGGAAGAGGTAGACTACAAAATCAAGAAATTACCAAAATGGCTGAAAGTTGATCAGAAAAAAGGAGCCGTAAAAACGGAACAGCAGCTGACTTTAAGTTTAATTACAGGCAAATTACCTGCTTCAGATCAGGAGGGTATCATCACTATCCAATCTGACAATGGAACCGCAAACCTAAATGTACGTTACAATCCCTATCCTGCTGATGCTAAGGGAGCAGTATCCTACGCCGGAATGATCAGCATACCTACTAACGCATTTACCGCAAACACGGGTTGGGAGCAGATCCCTGATCTCGGCAGACAGGACATCGCCCTGCGACCTGAGAATACATTCTCAAAAGATATCACACCTGAAAACACCACTCTTACCTACGAGTTTTACGCTAACGAAGCTATTGAAGGTACGATCACGTTTAACCTGTCTCCCACCCTGGATTTTAAAAATCAGGGCGGACTACAATTTCAATATCAGATTGATGATGAGCCTGTACAAACGCTTAATATGCATAAAAACACTCCAGACAACTGGAACAGCAGCGTGGCTAATAATGTAACCCGTGTTGTGGCACCTGTAAATTTAAAAGCAGGTCAGCACACCTTAAAAATTTACGGTATAGATCCGGGAATTGTTTTGCAAAATCTGGTACTGAAAGCAGAATCAAATAATCAGTCTTTCTACCTGACTCCTGTAACGTTTGCGGGATTAAAAGACTAACTTGTGGAAACTGTTTTCAGTTCCTGAAAAAAGTAACATCTTGCAAGCTAGTCGATAGCTTGTAACCTGAAAATCTGTATATTAATCAAGTACTGACAGCCAAAATGAACATCGGCTTGCAAAGCGCGTTAAAACATCATAAACTGTTTATCTTGAATCTAAGAGTAAAATTTTTCATACTGCTGCATGTTCTTTTCGTTTTAAGTCTTTCGGCTCAAAATGGAAGGATTTTTTCTTCAGATTCAGAGTTATCAAGTAGCTTAATCAATGCTATTTATCAGGATCATAAAGGCTATGTCTGGATTGCCACTGAAGATGGACTCAACAAATACGACGGAGCTAAATTTGTCACCTATAAGAAGAATGCTCAGGACTCTACTTCTCTTTTAAACAATTACGTAAAAAGCATTTTTGAAGACGACAAAAACAACCTCTATTTTGGGTTTTTCAACGGGCTTCAAATTTACGATCACGCCACAGATTCTTTTAAACAGATTCCCCTCTCGATTAACGAAGAATACACTTATGACGCGCATGTGACCAATATTACCCAGCGCAAAACCGGCGAAATTCTTATAGGGACATCCGGGCGTGGGGTTTTTAGACTTCAAAAAAATGGAGATGATTTTCTGGCCGAAAACCTTCCAAACTTCTTGCCCACTGCTTTTGTAGATCATATTTTTCAGGATAGCAAGCATAAACTCTGGTTCATAACTCCCGAAAGTGGCTTGTATGTTGTAAATCCAAATAATACGGTTACGCCGTACTTTCAGAGAGATAGTGTTCGGGCGTCACTTTCTGCTATTGGGGAAGATCAGGAAGGAAACATTTACGCTGCCAGCTACACTCAGGGCTTGTTTAAATTAAATCCGAATCGTTCAGCTTTTGAAGCGATCCCAAACACTAAACATCTGGTCATTCACAGCCTGTACCTCAATTCAGAAAACGAGATGCTCGTGGGTACAGACGGGGATGGATTGTTTCGATTTGACCCTGATACGCAAACACTTTCCCCCTATCCCATTATGGTTTCAAGCTTTGATTCTTCAAAATCAAAGGTACACGATATAATTGAAGATGACTCGGGCAATACCTGGCTGGGACTGTATCAAAAAGGCGTAGTGCTGCTTCCTAAAAAGATCAATAATTTCAACTACATAGGCTATGAATCGAGTGAACTCGACATCATTGGCTCTAACTGTGTAATGGCCGTCTTTAAAGACTCTGAAGGTGTTTTATGGGTTGGTACAGATGGGGATGGTTTGTATGCCATTTCGCCAGAAAACGAAGTGATTCGGCATTACAAAGACCAGAATTATCTGGGCAGTAAACTAAACACCGTGGTCTCCATTTTTGAAGACAGCCGTAATACCATTTGGATAGGAACCTATCTTAACGGACTGGCAAAAATTGAAGAAAACACGGATCAAATACAATTTGTCAATAATCTGGTTGACGAGCTGGGGAATCCGGTTAAAAGTATTTATACCATTGTTGAAGACGACGGTGATAACTTATGGCTGGGCTCAATGGGATCGGGTCTTTTTAAACTAAACCTAAAAACCAATGCGATCACTTCGTGCAATGTAGAAATTGCAGACGGTCCTGAAGGTCCAAAATTTTTCAACAATAAGTGGATTAACAACCTCTTGCTCGATCGCTCAAGGGGAATCCTGTATGTGGCCTCTTACGACGGTATCAGTCAGTTTGACCTGACTGATCAAAAATTTATTACTTACAAAAACGGCATCCGGAAATTTGATGGAGAAATCATTTACACCATCCATACTGATGCCGATGACAATTTGTGGCTAGGAACCGCAAACGGACTCAAGAAAACAGACCGGGACTTTCAGCTGCTTGCCCATTATACTATTGAAGACGGTCTGCCCAACAATACCATTTGTGCTATAGAGCAGGACAGCAATGGGATGCTTTGGGTGAGTACTAATCATGGTATCTCTGAATTTAATCCGACTAAGAAGACCTTTCTCAATTACTATTTCAACGATGGTTTACAGGGCAACGAGTTCAGTAAAAATGCGTCCTATCTGTATCAGGAAAATCAGTTGATTTTTGGTGGAATGAACGGGATTACCTATTTCAACCCACAAACCATTGTAGATACTGAAAAGCGACCTGAAATCTATATCATAGACATCTACCTGCAAAACACACCCGTGCGTAAAGGAATGAAATCAGGCTCCTACGAGATTCTTGATAAAGCCATCATTGAAGCAGACACCATAAATCTGGCCTACCGGGATAATTCATTCAGCATTGAATTCTCTTCGATGGAGTACCGAAACCCAAACCGGATCTCCTATGCCTATTCGGTTAATGATGGGCCCTGGATCAATCTTACTCCGGGAGTAAATACGGTAGCTTTTGACAATCTGGAAGCCGGAACCTACAATTTCAAATTGCGCGCTAAAGACTATGATCAGTTTTCAGAAATTAGAAACTTCACAGCAATCATACACCCGCTCTGGTACCTATCAACCACTGCAAAACTCATTTATTTTCTCCTGTTTGTTATTGTAACAGCGATTGTAATCTATGAGTTAAAGCAGCGCCAGGAAAGTAAAAACCGCCTTCGTGAATATCAAAAATCGAAACAAATCAATGAGGCGAAGCTTCAATTTTTAACAAACATCTCGCACGATATACGCACCCCGCTTACAATGGTTATCAATCCATTAAAAAAATTGCTGCGAAATGATGAGGATCCTGTAAGACGTAAATCGTACGAGACGATGATGCGCAACACAGACCGTATTTACCATCTGGCTAATCAGCTTCTGGACGTTCGAAAAATTGATAGTGGGCAACTGGAACTTCATTTTGAACGTGTGGAATTAGTCAAATACATCGCTGATATCTGTGCCATTTTTGAAGATCAGATTGAAGCAAAACAAATTCAGTTTGAATTTAAACATCAGATGGATGAGCTCTTTGCGTGGGTAGACCCAAATTACTTCGACAAAATCATTCAAAATCTGGTGGCAAACTCGCTGAAGTTTGTGAGCAAAGGCGGAAGCATTGAAGTGTTGCTTGAAACCAAACCTCATCAAGAGCAGGCAAACCACCCGGGATTCTTTGAAGTAAGTGTTATTGATGACGGAATAGGAATCAAGAAAGGGATGGAAAAATTTGTCTTTGACCGCTTCTATCAGATTAAAGCAACACCCCACAATCTGGAAGGAACCGGCATCGGGCTCAACCTCACCCGTTCAATTGCAGAATTGCACCATGGTACCATCTATGCCGAAAATAATGAAAGCGGTAAAGGCTGTAAGTTTGTAACACGAATTCCTCTGGGCGATGCGCATTTAAAACCCCATCAGTTGTATCAGGGTGAGTTAAAAATGACGGCTTCCGAAGATATTGTAGAACCCTTAGCAGCCCATAATGGAAAAGAGATAAGCTCTACGGGTCACAAAATTCTGGTTGTTGACGACGATCTGGAAATTCGTAAATACATCAAACGGGAGTTGGCGCAAAGCTTTAGTATTGATCTCGCCACTAATGGGAAGGAAGCTTTAAGCTATATTCTGAAAGAAAATCCAGACCTGGTAATCAGCGATATTATGATGCCCGAAATGGATGGTCTCGAACTTTGCAAACGCATCAAGAAAAACATCAACATCAACCATATTCCGGTGATTTTGCTTACAGCGAAATCAACCCAAGAGCGTAATCTGGAAAGTTTGAATCTGGGTGCTGATGCTTATATTCCCAAGCCTTTTGACGTGGCTATTCTACAGAAAACAGCACTGAATCTCATTCAAAACCGCAAGCTTCTTAAAAATAACTACGATGGCAGTCAATTGCAGGAAGACAAGGTTAAACAGATAGAGCTGGAAAGTTCTGACGAAATTCTGTTGAAAAAGGTAATGGGCTATATCAATGAGAATATGGACAACCCTAACCTCAATGTCGAAATGATCGCTAATGCTGTAGGTATTAGCCGCGTGCATTTGTATCGAAAACTAAAAGAACTGACCAACCAATCGGCTAGTGATCTCATGAAAAACGTGCGTCTGAAACAAGCAGCAGATCTTTTGGCTTCAAAATCTATAAGTGTGGCTGAAGTAGCGTATGCGGTAGGCTTCTCTAATTTATCTACCTTCTCAACCAGCTTTAAAAACCTCTATGGGATTCCACCTAAAAAGTATCAGGAGACCCATCTTAAGGAATAAATTTAAATACTGTTAATCCCAGTAGCGCCGTGCCCAGGCAATCCAGGTACTCCAGTTGGGGCCGGTAGAATGCCCACCACCGTGCTGTCTAAAAGCGAGTTCGCCAGAGGTCAGCGCAGTTCCCATAAACGGAAAATCAGTGGTGCCAGGCCCACGGAGACCGTACAATTCATACACCGGCGCAGCTTCAACAGCTGCGTCAAACATTCCTTTAGCATCTACCCACTGTCCTTCAATTTTAGCAGAACCCGCGCTTATAAATACAGGTCTGGGTGCACAGAGCGCAATGAGCTGGTGTGCATCTACAGGAAGGTCATTAACGGTTTTGATACCGGCATATTTGAGAAAATTCCCGGCAAACCAATGGTATTCTGCCGGGGATGCGAGGTTTTCAAGCATTTCGCCAAAATTGCGGCGTAATAACGAAGCTCCGCCGGCTCCTGATGATCCAATAAAACCGAGTGAGATCCGCTTGTCAAAAGCCATAGCCACCAAGGCCGCTTTCCCGTATCTCGAGGTTCCTTCAACTGCAACCCGTTTGGAATCCAGATCTGTTCGTGTGTCGAAATAATCAACTAGTTTGCTCGCACCCCAACCCCACGCACGCAAAGCACCCCATTGTTTTGGAGTTCTGGATTGACCCTGATTGACCAAACCTATGATGCCAGCATCGAGGCCGGCACCGTAATCTGCCTGAATGGAAGAAACGTCTAAAACGGCATAAGCCCAGCCCTGATGCGCCAGTTGCTGTTTAAAGCCGGGCTCAAATGGAGAAATAAAAAAACTGCGGGGTTCTTCTACTTTTCCAAATGGAGAATTTAAAAACCCAAACTGAATTACCACAGGGACCGCTTTATCATTACTCTTTTTTGGAATCCCCAAAAGCGCTTCGATGGCTACACGGAGTTTGGGGTACCTGCTGTTATCTACGGTACCTATAAGATGCTGTTCGCGTATAGGAATACCGCCAATCACGGTATCTTTTTCCGATTTAATAGTCCAGGAAATTGAGGGTATGTCATCAGGCACAGCACCGTACATCTCGCTTTCAAATGCTGCAATTAGCTCCGGTCGTCTGTGATTTTCCCAATCTGCTACCGAATTGACTTCCATACCCGATTGGGTGGTCAATAGTGAGGGTAAAGAGTATTCGTGTACCTGACTCTCATCAAAATTAGCGGAATTGGGATCATTGGGATTTCCGGAAGGACCGGGCCTGTTTTCCTGCTCAATCCCAAGCGTTTTTTTCATCTGTAGAAAATCGGCATAACTATACCGATTGATACTGTCTCGTAATGCCGAAGTATTTTGAGCATAAAACGAAAAAGGGATGAGTACCACGATAAGAAAACGACACTGAATACGTCTGCACATAGGTTTAGTTTAAATTATATCTAAAAAACCAGCGCAAACACTCTTAGATTCTAAAACTACGCTTACCTGAACTGAATCCAGTCTATTGCTGCTGCGCCGGAAATTACTTTGATTCCAACATCGTGAACACCTTCAGTCACGGGGTCAAGATCAAAATCAAGAATACTCCAGTCTGCAGTGTTGGCAACTTTTAATTCTACGATGGGTTCATCCGAATCTGCAAATGTAAGTTCGAGCACTGCTCCTGCTTCCGATTTCACGTGAATCTTCAATTTAGAAAGCTTAGTCTCAAAATCAACCCGATTGTAGCGGATAAAGTCGCCTGTATTTAAAACCGCGTTCCAACCTTTAAACGGCGCTTCGGGATCGTTAAATTGAACCCTTGCCGAGTTACTTTTACTGCTGTAACGGTCTATTTGAATCGTTTCGGTAGCTTTATTTATTCCAATACCACGCAAAGTAGGCTGCACTTTTACAATAGTACCATCCGCATTAAATGAAAGGCTATCTGCCCGTATAGAGCGATTTTTATCAAAATCAGGAGACAGGTCATTATGATGGTAGAACAGATACCACTGGTCTTTAAAATTTACTATAGATTGATGGTTTGTCCAGCATCCCGTAGGGCTTTCATCCATAATGACTCCGGTTACCGTAAAAGGACCTTCAGGCGTGGGGCCCATAGCATACTCTAAACGTTCGGTTTTATTTTCAACGTGCGGATAGGTAAGATAGTAGCTCCCATTTCGCTCAAAAACAAAAGGCCCTTCCTTAAGACCTTCCTGTGGGAGGTTTGCAATTATTTGAGGTTCTGAAGCCAGTTCAGTCATATTAGGCTTCAGTTTGGCAACAAAAATATTTCCGCCAGACCAGTATAAGTAGGCCTGCCCATCGGCATCGATGAAAACATTAGGATCGATTCCGTTTACACCGGCAATCGGCTCTTCAAGTGGAACAAAGGGTCCTTCAGGCGAATCACTGATTGCCACGCCTATTTTGAAACCTTTCTCGTCCTTTGGCTTTGTTGGAAAGTAAAAATAATATTTGCCGTCGCGCTCCACGCAATCAGGCGCCCACATACTGTAGCCCGAAGGATCTGCCCAGGCAACTTCGGTCTGATTTAAAATCTCACCGTGATCTTTCCACGCTGTGAGATTATGTGACGAAAACACATGATAATCTTCCATACAAAACCAGCCAACACGGCCTTTATCTTCGGTACATAAAATATCGTGCGAGGGATAAACATACAACTTGTCATTAAAAACCCGAGCTGTAGGATCTGCGGTATACTGGTCTAAAATCAACGGGTTCTGAGCCTGAAGGGCAAAAGAATACAGCCAAACTGCACAAAGTGTAAAAAAGATGATTTTTGAACGCATACGCATAAGTGATCTTGCTTTTATTTCGAATGCCTGATGGCATCTTCGATCTCGAAATAATCAAAGTCTACCCAGCCTCCGGGAGTTTCTGTAGCATAGTTAAACAGGCCGAAGCGGTAACCCATAAAATGAGGCAAGGTGTACTGCATTTGCAAAACGCTGCCCAACTCATTCCAGGTTTTTCCGTCAAGACTGTAATAAAAATAGGCTTTGTCTGTGCGGTTTCTAAAATCGCATTCAATCTTAAAAAATACCTCATTCTGATTTAAGGGCACGGTTGCGATAACACCCCCGTCTTCCGCATTTTTACTCATGTAAATCTGCTTAGTATCTGCGTCACAACGTACTCCGATAATCCCATATTTTTTTTGAAGAACCGTGAGACCGGCGCGGTCACCGGCTTTCATTTGAGACACATCAAGTTTTACAGTTCCGCTAGAAACCGGTCCCAGCGTTCGTTGTGTCAATGTATTTTTAGCCTGAACAAAAGCGGTATCAATTCTTCCGGTTTTAAGTCTTAAAAAACCGGGGCGCTCTTCAACAGACCACAGGTCGTTATTCGGGTTGTGATTCCATTGCCAAACTAATGGTAAAGACCCGTCACCCTTCTCGCGACTGAAATCATCTGAATGGGCTATTCCCGGAATCAGACTTTTGTTTTCGGGTAAATCAAGTGTTTCGGGCACTTTACCCTCTACACCCAAAACGGGCCAGCCGTCTTTCCATTCTACCGGAACCAGATAGGGAATTCTACCCACAGCCCCGCTGTCCTGAAATAAATAAGCATACCAGTCGCCCTCTGGGGTATCGATGAGTCCGCCCTGAGCGACACCCTGATCTTGCAGGGCCAGGCGACCTTCATAGGGCCCCATGATATCATCTGCACGGTGAATGATCACCGTACGCATCCCCCCACGAGGCCATGCGATGTTGAATAGATAAAATTTACCGTCGTGCTTAAAAAGCTGTGAACCTTCCGCAGGTAAGATAATATTTGACCCAATAGGTGCGGTAGCATTTTCAATTAAGATCTTTTTAGTCTCTTCTTTTACCCCGGATAAATCAGCATTTAATTCCACAATACTTAACTCACCGGCACCCCAGATCATATAAATCTTTCCATCTTCAAAAAACAGCGTGTGATCGTGGTAAGCCGGTTTAAATTCGTGCAGTTCCCAGGGACCGTTTTCGATGTCTTTTGTGGTATAAATATGAGTCATCCCTGACGTAGCTGAAAAAGTTGACAGGTAATAGACACCCTCGTGATAGCGTAACGAACTTGCCCAGGAACCCCGTCCGTAGGTTTGCTGACCGTTATCCAGATTCATCGCATCATTAGCTACTAAGGTATCGTATGCATAATTCACCAGTTTCCAATTGGTTAAATCCTGAGATTTCATAATGGGCACACCGGGATTCATATGCATCGTCGTGCTACTCATATAGTAGGTATCTCCTACCCTGATTATGGACATATCGGGTACGTCAGCGTAAATCAGTGGATTTTGAGCTTTTTCCTGAGCCTGGAATTCACCAATCAATGCACACGTAAAAACTGAATAAATAAAAAGGGACTTGAGCAGGCCTTGTAAACGCATAGGTTTTTATTTTTTGGCAAGAAGTACAATAGAATCTACTACACCTTTAGGCTTGTTTTGACGATCAAAAAGCAAGGGGTAATCGGTACGCCCGCCAACCGGCCAGTTGTTTCTCCACGAATTGCCGTCGTTAACTCCCCACATGGTTACTTTATCAAGTTTATCCTCGTGCTTTAAAAAGAGCTTGAAAAATTCCAGACAACGGGCATTGAAAGCCGTGTTTACGCTATCGGGAAGCTTCTCTGGATATGGATTCATTCGATCTTCATAGTCAAAGTTTGCCGAAACCTCAGCCCCCTGATTTTTCCAGGGAGAAGGCAAAACGGTAATATCAAATTCGGTAACGGCAACTTTAAGTCCAAGATCTGAGAAAGCCTCAATGGTTTTTTCAAATTCCTCCAACTCCGGATAATCCATCCCTACGTGTCCTTGCATACCCACACCATGAATGGGTACGCCCTGAGCCTGTAGGTTTTTAATCATACGCACGATACCATCCCTTTTTTCAGGAACCGCTGTTGAATAATCATTGTAATACAGCTCTGCATCAGGATCGGCCTCGTGAGCTGCTTCAAAAGCTATTTTTATAAAATCCTCACCAAGTAATTTGTAGAATTTACTTTCTCGTAAACTTCCGTCATCTAAAACAGCTTCGTTAACCACATCCCATGATTTAATACGCCCCTTATAACGGGTGACCACGGTTGCTATATGCTCTTTCATCCGCTTAGTAAGTTCTTCCTTATCAATCTCATTACCCGCGTCGTCTTTAAAAAACCATTTAGGTGTTTGAGAATGCCAAATCAACGTATGCCCGTGTACGACCATACCATTCTGCTCTCCAAAATCGACAAACTTATCTGCGGTTTCCCACTCGTATTTTCCCTTTTCAGGAACCAGGCGTTCACTTTTCATACAGTTTTCGGCAACGATAGAATTGAAGTTTGCCTTTACAACCTCAAGCTCTTCCGGATTGAAACCATTTATTTGACGCGCATTGAGTGCAGTACCCATTAAAAATTTACCGGCAAGGGCATCTTTAAGAACAAGAGGTTTTTCCACCTCTAGCATAGCAGTGTCTTTTTCTGATTCCTTTGGTTTACAGCTTAGTACAAGCGTGAAGATTGTGAATAGATAGATTAGGTTTTTCATTAAATTAAATTTTAAACATACAGTGGTTTAGGATATTCTATTTCTTAAAAATGGGTATTCGATCTAAATGGTATTAAGCTATTGAAGTTCTCAAAATTAGAACTTTGCTAATTTAAGCAATCGATTGCGTTGTTCTACTATGATCCCAAAATAATTTTTGCTCGATTACTAGTTTCAGGGAAACCCTTCATTACCGGTAGATAATTAGGATGTATTTAAGTCGAATCGTGTAAGGCGATTTTAAAAACAAACCCCAATGTGTACAGGCACATTGGGGTTTGACTCTTAAAAAACCAACTAATTCATAACGTTTCCTCCGAGTCCTTCAACCACACCTCTATAGGCAGGTTTACGGGTCAGACCCTGCGTCCAGAGACCTATGGGTTCACCGGCTCTCCAGGAAGAATTTTCCGGGCTGTCTGTAGGACTCCAAATTGTAATGCCATATTGCTGCGCCTGAGGAATAAGGGTAAAGTATTGATCTAATACAAATTTGTACATTTCCTCCTGAGCCAGATACAATTCTTCGGTAGCATCTGTAGTTTGAACACCAACGCCAATATCCAATTCAGAAATTTTTATCATTTTACCGGTCGCTGCCAGTAGTTTGAACATTTCGGTAATATTTTCTTTATTTGAGTCTAGGCTAATGTGCATTTGGGTTCCTATACCGTCAACACGGGCTCCCTGTTCCTCTATATACTTCACATATTCAATAATCCCTTTACACTTGTCCAGATTGTATTCCAGATTGTAATCATTTATAAATAAAATGTCATCTGGATTGCCATACATTTCAGCCATTTTAAACGCCTGTACTGCATAATCTTTCCCCAGATAATCCTGCCAGTAAAATTCGTCTGCAGCCTTATCGGTTTTGCCTATTCCGGTTTTAAGCTCATAAGGATTACCATCATCCATAGGTTCGTTAACCACATCCCACGCACGTGTATTAGACTTGGAAACCTCCATAATACCCGATATCCATTTATTAAGATGGAAGGTGAGCGTATCTCTTTTCTCTTCGGGAGTTTTCTCAATAACAATATCCTGACCCGCTTCTTCATTGAACCAGCTTACCACCACATTATCAAAATAGTAGGTCGTTGCTGTATTACCTAAATTGAAAGCGATCGTATTACATCCTGAAGTATTGTCTGCGATGGTTACCTCAACGGCGATATGTTTCCATTCGGTCTCGGCAGCAATTGTTCCAAAGAAATTCCAATGTTTATAACCGCCAGGACTGGTCTGAGCCTGCGTGGCCATACTGGCATTGGTATCTGCCTTCACATCCATTTCCAATTTATACTTCTCTCCCACTGCAGTGGTTTTTGGAAAAGTCACAAATAATTGAGATTGCCAGTCATTGGTTTGTTTAGCAGGATTGGTAACTGTAAGTGCTCTACCGGTATTATTAGCACCTGCTCCATCAGCAGTGTACCCCAGCACAGCATTAGCTCCATTACTTTGATATCCTGTCGTTGCATCAGTCTCAAAAGATTGCTCCAGTAAATCTTCCCAATCTGGACCTGCGCCATTTTCATTAAATTTGAAAACTTCAACATTATCAAAATAATAGCTTGTTGCTGTATTACCCAGATTGAATGCAATTGTCGTACACCCCGAAGTATTTTCTGCAATGGTAACTTCTACTGAAATATGCTTCCATTCAGTTTCAGCAGAGATTGCTCCAAAGAAATTCCAATGTTTGTAACCTCCGGGACTCGTTTGAGCCTGCGTGGCCATACTGGCATTAGTATCTGCCTTTACATCCATTTCCAGTTTATAGACCTGACCAACTTCTGTTACTTCAGAGAAGGTTACAAATAACTGAGACCTCCAGTCATCAGTTTGCACAGCAGGGTTGGTAACCTTGAGTGCCCGGCCTGTTGCCTCTGCGCCTTCGCCGTCTGCGGTAAAAGAAAGTACTGCATTTGCTCCATTACTCTCATAACCCGATGCATCATCGGTCTCAAAGTCCAGATCTAATACTGACTCCCAGGTGGGTGCAGATGAGGCCGGTATAATAGTAGGAGCAATAGTGCTGTTTAAAAAAGTGGCATTTTGATTGGCATGCCATGCCAATGTATGCCCATATATAGAAACTTCATTCTTTGCTGTATTCTCCACAAATTGAGAAACAGCGTCAAGACTTAGGCTCCCATCATTCTGAACTACCGCACCGTGCTTCATCGCATAACCGGCGGTAACTTCCTGAAAATTGGTATTAGCCAGCATGTACATAGCCCCAAGATTATTGTACGAGCCCAGGCTTACACCCGCTCCTAGTTTGAAATTAGGATTAGCTACATAGGTCTTGAGGTTCTGTAAACCATCTATTTCTTCCTGATTCTCTATACTAAGAGGCTTTTCGACAGTATACTCAGGCATTTCCATTTCGGCGCAACTGCCCAAGCAAAGTGCCAAAACAGCCGCAGGAATCACTTTTAAATTTATACTTTTCATAATTCGTATTTTTTTAAAATCAAAAGATGCTATTCTAAAATTGGAGTAAAAGTTTCTATAGTCACACCGCGATTTCTAACCACAAGTGTATCTGTTGAAGTCACACGCACATCGTCGAGGTCTAATTCGTAGTTTAAATACAGAGCGTCACGGTCCTGACTACCCCAACTATTTTTTTCACCATCTTTTACGAAGGAACCACTTCCTGTTGCTGTATATACATCGGGTTCTGATGAGCTAACCGTAGCATTCCCCTCATCGTCAATAGTAACCAGCAGTACGATGTTACGATCAACACCTCCCCCGTCTTGTAAGGATAAAGGAAATCGTACCTGTCGCCTGCCTGTTGAAGTTAATTTCACCACCTCATCATCCTTAACATACTGCTCCTGACGGGTAATGGTCTCATTTAAATCTGTGTTACCATTTTTGCCCACGATCACATCTTCACCTCTACGCAGATAAAATGCCTCATAAGGATTGATGTATTTTACCGCATAAAAAATGAAATCCTTGGGTTGTGTAGCCCAGTCTGTACCTACCCCTCTGCGAGGATTAGCTACCTGAGGGTCTCCAGATAAAATGGTATCTACAACGGTAGCATTAGTCATACGTAAGGGGATCACGTAATTTCTCCCTAAAGATTTAGGGTCTGCGAAGAAAGCCTCTGTTAACTGAACTTCGACACCTCCTGCAATTTCACCGTTTGGAATTACAATTTGATCATCAGCCAAGGAATAATGAGTTGAAGGAAGCGCCAGTACAGGATCTCCCGAGCCTTCAAATACAAAACCATCTACCATAGAATTATCTACCTGAAAGTCTACAGTTACGTTCGACTCATTCTCGTACAGACCACCCAGAGTGGCCATAATCATACATTTACCCTCATTATCTAAAGTAGTATCAAATATATCCTCGCCTAAAGTGATTGTTCTCACGGGATATTGATAGGCAAAATAGACAACCTGATACTCGTAGTCAGGGAAATCCCATTCTCCGTTTTCACAAGAACTGAAAAGGGTGATAAGAAGTAAAAGCGTTATATAAATATTTTTTTTCATTGTCATCTCATTAAGTATTTAAATTGAGTTCTACCAACCCCGGTTTTGTTCAAGTGCATCAAATTTTAAGGTCTCATTGTAAGGCACAGGTCCATATTGCATATAATCCTGATACTCGCGTTCTTCCACTTCGATTCTGTTGTGAACACCATTTACTATTGATACGCCATCGGCAGTTTCGGTAAGATTGAGTCCCCAGCGACGTAAATCCCAAAAGCGGAAGCCTTCAAAGCAAAGCTCCAGGCGACGCTCATTGCGGATCAATGTGCGCATCGCGTTTTTATCTCCACGTATAGATTCTAAATACGCATCAGGTTGTGTAATCCCGGCGCGTTCACGTAGAGCTGCAATCACATCATAAGCCGAAAAACCAAAGGATCCGGTACCGGTAGGTCCCCAGGCCTCATTTGCGGCTTCAGCATAGATCAGATAAAGTTCGGTATACCTGATACGTGGTTTGTAGTGTAACTGCTGTGTAGTTGTTGCTGTGTTCAGGTTAACATCCTGTCTTAATAGTTTTCTCATATAATATCCCGTACGCGTTGAGGTAGCTTCGGCATTCAGGGCATCGTTGGTAGTTCCATCTGCAGCTGTTATAATGGTTGAACCATTTACACCGGCGGTTGCACGATTTACCAGAATATAGGTACGTAATCTTGGATCGCGATTCGTATAGGGATCATTAGGATCATAATTACTTGCAGGATCTGAAATAGGATAGCCATTTACTGCAGGAAAAGCATCTACCAGATTCTGAGTAGGATTAAGTCTTCCGTCTCCATTTAGGGTTGGTGGAAAATGATCTGACTCCAGGTTATTGCTATTCCCCACATCGCCTCTCCATAAAATTTCTTCCGGATTTGTTCCTCCGCCTAAATCTGCTATCTCTGAAATATTGGTGTACCAGGTATGACCGTTATCATCAATACCGCTTATTCCTCCATTCAGTGCGAGAACCTCTCCGGCGTAGTTTGCGGCCATATCCCAGTTGACATCACTTATATCACTATACGCCGGGCTAGCTGCCATAAGAGCAGCCTGAGCCTTTATAGCTTTTACAATTCTGCCACTTACCCGTTGTCTTCCACGCTCACCGAAAACCCGGTTAAAGTCATTTGTATTGGTAATACCGTTGGGTAATAAGCTGGGGTCGCTTATATCCTCATAATCTAAAGCTAACATTTCATCTGCCTGATTAAGGTCGTTCATTAACTGCGTCATACACGCATTGAATGTTGCTCTGGGAAGGTTAAAATCAGATTGAGGCGTTTCCGGTTCGAGAATGATAGGAACACCCAGCAAATCTCCATTTGCAAAACCTGCGTGCGATTGTAACAGGTAATACATATGTAGTCCTCTTAAGCCGTATGCTTCTCCCTTTAATCTTCGGTTGTATAAGGCATTAATATTAGGGTCTGTAGCCCATTCTACATTATCTGCTTCCGAAAGGAATATATTCAAATATTGTATCGCTGCTCTGGAGCGTTGCCACTGGGTAAAGGGGTCAAAGTTTGAAGCCCATTGTCCTGTAGCTGCTCTTCTATACGCATTTTCAATATCATTTGAAACGGCATCATCAGTAGCCACGTCGTTAAATGACCAGTTTAAAGTAGGGATTCGTAAATAGCCATTGAGTAATAATCCCTCAGCATAAGTAGGGTCATTATACGCGTCTTCTAAATCCCGGTTATTTTCAATTGCAGGTTCAAATAGATCGTCACAACCTGTAAGTGATACAATAGCGAGTAGAAAAAGTAAAATCTTAGTATTCATATTTTTTTGATACATATAGCATTAATTAAAACAGCGCTTTGAGGCCAAGGTTGTAAAATCGCGTTTGAGGAGCACCTCCTATATTCAGCTCCATCAACTCGCGCTCTGATGAGAATGTAAAGAGGTTTGCACCGCTTACATAAATGTTTAAATTTCTCAGAAATGAATCGCTACCCAGTATTTTAGAAGGGATATCATAGCTCACCTGAACTTTAGCGAGATCTATACGATCTGTACTATACATCCAGAAATCTGAAGATCTAAAATTATTCTCTCCATTTTGAGTGGTAAGTCTGGGATAAGTTGCCGTATCAGCCGTTTCTGGTGTCCAGCGGTCTCTAACCACAGTTGAATATTTATCTTCACCATCTATCCAGAAGTATGAACTGTTCTTCATAGCATGAGCACCAGTCTGTCCGGTAGCCAAGGCGAAGAAGGTTAAATTCTTCCATTTAGCGCTTAAGTGAATTCCGGCTGAAAGTGGTGCTCCGCTCCAACCCCATTTGCCCAGATAAACTTCGTCTTCATTATTGATAATGCCGTCACCGTTTTGATCTACATAACGTATATCACCGGGAGCTACATTACCCAGGGCAGACTGACTGGGTGCACTAGCGATTTCGTCTTCTGAATTGAAAAACCCATCGCTTTGCAGACCCCAGATTGCATCGAGCGGTTTACCTTCTCGGTTTTGATAATCGTTTTCATATAATTCTGCCCGTTGAGCTGCTTTGGTATCGTAATAAATACCTGCTAATCCCACCGTCCAGTCGATACTACCTATAGTTTTAGAATAGGTAATGTCAAAATCAAAACCTATACGATCATCGTTATTGTAGTTGATATATGGTATAAATGAACTTGCAGGGAAAAACGTTGAAAAATAATTAGGATATAAAACCGAAGCCTGAATGATATTCCCTTTCATTCGGTTAGCAAAAAATGCGGTTTGAAAGTTTATCGAATTATTGAAAAGTGACCCCTTTAGCTCTACATTGATTTCCTTTCTTCTGGCGAAAGTCAAATCAGGATTACCTCCCTGCAACGAATTTGTTGATCGTGTAAGCGCTCCATCTCTCCAGCTAAACCAGGCCCCTTCTGTTTGTGAAAAAATATTTTGATGAGCATAATATTGATTGGCTTGCAATCCCATATCAGTACTCAACACCCCCGCTGAAACCGAAAGTTCTAAATCATTTACAACCGATGAATTTTCCAGGAAGGGTTCACGCCCAATTTTCCACGCGATTGTAGCCGTAGGAGAATATCCTGTGCGCTCGCCCTTGGCAAAACGAGCAGAGTGCACAACGGCTTCATTAAACAATACGTAATATCTGTTTTTGTAATTGTACGCGAGCTGTAAACCTAAATTTGCACTACTAATGCGGTGGTACTGCCCCGAAATGGTCTGTTGCCAACCCGCGGCCACCAGCATTGCAGATAGATTATGATCTTCGGCCAACTCTGTTTCATAGTTTAATTGGCTTGAAAAAGAAATCGTTTGTTGGTAAGCACTATTATTGATGTTTTGAATACCTGTTCTGGCATCTTCACCATATCGTACTAAACGTTCTATCTCATCTTCTCCATTTACATTAACCCAATCTGCCGCATAAACGGAATACTCATTATTATACGATTGATTATAGGAAGTTGAATAATCAACACCAAACATCGTATTGAAAGTCAATCCTTTTAAAGCACGATTGAGATCTGCATCTATAGCGGTATTAAACTGAAATTCTCTGCTTGTAAACGTATTATATCCCCCTGCATAAATAGAAGCGAAAGCATTGGTTTGATCTAATTGAGAACCCCCCAGCAAAAATCTGTCATCTATAATATTTGAACTGTTTTGAGCCAGTATTCTGGTGCTCTCATTACCTTCAGATATAAAGTCTATAGGAATGAGGGGTGCAAAGCGATTGGGTCTCACAGTTGCTGCATCTCCCCAATAGTTTGCATTAACTCCTCTGCCGCTATAGTAGATGGCGTTTGCGCCTAAGGATGCAGAAATCCAGTCATTTAGTTTTAGGTCTACATTACCCCGTACATTAAAGCGCTCCGTTTTATTGTTTACGGCTTCACCAAAATCAATTTGGTTACCGGTTCTAAAAAAGCCTATATCGGTATAATAGCGTGCTGCTTCATTTCCGCCGGAAATTTCAACAGTAGCATCGTAACGCTCGTAAACCGGCTTTAAATAATCATCACTATAAAAATTGACGCTTGGATACCTATACGGGTTACTCCCTGATGCGTGATTGAATATTTCTTCCTCTGAATATAGAGGATTCAAACCGTCATTTGTTCTTGCCTCGTTATAATAGGTCATATATTCTGCAGAACCCAAATACTGCGGGTAACGCTTCGGAACAAACAAACCTGCATCTACACGTGCACTTATTTGCTGCTTGCCTACTTCACCATGTTTGGTCGTAATCTGAATAACTCCCTGTGCCGCGCGGCTACCGTATAATGACACTGCGGTAACACCCTTTAAAAAACTAACCTGCTCAATCTCTACAGGCAAAGCGCTTCCGGGACTTCGGGGCACTCCATCTACAAGAACCAGGTAATTACCCATTCCCCAGATATTGCCTCCGTTGAAGCCTCCTACAAAAGCATTTAAACCATCCAAACTATAGGTTGTATAATTCTTCTCCAGTATTTCGGGAAGATTAACATATGACGTACCTCCTGCAACAATTTCACCTTCTTCCACCTTTTGGAATGCAATCTGAACTTCACTGTTTGATCCTTTAACAAGAACCAGGTCTTCCTGGTACTCATCAGCAGTGATTGAAACAGATTTAAAACCTTCCGCAGTTATTTGGAGAAATGATCCCGGGTTTACCGAAATTGTAAATTGGCCGGTTTCATCAGTTATAGTAAAAACATCGTCTTGCTTATTTTGAACTATAGCGCCCTGAACCGGATCGCCGGATTCATCCAAAATTCGGGCTTCAACAACAATTTGCTCCTCGCTCTGAGCGGTTAGGTTAAGCGAAGTCAATGCAATTAAAGCAAACAAGACAAATTTTGTTCGTAAGTATTTCATTTAGTGTTTCGTTTGGATTATTTAATTAAAGTGCGGTCTTATGAAATTACCAACCCGGGTTTTGGCTAAACTCCAGATAAATATTTACATCTGAATTCTTAAGAGGAAGCCAGTAATGCTTCATAGCGTAGTCACGTTCCAGAATTACTTCTTCTCTTAGGTTAAGCACACGGTTTGCGGTTGGATCTTCAGTATCAAAATTACCGGCACGGTCAAACTCTAATGATGTTTTAAGCGTATACGGCTTTTCGATCAAAAGCAACCATCTTCTAAGATCATTAAAACGGTGTCCTTCAAAAGCAAGTTCTACTGCGCGCTCTCTGCGCAGTTCACTCATAAAGCCCTGAAGTCCTGCCGGTACAGCCCCTACTCCAAGTTGAAGACTTTCAACTCCCGCACGATCACGCACGGTATTGATAGCTTCGGTGGCATTCTTTGAAAAATTTCCTGATTTCCCTGTAGGGCTTCCATAACCCTGAGCAGCTGCTTCTGCATACATAAGGTATACATCGGCCAGACGCATCCAGGGTAAATGCAGGTTTAAGTTTGCACCATAGTTAAAGCCATCATCATATCTGTTTGCAGTAATGGGTATAAACTTATAGTTCAAAAACCCGGAGCGACTACCCGTACTTACATCACGATAACTACCACCTGTATATAAATTGGCATATCTATGCTGCTCTACATCGGCCGGCATTGCACCCTGCACTACCTGCACCCCATCGTAAATGATGTCGTGATAAAATCTCGGGTCGCGATCTCTCCATGGATATTCAGGATCATAACCTGATACCTCGTCTGGCTTGGTTATGTCTGGAATAGGCAACCCGTTAGCCATACCGTAATAGTTGACATAATTTGCAGTAGGCATAAAGTTGCTACCGTCCTGAATGATTGCCGGTTGGTATTGTTTACTCGTCCCCCAGTTTGAACCGTTTGCCCCAAAATAAGGACCTCTGAAAATAGCTTCGGTTCCTCCAGGAATTCTCCATCCCTGACCGGTAGTGTAAAAATTATTGCTATAATCTTCAAAAGGAAGTAGAGAGTAAGGCGTATCACCATTCTCTACCAAGGTAAGGAGTTCTCCGAAGGCATCTGCTGCTTTCCTTGCATAATCTGAGTTGTATTCACGAGAACCTGTTGATTCTAAATTCATCAAGGGACTAGCTGCCCACAGGTAATTTTTACCCAAATAGCCTAAGGCCATTATTTTATTGATTCTTAAATCATTCTTACCACTGGTTGCAGCACCAGGCTGCGTACCGTCCCAGTTCACCGGTAAAAGATTTGCAGCCTCTCTTAGATCTGCAGCTGCTCGATCGGCACACTCGTGGTAACTTAAGCGCGGTAAGCGTAAAGGTTCATCACTGGGAAGTACATAATCTATGTAAGGAAGACCTCCAAAATATTGGATCAATTGAAAATGGAACCATCCTCTAAAAAATAAGAGTTGTCCTTTTATAAAATCACGTTCTTCCGGTGTTGCATCTACCAGTAGATCAAGATTCTCTAATCCTAAATTTACCTTACGCAAACCATACCAGCCGTTTCTCCATAAATCCTTTTGGAACCGGTCGTCATTTCTTGAAGCATCAGCCTGATTTAACCAGGATGCACCCCAGCCGTCATACTCACTTTGCCAGCCCCAAAAATTACCATCGTCAAACTTATGAATGACGTGGAAGTTCATATCTGCGGAAGTGATCTCATCATCTCCCCAGTTCCAGGAATTGGTCCAGTAAGCATTAGAAAAATCGGGTATACAGTGGTATAATTCTTCTGTAAATCCCTGAAAGTTTCTGAAGTTTTTAAAAGCTTCTTCTTCTGAAATGATTGATTCAGGTTCCTTATCAAGGTACTCCTCACAAGAGGTCACCATCAAAACAGAAACAATCACCAGGCAATAGTTAATTAAATTTTTAGTAGTATACATTTTCATAATAACAATTTTTAAAAGGTGATATTCAATCCAAAATTGAATCGCTTTACGGTTGGGTAAGCTCCCTGAGAAGCCCATCCTGTACCTGCGAAGTTTGATTCTCTATCATCAGGCATTTTGGTCCAGACGTACAGGTTATTTCCATTCAAAAAGAGGCGAAGGCTATCAAAGCCGAAGGTCTTTAGTAGTTTAGAATCTGCAGTAAAGGTGTATGCGATCTCGGCATTCTTTAATCGTACATAAGAGGCGTCGTAGAAAAAGCGCGATCCGTTACTTGCTCCGTTTGGCGTGGATACCCATCTAGGCACGGGCGCGTCGGCATTCGTATTGTCTTTGCTCCAGTAGGAGCCTTCATCATAAACAATATTGTTTTGGTTACCCAAGCTGTTAAAAACAACCTGTCTGGTTACATTGTTTGCTCCAAAGAACTGTACAAAAGCGCTTAAGCCTTTCCAGTCAAAACCAACTGTAGCATTATAGGTGTTTTGTGGGGCTCCGGCAAAAGCATAAGGAGTCTGATCAAAGTCATCAATAACCCCATCCCCATTAAAATCTATGATTTGGTATCCTCCCGGAAGTTTTTGATTGTCGTTTGTATTATGTTGTGTAGTACCGTAGAGTTCATCCCAGGTATTATAGAAACCGTTGTCAATAAAAGTTCGCGCCTGATTAATAGCGTAGCCCTCAAACTTTTGATAGCCTGGTAGCAGTTCTGCATCATCGCGATCTATAGTAACGTTTTCGGCATGGGTCATGTTTAAGTCAGCCCACACTCTTAAATCTGGTGTGAAATTATGATTAAGGTTAAGTACCAGCTCATAACCTTTATTTTTAACTCGTCCCAGGTTAGCCACCGGCGCTTCCGTACCATAATAATCTGGAATTGCACGATCACCACCTCCTACTAATACGTCTATACGGTCATCACTGAAGTAATCAACACTTCCGCTTATAGCATTATTAAAAAATCCGTAATCAAGACCAATATTTGTTTTCTTTACCGATTCCCAGCTTACACCCGGGTTACCCACCTGGGTTTCTCTGTACCAAACATACGGGCTTGCTTCTGCCTGCTCGCCGGTCACTCCCAGACGAGATTGCCCGCCATAGCCCCAGGCTGTGAGGTATAAAAATCGGGCTCCAATATTATCGTCTCCTATTTGACCATAAGATGCTCTAAGTTTAAGGTTATTTACAAAGTCAGCTTTATCCATAAAGCTCTCATTCATAATATTCCATCCTATACCTCCTGAAGAAAAGAAGGCAAAGCGTTTGTCAGCCGCAAACTTCTCAGACCCGTTATAGGCCCCGTTGTATTCGATCAAATATCTGTTATCATAACCATAGGTAGCTCTAAACACCCAGTCTTCACGGTAAAAAGGGAGAATACTACCGGTGGCAAATTCATTTCTATTGAAAAGCCCCATCGCGGTTACATCGTGCTTATCCTCAATAGTCGTGGTATAATTAAGCTGTGTTTGATAAAATAATCTTCGGTAGGATGCTCCATTGTTTACACCTCCACCCTGAGCCGTCCATCTTACGCCCTGAGCATAGTCAAAGCCGGTATTGGCATCATAGGTTCTTCTATACGTTTCAATCCCGGTCGTAGGATCGATCCATTTCTCCTGAGGGTCATTGAATAAATCATTTACCCCCCGGTTGGCTTCAATAAATGTATTATCAAGAGCGATTGTACCGTTAAAAGTCAATCCTTTAGCAATTACATCTAATTTTTGTTCCAGGGTGAAATTGGTTTGTAATTGTGTGGTAGTCAGATATTGAACTCCACTAATAGCTAAATTACGTACCGCATTCCCCTGACCTCCACCTGATGGTGCATCGTAGCCCCAGGTACCGTCAGAATATTGTGGCAGATAAATATCTGGCGGTGTAGAATATGCTGCAATCCAATACACGTAATCGCCACCTCCAAAACCCCAGGGTGTTTTACGTACACCGTAAGAACCGGAAAGACCTACCTTAAGTACCGTACTTGGTGTAAGTTGAAAATCTAAATTGGTACGTACATTGAAGCGATTGTAGTTAAATCCGGGTTGGTAACCCCTACTATTATTATATTCTCTAATCAAATCGCCTTCGTATTGAAAATCAGCTCCGGCGAAGTATTTTACAAATTCAGATCCTCCACTTATATTTAAGTTTGCATTGTAAGCCGGTGCAAAATCTTTGAAAAGAGCCTCGTCCCAATCTACGTTAGGATAGCGCTCACTTTCAGCCAGATTTGCCGGAAAACGGTATTTATCTATAATATCCTGAGACATGTAGGCCCCCCAGGATTCCGGACGAATAGAAAGTTCGTTTTCAATAGCCTGATTACGCACCAAGAAGGTATCGTAAGAATCCTTTTTCCCCGGAAGTTTCGACGCTGTCTTTAAAGTTGTATTCAATCGCGCACGCAGAACTGCCCTGCCCGATTTTCCCCGTTTGGTCGTAATGAGTATTACCCCATTTGCACCCCTAACCCCATAAACTGCAGTTGCGGAAGCATCTTTAAGTACAGATATTGACTCAACCGAACTGATAGCAACAGTATTCATAGGTCTTTCTATACCGTCTACCAAAATCAGAGGTTCACCTCCATTAAACGTACTCAAACCACGAATAAAAATGCGAGGATCCTCTGCTCCCGGTAAGCCGGTACTCGAGGTGGTAATCACACCAGGAACATTCCCTGCAAGAGCAGAACCAATGTTCGGAACGTTACCCGCCCGCTCTAGTTCTTCACCGCTAGCCTGAACTATCGCAGCAACAACACTTTCTTTCTTTTGCTGACCATAACCTACAACCACAACCTCTTCAAGTGAGTTTTCATCTGTAGCCATTTGTAAGTCAATAGTTGTATTTGAACCTACCTGACGTTCTGCAGTTTTAAAACCTACAAAACTGAAAACCAGCACGCTTTCTGATGAAGGTACATTAATAGTGTACTTTCCATCAAAATCAGTAACAGCCCCCATCCCGGTCTGCCCTTTTACGATGACGTTTACACCCGGTAAGGGTAATCCATCATCAGCGGAAACAACCGTACCCGAAACGGCTACTTGTTGTTCAGTAATTTTCGTCTCGTAAGTCGTATAGGTATTAGACCTTTCTTCTGCTGTTGCAGTAAATAATGGGAATAGAATCCCTAAAACCAAAGTCTTTGAAACGTGAGCAGTTTTAATCAACGGTATTTTCATATTATAGTTTAGCTTTCCTGTTTTTGATTTAAGAAATCGATTTCGTAAATAGGCTCTTATGATTTATTTAAATGTTTATTTCGATAACACTCCTCCACTCCCGTAACATCAAAACTTCGTGTTTCCTTCCGTTTTAAAATGCGTTTTCTTCTTAAGAGAGCAACCTGGTTCTGTTAAGGTTATTCTAAAAATCAGCTCCGTATTATGAAATGTCTAAAATCGAGTGTTGTTCATTATCATATTCTCAACACAACATCACGTAACAAATGTATTTGCTAATACCAAAGCCCTGTAACAATGGTGTTACATATACTTTTGTGTAGGTTACATGTACACGCAAACAGGCGTTTTTTGTTACCTAATAGAAAAAAATACCCTTGAAAAAGGCGGAAAACAGGACTTGAAGCTGTTAATTTTTTAAGAAAATATTCCAATCATAAATGCTGCTAACTGTAAAATTTTTAACGAAAAGATTTCGAAAAGAAGAAGAGAAACCAAAAACAGTCCATATTGAAACTTGCACCAGATGCTCCAAAAAAGAAAAATCCCCGAAACGAATTTGCTTCGAGGATCTTTAATGTAAAAAATAGCCTGCCTGAGATTAATCAGGTAGTTTAAAAATTTGTTTCATTTCAACCCACTTTTCACCGGGATTGGCAAATGGAAGTGCTTGTTGATATTTCCACATCAGATTCTCCCATTCCTGAACTTTAGGATTGCTCAGGTCCATCTGCCTTTTACGTCCGGGGTCGTATTCGGGAGTGGTTTCCATTATCATAAAGAGGCGATTGCCGCAACGGTAAATTTCCATATCAATGATTCCGGCATCTTTAATGCTTTTCTGTATTTCGGGCCAGACCGCTTTATGATGGGTTTCATATTCAGCAATAAGCTGTTGATCATCTTTGAGATCACAGGCAAAACAATATCGGTTTGTTTTCATCCTTCAAGATTCAAATTGTACTTCTTATATACGTCTCTTCCGTAAATCCCAATAATCACAAAGCAGATAAAAGGCAGAATAAAAGAAAAATTGACTTCAGGCACTCCCAAAATGCTGATATCGGTATAACCTGCTCCACCTAAATCGAGAATCAGCCCCTGAAGTGTGGGCATCAGAGCGCCGCCTACAATCGCCATAACCAGAAAAGCTGCACCAAACTTCGCGTCTTCTCCCTGTCCTTCTAAGGCGATCCCATAAATGGTAGGGAACATAATAGACATAAAAAATGAAATACTCACCAAGGCGATTAGGCCTGTCATTCCCGGTACCATAATCGTAATCAGGGTAGCGAGCGCTGCTCCAATAGCAAAAAACAGCAACAGTTTCCCAGAGTCTACATACTTTAGCAATGCGGTTCCTACCCATCTGCCGATGAGAAAAACCACCAGCGCAGCGATCCCGTAGTTCACAGCTTCGGTATTTTCAATACCAAAAGATTCTGCATACTGATACAGATACGTCCAGCACATGATTTGCGCTCCTACGTAAAAAGCCTGCGCGATCACTCCGCCGGTGAATTTGCGGGATTTAAAAAGCCGTTTGATTGATCCGCCTATCTTCACTTTGCTTTCCTGATGCGCGTTTTGTGGCATATTTACCAGACTGATTACAACCAAAAATCCAATAACCACAATCCCGAGCAACACATAAGGATCGCGTATTACCGCCAAATCTGCGGTACGCACCACAGCCTTTGCCTCCTCACCTAGTGTCGAATAGACCGTGGTTCCGTCAGGTAATAAATCGTCTGATTGTAGCGAGGCTAAAATGAATTTTTGAGCCACAATCAGACCGAGCAAAGCACCCATCGGGTTAAAGGCCTGGGCCAGATTGAGACGCTGGGTTGCAGTCTTTTCGGCGCCCATAGACAGGATGTACGGATTTGCTGTAGTCTCTAAAAACGCCAGACCAAAAGTCAGAATATAAAGCGCCGCTAGAAAGAAACCAAACTCCTCATAAGCCGCAGCGGGGTAAAACAATAATGCTCCCACAGCATACAGGCCAAGGCCCAGCAAAACTCCCTTTTTATAGGAATAACGGTTTACAAAAATCGCCGCCGGCAGTGCCATTGTAAAATAGCCGCCGTAAAAAGCCAGTTGAACCAGCGAAGCCTGAAAGTTGTCAAGCTCCAGCACTTTTTTAAATGCCGAAACCATAGGGTTTGTGATATCGTTTGCGAAACCCCACAAGGCAAACAACGACGTGATGAGAATAAACGGCAGTAAAACCGATTTGGCCACTACCGGCACTTTTGATTGATTGGTATTCATAAATTAGTTTTTAGCCGGAAGCAATGCGCGATCCAGATGTACGTAACCGCCGTCTACGAATAGAAACTGACCAGTGGTATGTGATGATTTTTCAGAAATGGTAAATAAAGCCGTGTTTGCTATTTCCTGAGTGGTAGTCATTCGGTTTTCTAACGGAATGGTGTTGCGAATGGCCTCTAGTTTTTCGGAACCGTTGTCAAGGGTTTCAATCCAGTTTTCATAAGCCGGTGTGTAGCTTTCGGCAATGATAAGTGCATTGCTGCGTATGCCGTATTTGATGAGATCTACCGCCCACTCGCGGGTTAGTCCCAGTACGCCTCCTTTAGCGGCAGCATAGCCTGAAGTCCCGCCCTGACCGGTAATCGCTACTTTAGAGCCTACGTTCAAAATGTTTCCTTTGCTTGCTTTCAGCAAGGGCAGTGCATATTTTATGGTGGCATAAAAACTAACGAGGTTTAGCTTCAGCGAATACATAAAATCGTCAAGCGAACCTTCAAGCGAAACGCCGTCATTTACGCCCACATTATTGATAATAGCATCTATTCGCCCATATTTAGCCGAAAGTTGCTCTACAGAGTTTTTTATTTGTTCCGCGTCGGAAAGATCGGTTTGATAGAATGTACTATCCAATCCTTGTTCCCGCAACTGGGCTTCGTACTCAAAACCACGGGCATTTCGGTCTAACAAAACCGGAATTGCACCTTCTTCCGCAAGTGCGAAAATGATGGTATGACCTATACTTCCGGGCATTCCGGCAGAACCGGTTACCACAACGATTTTATCTTTTAAATTTAAATTCATGAATTATAATGTATAAATGCGCTGAGCATTTTTATAGAAAAAAAGTTCTTGTTCATCTTTAGAAAGTTGACCTGAAAAGGCTTTGGCTACATTAAGAACCTGAGCATAATTCCCGGCAACGAGGCATACCGGCCAGTCTGAACCGTAAAGGATTCGATTGGGACCAAAAGCCTCCAAAACCACGTTCATATACGGCATTAGGTCTGTAGTTTTCCAGCTTTTATAATCGGCTTCGGTAATCATTCCTGATATTTTGCAGCTTACGTTTTCATAACTGCCAATGGCTTTCATCAGCAAGGCCCACGAATCAATATAGCCTTGTTTGATGTAGGGCTTTGCGATGTGGTCGATCACAAATTGCTGCTCGGGAAAAAGCTTTACAAATTCGAGCACTGCCGGAAGCTGATGCGAAAAAACAAGAATTTCATACACCGCTCCGGTATTTTTCAGCTTTGAGATTCCGTTTAAAAAAGCGTTTCGCAGTAAAAAAGAGTTGTCAGCCTCGGCCTGCACGACATGCCGATAGCCTTTCATCAGAGGCATTTCGGCATAATAATCAAGATCAGCCTGAACGCTGTCACTTTGAAAATCAACCCAACCTATTACACCTTTAATGAAATCATAGTCAGAAGCAAGATTCAGTAAAAACGTATTTTCCTCAAGAGTTTGATCGGCCTGTACAGCGATACAGCCGGTGATATTGTGTTCCTCATAAACGGGTTGTAAATCCTGAGGCATAAAATCACGGCGTATCACAGCCATCTCGTCATCAATCCAGCTGTGCTTGACCGGATTGTATTGCCAAAAATGTTGATGCGTGTCTATGATCATATTGCTAAGTTAGTCATTGATCTCAACCAATGCTTTAATCACGTTATTTTCAGGAGCCAATAAAGCCTCAAAGCCCAATGGCAAATCTTTAAAAGCGATACGGTGTGTGATGTACTTTTTCGGGTTGATGGTACCGCTCTTGATACTTTCAATGACATACTGAAAATCTTCACGGGTAGCATTGCGGCTACTCATCAGGGTAGATTCCCGCTTGTGAAACTCGGGATGGCTAAAGCTCAACTCCCCTTTTTGTAAGCCTACTAAAACATAGCGACCACCGTGGGCCAGATATTGAAATGCGCTGTTCATCACATTGCGATTACCGGTTGCATCAATGATTACGGTAGGCATATCGCCGTTTGTAATTTCTGCCAAACGCTCTATAACATCAGCCTTCATCGGGTTTAAAGTCTGCCAGACACCCAATTCATCTTTACAAAAATCAAGGCGATGCTCGTTGACATCAAGGGCAATGACTTGTGCTCCTGCCTGCTGTGCAAACTGAATCAGGCCAATACCAATAGGGCCTGCTCCCATTACCAAAACCGTCTCTCCCTCACGCACTCCTGCCCTTCGCACTCCGTGAGCAGCAATGGCCAGAGGCTCAACCAGCGCGAGCTCATCAAAATCAAGACCTTCACCGTGCAACAGATACCCATCAGGTACAACTACATACTCAGCCATACCGCCGTCAATATGTACTCCAAAAACCTTGATCGAGGTACAACAATTGGTCAGCCCATTGCGGCAGGCGACACAACTTCCGCAGTTGAAATACGGAATAAAACTCACTGCATCCCCTGTATTAAAACCCGCAGCGCTGCCTTCCACATATTCTGCGGCAAGCTCGTGACCTAAAACTCTCGGGTAATTAAAGTACGGCTGGGTTCCGCCAAAGGCGTGAATATCAGTACCGCAAATACCTATTTTACGGATGCGCAGCAGCGACTCTCCCGCTTTAGGCTTCGGAATATCCTGTTCTTTTAATAAAAAGGTTCCGGGTTCTTCACAAACTATATAATTCATAGTATCTTTTAATCTAGTATTTGATTTCTAAAGCATTAGCATAGGAAACAGAAGGTTTTACCTGCGGAAAATACACTTCAAGTCCCTCAGCGTTTTGCTTAAATTTTAATTTTTTACCGGTACTCACGAGCTTCACCTTTTTGATGGATTTGCTTAGGTAAGGAGAATCTGAACGCAATGCGTTGATAAGCACTTTGCCGTTTTCGGGCCAGCTCATAACGGTCGCATAGAGTCTATCCCCTTTGGTTACAAACCTAAAATCGGAAGACGAATAAGGCTTGCCTTTACCCTCGTTAAAGCCCTGATGTGAAAGTTCAGCTGCAGTGGCCTGCTGCGGTCCTTCTCCAAAAATCTTCCAGGGACGCGTGCCGTAAATACTCTCGCCGTTAAGACGCATCCACAGCCCGATTTCTTCAACGATAGCCCGCTCGAGCTCATCAATGCTTCCATCGCCCTTAACCGGAATATTCAGCATCAGGTTTCCATTTTTGCTTACCACGTCAATGAGACTGTGTATGACCTGTTTGGCCGATTTATAGAGTTTATCGCGATAAATTCCCTGGTCGTAATGCCAGCTTCCTATGCAGGTATCGGTCTGCCAGGGTAAGGGTTCGATCTCATTACTTTGACCTTTTTCAATATCCCAAACCAGGGCCTTGCGCTGTTCCTCATCCAGAATTTTACCGGTTATCACAGCCTGAGGATTCCCCTTCTTATCGAGGGACTTATTGTACATATAGGCAGCAATCTCAAGTCCTACATTGCTTACCGGCCACAGCGGCAGCGCGGTGTCATCGAAGTATAACAGGTCTGGATTAAACTTATCTATCAGATCAATCGTACGGTTATAGAATTTCTCGCAATATTCTTTTGAGGGTGGAGTAACTCCATTGCCCCAGTTCCACTGGCTGTGAATTTTCCCGTTGTCAAGGCTGCCTTCACTCAAAGGATGGTTTTGAGCATACAATTCCTGTGGATCCAGACCTTCCCACCAGGTACCGGCTCCGTCTTCCGCAGTAAGATTCCCGTCATAAGGAACACCGGCTAAAGGTCCGTTTTGGTCTGCGCGTTGTGACGGCTCATACCAGCTCCATGCATGTGCAGCGTGAACACTTAGCGCAAAAGGTAAGCCTGCCTTGCGTGCTGCTTGCTCCCAGCCGGCAATAATATCTTTTTTTGGGCCCATTTTTACCGAATTCCAGTTTGGCTGATAGGTGCTATCCCATAAATCGAGGTTATCGTGATGATTGGCCATCGCCATAAAATATTTGGCTCCCGCGTTTTTATAGAGATCTACGAGCTCCTGCGGATTCCATTTATCTGCTTTCCAAACGTTGATCACGTCTTTAAAACCAAATTTTGACGGATGCCCATACTTTTTAACGTGGTAATCGTATTGCCAGGAGCCTTCCTGATACATCCCACGGGCATACCAGTCTCCCGATTCAGGTTCGCACTGAGGCCCCCAATGCGCCCACATGCCGAATTTCGCATCGCGAAACCACTCGGGCACCTGATATTTGGAGAGGGAATCCCAGTTAGGTTCAAAGACCTTCTGCGTGTTATTAAACAAATAATTAGCATGGGCAGTCCAGGGTTTTAGGTACAATCCTGCTGCCGCTGCAGCGCTTATTTTTATAACATCTCTGCGTTTCATAGTCTCTTAAAAGTTATATATTTCCGCCTTTGGCTACCTTTCAAATCGCGTTCATTCTATCTAAATTAGGTGATTACAACGATTTCGAATGGAATTTTACACGTGCAAATGTTCAAATATATTTTAGGCTTGCTTATATCTAATTATACAAAAACGACTTATTTTTATCTCTTTAAGAATAGACCCTTTCACATAAACCGGCAATTTTGAGTTCTAAACGCTTTACACATACCTTCTCCCTCCTCAACATTGACTGCGTAGAATTATCAAACCGATGGAACTACAAAAATGTGATCAGCCCCTATTACCGCATTTATTACATCGAGGCCGGTAGCGGTTCGCTGTCAAGTCCATCAAAAAAAGTAAATCTAAAACCCGGCTATCTGTATCTGATTCCCAGTTTTACGTTGTGTGATTTTAAATGCGATGGTTATATGCAGCAGTATTTTGTGCAGTTTTTTGAAGAATCACAAGATACCGGAGCGCTTTTTAAAGACAACCGGCAAATTATGGAACTTGAAGCTTTGGAAACCGATGTGATTCTGTTTAAAAAATTGCTAAAGCTCAATCCGGGTCGTGGAATAAACCGGTCTGACAATCCGGAAATCTATGAAAAAGAAGATTTTTACAAGGAATACCAAAATTTAAACCGAAACATGAAAGCTTCGGTGCAGTTTGAAACCCAAGGAATCATTTTGATTTTGCTTTCGAGATTTATTGAATCGATACGCTATTCAGAAAATCAAAGTCGAAAAATACCGTCCGTAGTTCTTGATGCAATGAATTACATTCAACTAAATTTAAATCAGGCCATAACCGTTACCGAACTCGCCGAAAAAGCCAATCAAAACCGGGATTATTTTTCACGGGAATTTTTGGAACATACCGGAAAACGACCTTTGGCCTACATTCACGAAAAACGCATCGAACGCGCCCAATACCTTATCGTGACAACAAACAAAACTCTGCTGGACATAGCCATCGAAACCGGCTTTAATAACCTGCCCCATTTCACCAAAGTCTTCAAAAAGCACCTCAACAGTACGCCGGGCGCATACCGAAAACAGAACCTGCAAATCACCTAACCCGCCGCCATGAAACTTATCAAACTCGACAGGCAAAGCCACGACGATTGCTCCTTTACCATCAATCATACCCGCGACCGGCATTTTCTGAAAATCTGGCATTATCATCCGGAACTGGAACTGGTGCTGATATTAGAAAGCACAGGAACCCGCTTTATTGGGGATTCGATTGCTAAATTCACTCCCGGCGAACTCGTACTTTTGGGTCCTAATTTGCCGCATATGTGGCTCAACGATCCGGTTTATTTTAAGGAGGAAAATGAGGAACTTCAGGCCCGTGCAATCGCTATACATTTTAAACAGGATTTTCTGGGAGCCGATTTTTTCACCAGACCCGAAATGCGTATTCCTGCCCGATTATTACAGGCAGCACAGCGTGGACTTGTATTTAAGAGCATTCCGCCAGAAGTGCCTGAGCAGCTCAAAAATCTGAAGCATCTTGAACCTTTTGAACGCAGCCTGAGTTTGCTTCAGCTTTTAAAAGAACTTGCCGCGCTAGATCATCATCCGCTCACCGGTGCGGGCTACCTGAGCGAAGCTTACAACACCGGCGCAGGCAATTTTGACAAGGTATATGAATACCTCTACAAAAATTTCAGGGAAAGCATAAGTCTTGAGGACGTGGCAGCACTTATCCCGATGAATCCTTCGGCCTTTAGCAGGTTGTTTAGCAAGTTTCACAAAAAAAGCCTGATGCGCTACCTCAATGAGATTCGTATAGGCTACGCCTGCAGACTATTGATGGAACCGCACGAACGAGTAAGCGAAATTGGTTTTGCTTCGGGCTACAACAGTCTTTCTAATTTTAACCGGCAGTTTAAAAAAGTGACCGGGAAAACTCCAAAAGAATATGCGGAAATTCACTCAAAAATGTCCTAATCAAACCAGGAAGCAAAAAAAGTATTAGCATCGGTAAAGAAATGCTCGGTAAAAAAAATGAAGCCTGGGTACATTTGAAACGTTCACTTTAATCATTCAAATATGAAAACAGAGGTAATTATTACCGGCTACGAGGTTGTTGACGTTCGGTTTCCCACCAGTCAGTTTCTGGATGGCTCAGATGCTATGAACCCCGACCCCGATTATTCTGCTGCCTACGTCATTTTAAAAACTTCTCAGGAAGGACTCGAAGGGCACGGCCTCACCTTTACCATAGGCCGCGGTAACGAGCTGTGTGTAGCGGCTATTGACTCGATAATGCCTCTCATTCTCAACAAATCCCTGGCTTCCTTTACGGCTAATATGGGTACGTTCTGGAAAATGATTACAGGCGACAGTCAGTTACGCTGGTTAGGGCCCGAAAAAGGAGTGATCCACCTCGCAACCGGAGCTGTGGTCAATGCCGTTTGGGATTTATACGCCAAGGCGGAAGACAAACCCTTGTGGAAATTGCTTGCCGATATGAGTGCCGAAGAACTCGTCTCATGTGTTGATTTCACTTACATTACGGATGCAATCACTCCGGCCGAAGCGATAAAGATGCTTAAAAAGCTGGAAGCCACCAAGCAGCAACGTATTGATACGTTGCTTCAAAAGGGCTACCCGGCCTACACCACCTCTGCGGGTTGGCTGGGCTATAGCGATGAGAAAATGCGCAAATTATGCCGCGAGGCCAAAGCCGAAGGTTTTAAGCATATGAAAATCAAGGTAGGTAAAGACCTTAAGGACGATATGCGCCGGGCTCAGATTATTCGGGAAGAAATAGGAGACGATCTGAAGCTGATGATGGATGCCAATCAAAAATGGGATGTGACCGAAGCCATCGCAAATATGGCCGAACTCAAAAAATTCAATCCCTGGTGGATTGAGGAACCTACCAGCCCGGACGATGTTTTGGGCCACGCGGCCATTGCCAAAGCCGTTACTCCTATTAAAGTTGCCACCGGAGAACACTGTCAAAACCGTGTGATCTTTAAACAACTGATGCAGGCAGGCGCTATTGAGATTTGTCAGATAGACAGCTGTAGGCTCGCCGGTGTAAATGAGGTGCTTGCGGTATTGCTAATGGCGGCCAAGTTTGAGATTCCGGTATGCCCGCACGCCGGTGGTGTAGGTCTGTGTGAGTATGTACAGCACTTATCGATGATTGATTATATTGCGATAAGCGGTTCGCTAGAAAATCGCATTATTGAATATGTAGATCACCTGCACGAGCATTTCTTTGATCCTGTAGTGATTAAAAACGGTGCGTATATGCCGCCACAGTTACCGGGTTACAGCATCACGATGAAACCCGATTCGTTAAAAGATTACGAGTTTCCGAAAGGTAAAATCTGGCGGGAAATCGCTCAAAAAAACTAAGATTATGCAACCATTTCAACTAACACATAAAACAGCTTTAGTCACCGGTGGCGCCAGTGGTATAGGTCGCGCTATCGCGGAAACATTCGCCAAAAACGGCGCTCGGGTAGTTATTCTGGACTTTAATGAAACTCAGGCTAAAGAAGTTGTTGAAGCTTTTAAGGCCGAAGGTTTAGAGCTTCAGTATAAAATATGCGACATGTCAAAAGCCGAAGAAGTACAGCAAATTGTTGATGCTATTGCCAGCCAAAATAAAATTGACATTTTGGTAAACAACGCCGGCGTTGCCCACGTGGGAAATATCGAAAACACCACCGAAGCCGACCTCGACCGTATTTATTCGATCAATATAAAAGGAGTGTACAATTGTGCCAAAGCGGTAATCAAACATATGAAAGGCAACAACGGGGTCATCATCAATATGGCGTCAATCGCTTCCTCGGTGGGCATTTCAGACCGTTTTGCCTACTCCATGTCTAAAGGAGCGGTGCTTACAATGACCTACTCGATTGCTAAAGATTATGTAGATCAGGGCATTCGCTGCAACAGCATCTCCCCTGCCCGCGTACACACCCCTTTTGTAGACGGGTTTATTGCCAAAAATTATCCCGACAATCAGGAGGAAATGTTTGAAAAACTCTCCAAAACGCAACCCTTGGGCCGTATGGGTAAACCTGCGGAAATCGCGCATTTAGCGCTGTACCTCGCCTCTGATGAAGCCTCCTTCATCACCGGGACTGACTTCCCGATTGACGGCGGATTTATAAAACTTAATGGATAACTTTTTAACTAGAAGATTATGAAACTAATACGTTTCGGCGCAGCCGGAAAAGAAAAACCCGGAGTACAACTCGATTCGGGTAAACGCATAGATGTATCGGCTTTTGGCGAAGATTACACCGAAGCCTTTTTTGAAAATGACGGTCTTAACCGCTTACAATCGTGGTTGAGCAGCGAACAGGATAATTGTCCGGAAGTTTCCGCAGAAACCCGACTTGGAGCACCTTTGGTTAGACCCTCCAAAATTGTATGTATAGGTCTTAACTACGTTTCGCATGCCAAAGAAACCGGAATGGAAGTGCCCAAAGAACCCATTTTGTTCTTTAAGGCCACTTCGGCCATCGTGGGTCCTAACGACGATGTCATCATCCCCAAAGGCAGCGAGAAAACCGATTGGGAAGTGGAGCTGGCAGTGGTTATTGGCAAAAAGGCCTCTTATGTGAGCGAAGCCGAAGCTTTAGATTATGTGGCCGGTTATACCCTGCACAACGATTACAGCGAGCGGGCTTTTCAGATTGAGCGTGCCGGTCAATGGGTTAAAGGGAAGAGCTGCGACACCTTTGCGCCTTTAGGTCCGTTTATCGCAACCAAAGATGAAATCAAAGATCCCAACAAACTCAATTTATGGCTAAAACTAAATGGGGAGCAATTGCAAAACAGCAACACCTCAGATTTTGTATTTAATGTGCAACAGGTGGTGAGTTACATCAGCCAGTTTATGACCCTGCTTCCCGGAGATATTATTTCTACCGGTACTCCTTTTGGGGTGGGAATGGGCTTTAAACCGCCTCGTTATTTAAAACCCGGGGATGTGGTTGAATTGGGTATTGAAGGTCTGGGCACTTCCAGACAAACAGCCCGTGCCTACTCGAGATAAAAGGTTAAGCATCTTCAACTTAGGAAGTCCTAAAAAGTTTTCGTTAGTATACTTTTAGGACTTTTTCTATATCTGGCATAACCTATTTTCATCCCAAATAGTTTGAATAACTCAACCCAAAAACTGCAATTTTCCATCAAATGTTAAAATTTTAACCCGTGCGCTGGGAATATCAAAATATTTTCTTAATCTTGTTATGTACTACATAATTACATAAATACATAATGATTTGAATATCAAAACTAAAACAACATTTATGAGAACACTTTTACAACTCAGGATGCTTAAACAGATCACACTCGTGGTACTGGCATTGCTGGGAACAACCACAATTATGGCTTCTCCGGCATTGGGAGAAGTTTTTGACAATTATGATCAGAAAACGATTTCGGGAGTTGTTTACGACACCGAATCGGGAGAGACACTTCCCGGCGTAAGTGTGAGTATTAAAGGAACAACAACAGGTACGATTACAGATTTTGACGGTTCTTTTCAACTACAGGTTGAGCCGGGCGCCGTATTGGTGTTTAGTTATGTAGGTTATATGAAGCAGGAAGTACCTGTAGGCGATCAAACCTCACTAACCGTTAATATGGAAACCGATGTTCAGTCGCTTGAAGAGGTGGCTATTATTGGTTATGGTAAAGTAAAACGATCTAACCTTACCGGATCTGTATCTACCGTAAGCAGTGAAGTACTTGAACAAACTAATAAAGTAGACGCGGTTTCTTCTATTCAGGGACAGGTTGCTGGTGTTACCGTGCAACGTACAGACAACAAGCCCGGTGCAGGAGGTTTCAACATTCGTGTACGGGGTGCTAACACCATTAATACCGGTGCGGGTAATGGAGGTTATAGCCCGGGACAAAACCCATTATTTGTAGTAGACGGAATCTTTGTTGATGATATTTCCTTCCTGAACCCCGCAGATATTGAACGTATGGATGTACTTAAAGATGCGGCTTCTGCTGCGATCTACGGTTCACGTGGTACCAACGGAGTTGTAATTATTCAGACTAAAAAAGGAAAAGAAGGTAAGGTAACCGTACGTTACAACAACTACATAGGTTTTAAAGAAATTTATAACCTTCCTCCTGTTTTTAACGGTCAGACCTATATTCCATTCTTAAGAGATGTGGTGGTAGGTAACCAGTTTGCTTCTAATCAGGATGGAAATTTCAGTCAGTATTCTGCCGAAGCAGTAAATATCAACGATTACCTGAGTGAAGAAGAACGTGAAAACATCGCGAACGGTGTAAGTACAGACTGGGTAGATTTGATTACCCGTAATGGTTTCCAACAGAACCACACCCTTGATATCAGTGGAGGTAACGACAAAACCGTTTATGCCGCCGGTTTGGGGTATACTGAAGATCAGGGAACTATTTACGGAGAAGACTTTAACCGTTATACCCTGAAAGGAAATATTCAAAGCGATCTTACAGATTGGTTAACCTTTGGGTATGATAACTACGTTACTTTGGCTACAACCAATGAAGGTAGTTTAGAAGCTTTCAGAAGTGCATACCGTCTAAAACCAATTGGTAGAGCCTATGACGACAACGGAGATTTGCTTTTCTTACCAACCCAAAAAGAAACTCAGGTAAGTAATCCTATTTTCGATACGCAAAACTGGAAACTTGAGAATAAGTACATCAATTTTATCGGTAATATTTCACTTAGCGTAAAGCCGGTAGAAGGTTTGAGCATTACTACAAAATTTGCTCCTAACGTAAAATACACACGGATAGGTGAATATCGCGGTTTGTTAACCAAAAGTACAATCGGTAACCAGAGTAATACCCGGGCAGAGGTCAACAACTTCCTCGATTATTCGTACACATGGGATAATATTGTTGACTACAGTCTTGACATTAATAAGGACAACAGTCTTGCTGCTACTCTGGTGTACTCCAGATTTTTACAGGACAATGAATCTTACCGCATCCAGGTTAGAAACTTTACTTCAGACAACTTTTTATTCTATAATCTGGGAGCAGGTTCTAACGTAAACTCCTACGGAAGTGGTTTTAGCAGACAAACTTTAGAGTCCTACACCGCTCGTCTTAATTACAATTTGATGGATCGATACATTCTTACCCTTACGGGTAGATATGACGGAGCATCTGTATTATCTGACGACAACAAATGGGCCTTTTTCCCTTCAGCTTCATTCGCTTACCGTGTGATACGTGAAGATTTTATGCGTAACCAAAAAGTATTTTCAGATCTGAAATTGCGTTTAAGTTATGGTCAGACCGGTAATAACGGTATTGGTGGAGGATTAAATCCATTAGGTACACTTTCATTACTTGAGTCAAGCTACACGAATATAGGCGACGCGAGTGTACCTACATTGTACGTTAACGGTCTGGCAAACCAGGACTTAAGCTGGGAGCGTACTTCTGAGGTTAACTTTGGTCTTGATTTCGGCTTCCTGAACAACAGACTTACCGGTAGTGTTGACATCTACAACAGAGATATTAAAGACATCATCTTCTACAGACCTTTACCTAACGTGACTGGTTTTGGAGGAACTTTTGATAACATCGGGGAATCTCGTAACCAAGGTATTGAAGTTGGTCTTAACGCCAAGATCTTTGATGGTGAAGACTTTAAATGGAGTACCAATCTAAACTTTGCCAGCAACCGTAATGAGATTGTTAACCTATACGGAAATAGTGACGAAATCATTTTTGGAGCTCAGGGAGGTACTTTCATCCACCGAGTAGGAGAACCTACGGGATCGCTTTACGGATTTAAATTTGACGGAATCTGGCAACTGGATGAAGCTGCAGAAGCGGCTACCTACGGTCAAAAGCCGGGTCAGGTACGTGTGGTTGACGTGAATGGGGATGGGCAAATCACAGAGCAGGGAGACCGCGTAATTCTTGGAAACCCACTCCCTAAATGGACCGGAGGTTTTACCAGTACAATGAACTATAAGAATTTTGACTTCTCTTTCTTTGTGTACACCAGCCAGGGTGTTACCATCTCCAGTAATTTCCACAATGCACGTGCATTCTCCTATGATGGTGAACCCGCTCGTTTATGGAATGGTTACGACACGAACTACTGGACACCAACCAATCCTACTAACAACTGGTTTCAGCCCGGTAACGGTGGTCCATACCAGGGAGCAATTAAGAACATGGATGTATCTTTTGTAAAAGTTGGTTTTATGACTTTGGGATACGCGCTTCCTCAGGAGACTATTCGAAAATTCGGAATTCAAAAATTACGTTTATACACTACCGTTCAAAACCCATTCACCTTTTCAGAATATGATGGTTGGGATCCTGAAAACGCCGGTAGAAATACTTATGGCGCCTCATTTATGGCACGCACCTACATGGCCGGTATAAACTTTACATTCTAAAAAAATAATTAGTATTATGAAAAAATCAATTTATACTTCAGCACTCGCTTTACTGCTTACCGGTACGCTGGTAACCGGTTGCGACGATTTCCTGGAGGAAACAAACAGACAGGCGATCAGTATTCCATCTTCACGGGAGAATTCGGAAAGTTTCGTCCAACTCGTTAACTACATCTACGAAATAACACGCGAAAACACTACCCACTATCAGCCAGACATGCTTTATGTACTGGAAGACCTGGGTACCGATATCGTGACAAGAGCCTCACCTCTTACCGGTACTGACGCCATAAATGACTATGTAGATCTAAACGCATCAAACTATGTATTGCAGGTGTACTGGTCTAATCAGTACAAGCAGATTGCTGCTGCAAATACCTTGCTCGCCAATGCAGATTTAATTGAAGGTGTTGAAGAAAGTCTGAAAAACAGAGGGATTGGCGAAGCTAAATTCTTCAGAGCCTGGTCTTATTTCAATCTGGTAGAGAACTATGGTGGAGTACCTATTGTCACCGAACCTATTACTACAGCTCAATCTGATTTCCCACGTGATGAAGAGCAGGAAGTTTATGAGCTGATCGTAAGTGACCTTAACGATGCCATCAATGCGGTTGATGAAAATCCGGAAGAATTTGGTCGTGTATCTAAAGATGCCGCACGTCACCTACTTTCTAAAGTTTTATTGACCCGTGGTTACAAGTCTTTTGCCGCATCAGACGATTATACCCGTGCGATTGCCCTGGCAGAAACCGTGATAGACAATCACCCGCTTGAGCCTACATTTGCAGATGTGGTTGATATTGAAAACCAACGCAACGACGAAGTGGTCTTCTCTTTCCTGTTTGGTACCGAAACCTCGAGTTTGGGCTGGGGTAATACCAAACACTTATTGTATAAGTTTGAATACTTCAACTATCCCGGTTTAGCCCGTGGTAGTTTATATCAAAATGGTATAGGAAGAATGCCTACTCCGTTTTTCTTCAATATGTTTGATGAGGAAGATACCCGTAATGAGGAAACGTTAAGATATGTTATTTACGCAGATGTAGCTGAAGACGGTCTTGAAGTAGGCGATACGGCTATTTATTTCCCAAAAACAGCCTGGAGTCAGGAGCGCATAGACAGTAAGCCTTACGCGGTAATCAATCCAGATCAGTATCTGGTTAATGATGGAGTTACGAATGTTCACTGGCCGATGTTCAAGAAGTTTGACGACCCGGGCGCTCCGTTTACGTATGCCAACGAGCGTGCCTTTGGAGATCGCGATATGGTTATTATGCGTGGAGCTGAGGCCTATCTGATTGCTGCCGAAGCTGCATTGCAAAACAATAATCCGGGTGCTGCTGCAACCTATCTTAATGCCGTACGTTCACGTGCAGGTATTACAACCCCGCTTACTGCAGGAGATGTGGATCTGGCTCTTATTCTAGATGAGCGTGCCCGTGAATTGGTTGGCGAAGTAAACCGCTGGATGGACCTAAAACGTACCGGTACATTAATATCACGCGTTTTAGAATACAACCCCCACGCAGCGCTTAACAATGCAATAGCCGAAAAACACCGTCTAAGACCCATACCACAGTCTGAGATTGATGCTTCCGGAAAAACAATTAGCCAAAACCCGGGTTACTAAAACTAGAAAATCCGTCAATCTCAAGGCAAGGCCCGGATTGACGGATTTTTTTTTATTCAGTATAGAAAAACTACCTCAGCTTATTATATCGTAAGGCTGAGCCAAACAAGTCAAATCTTAACTCAGTTTGCTAAAGTGCGGTGTAAGGTGATTGCGCATGTTTTCTCTAAATTCATAAGCAGTGCCACTACGCAAGGTTTCAACCAGATCATTATGTGAGATACTACCCCGCTTGGGTTCTGCCGCAGACTTTGATTCCTGCTGCATCATATAGTGAAAAACGGGTAAAAGCATAGACTGAAAACGGTTTAGAGTACCATTTCCAGACATCTTATAGAGATAGGAGTGAAACTCAATCTCGTAAGCCAGACGGGTTTGAAGATCGGTTTTACAAAGGGGGTCATTAGCCTCCCGGTCTACAATCTCCTGTAAATTAACAACATCAGAATCATTTTTTCTAATGAACAGCAATTCACTCATACCTACTTCAAGCACCAGTCGCAACTCAAATATGTGTTGCATAGCTTCTTCGCCAAGCAGGTCGGGGTCCATGATGCGTTCTATTCCACTTAAAATATCGGGTTCTGCTATAAACATTCCCTTGCGTTTTTTAGACTCAACGACGCCCAGCATACGCAAACGGCTAAGTGACTCACGCACGATGTTTCGGCTAACGCCCAGATTTTCGGCGAGCTCTATTTCTCCGGGTAAGGAATCTCCAGACTTGAAACGATTCTCTTTTAAAAATTCAAGAATACGTTGTTCTACCTGCTCTACCAGAGAAACTGATTTAATGGGCTTTATTTTAGAAGACATAGCGATTTGATGGTTAGTGGCAAATTTCTGATAAAAACATTGAAAACTTAAGACATTCCAAATGTAATTTTAACACATATTTTAAATATATTGCTATCTAAAATATGTCCTACATATAAAATTAATGAACATAACGAATATACATGAATTTGGAGCCGTAAATGATAATTTTACGAATAATGCGGTTTCCATTCAAAAGGCTATAGATAGTTGCGCTGCAAATGGCGGCGGCAAAGTCGTTATACCTGCTGGAAAACCCTTCCTGTCGGGCCCCTTTGACCTCAAATCAAATATTGAATTACACCTGGAGCAGGGCGCAGTACTCAAGGCCTTTCCTGACGAAAGTGTTTATGTAAAAAGCGCGTTCAGACAAAATCTGGGTGAAGGTACCATCTGGATAGGTGGAGAAAACCTCAGCCAGATTTCCATTACCGGTGGGGGCACTATAGATGGCAACGGTATCTTTTTTATGGGCGATGAGCTTCACGATTCCTATGAACTGAAGCCTTTTGAGACGATAGATCCCAGACCGCACATACTCACACTGGTATCCTGTAAAAATGTAAAAATGCACGGCATTACGGTTAGCAATGCTGCCTACTGGGCGCTGCATTTTATAGGTTGTTACGACGTTTCTATCGCAAATATTTCGATCTATAACGACCTTAAAGTACGCAACAGCGATGGTATTGATCTTGATCACTGCCAAAATGTACGCATCAGCAATTGCCATATCGAATCTGGTGACGACTGTATTTGCCTTAAAAACCGAAGAGAATACGAAGAGTTAGGCCCTTGCAAAAATATCGTAATTTCAAACTGTACCCTCATCAGCACTTCGTGCGCTATTAAAATTGGTTCTGAAAATATGGATGCCATCAGCCACGTTACCTTTAATAACTGCATTATTACAGGCAGTTGCCGGGGTATAGGTATTCAAAACCGCGATGAAGGCACCGTGTCAGACATCATTTTTTCGAATATTATGGTTGAATGCAAGCAGTTTTCTGACGTCTGGTGGGGAATGGCAGAGCCTATCTACATTACCGCCTATCCACGTGCCTCGCACGATCACAAAGACGCGGGCTGGAGACTAAAGCCCGGAGCTGCCGAAGCCGGTATTGGTAAGGTTTCTAATATCACCTTTGCAAACATCAGATGTAAAAGTGAAAACGGGATTTTTCTGGGAGCGGCATCGCCAGATCTTCTGGATAACATCCGCTTCAACGACATTGACCTCGAGATTTCAAAAACCACCGAATATCCGGGAGGGTATTACGATTGCAGACCGTGTAAGGATGCTGATTTCATCGGCGAGCAAACCGCCGGTTTTTATATGGTAAATGCCAGCAATGTATACATCTCAAATACCACGGTAAACTGGGGAGCTCAAAGACCCGATTATTACGGCAATGCGGTTTATGCGGAAAATATCACCCCACTGGTTCTCGATAATTTTAATGGTTCAGCAGCATTTGATCATTTGGAAAGCATCGTTAAGCAAGGACAAACACAACTCGAAAAAATTTCAAATTAATCATGATTTTAGGCTTATCATATCTGGATATAATAGTACTGGCGCTTTACTTTGGTGTCATCGTATATATCGGCATACGGTCTAGCCTCAAGATCAAAAAGGAAGAAGACTATTTTCTGGGAGGCAGAAAATTTGGAAAACTCTTCTCAACCTTCGCCAGTTTTGGGCAGGCTACCTCAGCCGATGGCCCCGCAGGAGTGGCGACCACAACCTTTAAAAACGGCGCCAGCGGCATCTGGAGTTCGCTTCTAATGCTTTTTGCCACTCCCCTGTTTTGGATTACAGCTCCCTGGTTGCGACGCCTACGCATCACCACGATGGGCGATTTTTATGAGGAGCGTTACGCTTCGCGAAAAATGGCCGCAACCTATGCCCTGGTGGGAACCATTGGCATGATGGGTTTACTTTCGGTAGGTTATAAAGCGGTGACCACCACGGCTCTGGCAATGACCGGAAAGCCGGAAACCGCGCTGACTGCAACCGAAAAGCTCGAAAAAGAAAAAGCAGATCGCCTTTTTGAACTTTCTAACGAAAACTTCACCTACCTCTCTCAGGCCGAGAAACAGGAATTAACTGAACTTAGACAGGAAAATCCACGAGCGCTCTTCAGTTATTTTTCTGAAGATGTACTCATCTGGACCATCTGTTTTATCGTGCTGTTTTATACGGCATTGGGAGGACTCGAAGCCGCGTTTTACACCGATTTGCTTCAGGGAATTTTTATCATTCTACTTTCAATCATTCTCATACCCTTCGCCTGGCAGGCGATTAATCAGCAATTTGGCGGTAGCGGCATGATGCAGGCGCTTACTAACCTACACGAGCAATTGCCCGAAAGTACTTTTGAAGTTTTTGGTTCGCCTGCGACCTTAGACTTTACCTGGTATTTTATCATTATGGCGGCCCTGGTATCGGGGATGACGGTCGTAGCTCAGCCCAACCAGCTGGTAACTGCCGGTGCTGCAAAAAGTGAAGACGCGGCACGCACAGGATTTGTTACTGGTACTTTTATGAAACGTATTGTGACCATCCTCTGGGGAATGGTAGGACTTTGCGCCATTTTGCTCTATGGGGGTAAAATCATGAACTCCGATTTCGTTTGGGGTCATGCCACCACACAACTACTGGCACCGCTGGGATTAGGTCTGGTAGGATTGATGCTGGCCAGTCTGATGGCGGCCTTGATGTCAACGGCAGATTGCCTGATGATTACCGTTTCCGGACTCATCGTCAACAACTTTTATAAGTATTTCTACCCGGAACGCTCTGCCCGACATTACATCTGGGCCGGTAGAATATCGGGCGCTATTTTTCTCATAGGGGCTGCGGTAATCACAACTCAGTTTGATACGATTCTTCAGATTTTAAAGTTTATCTGGGAGTTCTTTGTGGTGTTTGTCGCCGCATTCTGGCTGGGACTAAAATGGCGACGTGCCAACCGAATTGCAGCCTGGTGTTCGATCCTGCTCACCTTTCTGCTCTTTTACCTGATTCCTACGATCCTGCCGGTAGTCTTTCCGGCGATGCGCACCGATGAAAGCCTTACGAAGCTCACCGAATCACGCATCGTTACCCGAAATTACGAGGTAAAAGAAGGAGATCTTGAAAACCGAAAACACGATATCGCGCAGTGGGAAAAACTTCCGCAAAGCGAAAAAGATCAAATCAAAAAACCGGAAGCACTTGCGCTGGGAGGTACTAACGCGGTAGACTACGCGATGCCGCAACAGGCTATATTTTGGTCTAAAGGAGTTTCGGTAACCAAAGCTGATGAGCGCTACGGCCGCGGCTACATTTATCTGGAATTGTACCTGCTAGACAGTCTGGGCTGGGATCTTTCCAGGAATCCCTATGCTTTAAACGAAACCATAAGACTCGGTATCCGTTTGTTATTTCCTTTTTTGGTACTCATCTTCATCGCTTTGGCAACAAAACCTGATCCTGACGATCATTTAAAGTTCTTCTACCAGAAGATGCGCACCCGGGCAATTGACAACAGTACCTTAAAAAATCAACCGGTTACGGAAAGGCTTTTGTTCCCCAACAGCAATTGGGAATTGTACACTTGGAATAGAAAGGACAGCACGGGCTTCCTGCTCGCCTGTCTTGTTGTTGTACTCATTATTGGTTTGCTCTACCTGATGGTTTCCCTCGGGTCCTGATTAATGAATTGATAAAATGGAAATAGAAAAACCGCAAAAAAATAAAAAAGAACTGTTTAACCTGAATTTATAGTTATGAAAGATAGCAATCAAAACGCGCAGCCGCTGGGCAGTCTTGACGAGTGGGAAGATGACGTGGTGCGCCGTTATCCTGAAGAGGCTCATAAAGCCAAGGAAGAATTTCGCAATTACGAAGCTCCGGCTCGTGATACGGTAAAAGAGTTTTACCGCATCAATCACATCAACCAGACCTATGATTTTGTGCTCGAAAAGAAAAACGACTTCCTCAAATTTAACCGTCGTGAGATGTCGCTTTGGGATGCAGTCGAATTTTTAAATACGCTCGTTGATGACTCTGACCCGGACATTGACCTCGATCAAACTCAGCACTTACTGCAAACCTCTGAAGCCATACGTGCAGACGGGCATCCGGATTGGTTTGTGCTTACCGGTTTCTTACACGATCTGGGTAAAGTATTGTGCCTTTTTGGCGAACCGCAGTGGGCTGTTGTGGGCGATACCTTTCCGGTAGGTTGTGCCTATTCAGACAAAATCGTGTATCCGGAATTTTTCAAGCAAAATCCCGATTATACTAATGAGCGCCTCAATACCAAATACGGGGTTTACAAACCCAACTGCGGCTTAGACAATGTGCACATGTCCTGGGGTCACGATGAGTACCTGTACCACATTATGAAAGACTATCTGCCCGAGCCGGCTTTATATATGATACGCTATCATTCGTTTTACTCACAACACCGTGAGGGCGCTTATGATCACCTGATGAGCAAACACGATCACGAGATGTTTAAGTGGGTAGAAAAATTCAATCCCTATGATTTATATTCCAAGGCTCCTACCCCGCCAAACGTAAAAGAATTGCGTCCCTATTACGAGGATTTGGCTGCCAAGTTCCTGCCGGACACCCTAAAGTTTTAGATTATTTTTATAGTACCTGTTATGATTCTTAAACCGAAATACCAATTTGTCTTAAAGCTTGCCTGTTGCATTTTTATGCTTGCAGGGCTTAATTCCTGTAAAAAAGAAAAAGAAGCAGAAATTCAGGCTCAGGAAGAAACGCCCTACAAGAGTCTCCTAAAACGCGTGGTGCCCGAGTATGCAGACCAATTCAGTATTGATTCGCTACCCGGTGTCGGCGATCAGGCTTTTGAAATCGCAGCTCAGGATGGTAAAATCAGTTTAAGGGCAAATAACGGCGTGGCTATTGCTTCGGCCCTGTATTATTATATCAAAGAGTATGCTCACGGGCAGATCACCTGGAATGGCACCAACCTCAACTTCCCGGAAACCCTGCCCCTGCCTGAACAACCGGTACGCAAAGAATCGCCTTACGAGTACCGCTACTACCTCAACTACTGCACCTTCAACTACTCGATGAGCTGGTGGGATTGGGAACGCTGGGAAAAGGAAATCGACTGGATGGCGCTTCACGGTATCAATATGCCTTTAGCCATAACCGGTGAAGAATACATTTGGGACGAAGTTTACAAGTCGTACGGCTTTACCGATGAAGACCTCAACGACTTTTTCAGCGGTCCTTCGTATTTCTCCTGGTTTTGGATGGGAAATCTGGACGGCTGGGGCGGCCCGCTTCCGCAAAGCTGGAAAGAAAGCCATCGCGATTTGCAGAAAAAGATTTTACAGCGCTCACGCGAACTGGGAATGAAGCCCGTACTTCCGGCATTTACCGGTCACGTTCCGGCTTCTTTCAAAAAATTCTTCCCCGATGCCAATCTCAAAAAGACCAATTGGGGTAATGATTTTGGCGACACTTACATCCTGGATGCAGGCGATCCGCTTTTCGCAGAAATAGGAAAACGCTTTTTAGAAAAACAGGAAGAAGTCTTTGGTACAGATCACCTTTACACGGCAGATACCTTTAACGAAAACGAGCCACCTTCAGACGATCCGCAGTATTTGGGTGAGTTGAGCGAAAAGATTTTTGAAGGCATGAAAGCCGCAGATCCCGAGGCAACCTGGGTGATGCAGGGCTGGTTGTTTTACAGCCACAAAGACTTTTGGAAAACCCCTCAAATAAAAGGTTTGCTCAGCACGGTGCCCGATGATCGCATGATCATTCTCGATCTGGCTACCGAAATTGAACCCGTCTGGAAACAAACCGAAGCCTTCTACGGCAAACAATGGATCTGGAATATGCTGCACAATTTTGGCGGAAACATCAGTATGTTTGGCCGTATCGAGACGGTGGCACAGGAACCTGCAAAAGCTTTAAACGACAGCACTTCGGGGAATTTAAAAGGAATCGGTCTTACGATGGAAGCCATTGAGCAAAACCCGGTGCTTTACGAACTGATGACCGATAATACTTGGCGTGACACGCCTATCGAGCTCAAGCCCTGGCTGAAGCAGTACACCCGCAACCGTTATGGTGCGGTAAACGATAGCATCACCAAAGCCTGGGATATTCTGGTAGAAACGGCTTACAACGGTACCACGATACGCGATGGTGCCGAGTCTATCATCGCTGCGCGTCCTACTTTTGAAGGCTACCGCCGCTGGGCACGCACCAAGATGAATTACGATCCGCTTGACCTGCTGCCCGCCTGGGATTTGTTTATTGGCACAAGTGATACCTTCAAAAATGCTGATGGTTTTGAATACGATCTGGTTGATCTTACCCGTCAGGTGCTTGCCAACTATGCGCTGCCTGTGCAGCAACAGATGACTATAGCCTACCGCAATAACGATAAGGAAGCTTTTAAAAAGCACAGCGAAGAATTGTTGACGCTTATCAGTGATTTGGATCAATTGCTTGCTACGCGAAAAGACTTCCTGCTGGGTCTCTGGATTGCTGATGCACGAAGTTGGGGCAATACACCTGAAGAAAAAGCCCTTTACGAGCGGAATGCCCGCGACCTCATCACGCTTTGGGGCGGTCCTGACAATCCCCTGCACGAGTATTCCTGCCGCCAATGGAGCGGGGTGCTTAACGATTTTTACAAACCACGCTGGCAACAATTCATCAACGATGTTCAATCCGACTGGGGCAATTTTGATCAGGAAGCTTTTGATGAAAAAATCAAACAATGGGAATGGGAATGGGTTAACAAAGAAGAATCGTACAACACTGAGCCCAGCGGTGACGCTTACCAAATAGCAAAAGCACTTCACACCAAATACCGAAGCAAAATCACCCCGATCACGAAGATCATGCCGCCTATTGACTACAACTATTAACCGCTGCTTATGACCGTAAAAACTTCAGAACGCTTTTTATCGCTCGACGTATTCAGAGGGCTTACCATCGCCCTGATGATTTTGGTAAACACGCCGGGCACCGGTGCCGAAATGTATCCGTATCTGGTGCACGCGCAATGGTTTGGATTTACACTGGCAGATTTAGTCTTCCCTTCATTTCTATTCGCCGTGGGTAATGCGATGAGCTTCTCGATGCGCCGCTTTCAGGAGGCTGCACCTGCAGATTTCTGGAAAAAAGTGCTGAAGCGCACCGCAATCATCTTTCTGCTGGGCTTTCTGATGTACTGGTTTCCCTTTTTTGAATACAATGACGGGCAACTGCAGTTATCCCCATTTTCGGAAACCCGGGTTATGGGTGTTTTGCAACGTATTGCTCTTTGCTACTTTTTTGGTGCGGTGATGGTAAGGTATTTTTCAGTCAAAGCTATTTTCATCGCGTGTATTGTGATGCTTCTCGCCTACTGGGGAATTCTGTATGCTTTTGGCGAACCGGGACGCGAACTCGAAATGGCTACCAATGCCGCTGCTAAATTTGACTTTGCCATTTTGGGCGAGGGCCATATCTATAAAAAAGACGCCATCCCTTTTGACCCGGAAGGTATTTTGAGCACCCTGCCCAGTATCGTAAACGTGCTTGCGGGTTATCTCGCCGGTGTGTTTATCAGACGAAAAGGGAAATCCTTTGAAACCATTGCCAAACTGATGCTGGCCGGGTTTATCATTTTTGCTTTAGCCGAATGGTGGGGCTTAATTTTTCCCATTTCGAAAAAATTGTGGACAAGTCCCTTCGCGATGCTAACCATAGGTCTTAACCTGTCTATGCTGGCCGCACTCATCTTTGCAGTCGAATTGAAAAACATCAAATTTGGTAGCGATTTTTTCAACACCTTCGGGAAGAATCCGCTGGTGATTTACCTGTTTTCTGAATTGTTTTACATCACGCTACGCCTCATTCCGGTGAATGAAAATCAGGATGCTTTTGAATGGGTAAGTGAAGAAGTTCTTCAGCGCATCTTCCCGGGATCCTTCGGGGCACTGATGACCGCTATTGTCTTTATGCTCCTGTGCTGGGCTTTGGGCTACTGGATGGACAAAAAGAAAATCTACGTCAAAATATAATTCCCCTAAAACCTACTCTTTAATTTCAAATACCGTCATGAACCTGTTTTTTCGCTTTCCACATATCCTAACACTTGTATTTTTTTCACTTCTTTCCTGTAAAAAAGAAGAAATACAAGAGCCTGATTTAGCAAAAGCTGAACTACCCGGGCTTTGGTACGATGCACCGGCACGGGAATGGGTTGAAGCCCTTCCGATAGGAAATGGTAAAATTGGTGCGATGGTCTTTGGGCGTGTGAGTGACGAATTGATTCAGCTTAATGAAAGTTCGCTTTACAGTGGCGGCCCAGTACCTCAAAGCATTAATCCCGATGCAGCTTCCTATTTACAACCCTTACGCGAAGCTATTTTTGCCAAAGATTACGAGCAGGCAACCCTTCTAGCCAAAAAAATGCAGGGCTATTACACCCAGTCTTATATGCCTATGGGTGATTTGCTTTTGCATCAGGACTTGAAAAACGATTCGGTGCAAAACTACAAACGTACGTTGAACCTGGCCGATGCTATTACCACCACGGTATTTGAAGCAGATGGCGTAAAGTATAACCGTGAGCTCTTTACTTCGGCACCCGATAATGTTTTGGTTATGAAACTTACCGCAGATGCCGCAAAAACCTTGAGCCTGAATCTTTCTGCGCAAAGCCAGCTGCGCTCTGAAGTTTCGGTAACTGAAGATCAGGTGTTGGTCGTTAGCGGGAAAGCTCCGGCAAACGTAAACCCCAACTATTACAATCCCGAAGGCGTAGAGCCTATTACTTACGAAGATCCTGAAGGATGTGACGGGATGCGTTTTCAATACCGCATCAAAGTGCTTAAAACCGATGGTAATCTCAGTGTGCAAAATAACAGTCTGGCTATCGCTGATGCTTCCGAAGTGGTTGTACTGCTTAGCGCAGCAACCAGTTTTAACGGTTTTGACAAATGCTCGGATAAAGATGGACTCGACGAAGCAAAACTCGCGAGTGAATCTATGCAGGCGGCTTCGTCTAAAACTTATGACCAACTCAAGGCAGATCACATCGCCGATTTTTCGGCCTATATGACCCGTGTCGCGCTTGATTTGGGCACAACTCCGGAAGACCTTTTAAAACAACCTGTTGATGCCCGTTTAAAAGCCTATTCCCAGGGAGCTAACGATCCCAATCTGGAAGCTCTGTATTTTCAGTATGGCAGGTATTTACTGGTTTCTTCCTCAAGACCGGGCGGAATCGCAGCCAATCTTCAGGGAATCTGGAATAACGAAATGCGTCCGCCGTGGAGTTCAAATTACACCACAAACATCAATGCCGAAATGAATTACTGGCCGGCAGAAACCACTAATTTGAGTGAAATGCATCAGCCGTTTTTGGCCTATATTCAAAATGCTTCGGTTACCGGAAGCCGTGTGGCTAAAGAGTTTTACAATGCAGAAGGCTGGGTTTTGCACCACAATTCAGACATCTGGGCTACGGCAAACCCGGTGGGTGATCTTGGTGACGGTGATCCGCTTTGGGCAAACTGGTATATGGGTGGCAACTGGCTTACGCTGCACCTCTGGGAGCACTATGCTTTTACTCAGGATGAAGGCTATCTGGCAAAAGTATATCCGGTAATGAAAGAAGCAGCTCTTTTTACTTTAGACTGGCTGGTAGAACGCGACGGTCAATTGACTACAGCACCTTCTACCTCTCCTGAAAACCTCTTTTTGGTAGACGGAAAAGGCTATGCAGTTACCGAAGGGGCAACTATGGATCTCGCGATCATTCGCGAATTATTCAGCAATACCCTTAAAGCTTCAGAAGTACTGGGTACCGACGCTGAGTTTAGAGAAAAGCTTGTTGCTGCTCAGGAGCGTTTGATTCCCTATCAAATAGGAGCGAAAGGCCAGTTGCAGGAATGGAATCTGGACTTTGAAGAAGAAGATCCGCATCATCGTCATGTTTCGCACTTATTTGGGTTACATCCCGGCACTTCCATCTCTCCGCTCACCACTCCTGAGCTTGCTGCGGCTACCGAAAAAACCTTTGAACTGCGCGGTGATGAAGGGACGGGCTGGAGCAAAGCCTGGAAAATAAATTTCGCTGCCCGCTTGCTTGATGGCGATCACGCGTATAAGATGATCCGCGAATTGATGCAGTACGTTGACCCCTACTCCAAAGAGCATAAAGGCGGGACCTATCCCAACCTGTTTGATGCGCATCCGCCGTTTCAGATTGACGGGAATTTTGGAGCCACTGCCGGCATAGCCGAAATGCTGTTGCAGAGCCATTTGGGTGAATTGCACCTGCTTCCTGCCCTGCCCGGTGCCTGGGAAAACGGTTCTGTAAAAGGTCTTAAAGCCCGCGGAAACTTTGAAGTAGCTATCGAATGGACAGAAAACAAACTGAAATCTGCAACAATACATTCAAAGTCCGGTGGAACCCTAATACTCCGTACTGCTCAACCTATTCAGGTGGAAGGAATTTCCGCAGAAAGTCAAAAAGAAGGGGCTTATTACCTTACTCAAATCGAAACGAGGGCCGGGGAAACCTACCAGGTTTTAGCACCATAAAAATTTAGTAATTAGCCAAAGAAAAAGGCTGTCGTAAGTGTTATTGATAAACACCTAAGACAGCCTTTTTTATTTTAAGACCAAAATTTATTGACCTTCTATAGTCTTGATTCGGCCTTCAGTATCATATTCCAGTTCTACCACTTTCATACTTCGCAACCAGGTTTTTCCACCAGAAGGCACACTGTCGTGGAAGAATAAGTAGCTCTTTCCTTTAAATTCGATGATAGAATGATGCGTGGTCCAACCCACCACCGGAGTCAAAATCACTCCCTGATAGGTAAACGGTCCGTAAGGATTGTCTCCCGTTGCATAACACAGCCGGTGCGTGTTTCCGGTAGAATACGAGAAGTAATACTTGCCGTTATACTTATGCATCCACGAAGCTTCAAAAAAGCGGCGATCGTGGTCTCCCGCAGTTAGCGGCTTTCCGTTTTCATCTAAAATGACAATTGCTTTGGAAGGCTCTGCAAACTCGAGCATAGTATCAGCCAAACGGGCTACACGAGCCGGTAAAGCAGGTTCATCTTCTTTAGGTTCTAACCCGCACTCGATGGCTTTCCCATCCCGGTAACGTTGTAATTGTCCGCCCCAGAGACCGCCAAAATACATATAGTGTTTCCCATCTTCCTCAAAAATACAGGGATCTATAGAAAAGCTGCCCTTCATGGGTGCGTCAAGTGGCTTGAAAGGCCCTTCGGGCTTGTCACTGGTAGCCACACCAATGCGGAAAATATCCGTTTGATCTTTCAGCGGAAAATACAAGTAATACGTCCCGTCCTTATGGGCGATATCGCAATCCCATAGCTGGCGACCGGCCCAAGGAATGTCTTTTACGTCAAGTGCCTTACCGTGATCGGTAACTTCCCCGTCAATAGATTCCATCGAAAAGACGTGATAATCCCGCATATCAAAGTGATCGCCGTTGTCGTTTTCAGGAATGCCCGATTCTACATCATGAGAAGGATAAATATAAATTTTGCCGTTAAAAACATGTGCCGAAGGATCTGCCATATACGCATGATCCACCAGATATCTGGGTTCTTTCATAGGATTTACTTTAAAGTTTAGTCTTGTATTTCCGGTTATTTCAAAGCCGAAAAACAACTTATAGTATTATTGACTACAAGTTTAACAAATATAAATGAGTTTCCCTAACTTTTTTAAATCAGGTGAGTACCAAAAGTGGAAAAGTTAAGCGGAAGTTGAAGCTTAAAATTCGAAGTTGAAACCTTTCTCCAACAGCTTCTTGTAGGTTTCCGGATTGAAGCGATAGAGCTTCGCAGCGCGGTGCGAAACGTCCTTTTGCTTTTCGGCCAATGGAGTAAGCAAATCCATTTTAAGAATTTTACGCCTGAAGTTGGGCTTATCCATTTCATAACCCAAAATCTGTTCGTACAAATGCATCAATTGCAATAAGGTAAATTTTTCAGGCAGTAAATTGAAACCAATAGGCTCTTGTTTGATGCGTCTGCGCAGGCGTTTTTGACCTATTTCCAGAATCTGCTGGTGATCGTAAATCAGATCTTTGACTTCAGAGACTTTAAACCAGGCTACCTCAGCAGCCGTATAACCTGCTTTCAAATCGTAATCTTCTTCTTTAATTAGCGCATAATAGCCTACGGTAATTACGCGCGAAAGTGGAAAACGATCGGGTGCACCAAATGCCCGTAACTGTTCCAGATAAACATCTTTAATCCCGGTAAGTTCAAGAAGGAGGCGGTTTGCGGCATCATCAATACCTTCATTTTCATAGATCCAACCTCCGGGTAAACCCCATTTGTCTTTACTAATCCCCTCTTTGTGTTTTACCAAAAGAACCTCAAGCTCTTCATTTTTAAAACCAAAAATCACGCAGTCAATGGTGATACTGTCTAAAATCACTGACTTTTCTGCTTCGGGAATTTGCATTGAGGTAGATTGGTGCTCCATAGGTTAAAAATGTACAGCTAAAGTATAAAAAATTGACCAGTTTTAGATTTTTATCCGTATACTTGTAGTCAAATATACTATAAGAGTATTAAAAACTGAATTCATTCAAAAAAAGATCCTATGTATTTTTTAGGAATTGACCTGGGTAGTTCTTCCATTAAACTTGCTGTTTTAGACGGTAATACCGGAAAAGGTATCGCTCATATTACCGTACCCGATCGCGAAATGCAGATGCACGCCGCGCAGGCCGGTTGGGCAGAGCAAGACCCGGAAAGCTGGTGGCAATACACCTGCGACGGAATTAAAAAACTAAAGGCTCAGGGTGTTGCTGTTGATCAGATTAGAGCTATTGGCATCTCGTATCAAATGCACGGACTCGTACTTACCGATAAAAATTTAAAGGTTTTGAGACCCTCCATTATCTGGTGCGACAGTCGTGCAGCAAGCATTGGACGCGATATTTATCAGGATAAAGGCAGTGCCTTTTTCCATTCCCGCATTTTGGGAAGTCCCGGAAATTTTACAGCTTCCAAGTTAAAATGGGTGCAGCAACATGAGCCGCAACTTTTTGAAAAGGCAGCTTATATGATGCTTCCGGGAGATTATCTCGCCGCGAAGTTTTCGGGCGTAGCCCAAACCAGTAAATCAGGCCTTTCTGAAGGAGCATTGTGGAATTTCAAAAAAGGAACTCTGGCAACAGATGTTCTGGAAGCTATGGGACTACCCGAATCTCTGATTCCTGAAGTTGTTTCCAATTTTGGGCATCAGGCCGAAATTTCGTCTGAAATTGCAGCCGAACTGGGACTTTCTAAAGATGTCAAAATAACCTACCGTGCCGGCGACCAACCTAATAATGCCTTGTCATTAAATGTTAACGAACCCGGCGAAATAGCTACCACAGCAGGAACTTCAGCCGTAATTTATTCGGTGACCGATCAGGATTCGTTTGATCCTGAAAATCGTGTGAATACGTTTTTACATGTCAATAATGAAGAGCAACAGAAGCGTAACGGCGTTTTACTGTGTATTAACGGCTCAGGAATTCTATATCAATGGCTTAGAAAAACCGTTTCAGCCGGTTCTAAAGATCTGGTTTCCTACGAATTCTTGAACGAGCAGGCTTCAAAAGTAAAAGCCGGCAGCGATGGCTTGCGTTTTTACCCTTTTGGAAATGGTGTAGAACGCATTTTCAATAATAAAGATGCCACCAGTGGTTTACAGAACTTAAACTTTAACCGCCACGAAACCTCGCATCTGGTTCGTGCCGCTTGCGAAGGAATTGTATTTGCTATGAATTACGGTTTCGAAATCATGCAAAAAATTGGTGCCGGAGGTCAACGCGTAAAGGCCACGCACGCCAACTTATTTTTAAGTCCGGTGTTTCGCGAGATTTTTGTCAACACCACGCAAACCACGCTCGAATTGTATGAAACCAATGGGGCTGAAGGAGCCGCACGAGGAGCCGCATACGGTTTTGGGCATTATAAAACACTTAACGAAGCCAATGAGGGTCTGAGTCTGATAAGTACTCAGGAGCCTCAAAAGGACCAGGGCAAAATCTATTCAGACTGGTATCAAACCTGGAAAAACAACATAAAAATAAACGAGTAATTCAAAAACTATGAGTACCTATTTTAAGAACATTGATAAAATCAAATTTGAAGGAAAAGGCAGTGACAACCCATTAGCTTTTAAATACTATGAAGCAGATAGAGTGGTTGCCGGAAAAACCATGAAAGAGCATTTTCGCTTTGCGATGGCTTACTGGCACACGCTAAATAATAAAGGGGGAGACCCGTTTGGTGCACCTACCGAAACCTTTGAATGGGATAAAAATCCTGATCCGGTAGGACGTGCAAAAGATAAGATGGATGCTGCTTTTGAGTTTATGACCAAAATGGATCTGCCTTACTACTGTTTTCACGATGTTGATGTGGTAGATGAATCTCCTTCATTAAACGAGTATGAGAAACGTATGCACCAAATGGTGGAGTACGCACAAATGAAGCAAAAAGAAAGCGGAATCAAATTGCTTTGGGGTACTACAAACCTGTTTAGCAACCCACGCTATATGAACGGCGCTTCTACCAATCCTAATTTTGACGTGGTTGCCTACGCCGGCGCTCAGCTAAAAATTGCCGTAGATGCCACCATCGCTTTAGGTGGTGAGAACTACGTGTTCTGGGGAGGTCGCGAAGGGTATATGAGCCTGTTGAATACCGATATGAAGCGCGAGCTCGACCATATGGGGCGTTTCCTTACTATGGTAAAAGACTATGCACGCAAGGAAGGTTTTAAAGGAAACTTCCTGATCGAGCCTAAACCGATGGAGCCTAGCAAACATCAGTATGATTTTGACGCAGCTACAACCTTAGGGTTCATCAATAAATACGGTTTACAGGATGATTTTAAACTGAATCTGGAAGTAAATCACGCTACGCTTGCCCTTCATACGTTTGAACACGAATTGCAGGTTGCTGTAGATAACGGTATGCTGGGAAGTATAGATGCAAACCGTGGGGACTACCAAAACGGTTGGGATACAGACCAGTTCCCTATTGATATTTACGAAATCACCCAGGCCATGCTTATCATTCTAGAAGGTGGTGGTATTCAAGGGGGTGGTGTAAACTTTGATGCTAAAGTACGTCGCAACTCTACCGACCTAGAAGATAAATTTATCGCGCATATTTCCGGAATGGATGTATTTGCACGCGGACTTATCGCAGCAGATCACATTCTTCAGAATACCAAATACAGCGAATTGCGTAAAACACGCTACGAGTCTTTTGACGGTGGTAATGGTGCCAAATTTGAAAAAGGAGAACTTACTCTAGAGCAACTGAGCGAAATCGGGAAGCAAACCGGCGAGCCAAAACAGTATAGTGGTAAGCAGGAGTTGTTTGAGCAGATTATTGCCAACGCGTTCTAAGCAACAAAATCGAATTAATTGTCTGAAAAAGCACCCATCTGGGTGCTTTTTTATTTAAAAGAAGAGCTGAAGCGGCTTGCGGTGACTAAAGTTGTACGCCAAAAAACAAAGCTTTTAAAACTGAATTACCAAGTTTCCTTAAAGCCGAAATGAGCACATTAAAAAACTGATTATCAGATAACAAAACAGTATTCAGAGCTAATCTAGAGTGCCAAATGCCACGCTTCCTTCAAAGAAGCTTTGTGTTTTTGAATAAAATAAGCGCTTTGCCTAAACCGATTTAGCGAAAAAATTTCCATAAAGTATTCATTATCAATTACTTTTTGAAGTAACTTTAACGTTGTAACCCTAGTGAAATAAGTAGCTAAGCCGTTATAAAGAACTCCCCTACACAACTTAAAGTTTCTGCTAAACTCTAAAACCGGGATAATCATGAGAGCGCAATTACAACTAACGGAAGCTAAAAATTCATTTCAGCAGGAGGCACTCGTACGTTGCCTGAACCGCATTATGGAAGTACGAATACTGGATTGCAACCTCAAAAAAAGAATTCTTTTTGTAGAATTTACAGGACCCAAGGTTTTCCAGAAAATTCAGAAAGAAATCGAGAGGCTTGGATTAGCGATTGGCGAGAAAAAAATACTTCCAGATCCATTTGCATTGACAACAAGTTCAGCAGATAGCCTGAAGACTTCACAAGCTTGATTTACGAGATTTTGACAATCAAGCTTCCGTTTTTTCGCTTACACTTTATAACTTTTTTTAATCTAATAAATTGATTATCAGACCATAACTAATCATCCTGGCAAATACTTCCTGTACGTGCCAAAATTCCTTCCGGAAAAACTTCAATAAACCTTTTAAGTTATCAAAAATTAACTAAATTTAACAGTGCTTATTGTCACAAGCGCAATCATTTAGCCATTTAATTTTTTAAATCATTAATACTGTCTTAGTGTACAGCTTAATCTGTACGCCAGTATGCTAATCAACTAAAGACCCCATACATGCTAAATCTTGTACGTACCGATTCAAAGAATCCGGATTTCTTGAAAATGGTAAAAGAACTAGACGAAACATTGAAACTTACAGATGGTGACGATCATGAGTTTTACAATCAGTTCAACTCCCTTGACCGTGTAAAAAACGTGATCGTAGCCTACGACGGCGGCCTTGCCGTTGCCTGTGGAGCTTTCCGGGAGTACGGCCCTAAGAGTGTTGAAATCAAACGTATGTATACCAAGCCCATTCATCGTAAAAAAGGCTATGCCAGCGCCATTCTGGAAGCCTTAGAAAACTGGGCTCACGAGATAGGCTACACCAAATGCATTCTGGAAACGGGAATTTTTCAGCCTCCAGCAATTGCGCTTTACAAGAGACGTAAATACGACATCATCCCCAACTACGGGCAATACAGCGGCATTGGGGGCAGTATGTGCTTTTTAAAATACCTGGGGCCGCAATAATAAAAGGGAAAAGGCTCTAAGATATTCGGGCGATATCAACCTCAACGTTGAGTTTGCTTCTTCCGCTGCCGTAAACCACTCCTTTCAACGGCGGGACATCATAATAGTCCCGTCCCCAGCCGGTTACCAAATGCTGATTACCGGGAATCTGATTGTTAGTGGGATCAAAATCTACCCAGCCAAAACCGGGAATAAAGATGGAGAACCAGGCGTGACTGGCATCTGCCCCTACCAGCTTTTCTCTTCCGGGAGGTGGTAAAGTTTCGATATACCCGCTGATGTACCGCGCCGGTAATCCTATAGACCGAATGCAGGCAATAGCAATCTGAGCAAAATCCTGACACACGCCCTTACGCTCTTCCATCACTTCATTTATGGGTGTGGAAACACTGGTAAAACCCGATACGAAATCAAAATCCACATAAATACGTTGCATCAATTCTTCTGCCGCTTCAAAAACCGAACGCCCGGGTGTAAAACTCTTATTAGCATATTCCCGTATGTTTTCGCCCCAATGCCTTATAAAAATAGACTCCAGCACAAATTGTTTGGCTTCCAGAACATCGGCTTCCGTTTTTTGAAGGGTTTTACGCGCCTGCTCCAGCGTGATTCCTGTACAGGCTTCGGTGCGAAAGGATGCCCGATGCGATTCATAATCCCGGTTGAGCTTACTCACCGTGGTAACCTTAAGCTGCTTATGCTCTTTTTGTATCGAAAAACGGGTGATATAATTTCCGAAGAAATCTACCCGCTCTGAAATTTCATCAGCTTCGGGACTGATTTGCATTTTATATTCCAGCAGTTCCTGACCCGGTGATTTTCGGGGTTTGAGTACCGCGATATTGTGGCAGTAACTTACCGGTGCATCGTAATTATAGGTCGTGGTATGCGAGACAGCGTATAACATTAAATGGAAAAATTTTGATCTACCAGCTGACTCTGCTTATAGGTATGATTGAAATAGGTGTTGGTGATAGATTGTGAAGTTTGAAACAACAATTCGCTCAACTCTTCGAGCAGGTCATCCAGATCTTCACGCACATAACTTTCGGGGTTGGCAGTCATCGCGAGAGCTTCTGAACTTGCTAAACGCAACTTGCTGAATGCCTCAAAAACATTCTTCTCGTATTGGGTTAACGTATCAGATCGCTGTGAATGCGGCAACCTGGCGATATCCTTCTGCAAGCGACCTAATAAAAAGGTAAGCGAGCGTGGATATTTCAAATCCATCAACATGAGGTTAATCACCGGTTCTACCCTGATAAACGAGCGGTAGCTGTAGCGGTATATATTCAGGCTTTCGTGACTGCTAAGCAAAGCTTCGAGAATCTCATATTCGGTTTGACCGGCCTGTTTATTTACCAAAAGCGCCCGGCATTTGGTGATGGTAAGGCTGCTGTGTTCGAGCTGTAAACCTATAAAATAGAGCAAAAGACCCTGCTCTACCATAATACTTTCCTCAATAAGCCCCATAAAAGCGATAAGACGGGTGATGAGTTGGTTAAGACCTTTAATAAGCTTGGTAACCGTGAGGTCTTTTTCGTTTTCCAGATTGCGCCATAGTTTTTGAATGGTTTCAAAAACACGCCACATATCGCTGCTCCACAAATTGCGAATGGAATAATAGGAGCTGCTAAACATACTCATCGTATGCGCCAAACTTCCTACCCGTTCCCGGTTGAGAATGACATCAAAAATCTCCTCTAACGGATTACTCATCGCATAGGTACCATCTTCCCGTTTTTCCATAAAACCGGGATAGGTGCCGGTCATCTGGGTTACAGCTTTGTAAAGAATATTCAGTTTTACCGAGCATTCTTCCTGAAGAATGGTTTCAGTAGCGCTGGTTTGCTTTAAAACCATCCGTAAAAAGCGGGCGTTAACCAGGGTTCGACCCACGTATCTACCGGCCCAGTAGAGGTTTTCGGCCGTAAGACTTGGCAAATCGGCAAGACCGCTTACCGAAATCGCCGAGCGGCGGTTCCAGTTAAAATTTGGAGTTTCCTCACTCCGATCGGGGTCAATAATCCAGAAATCCTTGCTCGTACCTCCACGCTGATTGCTTACCCTTAAGGTATTACGGTCGGGTGCAACGCGTACGAGGCCGCCGGGCATCACATTATAGCCTTTTTTACCGGCAATGGTGAACGTACGCGCTACCATATTGCGCGGCTCAAAAGTTCCCTTAGTAAAATTGGGTGCCGTAGAAAAGCTGATGCGCTCCTGGGCTACAAAATGATAGGGCTTGCGTTGAATTTCGTTTTTCAACTTTTCGAGCTCTGCCTTAGACATCAGCGAACCAAAATGTATATGTTCCCTATTGGTACGATCTATGGGTTTTATGACCAAATTGTGCAGATTTTCGAGCACGTAATTTTTTTCCTTTTCCTGTCCGCACCACCACGAAGCAATCTGCGGAAGCATTAAGGGTTCATTCAGGAAAAATCTGCAAATAGCCGGCATAAAAGGAATCAATCCCGGGTTTTCAAGTACTCCGCTGCCTATGGGGTTCACAATAGCAACATTTTGCCTGCGAACCACATCGAGCAAACCGGCAACACCCAGATGTGAATCTTCCCGTAGCTCCAAAGGATCGGTAAAAATATCATCTACCCTTCGCAGTACCACGTGTACCCGTTTTAAGCCCTTCAGGGATTTCATATACAGATTGCCTTCCCGCACCACCAGATCATTCCCCTGAACCAACGGATACCCTAAAAAGGAAGCTAGATACGCATGCTCAAAGTAGGTCTCGTTATGCGATCCCGGCGTAAGAATCACGATGTTCGGATTTTCAATCTTTTCGGGCGAAGCCTCAACCAAGAGGTCATTAAATTCTTTGAAGAATTCAGACAGGCGTCTGACGTTCATATCCACAAATATATCAGACAAAACCCGGTTTGTTGTGGAGCGGTTTTCAAGCGCATATCCCATACCGGACGGTGCCTGGGAGCGGTCGTTTACCACCCACATACGGCCATCACTTCCGCGAGCCAGATCGGCCGCGTACAAAAGTAAATGTTTGTCGAGTTTATACTGAATTTTGTCGCATTGCCTTAAAAAACCACGATGCCCATAGATCACCTCGTGCGGCACCACCCCTTCTTTGATGAGACGCCGCTCGCCATAAATATCTTTTAAAACCAGATTGAGCAGCTCTGCCCGTTGTTTCAATCCCTTTTCAATTTGCTGCCACTCGTCTGCGTGCAGTAAAAAAGGAATCACATTAAGATTCCACGGGCGGTTGAGTCCGTTGGGATCGTTATATACGTTGTAGGTTACCCCGTTTTCTTCAAGCAACCAGTCAATATCATTCTGCCGCTGATTGAGACCGTCTATACCTATGCGCTTGAAATTTTCAAGCAGTTCTTTCCAGTTTCCTTTCACAGAAAGATCGGGAGAAAACATCTCGTCATAGGTATTGTCTGTAAAATACCGGGTAAACCAGGTGTTTGTGGCAACGGTCATAGTTAGGGGTCTAGCTTAGTATTTCTTTCGTAAATCTAATAAATGTGGGAATTCCGGGTTCACAGGTATCTCTTTAAAATCAAAGGTTTTTTCCACAGTATTGGTCTTGAGCGTACGCCCTACTAACTTTGGATTAGGTTCTGATTCTGAATGCGTTATCGTTCCCTGGGTATGACCCATTTCCCAAAAACGGTTAATACGTCTCGATTCGGCTTCCAAACTGTTGATAGGATACGTCTCGTAAGACCTTCCGCCCGGATGCGCAACAAAATAGGTACAACCGCCAACCGAACGCTCGTTCCACAGATCGACAATATCAAAAACCAAAGGTGTATCTACCCCTATCGTAGGATGCAGGGCAGACCAGGGCTGCCAGGCCTTGTAGCGCACCCCGGCAACATACTCGCCTTCCACTCCCGTATTGCTCATTTGGACCTTAACCCCGTTACAGGTTACCACATAACGTTCCTGATTAAAGTTAGTCACCTTAACCTGCACGCGTTCCAGCGACGAGTCAACGTATCTGGAGGTACCACTGCCGGTCATTTCTTCTCCCAAAACATTCCAGGGTTCAATAGCAGAGCGCAATTCAATCTGAATACCCTTGACCTCAACCTGCCCGTAAAGCGGGAAACGAAATTCAAAAAACGGATCGAACCAGTCTAATTTAAATGGATATCCTGCAGCATTAAGCTGAGTCACTACATCCTTAATATCCTCTTTCACGTAATGTTCCATCAGGAATTTATCGTGCAGGCGGGTACCCCAGCGTACCAGTTTGTGCTTGTAGGGTTCTTTCCAAAACCATGCGACAAGGGTACGCACCAGCAACATCTGCGTAAGGCTCATGCGTGCGTGCGGCGGCATATCAAAGCCGCGCAACTCAAGGATTCCCAGTCTACCGCTGGACGAATCGGGTGAGTATAATTTATCTATACAAAACTCTGCACGGTGCGTGTTTCCGGTAATATCGGTAAGCAGGTGACGGAATAAACGATCGGTAAGCCAGAAGGGCACATCCTCATCCTCAGGAATCTGGCTGAAAGCGATTTCCAGTTCGTACAGGTTTTCCATTCGGCCTTCATCAATACGCGGTGCCTGGCTCGTAGTGCCAATGAACGAACCCGAAAACAGATACGACAATCCCGGATGGTGTTGCCAGAAGGTAAGCAGACTGCGCAGCAAATCGGGTCTGCGCAACAGCGGAGAGTCAGCCGGAGTGATTCCTCCCAGCGTGACGTGATTACCACCACCGGTACCCGTATGCTTACCGTCAAGCATAAATTTTTCGGTACTCAGACGGCTCTTTTTGGCCTCCTCATACAGCGTAAAGGTATTTTTAGAAAGTTCGTCCCAGTTTTTTGCAGGATGTACATTCACCTCGATCACACCGGGGTCTGGTGTTACTTTAAGTACTTCAAGACGGTAATCGCGCGGCGGCTCATAGCCTTCAATCAGCACCGGTATGTTTAACTGTTTCGCCGTAGCTTCAATAGAAGCCATAAGATCCAGAAAGGTTTCGGCATTATCCAGAGGCGGCAGAAATAAGTACAACTTCTTATCGCGCACTTCAGCACATAAAGCGGTACGTGCAAAAGGGTTCTTCTCCTTTTTATCGGCGTTATAATCTATTTTTCCTTTTTTCTCTTTCGCGGAAGCTTTACGTTTCTCGAGCGCTTCTGCGTAGTCACCAAAAGGCTTTCGTTTATCAAAAAGATCTGGATCTGTAATGGGTTGCGACGGAACATCAGGTTCTTCAATGAGTGAGTTTAACGGCAACCGAAGACCTATGGGTGAATTCCCCGGAATCAAAAACAGATGCTTGCGTCTAAACTGCCAGGGGCTGGTCACCCATTTTCCTTGAATGTTGGCCAGCGGCAAAATATGGCCTATTTTTTTATCAAGACCCTGCTGTAAAATTCGCGCCAGCCGATTACGGACTGATGTGACTGTATCGTCGCTGTCAAGCGGATCAACGTCTACCGGCAAGCGGCCTTCTTCCCACATAAAATAAAACACATCTTCGTATGCAGGCATAATGTATTCCAGACGCACCCCGAGATTTATCGCGAGTTCCTGCAGAAACTTTTTAGAAATGCCTTCCGGCAGATCGTATTCTTTGGTAAAAGAGGCCATCAGACTTTCGTCCTTCCAGATGGGCTTACCATCTTTTCGCCAGTGAATTCCTATCGACCAGCGCGGTATGGGTTCGCCGGGATACCATTTACCCTGAGCGTGATGAAACATACCCCCTGGCGCAAATTTATGCAGTAAGCGGTTTGAAAGACCTTCTGCCAGCTTGCGCTTTTCAGGACCGTCAGCTTCGGTATTCCACTGCTCAGATTCCATATCGTCAACAGAAACAAATGTGGGTTCACCACCCATCGTAAGCCGCACATCGCCGTCCTGTAACTCCTGCTCCACCTTTTTACCCAACGCATCTATGGCTTCCCATTGATCTTCGGTATAGGGCTTGGTAACCCGTGGCGATTCAAAAATTCGTGTAACCGAATTCTCAAACTCAAACTCGGTTTCTGCAGGATCTGAAAAGCCGGTCACCGGGGCCGCACTTTCAAAAGAAGGCGTGCACGCCAGCGGAATATGACCTTCTCCGGCCAGTAATCCGGAAGTCGAGTCAAGACCAATCCATCCTGCACCGGGCACATAAACCTCAACCCAGGCGTGCAAATCGGTAAAATCTTCTTCAGGGCCAGACGGACCATCCAAAGCTTTTTCGTCAGACTTCAGCTGCACCAAATATCCCGAAACAAAACGTGCTGCGAGACCCAGATGACGCAACGACTGTACTAAAAGCCAGGCAAAATCCCGGCAGGAACCTAGTTTCTTTTCAAGCGTTTCTTCGCAGGTTTGCACACCCGGCTCCATACGCACCGTGTAATTCAGGTACTGGTTGATATGCTGGTTGATTCCTATTAAAAAGTAGATGGTTTTTTGTTTGCTTGTATCTACAGTTTTTAGAAACTTCTGTAGCAGAGGCCCGTCATCGGTCACTTCCAAATAGGGCAATAATTCTTTTTTAAGTGATTCTTTATAGGTGAACGGAAACTCTTCAACCGCTTCTTCTACAAAAAAATCAAAGGGATTGATGGTTTTGAGATCGGCCAGAATTTCTACGTCAATAGAGAGTTCGTCGGTCTTTTCCGGAAAAACCACGCGCGCCAGATAATTCCCAAAAGGATCCTGTTGCCAGTTGAAGAAGTGATTTTCGGGCTTTATTTTTAACGAATACGCTTCAATGGGTGTTCTGCTGTGCGGTGCAGGTCTTAATCTAAAAATATGCGGAGACAGCGAGATGCGCTTGTCGTATTTATATTTCGTTTTATGAGAAATAACGACTTTAAGAGCCATAAAAGGAAGGTTTTGGTTAGGGTTGTACTACATTCAAAATACATTACAACCTCTACTAAGATAGTGTTCCAAACCTAAAAAAGCCGAAGCTTTAGTCAAAAACTCCGGCTCTAGCCTCTATTTTTAGAAAATCGCTAATGAGATGGGTTTATAAAACGGCATTCGCTATCTAAACGGGGATTTAAATCGTTTTTCAAAAATCTTAGTTACAGATTTTTAGACGAAAGCAAATCGAGCAAATGCGCATGCATCGCATCGGTATAATCGTAATGGGTTACCATACGCAGCTTACCCTTACCCAAAGCGCTGATGAAAATCTGTTTTTCTTTTAGTTGCTGAATGAACTTCAACTCATCAACTTCCGGCCTCAATTTAAAAATCAAAATGTTGGTTTCTACGGGCTCTACCAGAGCGACTTTAGCGTGTGCCGCCAGCGCCGTGGCCAGCTCCTGAGCCTTGCGATGGTCTTCTGCCATACGCTGCCAGTTATGCTCTAAAGCATAAAGGCCGGCTGCGGCCATAAAACCTACCTGACGCATCCCGCCACCCAAAACTTTGCGGACGCGCATCGCCTTATCCATAAATTTTTGTTTCCCTACGAGTACCGAACCCATAGGCGCACCCAGGCCTTTTGACAGGCACACCGAAATCGTATCGAAAACCTCCCCGTAATCTTTTGGAGATTCATCGGTAGCAACCAGCGCGTTCCAAAGGCGGGCACCATCCAGATGTAAGCCCAAGCCGTGCTCGTCGCAAACTTTTCTGATTTTGACAATTTCCCTAAAATCATAACAGGCCCCGCCGCCTTTATTGGTCGTATTCTCTAGACAGACCAGTGATGTCAACGGACTGTGGTAAAAATCGGGGGGATTGATGTTTTCTTCCACCTGTTCGGCGGTAATCATCCCGCGATGGCCGTCTACAAGCTTGCACGAAACCCCGCTGTTAAACGAAACCCCGCCGCCCTCATAGTTGTACACGTGGGCATACTTATCGGCGATGAGTTGTTCGCCGGGCTGGGTATGAATTTTAATCGCAGCCTGATTGGTCATACTTCCGGTAGGGAAATACAGCGCCGCATCCATCCCAAAAAGATGTGCGATATGCTCCTCGAGTTTATTAACCGTAGGATCCTCTTTGTATACATCGTCCCCAACTTCGGCCTGCATCATCGCCTGCAACATTTCGGGGGTGGGTTTGGTAAGCGTATCGCTCCTTAAATCTATAATCATAAATTCTTTCAAATTCTAAACGGTTTTAAAGCTAAAAAAATCCGTTATATGTTGTATTAGTTTATCTCAAATGCTCCCCGCCATCCACCGGAATCACGGCTCCATTAATCCAGTTTGCTTCAGGCCTGGTAAGCAGGTAGACTGCATTAGCGACATCTTCGGCGGTTGTAAGTCGTTGGTATGGATTGCGGGCCATCGCCTGCTCAATTAAAAGTTCACTTCCCGGTATCAACCGCAGGCTTTCGGTATTGGTCACTCCCGCCTGAATACAGTTTGCCGTGATTTTTAAGGGCGCAAGCTCAAAAGCAAGACTGCGCACAATAGCCTCGAGGGCTGCTTTTGCAGCTGATACCGCGGCATAATTTGGCAAAGGTTTGGTACTGCCCTCGCTGGTAAACGCAAGGACTTTGCCGTGGGATGCAAATAATTTCGCATTCGCGAAAGCGCTTGCCCAGTCGTATAGGCTAACCGCCATAGCTTCCGCAGTAAGCATAAAATCTTTCCCACTCAGGGTCGCTTCCGAAGGGTTATCGGTATAAATGGGTTTCAAATTTCCCTTGGCAATGCTGTGCAGCATTAACTGAAGCCGGCCTTCTTTCGCCCTAAAAAAATCAAGTAGTTTTTGAATGGTTTCAGCACTTAAGGCATCGGTATTGAATTCGGACACTTCTACGCCAAAGGCTCGCATTGCGTCAAGTTCGTTTTCAAAATCACCCAGTTTGCTGCGCCGGGTGCGGTGCACGATGCAGATGTTCAGGCCTTTTTCAGCCAGTTTTTTTGCCGAAGCCAGTCCCAATCCGCTGCTACCTCCCAGGATTAATGCCCATAAGTTCGCTTCAGGGTTGGTGTTAAATTCAAATGCTGTTACCATTGTATCAAAATGCGTTGTGCCGAAAATCCGGGTCCAAAACTAAGCATCAGACCGTAATCTCCATCAGGAATTTTGCGGTTTAAGAAGCGCTCCAAAACATACAACACCGTAACGCTGCTCATATTGCCATACAGCCTTAAAACTTCTTTGGTGTCGTCAATAGTTTTGCCGCGCTCGCCAAAGAGGGCTTCAACCGTTTGCACAATCTTTTTGCCTCCGGGGTGAAATACCAGATGGTTTACCGCATCGATATCTATGTTGTTTTTTGCCAAAAACGGATCGATGATTTGCGGAAAATGCCCCGCTATGGTTTCGGGGACCGAAGGATCTAAAATCATTCTGAGTCCAGTATTGGTAAGTTTAAAACCCATCATATGCTCGGCATCAAAAAAATGATACATCCCCGTATCAACCACTTTTGGCCCCTCGTCTTCCGCTTTTGATGAAAGCAACACACAAGCACCGCCATCCCCAAAAATTGCCGCACTCACCACATTAGCCATAGAGTAATCGTTAAGCTGAAAGGTGGCCGTAGGGCTTTCTACCGCAATAACAGCCGCCCGTTTTCCGGGATTGGCCTTAAGAAAATCATTAGCATATAAAATCCCTGAAATTCCCGCTGCGCAGCCCATCTCCGTAACCGGCAGGCGGGTGATATCCTGCCGCAAATGCAGTTTGTTGATGAGATAGGCATCCAGCGAAGGGATCATAATGCCGGTGCAGCTCACCGTGATGATGTAATCGAGGCTTTGCGCATCCCAACCGCTTTTCTGTAAGGCATCGGTAAGTGCCTGCTCACCCAGTTTGATGACCTCACGCGTGTAAATATCATTTTTGTCTTCAAACGAAGTTGCGGTAAACACCTCTTCGGGCGCCATAATGCTGTAGCGCTTGTCTACAGCTGCATTGCTAAATATTTTTTTGACCTTACGGCGAAAGCGCTCGTCCTGACCTTCAAGCCAAAGATCTACAAGGGGAAGTATTTCGTGAGTCTTGCGGTGATATTGCGGAATAGCTTTGGCCACCTCACAAATTTTTACCGGATTTTTAGTTGGTTCTGGGGAGTTCAATGCTGTTTTTCTAATATCCATAAATAGCGAAAAGCCCAGCGCCAACTCAACTGATAGTGGGTAACCGGAAGCTTTTTTGTGAAAGTTACTAATTCCTTTTTTGTAAATGCCCGTTTGATGGAGATCAAACCATCGTAACGCGCAATGTGACTGCGCATAAAAACCCGGCTGAAGGCCTTAAAAAGTACGTAGGCTATTTGGCTGCGCTGTAAATCATTGATCACAACCCCCAGGCGGGATAACTGTAAAAACTGATTCAAAAACCGGTCGATTTCGGCATTGGTAAAATGATGCATCGTAAGCACCGAGAGAATGATATCGCACGAAAAACGATCAGCATCCAACTTTAAAATATCCTGAACCTCAAATTGAATCTCGGGATAATCCGTTGATTTTTCGCGTGCTAACGCAATACTTTTGGGATTAAAATCATAACCCAAAAGGCTCACGGAAATTCCTTTTTTTCGGCAATAGCCGGCTACGGTGCGAAGCGTCGCCCCATCTCCGCAACCCATATCTGCGATGCTGTAGTGTTCCTTCGGGAATTTTTTAAAAAAATAATCAAGTCCACGGGTGGTGACTTTATTTCCTCCCAAAATGCGGTTTACGAGAGTTACCTCGTTAAGCGCCTGCTGCAAGGCAACCGCATCAAGCGAGGGATCGTCCATCAATTCGGGAAGGAGGCTTCGTTCTTTCAAATTTCCAGAGGTTTACCGTGGGTTAAACTGATGATTTTTGGCAGGACTCCGGGCATCCATTGCAGGCTCTTTATACCCAGATTGGTGGCTGTTTCGTGCTGCAAAATCCGCTGTAAAATCCGGCCGGCCTGCAAACGACCAGAAAATGTGCTCTTCCAGCGTTTGCTGTAGCTTTTCTCAAGCTCTTCACGGGATTGGGATTTGAGGTGATACTCCACAATACATTCTGACAGAATTTTAGCCGAATGTACCGCCATTGCCATCCCATTACCGCAAAGCGGATGAATGAGCCCCGCACTGTCACCGCACATCAAAATATGATTCGTTATTAATTCTTTAGGCTGAAAAGAAATCTGGCTGATGCTGAGTGGCTTTTCAAACACAGGCGTTGCCTGGTCAAAAAAGGATTTAAGTTGTGGGTTCTGCGAAAGTACAGTGTGCTGAAAACCTTCCAGATTGCCGGAAGCTTTAAAAGCATCGAGATGTGTGAGGTAACACACATTTACCCGATTGTTTTCAACTTTTGAAATACCGCAATAACCGCCATTAAAGGAATGAAGGCTTACCACGTTTTCAGGAACTTCTGCCTCGTAATGGGCTTTGACGCCCATCCAGGGGGTTTTGTTGCTGAAGAATTTTCGCGAAAGCGCAGCATCTAAAACCGAACGTTTACCGAAACTCCCGATGACCAAATCGCTTTCAAAGCTTTCACCGGACCTGCAAAAAATCTCAAAACCGGCGTTTTTATATTCGATGCGTTCAACAGTATCCTGCTTCCACGTGCCGCCTTTTTCTTTTGCCAATTCAGCCAGTTTAGAATCCAGCGTATAGCGGCTGATGCCAAAACCACCCAGCGGCAATGCGGTTTTAAGCGTTTTCCCCGAGCGAGAGCTGAGTTCAAATACTTCAATTTGCACAGCGCCCCAATCGAAAGGGTTGATACCCAGAGATTGCCAGTAAGGAAGAATTTCATTGGAAATGTACTCACCGCAAACCTTATGTTTAGGATACGCGTCTTTCTCAACTAGGTGTACCTCAAAACCTGCGCGAAGCAAATCTATTGCTGCCGTCAACCCGGCCAGACCGGCACCTGCTATGGCTATTTTTAAGTTCTTTTTCAATGCAGGCTCAAGATACTCATTCAATTGCTAATTCAAAGCTTCTTTGAGAGTGAAACCGAGTCTTGGAATATGTAAAAAAACAAACCTCCTGACAGTTAATACTGCCAGGAGGTTCTCTAAAATCCTGTCAAAAGGAAATTAATTTATTATTGACCCTCGCCTGCCTGTTGCTTAGCCTCGTTTACCATTTCCTGATTAGGAACGATAGCAAGAGTTACACGACGGTTTTTAGAACGTCCTTCGGCAGTCTCGTTGGTGTATTTTGGTTGTTCTTCACCATACCACTGCGTTGTAAATCTTCCGGCAGCGATACCCTGACCTACTAAATAGTTAGTAACTGCCTGAGCACGATTCTTGGAAAGTGTCATGTTGTATTCCGCAGAACCGGTGCTGTCTGTATGACCCACCACAAGAACGTTAGTTTGAGGATATTCGGTCATCACTTTAGCTAAACCATTAAGTGTTTGCTGAGAAGCGGCATTAATGCTGTACTGGTTTGTAGCAAAATACACCCCACTGTTTTCGTCAAAATTAACCACGATACCGTCGTCAATTCGTTCTACCTCAGCTCCGGGAATTTCCTGCTCAATACGCTTGGCCTGCTCATCCATACGCTTACCAATTACGTTACCAGCAGCACCACCTACAACACCACCAATTACAGCACCCAATGCACCACCATCACCTTTAGTACCCACATTGTTACCAATTACGGCACCAATAATAGCACCGCCGGCTGCACCGATAGCAGTACCTTTTTGTTGATTATTTGCATTTCGAGTTGCCTCACAAGAAGTTAGCATCGTTAAGGCTACTGCAACTACAGCAGCTTGTTTCAATATAGATTTCATAAAAATTGTTTTAATTAAATTAAGGGGTTACCCATTCTGAACTCTTACTTATTCAGATATTTTTGAAAAATTCATTACAATCTTGAACGGTTTTCCATCAACCTGTACAGTCTGAGTAAATGTCAATTCGTTTTCAGACAGGTAATTGATATTTAAGCGAAAACCGGCATCATTCATTATTGAATTCATTTTCTCATCAGTAGGTTTTAACAAAATATCGTAAGAAATCGCGTTTTCCTGGTCTGGAATACTCCATACGAAATAACGCTTACCGGGATTACAGGTTGTACTGGTAATTTCATAATTACCGAAATTGTTATTCGGTATAAATCTCCAGGTACTTCCTACCATACATTCAGACGAAACATCTCCGAAAAGAGTTACATCATAAATTCCGGTTGCATTGTTATAATTGATGTTATCTAAATTCCAGTAACCTTTAAGTGTTTTACGCGATTGTTTAACCACTTCACTCGTTCCCCCACAGGAAACCAGAATAACACTCAAGATTAAAATGCTGATTACTTTTCTCATATCTTATATAGGGTTTAAAAGATCTAAATTATCTGAACAATCTTGACAGCAAGCTGATCAGGAAAAGAACAATAAAAATGAAGAATAAGATCTTAGCGATTGATTCTGCACCAGAAGCAATTCCTCCAAATCCAAAGATTGCTGCAACAATTGCAATGATGATAAATATAACTGTCCACTTAAGCATAATTGTAAATTTTATTGGTTAGTAATGAGTCAAAAATAACAGCGATATACAGATCGATGCTATTTATTAATAGTGTTTAACTCGCCGCTGTTAAAATGCGTTAACGAAAGAAACTCCAAACAAATAAATCAATAAAATTTTAACATTTACAATTTTTAAAAGGCTCTCAGCTCCTGTAAAGTCTGGGCTATGCGCTGTTTGGGCAAATATTGCTGTTCCAAATTTTGAGCGAAAGGTATTGGGGTGTCTAAACTGCTCAAACGTTTTACCGGCGCATCTAAATACTGGAAACACGCTTCTGCAATAAAGGCCGCAATGTCTGCCATAATATTACCAAAAGCGCTGTCTTCACATAGAAGCAAAACCCTTCCTGTTTTCTGAACAGACTGCTTTATTGCATCACGGTCTAATGGAACCAGTGATCGCAGGTCTAGAAGATCAGCTTTTAGGTCCGGTTCATCCTGAAGCGTTTCAAGCGCCCAGTGAACGGCTGCTCCATAGGTAATGATCGTAACTTCATCGCCCGACTTTAAGAGCGCGGCTTTACCAAAGGGTAAATTGTAGTAAGCTTCAGGAACCTGTCCCCTGATGTTACGATACAGGGCTTTATGCTCAAAAAATAGAACCGGGTTAGGGTCTTCAATTGCAGTAGCAAGTAAACCCTTAGCATCTTCAGGAAATGCAGGATACACCACTTTTAAACCCGGAGTGTGTGTAAACCAGGCTTCGTTAGTCTGGCTGTGAAAAGGACCCGCACCCACTCCCGCCCCACAGGGCATTCTAATAACCACATCCGCACACTGACCCCAGCGGTAATGGGATTTAGCTAAATAGTTTACAATAGGATTAAATCCGCTGCTTACAAAATCTGCAAACTGCATTTCGACTACAGATTTAAATCCATTAATCGAAAGTCCCATCGCAGTCTCAATGATACCCGACTCGCATATAGGCGTATTGCGCACCCGGTCTCTTCCGTATTTTTCAACAAAGCCTTCGGTAATTTTAAAGACACCGCCATATTCAGCAACATCCTGCCCCAGAATAATTAGGTTCTCAAAGCGCTGCATACTTTGGTCGAGACCCTGACTGATGGCATCAATAAACCGAAGTTTTTGTGCAGATCCTTCGGGAGGTTTGGGAACGAAATCAAAAGGCGCGTAAACATCGGTAAGCTCCTGCTCAGCAGTTGAGGATATAGGTTCTTCAGCAAAAGTTTCCGCAAGGGCAGCATCAATTTCTTCAAGAATTGTTGCACGCATTTGTAAATCCTGATCTTCAGACAACAAATCTGATTCTTTTAAATAGCTGCGGAAATTTTCAATCGGGTCACGTTTTTCCCAATGATCCATCAATTCCTGAGGTACGTATTTCACTCCACTGGCTTCCTCGTGCCCACGCATTCTGAAGGTTTTAAATTCCAACAGTACAGGTCGCGGATTTTCCCGTACTGATTGCGCCAGTTCTGAGACGCGCTGATAAACTTCTAAAATATTATTACCATCTATGATGTGACTTTCCATCCCATAACCCACTCCGCGATCGGCCAGATTCGCGCAACGGTATTGTTCTGATGTGGGAGTTGAAAGTCCGTAGCCATTGTTTTCAATACAAAACAGAACCGGCAGATCCCATACGGAAGCAATGTTCAGTGCTTCGTGAAAATCGCCTTCACTGGTCCCACCCTCGCCGCTAAACACGGCAACAAGGTTTTGCTCTTTACGTAGTTTATGAGCCAGTGCAATACCATCTGCCACGCCCAGCTGAGGACCCAGATGCGAGATCATCCCAATTATTTTGTACTCCTGAGTGCCAAAATGAAAACTTCGGTCGCGACCCTTTGTGAAGCCGTTGCGCTTGCCCTGCCATTGGCTAAACAAGCGCTGCAACGGGATATTTCGGCTCGTAAAAACCCCCAGATTGCGATGCATAGGCATAATGTACTCATCCTCGTAAAGGGCTGCGGTCACTCCGACCGCGATGGCTTCCTGCCCAATACCGCTAAACCATTTGGAGATTTTCCCCTGTCTCAGCAGCACAAGCATTTTCTCTTCTACTAAACGGGGTTTAAGCAGTTGTTTATATAAGCCTAAAACCTTGTCGTGGTCAATTTTATAATTCGAATAATTAAGCATCAAAACGTATATAAATGAAAGCGGTAAATTAAAATATCTCCTTGATCTAATCAATATTATTACTATTTACTGTTCAAAATCAATTATATTTAAAAAAACCGTTCTTAAAAGCCTAAATATGCAAAAGTGGACAGCAAGGAAAATCTTATTCTTTATAATATGCAGCCTTTTTTTAAATAAAATATGTGCTCAAAAAGAAGATTTCCTTATTGGAAAAATAATTGATTCACAAACAGAAAATCCAATCGCCTTTGTTACAATACGCCTTTTGAAAACGAATTCTGGCTTGATTGCAAACGCGGACGGTGGATTCAAAATCCCAGAGAATTTGAAAACCGTAATTGATTCTATTTCCTTTACCAGCATAGGCTATGAGAAAAAAAATATCGCTCTAACCAATTTAAAACTTGGGGAGTTAAATCTTGTGAAATTGGTTCCAGCAATAGAAGATTTGAGTGAAATACGTGTCATTTCAACAAAAAATAAAGAGCAGAAAAATCAGAAAAAATTAAACTTATCACCCTCTGAAATAATCTCTGAAGCCATTAAGAGAATCCCAAACAACTACCCTAATCAACCATTTTCTTATGTTGGTTATTATCGGGATTATCAAATGCAAAATGATTCCTATTTAAATCTGAATGAGGCCTTGTTGAAAGTATATGATCAGGGTTTTTATGCACGAGATCTACCTAATACCAAAACGGTGATTTATCAATTAAAAAAAAACACTGATTTTAAGCGAAATAGAGATGCTGAAAAGAAATATGATTATTTTACTCAACGAAAAATTGTTGACAACGATATCAAAATAGGCGAGCTTGACATAAACGAATTTTATCTTCTAAGAGTACACGATCCAATTCGTAACCATCGGACAAATAGTTTTGATTTCATTAACCGCATGGACACCGATTTTTTGCGCAATCACAGTTTCACACTGGGGAATGAGACAACAAATGGAAGCTCTCTACTTTATCAAATTAAAATATACAGAAACATTAATGGTATAATGGTGAGAGGAAAAATTTATATTGAAAAGGAAAACTTTGCAATTCATAAAATAGAATATACTGTAATGAGAGGTAGCGATGAGGAATCGCAAAAACACAATACTTATGGTAGTCCATCATTAAGCGATGCCGGTAGGGATGAGGAGGAAACATCTATTTATTCATTAACAGAAGAATATCAAAAAATCAATTCCAAGATGTACCCAAGTTATATCTCATTCAATAATGTCTTTAAACTACAGGCAACACCCAAATTCAGGGCTATTGAAATGCGCGTATTTACGAAGGATCAATATTTTTCTCTAGTTTTCAACAATAATATTGACGAAACTGACGCCGATAGAATTAATAATTACAGATTAACAGTGAATGATAAGCGTATCCGGCTAGATAAAGTTAGAATTGAACGCAACATTGCTCATTTATACCCCAAAAATCCGGATGAATTGTTTAAAGAATATGCTGATTACTTCGAAAATATAACAGAAAATAATATTGTAGACATTGGGGTAAAAAACATAGAAGACGTATTTGGAAACAGAGTAAACGAATCAAATACACAATTTTACAATCAATATAGAGAATTCTTTATTCAGGAAATAACAGATTATTCACTACCTCCTGAAGATTATGTAATGGATCCTTCAAAGCCAATTTTTGGAGATCAGCCTATACATTCAGGCGATAGTCTATCCGGATATTGGATGAACACCCCACTAAAGCAAAATTACATTTCCAATGAAAACTAAACATCAGACGGTTTTTTAAGTTTAGTTTAAAATTACCCCCTCTTAAAATTTGATATATTTACGTACTTATAAATTTTCAGTATTCCTTAATTATGAATAACATCCCCAGTGTAGATCTCTCTGATTTTCTGAGCAGTGACCCTTCCAAAAAGCAAAAATTTGTGAATGAAATAGGTCGCGCTTATGAGGAAATTGGTTTTGTTTCGTTAAAAAATCATTTTCTGGATGACAATCTGGTAGACGATCTCTATAAAGAAGTAAAAGCATTTTTTGACTTACCGGAAGACACCAAAAAAGCTTATGAAATTGAAGGCCTGGGCGGTCAGCGGGGCTATATTTCCTTTGGAAAAGAACACGCTAAAGGCAAAAAAGAAGGCGATCTTAAAGAGTTCTGGCATTTTGGTCAGGACCCTGAACCTGATGCTAACCTTACTGAAGAATATCCTGAAAACGTTCATGTAAAAGAACTGGAGCACTTTAACGAAACCGGGATGCAGGCTTATAGAATGCTTGAAAAAACCGGTATTTATGTGCTGCGAGCTCTTGCTATCTACATTGGCCTTGAAGAAATGTATTTTGACAACTGGGTCAAAAACGGAAACAGTATTCTCAGACCCATACACTACCCTCCAATCACCGAAGAACCAAAAGGTGCTGTACGCGCCGGGGCACACGGTGATATCAATTTAATCACCCTTCTTATGGGTGCTTCTGCCGGTGGTTTGCAGGTGTTGCGCAAAGATGGAGAGTGGATTGATGCCATTCCTAATGAAGATGAACTGGTGATCAACGTGGGCGATATGCTGGAGCGTCACACCAACAATAAACTGCGTTCTACCATTCACCGTGTCGTGAATCCGCCACGGGAAGAATGGGACACTCCGCGCTACTCGATTCCGTTTTTTATGCATCCGCGTAGCGAAATGCCCTTAAATTGTCTCGAGGAATGTATTAATGCCGAACATCCCAAAGCCTATGAAGATATTACCGCCGGCGAATTTCTGCATCAACGCCTGGTTGAAATAGGACTTATTAAAAAATAGTTTATGGATTTACAGGACCAACTCAAAAACTTATTTCCCGATCATGAGCCAGAGCCTCAGGAAGAGACTGAAGATGCTAATGATCTGGGGATTTGGATGCAGGATGATCCACTAATCTGCAAATACGAAAAACGAAAAGGCAAGCCCGTGACCATTATCGAAGGCTATACCGGTGCTGATTCAGATTTCAAAATTCTTGCAAAAGAGCTTAAAACCATGCTGGGTGTAGGCGGAAGTTTTAAAAAAGAAAGCATTCTAATCCAGGGGGATTACCGCGATAAAATCATGACTTTTTTAAAAGAAAAGGGATTTCGGGTAAAACGCGTGGGTGGTTAAAACCCTATCATATGAATTCAAATACCTTGCATATCACCAACGGCGATATGGTACTAAAGCGCCTTGACGCCCTAAATTTTAATGGAGATCGAATTGTTTGGCGCGAAATGCTCTGCGAAGGCCCCACCGTTGAAGAAGTGGGATCTGAACAGTTTGTCGAAGCCCGTAAACACTTTTTAAAAGAGAATTACAACATTACCGAAGCAGATTACGAGGAAAAGTTTGTCGCAGAACTTAACAAACTCGCTGCCATAAACGGTTATGATAAAATTGTACTCTGGTTTGAGTTTGACTTATTCTGCCATGTGAATATGCTTGCAGCAATCAGCTACCTCATTCAGAATAAAAAAGTGATGCCTATCTACGTCGTGTGCAGTGGTTGGGTAGATGGCGAACTCCAGCTTAAAGGTTTATCAGAGCTTACTGATGAGCAATTCATTAAGCATTATGAAAACAAACTTAAACTTGCTCCAGAAGACCTTGCGGTTGCACATCACATCTGGCAGTTGTACTGCGATGAGAAACCCATAGAACTTAAAGCTGAAATTACCAAAAGCTCGAATTTCAAATACCTGTCAAGCTGTTTACGTGCCCACGTAGAACGCTTTCCCAACAGCAAAACCGGCCTGAATACGCTGGAAACCAACATTCTTAAACTAATCGATCTACACGAAGTTTCTTCAGAACACCAACTTTGTGGTTATGCATTGAAGTACCAGGGTTATTATGGTTATGGTGACATGCAAATTGAAAGGATGATCAAAGCCTTAAAACCTTTCTTTAAAATGCACGAAGGTAAACTGGTACTCAATACCAAAGGGCAGGCTGTTCTGGACGGTTCTCAAAACTTTTACGATGCCCTTAAAGACCAGTCCTTTTACGGGGGCACACACAAGTACGACTTTCTCTACAATTCAAACAATCACGAACTGGTAAGATCACACTAATATGCCTTTAGCCCCATCTGAGCTTATCTTAAACGAAGATCAGAGTATTTATCATTTACACCTTAAGCCTGAAAATCTTGCCGATGTTGTTATAACTGTAGGCGATCCTGACCGGGTATCTGAAGTTACAAGGCATTTTAAACATATTGAATTCAGTACGCAAAAGCGGGAGTTTAAAACCGAAACGGGAACCTTTAAAGGCAAACGCATTTCAGTAATTTCTACGGGAATTGGCACAGACAATATAGATATCGTACTCAACGAGCTAGATGCTTTAGTCAATATCGATTTTAAAACACGTGAAATAAAAGAGTACAAAAAATCACTGCAACTAATACGACTCGGTACCAGTGGAGCTATTCAGTCAGACATTCCTGTAGATTCCATTCTTCTAAGCAAGCGCGCGTTAGGATTTGATTCTTTACTGCATTTTTATCAAAGTACTTCGGTACGTGATCGCGCATTTGAACAGGCATTTTCAGCACACCTGCAATTAAATTCTGAAAAAAGTACGCCGTACTGTGTCGAGGCCGATTCCGCTTTGCTCAATCACTTCAAAAATCCCAACTATTTTGAAGGAACCACAGTCACTAACGTAGGTTTCTACGGTCCGCAAGGGCGTACCCTACGCCTTCAGACCGAAGATGCGACACTTAATGACAAACTACAATCCTTCCGCCATGATTCCAAAAAAATAACCAATCTGGAGATGGAAACTTCAGGCATTTATGGCCTGAGTAAACTTCTGGGGCACCGGGCATTATCTGTAAATGCAATTCTGGCCAATCGCGCCACGGGAAAATTCAGCAAAAATCCTTCTCAGGTCGTAGAACATATGATTACCGAAGCCCTAGAACGCATAGCAGAACTCTAAAGGCTTTTTAACAAAAGCTTAATTTTGCGCGAGACGGCCTTTCGTATTTTTGGTCAAAATACAAGCCTAACCTATGGAAACTGACCAATCCCGACATTTAAAGCACAGAGACTTAAACTGGCTGAGTTTTAATGAGCGTGTGCTACAGGAAGCGGAAGACCGCGAGCACAATCCGCTTTACGAGCGTATGAAATTCCTTGCGATTTACAGCTCAAATCTGGATGAGTATTTTAGGGTTCGCGTGAGTCAGTTGAGACAAATGAAGCGTATTGAAAAAAGTATACGCAAAAAACTTTCCCTACAACCTAATAAAACGGTCAAAAAAATCCTGGCCCGGGTAAAAAAACAGCAGGAACGTTTTGGTACTATTTTTAAAGATCAGATCATTCCCGATCTTGCTAAAAACAACATCAGGTTAGTAAGCGATACCGATTTTACTTCGGTTCACGGAGATTTAGCAGACATCTGGTACACCACACATCTTAAAAATACGCTGGAAACTAAGCTGGTTGTCCCTTCAAAAGGCAATTCGATCTTTATTGAAAATCAAACACTTTATTTCTGTGTGACTTTTGAAGATGATAAGCAATTTGGTTTTGTAAAAATACCTACAGACAGTAACTCGCGTTTTGTAGATCTGGGCAAACATCAGGGCAACTATTATATCACGTTTATTGATGATATCATACGCTACAAGGTTCAGAGCCTTTTTGATCATACCGTTAAAGGTGTTTATGAAATGAAACTTTCGCGGGATGCCGAATTGTACATCGATGACGAACTCGACGGAATTTTAGCTGAGCGCATTTATAAATCCCTGGAGCAGCGTCAGGAAGGTCAGCCTACACGCTTGCTTTACGATTCGGCTATGCCGAAAGATGAGGCTAAAAAGCTTCGCAAGCTGCTTAATTTGGGGAAAATAGATATGATGCCCGGTGGCAGGTATCACAATTTTAATGATTTCTTCAAATTCCCTGATCCTACTGAAAACCCGGAATTGCATTATGCCGAAAAACCTTTCATCCCACATAAAGTTTTAGAAAAATCGAAAGATTACTTTAAAACGATCAGAGCGAAAGATCAGTTGGTGCATTTCCCGTTTATGACCTTTAATTACATTGAACGTCTTGTAGAGCAAGCCTCAACAGATCCTGATGTAACGCATATTAAAATTTCCCTGTACCGTGTTGCAGATGAATCGGTATTGACCACAGCGCTGCTTCAGGCCATTGATAATGGTAAGGATGTCACGATCTTTATTGAGGCTAAAGCGCGCTTTGATGAAGAAAATAACATCAGCTGGGGCCGAAAATTTGAAGATAAAGGTGGTCGCGTGATATACAGCTATCCGCGCATCAAAGTGCATTCTAAAATTTTGATGATTATACGCAATGAAGACGATAAAGCCCGAAGATATGCCTACATAGGCACCGGAAACTTCAATGGCGAAACCTCAAAAATTTACTGCGATCACGGACTTTTTACCGCGCATCCAAAAATCACCAAAGAAATACATCGGGTTTTTAAAGTTCTTGAAGGGGAGTTAATTATCCCCCGAAACAAGCATTTGCTTATTTCTCCATTTACCACCCGTCGTATTTTTGAAAAGCTGATACAACAGGAAATTGACACTGCTCTTGAAGGTAAACCGGCTGCCATTACAGCAAAAATGAATAGCCTTGAAGATCCTGATATCATTGCGCTGCTGTACAAAGCGAGCCAGGCCGGAGTTAAAATACGTCTCATCGTTCGCGGCTTTACCTGCCTGATACCCGGAGTTGAAGGATTAAGTGAGAATATCGAAATGACCTCAATTGTAGATCGTTATCTGGAGCATGGTCGTATCTATTTATTTCACAATGGCGGCGATGAGCAAATGTATATGGGTTCGGCAGACTGGATGACACGTAATCTCGACCGACGCATCGAGGTGTTGACCCCTATTTATGATGAAGATTTGTTTAAAGAATTGAGAGCAATTTTGCTCATTCAGCTTCAGGACAATGTAAAGGCACGTGTACAGGATGCCGAAGAAACAAACACCTATGTAACTCAAAAGCCCGGAGAATCTGCAATAAGGTCCCAATATGCGATCTATGATTTTTTAAAGGCCAAAAACTAAAACATGAAAACTTTAAAAGTGGGCGGAGTGCCCGAGCATTTTAACCTGCCTATACATTTATGTATCGAAGAAGGCCTCTTTAAGGCTGAAGGACTTGAGGTGCAATGGGTGGAATTTCCTGGAGGAACCGGAGCGATGAATGCCGCTTTACGCGATGAAGAAATCGACGTTGCCGTTATTTTGACCGAAGGTATCATACGTGACATCGCAAACGGGAATCCGTCAAAAATCATTCAAAATTATGTGTCGAGCCCATTGATCTGGGGTGTTCACGTTGCCGCTGAAAGCAACTATGACCGTATTGATGATTTAAAAGACGCCAGGCCTGCCATTAGCAGGTTCGGTTCAGGTTCTCACGTAATGGCTTTTATTCAGGCACATCAGTTGGGATGGGATACCTCAAAACTGGAGTGTGTGGTCGTAAATAATCTGGATAACGCCATTGTTGCCTTACAAAATAAAGAGGCTGATTATTTTATGTGGGAGCATTTTACCACAAAACCTTTGGTAGATCGGGGTATCTTCCGTCGTGTGGCAGACTTCCCAACACCTTGGTCCAGTTTTGTTTTTGCAGCTACCGAAAATGCTACCAAAAATAAAAGCCAGGAACTTTCAATCTTCTTAAAAACTATTAACACCAAAACGATAATTTTTAAAAATATTGAGGGAATTGATCACATTCTTGCAGAGCGTTATGATCAAAAATTGAAGGACATTCAGAAGTGGTTATCCCTTACACACTGGTCGCAGAAAGCCTTGCCTAAAGAGGAAATTGAGCAGGTTGTAGATTTCTTAAAAGAATTAAATATGGTGGAAATAAACTATTACTTTGAATAGTATTTAACTAAGATTTAATGAAACTTTTACATTTAATTGTCTCATTACTAGAAAAATATTGCACACTTTTGTACCGAAACAATCAAACACTAAAAATTTTTTAAACATGGTTACCTTTTTTACAATTTTAGGTGTCTTGCTATTGGTTAACATTTTACTGTTTAAGTTTAGTGTAGCAGGAGGTCCCGCAAAAAAACCGAAAAAACGTGTAGCCCCTATTGAAACAACGTTTAAAGAGTCTGCTTATGCGCTTAACAAAGCGTCCTAAGCAACTTGATTGAAAACCAAACCCCATAAAAAATGCCCTGATTTTTCAGGGCATTTTTTTACCATAGTATCGGTTCTTTGCCTCGTTCCTCTAGAGCTGCATTAGCCTTACTAAAATGCCCGTTACCAAACCAATATCCGCGGTTTGCGCTTAAAGGTGAAGGATGCCCGCTGGCAAGAATGATATGCTTACTCCCATTGATTTTTGAAGCCTTTTTCTTAGCAAAACCACCCCAAAGCAAAAAAATAACTCCTTCTCTATTTTCGGAAATAGAACTTATTACCCTATCTGTAAAGGTTTCCCAGCCTTTACCCTGATGGGAACCTGCCTGATGAGCACGTACCGTCAGCGTAGCGTTTAAAAGCAAAACACCCTGTTTAGCCCAGTGCTCCAGATTTCCGCTATCAGGAAAAGGCTTACTTAAATCAGTCTCCAGTTCTTTGAAAATATTGATCAGAGAGGGCGGCATCGCAATGCCTTCCGGTACTGAAAAACAAAGTCCGTGTGCCTGCCCCGGCCCGTGATACGGATCCTGACCTAAAATAACCACCTTAACGGCATCAAAAGGACAAAAATCAAAAGCTTTAAATATATCCCGTCCTTTAGGGTAACAGGTGTGATTTTTATATTCCTCGCGCACAAAAGCTGTGAGCTTCTTAAAATAGGGTTTTTCAAATTCGGGTTCTAATACAGCTTTCCAGCTGGGATGTATGTCAACGTTCATGAATATCTTAAATTTACAGGGCTGAATCAAAATGCGTTTAAAAATTCAGCTACGCCTTAAAATTAGGCATTTGCTATGATAAAAATCCATCCGAAAACCCTTGCAGATTTAGAGTTCCATACCGTTTGTTCTCAGGTAAGTGCGCTTTGCGTTACCGAAAAAGGAAAGCTAAAAGCCCTTAAACTACAACCGCAACGCAGCTTTAAAAAGACACTTTTTGTTCTTGATCAAACACAGGAATATATAAACTCTGATACACACGAAACACCTATCCCGAACCACGGGTTTGATGCACTAGATCACGAACTCAAAATGCTGAGTATCGAAGATACCACGCTCGAGCTGGGGAGTTTCCGTAAAATCGGCAGCCTGTCTGAAACCGCTAACAATCACCTCAGGTATTTTAGAAAATTCCAGGAGACTTTTCCTGTACTTTACAGAACCGTTCGCGATACCGAATATACCACGGCAATTACTGACGAAATCTCCAGGATTATAGATCGTTTCGGTGAAATAAAAGACGACGCTACACCCCTGCTTCAGCAAACCCGGCGAAGCATCAATATCGAAAAAGGAAAAATCAACAGCAGCTTTGCCAAGGCACTTTCAGAATATGCCTCTTACGGTTATCTCGATGAGATTAGAGAATCTATCGTAGATAACGTGCGGGTTTTAGCCGTTACTGCGATGCACCGCCGCAAGGTGAAAGGTTCTATAATGGGTAATTCCAAGACCGGAAGCATTGTGTACATTCAGCCCGAAGCTACTCAACACGCTCAGCGCGAACTCAACAACCTGCTTTACGACGAGCACGAGGAGGTAAAACGCATTCTTAAAGCGCTTACCAATTATGTGCGCCCGTTTTCGCCTTTGCTTAAAGACTATCAAAAGCTGCTGAGCACTATCGATGTCATTTCCGCGAAAGCGAAATACGCCAAAAAACTCAATGCCGTATTACCTAAAATCACAGAAAACCGCGAACTGGAGATTAAAGAGGCCTATCATCCGCTTTTATACCTCACCAACCAGAAAAGAGGTGAGAAAACCTATCCGCAAGACATCAGTTTAGACCCCGAAAATCGAATCATTGTTATTAGCGGTCCCAATGCCGGGGGTAAAAGTATAACCCTTAAAACCGTGGGGCTGCTGCAAGTCATGCTGCAAAGCGGACTGCTCGTTCCGGTACACGAATATTCCCGATTCTGCCTGTTTGAAAAAATCCTGACCGATATTGGCGACAATCAAAGTATAGAAAACCACCTGAGTACCTACAGCTACCGTCTGAAGAATATGAATTATTTCCTGCGGAAATGCGACGCCAACACGCTCTTCCTAATCGATGAATTTGGTACCGGTAGCGACCCCGAGCTGGGTGGCGCGCTGGCGGAAACCTTTCTCGAAGTATTTTACGAACGTGGCAGTTATGGTATTATCACGACACACTATGCCAATCTCAAAATGATGGCAAATGAGACCGAAGCCATCACTAATGCAAACATGCTCTTTGACTCTCGCACGCTAGAACCCTTATATAAATTGTATGTGGGTGAAGCGGGCAGTTCTTTTACCTTTGAAGTTGCGCAAAAGAATGGTATTCCGTATTCGCTGATCAACCGCTCAAAAAAGAAAGTAGAGCGTGGTAAAATACGCTTCGATAAGAGTATCGCCGATCTTCAGAAAGAACGCAGCAAGTTGGCCAAAACCACTAATGCGCTTAAAACTAAAGAGCAGCAGGCACAAAAACAGCAGCAGGAACTCGATAAAACCAATGCGCGCATTCAGGAAAAACTGGAAAGCTACCAGGAACTCTACGACAGCAATCAGCGTTTGATTTATTTAGGCCAAAAACTGGATGATCTGAGCGATAAGTTTTTTACCAACAAAAACAAAAAACAGCTTATGGACGAGCTGTATAAAGTAGTTCAGATCGAAAATTCGAAGCGTGCCAAGCAATCTGCAAAAGAAAAAAGAGCTCAGAAAGCCAAAGAACGCAAAGTAAAACAGGAAGCCGAGAAAAAGGTTGAAGTAATCCGCGAGAAGAAAAAAAAGCAAAAACAAAAGGCCATTAAGACGGAGGCCGAAAAGCCCAAAGTAGAACTTAAAATAGGCGACCGGGTGCGCCTGCCGGATGGCCGGGCAACTGGAACGCTTGATAAAATCGAAAAAGGAAAAGCGACGGTAAACTACGGGATGTTTACCACGCAGGTAGATCTCGACACGCTCGAATTTGTGCTAAGACCCAAAAAATGAGTGCTGAAAAAATCATATTGTTTGACGGAGTTTGCAATTTGTGCAATGGCGCTATCAATTTCATCATAAAGCATGATCCCAAAGCACAGTTTAAGTTCGCATCCCTTCAGGGAGCAACCGGACAAAAACTTCTTGCGAAGCATCACATCAATCCTAAAGAAACCGCTTCTATCGTTTTGATAGAACCCGAGCGCGTCTCTGTAAAATCTTCTGCAGCCCTGCGCATTGCCAAATATTTAGACAGAGGCTATCCCCTACTCTACGGTTTTATGATCATTCCGGGTTTTATTAGAAATGCTGTTTATGACTTTATCGCCGCCAACCGGTACAAGTGGTTTGGTAAAAAAAATAGCTGTATGATTCCCACACCTGAGCTGAAAAGCCGATTTTTAGATTAAGAAATTACTATATCTCTATTTAATGCATTGTAAACTAAAGATTTCGTTTATTTTTAGGTAAACTTTTCATTCTATGCGCGCTATAACTTATTTACTCTGCCTTTTTATTTCTACTTTCCAAATTTGGGCTATTACTAATCCAGTTCTTCCTCAAAAGTCAAAAATCGAAAAGGTAACCGTTTTTCTTCAGGGCGCGACTATTGAACGATCAGCTTCTGTAAATGTGGTTGGAGGTGTCAACGAAATCGTGTTCAATAACCTTTCTCCAGATATTCTAGAAAACAGCATTCAATTGCGCGGACTTGATAAAGCCAGTATTTTATCCATTGGCTTTAACCTCGATTTTTTAGATAAAAAGGAAACCTCTACAGAATATGAAACACTCAAAAGTGATTTGGATAAACTTCTAATGGAGAAAAACACACTCCAAAATTCAATCGAAGGCTATGAGCGTGAACTTAGATTATTGAGTGAAAACCAAAAAATAAATAGCGATAACACAGACCTTTCCCTTGAGAAAGTAAAGCAGATAAGCGCCTATTACCGGGAACGCAGCACCGAAATTCAAAATACCATTTACAAATTAAAACGGGATACTCAGGATCTAGACCGGAAGATAAACGACTACCGGCAGCAGATGAGCAATCTGGAAGATTCGCGCAAAGAAACCCGTGGCGAGATTACTGTGAAACTACAAAGTGAACGTGCTACTACGTTAAACATTGAGTTATCCTATAACATTCAGAATGCCGGTTGGTTTCCCTTATACGACATTAGGGCTGAAAATGCTTCAAGCCCTATTCAGCTTAGTTACAAAGCCAATGTTTATCAGCAAAGCGGAATAGACTGGCAGAACGTTAAATTGATTCTTTCAACAGGAGACCCTAATACCAATAATTTTAAACCCAATCTAGAGCCTAAATACCTCAATTTTGTAAGCCGAAACTACCGCAATTCTTCAGCCGTAAGCCGAAGTAATTACAAATATAACCCAACACTTCGCAGTGTTTCAGGTATCGTAACAGATGATTCCGGCGAACCTTTAATAGGTGTAAATGTGGTTCAAAAAGGAACTAATAACGGTGTTCAAACTGATTTTGATGGACAGTACCGCCTAAATATTCAAGATAATGGAGGGGAAGATTTAGTGTATAGCTATATAGGCTTTGATACAGAATCCAGACCTATCTACGGTTCAATAATGAATGTTACTTTAAACGTCGCTCAGGAAGCTCTTGAGGAAGTTGTTGTAGTTGGTTATGGTACTCAAAAAAGGAGTGCGGCGGTAACTGCTTTAGAAGGCAAAGCTTCAGGAATAAGCATTAGAGGGGCTTCAATGCCTATTCCTCAAGCATACAATGAAACCGTTGAAGCAAAACAGGAAAGCCTTACCAATACGCGTTTTGAGATCAAAAAACGCTATACCATTGTCTCAAATCAGGACATCACAACCATTGAGATTGACCAATTTGATTTACCCGCGAGCTATCAGCACTATGCTGCTCCTGAGCTCAATGAAAATGTATTCTTAACTGCGACGGTCACAGACTGGGAGCGCTATGATTTACTGCAAGGTGAAGCCAATATTTATTTTGAAGGAAGCTACGCAGGCAAAACTGCTATTAGTCCGCTTGCTACTACAGACAGTCTTGAAATTTCTCTGGGCATCGACCCGAACATAATAGTAAAACGAGAAAAGAAAGACAACTTTAAAAGTAAATCCCTTTTAGGCTCCACCCGGGTGGTTGATAAAGCTTATGAAATTACCGTACGAAATAATAAAAGTACTGCTGTCAATTTACTTCTTGAAGATCGAATCCCCGTTTCCCAAAACAAGGATATAAAAGTCTCAGATCAGGAAACAGGAGACGCTTCATACAACGAAGAGACCGGTATTTTAAAATGGGAACTCCAATTAGAGCCCCGGGCTTCTGTCACAAAAAGCTTTTCGTATGAAGTGCGTTATCCGAAAGGTCGAAATATAAACCTGTAATTACCTGTTTTGAAACCCAAACTCATACTTTTTGACGTAAACGAAACCCTGCTTGACCTCAAGCCTCTGGCGCGGCGAATCAATACCACATTGAGCAACAATCTGGCTTTTGATCTTTGGTTTAGCAGTCTTTTGCATTACTCACTGGTGGAAACGACCACAGGAAATCACGAGGATTTTAGCAAAATTGCTAAGGCAACTTTTGAGATGACCGCTTTGAAATTTAAAAAAGTAGTTCCTGAAGAAGAAATCGAGTCCATTTTGGGATTGATAAAAAAACTACCCCCACATCCTGATACGGTAGAAGCTTTACAGGTTTTGAAACAAAAAGGCTTTCGGATGGCTGCGCTTACCAATGGAAATCCAACTGTTGCTCAGGAGCAACTTGCTTTTGCAGAAATCAAACAGTTCTTCGAACGGATTTTTAGTGTGGATGAAGCGGGGGCATTTAAACCCAATCCAAAGCCGTATATCTTCGTTCTCGATCAATTGAAGGTCAAACCTCAGGAAACTATGATGGTTGCTGCGCACGGCTGGGATATCACCGGCGCCCGGCGTGCCGGTCTGCAAACCGCATTCATTGCAAGGGACGGTAAGTTCAAATATCCACTGGCCGAAGCACCTACCTTTGATTGTAAAGACCTCAAAGATTTAGTTAAACGTTTGTCCTGAGTTTATTGCGTCAACAGTATCTGGTAAGATAGCCCAGTTAAAATCGTTATAGGTATTTCCTAAGCCTGTAAGCTGTAGTGACATACCAATTGCAACCGCCGGATCTTCTGATATAGGCAATAGCGTTGAAGTCATCCCCGCTGCCGGACCTTCGGTAGCCGTAACTAGGCCTTCATAACTTAGAAATTGAATTACACTACCAGCAGGGTCTACCAGTGCAATAGCCTCTGCATCATTTTGAAGACCCGCAAACGGAATATTCTTAACTCCAAGACCCCCAGCAATCTCAAGGATTATACCTGAAATCGATTTAAAAGAAAGTATTGTACCACCCGTACCATTATAATGGTAAATTCGATATCCAGTCAAATCAATACCTGCAGAACCAGCGATTTCAATTCGCTCGTTAACGTCTCCTCCTACGTTATCATAATGAATTTCGTTAATCCAGATTTTAACATCATTATCAATCACGGTAAGGTTAAAAACAGAATTTACTCCGATCGTTGGTGCTCCCGAACCTCCGCTTATATTGGTAATTGTAAATTGAATTTGTTCATTACCTTCTGTAATTGTATCATCAAGCAGAGAATAAACTGCCGTCGCATTATAAACACTAACTCCAGCAGGAATGACAACAACCTGTGAGGTGCTTTCGTTTAAATCTTGAAATGATGACGCCGCTACAGTAACACTCAAACCGTTCGTAGCCGAAGGATTTGCAATATTAAATTCGAGATTAATCTCTGCAATTCCTTCACTTTGGGATTTATCCGTGAGTGTAAAATCTACTGCTGTAGGCTGTACAGAATTTTGTAGCAGATATACATTTTCCCAAAAATTTCCGTTGAATACCTGCAATCCATAGATAGAAGCAAACGGATCATTGATAAAGATCAGCAATCCGGCATCATTGGCTGTAACTGGAATTAAATCGCGCTGGACTACTGTTAATCGTGGAGGCATCAGACCTCTAAAACCTCCATCTGATGATTCACTGCTGATTTCTAGCATTGAGGCCGGACTCGGCGTAGTCGTGCCAATACCTACCTGAGCCTGAATTGAACAACTTACTAAAGCTAAAACGAAATAAAAAACTTTCATACCTATCTATTTAAGTTAATAAATGGTAAGTCAAGTTTTAAAGTTGTGTAGGGCCAACATCTTGGTAGTTGGGTATCACCAATTTAAAAAAATATTAAATACGAAAATCAGAAATCTTAATCTGCTCTATTTTTCTTCATCTATATCGAAAGCAGCATCCGGTTCTTTATTTGGATTGTAATTAAAGAGTCCTTCGCCTTTAGCTATTACAGAAGAAACCGTAGCGTCGCCGGTAACATTCACCACCGTTCTGCACATATCTAAAATACGATCTACAGGAAAGATAATGCCAATCCACGCCGGATTTAAACCTACAGATTCCAACACAATAATGAGCATTACCAAACCTGCACTGGGCACGGCAGCAGAACCTATAGACGCAAGAGTAGCGGTTAATACAATGGTTAATTGCTGTCCCAAAGTCAAATCAATCATATGCAGTTGTGCCAAAAAGACCACCGCAACCGCCTGATACAGGCAGGTTCCGTCCATGTTTACAGTGGCACCAATGGGAAGTACAAAACTGGTCACTTTCTTATCAACGCCCAGATTATCTTCTACACATTCCATAGTAACCGGAAGCGTCGCAGCGCTACTTGAGGTAGAAAAAGCAAGGGTTTGTGCGGGTCCCATCGCTCTAAAAAATCCAAAATAGGAAACCTTGCGCACGAAAATTTTAAAGATAAGTGGGTATACTCCGAAAATCATCAAGGCCAAACCAAGAACTACGGTGAGTGAATACCAACTTAAGCCTTTAAATATTTCAACCACTTTACCTATATCATTACCGGCCATTTGACTCACGACACCGGCAAGTAAGGCGAAAACAAAAAACGGTGCCGCCTGCATCGTGAGGTCTACCATTTTTAAAAATACCTCCATAATGCCATCAACCGCACGGGTTACAGGAGCTGACTTCTTAGGGTCAATAAACAACATACTTACCCCGAAAAACAATCCGAAGAAAATCACCTGAAGCATCAGACCGTTATCAGCCAAAGAATTGAAAAAGTTATCGGGAACAATGTCTACCAGCGGTTGAAGGGGTCCGGCATCTTTAGTAGCATCTGCGGTAGCCATCTTATCATTTACCGATGCATCCTGAAGCTCACTGCGCGAAAGGTCGGAAATCTCTTTAGCCCGATCCATAAATTCAGGATCCTGTAAATAGTTGATTCCATCTTTGATTACGTAGCCTTCATCTGCAGCCCAAATCTCATAACCAATACGGTTATCAATTCGGCTTTGCTCATCTACCAGTTTCCCGGGACCGATAAGGTTTACCAGAAAAAGTCCCATAGCCACAGCCAGAACGGTAGTAACCAGATAAGCCAGAAGGGTCTTACCACCCATTCGACCCAGACTGGCCGGGTCTCCCAGGTTTGCAACACCACTTATAATTGAAAAAAGCACTAGTGGCACTGCTATTAATTTCAGCAAATTGATGAAGATTTTACCAAATGGTGCAATCCAATCTATGGTAAATTGGCTCCAGCCCAATTGACTGGAAATTAAAGCCCAAATTATACCCAGAACCAGACCTATTATAATCTTCCAGTGCAGTGCAAGTTTTTTCATGAAATGATGTTTAGTATATTGAATTAGCCTTAAGGCGAAAGATAAACAAAATCGATTTATTTTAACCCGATGCTCAAGCATTAAGGTCTCCTCGAAATATAAAAAAGCCTGAATGCTTTTGCATTCAGGCTATTAGAATTTCATAAATCGGCTTTCAATTAGATCTTAGCCGCTTTGTTAATCAGCATGTAATCGGCCAGCACCAGTGCAGCCATAGCTTCAACAATAGGCACCGCGCGTGGCACAACACAAGGATCGTGACGCCCTTTGCCTTGCATTTCGGTCTCGTTTCCTTCCTTATCTATGGTAGGCTGATTCTGCATAATAGTCGCTACCGGTTTAAAGGCAACTCTAAAATAAATATCCATTCCATTACTGATTCCACCCTGAATACCGCCGCTTAGATTGGTTTTGGTGCTTCCGTCTTTATTAAACAGATCGTTATGCTCACTGCCCAGCATAGAGGCTCCGTGGAAACCGCTACCGTATTCAAAACCTTTCACCGCATTAATCGAAAGCATCGCTTTACCCAACTCTGCGTGCAATTTATCAAAAACGGGTTCGCCCAGACCCACGGGTACATTTTGTATCACGCACATCACCGTTCCGCCAATGGTGTCACCGGCTTTGCGTATTTCTTTGATTTTATCGATCATCTTTTCGGCGAAGGCCTCGTCGGGACAACGCACCATATTTGATTCGATCTTATCAAAATCAAGCTCCTGATAAGGTGTGGTCATACGTATATCACCCACCTGATCAACAAAAGCATTGATTTTAATATCTTTTAAAAATTGCTTAGCAATCGCTCCTGCTGCCACTCGGCTAGCAGTCTCACGTGCGGAAGAACGGCCTCCGCCACGGTAATCGCGTATTCCGTACTTCTGATCATAGGTATAATCAGCGTGAGACGGGCGATAGGTATCTTTAATATGGCTGTAGTCGTGAGATTTTTGATTGGTATTTACGATGTTAAAACCAATAGGCGTACCGGTAGTTTTTCCTTCAAAAATCCCTGAAAAAAAGTTCACACTGTCCGGCTCCTTGCGCTGGGTAACAATCTTAGACTGTCCCGGCTTACGACGTTCCATATCTTTATAGACCAAATCCAGATCGATCTCCACTCCTGCCGGACAACCGTCTATGATCCCTCCTATCGCCTCGCCGTGAGATTCCCCAAAAGTGGTAAGTGTAAATAATTTTCCGAAAGTATTACCTGCCATAACGTGTATTTGAGCGGCGAAATTAAAATGTTTTCGGCTAAAAGCCTTGTTATTAATTGCCTATTTGAGACTAAAACCCTGAAAAGACTAAAATTATTTAATGCTCCCCTAATACTCAGGTAACACCAATTGAAGTAATTTGTTAAAAATCATATTCTTTGAAACGTAAAGTTGATCTTGTCATCCTCTCTGACGTACACCTGGGCACCTATGGTTCACAGGCCAAAAACCTGGTAAACTACCTCCAAAGTATCAACCCCAAAACCCTTGTCCTTAACGGAGACATCATTGATATCTGGCAGTTTAGGAAACGGTATTTCCCCAAATCACATCTGCAGGTGATCAAAAAAATCATCTCGCTTGCCGCGAAAGGGACTAAGGTCTATTACATAACCGGAAACCACGATGAGAAATTGCGTAAGTTCAGTCCGGTGGAACTGGGTAATATTTCGGTGCTTGATAAACTGGTTTTAAATCTGGACGGAAAGAAAGCCTGGATTTTCCATGGAGATGTATTTGATGCTTCGATACAGCACACCAAATGGATTGCAAAACTGGGCGGCTGGGGCTATGATTTTTTAATTGTGCTGAATAGTTTTATCAACTTTTGCCTGGTACAACTGGGAAGACCGAAATACTCCCTTTCTAAAAAAATCAAGAACAGCGTCAAAAAAGCGGTGAGCTTTGTAACCAATTTTGAAGATACCGCCGCCGAACTCGCCATCGAAAATCACTTTGACTATGTCATCTGCGGGCACATTCACCAGCCGCAAATGCGCGAGATAAAGACCGAAAAAGGATCTTGTCTCTACCTCAACAGCGGCGACTGGATCGAAAATCTCACCGCACTGGAGTATCACAACAAAACCTGGTCACTGATGGAATATGAAAAGCAAAATCTCGCTTTGGCTCAGGAAGACGAGTCGGTTAATACCGAGATTGACCCAGTAAGCCTGTTGGCATCCATAAAAATGATGAGTTAATCCTCAAGTCTGGAATAGTTGATTTTGTCAATACAATTTTCGGTTGGCCCACATGGAGGAAAATCGATGGTGAGTAGAGATTTATTTTCAGTAATCTTATAGCCCACAGCCTGGCGCTCTGAGATATCTCGAATATCCAAATCCTCAAGGGCTGGCACGTAAGCTGGTGTTCCTGCAGCGATATAAAATTGCTTTGTTGGAAAAAAGGTAAGAGAATCTCTGCTTAGCTCATAATCGCCGGAAACTTTATAATCATAGCCCAATAATTCATTGGTTTCAGCATCCCTGAAGGTACTCACTCCCTCAAAAGTACCGTCTAAATTAAAGGTATAAGTGAAGCGATATAAGGTTGAACCCTCGTCCAGTTCGCTTCCATTATACCAACTCCCATTTAAATCAGAATTTTCTAAGCGAATAATATCCTGATTATCCTCATCACACGAGACTGAAAAGACTAATAAAAGAGCAAATAAAAATAAATTTTTCATGGGTTGATTGATTAGATGTTCCCCACTTAGATACATTAATTCTCAAGAGGTTGCGTGGCCTAGTCTAAAATCTTCAATTTCGCGAAGCGTAATAACAGCTTCTTGATTCCACCTGTCTGAAAACGGATTTCTGCCTTTTGATCCTGACCTATACCTTCAATACTCAAAACCTCTCCCTGCCCGAATCGACTGTGCTCCACACGCATTCCTTTTGAAAGGTTATCATTTAAATCATCAGTCCGAATACTGGGGGTTGACTGAGGTCTTAATTTACGCAGCTTTTGCAATTGCTCTTCGGTAGGTTTACCCACTGTTGGGGGTGTGCCGCCCACAGGTTTCTTGAGGCGCAGTTTACTTTTATCAGGTTCCCCAAAAATATCGCTGTCAATCATCGGTTTATAGCGATACGTATCTAACGGTGTTTGGATATCCAGAAATTTTTCATCGATCTCTTCAATAAACCGACTGGGTTCTGCATCGATGAGTTTACCCCAGCGGTAGCGCGATTCGGTATAAGTCAAATACGCCTGTTTCTCAGCTCGGGTCAATGCCACGTAGAATAAACGACGCTCTTCCTCAAGTTCGCTGCGCGTATTCATACTCATCCCGCTGGGGAACAAATCTTCTTCAAGACCTACGATATATACATACGGAAACTCCAAACCTTTAGCCAGATGAATGGTCATCAACGACACGCGGTCCACATCGTCGATGTCTTTATCCATATCGGTAGCGAGGGCTACATCTTCCAGGAATTCCGAAAGGCTTCCGGTGGCATCTGCGATTTCCTTTTGTCCTTCCACAAAATCGCGCATCCCGTTAAGCAGTTCTTCAATATTCTCGATACGCGCAATCCCTTCGGGCGTACCGTCTTTCTTCAGTTCCTGCAGCAAACCGGTTTTTCGGGCAACTTCTTCGGCAACCACAAACGCATCGGCATTTTCCGCTGTAATCTGAAAACTGCGAATCATATTAACAAAGTTGTACAGCTTGTTTTTGGTGCTTGAGTTGATTTTAATATCCAAATGCTGAATATTCTCCATCACCTCAAAAATAGAACGCCCGTACTGCTTGGCCGCAATCACCAAACGATCAATGGTAGTTGCCCCAATCCCTCTCGCCGGATAATTGATGACCCGCTTAATGGCTTCTTCGTCGTTAGGATTCACCAGCAAACGCAGATAAGCGAGGACGTCTTTGATTTCCTTTCGCTGATAAAAAGACAAACCACCAAAAATACGATAGGGGATTTCACGCTTACGCAGCGCATCTTCCATCGCACGAGACTGGGCATTTGTACGGTATAAAATAGCAAAATCACTGTGCTTGAGCTGGTTGTTCATCTTATTTTCAAAGATGCTGCTGGCTACATATCGACCTTCTTCCCCATCGGTCAGGGAACGGTGCACGATGATTTTAGGACCCTCATCATTTGCCGTCCAGACCACTTTGTCCAGTTTGGTCTTGTTGTGTTCAATCACCGAGTTTGCTGCCTCTACAATGTTTTTGGTGGAGCGGTAATTTTGCTCGAGACGGTACACTTTTACGTCATCATAATCCCGCTGAAAGTTGAGAATGTTGTTGATGTTCGCTCCGCGGAAGGCATAAATACTCTGCGAGTCATCACCCACCACACAAATATTTTGAAAACGATCTGCAAGTGCCTTAACAATCAGGTACTGGGAATGGTTGGTATCCTGATACTCATCAACCAGAATGTATTGAAAGCGTTTTTGGTACTTGGCCAAAACTTCGGGAAAACGTGCTAAAAGTTCATTGGTACGCAGGAGTAAATCGTCAAAATCCATCGCACCGGCTTTAAAGCAACGGTCGACGTATTCTTTGTAGATTTCGCCCATACGCGGCTTTTTAGACATCGCATCAGCTTCCTGCAATTCCGGGTTTTGGAAATAGGCTTTAACGGTAATCAGGCTGTTTTTAAAGGACGAAATGCGGCTGTGCACCTGCTTATACTTATAAATATCCTTGTCAAGACCCATTTCTTTGATTATGGCTGAAATAAGCCGTTGCGAATCCTGTGAATCGTAAATGGTAAAATTGGGTGGAAACCCCAGATGATGCCCTTCAATACGCAAAATCTTTGCAAAAACCGAGTGAAAGGTTCCCATCCACAGATTTTTAGCTTCGCTGTTACCCACGATCGTGCCGATACGGTTTTTCATCTCCCGCGCGGCTTTGTTGGTAAAGGTAAGTGCCAAAATATTAAAAGCGTCTACACCTTGTTGCATCAGGTAAGCGATACGCATCGTCAGTACCCGGGTTTTGCCCGAGCCTGCACCTGCAATTACCATCATCGCACCGTCTTTCTGTAATACCGGTGCGCGCTGCGCGTCATTCAATCCTTCTAAAAGTGCCTCCAAAACATTCTCTTTTTTAAATTTTTCTCCTTCTAATCACAAGAGCGGAAAATTAAGGAAACTTCCTATTTTTGCAGTCCCGTTCTACATATAGTTATCAAAAAAATATCAAATAGAGTCCGCCTTTCTAAATGAAAAAAACTCTGGTTTGTGTATCTAAAAATTTCTGATTTTTCGCCAACTCAGAAAAAGAGGCTTTTAAGAATGGGTTCCCTACATTTTAAATATCTTTAAAACATTAAAGCAGTCCTATGTCATTTTACAAATCAACGCTTCTTTTGTTTTTTAGTATCGCATTCGCCAAAACAACACAGGCACAGGAGCTTATTTCAGGCCCCTTGATTGAAGGATTTGGAGATACGTTTACAGTATCTGAAGCCGATTTACCTGCTGACACTAAAAAAATCTACAAAGTGGTCTTTGATATTGCTCAGGCGCCCGAAGATCCCGCTGAACTAAACCTGTACTTCAACACAGTTGCCCGTTTTTTAAATATGCACGCGGCAGCTGGTGTACCTCAGCAAAACCTGAAACCCGTTCTGGTTGTTCACGGCAGTGCCGCCTTTAACCTGCTGAGAAATGAATTCTACAAGGAGAAATTTGGTGTTGATAATCCCAATCTTTCACTTCTGGAACAGTTTCACAAACTAGGTGTCCCTGTCATCCTCTGTGGACAAACAGCCGCTAAACGAGAGATCTCAAAAGACAAACGTTGGGAGCATACGCAACTGGCACTTTCTGCAATGACCGCTTTAATTCATTATCAGGATTTGGGCTACGCGCTAATATCTTTCTAACTTTAAAACCAATTCTTTAAAATACAACTATGAAATATTTACACCTTTTGGCCTTACTTGGCTTAAGCACCAGTGCTTTCGCCCAGTCTCCCGATGAGGAGCTAATGGCTGCAGCAGAATCTATAGAAGATGAAGTCATACAATGGCGACACGAAATTCACCAGAATCCCGAGCTCAGCAACCGCGAATTTGAAACAGCGGCAAAAATTGCAGCGCATCTCAAATCATTGGGAATTGAGGTACAAACCGAAGTTGCTAAAACCGGTGTGGTAGGTATTCTTAAAGGTGATCATCCTGGTAAAGTAGTGGCACTGCGCGCAGATATTGACGCGCTACCCGTAACCGAACGGAATGATTTACCCTTTAAAAGCCAAAACACCGCCACCTTTCTAGGCAGTGAGACCGGCGTGATGCACGCCTGCGGTCACGACACACACGTAGCCATTTTGATGGGTACTGCCGAAATCCTGGCTCAGCATAAAGACAAAATACACGGTACGGTTAAGTTTGTCTTTCAGCCTGCTGAAGAAGGACCGCCACCGGGAGAAGAAGGAGGTGCAGCTTTAATGATCAAAGAAGGGGTGCTAAAAAACCCTGATGTGGATGCTATTTTTGGTCTGCATATCAATAGCGCAACACCGGTAGGGCAAATCAATTACAAACCCGGCGGTACGATGGCGGCTGTAGAGCGTTTTGTCGTTAAAGTAAAAGGAAAACAAACCCACGGCTCACAACCCTGGGGCGGAGTTGATCCCATTTACATTTCTGCAAAAATCATTGACGGTTTTCAATCAATTATCAGTCGGGAGTCCAATCTTTTGGTAGAACCGGCTGTAATCACCGTGGGTAAAATTACCGCAGGTGTGCGCTTTAATATTATTCCGGAAGAAGCGGAACTGATAGGAACCGTACGTACTCTTGATCCTCAAATGAAAGAACTCATAATCCGTCGTATGACCGAAATGACCGAAGGACTCGCTAAAACCTACGGAGGCAGTGCGACAATTGAGTTTCAAAACAACACGGCGATTACCTACAACGATGAGGAACTTACCGCGCAAATGCTGCCTACCTTGCAAAACGTAGCGGGAGCCGAAAACGTGAATCTGGTAAAAGCCACTACCGGCGGCGAGGATTTCAGCTTTTTTCAGGAAAAAGTACCCGGCTTTTATTTCTTTTTAGGTGGAATGACTCCCGGAAACACCACTCCCTATCCACACCACACCCCAGATTTTATGATAGATGATGACGGTTTGCTGCTCGGTGTAAAAGCTATGAGTCAGCTTACCCTTGATTATCTGAATGCGCAGTAATTTTAAAAGTCAATGACTGAATTTTTTGATCTCCTAAAAAACATACCCTGGTGGGCCTGGGTACTTATAGTGCTGGCCGTAATCGCCATTCGAGATGTGTTTTTCAATAAGAAGCATATCATCACTCATAACTTTCCGGTAGTAGGACATATACGCTATATGCTTGAAAGCATAGGCCCCGAGCTGCGCCAGTACATTGTTGCCAATAACCGGGAGGAGCTTCCGTTTAACCGAATTGAACGCGGCTGGATTTATGCTTCCGCTAAAAACCAAAACAACTACGAGGGTTTTGGTACTGATCAAAACATCTACGAAGCCAACTATATTTTCATCAACAATGCGATGATGGGTTTCCGCATTCCACCTGATCATCCCAATGCCAAAAACCCGTACTTCCTGCCCTCGGCAAAAGTAATGGGACTATATAACAAGCGGCGTAAACCCTATCGGCCTGCTTCGGTGATCAATGTTTCGGCAATGAGTTTTGGTTCGCTTTCTGCCCGCGCGATCGAGTCGCTCAATAAAGGGTGCAAACTGGCTCACGCCTATCACAACAGCGGTGAGGGCGGACTCTCCCCCTATCACAAACAGGGCGCTGATGTGATTTTTCAGATTGGTACCGGTTATTTTGGGGTACGCGATGAGGCGGGTAACTTCTCGATGGAAAAACTGGTAAAGCTGGTTGAAGAAAATCCGCAGGTAAAAGCCATTGAAGTCAAACTTTCTCAGGGAGCCAAACCCGGTAAAGGTGGCGTGCTTCCGGCATCAAAAATCACTAAGGAAATCTCTGAAATACGCCATGTTCCTATGGGCAAAGATGTGATTTCGCCAGCAACCCACACGGCTTTTACTGATGTGGAAAGCCTTGTTGAATTTGTGGAAGCCATCGCCGAAGCTACCGGACTTCCGGTTGGGATTAAAGCGGCAATTGGGAAATTACACGATTGGGAAAAACTCGCCCAGATTATGGTCAAAACCAATAAAGGGCCTGACTTTATTCAGGTTGACGGCGGCGAAGGCGGTACCGGCGCAGCACCACCCAGTTTTGCAGATCACGTTTCCCTGCCCTGGGTGTACGCGTTTAGCGACCTCTACAAAATCTTCAAAAAACACAACCTTACCGAACGCATTGTCTTTATTGGTAGCGGTAAGCTTGGGCTTCCGGCGAAGGGCGCTATGGCTTTTGCTATGGGTGCAGATATTATAAACGTCGCCCGCGAGGCTATGCTTTCCATAGGCTGCATTCAGGCTAAAGCATGCCATAATAACACTTGCCCCAGCGGGGTGGCCACGCAAAACAAATGGTTGCAGTCTGGTATCAACATCGAAGATAAGGCGGTACGTACCAATTTCTACTTTAAAAATTTCCGGAAAGAATTGCTTGAAATTACACACGCATGTGGCTACGAACATCCGTGCCAGTTGACTACAGAAGACGTAGATTTGTCCCTTGGAGATAAGAATCTTACCCAGACGCTGGCCGCCTGCTTTACCTATCACAAAGTGGAAGTGCCATTTCAATCGATGCAAGACCTCATCGACTGTCCATATCTGGGAGGTTGTTACGACCCCAAAACAGCAAAAACTGAAAAAGAAATTCAACAAAACCCTGAAAAAGTACGTTATTAATTTATGGACCAAATTCTGGAAATCGCGATTGCTGTAGGACCCGCCATTGTCGTGGGCGTCATCGCCTATTACTTTTTTGATTCCTTTTTAAAAAATGAAGAAGGTCGCAGACGTTTTTTATTGCATAAAGAAAGTCAGAAAGACGTACTACCCGTACGCCTGCAGGCTTACGAACGATTGACCCTTTTTCTGGAACGTATTAATCCCAACCAGTTACTGATCCGCGTAAAACCGGTTACTGAAGATAAGAAGGCTTATGTTGATCTGCTTGCGGCAACCATTGAGCAGGAATTTGAACACAACCTTACTCAGCAAATCTACATCAGTTCAGAAGGCTGGGGCGCTGTCAAATCGGCTAAAAACACCCTTATTCAACAATTGCGAAAAGCTGCTGCAAAAAGTGAAATTACAACGGCTCAGCAACTGCGGGAGCACATTTTACAAAATCCCGATGGGCAGGAAAATCCAAGCCGGGTGGCTCTAGAATATTTGAAAACTGAAGTCCAGGAACTTTTTAACTAAAACAGAAGCTTATGCGCGTTACTCTTTTTTTCATCCCCGTATTGCTTCTGCTTTTAGCCTGTGACAATACCAAACCGGCTTCAAAATCCTTAGATCCTATCAACTGGGAAAAGCGTCGCATCGAAATACCGACCGCCGACTCTCTGACGCCTGCAAAAACCTATCTGGGTATTTATTCTGAAATCTACAGTACTTCAGAACACAATACCCATGACCTTACGGTAACGGTAAGCCTCCGCAATACGAGCGAAAGCGATACGGTAATTCTGACCAAAGGAGTTTATTACGATACTGAGGGTAGTCCTATACGTACTTATTTTGATTTTCCCATTCAGTTGAAACCTCTTGAAACGGTTGAAATCATCATTGAAGAAGGCGACAAAACAGGAGGCACAGGCGGTAATTTTATCTTTGATTGGCTTGATGATCCTGAAGTAACAGACCCACTTTTTGAAGGAATCATGATTTCAACCCGCGGTACTCAGGGACTTTCATTTACCGTGCAGGGGAAACGCATACAGTAATGACTGAAATCATCACCAAAATCTTTTTTTTGATAGCGGTTATTGATCCGTTAGGCTCTGTACCCGTATATCTGGAAGCTACTAAACAATTTGACAAACGGCACAAGAAAAAAATTGCTGTAAGAGCTTCTTTAGTAGCCTTTGGAATCCTGCTATTCTTTATCGTAATCGGTCAACTTATACTTGAGGGAATGCAGGTTTCCCTCAACGCATTTCAGATTTCAGGTGGGGTAATCCTGTTTTTGTTTGCGCTCACAATGATTTTTGGGGAAGGAAAACCCAATTCTGAAAAACATCAGATTCAGGATTACAAGCACGTCACCATTTTTCCGGTGGCCATTCCATCTATAGCCTCTCCGGGTGCTATAATGGCTGTCGTCTTAATGACTGACAACAATTTATTCTCGATCTCACAACAAGCGGTAACCACAGTGCTGGTACTACTGGTGGTAGGCTTAACCTGTTTGTTACTTCTTGCGGCAACAAAAGTGCAGGAAAAAATAGGAGAATATGGGATTTCGGTGATTAGTAAGATTATGGGGCTCATTCTTGCCGCCTATGCGATTCAAAGCATACTTAGCGGACTTCGGGATTTTTTCGTGGTTTTAAAATAAGACCTATTCGGTTTCTGAAATTTCGCGCAGTTTATTTTCCTGAGCCTGTTTTGCTTTCGCGGCAGCGTAATCCCAACCCTGCTGCCACCAGCTGCTCATCAGTTTCTTATTGAAAATCAGGCTGTTTTCGGTAAGTTTTGAAGGCGTATAATACAAATTAAGCGGTACATCTTTGTTGATTGCGGCCAGTTTACCCACGATCACATCATGATATTCTACCTGATCCATCAAAAAACCAAAGAGATTTACCATCAGCGAAAACGGATTCTTCCCCAGCACCTTGTTGTACTCCATATTCTCAGATTCCAGAATAATCGCATCCACCTCAGTAGCTCCGCGGCGTATGGCCTCGCGTATAGGCACAATACAACCAAAACCGCCATCGGCATATTCAAAACCGTTCTTTTTAACCAGACTCATAAAGGGCACGTAGTTGCAACTAATCCAAATCCACTCGCAAAAATCGTCGTATTCCCAGTTTTTAATAGACTTGTATTCTACCGTGTTTTTAGTGAGGTTTGAGACGGTAACCACCACATCTGCGGTTTGCCTTTTTATGTCTTCAAACTCTGCTTTAGATAAATTCTTTCGAATGTTTTTAAGCAAATTTTTGCTTTCGCCAAAAGTGCGCTTGCGCTTTATAAACTGCCAGACGGTATTCCAATAGTTGATAGACACGTACTCACGGTCACCCTTTTTCTTGATGTTGAAAGGATTAACGTTGAAAATAGTGTTTTGGTTAACCTGTGTATAGACCTCGTATGCCCGCTTAATGTTATTATTGGCAAGCTGAGAAATAAGCAAACTCCCGGTTGACGTACCTAAAAATAAATCGTACTTGTGCCCCTGCTCTTCAATAAGATGCTGAGCCACACCACCCGCGTAAGCGCCCTTACTTCCTCCACCAGAAATAACTAAAGCACGCATTTAGAGTAATTTTTCATTTACCAAAGCCTGCTCTTTTTCATTATCAAACTTCAACTTCTCCAGTTCTTTACGATAATCAGGGTTTTTAACGACCTCATCCAGGATGGCTTTACAAGCCTGCGCAAAACGCCAGTTGTGATGAAAACAGGCCTCAACCAGATTGGCCAGACTTTTGGGCTCGTACAACTGCAATTGGTATAGTTTTTCAAAGGCGTTCAATCGGGTCTCAAACGCATAGCGATTACCCGTATATCGGGTCAATCTGAAAAAATGATCGCGTATGAAAGCTTCCTCATAATCTAAAGTTGAAATAGCAAGCGCCAGCCATAAGATTTCAACGTTGTGATCTGCAAAACCCTGCACGCCTTTCATCTTGTCTAAATACTTGTGACGCTCTGCCGGAAAGGATCGCCACAAATTGAAGAAAGCATATTCACGGGTGAGATACGAGTCATCGTTAAGCAAACGCTCGTAATTGGTTTTCATAAATGCAGGTACGTCTGTAACCGTCTCTGCAATAGCCTGGCGTACCCAGGCATTATTGGTGTAAAAGGCCCGCTCGTAAATACGCGCTGCAGAAGATGCGGGTACTTTAGCCAACTGGTAAATAGCTTCCCGACCGCTGTATTTATCGGGCAAAGCCAAAAGTTCAAACAACTTGTTCTGTTTTTGACCAAAAGATTGCGGACGCAAGGCCACCACGCGCTTATACCGCTGTATCACTGGTGAGTCTTTTAAAAGCTCCTGTGCCTCGGGGTATGGAAACTCAGTTCCCTCGAGCCAGGTTTCTGTAAAATCCATCAAATCTTCGCCGCTGGCCGCACGAGCCTCGACCAGAAAATCTTCGGTCTCCACGTTGCCAAACTTATGCTTGTTTAAATAATTTTTTACCGCGGTTTTAAAAGCCTCATCCCCTATTTTATTCCGCAAAGCGAAAAGCGCCCAGGCTCCTTTTTGGTAAAATGTAAGTGAGCTCGCATTGGGATTCAGCAATTTTTCGCCTTTCCCCTGCTTGCTGAGCGCATGAAGCTGTTCAGCAGACTCGTAAAGCTTCCAGTAAAACTCATCATCTCCCAGAAATTTTCGCTCTGCGAGTAAGGCATAATAGGTAGCAAAACCTTCCTGAAGCCAGTGATGCGTTCCGGAGGTTTCGGTCACATAATCGCCAAACCATTGATGGGCGAGCTCGTGCGCATTAACACTCACATAATTGCGGTCGGTGAAACCGGTGCGATCTACCACATACTGATCGCTAAAAATAGTCACGGTGGTGTTTTCCATCCCCGCATACAGAAAATCCTTTACGGGAATTTGTTTGTAATTGGGCCAGGGATAGGGCACCCCTATTTCCTCTTCGAAGTAATCAAAAATATCGTCGCTGTAGCGGTAGGTGGTCATCACCTTCATAGAATCTTCCGGATAATAATACAGCTCTATCGGAATCCCGCTATCAGACATTCGCTTTTGTTTGCGGTAATCCCCCAGCACAACAGCTACCAGATAACTCGACATAGGCTCAGACATCTCATAATGCCAGATAAACTTCTCTTCAACCTCTTCCTTCTCCTTTAAAACTCCGTTTGCCACAACTTCCTGACCGGGATAGGCCACGATGCTCAGGTCAAACTCGATTTTATCATTCATATCATCGATACTGGGCAGCCAGTTTGAGGTGTATTTGCCCTGACCCTGCGTCCAGATTTGCTGAAAACCGCCGTTATTTACAAAATAAAGTGCTTTGTCCGGTTTGGCGGTGTACTTGAGTTTAAGGTGATAGGTCTGCCCTTTTGCGAAGCTTTGTGTAAAAATGATACGCCCGTCATCGGTATGTGTGCTTACAAGTTTATCGTTAAGCATAGACTCATAACGCAGAATATTCTTAGCATCGAGATACACAAAATCAGCATCGTCAAGCATGGTAAATTTGATTTCCAGATCGCCGCTCACGGTAGCTTCGGCAAAATTAAAGTCGAGCAAGGCATAGATGCGTTCAAAATCTACCGTTTGCGTTTGCTGGCTATAGCCTGTGCTTATCAAAAGCGTGGCGATAAGCGAAAAAAACCATTTCATCAATACATCAATTTATAAATCTGTACTACAGATTTGATTAGACAGCTTGCACTTTTTCGCTGTTGCGAAAAGCTTCTTAACTGTCATTTTTAGTTAAAACCAGAATAGGCTGCCAAATTAAGGATTTGATTTTAAAAGCGCTTGTTTAATAGTGGTGAATACACGTATAAAATTGAGACGTTTTATATATTCGTTGCGATGAACGCGGGCAAACTACAAACACCTATAGATTACTTGAAAGGCGTGGGCCCCAGCCGGGCCGATTTGCTGCGCTCAGAGCTGGGCATTCACACCTATCAGGATTTGCTCAACCTCTTCCCCAACCGCTACATCGATAAAACCCAATACTATACCATAAATCAACTGCAGCCCACCAGCGCAGATGTTCAAATCATAGGTAAAGTCACCCACATCAAAACCGTGGGCGAAGGCCGCTCAAAACGCCTGGTTGCTACCTATATAGATCAAACCGGCGCGATGGAACTGGTGTGGTTTAAAGGCCTGAAATGGATTCGCGAGCGCCTTAAAATCAATGTGCCTTATGTGGCTTTTGGCCGCGTGCAGCGTTTTGGCAGTACCTACTCGATCGCACATCCCGATCTCGAACTGCTTGAAGAACATGAGAAAGGACTGCGGGCGGCGATGCAACCCGTTTATCCTTCCACCGAAAAACTGAGCAATCGCGGTATTACAAACCGGGTGATGAACGGGCTGATGCAAACCCTGTTTCAGGAAGTACATAAAGAGTTGGACGAATCGCTATCGCCGGGAATTATTGAAGCCCTCAAGCTGATGTCGCGCAAAAAAGCTTATCTCAATATTCACTTTCCGCAGAAACAGGAAAATCTGGCACGGGCGCAATTCAGGCTGAAGTTTGAAGAATTGTTCTTCATCCAGTTTCAATTACTGGTTAAAAACCTGCTGCACAAGAAAAAAATCAAGGGCTATGCCTTTGAACATATAGGTGAAAATTTTAGCGAATTTTACAACAAACACCTGCCTTTTGAACTTACAGGAGCTCAAAAACGGGTGGTAAAAGAAATACGCAACGATCTGGGCAAGCCCGCACAAATGAACCGCTTATTACAGGGTGATGTGGGTAGCGGAAAAACCATAGTTGCTTTACTCACGATGCTCATTGCGATAGACAATGGCTTCCAGGCCTGCCTGATGGCGCCCACCGAAATATTGGCTATTCAGCATTATCAGGGACTTAGCGAGTTGTGTCAAAAACTGGACATTAAAATCGCCTTGCTCACCGGTTCGTCAAAAACCAGAGAACGCCGAGTGATTCATGAAAGCCTTGAAGACGGCTCGCTACACATCCTGATAGGCACCCACGCTCTGCTCGAAGATAAGGTGCAGTTTAAAAACCTGGGACTGGCGATTATAGACGAGCAGCACCGTTTTGGCGTAGCCCAGCGCAGTAAACTTTGGCACAAAAACGATTTGCCGCCACACATTTTGATTATGACCGCAACGCCCATTCCCCGTACGCTGGCGATGAGTGTTTACGGTGATCTCGATGTTTCGGTGATTGACGAACTGCCTCCCGGAAGAAAAGCCATTAAAACCGTACATCGCTACGATAACAACCGTCTGAAAGTTTTCGGTTTTATTAGGGATGAAATCAAAAAAGGCCGTCAAATCTATATCGTATATCCGCTGATTCAGGAAAGTGAGGCGCTAGATTATAAAGATTTGATGGATGGTTATGAAAGCATCAGCCGCGAGTTCCCGATGCCCGATTACCAGATTTCTATCGTTCACGGCCAGATGAAACCCGACGATAAAGACTACGAAATGAACCGTTTTGTAAACGGCGAAACTCAGATTATGGTTGCCACCACCGTGATTGAAGTAGGCGTTAACGTGCCCAATGCTTCGGTGATGGTGATTGAAAGTGCCGAGCGTTTCGGGCTTTCGCAATTACACCAGTTGCGGGGCCGTGTGGGACGTGGTGCAGACCAGAGTTATTGCATTTTGATGACCGGTCATAAGCTTTCGGAAGACAGCAAAACCCGTTTGCAAACGATGACCCGCACCAATGATGGTTTTGAAATCGCAGAAGTAGATCTCAAATTGCGTGGTCCCGGCGATCTGATGGGAACACAGCAAAGCGGTATGCTCAACCTGAAAATCGCCGATATCGTTAAAGATAACGAGATCATGAAAGCGGCCCGCGGCTATGCCTCGGCCGTTTTGAAAGAGGATCCACAATTGCAAAAACCCGAAAACCTGCCCATTCGCCAGACCTACGCAGCCCTGATGAAATTCAAAAACATCTGGAATTACATCAGTTAGCCCGCATTAATTCTGAATTCACAACTCCAATTTCCGAATTATTTGAGTTGTGTATTTTCGATAACTCAGAGTGCCAAAAAGCCGTGTAAATAGTATATTTGCCCTTTCAAAAACAAAGGCATGCAAATAAGTTACAACTGGCTAAAACAGTTTATAAATATTGATTGGGAAGCTGAAAAAACCGGTAATCTCCTTACCGATTTAGGTCTTGAAGTTGAAGGTATTGAAGACTTTCAAAGTGTAAAAGGCGGACTGAAAGGTATCGTGGTAGGTCACGTGCTTACCTGCGTTAAGCATCCCAATGCAGACCGTTTAAAACTGACCACGGTTGATCTTGGCGAGGGCGAACCTGTACAGATTGTTTGCGGCGCGCCAAACGTTGATGCAGGTCAAAAAGTTCCTGTAGCTACTGTAGGTACAACCTTATTTGATGATAAAGGCGAAGCCTGGAAAATCAAAAAAGGAAAAATACGCGGGGAAGTGAGTAACGGAATGATTTGCGCCGAAGATGAACTCGGACTTGGCGAAAGTCACGACGGTATTATGATTCTTGATGACGATCTTGCCCCGGGCACACCGCTTGCCGATGTTTTTGAAGTAGAAGATGATTTGGTTTTTGAAATCGGGCTTACGCCTAACCGCGCCGATGCGATGAGTCATATGGGAGTCGCGCGCGACCTGCGTGCCGGTCTGATTCAACTGGGCAAACATCCGGAATTCATCACTCCATCTACAAGTTCATTTAGAATAGATAACCGCACCCAGAAAGTAAGTGTTGAAGTACTTGACACGCAAAAAGCACCACGTTACTGCGGGGTTACGATGACCGGTCTTACCGTAAAAGAATCTCCAGCCTGGATGCAAAACCGATTAAAAGCGATAGGGCTTACGCCGAAAAATAATCTGGTTGACATTACCAATTACGTTTTACACGAACTGGGGCAACCGCTTCATGCTTTTGATCTGGCGAAAATCGCCGGAAAGCAAATCAACGTTAAAACCGTAGCTGCGGGCACTAAGTTTACCACTCTTGATGGCGTAGAACGTGAATTGGATGCTGAAGATCTGATGATTTGCGATGCCGAAAAGCCGCTGTGTATTGCGGGTGTTTTTGGTGGTGCAAACAGCGGTGTAACCGAAAATACGACGTCAATATTTCTGGAAAGTGCTTACTTCAATCCGGTAAGCATTCGTAAAACTGCAAAAAGACACGGTTTAAATACCGATGCGTCGTTCCGTTTTGAACGTGGCATTGACCCAAGTATTACCGAGTATGCGCTGATGCGTGCCGTATTGCTTATTAAAGAATTAGCCGGCGGTGATGTAACCAGCGATGTTGTGGATATTTATCCCAAAAAGATTGAAGACCATCAGGTCATTTTAAATTTTGAACGGGCTCAAAAGCTCATTGGGGAAGAAATTCCTAAGGAGACCATCAAGTCTATTCTGTCTTCATTAGACATTAAAATCAATAACATTACCGAGTCTGGTATCGGGATGACTATCCCGGCCTATCGTAACGATGTGACTCGTGAAGTAGATGTTATCGAAGAAATTCTTCGGGTTTACGGCTACAACAAAATCAAATTTAAAGCAAAGCTGAATGCTTCCGTTTCTAAAACCAGCCGTTTTGCAGATCACAAAGTGCAGCAAATCACAGGAAGTTTACTGGCGTCTCTTGGATTCAACGAAATTCTCAATAATTCGCTAACCAATCCGGAATACGCTACTTTAAATGAAGCTTACAAAGAGGCACACAGCGTTAAGATGCTTAATCCGCTGAGTACCGATCTTTCGGTAATGCGCCAATCGCTTTTATTTTCGGGTCTTGAAGTCGTTGCCTTTAACAGCAACCGCCGCCAGTCTGACCTCAAGTTGTTTGAGTTTGGCAAAAGCTATCATCAGTATGGCGACAAGCGTGAAGAATACAAGCATTTGAGCTTGCTTCTATGCGGAAAACAAAATCCGGAAAACTGGTATCAGCAACAGCAAAACACTACGTTTTTCAATCTGAAAGGAATGGTTGAAGTGGTGCTCAACAGGCTGGGCATAAAAGACTGGCAGGTTAAGCCGGTTAAAGGCAATGAATTCTCAGAAGGACTTACCTATTCTGTAGACAAAAAGCCTGTTGCTCATTTTGGTCTGGTTGCCAAAGCCATTCGCAATCACTTTGACATTGATCTCGAAGTGTTGTACGCAGATTTTAACTGGGATACTATTTTAGAGCTGATACAGCAAAATAAAATAAGCTACGCGCCAATTCCTAAAAATCCTGCGGTGCGTCGCGATTTTGCACTCCTGCTGGATAAGCAGGTGAGTTTTGAAGAAATCTACGATGAAGCCTACAAAACTGAAAACAAGCTGCTTAAAAAAGTAGCCCTGTTTGATGTGTACGAAGGTAAAAATCTACCTCAGGATAAGAAAAGTTACGCAGTGAGCTTTACGCTTCAGGATGAGCACAAGACCCTTACCGATGCCGAGATTGATAAAATAATGGGCAAACTGCAGAAACGCTTTGAAGATCAGCTACAGGCGGTATTGCGCTAATACTTTAGCACTTACAAGGTTGTAACTTTGATGCGTATTGGTTAATTTTATGCATAAAAAAAGAAAAATGCTATTAAAGAAAACCAATATTCACGATAAACTGTATCGTGAAGAGTTTAAGAATGCAGATGAGCGGGTTATTGATTGGGTAAATGAATTGATCTCCAATAATTCAGGTCCTAATGAGCGTATTCTGAATAATCTCGCAGCTACTTCAGGAGACGATCAGATCGATTTCAATTTTGATCTGTTAGACAGACACCGTATTTTCCACGAAAAGAGCATAAAAAAGATCTGCATTGATTACCGTTTGCGCTTTTTGGATTCGCGGTATTTTAAAGGAAAATTTCCACAGGAAGCGCTTTCCGAAATAAATCGTCTGGAGCAGGAACATGAGACCCACCTCAGTGGTTTTAAAATTATGGCGCCCTCTAAGCTGTTTGTATTGAGTAAAACCGACGACCCGTTGCTTTTTGCGCCAATGGGCAACGGATACTACTACCTGATTCATAAATGGGGTAATGATTTGCATCCGCTTCGAAAGCTGATGATGTGGCCATTTAAGAACTTTGAAAATCTTATTTTTACCATCTTACTCTCCAGTATTTTGGCCACGGCATTAGTGCCAGACGGGCTGTTTACCAAAGAGCAAAGCTTCAGCCAGGATGTGATGGTTTTCTTTTTTATGTTTAAATCTATAGCTGCGGTAGTACTGTATTATGGATTTGCTGCCGGTAAGAACTTTAACACTGCAATCTGGCGTTGTCAATATGATAAAGCCCAATGATGATAAAAGATTCTAACTACGAACGCGTCTATGCGGGTTCTGAAATCAATGCCAACTACATTAAAAACTATCTGGAAGACGCCGGTATCAAAAGCGTTTTAAGAAATGACAAGGAAAGCGCATTGCGCGGTGGCTTTGGTAATTTTGAAAGCGAAGCTTTGGTTTTTGTTGAAAAAGAAAATCTGATTAAAGCCAAGCATTTGGTCGAAAAAGCCTTCGCCGAAGCACAGCATACCGATACTGAACTTGAAGTTGAAGCATCGCAGAGCAGGCTTGAAGAGGAAAAAAACGTTTCTTCTGAAGGAAGACCGCTTATTCAGAAAGGAGAAAAACCGAAGCGCTCCAAGTGGAATTTAATTCTCAATTTGGCACTACTGGTCTATTCGCTTTGGAGGCTCTACCCGCTCACTCAGGGAGAAGAGCTATCGACCTTTCGTATTTTCCTAAGCGGATTTATCGCTGCAATAAGTGCATTTGCGCTGATCAACCACTTTAGAAAGTAGAATTAAACGGAATTATTTTGATTTTGCATTTACTACACAGGGATAGTCTGGCATGGCATTAGGCTATCGAGTAACAATGTTACTCATTGAGATTTAAATAAGCTCCGCTGTAGTTGCCGTAAATGACCTTACCGTCATTTCGGGTAAAGCTGAAATCAATTGAAATTTCGGTTTCACTCAGAGTATTTATGGTTACCTGAATTTCAGTAGCCTGCTGTGTTGTTTCAGCATAATTTAAAATTGAAGTACCTCGCTCATAACTCCCTCCGGACACCGCGCCGTCAACAAAAAATTCGTAATCAGAAGCATTTACATAGTTGACTGATTTTAGCACATCATCAGTCAGGGCAAAATAAATCGCAACCACATCCTGCAAATCCTCACCCGAACTTATCTGCTCTGTAGTCTTGTTGAAGAAATTGATTCCGATTTTTGAAGGCTCATCGGTACTGGTGTTTTCATCAAAAATCCAAAGCGTCTGTACATCAAAAAGCATCCCGTCAAATACAAAAGCATTTACGGGATCTTCTATAGTTTCCTGAATGTTTGAATTGTCATCAGAAGAGCACGCTCCTAAAATGGGTAAAATAAACAGTAGAGTAAGAAACCTGATTTTCATAGTAGTCTTCACGATTTGGGGTCAATGCCGACTAAGATACTAAAATTTAGGCCTCTACTGCATACATTTGATTACGTTGCTCCTTGATCTTAGGATCATTCATATAATCGTCAAAACTCATATAGCGATCTATCACACCTTTTGGCGTAAGCTCCACGATACGGTTACCTACGGTTTGTGCAAACTCGTGATCGCTTGTCGTAAGTAAAATGGTTCCTTTAAAATTTTTCAGACTATTGTTGATTGCGGTGATCGATTCCAGATCCAGGTGGTTTGTAGGCTCATCAAACATGAGTACGTTTGCACGCTGCATCATCATTCTACTCAGCATACAACGCACTTTTTCACCTCCTGACAATACATTTGCAGTTTTAAGCGCTTCTTCGCCGGAAAAGATCATTTTACCTAAGAATCCTCTTAAGAATACTTCCTCACGCTCCTCTTCGGTCTTGGCATATTGACGTAACCAGTCAACCAGGGTCAAATCGTTTTCAAAATATTCCTGATTATCAACCGGAAGATACGACTGGTTTGTAGTTACCCCCCACTCATACTTACCTTCCAAGGCTTTCTGCTTTCCGTTTATAATCTCATAAAAGGCTGTAGTAGCACGGCTGTCTTTAGAGTACACCACTACTTTATCGCCTTTAGCCAGATTGAGATTTACATTTTTAAATAGAATCTCCCCGTCAATTGATGAAGCCAGTTTATCAATATTCAAAATCTGATCTCCTGCCTCACGCTCACGCTCAAAAATAATTGCTGGATATCTTCGGCTTGATGGCTTAATCTCGTTTACGTTAAGTTTTTCAATCATCTTCTTACGCGAAGTAGCCTGCTTACTCTTGGCTACGTTTGCGCTAAAACGACGGATGAATTCTTCCAATTCTTTCTTCTTTTCTTCGGCCTTTTTATTTTGCTGTGCGCGCTGACGGGCTGCCAACTGAGAAGACTCGTACCAGAAGGTGTAGTTACCACTAAAGTGTGAAATCTTACCAAAATCAATATCCGAAATGTGCGTGCAAACCGCATCCAGGAAGTGACGGTCGTGAGATACCACAATCACACAGTTATCATAGTTGGCCAAAAAGTTCTCAAGCCAGTTGATGGTTTCATAATCCAGGTCGTTTGTAGGCTCATCCATGATCAACACGTCAGGATTACCAAAAAGGGCCTGAGCCAAAAGCACACGTACTTTTTGCTTACTATCCAAGTCTTTAACCAGATTGTAATGCAGATCTTCGGCTATACCGAGGTTTGAAAGCAACGCAGCCGCATCGCTGTCGGCATTCCAGCCGTTCATTTCTTCAAACTCTACCTGAAGTTCACCAATTCGGTCTGCGTTTTCATCAGAATAATCTGCGTATAGCGCATCGATTTCGGTCTTTATTTTAAAAAGAGGCTTATTCCCCATAAGCACGGTCTCTAAAACCGTATGCTCGTCATAAGCGTAGTGATCCTGCTCCAGCACAGACATTCGTTTACCCGGCTCCAGATGCACATGTCCGCTAGTGGGGTCTTCTTTACCTGAAATGATCTTTAAGAAGGTTGACTTACCGGCGCCATTGGCACCAATGATGCCGTAGCAATTACCTTGAGTAAAGGAAATATTCACCTCATCAAACAACACGCGCTTTCCAAACTGAACAGATAAATTAGATACTGATAACATAGTCGTTCCTCTTTTTAATTAAGGGCGCAAAAGTACAGCTATTGAGGGAAAAGATGAAAGATTAACTTTTTAATTCTATAGTTTAACTTGTAATTAACAGCGTAAAACGCCTGACACGGCTACATTTAAACGCTCAAGCAATTTTCGTCCCAAAACTCAAGATCCAACTTTTTATGAGTGAAAAGCTACTTTTCTTCATACTTATCGCATTTTTAACCTCTTGTGCCGATGACACTCCAAAGGCCGAGAGTGGCACGTACCTTGGCGGAGAGGTTATAAATCCGGTTTCTAACTACGTGATTCTTGAAAAAAATGATGTTTTCTTAGACAGCATTTCGCTTGATCAGAACAATAAATTTCTTTACAAACTTAGCGATACTCAAAAAGGCATATACACCTTCAGGCACAATGAAGAGCAAATTGTCTACCTCGAGCCGGGTGATAGTCTACTGTTGCGGGTAAATACGTTTGAATTTGACGAAACACTTACCTACAGCGGTTTTGGTGCTCCTGAAAACAATCTGCTAATCGAATTTTTTCTCAAAAATGAAGAGGAAAATGATTTGATGATTCAGCGTGAAATTTATCAGCAGGATCCTGCAACCTTTAGTAGAAGCGTATTGGCATTTAGAAAAGAGCGTCAGGACAGACTGGATGAATTTCTAAAAAAGCACGAAGTGAGTATCTATTTTGAGCGATTGGGGCAGGCCATCGTTGACTATGATTATTTTGCGCGTCTGGAGGTCTATCCTATGTCCCATTTTGGTGTAGATCGTGTCGAATTCATAAAATCGCTTCCCAACTCATTTTACGACTACCGAAAAGAGGTCGACTTTAATGCGCCTGAGTTTTTAGAGCTTTATCCCTATCAGCGTTTTTTGTTTAATTACTTCAATCAGGCTGCATTTAAAGAATATTTTACTGATGAGGCCTATGATCCGCTTTCCTTCACGCATAACCTGCACAAACTACGCCTGATTCAAACCGAAATAAAAAACGATTCGGTTAAAAGTTTTCTCCTTACCCGCACCATTAAAGACTATCTGGCAAACAGCAATGATAAAAAAGGCGGAGAGACACTCTATGAGATGTACATGAATCAGGTTCCTTCTGAACGCGATAAGAAAGAAATCAGAGACTTGTACACTGCAAACAAGAAGATTGAAACCGGTAAACGCATTCCTGACGAGCAATTGCTCACTTTAGAAAAAGATACGGTCACTTTTGAAACCACAATAAAAAAACCGGCCTTCATTTTCTTTTGGTCTAATGAAAATAAGAATCACGCCAAGCGCGCGCAGCGATTGGCAGATAGCTATATTGAGAAATTTCCGGAATTTACCTTTATGGCTATTAATGTAAGAGACAATTACTCGAGCTGGAAAAAAAGCATTGACCGCTACGGCTTTGAACCGGAACAACAATATTTATTTACCGGCGACTACAACAGGCTGGTTAAAGATTTAGCCTTAAGCTCTACACTAAAAACGTTTATTGTAGATGAAGAAGGATTTATCATAAACGCGCACACCAATCTCTTTAGCACTACGTTTGAAAACGAATTGCTCAGCGCATTAAATAATTAAAACTGGATTGAACTAAAAGAAATTAAAAAGCCCGTCTTCTCCAAGACGGGCTTTTAGTATTTATAATGGAAATTCTTCTTAATTATTTCCTTTATTGTAATCTGCTAAAAACTTCTCAAGACCAATGTCTGTAAGTGGGTGACTTAAAAGACCTTCGATAGATGAAAGCGGTCCGGTCATCACATCAGATCCTAATTTAGCACAGTCAATAACGTGCATCGTGTGACGAATTGAAGCAGCAAGAATTTCAGTTTCAAAAGCATAGTTGTCATATACCAGACGAATGTCTGCAATAAGCTGAAGACCATCTGTAGAGATATCATCAAGACGTCCTAAGAATGGAGACACATACGTAGCTCCGGCTTTAGCAGCAAGCAATGCCTGCCCTACTGAGAATACCAACGTACAGTTTGTACGTATTCCCTTGTCGCTAAAGTATTTTAAGGCTTTAACGCCATCTTTAATCATTGGGATTTTAACTACGATTTGCTCGTGTAATGCAGCAAGCTCTTCACCTTCCTTAACCATTCCGTCAAAGTCTGTAGAGATTACCTCTGCACTCACATCACCGTCAACAAGATTACAGATGTCTACATAATGTTTAAGAATATTTTCCCTTCCGGTAATGCCTTCTTTAGCCATTAATGAAGGGTTAGTGGTTACACCATCAAGTACGCCCAGATCCTGAGCTTCTTTAATCTGATCAAGGTTTGCGGTATCAATAAAAAATTTCATGAGGATATTTTTGGTTTATCAATTGTTTTATGGTCAAAATTAAGCAATTAAAACTTGAATTTTCGTAAAGTTACGTTATTATACAAATTAAGTGTTAATGTTACATTTACATAACATAACATCAAATCACACTTTAAAGCTGATAATGCTTCAATAATAAGCGCTCATAGGTTTTACCGGGCAGCACGCCTTTTAAAAAGGTAGAAAAGCGTTGCATAAACGCGCCCACTTTATAGTCAACCTGAGGTTCTTTTGTGTTAATAATGTCGAAAACTGCCTTAGCCATAAGCATAGGATCCTCCCCTTCATCTACGTGCTCGTCCATCAGAGACAATGACTTGCCATAATTTTTAGCATAGTCTGAATCTTCAAGCAAAGGGGCATGATAACGTCCTGAAGCAATATTGGTTGCAAAGTCTCCGGGAGCGACATTAGTTACTTTTACATTAAATTCTTTAAGCTCCATACGCAAAGCTTCGGTGGTTAAACTCAGTGCACCTTTAGTTGCCGAATATGCGCTGCGATAGGGCAAACCCATATAACCGGCTATAGACGTGACATTGATGATTAGACCTTTGCGATGTTTACGCATCGTAGGCAGCACTGCTTTCATCACCGCAATGGGACCAAAATAATTGGTTTCAAAAACCGATTTCAGTTCTTCTTCAGGGATTTCCTCTAGCGGACCGGTAATACCTTTCCCGGCGTTATTGATGAGCACATCTAATTTGCCTTCCTTCTCCAGAATGTTCTCAACCGCAGTCTTAATGGTTTCCGATTTGGTAACGTCAAGCGGAATAAGATGCACACCATTTAGATTATCAGATTTGGGATTGCGACTGGTACCATAAACCGTAAAGCCTTTGGTGACTAGATATTCAGCTATTGATTTCCCAATGCCTGAAGAGGCTCCGGTAATCAGGACAACTTGTGACATAATGTGTATTTAAAAAAGGGAAGAATTTACGCAAATATAAGGCATAAAAAAAGGCAAGCTACCTACATCACACCGCTACGACCATCTACCCTTGCTGCGTTCCCGCCCTGGGGGAATTCGACAGGAGCTGGTTGTGTAGGACTTGCCGGGTGCAAATATAAGGCACCTATCTGCTTTGCCAAAGGTTTTTTTAACTGAATTTATTGATTTAACTTCATCGCCTAAATCTGTAAATCATGCGCATTTCTAATCTTCTCGTTTTCTTCATGTTAAGCACCTTGCTGCTTTCCTGCGGAAACGGAAAAGATCTCAATAAAAGTTTTTCCATCGTTGTTGACAAGCCTGTAGAAAGCTTAAAAAATGGCGAAAGTCTTTCTATAAGTTTAAAACCAAAGGGGGATGCGGTGCTCGATTCGGTTGTTTATCAGCTCGACAATACAAGAATTGGAAGTCAGCCGGGACTTGATGCCATTTCATATACTCTTAATGAACAAAAGCTTGGTAAAAAACAGCTTCAGGCAACTTTGTACGCAGGCGATAAAACCGCTGTTCTTACTGAAACAATCACGCTGCTTGCTTCGGAAACACCGGTGCTTTATACTTACGAAATCGTCAATACCTTTCCACACGACACCCAGTCTTACACTCAGGGCCTTGAGTTTCACAATGACACTTTATACGAAAGCGTGGGCGAATATGGAGAGTCTGCCCTGCTCAAAACCAATTTGCAAAGCGGAAAGATTCTTAAACGCATCGATCTTGACAAAACGTATTTCGCCGAAGGCTTAACTATTTTAAATGAAAAATTGATACAGTTAACCTGGCGGGAAAAGACCGGTTTTATTTACGACCTCAACAGCTTTTCAAAGACCGGAAGCTTTCAGTATGGTCAGAGCAAAGAAGGCTGGGGCCTCTGTAACGATGGCCAAAACATCTATAAGTCTGACGGTACCGAAAAAATCTGGATTTTAGATCCCGAAACCTACGCCGAGACCGGCTACTTTGAGGTAGTTGATAACAAGAAAGTTCGTTCCAAGTTTAATGAACTGGAGTGGGTAGAGGGTAAAATCTATGCAAACAGCTACCAGTTTGACAGCATCACCATCATCAATCCGGAAACGGGTGCTATTGAAGGTGTGGTTGACCTGAGGTCGCTTAAAAAAGAGATTAAATCAATCGCTGACGACGCTAATGAAGTGCTCAACGGGATCGCTTACGACGCAGCATCCCAAAAGCTCTACGTCACCGGAAAACATTGGGACAAACTCTTTGAGATACGGATCCTAAAAAAATAATCAAACCTTGACCAAACCGCTCACTATCCTCTTCAAGACATTTTTTGTCCTTATCGCCCTTGTGAGCCTGACGTCCTGTCGCGATGATTTTGAGCCTGAGCGCAGTACGGGGAATCTGCAGTTTTCGAGGGATACCGTATATCTTGATACGGTTTTTTCAAACATTGGCAGCAGTACCTACACACTTAAGGTGTTTAACCGCAGTGATGCATTTATACGCATCCCACAGGTTGGTCTGGCCAGAGGCGAAAATTCGGCGTATCGCCTAAATATTGACGGGCGCGCGGGCAAAATATTTACCGAGGTTGAAATTTTACCGAAGGATAGCATTTTTATCTTTATAGAAACCACGGTAGATGCTCAAAATAATGATCAGATTATCTACACAGATCAGATTATTTTTGACGCTGAGCCTTACACCCAGCAGGTCGAACTCGTGACCCTTGTGCAGGATGCTGAATTTCTTTTTCCACGGAAAAATGCCCAGGGTATCAAAGAGACATTACAGATAGGGATTGATGAAGCGGGCGAACCCATCCTGATAGAAGGTTTTGTACTTGCTGACGAGCAACTGCATTTTACTAATGAAAAGCCTTATGTAATTTACGGCTACGCCGGAATCGCTGACGGTAAAACCCTGATTCTTGATGCCGGAGCACGGCTGCACTTTCACGACAACAGCGGCATTATTGTTGGCAACGGCGGAAGAATTGAAGCAAACGGAAGCTTAAGCGTAGACCCCGAAACTTTAGAAAATGAAATTATTTTAGAAGGAGATCGTCTGGAGCCCGAGTTTGCTGATGTCCCCGGGCAGTGGGGAACCCTTTGGTTTACACCGGGAAGTACGGGAATTTTGAATTATATAACCATAAAAAACAACAATCTGGGTATTCTCGCCGATGGCAATACCGGGAATGCGGAAGCCGATATTCAACTCAAAAACATCCAGATCTACAACAGCGCTCTGGTAGGTGTATATGCCATCACGGCGTCGCTTAATGCTGAAAACCTGGTGGTTGGTAATTCCGGCATTTCAAATCTGTGGATCAGGCTGGGTGGAAGCTACAGCTTTACGCACAGTACGTTTGCTAATTATTGGAATCAAAGTTTTCGCAATACACCTGCCGTACAGGTGGACAATTTTTTGGAGACCGAAGCTGAATTGCTTACCGCAGACCTAACAAAAGCTGATTTCGTAAATTGCATCATCTACGGTAACAGAGCCGAAGAATTGGGATTACGGTCTGTAGATGAAAATGCTTTCAACTTTTCGTTCAGCAACAGTTTAATACGTTTCGATGATCGTTTTGGTGAATTTTCGGCTCTGCCAAATTATGATTTTACCGATGCTACGAAATACGAAATGAATACCATCAGCGCAGATCCTGATTTTGAAAACACCGCAAAAAACAAGTATCGTATAGGCTTAAATTCGGCTGCTCAGGAATTGGGAAATACTGCAGGAGCCGTAAAGGTACCCTTAGATATCACTGGGGCCGAGCGCAACAACACCCCTGATGCCGGGGCTTATCAGGCTACAAATCTTGACAATTGATGCTCAGAAAACTACTTTATACCGTCATTTTTACGCTCAGCCTCTTAGAAGCATACGCCCAGAGCCCTGAGCTTGAAGCTACAGGCGACCAACTCTACTGTCCCGGTTCTGAGATTTCTATCGTCGAGGATTTTACACTGACTAATGCTTCGGGAACTGCGATAAATGCGATTTACATTCAGATTTCAAGTGGCTATGAGCAGGGCCGTGATTTTCTACGTTACAACGGGAGTAATACGGCAATAACTGCAAGTTTTACAGCTTCCAGCGGTAAGTTACAGCTTAGCTTCCCCCCTACCTTAACTCCTGCTGAGATAGAAATGGCTGTGAGAAATGTAGGCTATCGAAGTACTAATGCCAACGTAAGCGGTACTAAAGAGATTGCAATCACCATTGGCGATGCAAATTACTTACCTTCAACAGGTCACTTCTACAAATATTATGAGGACATAGAAATAACCTGGCAGGATGCCCGCGTCGCAGCGGCAAATGAACCCTATTATGGACTAACCGGTTACCTTGCTACCCTTACTACAGAAGAAGAAGCCATATTATGTGGGGAACAAACTCAGGGCGCAGGCTGGATAGGCGGTACCGATGAAGAAACCGAAGGCGTCTGGAAATGGGTTACCGGTCCGGAAGGTCTTGCAGGAGGTGTAGTATTCTGGAATGGTGGAGTAAACGGTACAACTCCCAACTTCGCGTATTGGAATACCGGGGAACCAAATAATGTAAATGGCGGTGAAGATTACGCGCACATTACAGACCCTTCTGTAGGTCTACCTGGTTCCTGGAATGACCTGAGAACCATAGGTGAACCACCGGGTCCTTTTCAGGCCAAAGGTTATATTGTAGAATTTGGTGGTATGCCTAACGATCCCGTTCTTAAAATAGCTACCTCATCACAAATACGTGTTGCGGCAATAGTAAGTACAACCGGGGACTCCCGTTGCGGACCGGGAACAGTAAGTCTAAATGCTCAGGGAACCGGAGGCGAACTACACTGGTATGACAGTGCTACAGGCGGTAACCGCATTTTTACAGGAGCAAATTTTACAACCAACATCAATACCACTACTACGTTTTATGTTGCTGCAGAACCTACTGGTTGTGCGGCAGGCGCGAGACGTGCCGTTCAGGCTGTGGTGCTCACACCCGTAAATGCGCCGGCTCAGATTGAGGTGTTTAATTGTGATGAAGACGGTACTCCTGACGGTTTTACTATTTTCAACCTGGATGCTATTGCTGCCGATATAAGCACATCATCCTCAGAAAGCCTTGATTTTTATTCAAACCGTACAGATGCTGAGAATAATCTGACTGCGACCCGAATTGACAATCCGGACTACGACAGCAGTAATGGAAATACGCTTTATGCCCGTACCCAGAACACCAGTGGTTGCTTTGCAATTACGGAAGTAAACCTGGAAGTTTCAACCACCTCGTTCCCTTCCGGTTTTGTTTATGAGCTATCCAGTTGTGATACCGATGACGCCATTGACGGATATTTTGACTTTGACCTCAATGAGGCTACACCGGCTATGCTGGCTCAGTTTCCGCAAGGCAGTAATCTAAACGTTTCGTATTACCGAACGCAGGAAGAGGCTCTTTTAGACCAAAATGAAATTCCCCTAAATAACCCCTATCGCAACGAGACTCCAGACGAGCAGATCCTCTACGTGCGGGTTGAAGAAAATTCCGGTAACCGCTGTTATGGAGTAGGACCTCATTTACGATTACGTGTACTACCTGTTCCTGAATTTGAAATTTTAAACGAAGGCCGTTTTTGCAGTACAGCTGCTTCTTTTACGCTCGAAACCGTAAATGCTCAGGGCTCATACAACTACGAGTGGCGGGATGAACAGGGCATCTTATTGAGTACTGAATCTTTTGTTGTGGTCAATTCCCCCGGTATTTATAGTGTTAGCGCAGATAACGGCGCCTGTTCCTCCACAACTCAGGAGATTGAAGTCATCGCTTCTGAAGCCGCTACACTTACTGTTGAAAATATTGAAGTGACCAGCGACGGAGAACTAAACGCAGTACGGATTATCAACCTGCCTAACCTGGGTCAGGGTGATTATGAGTATGCTCTGGGAGACGAACTAGGACCTTACAGAGACGAGCCTCTTTTTGAACGGGTTACTCCGGGCTTTAAAACCCTCTTTGTTCGCGATAAAAACGGATGCGGAATCAGCAGTATTGAGATTCCGGTATTGGGTTTTCCAAAATTTTTTACACCTAACAACGATGGTTATCACGATACCTGGGAGCCTCTTGGGCTAAGTACACAGGACTATACCGCCGTGAGTATATTTATTTTTGACCGCTATGGCAAACTTCTTAAATCACTGTATGGCTTTGGTGAAAGCTGGAACGGCACCACCCGGGATCGTGCATTACCTTCAGACGATTACTGGTATCGCGTAGAACTTACAGACAACGAGGGAGTAACAAGCCAATTTAATGGACATTTTACCTTGAAACGTTAAGTATTGATATCAAGACGATGTATTTATTTACCTACGGAACACTTCAACTGGAGCACATACAATTGCAGATCTTTGGAGAAAAACTGAAAGGCTCTGCCGAAATTCTATCGGGCTATAAAATAGGAGCTATTCAACTTCAGGAAAGTCATCATACTGCTAAAACATATTTAATCGCGATATATACCGGTAATGAAACCGACCGGATTGAAGGTATTTGCTATTCAATTAAAGCAGATCACCTGCATCTACTTGACACATATGAGGGTGCTTCATATGAACGGATAGAAGTGGATTTGGAATCAGGCAAAACAGCCTGGGTTTATCGAAAACCGATCTAAAATTTAAAACTAGTATCCTCTGAATTGAATTCTGCTTGTTTTTAAAAATCCAAGCTAATCATCTATTTTCTTTAACAATAAAATAGACCATATTCTACTTTATCGGTTCAACTACGCAATTTGATTTTTTTTTCAGGATTTGGCCAAAAACCTTATAGATTCGTGTAAAATCCGACTAGAAAATGCGTCTATTATTCTCCTTTTTATGTTTGTTTTTTGTTCAAATTGGTATTGCTCAGGAACAAAGTCATATGGATGCCTCGGTGTCTATTTCACTGTCAGAAGAACGTTTTGATGCAGTATACACTTTGAGTAATTTACCTGTAAACTCCCAAAAACTATCCTTTAAACTGAACAAACATTTTAAAGTAAAACAGGTTTACCTGAATGAAGATCCTATTGCTTCAAGCAAATATCCTCAAAATTGTAACGACTGTCTTACGCATAACATTAATATCAACAGACCACTCAACGATCTGGACCGTTTAAAAATTGAAATCTCAGGTGAACTAAAAAACCTGGAAACCGAAAGAGATGTCAGACGCCATAAAGGAGAAGTTGTTTTGGTAGATGGGGTACTTTTTGCCGGTGCTAATGATTATTGGTATCCACAGGTCGTTCGCACGAGCGGTTCGCTTTCAGAATATATTAATCCCTTTAATATGACCTATTCGATCACGGCAACCTGTACAGACTGTGATCAAATTTATCTTGGTAAAGGAACTCCAAAAACCAGCGGTTCCACCTTTGTCAATGACCGGGCTGAAGGAGATATTACCTTGATTGCCGGTAATTTTGATTTTAAAGAAGGAACCTATGCCAACTACATCAATGTCTCTGATGCTGACATTCAAAGAATACAGTCACGCTTCTCCAAAACCCAGAAATTTCTGGAAGAATTTACCCAAATTGAAGGAAATCAAAACAAAACGGTGTACGCGCAATTGGAGTCTCCCATATATGGCAACGAAGCTAATTACAATACCATTGTAAATACCTCGCCCAAAGTAGATATCAATAAAGTTGACGAAAATCTGACTGAAGATGCTGCCTACTATTATTTCGCCAGTAATTTTGAACCGAAAACGAAAATTGACAAGTTGTATTTACAGGCTTTGGCTAAATATGCACGCATAAAATACCTGGAATTAAATAATCGTGTGCAGTATGACCGCGTAACCGGAATTATACAACCCAGATTTGTACCTCAGGAACCCGCCGTTGTGTCTCAACCTCAGCTTCAGGCATTGCTTATTACCCCCAGCCAGTTTATTGAGCTAGAACAAAGCATCGGTGCTGAACAGATGAAAATCTTCCTTAAGAATACCTTTCAGAACCTGGCTTACGGCAAATCGAGCTTTGATGCCTTTACCGAAAGTATCACCAGTATTGACGCACCCAACACAGATCTGGAATCTTTAGTGACCCGTGTTCAAAATCAATTTGAGCTTAGAGCCGCAGAGCGAAACACCGATGTTATTGTAGGCTTCTAAGTATTGATTGAGTGCAAAACCTGCTATTTAAACCGCAACAACGACTCCTTAACCTTAAGTAAACTACTCAGTTTTTCTTTTGGAATTACTGCATCGTGACTCAATAGAAATTCCAGTTGCGCCAGTTCGATACGTATTTGTCGCGAACTGTGTAAAATCTGGAAGGCTTCAGCAAAACGCTTATTGATTTCATCTAAAATAACCTGATCCCCACCTTTTTCGGTATTGATTAAAAGCATCCCGAAGCTCACCTCAGTCATTCCCAAAAGCACCGAAATATCAAGATCTGCCGGGTCCACGTCATCCAGATGCTTTAAAAATTCAGACAGGTAGACAAAAACCGGCTTCCTGGTATATTTTTTCAGTTGGTTTTTCAGGTTTCCTTTACCATAAGCTTCCAAGAGATAACTCAAAAACACAATGTTTGAAAAAGCATCCAGTGTCTTGCCATCATACGGATTGGTACTGTGGTCGTAGGCTTCGGCATAATAATCTAAAGCGGTCTGCAGATAGTGTAATTGCTTTTCCCCTTTTTCGTGCATCGAAGCAAACTTGTAGCAATTGCCCACAATGCCCAGCCTTAAAGTAGTTTTACCTATGAGTGCCAGCTTGGTAATCAGATCAAGTTCCTCCTTTCGTTCTGCGGCGTCCTTAGAGAAATTCAAAGAGCGTAACAGGCAAAAATGTTCCAAAACCTTCATCGAAAAATTAGCATCTTCGAGTGTAAGAACCGCCCTAAACGTATCTAAGGCCTCAGTGGGCATATCCAATTCATCATAAATCAGGGCCTCCTTCTCTCTGATCACTCCATCTATCAGATCATTTCGGCTGGCGTTTTCAAGAATTTCATCAAGCTTACGCTTTACGGTTTTTGGATTAAAACTGCTGTGACGTATAGACGCATAGAGATTTTCAAGATCTGTGTAAACCTGCGAACTCAGCACATAATCAAAGACTTCTTCTTTCTGGCGGACGTGTTCAAAAAACTTATAATGCTGATTCCCGTAGCATTGGTAAGCGCCCCAGGTATTGGTATGCCGGTGATTTTGATAGCATTTTTTACGCGCCATTTGTACGGCTTCGCCAAATTCATAACCGGAAAGCATACGGCTGTAAAAGGCTTCTGAAAAAGTCTCTGCAGCTGCATCATCTACCGCCCAGCCAGTTACAATAATGGCTTTAACCCCCATCGCAATAAGCTGGGTTCCTATATTAGCCGCCAGTTTATAACGCGAACGGCTGAACGCATCGTCAGACGCATTCATAGTACCGGAAAAGCAACAATTGATAAACACAAACTCAGGCACGTAACTCAATTGCTTGATCATCGCAGGGTCTATACAAATCCCGTTACCTATGGCGATACCTACGCGATGCGTTGCCGGGTCGTACAAGCCGTGACCTGCAAAATGCAGAATCTTGTACTCATTGGTATAGAGCTGCAGCATAATGTCTGAAGCCGTACTGTTAAGCAACGGAAAGGTTTCAAACCCCGCGTTTTTTAGTTTATCATCAACCAACTGTGCCTCGGCTTTGGCAGCGGGCAATTGTGGTAAAAGTTCTTCATTGTAAATGGGGTCGCCTATAATCAGAGTTTTGTTGCTTACACTGCGCAATTGGTTCGTCTCATAATCTGAGGTCAGCAACTGGCGAATAAGTCCGCTGTTTACGGCTGCCGGTGTTTCGTCAGACTCAAAGTCGTGAAACAATTCCCACGGAAACTGAGCCGCTTTTAAATCGAGCTTAAACAAAATATTGTTTTGATTGCGGATGATATCTTTAAACTGATTGGGGATGAGCAATTCAAACAGGGTTTTAGAAAGGCGCTTATCCCAGACCGAATTGCGCGACATCTGCTCCAGTAAAATGCCTACCTGTTCCAGCCCATTATGCACTTCTTCTTCCTCTACACGGGCCAGACCACTTGACGAATTGTACGCAAACCCGGTAATGCGATCGCCTTCGCAAATACTTTTTACATTAAAATGATGCCACCAGTCTTCAGACTCATCTACAAAAGCGCGTTTTTTCTTGGCTCCTTCTTTCCGTTCAATGCCTTTTACCAGTTCAAAATTGAACCGGTTATCTGAATTTTTCAGCCTGCTCAATGCCCAGTACGCCTGGCTCGCCAATGACTCGTAGTGGTTTACAAACTCTACCTGTGTGACTTCCTGCAGGCCTTCGCCGTGATCTTTTATAAATCGGTTAGCACTGCTTACTCCCAGTAAAATTCCTTTGATTGAATCTTCAATCTGTAATCTGCCGTATCCCGTACCCATGAGGATAAAAGAAATTCCTTCGGCATAGGATTTGGCTTTCGCCAGCGTGTAATTATCCCGCATAAACATGGCATACTTCAGCGTAGCCATCTCTACGGTTTTAGCCAGCAGATAATGCGTAAGCTCCTGCGAATTGCCCAGACCGCATACGATTGCTCCCCGCGGATTGGTATTCAGGTTGAAGAACACCTCACTTTCACCGATTTTTCCGGGGTAATACCCCATATCATAGCGCTGCATCAGGCGACCATTGAGGTAATTATCAAGAGCTTTTTCGGCGCTGTGCACACCGTCGTTATTAAAATGTCCCAACATCACCGGAAAACGCGACACCTTTAAATCGGCATTTACAACTTCGACATTCAAAATGCTACGCTCAGGCTGGGTTGCCCGTGCTACAGGCTGAATACCAAAAAGCGCATCGCTCACCCGGTTAGGATCACTACCCGGCGCAGGTACCGCGTGAATCTCACTAATGACCTCCCCAGCGCGGGAAACCGGTTTGGTTTTCAGAAGTCTATTGGTTTTACCTTCCAGCAAAAGATCAACAATCCCGTCGTAAATTTTGGGGTCATTTGCGAGTTCGCCGTGCGAAGTATGGGTGTAATACACATTGTCTTTTGGAATGCGCGACGGGATGCCCGTTACCCAGGTTACGCTGCTGTCGCCTGCGGTGGTTGCGAGGTAAACCAGTTTTTTCTTTTTAGACAGAAAGCGCGACTCTGTTTTATAATCGTAAACCGTTTGCTCGGCATGACCGGCTACATAGTACACATCTTTAAGGTCGTCTTCGGTAAGATGCGTTACAAAATCGAGGACGGCATCGCGGTATTTTTTAAACTGGTCGAGATCTTTTTTAAGCGGAACAACCATAGGCTCGGTACTTTCCGCTTTGCGATCTTTCCAGAACTGCGACTCCCAGAAAGGGCGTTTGGTATTGTTTTCAATAGGAAGCAATTCAAAAATCCCGGGATATTCTCTAAACACCTGAAGCAATTCTTCCTTTGAATTTTTAAAATCGATCATCGCCAGCTGCTTTACGCGACTGCTGTGGCCGGTGAGCACTTCCATAATCAGATATGAACCCAGCCAGGGTGTGCCCAGCATCACAAATTTATTGGCGGGTTTTTCGATAAAGCGTTTCCAGATTGCTGATGCATCCATCATAAACTGGCGCACAACAAGACCACCCATAGAATGCGCGATGATGTGAATGGGCTGGTTGTAGGTGTCCAGTAAACTTTCAACCTTTTTAGCGAGCTGTTCTGCAGAACCTTTGACGCTCTTTCGCCAGTCAAACGGAAAGGTGACTACATCGTGCGTTTTAAGCAGGTGCTTCACAAAGTCATCGTAGTATTTTTTAATCACCCCCGAAGCTTCCACCCCGCTCATATTGATTTCGAGATCATCCTTAATTGCCCCTCTGTTCAATTCTCTGAAATCAATCCACTGTGGATTGCCGTTGTGATCGAGGCTCGAACCCATAATGCCGGGAAGCAAAATAGCGATTCGCTTATTGCCACTCACGTGATCGTAATGCACGCCTTCCATAGAAAACATGCTGAGCAATACCCCACGGTTGCCTGCACCTATAAATTTTTGGGTATAGAAACCGGCCTGACTCCCCTGCGGAGTAATGGCTGCCTGTAAAATGGCATCGCAGGTATTTTGATTGCGGAAGTAATTGAAGTGATTGGTGCTTCCGTCTTTAGATAAAAAGTACTGCATACCGCCCAGGCGTGGCGCTCCCTGTTCCATTCGGTCTGAATCGACCACCAGGTCGTTTGCCTTCCAGTAAAATAAATTGGCCAAAATCACCTTGAGTGAATCGCCCAACTGCCCTCCTACTTCGGCATCACCGGCAATCACATACAAATCGTTAGACACAAAGTTCCCCGAAAAATTGAGCATTTTTTGAAACGTACTGTCGGGCACCATACTGTAGAGCCCGGGCATTGCCTCGTGGTTTGCTTTTTGCTTGACCACTTCAAGCAGAAAGAGCCTTACGGTGTTATAAACCACATTGGCCTGAGCGCCAACGGCAAGACCAAGCGCATTAAGCATAACGTTTAGAAAATGATCGGTGCGTCGCGAAAGCAGGGTTGTACCGCTGGCCGGGGCCGCTACCCGTATCACCTTGCGTACTTCCAGCTTTTTCTTTCGGGCGATGGTATTGATTTTTTTCATCAACTCGCAAGCCCCCGGATCTTCGTTGGCCATCATCCCAAGTTCCAGATCACTAAACCCCACCACCTCATTGCGATGGTCGCATTTTGCCAAAACATCTGCAACCAGACCGCCACGCGAGTGACTGAGAATCTCAACCGTAGCCGACTGATCTAAATGCTCCAGAAAATCGAGTGCATTTTGCAAAGGGCTCAAAGACAGCGTGCGATGATCTAAAGCCAAAATCCCGGCATTGTATTGCTTGTGCAATTGATCCCAGATGGGATTTTGCCCCAGACGCAGTTCGGCAAAGGCCGCAAAAGTGTTGGAGAGCGTGCCGTGAATGAGCAGTAAATACGGAGTAGTCGCGGCAGCTATTTTATTTACGGGCATATATTGAAAGCCCGCGTCCAGCTTATAAAGTCCGGGCTGTGGCATCGCCCGTTTGTCATAGGCGATGGCGAGGTTTTTTGCGGAAGTTTCGGCTGCGTTGCCTATGGTTTTAGCGCGCAAAAGTTTCAGTGTTTTAATGACCACACTGCCAATACCGCCTCGCGAAGCCTGTTTTCCGGTAACCTGAGCTTCAAAAACGAAATGATCTCCCGAGCGGTTTGCGTTTGCGGGTGCATTGTAAATCTCTTCGATATCAAGCGCGTTACCTATCCATTGAGTTTGATCTGAAAACGTGAGTTCAATGATATCTTCATCCTTCAGCTCGAGTTCAATGCGGCGATTTTCAGCTCTGCTTTTTTCGAGCTGTACCGCGGTAACAACTTCAAATTCTGCAAACTGGGCGGTCTGTGCATGTAATTCTTCGGTAATCAGGGTTCCGTAAACGAGTGCTTTGGTCATAATCAGGTGATTGATTTGCTGTTGGTACTTAAAAGTACCTAAAACACAGCCCCTTGAGTGCCTTACACCTGCAATAAGGGGTAAAATCCCTGTCTCCTATCGGGAAAAAGGCGTAGTGCTCAGGGCAGAGCTACCCGAAATCCTTAGATTTTGATATGAATAATGGTATTTTTGAAGTTGAAAACGTGAATTTTCCGAAAAGCCGAAGCATTCCACACCCATAAAAAGTCGAACTGTGCAAAAAACAATTCCTGCAAACAATATCCGTATACGCGCCCTCCTATTTGATATGGACGGCACGATGTTTAACAATATGATGATTCATCATCGCGCGTGGCAGAAAAAACTGAGTGAACTGGGGCTTGAGATGACGCTTGAAGAAGTAAAGCGCGACATTCACGGGGTTAATGAAGAAATTATCAAACGTCTCTTTGGCGATCGCTTTGATGAAGCCGAGCGCAGGCAAATCGCCTGGGATAAGGAAGCTGCCTATCGTGAAATTTACGCCGACAAAATCAAGCTGCTTCCGGGATTACAGGATTTTTTAGACCGGGCGAAAGAACTCAAAATCCCAATGGGAATCGGCACTGCCGCACCTAAGGAAAATGCAGAGTTTGCTATTGAAGCGCTTCAGCTTGAGACCTATTTTACAACCGTGGTGCACAGCGATATGGTACAACGCGGCAAGCCCGATCCGCAGGTTTTTGAAATGGTAAGCGCAGCTTTAAATATTCCCCTTGCGGAAAGCCTGATTTTTGAAGACAGCCCTACCGGTGCCAAGGCTGCTGCAAACGGAGATTCAAAATCAATCATTCTCACCACCACGCATACGCCTGAAGAATTTGAAAAGATTGACCGCATTCAGCATTTTATGCAGGACTATGAGCAGGTTGAACTAACCGACGCCGGGGAAGGCTGGTTTGAACTGCATTTTTAAACCTCCCTTTCGCTAAAAAAATGCTAAGCCTCTTCAACTTCTTGGCTAAAAACGTATTTTTAACGCTTTAAATTGAAAAAATCTATGAAAAAAGTACTCTTGCTGGGCGTTGTACTCAGCTCCACGATGTTTGTAAAATGTGGACCAAAAATAACCAATTCTACTCCATCAAACTCAGATAAAACAACTCTCAGCGATGTAGACCCGATGCCTTTTGCCGAAAGTATTACGGCAGACGAACTTAAAGAAATGCTTTATGTCTATGCTTCAGACGAGTTTGAAGGTCGAAATACCGGCGAACCCGGACAGAAAAAAGCTGCTGAATGGCTTAAGAATTTCTATGTGGAGCATGGCATTCCGTCTGCTCAGGAAGACAGTTATTTTCAGATTGTACCGGAGAGTTTTTTCCGCGCCGGAAGCGGAATTAAAGCTTCTGAAAACGTAGTTGCCTTTATAGAGGGCAGCACCAAACCCGAAGAATATATTGTAATCTCCGCCCACCTGGATCACGTAGGTGTAAGTGAGGATGGTGAGGTATTTAACGGGGCTGATGATGACGGTTCTGGTACCGTAGGCGTTTTAGAAATCGCCGAAGCTTTTAAACAAGCCGTTGAAAAAGGATACAGACCGCAGCGCTCTATCGTGTTTTTACACGTAACCGGTGAAGAAAAAGGATTGTACGGTTCGCGTTATTACGCCGAAAACCCCATTTTCCCCATCGCAAATACCGTTGCTGACCTCAACATTGATATGATAGGCCGCGTTGATGAGGCGCATAAAGACAATGAAAATTACATTTACCTGATTGGTTCAGATAAATTGAGTACCGAACTCGATAGCATTTCGACTGCGGTAAACAACAAGTATATGAACATTGATCTGGACTATACCTATAACGACGAAAACGACCCAAACCGTTTTTACTACCGTTCTGATCATTACAATTTTGCCAAGAAGGGTGTGCCTATTATCTTTTACTTCAACGGGGTTCATGAAGATTACCACAAAGTAACCGATACTCCGGATAAAATCAATTACCCGATGCTTGCAAAGCGTGCCCAACTGGTATTTTTAACCGCCTGGGAACTCGCTAACCGTGCCGAGCGTATTGTGGTGGATAAAGAGGTGGAGTAAGACCCTTAAGTTTTAAAATAGTTAAGCCCTTAAACAATTTGTTTAAGGGCTTTTTTTTGGAAAACCGTACATTTAAAATCCAAGAAGAAAATCATGCACCACTGGATTGACCCTCAATTAGAACTGGTAAACGAAATAGTAAAACTGGTTCCCCTGAGCCCGGTACATCGGGATGACCTGGTAGAAGCCGCGACAGACGGAAAACTGTGGGAGTTGTGGTATACTTCAGTTCCTGATGTGTCGAAGATTGACGATTACATCAAACTCGCCCTTGATGAGCAGTCTAAGGGTTTGGCTAAGCCTTTTACGGTAGTCGACGCCAAAACCGGGAAAATCATCGGTTCCACCCGATTTTGCAAACTCCAACCTCAACACCGTAGGCTTGAAATAGGTTATACCTGGTATGCAAAGCGCTATCAGCGCACCGGCGTAAATACGCACTGTAAACTATTGCTTTTACAATATGCTTTTGAAGAACTGAATTGCATTGCCGTGCAATTTATGACCGACTGGTTTAATCTAAATTCTCGTGAAGCCATCGCACGCCTGGGTGCAAAACAAGATGGTATTTTGAGGCATCATCGGCTTAATAAAGACGGAAGCTACCGCGATAGCGTAGTATTTTCAATCACCAATACCGAATGGAGCGGCGTTCAAAAAAACCTGCTGCTAAAACTTCACAACTATAACCCATAATTCATGTATCAAAAAATAGCCCTGCTTCGCGGAATTAATGTAGGCGGTCATCGCCTTGGTAATTCAGAATGCTGAGTTCAGAGTGATGAGTTATTTCGTATTTCTAATTTTGTATTTATCAGGACCCTGAGTGATGCGACCTAAGGAGCATCGTATCGAAGGGTCAACCTACAAGCTTTGGCTTCGATACAAATTTTACTGCGCTACGCTGCGCAAAATTCACTCAGCCAGCGCTTTTGTAATTCAGAATGCTGAGTGATGAGTTAGGAGTTATTTTGTATTTCTAATTTCGTATTTATCAGGACACTAGTTACTGCGCGATTGTATCGCGCAGTAATCAACCAAAATGAAATGATCCCCTATCAAAGCACGATTGCGTCTTGCGGTAGTTAATTCGAATCCTTCTCTTACCCCAACTTTAATTAAAGTTTAACGCCCTCTTAAACGCTTCTCCTTCCAAGAACCGATAACTTTAAAAAGACGTAGTCCTTCTTATCTTTTACAGCTGCAAAGCGGTTTTTTAATCCTTTTGATAGAGAGACTTGAGCAGGCTGCGTAAATTCTATAAACTAAACCAAAAATTGTTATGAAAGACATTGAGAATCCGCAAGGGCTTAGTGAGTGTCCCTTTCGAGGCACGCGTATTGGCGGCGCACTGGGCACCGCTCCTCAAAATGAAGACTGGTGGCCGCAACGCCTTCCGGTAGATTTACTGCATCAAGAACAGCCCGTGGCAAACCCGCTGCGTGATGAGAATTACAAGGAAGCTTTTAGCAACATTGACTACGAGCAACTCAAAAAAGATATCAAAGAATTACTGGTTTCTTCGCAAGACTGGTGGCCTGCAGATTATGGCAATTACGGTCCGCAGATGATTCGTATGGCATGGCACTCGGCTGGTACGTATCGTATTGCAGACGGTCTCGGCGGGGCATCACAGGCGATGCAACGCTTTGCGCCTATCGGATCCTGGTGGGATAACGGAAATATCGACAAGTCACGCAGACTCATCTGGCCTATTAAGAAAAAATACGGAGCTGCGCTTTCCTGGGCAGATCTTATCGTACTCACCGGTAACTGCGCCCTGGAGATTATGGGCTTCCCTACTTTTGGCTTTGGCGGCGGGCGTCGTGATGCCTGGGAACCGGATCGTGGCACCTATTGGGGACCGGAATTCTGGGATGGAAAATACATTGATGAAATACCAAAAACCACAGATCATAAAGGCCATCCGGGCGAAATGGTCAATAATAATTTACGCTGGGTAGGCGGTCCTAAAGACGAATACCACGATTTGGAAAATCCACTGGCAGCCACGCATTCCAATTTGATTTATGTGAATCCTGAAGGACCGGGTGGTAATATGGATCCTATAGATTCTGCCCGAAACATTCGCGAGTCCTTTAAACGTATGGCGATGAATGACGAGGAAACCGTGGCGCTTATTGCCGGGGGCCACGCCTTTGGTAAAAGTCACGGTGCCGTGCCTGCAGATAAAATTGGCGCAGCGCCCGAAGCCGCTCCGATGCATCTGCAAGGTTTTGGCTGGCACAACCCGGTAGGTAGCGGGAATGCCGAGTTTACCTCAACGAACGGAATTGAAGGTTCGTGGACTCCAAATCCTACACAGTGGGACAACGATTATCTTACCAACCTGTTTAAATATGAATGGGAACAAAAGAAGAGCCCTGCAGGTGCCGGGCAATGGACCCCTGTAGATCCTGACGCGCCTAAAACGCCGGATGCGCACCTGGATAAACAGGAAGATCTGATGATGATGACTTCAGATTTAGCGCTTAAAATGGACCCTGAGTACCGTAAAGTCTGCGAAAAGTTTATGAATGACTTTGACTACTTTACCGATGCCTTTGCAAAAGCCTGGTACAAGCTTACGCACCGCGATATGGGACCAAAAGACCGCTATCTGGGGCCAGAAGTTCCTAAGGAAGATATGATTTGGCAGGACCCCGTTCCGGCCAGGGATTATGAACTTGTAAATGCTGTAGATATCGCTGCGCTGAAGCAGGTGATTTTAAACAGCGGCTTAAGTGTTTCGGCGCTGGTGAATGCTGCCTGGTCAGCCGCTTCGGTATATAGGCACAGCGATAAGCGTGGTGGAGCCAATGGTGCCCGCATTGCTTTAGAACCTCAAAACAACTGGGATCTCAACCGTCCGGCTGAGCTTAATCAGGTCTTAGATACGCTAAAAGGAATTCAGTCTGATTTCTCAGGCAAACTTCCCGGAAAGCAGATTTCGCTTGCTGACCTTGTGGTTTTAGGCGGTTGCGCTGCAGTAGAGAAAGCGGCTAAAGATGCCGGTTTTGATGTTGAAGTTCCTTTTACTCCCGGTCGTACCGACGCCACGGCAGAGCAAACCGATGTAGAAAGCTTCGACTGGCTGAAACCGGTATCAGACGGATTTAAAAACTATCATAATGACAAGGTAGGTTATAAGATTCCGGCAGAGCGTATTTTCTTAGATCGTGCGCATTTGCTCAATCTTTCGGCACCGGAATGGACCGTGCTAACCGGTGGACTTCGCGTTTTGGAACAAAACTTTGATCATTCGAAGCACGGGGTGTTTACAGAACGTCCCGGTCAGCTGACCAATGATTTCTTCCAGGTACTCACAAGTATGGATTATGAGTGGAAACCTCAAAACTATGAGGAAACCCTCTTCAACATCAACGACCGCGCTACCGGAAGCACCAAATACACCGCGACACGTTGCGATCTGGTTTTTGGTTCTAACGCGCAGCTGCGCAACCTGGCCGAAGTTTACGCCGCAGACGACGCTCAGGAGCGTTTTGTAAACGACTTTATCAAAGCCTGGGACAAGGTGATGATGTTAGACCGTTACGACGTTAAAGACGAATAAGACCTTAAAAGGTCTATTATTATAATTTACGCGATAGCTTTTACAGCTGTCGGGTATTTTTTTGCTTGATCTCTTCTATAAATTGAAAATAGGGAAAGCCGTAGGATAAGGCGTTTAATTCGCTATCTTTAAATACAACCTGAATTGATTTCGATTGTAAGAACTTCTCTTTGCATTATTTTAAAATGCTAACGAAAGACCTTAAATCAGACTTTAACAAAAACTGAAATTATGAGCGATTACCAAAAACTATTGACCAGTAGCTCCATCATCATTAATAGAGCCGCTTTTCTGTTAGATCAGGAAAATATTAAAACGCGTATAAAAGACCATGTTGAATCGGCCCGTTTGGGTGGTTTTGGAGTACCCCAAAATGATGTGGAATTATACGTACCACAATCCGATTTTGAAAAAGCTCAGGATATTATTGAAAAATCCGATTTAGATGCTATTTCTAATTAACTCAATAAAAGTAGCTTCTCCCTTACCGAACGATAAAAGCGCTAAAAAAAATGAGAAATTAATTAAATGGCTCTACAAGATAAAATCACGCAAATTTGGGTAAAAGCTACTGGTCGAAGAATAGATCCAAATGAATTTGAATGGCTTATAGCACCAAGCGGAGGCACTACAATAATTGGAGATAGATTTATTTTTGACCTCGCCCAGAAGGAAGATTTAGAACTTCTAAAGAATTTACCTAATTCTGGACTTCTCGAGAGTGTAGAGCAAATAGGCATTTCAAAAGATGAGCTAAACCCAAAGGTTGCTGACTTTTATGAAAACACTTCAAATTATGATTTTGAGATCTGGTCAGAATGGAAAGGTCCATTTCGCCCATTTGGAAAACTTCTTTCCATAATTTTTAGCAAACGACTCCAACAGCTTAATCTACCCTTAAATTCTATTGACACTGCAAAAGGACTAAAAAGTGAGATTATTAAACTAAAGGATAAACGTACTAAAAAAACAAAATGGACCATCTGGTACCGTATAATTAAAAGTACTAATGACGTCATCTATTCCGGGATTTACACAACCTGTACTCATCCCAAATATGATCAACCGCTTCTTAAGGTTGTTTTTCCCCTTCCCAATGGCAACGCCTCTGTTATAATGACTGAAACGGTGGAGGCTGATGGGTCTTTGCTCCTTAGTTCTGATGGTAAAAAATTTGGGGATAACGGGTTTTACTTTACACTTGCTGATGGTAATGGAAACTATTGGGCTCGTTTTGTTCGACCAATGCACGAATGGATAAGGGTTTATGAAGACGAGGAAGAAGTTTTACGAGCAGATCATAATCTCAATTTCTATGGAATGCGCTTTCTGAACTTACATTATAAAATGAATAAAAAAAGTTAATACTTCGGTCAAATCTTAAACGTCCTTTTTTAACTCATCGTATGAGTGCATCTTAAGATAGTTTGAATCTTCCAGCAGCCTGATACAATCTCTCAAAACAGGAGTATTTCTATAGAACTTAATTAAGTATTTGTATAGATTTACCTTGAGTCATTTACTTGAATTGATATGAACTACGAGCAACAAAAAACTGAGCTGGCGAAGAACGGATTTTCAATCATAAATAACTTCTACACCGCAGAAGAGGTTGATGAAATACTTAAGTGTATTGAGACCAGTGAGCAAACTGGTGATTCTTTTATGAAAACCAGGGATTTATTTGCCATCAGACAACTCATTAAAAATATTCCTGATTTAAAAAAGCTCATATTTAATTCAAATTTATTGACCCTGTTGGGCTCTGACTATTTTCTAACCAAAGCAATCTATTTTGATAAACCCAGCCAATCAAATTGGTTTGTGGCCTATCATCAGGATTTAAGCATTTCAGTAAATGAAAAGGCAGCATTGCCTCATTACACAAACTGGACCTACAAAAAAGAACAATATGGCGTTCAACCACCCATTCAGATCTTAGAAGATACTGTGACGGTTCGCATTCATCTAGACAAAACCAATAGCGAAAATGGCGCATTAAAGGTTATCCCAAAGTCGCATCTTAATGGAGTTATTCGCCCCGAAACTAAAGAATGGAATCTTGAAAACGAATCAATTTGTGAAGTAGATCAAGGCGGTGTTATGTTAATGAAACCACTAACCCTACACGCCTCGAGTAGAACTACCAACGGAAAAAGAAGAAGAGTCATTCATTTAGAGTTCAATAAACATTCTCTGCAAAAACCACTTACCTGGCTGGAATACTATGATTTTAGCTCAAGTTACCACAGCGTTTAATCGTATCATAATTCATTAGAATTTTATCAATACAAGAACAGAACAATAAATGAAAGTTAGTATCAAAAATTCTGATCAAAATCAAAAGCTTCTTTATCTGCTTATCGAAAACAGGATTTACGATGGGTATGTTTATAACGACAGTTTTGAAATGACTTCTGGAAAATTCATCAATAATTACCGTTTAGTAGGTACATTAAATATTTCAGGTCGTTATGATGTGAAATTTGGCTATAAATTTCCTCTTAATAAGCTGGTTCTTATCGCAACGCCATTGGCAATCACAACCGCTTTGGTCCTTATTTTTACTGAATACTGGGAGTTATCTCCTATTATTTTCATCTTAATAGGTATTAAGTTCTCCCTTTTTAAGTATCACGAAAGAAAGGAACTCAATCGTTTTGAAACTGAGTTTTTAAAGCTCTATAAAACTCAGGAGTTAAAGTATGAGTTTTAGTTTTAAACTCAATATACCCAAGCAAAAACTAAAAGACTTACATAGCCAACAATAATGGCTACTGCACCCGAATCTCATTGACCAGAATATCCTTAAAAAGTAGTTTTAAGCTTTCGCCCGAGTCGTAAACCATTTGCTCATTAGTGGGAAAAGGTATCGGTCGGTTGCCCAGAAGCGGTAGCATTCTAGGGTCGATGGCTTCTTTATCCCCCGTATAGGTTGCGTAAATATGATTAAAAATAAAGCCGTCATTCAGCGGAAACGTAGCCTCCAGCTGGTTTGTATTTAAATCGATCAGGTCTACCCGAGCTGTGATCTGCGTGCTTTTAGACTGCGTAAACTCATGAATATCGGCACGCAGGGTTTTAAATTTAACAACCTTGATGTCATTGCCCAGACTGTCTTTTTTTACGTTTCCGTTTTTATCTAGCACATAGTCAAAACCATCTTTCACCTTTTTTTCCTGCTTTAAAATACGCTCCGTCACCAGCTCGGGACTAATCTGAATCCCTCTAAAACTTAGGATCAGGTCATAATCGTAGGCCAGATTTTCGATCTCGCGATTGTGGTATTGCACCCAGGGTCTGTTGAGTTTGTAGGTGTCTATATTCAGCAAATCGTTCTCCAGCCGGGCGGGAATCGTCATTTCGGTTTCATTAACCAGCGCCAATCGTACAAATGTGGTTCCTTTATAGCGTGCATCTTCCAGTAAAGCCGCGGTATCGGCATAACCGGGATTGATTTCTTCCAGATAAGCGAGGTCGTCGTAGGCCAGACGGGCATCGGCTTTGGTTCCTTTTTCGAGCAGTTGCGTACTCGATTCAATCAGGTGTTTAGAAAGGTCGTTTTTGATGCTGATAATTGCATCCGAATAGTCTGTAAAGCTGAATTTCGTTCCCGGCAACGGCAAAATGGGACGTATACGATCCTGTCTCAAACTCAAACCGGTAACCAGGGCATAACGTTCCCGGAGTGTATTGGGATTGTCTTCCTTTTCCAAAAAATCCAAACGGCGTTCATCACGATCCACAGCTTTTACAAAAGCGCCTTTCAATAAAGCGATGTAGGGTTCTTTACGTTCCGCCGACTTATTGACGCGCAGGTTATCAAGCGTTTGTATAATTACCTGATCGTAATTGCCACGGGCCAGGTCTTTTTCAGATTTACGCACGCCGCCACAGGCGCTAAGCAAAAGCGCGGTTACCAGGAGTAGGCCAACATTTTTCATGAATTGCAGTATTTGGGAGGCGCCAAAATACTAAAAAATGTTAAAACAAAATGTCTTGAAATGAATTCTGCCGGCAGACTACATCCTGTTTCCATTAAAACCAGGAAGGCATAAACGAAAAAATCCCCACGTTTCTGTGAGGATTTTTCTTTCCGGGTGGAAGATCGGTCTCGAACCGACGACCTCCTGAACCACAATCAGGCGCTCTAACCAACTGAGCTACAACCACCATTTAAAAAGCATATTTCGCTAGCGATTTATGCGGCTGCAAATGTAATGCAAATCCGTATTATGAGCAATATTTTCTAATAAAAAATAAGAGCTCATTTAAATTTAAGCGAGATCGTCTGCATCTGAGATTGAAACAGGCTTCTATTTCAAACTCGCAATGCGAGTTAAATTAAATCAAAAATTGAATCAACCGCGGGATAGCGCTCTACCGTAAAACCTTCGGCATAATCAGTGCCTATGAGTCGGCCCAAATCGCGCGCGCGGTACTTGATGCTTTCCTGAAAGTTTTTACTGCTTATAGGGGTATTGTCCTCCCCTTTCGACGGATCGTAAAACTGAGAAGAATAAGCCATTACAGCTTCCATCTTTTGATCAATAAAACCGGTGATATCTACCACCACATCGGGCTGCAGGTTTTTCCATTGTATGTAATGATACACGTTTTTCGGTCTCCAGGCTTCCTGTGGTTTTCCGTCGAGGCTGGTTTCGATCTTCTTGAGGCCGCTGAGAAAACAGGCATCACTGGCGAGCTTGCTCCCGCGACCGTGATCAATATGCCGGTCGTCAATAGCATTGCACAACACAATCTCAGGTCTGTATTTACGTATGATTTCAATGATACGCAATTGAGACTCGCGGTTGTTTTCAAAAAAGCCGTCAGCCAAAGCGATATTTTCGCGTGCACTAAGCTTTAATATTTTCGCAGCATCAGCAGCCTCCTGATCCCTGATTTCCGCCGTACCCCGAGTACCGAGTTCGCCCCTTGTCAAATCAAGCACTCCGGTTTTCTTACCGCGGCTTTGTTCTTTGGCCAAAACGCCCGCACAGGACAATTCAACATCATCAGGGTGTGCGCCAATGGCAAGTATATCTAATTTCACTATACGTTACGTGTTATCGGTTCATGGTTATTTGGTGGAATCGTTGAATCGTTTAAGTATAAACTTTTCACTTTCTACTTTTCACTTCTCACCTCTCTTTAGAGACTAAAATTCAAGCTATCTTTAACCACCTTTTCCAGTGCCTGCTCGAGGTCTGCGATCAAATCCTTTCGATCTTCAATACCTACCGAAAAGCGAAGCAAACCATCATTTATGCCCTGATGTGCACGTTCTTCGGCACTTAACAAGGCGTGGGAGGTTTGCGTGGGAGACAAAATGGTAGATTCTACTCCGGCAAGGCTCATAGAGGGCTTAATCAGTTTCAATTCCTTTAAAAAGGCTTTAGCATCCAGCTCGTCTGCAAGTTCAAACGAAAGCATTCCACCAAAACCACCCATCTGTTTTTTAGCCAATGCATAATCAGGGTGCGACTTTAAACCGGGATAGTACACCGCTTTTACGTGACCGTTTTGTTCCAGCCACTTCGCCAGTTTTTTAGCATTCTTATTTTGTTGCTTAACCCTAAGCACAAGCGTCTTAAGACTCCGCTCCAGCATCCATACGCTAAAATCACTCAAGCTACCACCCAGGTTTTTGGCTTTATGCCAAATCTGCTCCATATGTGCGTTTGAGGCCGCAACAGCGCCCGCCAAAATATCACTGTGCCCACCCATATATTTGGTTGCCGAGTGGATGATGATATCGATGCCAAATTCCGCCGGATTCTGATTTACCGGGGAGGCAAAGGTGTTATCAATCATGGTGATGATGCCGTTTTCTTTAGCCAGATCGGCAATCATTTGCATATCGGTCACCGTCATTAACGGGTTAGACGGGGTTTCGATATACAGCACTTTCGTGTTTGGCTTAAGGGCTTTTTCAAAATCAGCACGCTCAAGACCTTCGGTAAAACTGTACTCGATTCCCATCTTAGAAAATTCCTCTTCTACCAGATTGAAGGTTCCGCCATAAAGGGTTTTCTGCAACACAATATGATCTCCCGCATTTAAAAAGGCTAAAAGCGCGGTGCTTACTGCCGCCATTCCGCTGCCAAAAATCATTCCGGCTTCAGTACCTTCAAGAGCCGCAATTTTTTTTGCGAGCATTTCCTGATTGGGCGTATTAAAATAACGCGGATAGCGCTTTACTTCTACATCTTCATAGGCGTAAGAAGTCGACATATAAAGCGGCGAAATCGCGCCTTTAAACTGCTGGTCTTTTACCTCGCCTACGTGGGTGCAAATGGTGTTTTTTCCGAATTTTGAGTGATTCATAGCGGTTATTATTAAAGCCGTGAATTTACAAAAAAGCCAAGGGAATACCTTTGACTTTGCGCTATAAATCGGCTGGAAAGCCGGGTCTATTGATGCTATATTTGCAAAACCGAATTCAACACGATGCCTACATTAGTATTTGACACCTATAAAACCGAGTATGCGGAAGCTTTTAAAGCCCTCAACCTGCACTGGTTACAGGAGTATTTTGTGGTAGAACCCCACGACGAGGAAGTTCTGAGCGATTCTGAACGCTTTATCCTAAAACCGGGCGGAGAAATTCTGGTTGCAAAAATCGGTGAGCGTGTAGTGGGCGTAGTGGCCCTGATGCCCGATGAAAACGGAATTTTTGAACTCACTAAAATGGCGGTGGATAGTGACTTACGGGGTCAAAAGATCGGTCAGCAATTGCTTCAGCATACACTGAATTTTGCCCGTCAAAAAGAATTGGAAACCCTCATTCTGTATTCAAATCGAAAGCTTGAAAACGCGATCTACTTGTACGGAAAGTATGGTTTTGAAGAAATCCCACTGGAGCAACCCAATCCCTACCTGCGGGCAGATATCAAAATGAGAATCAGTCTTTAAGCAGTATTCGGCACTATGAGCTTCAGGAATTGCAGTTTACCATTTCTTTAATACGCTTTCTTTCAATTTCTTAGTTTCTTTAGGGTATTCTAAACCTTATACACATTAAAAATGAAAAAAGTACTACTTATGGCTCTGGTTGTTACGGCCTCATTCAGCTGTAAAAATGAAGCCAAGAATCAGGAAGAAGCCACTACCGAAAATGAAGAGATGGCTATGACTGAAGAATCTGAAATGGAAGCCGATTTTGATATCACTCCTATTGAACATGCTACGGCCGTGTTTACGCTGGGAGATGCCGTTTTTTATATTGATCCCGTAGGCGGCGCCGAAGCCTTTGAAGGCCAGCCAGCTCCCCAGTATATTTTGCTTACCGATATTCACGGCGATCACTTAAACCAGGCTACGCTTAAGGCTGTGGCTAAACCCGACACCAAAATTTTTGCTCCTCAGGCGGTTTTTGATCAACTAGAAGGCCCCATTCGTTCGCAGGTTACGGTGATGAATAACGACGATACGCAAAGCTGGGAAGGCTATACCCTGACTGCTATACCGATGTATAATTTGCGCGAAGAGGCCAAGCAGTTTCACGTAAAAGGTCGTGGTAATGGTTATTTGCTGGAAAAAGACGGAACTCGTATTTATTTCTCGGGCGATACCGAAGACATTCCTGAAATGCGCAATCTGGAAGATATTGACAAGGCTTTTGTATGTATGAATTTGCCGTACACAATGACTGTAGAAAGTGCCGCAGACGGCGTGATTGCCTTTGCTCCAGATGAAGTATACCCATATCACTTTAGAGGTCAGGGAGGTCTTAGCGATACCGATACATTTAAAAGCATCGTAGACTCGGCCAATGTAGGCACCAAGGTCATTATGCTCGACTGGTATCCCAATAAAACCGAATAAACCACTTCGTGGCAAACCTCTCAGCAGTAAACCCTTTGGCGGAGCAAATAAGATCCCAATCGCACCGGTTGGGATTTTTTGTTTTGGACGAAAGGATAACGAAACCGTGTAAATGTGTACTTTTAAAATCGCTAAACGGAACTACCTTATGAAAGCACCTCTTTTCGCTTTAAGCCTTATATTTTTCTTCTCGTGTAAAAACACCGAAACCAAAACCGAATCTGTTATGACCGAAACTCCACAAGAACATTCAGAAGGAATGCCTTTTTATATAGGAACCTATACCAATGGGGACAGTAAGGGTATTTACAAAGCGGTTTTAAATGCTGACGGAAGCCTTACTGAGCCCGTACTTGCTGTCGAATCTGAAAATCCATCTTTCCTGGCTTTTTCAAAAAATAAGGACATCCTTTTAGCCGTAAACGAAAATGAAAACGGCAGTATTGAATCGTTTCAGGTTGATGGAGATCAATTACTTAGAGTTAACCAAAGCCCTACCGGCGGAGCCCATCCCTGTTTTGTGGCGGTTAATGACGAAGAATATGTACTGGTAGCCAACTATACCGGAGGCAATATAGGCCTGCTCAAACTCGACCCCAAGGACGGGAGCCTTTCTGAACTTCTCGATGTGGAGCAGCACGAGGGCAAAGGCACTACTGACCGGCAAGAAGGTCCGCACGCGCACTCCGCCTGGTTTATTCCCGATGGCAGCGGCATCATTTCAGCCGACCTGGGGACCAATCAATTGTGGTTTTCAAAAATCAATACTGAAACCAACAAACTGGAACCGGCTACCACTCAAAAACTCGGTTTACCCGAAGGTGCAGGCCCACGGCATTTGGTCTTCCACCCTGATAATGGCTTTATCTACGTACTAAACGAACTCGATAATACCATCAGCCAGATTGAGAATAAAGACGGAAACTACAGCGTGCTAAGATCCTTCTCTATTCTTCCGGAAGGTTTTGCGGAATACAGTAAAGCAGCAGATATTCACGCGAGTGCAGATGGTAAGTTTATTTATGCTTCAAACCGCGGTCATAACAGCATCGCCATTTTAGAAGTTCTTGAAGATGGAAGCTTAAAACTCGTGGCTAACGAACCTACAAAAGGAAAAGACCCGCGTAACTTTCAGATCTCACCGGACGAAAACTTTATTCTGGTTGCCAATCAAAACGGAAACAACCTGGTTTCTTATAAACGGGATACCACAACCGGCTTAATGACCTTCGTTGCTGAAGTTGTAGCGCCTGCGCCGGTTTGTATTTTGTTTGAATAGTTATAATTACCAAGACTATTTTGATTAATTTTAATTAATGAACCTGATTATCAGACATAAAGACCAACTACTGGAACTTTGTGAAAAACACAAAGTGGCAAAACTATATCTTACAGGTTCTGCCCTCTCCAAGCATTTTAATTCCAAAAGTGATTTAGATTTTATTATACGTTTTAAAGAAATCAAACTTGCAGACTATTTTGATAACTATATTAACTTTAAAAATAGTCTGAGTAAATTGTTTAAAAGACCGGTTGATATTATTGAAGAACAAACGCTTAAGAATCCGGTTCTAATAAAATCACTAGATCAAAACAAAGAGTTGATTTATGGATCAGAGAATTCATAAATGGTTGTTTGATATCAAGGAAGCCATTGAAGAAATTGAATCTTTTTTTGATGGTAAAAACGAGACTTTAGAGTTTTACAAATCAAACACGATGCTTAGGCGTGCTACCGAAAGAAATCTTGAGATTATTGGAGAGGCAGTAAATCGGATCATCAAACGCGATGCACTGTTTAAATCAAAAATCACTAAAACGACCGCAATAATTGCATTGAGAAACGAAATTATTCACGTTTATGATGGCGTTTCAGATGAATTAATTTGGTCAATTCTCATTCATCACCTTCCTATTCTGAAAAAAGAAATTGACACCTTGCTCGAACAAGCCTAATTTTAAAGTTTATCTCTCGCTGCTCAAACAGATTCTCAATGGCTTACTTCCGCCCAATCTGAATCCAGGACAGTTTCGAGCTCACACTAGGTAGGAATAACAATGATAATATCTTCCAAAGACGCTACTTCACCTGCTTCCCGCCCAGCCAGGTTTGATTTACTTTTAAATCAGGGATTTCATCTTCGGGAATGGTCATCAGATCGGCATCCATCACGATAAAGTCTGCGAATTTACCGGGCTCGATGCTTCCTTTCTCCGCTTCTTCAAAGTTGGAAAAGGCCGCCCAAATTGTCATACCACGCAAAGTTTCTTCGCGGCTCAGCGCATCTTTCATTTGAAAACCACCTTCGGGGTATTGCATCAGGTCCTTTCGGGCTACCGCAGCATAAAAGGTATAAAACGGATTCACCTGCTCTACCGGAAAATCTGTTCCCAAAGCGATGATTCCGGCTTCATCAAGTAGTTTTTTATAGGCATAAGCACCCTTCATTCGGCGCTCACCCAAACGATCTTTTGCCCAGTACATATCACTTGTAGCGTGAGTAGGCTGGACTGATGGCAAAATGTTTTCGTCAAAATAATTGAAATCATCAGGCGAAATCACCTGCGCGTGCTCAATCTTCCAGCGACGGTCTGACTGATCATTCAGGGCTTCGGCGTAAGCTTTCAAAATTACCGTATTTGCCGAATCCCCGATAGCGTGCGTATTCATTTGGAAAGCCGAAGGAGCTAATTTTTGCGCCAGGCTGTAAATGCTGTCAACCGGAGTCACCATCGCCCCGTAATGACCTGCCCTGTCTGAATACGGTTCGCGCAAAGCCGCGCCGCGTGAGCCCAAAGCCCCGTCTCCATAAACTTTTACCGAACGCACATTGAGTTTATCGGTCTTTAGAATACCGTGTTTGAGGAAATAATCTACATCTGCGGGCGTATTGCTGATCATCGCATACATACGCATATCGAGTCCTCCCGCTTTCTGTAGACTGTCAATCAAAAAAATAGTCTCCTTATCCAGACCGGCATCGTTAACCGTGGTTAACCCGTAATCAAAACAGTATTCCTGAGCATCCTGAAGGGCGGCAGTTGCCTGTTCGCGGGTCATTTGTGGCATAATGGGCGTGATCAAATCCATAGGATTATCAACCAGTACGCCGGTGAGTTCGTTGTTTTCCTTCACAATCTCCCCACCTTCGGTGATGGTAGTGTTGTCTATTTTTGCCAGATCTAAAGCCTTTTGGTTAACCAAAAGCGCGTGCCCATCAATGCGCTGCAATACAACCGGAGTATCGGGAAAAAGCGAATCGAGCTTGCGCTTGTTAGGAAATGCCTTGTCTTCCCAGTCGTTTTGATCCCAGCCCCTTCCGTAGATAAAATCAGAAGGTTTTTGAGCCTGAAATTCCTGCACCCGTTGTACTACTTCGTCAAAACTTTTAGATCCAACTAAATCCACGTTTTGCAAGGAAGCGCCAAACCTAAAAAAGTGGCAATGCGCATCGATAAAACCGGGATACACGATTTTACCCTGAAGATCTATAGTTTCGGTCGCCTGGTATTTCGCCTGAATCGAATCGGTTAGGCCAACAGCTACAAACTTATCTCCTCTGATCGCAAAGGCCTGAGCTTTTGAAAACTCCGCATCAACCGTATAAACCGTGGCATTGATAAAGATTTTATCTACTGCCGTTTTGGCCTCAGGCGTGTCGTTACAGGCAGTTAGTAAAATAGAAAGGAAAATCAAAAACAGGTAATTGCGCATAGCTGAAATTTTTACCGAAAGTACAAATTAAGACATCAAAGCCTAAAACAAAAAAACTCCTTTTTACAGGAGTTTCTTTTATGATTAATTAAGACTTTTTACCAGTCAAAGCGGTACGTGGCACCCGCCATTCCCTGAATACCCTGTACAGGATAATTAACCCAGCGCTGGTAATTGTTACCCAAAGCATTGTTTACGCGCACAAAAAAAGACAACTGCTCGTTTAAGCGGTATCCCGCGTGAGCATTAGCATCAAAAAACGAATCCAGAGTTACCAACTGCGGGTTACCAACTGTGTTAAACGGTCCTACCACATTAACTTCATCATTGCGCTCGCCCACATAAAACAGGGTGACACCGGCAAACCAGTGCTCGTCAATCTGGTAATCTGCAAAAAACGAAGCTTTAAAGTCGGGAAGGTTCCAGGCTTCAGCTTCTGTTTCGGTCTCATAAGTAAAGACTTCCCCGTTTACGCGCATCTTCAGATTGCTGTTTACGTCAAAGTTGAGTTCGCCGAACAAAGACAAAGTCCGCAAATCGTCATTGATTACGCCAAAGGAGTTCCCGAACTGATAATTATCTGTACCCAGATTGCCGTTATTGTCATCAAAACGTGCATTGTTTTTATAAAATAAGCGGTTGTTCTGTGACAGATAGCTGGCGCGCAGGTTGTAGCTCATCGCGCTGCTCAATTTCCCTTTAATCCCTGCGTACAGATCGTATTTCTGATCGGTAGGAGAAATGGAATCCAGCGTAGGTGATACAAACGGATTTTCGGTTGCAAGCTCCTGATAGCTGTTTTGCATCAGTCCCCCTTCAAGCCCACCATAAGCAATGAAATACTCATCAACCACACGATAGGAAGCACGTACTGCCGGGTAAATATTTATATCGGTTTCCGGTGCATTTGGAGTAAAATGCGCTGCTGCATTAATCCCTAAATCAAGCGTTAAATCATCTTTCAACACCTGAATGCTGGGATTGGCGCTTACGATTAAATGGCTGTATTCTATTCCTGCGGAATTTTGATAATTGCGGTCAAAGCTGCCATCTACATAATCCAGTTTCAGATCAAGACTCAGTTTTTGACCGGCAACGGGCAACTTAAATTCGGGTTTAGCAATCGCTCTGATTTCGCCCGACTGATAATTATCACCAAAATAACCCACACGAGCGTAAGCTTTTTCGAAGAAACCGTCATTAAAAGCGATGGTTCCGCTTAGCCCTGCCTGAAAATAATTATGCGTAGGGTTGATCAAATCGAGCATAGTAGGCATTGCCTTGACATCATCGGCCACACCATACCAGTTGTAAGATTTATGACCCAAATCCAAATCGGTATTCAGCGTAAAATCACGCGTATTAGAAGTGTAGTTCAGGTTCAAATCGGTGTCGTAAAAGAAGTCGTCAAGCACTACGCCTTCTATATCCCCTTGCGACGAATTGTGATTGAGGTATACTCCAAAATTGGAATCGCGGTCTATCTCCCAATTGCTGTAAAATTCAGCCAATGCCGTGGTGTAAGTACCAAAGCCCAAACGCACATAGTTGTCATACAGCTTGATTCTCTTTGATTTTTCAATCTGCGCCGCCTGCCCTTTCGCCGGGGTGAAGGTCGAAGCTACGGGCACCGAAAAAATACCGTAAGTTACTTTCTTCTTGGCCGTATTCACTGAATCATTCAGCATAGGGGTTGCCTTGACCTTAAAAGCATCACCAATCTCAGGCGTGTAGGGTTTTACCACATTTACCACTTCGGTGCCCAGGTTGTCTTTGTCCTGAGCTTTTGCCAGCTGTATTCCTGCAAAGAGAAAGGTTAGTAAGTAGAATTTATTTAGTTTCTGAATCATAATTTTTGAATTAGGTAAGAAGTAAGTGGTAACAGGTTAGAGGTTGCAAAATTGAGAAGCTTTCAACATCATAGAATTGAGCATCCTATTTATTGCAAGGCAATCATTTTTCAGGGTTTCAACAGTTTCTGAACTTAAATATTCACAATCACGAGCCACCAATAACCAATGCTGCGTTTCAAGCTGCTCGGCATCAGCATCAGTAAGTTTGCTCACAAAATGCTTTTCATACCTTCTTTTACCCCAGGCCTCTGAAATATTAGCTCCTATAGATCTGGACGAACGTCTAATTTGATCTGTAAGCGAATACATTTCTTCCTTTGGAAAAGTCCGGCTTACCGCAAATATTTTCTTTGATAATTCACGTTGAAATTTATAAACCTCCAGATCTTCAAATGTTTTTACAAAAGCCATAATCTCAATTTAATCCCTGAATGACACTTTTTACTTCTAACATTTTACCTTTTACTTAGCGATTAGTTTCCATCCAATGAAGAATTGGTCTGCGCCTCAGCGGCTTTGATACGGGCGAGTTCCTGCCTGGCTTCCGCAACTACTTCGGGATAATCGGTAAAGTTGGTAATCACGTTATCCAGAATATAAGTAGCCTGATAGGCATCTTTAAGTTCGTAGAAATTTTTAGCCATCAGCACCAAACCTTTAGCGCCGTATTCTTTATATCCGCTAAAGTCTTTTGCCAGTTTCTGTACCGAAGCATTAGAACCTTTGTAATCGCCGTTTTGGTTTTTGAAATAGGCATCATAGTACAGCGCCTCGGCTCCGAGTTCGCCTGTAGCGATTTTTGAAACCTCAGCATACGCTTCGGCAGCGCGGCGCTCGTTACCGGTCTGCATCGCACTGCGCGCGATAATCACCTGCGCGTCACTCTTCACATTGTTGTCAATCTTGCTATTTGCCAAAACTTTTTCGGCGTATGCCACCGCATTATCATACTGCTTGAGTTCGTAGTACGATTTCATCAAGTTGCTCTGCGCGAAAATGGTATTCTGCGGAATGTCTGACTCATTTTCCAAACGCTGCAAGACAGGGACTGCCTCAGCATATTTGCGTTCGCTGAGGTACACCTGCCCCAAACGGGCCAGAGCCTGCTCGGTAAACTCGCTGCGTTCTTTTTCGATCACATATTTATAATGCGGAATGGTCTTGAGGTATTCATTTTGACCAAAGTACAACTGACCAAGGTAAAAGTGTGCTTCCATCGCACGTTGTCCGTTAGGATATTCGCGCAGGTATTTTTCGAAATTCTGGATCGCCTGAGGATTGTTGCTTCCTACCAGTTGCTTTTCTGCAGAAGAAAACGCGGCATCATCCAGTTCTGAATCTTCCACCGAAATATAATCGAGGCTGTTTGCCCAACGCCCATAGGCATCTACCTGACCATTATCGATATAAATCAGTTTTGCGGAAGCTACTGCCTGAACGCCTTCGGGAGTACCGGGATAGTTTTCGGCTACGCTTTTAAACAAGCGTAAAGCTTCATCGCTTCGGCCGGTATTGTCATAAATCAAAGCTTTTTTAAGCTGAGACTTGGCGGCGAACTTGCTTTTTGGTATTTCGCGTACCAGACGATCATAAGCCTGAATACCGCGCTCGTTGTCGCCGGTTGCTACATAGGTATTTCCGAGTTCGTAAAGCGCGTCATCACGATAACTCGACTGAGGAAACTGATTAGCAAAATTGCTCAAAGCTTCTATTTTTTGGGCGTTTCGATCTACGAAACCATAACTGATCGCCTTTTGAAAGGTCGCATAATCGCGTTCTACCCCAGGCATCGCGATGGCTTCATTATAGGCTTCCATTGCAGGCCAGTACTTACTGTTGATGAAGTAGCTATCGCCCAAACGCATATAGGCATCAGCCTTACGCACATTATCATTGGAGCCGCTCTTCACATAACGCTCAAAATAACTGGCCGCCTGATCGTAATTTTTCTTTTTGAAATAAGCATAGCCCAGATTGTAAGCCAAATCACCGTATTCGGGCAGGGAGCGGGCTGCACTGCTTTGCTCAAACTGCTTAAAAGTTAGAAGGGCTTCATCAATACGATTGATGGTGTACTCACTTTCGGCTTTCCAATACAGCGCGCGGGCGGTAAATTCCGGCGAAGCCGAAGCCTTCAACGATTTTTCAAAATTGGCAATCGCTTCCTGATAATCCCCGTCATTATACAATTCGATTCCACGGTAAAACGCCACTTTTTGATAAGCTTCCTGATCCTGATAATTGCGGTTGCTTTCCAGCAGGTCCATCGCAGCTTTGTAGTTTTTGGAAGTGATATAGGAATCAATCAACAGGTTTTCCAGTTGCTGACGCTGGGGTGCGTTAGGATAAGCTTCCAGGTAATTGCCTATCGCCTGCGGAGCCGGCTCGTACGCATTACCAATCTCGTAACTCAGTTTGGCGTAGTTTAGACCACTATCTTCTTTGATTTTGGGCTCAAAATCCATTTGATAGGCATTGCGAAAAGCATTCAACGCTTCCTGCTTTTTGCCGGTTTGTAAATACGCGTCGGCTAAGTGATAATAGGCATTTTGTGCCACGCTGTTTTTACCGTCTATAATTTTGTTGAATTCGCTAATGGCATTATCAAAATCGCCCTGCTTGTAATAGGCGTAACCCAGCTGATAGTAATCGGTATTGCTCCATTTGCCGCGTTTTCCTTTATATTCTTTCAGGTAGGGTAAGGCTTTATCAAACTCACCAAGATTGAAATAACTCTCCCCAATAATTTTATTGAGCTCAGACTGCTCATTGCGATTGGCTGTGGGTAATTGCTCTTCCGCCAGGCGAATGGCTTCTCTAAAATTTCCTTGTTTAAAATTAAGGTCGGCTTTAAAATAACTCAGGTCTTCGCGAGTGCCTTCTTCGGCCTCCACTTCTTCAAACAGCTGACTCGCCTCCTCATAATCGTCGTTTTCGTAGGCCATAAAACCTTCGTAATACTTCGCCTGAGCTCCGTATTTTTCAGAATTACGCACGCGACTGAAATAGACCTTTGCTTCCTCCGGACTTCTGGTCTTCAAGTGCGTATAACCCATATTGAAGTTATACTTTTCCATTTCGGCCCAACTTAAACGGCTGATGTCTACCTGCTCGTACCAGCGTTTGGCAGCCGAATATTTTCCATTTTCGAAGTAATAATCAGCTACATCTTTGTAAGCCGAATTGCGCTTGGTGCTGGTAGGATATTCTTCCACAAACTTCTGCATGCGTGCATCTGCCCCACTCTGATTGAGTCGCACTGCGGCGTTTGCGATATAATACGCACAATCGCCCTCAATCGTCGGGTCTGTTGTCTCCTGCTTGATTTCGTTAAAAAGTGTCTGAGCGGCCAGATATTGCTTGCTGTTGTAGAGCGTAAGCGCCTTGTCGTATTTGGCCAGATCATTTGTAAAAGCTTCAGTCTGCTGGGCTGCAGCCGTTGCGCCGGTTAGAAGGATTACCAGAGCGGTAAACACATATTTTTTAATCATAAATATCAGATTTGATAGCAAAGAGCCTAGTTTCGTGTATCTGAAACAAAAGCCTGCTTCACATACTAACGCTGCAAAACTAGGATAATTATATCTAGCGCAAGGTTCTTAAAAAGAAGTTCTGCCCGCTTATTTTGAACGACTTTTCAACAGCGGGATTTTTTATCAAACACAAGAAATAGTGTACTTTTGATCGCGTACACCACGTTATCTTAGAAAAAACTATGTCACAACCGGTCTTAAAGCTGCACAACGCTTCTATTTTTCAACGCGAAAGCCTTATTCTTTCAGATGTAAGTCTTACCATCAACAAAGGTGAATTTGTGTACCTTATTGGGAAAACCGGAAGCGGAAAAAGTAGTTTTATGAAAACCCTTTACGGTGATTTGCCCCTGCAACAGGGAGAGGGTACGATTGTAGACTACGATCTCGCAACTCTAAAAGAAAAGCAGATTCCTTTTTTACGCCGAAAACTGGGCGTGGTGTTTCAGGATTTTAAATTGCTGAATGACCGGACGGTTAAAGAAAATCTCAAGTTTGTACTGAAAGCTACCGGCTGGAAAGATCAAACGCAGATGGACAACAAGATTGACGAAGTACTCGATAAAGTGGGGATGAAGACCAAAGGTTTTAAATATCCCTATCAGCTGTCTGGTGGCGAACAGCAACGTGTTGCCATTGCACGTGCCTTGCTCAACGATCCCGAGTTGATCCTGGCCGATGAGCCCACCGGAAACCTGGATCCGCAAACTTCGGTTGAAGTGATGGGCGTTTTACAGGAAATCAACAAAAACGGAAATACCATTCTGATGGCCACGCACGATTATGCGCTGCTCTTGAAATACCCTTCTAAAACCCTGAAGTGCGACGGTAACAAGATCTTTGAAGTGGTACAAAAAACCATTTAGTCCGGTAACCGGATTTTAAAATTTATCGCTTCAAAATATTTTTGATTCAGCATGCTTACGAAAAAATGCTTTGCTTAATTTTTTGAGCATTCTTTCGATTGTTAAAGATACCTTCCAATAGCTTTTGGCGCTTTTCAAATTCGGTAAACGGCTCTGAACGTAAATCCCTGATTTTTTCCTGAATAGCTACTACCGAAGTACACAGGTGGCTGGCGGCCAATGCTTCCGGCTCATCAATCACATTTTCATTGACGATACAATGCCTGCTTTTAAACAGCGCATTCATCACTTTTAATTTGGTTCCCGACCGCTGAAAAGAAAGGTTTAAAGTAATATGCGCGCGGGCCAGAAGAGCATCCAGTTTTTCGGCAGTTTCAATCGGCTCAAAGCTTAGGTGTTTGTAATTTTTAATCTTTTTTTGGATTACTTCCTGCCGAAAACTCCCTGCGATAACCAGAGGATAATCGACCTCTTTAAATACGTCTATTAAAAAACATGCGGTTTTCAAATTATCAGCTACCGAAAGATTACCGTGGTAAAGAGCAAACTCACCAAACTCAGAACATTGTTGAACAATTTCATTTTCGTGAAAAACGGGTACATAGACCGAAGCATTCAATTGAGAATAGTAATGCTGCTCGTGATGGGAAAGGGTAAACAGGGTCTGAGGCGACTTAAGACAGGGTTCAAAACTCTCAAATTTACGGGCCTCCCAGTTATAGATCAGGGCTTTCAACGGATTATTAATCGCATTTGCCAACCCCCGATAATACTGCTGTTCGATATTTTGAATACGCAGATAAACCGCTTTGCTATTGCCTAAACCATTCACAAGCATTGCCGCAGATTGCAAACCCTGAAGCAAAACCGGTGCGTCAGATTGCGACAATCTTTGAGTAAGCATTCGGTTTTCCCGGGTTGCCAGTGCAATGGGTTTTTTGGAAAATAAGGCTTTAAAGCGTGATGTTTTGGGATAGGTATAAACCGCATCGCAAAAAGACTCCACCACTTCAAAATCCCGTCTTGTATCGGTAAAACAATGCAATTCGATGCTAACTCCCAAAGCTGCCAGTGCCTTGATCTGATAAAATACATCAATGACTCCGCCATAATTGGGCGGAAACGGATTATCAAAAGCAACAATTTGTAATTTTTGAGCCATAGGCGACTGATCATGCGTCGGGCGTGGTGAGAATCCCTATTTTTGATTAAAACTAAAGCTTTTGACCCGGTTTTCTGTCATTATCCCCGTTTATAACAAGGCTAATTTTGTAGCTCAAACCATCCAATCAGTATTGGCGCAAAGCTTTACGGACTACGAAATCATTCTGATCAACGACGGCTCTACCGATAACAGTCTGCAAGTTCTTCAAACTTTTAACGCATCAAATATCAGACTGATCAATCAGGAAAATCAGGGCTTGAGTGCAGCGCGAAACAAGGGGATTACTGCTGCTAAAGGTGAAATCATCGCTTTACTCGACGCCGACGATCTTTGGGCTCCGCAGCATTTGCAAAGTCTCTTTGAGTTAAGTCAAGAATTTCCGGAAGCTAAATTATACGGCACAGCCTATGCTGAGCTATTCAGCGATGGAAACTGCGTACCTCCTAAAATCAACCTCAAAACAGCAGAGTCTCAACTTTTAATTCCTGATTTTTTCGAAGCCTCTCTTTTTCAGCCCCTGGTACCACCCAGCAGTTTTGCTTTTAAAAAAGAGATCATAAAAACTATCGGCGGTTTTGATTCACAGATTACCTATTTTGAAGATGTAGATTTTTACATCAGAGCACATTTAAAATTTAAAATGGCTTACGCTACCCGCGCCACTTTGCAATATCGTTTTGAAAGTGAAAATCAGGTTACCCACAGCAATCTGCACCGGGAACGCATTGCCAATCTAGAGCCTTACCTTCACGAAAATCCCAATCATAAAAGCCTGCACAAATACATCCACCGCTATTGGTATTTTCTCTGCAATCACTTTAAAACCGAAGGCGCACAGGAGCAGTATTACCTGATGCGCAAAAAACTCAATACGCGATACCTAAACCCTCAACAACGTCTGCTACTCGCTCTCCCTGCCCCACTCTTACGAGGCTTAAGAAGCTTTAAAAGCCGGTTGCTTAAAAAAGGATTTCGGGTTACGAGTTTCTAGGTTGAATTCGAATATTCAGAAATGGACAAGGCAGTGGATTTTTGATTAATTTCAACGTAAATAATTCATTGATAATTATTTAAATCGATTTGACTTTATTTAAAATGGATAAATACAAAGGCAAATACCGCAATGAATCTGCACGCCATCCTACCTGGGATTACGCGAATGCAGGTCTTTATTTTATTACCATTTGCACCCGTGACCGTAAACACTTTTTTGGCGAAATCAATCTGGGAAAAATGGAATTGTCAGACATTGGAAAAATTGCCGAACAGGAATGGTTAAAAACATTTGAAATGCGTCCCGATATGAATTTATGGATGGGCAAATTTGTGGTGATGCCCGACCATTTTCACGCCGTTATCGGAATTGGTGAAAATGAATTCAATACCCAAAACACATCACGCCCGAATAAATTTGGCCCACAATCAAAAAATCTGGCATCCATTATACGTGGATTTAAAATTGGGGTTACCACAAACGCACGAAAAACCAATCCCGATTTTGCGTGGCAATCCCTATATCACGATCGCATTATCCGAAACGAAAAATCGCATCTTGCCATTTCAAATTATATTGAAAACAATGTACGTAATTGGAAAAAGGATAAATTGAACTAGCGCAATGCGCTATTAATAATGTACGGTCGCAATGCATTGCGACCCTATTTCTGAATGCAAATCATTGCATCCCTTCAATAAACGCTTTCCACAATTTATTGACCTCCTGATGATCGTAACGGGCAATACTGGCCTGTGCATTTTCGCGGTACTGGTTTAATAAATCGGTATCGCCTGCCAATTGATTTAAGGCGTTTTTAAACGCCTCAAAATCGTGATGGGGTACAAGGATTCCGTTGCTGCCGTCGAGCAATTCTGCCGGACCTGTGGGGCAGTCGGTAGAGACCACCGGAGTGCCGCAAGCCAGACTTTCGAGCAACACCCGAGGAAAACCTTCAAACTTGCTGCAAAAAGCGAAAAACAGCGCACCGGCGAAATAGGTTTCGGGCTTTTTGACAAAGCCTTCAAAGTGCACGCGATTTTTCAGTTGTAGTTTTTCAACCTGCTTTTGAAGCCTCTTCAATTGAGGCCCCTGTCCCAAAATACGCAGATCGATTTGCTTACCGGGCAGTTCGCTTTCGGCGTAAGCCTTAATCAGCTCATCAAACTGCTTGTGATCGTACAGACGACCGGCCGTTACGATGTATGGATTATCAAATTTTTTCGTCTTTACTTTTTGGTAAGTGGCAACCGAGATACTATTCGGTATGATGTGAATATGTTCCAAACCATAACGCTGCTCAACAAGTTCCTTCATCTGGTCGGTTAACACACAAATGGGATCATTTTTAAACAGTAAGCGAGTCGCCGAAGTACTTTTAGGGAAGTAATAATTGAGATTGGCGCTGCGCACCATGTATACAGGTTTAAAATTTCGGTACAGCAGTTTTTTGACAAAATATTCCTTAACGGCACTTTTCCGAAAGCGAAAATCAAGCACATAATCAATCGCTTTAACCTTCAGAAATTCACGCGTAATGCGCAACCTTCGGTATTTGTCTAACGGATCATTCAACTTGTTTTTATACAAACCCAGATTGAAAAGTTCGCCGCTATGCTCGTAACCAATCTGATCTGTAATCGAGATGATAAACACCTTATTCCCTATTTGGGTAAGTTGTGTGCTCAGCAAGGCAGCCGAGCGTTCTGCTCCTCCTCCGGCTAGGGATTCAACCAGAATAGCGATATTTTTGGGGATGGGTCTCAGGGATTATGTATAATTTCGGCTTAAGATACTAAATAGATGAGAATTTTACTCGTAGGCGAATACAGTAACCTACATAACAGTCTAAAAACGGGTTTACAAAGCCTGGGGCACGAAGTCACGCTCGTGAGTCCCGGTGATTCGTTTAAGAAATACCCTTCAGATGTACTGTTACAGGCCCGGCGTATTGAAGGTTTTGCTCCGCTCAACTGGTATCGCAAAGCCTTGTTTCGGTTTACGGGTTTTGACATCGCAACCATGGAAATAGGCTATCGGGCGATGGATTTTCTCTTTGATCAAAAACCGTATGACGTCATTCAACTCATCAACGAATACCCGCTTAAGAGTCCGTATTTTATGGAAAAGCGCGTCATCGAACGCCTGCGTGCCCTGACCAAAAAACTGGTAATTTTAGCCTGTGGCGATGATTATGTGTACCTGAATAACCTTGACAAACTACTGCATCATCCCGCATTGCAACACCCGGATATTCATTTTCCATACAGCGAAAAATACCTCACACCTGCCCATAAAAAATACCACGAGTTTATTTTTGCTAAAAAAGATGCAATCATCAGTACCGATCTGGATTATCACCCTGCTTACGCGGGAAAACCTGATTATCTGGGGATGATCCCAAACCCGGTTTGTGTGGAAAAACTGGAGTTTAAACCCAACACCAGTCTAGAGCCTATTGTTATTTTCCACGGAATCAATCAGACCAACTACTATAAAAAAGGAAATGACTTTTTTGAAGCCGCTTTAGAACAGATTCAGGAAAAATATGGGAATCGCATTGAGGTACGCACCGCTCGCAGCCTCCCTTACACCGAATATTTAAGGACGTACGAAGATGCGCATATCGTTCTCGATCAGGCTTACGCACTTGACCAGGGCTACAACGCACTTGAGGCAATGGCTCAAGGCAAAGTCGTGTTTACCGGAGCCGGTAAAGCATTTTGTAAAAGCTATAATTTGGAAAAAAACGAAGTGGCCATAAACACTATTCCTAATGTGAGCAAAATCGTTAGGGATCTGGAAACCTTGATCGAAAACCCAAAACGCATTTTGGAAATAGGCCAAAACGCCAGAACTTTTATCGAAAAACATCACGATGCTACCGAAGTTGCCGGACAATACCTCAAAGCCTGGGAGCAGATTAAAGAACGAACGGAAACATAAAATTACTGAGTTATCCTCGCGAATAATTTCTTTCTAAATAGAATCACAACCACCAGTAAATACAAGGAATAACTCAGCAAATGCGCCATCCCAGCACCTACAAATCCGTAGCGGGAAACCAGCCAGACGCTGCTGAAATAAATGATGCTAAGCGAAATCAGTTGCGTAATCACAAAGGTTTTCACCATTCGTTTAGCAATGATCTCATAAGCGATTACCAGACTCGCCACACGCACCAAATCGCCTGCCAGTTGCCAGATAAAAATGGACTGCATCTCGAGAAATGATGCATCATAAATCAGTCTGATGATAAAACCTTTCAGCAAAAAGATTACAAGAAGCCCCAAAGCAAAAAAAGGCAAAATACTCCTGTAAAAGTCGGTCGTGACTTTGCGCAGGTTTGTTTGTGTTCCGGAAGTTGCAAGTTTGGGTAAAACATACAAGGTAAGGATACTCGTGGCAAACATCAGGTAATAATCAGAGAGCCGCAGCATCGCGTCCCAGTATCCCGCATTTTCGATTCCGTCTGTCTCGATGATGTATTGCCGTATCGCGATATACACCCAGGGCGCGGCAACCGCCGAAAACAAACTCATAAACGCATAAGAACCCAATTTCTTAAGAAGGGAAGCGTCTATTTTTAGAAGGAATAGCTCTTTCGCCTTCGCGAAATACTTCCTTAGAAAAACCAGTGTAATACCCAAAGCAAGCACGCCACTTAAAAGGAGAGCTAGCATCGCCCCAAAAAGCGAGAACCAGACAATTAAAAGCGCTGACAACAAAACGCCTGAAGCATTGATACTCATGTTTATAAAAATCACCTTACGGAAATCTCCCAGCCCGTTGAGGATGTTGAGCAACAGCGTTTGTAGGGTAAAGAGAGGTAATACGATTCCTGCAAGACGTATGATTAACGTGTAATCTGCCGTATTTTCAAAAATTAAAGTATTGAGATCCGGAGCAGCAATCACCACGATTAAACCTAAACCTAACGAAACTAAAAAAGGGAGTTTCAGTACGGTGGCGACGAGTTTATGAAGTGCTTCGGGTTGTTTTTTATACGTGGCGGTATATTTTATCACCCCATTGCTAACGCCCAACTGTCCTAGGCTTTGCAACGAACTCATAAAATTACGCAGATCGCCCAGCAAGGCCATCCCTGACGCACCCAGGTACACCGCAATGAGTTTAGACGTGATGAGACCGCAAACCACCCGTACCGCAATACCCACACTATTGAGCGAACCCACTTGTAATAGGATATTTTGGGCGAAAAGTTTGCGAACAAACCTAAGCATGATACGCGTTTAGAACGGTGATCACCCGGTTTACTTCTGCTTCAGTAAGCGCGGGGTTAAGCGGAATACTCACACAGCTTTTTGCAATTGCTTCGGTAACCGGAAAACTCAAATGATTAAACGATTTAAGCGCTTCCTGTTTATAAGGAGGCACTTCGTAATGAATGGCAGAACCTATTCCGTTTTGGTTTAGATACGCTAAAAAATGAGGGCGGTTGTTGACCAAAACCACAAAAACATAAAACACGTGACCTGATGAAAAGTCAAAAAAAGGCAACCTGATTTCGGGATTTTGAATCTCTTTGAGATACCGGGACGCAATCTGGCGGCGCCTGTTATTCTGCGCATCGAGATCGTTTAGTTTTTCATTTAAGAAACAGGCCTGCAGCGGATCAAGCCGCGAATTGAAACCAAGACTTGTGTAATGCTGAGCATCCTTACGGCCGTAATTACGTAAACTTTGAATGGTTTTCGCCAGTCGCTCATCTGAAGTAGTAACCGCCCCGGCATCACCCAGAGCTCCGAGATTTTTAGTGGGATAAAAGCTGAAAGCTGCGGCATCGCCAAAACTACCTGCTCTTTTACCGTTCACTACTGCCCCGTGTGCCTGACTGGCATCTTCAATAAGCAGTAATTGCTGTTTTTTGGCATAAGCCGAAAGGGCTTCTATGGGTCCTAACTGTCCGTACAGATGTGTTACCACAAGTGCCTTTACTGAAGTATCCGGCTCTCCAATTTTATCAAGATCTATATTGAAGAATTGGGTTTCGGCTTCCACAAAAACAGGCTTTAACCCGGCCTGAATGACCGCAAGCACCGTGGCGATATAACTGTTCGCGGCAAGCAGGACTCCGTCTCCCGAAGCCAGCTTACCTTTCACTTTATAAGCCTCAAAAATGAGCCGAAGCGCATCAAAACCGTTACCCGTACCCACACAAAAATCGGTACCGCAATACCGCGCAAAAGCAGTTTCAAAATCACTTACTGCCTCACCCAAAATATAGGTTCCGCTACCTAAAAAATCTTCAAACCGCTTTTTAAAACGCTGCTCGTAAGGTGCATTGATCTGCTTTAAATCTAAAAACGGAATGTTCATAAATCGAGCTTTAACGTGTGTTGCAAATAGACCTGAGCGCCCAGTTCTTCCTTCTGTTTGATGAGACCGAAATTGTAATCTTCATCACGGCCGCCCTGCACGGTCCCCATATCAAAAAAACGATATCCCGCATCTTTATAATCCTGAATCAGGTTCACAAACAGAAAATCCATCGCACGCAGTTTTTCACCTTCGGGCGTGGTGGCGCCGTACTGGGATTTTACCACGTCTTCCGTTAGAAACAAGGTAATCCCGGCAAGCAGGGTTTCGCCCTGATAACAATTGATCTGCTTGATGTTGTAGGGAAACTGCTTTTTAAGCAGCTCTATTTCGGCCAGGCTGTGAACGGGTTCGGTATCAAATTTTGTAGCCAACCGTGGTTTTAAAACAGTATTCCAAAATCCGGCAAAATCGCCTTCCACATAACGCAAACCCCGCTCTGAGGCCTGGCGCGCACGCCGTTCTTTAGTATTATGAATAAAATAAGGCCGGTTATAATCAATCCCAAAATTCAACTGACTCTTAACCACCTGCGCACCGGCTTCCAGCAATAGATGCTCGAGTTCATAAGCCGGTTGCTGCATATAAAACTGCGGAATCAATTTGATTTGAAACTGTTGAAATCCTTCCGTTTTCAAGTATTGCAGTAAAGCCTCGAAAACCTGTTTTACTTCCCCGAAAGCGATACCTTTTTCCAGAATTAGTGCACCATAAGTAAGCCCCTGATGACTGAAAAGCGTAGCTCCTTCGAGATTTGCCGGTAGCACCGCAATCACTTTTTCATCCTTAAAAAAAAGAAGGCTGTGATCTTCAAAACGCTTGCCGTGATAGGCAATAAAATCACGCGAAAATAAAAAGCTGGTGTTTTTAACCCCTTTGTTTTTAGAGCCCATCAATGAGGCTACAAAGCGATCCCAGCGGGATTTGTAATCGGGAGTATATTTAGTTACGCTTATCAAGTTTTAGACTTTGGTATGGGCAAAGTACAAAATTTAATGCGAGAAGTTTATTTCAAAAAAAACACCTCCCGAAGGAGGTGTTGGTGACCTGTATAACACCCTAAAATCATACAGATCGTAATTTTTCGTAAACCAATCAACTCACCGCATTTCTTCAGTAAAACGGTTATGTAAATGGAGTGTTTAACTGTATAGACTACAATTAATCAAAAAGGTTGCGTGAAATTTCTATTTTTTTGAAAAAAATTGAAATAACCAATAAGGGCAATTGTAAGGCGCGCTCTAGGAGATTAAAACTTTTAGCTAACTTTATAAAAAAATGACATGGGAACGCAGGAACTTAAAAAACGTATTAAGTCTTATGTAGAAAGAGGCGATGACAAAGTACTCGCAATCGTACATGGGGTTTTCGAAAATTATTATCAGGATGAAATTGTGGCTTATTTTCCCGATGGAAGCCCAATGTCTCGAAAAGAGTACAATCTGCAGCTTGAAAATGCAGAAGATCAATTGAGACGCGGAGAATTTACTTCTATTGAAGATGTAGAAAATCAAATCCCCGATTAATAATGTCCCTCCAAGTTGTTTGGCTTAGACAGGCCATTGACTCCCTAAAACACATTTTAGATTACCGTTATAAAGATATTCCGTCCGCGAGAGCGATTGTAAAACGAGACATCTTAAATGCCTCCAGGGCAATCACATTTCCTGAACAGTATCAGCAAGATGAAATCAATGCAGATTATAGAAAGATACTAGTTCGGGATTATAAGCTGCTATACAAAGAGAAAGATGGCGTGATTTACATCAGCAATATCATCTGCACTAAGGCTTCACGCCAATAAAAAAGCACCTCCTCACGGAAGTGCTTTTTACAATAAACAAAATCTCAGACGGTTAAACCGACTTGTTACGCTTACGTTCGTTTTCGGTTAATAATACCTTACGCAGACGTAAATGGTTTGGAGTAACCTCAACATATTCATCTTTTTGTATGTATTCTAAAGCCTCTTCTAAAGAGAATTTAATGGCCGGTACAATTTTGGCCTTATCATCTGCTCCGGAAGAACGTACGTTTGATAATTTTTTAGTCTTGGTAATATTAACGGTCATATCATCCTGACGGCTGTTTTCACCAATTACCTGACCTTCGTAGATATCCTCACCCGGATCAACGAAGAACTTACCACGATCCTGCAGTTTATCAATAGAATATGGGATAGCGGTACCTTTTTCCATAGAAACCAGCGAACCGTTGTTACGACCCGGAATGTCTCCCTTGAGCGGCTGATATTCTTTAAAACGGTGAGCCATAATCGCTTCACCGGCAGTTGCAGTAAGCAACTGGTTACGAAGACCGATAATCCCTCGTGAAGGAATTAAAAACTGGCAAACCATACGATCGCCCTTGGCTTCCATACTCAACATCTCCCCTTTACGGATAGACACCATTTCTACAGCCTTACCTGAAACTTCCTCCGGCAGGTCAATAGTCAATTCTTCAATAGGTTCGCATTTAACACCGTCAATTTCTTTGATGATTACCTGCGGCTGACCAATTTGCAGTTCGTACCCTTCACGACGCATCGTCTCGATCAATACCGAAAGGTGCAATACCCCACGGCCATATACCATAAACTTATCGGCACTATTGGTTTCTTCTACGCGAAGTGCCAGGTTTTTCTCTAGTTCTTTAAATAAACGGTCTTTGATGTGACGTGAAGTCACAAACTTTCCGTCTTTACCAAAGAATGGCGAATCGTTAATCGTAAACAACATACTCATCGTAGGCTCATCGATCGCGATGGTCTTCAGTCCTTCCGGATTCTCAAAATCGGCAACAGTGTCCCCAATTTCAAAACCTTCAATACCTACAAGAGCACAAATATCACCTGCCTGAACTTCAGCTACTTTCTTGCGCCCAAGTCCTTCAAAGGTGTGTAATTCTTTAATTTTTGCTTTTTTGATGCTTCCGTCACGCTTAACCAGCGATACGTTCATTCCTTCCTTCAAAGTACCGCGTTGTAAACGCCCAATAGCGATACGACCGGTAAATGAAGAGAAATCGAGAGAAGTAATCAGCATTTGTGTGCTACCTTCTTCAATTTTAGGAGAAGGAATATGATCCATCACCATATCGAGAAGGGGCTCAATATTTTCGGTCTCATTTTCCCAGTGGTCACTCATCCAGTTGTTCTTAGCCGAACCGTAAACCGTAGGGAAATCTAGCTGCCATTCTTCGGCACCCAACTCAAACATCAGGTCAAAAACCTTCTCGTGAACTTCTTCAGGAGTACAGTTTTCTTTGTCTACTTTATTAATAACCACGCACGGTTTAAGACCCAGGTCAATTGCCTTTTGCAGTACGAAACGCGTTTGTGGCATAGGCCCCTCAAAGGCATCAACCAGCAACAACACCCCGTCAGCCATATTGAGTACCCGCTCAACCTCCCCACCAAAATCGGCGTGACCCGGAGTATCAATAATGTTAATTTTGGTGTCTTTATAGATAACCGAAACGTTCTTAGAAGTAATAGTAATACCGCGTTCACGCTCCAGATCGTTGTTATCCAGAATCAAATCACCGGTGTTTTCGTTTTCACGAAACAACTGGCAGTGGTACATAATCTTGTCTACCAGGGTGGTTTTACCGTGGTCAACGTGCGCGATAATCGCAATGTTTTTAATATTCATAAGTAGCCCTTATTTTAGGGCGCAAAGATACGGTTAATTCACGGACTTTTAAGCACTTATTTCAATTATAATTTGGGCGGCTTGCTGCTTGTATAAAATCATGTAAAAAATTGAAAATCAGTCACAAGCAGCAACCGGGCTATACGCTCTATCTTTTTTGTTAGCAGCTTCACCTAATGCGCCAAATGGCGCAGGAAGTCTGTAGTAACAAAAAAGGATGCCGCTGCTATCCCTACCGCAAGCGGTTGCAGGTTATAGTTTTAAAGTTCAAGGGTTTCTTGTTTTCTGTTTTCTGTTTTCTGTTTTCTGTTGGTTAAAAGTTATTCGTTAATTGGAATTTATTTTACTTCGGTTTCTGTTTATTCCCACTTTGTAGTTTGTACCTGATAGTTGTCATCAACAATAGGTTCTCGACTGCGCTCGAACCGACAAACCGTTTTACTTTCTACTTTCTATTCTCCCTTTTTTACTTCTCACTTTTTCCTATGGAATCGTGGAATCGTTTAAGAAAAAACCATAAAAAATTACCTTTTTACAATCCTTGAATTCTCAACCTTAAATTTTAAATTCTGCCAACTGCCTACTGAGACTGCCAACTTAATAACCTCTTACCACTTACCTAGAAAACGCTGCACTCAAGACTCTGAATTCATCACTTTGTACTTCTCACTTCGTATTTCGTATTTTCTATACACTATATTTACCCCTTTAAACTAGAACAGCATGAAACTTTCCAATATTCCCCAGATTAAACATACAGATACCAATAACTTTTTCCTGCTTGCCGGGCCCTGTGCCATTGAAGGCGAGGAAATGGCGATGCGCATTGCCGAAAAAGTGGTAGGTATAACTGATAAATTGGGTATTCCCTACGTGTTTAAGGGAAGTTTTAAAAAGGCTAACCGCAGCCGCTTCGATAGTTTTACGGGTATTGGTGATGAAAAAGCGCTAAAGATTCTACGTAAGGTTTCAGAGACTTTTAAAGTCCCAACGGTGACTGACATTCACGTGAACGAAGACGCGGCAATGGCTGCCGAATATGTAGATGTATTGCAAATTCCGGCTTTTCTGGTACGTCAAACCGATCTGGTTGTCGCTGCTGCCGAAACCAGTAAAGTCGTGAACCTCAAAAAAGGGCAGTTTATGAGTCCGGAGGCGATGAAACACGCCGTTACTAAAGTGACCGACACCGGCAACGAAAACGTCTGGATCACCGATCGCGGAACGATGTTTGGCTATCAGGATCTTATCGTAGATTTTAGAGGCATCCCCACCATGAAGCAATACGCGCCAACGGTACTTGATGTCACGCATTCCTTACAACAGCCCAATCAAAGCAGCGGGGTAACCGGCGGCCGACCTGAACTTATAGGCACTATGGCAAAGGCCGGCATCGCGGCGGGTGTTGACGGCTTGTTTATCGAGACCCATTTCGACCCCGCAAATGCCAAAAGCGACGGAGCTAATATGCTTGACCTAAGCTTACTGGAAGGTTTACTTACCAAACTGGTAGCGATACGTAAGGTGGTTGCAGGGTAAAATTTAACAGACTAAGAATAGTTCAAATTAAAGGATTACCAAGACTCTTGTTTTAGCAATCCTTTAATTTTTAATGGCATATTTTGCTGCCTTCACACTCTGCTCTGCTCGTTCCGGCTTGTTTTAGTTTTCTTCCTAAGTAACGAAAACAGCTATGTGAAGAATTCTTATTATTTTTAGTCACAATCAAAAAACATTTAGAATGAACTATTTACGCATCTCCGCACTAGCCTTAACCACTTTGGCTGTACTTTCCTGTACAGACGAACCTGAGAAAACCCCATTAACAATTGGAAACCTCGAACTTTCTGAAGCTAAACCGATGCCAGGCGACAGTTTGAGCCTTTGGTATACACCTGAAAAAACGGAAGATTCTCTAGATATAGAAGCATTTTACGCCTACACCGTAAATACTAAAAGTTATCCTCAGGATATTGATCTGGTAAAAGACGGAGAACGTTATAAGGGTAGTATTGCAATTCCCGATTCGGCGCAGGGTCTTGTTTTTAATTTTAAAAATGGAAAGGACTACGACTCCAATGAAGATCAGGGATATACGCTAAGCCTATATAATGAGGCAGGTGTTCCCGTTGCCGGTTCTGAAGCCGGGATTGCTTTTTACAAACTCGCTCAGGGCAGCTATTACGGTATGAAAACAACGCCAGACTCTACTTTGGCTGCCATCAACCGCGCTCTTGAAAAGAATCCCGAGCTTAAAAATGATTGGTTCACGATACAGATGCAGGTAATGAATCAGGCAGATGCTAAAGCTGCAGGAGTGAAATTGGATGAAGAACTCGCCGCATACTCCCAAAAGCAGGAGCTTACAAAAGAAGAGTATCAAAAACTGATTACGATATATCAGATCAAAAGGGATCAGTCCAAAACCGATTCGATTCAGGCGATTTTCATGGAAAAATATCCCAAGAGTCAAATCGCTCAAAACGCTTATGTTTCTAAAATGCGTGGAGCTAAAAATCCTGAAGAAAAGCTTGCATTACTTGAAGAATTCAATGAAAAGGTAGGAACAGACGGTACTCAGAAAAATTTTCTATACCGCAGTTTAGCTGAATCATACCTCAATGCCGGGGATACCGAAAATTTCAAAAAATATATGGAGATGGCCGGTGACGATTCGTCTAAAGCCTCAACCCTGAATAATATTGCTTGGGGCTACGCCGAAAGCGGGGAAAACCTTGATCTGGCGGAAGAATTATCTAAAAAATCTCTTGCTATTATTGAGGCCGAAAAATCAAACAAGCCGGAGTATTATACAGCCCGCCAGTATGCGAATAATATGAAATCTACCCGGGCTATGTACTCAGACACCTATGCCCTGATTCTTTTTAAACAAGGTAAAGTACAGGAAGCCATCGCGGTTCAGGAAGATGCCGTTGCAGACCCCACCTCGCCAGACGTTTACGAGCGCTACATTCAATTTCTGGCAGCAGATGAGCAATATCAAAAGATTGTTGAAAAAGCCGCTGAGCTGGTTAAAGACGGTAAAGCTACCACCAAGACCAAAGAATATCTGGCTACTGCTTACGCCAATACAGAACAGGAAGAAAGCTTTGAAAGCTACCTAAGTTCTTTGGAGCAGGTCGCTCATGACAAGGCTTTGGCAGAGCTGAAAAAAGAAATGCTTGATGAAGAAGCGCCACAATTTAGTCTTAAAAACCTGGAAGGTGAAGAAATCGCTCTTGCCGATTTAAAAGGAAAAACGGTAGTTCTTGATTTCTGGGCAACCTGGTGCGGACCGTGTAAAGTTTCCTTCCCCGGAATGCAAAAAGCGGTTACCAAATACGCTGATAACGAAAACGTAGAATTCCTCTTTATAGACACCTGGGAAAGCACCAGCGGTGAAGCCCGTGAAAAAGGAGTAAGTGATTTCATCAAGCAAAACAACTACACTTTTAACGTGCTGATGGACACTCCTGAAGAAGAAGGCAGTCGCAAATACGACGTGGTTTCTGCTTATGAAGTAGACGGTATTCCTACCAAGTTTGTGGTAGGTCCTGACGGAAAAATCAAATTTAAAGCCGTGGGCTTTGATGGCAATACAGACGGTCTGGTTGAAGAACTCGATATGATGATCGCACTGGCTGCAGGGCAGTAGTTCGTAGACTTTAGAAAACTAAAAAATCCGTGTTTGAATATCAGACACGGATTTTTTTATAACTGAATCACTTCTTAATCAAGCATCCAGTGCAGCAAAGCTTCCTGATCAACAATAGACCAACTGTGCGGATTTCTGCTTCCGTCTGCCCTATATCCCTTACCCTCAGTCGTAATAAGTTCTACGTTTTCGTAGCCTTTAGCGGTCAAAAACTCAGATAGCCGCTCCAAATGAAAAGCATTCATTTGCTCGTAGTCAACTCCCATATTTTCCTTCCACCAAGTTTTATCGGGCTCTGTATAAAAACGAATTTTGGTATTTTCTAAAGCTTTCAAATTCTGAAAGTTTTCAGTTTCATAGACAAAAGCGCTATACGTTTCATAAGGAGCGATATCCTCATCAGGATTTCCCAATTGCGCATTAAAAAACTGAAGCATAAAGGCGCTCTCTCCGGCCGCAGCGGGTGAAAAATTACGCGCTACATTTTCTTTGGCAATACGATAAAGCGCCGCCAGATCTACTGGAGCATCCACAGCGAAAACGCCGGCCGGTTTAAATCCATAGGATGTATTTTCCGTCAGATAATTACTTATTACTAACGACAAAGCTCCGCCGCTAGACAAACCGCCGATATAAACCGCATCGTCAGGCAGGTTGTTTGAGGCGATTAGATTCTGAAGCACCTGTGCCAATTGCGCCTTTTCTTCCTCCTGTAAAAAAATCTTACGATTATAGTTTAGATAGGCCACTGCTACATTTTTAGACAAGGCTAAATCGGTTATGGGGTACTCGTTTTCAATACCCGCAGCGTTTTCTCCAAACCCACCAAACAAGATTAAAACGGCATCCGTTTGTTGAGGTTTATACAGTGTATAATCTGCAGTAGTTTGGGGCTCGGCTTCCTGGGCTCTACTTAAGGTTATCCCTAAAACCAGACACAGAATCAATAGACTTTTAAAATGCTTTTTCATTATTCGTTTATATATGATTACTCGTTTTTATCCGGAGATTTCAAGCTCCGTTTATAGGCCTCTAAATCCCATTCCATATCAAAATTAGAAAGGTAAGACTCCATAGAGTCAAGCCCTATTGAAGCTCTTCGCTCATCTACGTGATCAGGGTCAATCATCGGAGCGACAAAAGCTTCACCGGTTTCTGTGCGCCCCACCTGACTGCCGTAAATTTGAGGCCTGTCGTTCCGTATCTCAATGCGATCCTGTAAAAGAGCTAAAAAATGAGGCGGAGTGTTTCCTTCTGAAACTGCCTTTTGCAGTAAAGGAAGGTAGTTTTCCTGTATTTCAAGATCAGAATGCTGAATAACCAAAAACAAGGTCATATTACCTTCGTCGCCAAGCACATCAGAGCCTAGCCAACCGTGTTCATCCAGGATGCGTTTTACTTTGATCAAATTAATAGAGTCTACCCGGTCTACTTTTTTCCATTGAGCTTTTACTTCTTCTGACTGCCAACCGTGTTGATCCCCTAGTGCCCCAAGTGTTTTCCGTACGCTTTGATCACTTTGATGAACACTGTCTAAGACAGCTACCAGTGGTTTATCCCAGTATTGCTCTACCTCTTCCCTATTTTGCTTTACCCGTGTAAGAATATCATCCCAGCGGGTATCATTATGTAAACTAGTAAGATCTGTATCCTGAGAAATATGACTGTAGTTCGTATATCCCTCAGGTCGAGAAATGATAAATAAGTGCTTAAAAGCCTTATCGGCTTCATCTGCCAGCGCCCAGGAACAGGCTGCATTATAACGATCAGAAGTCTGGGTGTCATCCCCGGTTAGATTAAAAGCCTTTTCATAGGTTTTACCAGACTCCGAATATTTTTGCGACTGGTAAAGCCTGTTTGCTTCAAGAATTAAATCATCATAAGCTGCAGCCTCCTGAGCATAGGAAGCAAAAAAGCACAAAAAAACCGCTGCAATCTGTAGTGTAACTATTTTCATATTCCGAATTAGATAAGTGAATCTGGTACCATTCAATTCGGGAAGTTAGGACTTTTAAGCGCTAAAGGCTTACGGTATTCCTCATTTATAAGAAGAGATGCTTAATTCTTTATAAGAACTTTAAGTTGCTTTAGGAATTCAATCAATACCTCAGCATCAATATCTTCCAGTTTATGATATCTCAGGGACCGTAGCCGTTTCCGATTTTCACCTGCTATTAAATGCTTGTCGGGATCATTCAGGTCTGTTCCATAAACAAAGCTCAAATCCACAAAACGCTTCCTAAAATTCAAAAAACAGAACATTTTTCCATTCAGATAATAGAAGGGCAAATGCCACTTATACAGCAACTCCGCTTCGGGAGCTGTATGCTCAATAATCACCTGTAGCTCCAATAGAATACGTTTAAAAGGCTCGGGTTGAGAAAGAATATAAGTTTCTGCGGGATTCATTATAACCAGAATTAGTCTGCCAGGCTTAACATGATTAGAAAACCAGATATTGAAGCTTTAAATATATGCTAATGCAGCCGTTTTACTTTAGTTTCTATAAAAATCCAACTAATTTGCCTGCTGTTCTAACCTAAACCCTTCTTTTGATGCTGAAAAACTACCTCTATGCACTTGTATATTCCGCGATTTTTGGCACGCAATGGGCTTACGCTCAGCAAGAAGAAAAGCCGAAATTAGAACTGGGTGGTGCTTTGCGCTTTAACTACGTGTATTCCTCCTGGAAAGAAGAACAAAAAACCAAAGGCGGCGAGTTTGGCTACGATATGTTTCGCATCAATGCCCGAGCTTCTTTTAAAAACGTCTTTTTAAATGCCGAATACCGCCTGTACTCGGAAGCTTTTGGTGGCGGATTTCTAAAACAAGGCTGGGTGGGTTACCGTTTTAGTGAAAAAGATGAATTGCACGCCGGCCTGGTTTATGTTCCTTTTGGAATAAAGCAATACAATTCAAATAACTGGTTTTTCAACATTACTTATTATGCCGGTCTTGAGGATGACCACGATATGGGAATTAAATACCTGCATACCGGGGATCGCTGGGAATATGCCATAGCTTTTTTTAAAAATGCCGAAGAGCTCAATTTTGGAGGAGATGTTGAAAACAGCAGCAGCCGGTATTCCTATGATGTGGTGGGCCGCAATAAGGAAACCAATCAGTTTAATGTAAAACTGCTACGTAAACTGGGAAATACCGGTAATAATCAGTTGGGATTTTCGGCACAATACGGCCAGTTGTACAATATAGACACAGACCGTAACGGAGATCATTATGCCCTGGCCCTGCATCACGAGTTAGACTGGCGAGACTGGAATTTTAAAACCGAAATAATCACTGTTGCTCACAATCCTGTAAATGCAGCAGGTCAATCTAACGCGATTATACAAATGGGAGCATACGGCACGCCTTATGAAGTCGCCGCCCGCTTCAATATGTATACTTTCGCAGCCTCTAAAGTGGTGAATGTAAACTGGGGACCAGTGTCACAGCTGAAATTCTATAATGATTTTGGATATATGCAGAAAAAAGAACGCGGGTTTACCGACTCCTTTCAAAATGTTACCGGTATATTGTTGACCGCCGGACAGGTGTATACCTATGTTGATTATGCTGCGGGGTATAATCATTCCTGGCTGGGCGGGAATTTTGTAGACGATTTTTCAACAGGTAATCCTGATGCTAAATGGGAAGCCCGCTTTAATATTAATATTGGATATTATTTTTAAAAGATAACTATGGCTAAAAAAATTACGCGAAGCGACGAGAAAAAATCAATCTTTGGCCTTGAGGTCAACGGTCCGGTGTTTTTTACCTCTTCAATTATCATTATCATCAGTATCGCACTTACGCTCACCTTTAAGAAAAAAGCGGAAAAAATCTTTAGTGATATTCAACACGCCGTTGCTGAGAATGCTGACTGGTTTTTCATTCTTACCATTAACCTTTTTCTGCTGTTTTTAATTTATCTGGCAGTGGGGAAATTTGGTACTATGCGTATAGGCGGCCCTAAAGCAAAACCTGAATTTAAAACACTTTCCTGGTTTGCTATGCTTTTTAGTGCGGGTATGGGTATAGGCTTGCTGTTTTTTGGAGTAGCCGAACCTATAAATCACCTTACCAATCCGCCTACAGCAGAACCTAATACTATTGCCGCGGCACAGGAGGCTATGAACTTTACCTTTTTGCACTGGGGCTTTCACGCCTGGGGCGTTTATGCACTGGTAGGTTTGGCACTCTCCTATTTCACCTATTCCAGAGGTTTACCGCTCACCATACGATCAATATTTTATCCGTTTTTAGGCGAAAGAATCCATGGGAGAATAGGCGATGCTATTGATATTTTTGCGGTTTTGGCGACGCTTTTTGGCCTGGCTACCTCACTGGGTTTTGGCGTACAGCAGATCGCAAGTGGTCTGAACCACGTTTTTGGTCTTCCTGACGGAACCCTCACTCAGGTACTTCTCATTGCAGGGATTACGCTGGTAGCAACTACCTCAGTCGTTTTAGGAGTAGATAAAGGGGTACGTATTTTAAGTGAATGGAATATGCGCGTGGCAGTTTTATTATTGTTGCTTGCCTTGATTTTAGGTCCTACTCTATTTATATTCCGCTCGTTTATAGAAAACACCGGAAGCTACTTTTCAAACTTTTTAAGTATTGCTACCTGGAGTGAAACCTTTGACGGCACATCCTGGCAAAACGACTGGACGGTCTTTTACTGGGGCTGGTGGATAGGCTGGTCGCCATTTGTGGGGATGTTTATTGCCCGCATTTCAAAGGGAAGAACCATCAGAGAATTCATTCTAGGGGTATTACTCGTGCCTTCACTGGTAACCTTTTTCTGGATGTCTGCTTTTGGAAGTGTAGCCATACAACAGGCTTTAGGAGGTGACGGGAGCATCGTTGCCGCAGTAAACGATGATATTGCGACCGCCCTATTCGTATTTTTTGAAGATTACCCGCTTTCTATGGTTATCAATGTGGTAGCTGTCATTCTGATCGCAGGCTTTTTTATTACCTCTTCAGATTCAGGCTCCCTGGTGGTTGACAGTTTAACCTCCGGTGGAAAAATTGAAGCTCCTGTGGGACAACGTATTTTTTGGGCTGTAACTGAAGGTACAGTTGCCGCAGTACTGCTTATAGGTGGAGGACTCGAAGCCTTACAAACGGCTACCATAGTTACCGGGCTGCCCTTTGCCATAATCCTCATTATTATGTGTTATTCCCTCTATAATGGTCTGAGGGAAGATTTCCAAAAAATGCAAAAGAAAAAATCGCAGAAACAACGGGATGATTATGAAGATGTCGTAAAAGAAATTGTAGAACGCCGAAACAAAAAAGCCTGATTATGGAGTCAATAAAAAACATCATGGTTGCTTTAGACCTGTCTTCTATGGACAACCACCTGATCGAATACAGTTCGTTTCTTGCTGATAAATTGAATGTTGAACAGGTATATTTCATTCATAACATCAAGAAATACGAAATTTCTGAGCTCTTTGATGAAGAGTTAAAAAAGTTAAATCTTGATCAGATTATAGGTGACGAACTCAACGAAAAAGTAGAAAGCCGCTATACCGCATCGGCCCCTTGGGAGGTGCTTATTTCTGAGGATTCAAACACCGAGTCGCTTATACATTATACCGCAAACAAATATCAAATTGATCTGGTTCTTTTAGGGAATAAGTCGCCTAAAAAAGGAACCGGGGTTGTACCTTCAAAGTTGTTGCGCCTGCTTAAATGCAGCATTCTTTCAATACCCAAAACAGCCCAAAAGCAATTGGAAAAGATTTGGGTAGGAACCGATTTTTCTGCGCATTCGCGAAAATCCTTTGCATTGGCAGAGATGCTGAAAAACAAATTGCAGGTTCAGCTCAATGCCGTACACGTTTATCACGTTCCAATTCAGTTTTCACCTTACGTTACCCGTGAAGACGCCGCGCAAAAGATTGAAAAGCACCTGCAACAAAAGGCGATCAAGTTTGTCAAAAAATTGAATACTAACAACCCGGATGAGCTTCACCTGATTTACGCCAAAGAAAGCAGCGTTATTGAAAAGTTTACCCTGGAGATCGAAAAGCAAAAGCCCGATCTGATAATTTTATCTGACAAGGGTAGTAACAATATTTCGTCCTTGCTCATCGGCAGTCTCACTGAAGAACTTTTTGAAGAGCACCTGAGCAGACCCTTACTGGTTGTAAAGTAGAATTAAGCGACACTAGTTAGAAGGTGAAATTGGGACGGGTTTCCCCATTTCACCTTTTTTGTTTGTAACTGTTGCGTTTAAATTGTTGCCAAAGAAAGCAGATTAGGTCAGTTGATGTTTGAGTTTTAGAATCGCTTCCTGGCTCGCACCTCCTCACCTTTTGTGTGTAATTGGAATATTTCGTATTTCGTATTTCGTATTTCGTATTTCGTATTTCGTATTTCGTATTTCGTATTTCGTATTTCTAAATTGTATTTTTCATTTCACGTAACTTTAGACACCAATTAATACCAAAACCTTGAAGTCAGAACAAGCCAACCATATTGACAGCACCGCAGCCGGTAAACTCATCGCAAGGCGGAAAAAGCAATTGGATGCAAACGATCTGATTTCAAAAATTTGTAATGGCAACACCACAGCACTTAGCCGGGCCATTACACTGGTAGAAAGCACCGCAAGTACGCATCAGGAATTAGCACAGCAGATTTTGGAAGGCTGCCTCCCGCACGCCAACAAGTCGGTGCGCATTGGGATCACAGGAGTTCCGGGCGTAGGCAAAAGCACCTTTATTGAAGCCCTGGGCAATCACGTCATCAAAGCCGGAAAAAAACTCGCCGTACTGGCAATAGACCCTAGCAGCTCGGTCTCTCACGGCAGTATTCTGGGTGATAAAACGCGTATGGAGCAGCTCTCCACAAATCCACAAGCTTTTATAAGACCTTCGGCAGCCGGCGATTCTTTGGGTGGCGTAGCCCGAAAGACCCGCGAAGCTATTATGCTCTGTGAAGCCGCGGGCTATGACGTTATTTTTATAGAAACGGTGGGTGTGGGTCAGAGCGAAACCGCGGTACATGCGATGACCGATTTCTTTTTATTGCTGAAACTGGCCGGTGCCGGCGACGAACTGCAGGGCATAAAGCGCGGCATTATGGAAATGGCAGACTGCATTGTCATCAATAAAGCCGATGGCGAAAACATCAATGCCGCCAAACACGCCAAAAATGCTTTTGCCAAAGCCATGCACCTCTACCCTCCCAAAGCCAGCGGCTGGCAACCTAAAACCAAACTCTGCAGCGCGCTTAACAAAGAAGGTATTGACGAAATCTGGGAGCTTATTGAAAGCTATTTTGAACAGGTCAAAACCTCCGGATATTTTGAAGAAAACCGAAAAAACCAAAACACCTACTGGCTAAAAAGCAGCATCGAAAACGCGCTGAAAGATCGGTTTTATAATAGCGCCGAGATTCAGGAAGCCTTACAAAAACAACTTATTGCCATAAATTCGGGCGAAACCACGCCATTTCTGGCAGCACAGTTCTTGCTGGATTTAAATACTACAAAGGACTAAAGTTCTACTCCTCAAAAGCCGCAATCCCCGATGGTTTTACTGCCTTGATCAAACCTTCAGGCGTATAGTTTAAACTGTCTACACACAGTTCACGCAGCAAATCTTCTGAGTTAGGTGAATTGGCCGAATGCCTGTGGTATAAAATATAATCCTGTCCGTTTTTAGTGAACACCGTATGATGTCCGGGACTGTAGGTGATCGAGTCGGTTTCGGTAGAAAGGATAGGACTGTTGGAAGCTTCGGTAAAAGGCCCGTAGGGGTTGTCTCCGGTAGCATAACGCACCTTGTAGGTGTCTTCGATCACCTTTCCGTCTGAATACATCAAATAATAGGTACTGTCGCGCTTAATCATAATAGGCGCTTCAAAATAATTAGCCGGAGTTACATCTTTGATTTCGCCATCAAACGTGATCATATCCTCTTTCAGCTTTACCACAAAACAATGCCCGTTTACCCAGTTCAAACCCGAACCCCAGTACAAATAGGCCTGCCCGTCGTCATCAATAAAAGCTTCCGCATCTATCATATGATATTCCGGAAACAAATCACCTTTGATTAAAGGCGAATTATCTTCTTTTGCATTTTTCCAAGGGCCCAGCGGACTTTCGGCTACACCGGCCCAGACTTCGCTACCCACCGAAACATACATATAATACTTTCCGTTTTGAGCTTTGATAACCGAAGGTGCCCAAACCATTGACCCGTTAGAAGTTGGGCTGGTACAGGCTTCTTTAGTAGGCCAGTTGATGCTTTTCAATTCCCAGTTCTTAAAATCGGATGACTCTAAAACTGCAAGATCTTCTTTCCCCCAGGGATCTTTAGTCGCATAAATATAGAATTTACCATCTGCCTCTACGATTGAAGGATCTGCGTAAAAACCGTCAGTAATGGGATTGGTAATTAATTGGGTGTGGGTAGAATCTGCAACGGTTGCTGTTTCGTCAGTAGACTTATTCGTGTTTTTACAACTAAATGCGGTCACGGCTAAAAGAACCGTCAGGTATGAAAATCTCATTGATGTTATTTTAAAAATTCTAAAATACTTCAAATATGTACTACAAAAAAATTTAGGAGTTCAATTTTTTGTAGCGCTTCTCGTTTCTTTTGTATTTCAGAAATGCAATGACAATCCCCAGAATAAGTCCCAGAAGCCCGAATTGTATTAAATCATCAGGACCAAACATAGCGGTAGTCACATAACTCACCGCAACTTTATAGGTAATTGCAAAAAGTACGATCTGAATTACAATTCCCAGACCGTATTGAAATTTAGCGGTACGCTTCTGTTCCCAGCTTTTCAGGAACTTCCGGTCTTTCTCACTCAATCGCATAAAGGCTTATTTTGAAACGAAATGCATTTAGAGTACAAACTCCTTGCGATACCATTCTATTTGTTCCTTGAGGCCTTGCTCAAGCGTCGTTGAAGGATTGTAATTGAGCAGGCGGCGTGCCTTGTCAATATTGGCTTTGGTAAACATCTGGTCGCCCCCGCGTTTGGGTACGCTGATTTTTCGGATTTTAGTATCGAGTAGTTTTTCTACAATCGCGATGCCCTCTCCTGTGGTATGTTCCTGCTCTGTCCCCAGATTGATGACTTCGCCATTTATGGTTTCTTCCTTGCCAATCACGCTTACCACTCCGTCAATAATATCTTCAACAAAAGTAAAACTGCGTACGTGGTCTTCACTGCCTTCAAACAAGGGAAATTCCTGATGGAAAAACCCGCAACCTATCAACTTGGTGTATAATTTTTCCGGGCGTTCCCGGGGTCCGTAAACCGAAAACAGACGTAACGAGCAGGTTTTCATCTTTTTCTCCCGGGTTTTGGAAAGCACCAATTGCTCTGCAGCCAGTTTGGTCACCCCGTAAAACGATGCCGGCTCAGGTGCCTCATCTTCGGTCAGGGTGGCGTGGAGACCATAAATAGACGAAGTCGAAATATTGGTAAACAGCTTCAGGTTTTTGCAGGTTAGCGCAAAATCAATCAGGTTTTTAGTCGCGACCAGGTTGTTGAGCAAATAATCTTCAAAACTCGACGAAGACGCGATACCCGGCTGTGCCGCAAAGTGAAAAATATAATCAAAATCGGTATCCAAAATTTTAAAATCTTTCGGTTCCCTAAGGTCAACAATCTTAACCGGAATACCGGCGTCTTCCAGATATTTGGCGTTTCGGTCTTTAAGATCAGGACTGTAATAGGGCGAAAAATTATCAATCCCCACGACATCAAAATCCATTTCCTTAAGACGTTCGGCGCAATGCGAACCTATAAAACCGGCAGCTCCGGTAACTAATACTTTCATCTAATCAATCTATTTCGGTAGAAGTGCGCGGTTAACATGTCAATTCAGACATCTGCACTGCCTACAACTAAACTACTCTTCGTTTTTAAAAATTTTGGCATAGCCAAAACGATGCAGGGCCACCAGCGCTAGCGCAATCAGGATCCCGATCACAAAACCGGTAAGTACATCACCGGGATAATGCACGCCTACGTAAATGCGGCTGTAGCCCACCAATAAGGCCCAGACTAACAACAGCGGAAACACCCATTTGAAGCGGGACTTTAACAGCAAACCTACAAAAACAGCCAGCGCCATCGAACTCGCCGCGTGAGCCGAAAAATATCCGTAACTCCCGCAGCGTACCGCGATAAAGCGGGCCTGCTCCATAATACCTTCCTGACGGCATGGGCGCAACCGCTCAAAACCGTGCTTAAATACATTGGCCAGCTGATCTGTAGCTGTTATCAGCAGCGCTACAAAAACCAGCGTATATAAAGTGCCTTTCAGCCCAAAACGCTTAAAAATCAAAAACAGCAAAACCGCATACAGCGGGATGCTGCTCCACTTATCGGTAAGTACAAGCCAAAAAGGATCCCAGGTCTCCGAGCCCAAATTATTGAGCCAGAGATACAGGTCATAATCCAGTTGCTTCAGCTCGTTCATCTATTCTTCTTCGTAACGGGCAACTTCCCGGTCGTAAAAATCAGTTGCTGCCTGAATGAGATTTTCGGCTTCCGAAGCTAATTCGTCTTCATCGTTTTTATCAAAATCCTCCAGCCATTCTACCTCATCGTTCTTGAGATCGATGATAAAACGCGGAAAATCGGTATGAATAACAAAAATAGAATCGGGATAATCAGTATTATCGCCCAGTATAAATTTAGGAAGTTCCATAAGTTTCAATTAAACATCCGGCTGTTTGCCTGTTTCGAAAACCTTCCGGATCAAAAAGTGCCACAAAGGTAAGTTTACTTTACAGATTATGCGACTTCGGCAGATTGAAGTTTTATACCTTATCTTCGTTGCCCTAGAAAACGCAGGAAAATTATGCAGCCCACAACCATACTTTTACTCATTGCAGGTTATTTTATCACTCTTGTTTTGGTTTCCTATTTTACCGGAAAGGGTGGCTCTAACGAAGACTTTTTTAAGGCCAGTAAGCAATCACCCTGGTATCTGGTGGCCTTTGGGATGATTGGCGCTTCACTTTCGGGGGTAACCTTTATATCGGTACCCGGCTGGGTTGAAGCCTCGCAGTTTAGCTATTTTCAAGTAGTTTTGGGGTATACGGTAGGCTACGCGGTAATCGGGTTGGTTCTGCTTCCGCTGTATTACCGCCTCAATCTGACTTCCATTTACTCCTATCTCGAGGGGCGTTTTGGCCCTGCCTCGTACAAAACCGGAGCTTCCTTTTTCATTCTAAGCCGGGTCGTAGGCGCCAGTTTCCGCCTGTATCTGGTGGCCAATGTGTTGCAGCTGCTGGTTTTTGACAGTATGGGCGTACCGTTTTGGGTAACCGTAACCATCACCATTTTACTCATCTGGCTCTACACCTTTAAAAGCGGAATTAAAACCATCGTTTGGACAGACACCCTGCAAACCCTCTTTATGCTGATTGCGCTGGGTGTGGCTATCTATTTTGTCTCTGCCGATTTAGGCCTGGATGCCGGCTCTATTTTTAGTTTTATAGCCGATAGCAATCTGTCGCAAATGTTCTTTTTTGACGACTGGAAAAGTGCCGACTTCTTCTTCAAACAGTTCATCAGCGGTGCGTTTATCGCTATCGTTATGACGGGACTCGATCAGGATATGATGCAAAAAAACCTTACCTGTCGCAGCCTTGAAGATGCCCAGAAGAATATGTTTTGGTTTACAATCGTACTAACCGTTGTAAACTTCATCTTCCTGGCACTGGGGGTTTTGCTTACGGTGTATGCTGAAAACAATGGGATTGAAGCTTCTAAAGACGACCTGTTTCCGTTTATTGCCACCAAAGCCGGAATGGGCTTCGGCATCGCGATTTGCTTTATCCTGGGACTTATCGCCGCAGCCTATTCCAGTGCAGACAGTGCTTTAACTGCGCTGACCACTTCATTCAGTATCGACATTTTGGAGATCGAAAAGAAATACGAAAAAGCCAAACAAATCGCGATGCGTAAAAAGATACACATCCTCTTTTCGATAGTGCTGGTTCTGGTGATTATAGGCTTTAAATACCTGATTGCCGATGAAAGTGTGATCGCAAAACTCTTTGTTTTTGCGGGCTACACCTATGGGCCTTTACTGGGACTTTATGCTTTTGGATTGTTTACCAAATGGCAGGTAAAAGATGCCCTCGTACCCGTAATCGCAATTCTCACGCCCATAACAGGCTATGTACTGAGTCTGCTCTCACTGAAGTATCTCAATTTTGAATTCGGCTTCTTTATTCTGATCCTGAATGGTCTGCTTACCTTTTTAGGTTTAGTAGCTATTCGTACCCAAAAGCACTAAAGTACAGGCATAGTCGGGTTCAATGCCCGCAGCCTGAAGTTTTTTCGCAAAAAAAGGATTCTCCGTACCGGGATTAAAAATCACCCGTTCGGGTTTTAAGTTTTCAATATAATCGTAGTACTCTTCCTGTCGGGTAGCGTTTAGATACAGCGTCACTGTATGTACATCTTCATAGGCAGGTTTTCCGGTATCAATAGAAACTCCGGCAACTTTACCTTCACGCAAACCCAGTGCTACCACAGGTTGCTCATTTTGCACGAGACGATTAATAGCCATATGTGAATAGCGGGAAGGATTAAGCGAGGCGCCTAAAACCAGGGTTTTCTTTTTCATAAGGGGTGTTCTTTAGCAGTTTTTCAGGATTTCAAGTTAGGTGTAAATACACGCACAGAAGCCTTATACCATCATAAAAACGCGTTAAATGATTCCGGTAGCTGTAACAATGCCAGAGTTGGTCAGTCTATAAAATAGAAGTCGACTTCCAAGTTTGAATTGTTTATAAATTAGTTTTGATGGTTAGTGTTAATTTCTAGCGTTCAAGCTTGAAAACCCGGGATTTAGCGGTCCCGGGTTTTTATTTTTAAAACAATAGGCTTAGTTACTCAGCGCTGCTTTTTTCAAAACCCTGTAAACCATTAAATTTCAGAGACCTATGGGGTTGAAAATTTAGATTACCAAAATAAATGTAGTTTTTACTGTAACAAAAATCTAACACGAACGTCTTTTAATAAACCGCTAATCACGGGGTACTTTGTTTCAGCTATTATGCAATACAAAGTATTATGTTTTAACATCAATCAAAAATCAAACAGTTATGAAATCTAACCACAGGCTGCTTAGCCTACTATTTGTATTATTCAGTTTTGCGGCATTTGCCCAACCCAAAGCCCCCGAAGTCGTAACCGGCTCGGTTTCCGGCGTGGTGATGGATACGCAACTCAACCAGCCCATCCCCTACGCCACCGTAGTTATTATGACCAGCACCGGCGAAACCCTTACCGGTGGTATCACCAATGACGACGGTGTTTTTGAAATCAAAAAAATTCCGGAAGGCGCCTATACCTTGAAAGTTCAGTTTATAGGTTATGAGCCGGTCACCCGCGACCTGGTGGTAGACCGCGATCACCGCGAGACCGATTACGGGAAAATCAATATGGACGCTGTAGCCGCCGAACTGGATGCGGTTAATGTGGTTGCCGAGCGCACTACCATTGAGCAGAAAATTGACCGAAAGGTCATCAATATTGGTAAAGACCTGACCACGGCGGGCGCGACTGCTGCAGATATCATGAACAACATCCCTTCGGTGAGTCTTGATCAGCAATCAGGAGCGCTTACCCTGCGCGGTAACAGCAACGTGCAGGTGATGGTAGACGGCAAATTGTCTAACATCGCGCCAGACCAGTTGCTCAAACAACTTCCGTCTAACTCCATCAAAAAAATTGAACTGATTACCAATCCTTCGGCCAAGTACAACCCCGATGGAATGAGCGGAATCATCAACATCGTACTGCACAAAAACGCGAATGTGGGCTTTAACGGCGACGTGAGCGCCGGCCTTTCGTATGAGAAAAACGCCCAGTTTAACAGCGGTTTAAACCTTAACTACCGCAACGGAAAATTTAATCTGTATTCCAATTACAGCAATACCATCGCCAAGAATGCCAATTACGGGACTATTTTTCGCGAAGGCGATAACTCAACCCAGTTTTTTGATATGCTTAACGACCGCAAATCACACCTGCTTAAGGTGGGTCTTGATGTGTATTTGAATGAGAAAAACACCATTAGTGTCTTTACCTCACAAAACAGCTTTAAAGGCGAGCCCGGTGGGAATATTGACATTGTGTATGCCGATGATATGAGCCGTAATCTGATGCAGGATTTTGGCGCAGATATGGACAATTACTCGCAGCAGTACAATTTTGACTACAAGCTTGACTTTGAAAAAGAAGGCCACAACATCGAGTTTGAAGCCGATTACAACACCTTTGACGCAGAAGAAGACACCTTTTTTGACTTTACGGGAACCACTCCGCTTTCTGATTACGAAGATTTTGTAGATACCAAACGCAACCGCACCACGCTAAATCTGGATTATGTGAATCCGTTAAGCGAAAGCGAAAAACTTGAACTAGGTGCGCAGGCGATTTTGTTTAATACCGATATTGGCTACAGCAGCACCGGCCAGTCTTTTAATGCCGAAGGAAACCTCGTGCCTACTCCAAGTACGCATTTTGACTACAACCGAAACATTTATTCAGCTTATGTGACCTACGGTAAGAATTACGAAAAATGGTCGTACCAGGCGGGTTTACGTGCTGAGCAGGTAAATGTGGAAGCCGATACCAATAGCGTTCGTGCCTTTACCAATGATTATTTTGAAGTCTATCCCTCAGCCTACGTGACTTTTAATCCTTCGGAAAAAAACCAGTATCAGCTAAGCTACAGCCGCCGTATTGACCGCCCCGGTGTAGGGCAGGTAAATCCTATTCGTGAGTGGAGTTCGCCTCTAGTTACCGAATACGGAAACGTGAATCTGCTGCCGCAGTTTACCAATTCGCTGGAGGCCAACTACACCCGAAGCTTTGAAAAAGGAAGCTTTACTGCCGGTGTCTTCTACCGCATCATTGAAGACCAGATCAACCAGGCGGTTTATGTTGACCGTTTTAATCTGGACCGTATGGTGCTTACCCAGGACAACTTTGACTCGACCACCGCTTACGGTTTTGAACTGAGCAGCAACTTTAAAGCTTTTGACTGGTGGAGCATCAACGCGAGTTATGACCTGTTTAACCAGACTCAGACGGGAATCACCGAAATGCTGGACCCCAATATTGAAAACCCTACGGCAGCAGATATCATTCAGACTTCTGAAGAGGTCGAAAACACGGTGTATAACGCCCGGGTGATCAACAATTTTAACGCGACCAAGCAGCTTACGTTTACCGCTTTTGCGATGTTCCGCGGGCCGCAGGCAGGGATTCAGTTTAGAAATAAATCCATGTTTATGACCAATATTGGCGCGCGCTACTCCATCTGGGAAGGCAAGGGAACTATTAGTTTAAACTACAACGACATTTTCAATACGATGAAAGCCCGCTTTACCGGTAGCAGTCCGTATTTGATTCAGGGACAGTTTAACTGGGAAAGCAACACCATTTACGCCGGTTTCAACTACCGTTTTGGGGATAGCAAGTACCGCGCGAAGCGTCGTAAGCAACGTGATGATAATGAGGCATCTGGAGGCGGAATGTTTTAACACAAAACCTAACAGATTTTTAATGTAAAGTTTACATTTAATAAATAATTTTTCTTAAATTTGTTTTAACGATTTACATAATCGATTTTAAAGATTGTCTTTTTCTACGGTTTGTTTATTTGAATTAGCCTTTTTTTAAACATCTCTCAAAAAACAATCAACATAAAAGGCCGAAGTTTTCACTTCGGCCTTTTTTCATTTTAGTCATGTTACTATCCTTAAATCTTTTCGCTCAAAATCCCGGCATCAATGCCTGAATGTGAAGTGTGATAGGTCACGGTTCCGTTTTTTACCAGGAGCAATTGCGGACTTTCGTGCTGCACGTTAAAACGGTCGGCGATCGCATTGCTAATCTCGCGGTATTGTTTCAAATCCAGAAAATACGGTTCGAGCTGTTTTTTATCGTAATCGTAATTCTTTTCAAATCCCCGCAAAGCCATACGGCTGATCCCGCAGGTGGTACTGTGTTTAAAAATCACCACGGGAACTGCCTTTGAAATTTCCACAATCTCATCGAGCTGGTTCATACGCTCTAAGGGAATCCACTTCATCTCTTTTATTTCTTCTTTGGCCACATCGCGTGCACTTTTAAACTTGTCAAAAAATCCCATTTCCGTTCTTTTTAAAATTCATTTAACGCCTGCTGTGTTCAGGACGGCGTAAATTTAAGGAAAGATTGCGGGCTATTCTACTAAGGGAATCCCAAGGTTAACCTGACGAAAAGACAGTTTAATAGCGTGGTTTAACTGCCGAAAAGTCGGTTATTTTTACTGGTATAGTAGTTGCCAAAGCATACTCAAACAACTGAAATCAATCCCGAACAGGGAAAAACAGAAATACGATGAACTTTAATAATTTCACTATAAAATCACAGGAAGCCATACAGCAGGCCCAGGCGCTTGCTCAGGGGTATGGCCATCAGCAAATAGAGAATGAGCATATTTTTAAAGCCATTCTTGAGGTTGATGAGAACGTTACGCCTTTTCTATTACAGAAACTGGATGTGAATGTCAATCTGCTGAAGCAGATTTTAGAAAGCACGCTTACCAGCTTTCCCAAGGTAAGCGGCGGCGATATTATGTTGTCTCGCGAAGCCGGTAAAACGGTGACCGAAGCCGGTAACATCGCCAAAAAGATGAATGATGAGTATGTTTCATTAGAGCATCTCTTTTTAGCCATCTTTAAATCGAGCAGCAAGATCGCGCAGATTTTAAAAGATCAAGGCGTTACCGAGAAACACCTGAAAGCGGCTATTGAAGAATTGCGTAAAGGCGACCGCGTGACTTCACAAAGTGCTGAAGAAACCTATAATTCGCTTAGCAAATACGCCAAAAATCTGAATCAGCTGGCCCGCGATGGCAAGCTTGATCCGGTGATAGGTCGTGATGAGGAGATTCGCCGCATTTTGCAGATTTTATCGCGACGTACCAAAAATAACCCGATTCTTGTGGGTGAACCCGGTACCGGTAAAACCGCGATTGCCGAAGGTCTCGCACACCGTATTATAGACGGCGACGTGCCCGAAAACCTTCAGGAAAAGCAAATCTGGGCGCTTGATATGGGCGCGTTGATTGCAGGTGCCAAGTACAAAGGGGAGTTTGAAGAGCGCCTTAAAGCGGTGATCAAGGAAGTAACCACAGCAGCCGGCGATATCGTTCTCTTTATAGACGAGATTCACACCCTTGTGGGTGCCGGTGGCGGTCAGGGCGCGATGGATGCCGCAAACATCCTCAAGCCTGCACTAGCCCGCGGGGAGTTACGCGCCATTGGTGCCACTACGCTAGATGAATATCAAAAGTACTTTGAGCAGGATAAGGCTTTGGAGCGACGTTTCCAGAAAGTGAGCGTTTTTGAGCCGGATACCGAATCTGCGATTTCCATCTTACGCGGGATCAAAGAAAAGTATGAGACCCATCACAAGGTGCGTATTAAAGACAACGCGATCATCGCTGCTGTAGAGCTTTCGCAGCGCTACATCACCAACCGCTTTTTACCCGACAAGGCGATTGACCTGATGGACGAGGCGGCTTCTAAAATGCGTATGGAAATCAACTCCAAGCCCGAAGAACTCGACGTGCTTGATCGTAAGATTATGCAATTGGAGATTGAGATTGAAGCCATTAAGCGCGAAAAAGACGAGACTAAACTCAAGTCTTTGCACGCTGATTTGGCCAATTTGAAAGAAGAGCGCAACGAGATCAACGCCAAGTGGAAGAGCGAAAAAGAAGTGGTTGACAACATTCAGAATGCCAAGCAGGATATCGAAAACTTTAAGCTCGAAGCCGAGCGTGCCGAACGCGAAGGCAATTACGGTCTGGTAGCTGAGTTGCGCTATGGAAAGATCAAACAGGCTCAGGAAGAGCTTGAAAAATTGCAGCAGCAACTAGCCAATCAGGGCGATAACAGCCTGATTAAAGAAGAAGTGACCAGCGAAGACATCGCCGAAGTGGTAGCCAAGTGGACGGGTATCCCCGTAACCAAAATGCTGCAAAGCGAGCGCGAGAAATTGCTGCACCTAGAGACCGACCTGCACAAACGTGTGGTAGGCCAGCAGGAAGCCATTATCGCGGTGAGTGATGCGGTACGCCGCAGCCGCGCCGGCTTGCAGGATCAGAAACGGCCTATTGGTTCGTTCCTGTTCTTAGGTACAACCGGGGTGGGTAAAACCGAACTCGCTAAAGCTCTGGCCGAATACCTGTTTGACGACGAAAACAACATCACCCGTATTGATATGAGTGAGTATCAGGAGCGTCACAGCGTGAGCCGTCTTGTAGGTGCGCCTCCGGGATATGTGGGTTACGACGAGGGCGGTCAGCTTACCGAAGCCGTACGCCGCAAGCCTTACAGCGTTATTTTGCTTGATGAGATTGAAAAAGCACATCCGGACACCTTTAATATCCTGTTACAGGTGCTTGATGAAGGCCGACTTACAGATAACAAAGGCCGCTTGGCTGACTTTAAGAATACCATCATCATTATGACCTCAAATATGGGCAGTCATATCATACAGGAGAAATTTGAAACCATCAAAGATCCTGAGACCGCGATGGAAGGCGCAAAAACCGAAGTACTGGGTATGCTGAAACAAACCATACGGCCCGAATTCATCAACCGTATAGACGATATTGTGATGTTTGCCCCGCTTACGCGAAAAGATATCGAGAAGGTCGTAAGCCTGCAGCTTAAAGGCGTGACCCGTATGCTGGCCAAACAGGGCATTACGCTTGATGCCACAACCGATGCCATCGCGTACCTGGCAGACCGCGGTTTTCAGCCTGAGTTTGGCGCACGGCCGGTAAAACGTACCATTCAAAAAGAAGTGCTTAACCAGCTTTCTAAAGAAATTTTGAGCGGTAAAGTGACCACAGACAGCATCATCTTACTCGATGCCTTTGATGACGAACTCGTGTTTCGCAATCAAAACGATCTGGTGAGCAACGACTGAAGAGCATTGTACCTATAAACTGAAAGCGGCACCTTAATAGGTGTCGCTTTTTTATTAACAATTACGTTGATAAGTTTCTCCTGAAAACCTTGATTCAGTGAATTTTGAGATATTAAAATGGCTAGTTTTATGAAAGTAAAAATTTTGGAAAACCGTTTAAGAGATGAGATATCCGCAATTTTTTTTGATGTTAATACTAGTTGTGCGTAATAATGAATGAAATCTAAAGAAGAAAAAGAATACGAAGAAAGAGTCAAGAGGAGAGTTCTGATTCTTAGAGATAAGCTCAAAGAGGGCAAAATTCATATTGCAGAACATTTAAGAGAAAAAGTTGAGGCAAGCTTGCTAAAAGCTAGGTTTGATAAAAACGGAGAACCAGATTTAGATACGATTGATGGATTTGTTCGCTCTATGGCGCTTATGGCGGAAAATATGGACCATCGAGAAAAGATGAAAAGCGCCATTTCATTACGCCAAATTCAAGAAGGCTATTTCAATAGGATTGAGGGTAACTTTAATCATTTCTATCAAATGATGATAGAAGCAAATGCTAGTCCGCATCAACTTGCTCAAGTAATTGCTTATGGGAAACACGACATAGATTACTTGAATGAACCAATTGAATCTTTACTTAAAGACCTTGAAGAATTTTGGGAACTGACAGCCGAATCAGGCTACATACATTTAGAAGACGACAATGATTCAATTAAAGCAGTTTTTGGAGGAGATTTATTTCCTGCAAATAATGAGAATATTGCCTCAAAATGTGGAATCTATACAGATACAATAATACTTCCTTGTCCTTTTATTAGGTCAAGGCATATGTTTAAAATATGGGATAAAAATCAAAGAGTTTATTTCCTATTAAAACACGCTTTAAACATTCTACAATACAAAGAACTTGCACTCGCAGAATTTGAAAACCCAATTGTAGCAATTCTTCCGGACAAAGAAATGATGGATGAATTTGCTTTCGAAGAAATTCAAAAACTTGGAGAAAAAGATGCTTTATATCACGCAAAAAAGATTTTTGGTAGAGAGTTCCAAAGTATTGATGAGCTTCTTGAATTTGGCAAAGAATTAGATACTGTAGAAAAAGTTTCCAAAGAAATCAAAGACCCAAAACGTGTTCTCTTTGACACTGAATTTAAAGAACCCCTTGAAATTCAGATAAAAAATCAAACTGAAGGAGAATCAATGAGAGCAATGCAGACAAACAATCCTGGAATCATAGTTTCTATGATGGGTTTGGGTAGAATGAGTGTTTGCAACGAATTACTTGCAAAAGCAACAAAAGTTGGAGGTTTCCCACTTATTGACGCACCGACTTCTTGGGAATATTTCAAATGGAAACTGGAATATGACTCTGAAAGAACTTATCCTGATAAGGATTATCAAAAAATGCACATTGTAAAAGGTTTAAACGGTCTGGACAATACAAAACTTCAATGGATTGGTAAAATACCACCAACTGGATTAATAGAATTAAGAAAAGCTGGGGCAATTAATGAAATTCGAGAAATTCTATCGAAAGGAATAGACGAATTGGTTATGGCTAATGAACTTGATTTTACGAGTACATCACACAAAGTTTTTAATAACTTGAATTTCGCTTTTAATCAACATCAAGAAAACATAAAAAAACTCGTCAGCAAAAAATGGAAAATCGCTGGAAAAGACTTTGGCTCGTGGTTGGTAATGGGTTCAGTTGAAATAGCTTCTGCTTGCTTAGGTACACCATTATATGGACTTTCAACAGTCGCCTTGAATCAAATAATGGACGCACCAAAAATTAAGGATTTACCTAAAACCGTGGAAAAAATGAAGGAAACGGACAGAGAAAGACAGAATTTGAAAAAGTCACCTCTGGGACTGATGTTTATCTATAAAAAATAAATTACTACGCACAATCGAGTAGGCGGCCGTGAGCGTTAAGCCCCGGTTGCCGCACGATTATATCATTTTATAGTAAGCTAAAATAACCTCTGCGCGATACAATCGCGCAGGAGCAACGAAAAAAACTAATCTCACGTTAACACGCTGCCTGTCCCAATGAATATAGGGAATTGTATCGCGTGGTAAACAGTTAGAATAACCTTCAAGTAATTACTAATTTATAGGGCTAAGATCATTAAATGGAAAGTCAACCTGAAATACATCTTGCAGATTTAAACCAGCTACATTCTGAAAAGTTCGTGCTGGAAGTTTATTTCGTTCAAGCTCTTATTTTTTCGTGTCAAAAAAGAGTTCTAAAAATAACACAGCAATCTAGTGGTCAACGATTTATCAATAAAAATTTATTTATTGTAAACATTGGTCCAGCGTTTTTCTCTTACCATTCGGACAGTGAATTATCACTATTTACGCATTGCCTGTCTGAAAAAAGACAATCTATTGCACTGAATAGTTTCATTGAGTTGACAATTGGAGATAAAATTGCCAATCCAAAATGGGTTAAACAAAAAATCAAAAATAAAACGACTGGGATATCTATTCCTTACAACAAAGACTTAAAGGCAACTCCTTCGTATTCTAAATACTTTAATTTTATTCCGCTTTATAAAACAGATACGGTTCTAAAAGACCGAAATGCCAGGTTAGAAGATATTTTTATCACAGCTGAGCTAAAAAACGAGATTGAATTATTTGATAGCATTTATGAACAAGTAAAGATTTATATCACCGACAAGAGGAATAATTCAAATAGATGGCATTGGGGTAAAGCAAATGCTTCCGGCGCAACGTAGTTAGCTTTCATCAGTTACCGCACGATTATATTATACATAAGAAGCTTGAATAAACTCAGCGCGATACAATCGCGCAGGAGCGGCAGGTGATGTATCCTTTTCAATATTCTGATGCAGAATTGGTGTATATTTACATCAAACTTGATATTATGGCACGTCAAAGTATTTCCTTTACAAAACCCAATGATGACTGGTTAAAAGAACAGGTTGACTCACAGGAATACACCAGTAAAAGTGAATTGATCAATGACCTTGTTAGGCAAGCCCGCAAACAGCAAGCTGAGATAGACTGGATACGAACAAAACTCGATGAAGCCGAACGCAGTGGTTTTACAACCGACAGTAAACAAGATATATTAGCTCAGGCTAAGTCTTCTGATTAAGATGAATTACAGGCTTAGTAATACGGCTAAAGAAGATTTAATTCGCATTTACAGATACGGCGTTTATAAATTCGGCAGTACACAGGCTGAACAGTATTATAACCGCTTCTTTGAATATTTTGATCGCATTAGTGAAAATCCATATGCTTTTGAAGCGGTAGATCGTATTAAAAAAGGATACAGACGTTGTGTTTGCGGAGTAGATACCATATACTATAGAATCAATACTGATACTGTTGAGATCATGACCATTATAGGTCGGCAGGATATGAAGAATATACTTTGAAAGAACTTTTAAATAACTAAGACTGTGATTTAATAACTAGTTTGAGTATGTTTACGCACATACAATCACATATTTCCGAATATCAATTATGGAAAAAACAATGCTTAAAACCTACCTATCTATTTTAATTTTAATTATAGTATGCTGTTCCGGTTGCGAAAATAAGACTACCGTCAACTTCCAAATTAAAAACGACACCACTTTTCAGATTGATTCCTTAAGTATTGAACCCAATCAAAATCCGGATAAAGTAACTGGTCTTAAACCCAATCAAAATCTGGATTACCAAATCGATATGAGCCATGTCCCAAAAACAGATGGGTCATACTTCCTTTCATTCAGGATCAATGATGAGCAACATCTCAAAAGATTTGGATATTACATCAATGGATGGCCCATTTCAGACCTTTATGAACTTACTATTAAGGCCGATACCATTCTAATTAAGGAAATACCTTAGTAGGGATTCTGCCACTAATTTTTAAGTTCAAAAAAATTTAGATCACTAATAATCGGGAAAAATGAACAGGTTTACCGGTTATCATCCCTCGCCCCGATACTTTGGGTCGTAATCAATCATCCACTCGATCCCATATTTATCCCGAAACATTCCAAAATGAGAACCCCAGAAGCTTTCAGCAAAAGGAACTTCTACCTCGCCTGCTTCAGACAGACCCTTAAATAACTTTTCGGCCTCCTCAAGAGTTTCGGCACTAATCGAAATTTTACTTCGGTTTTCCCGATGATTTAAAGGCCCCAGTCCGGGATGAATATCACTGGCCATCAGGATATCACTTTTACCTATGGGTAATGCGATGTGCATGATGCGGTTGCCATCTGCATCATCTATGGGAAAATCAGGATTTGCAGGCACGTCTTTAAAGCGCATCAGCATGGCAAAGTCTCCTCCAAAAATAGATTTATAAAATACAAAGGCTTCCTCGGCATTGCCGTCAAAATGAATGTATGGGTTGATTGATGCCATTTCAGTTCTTGCTTTTGGTTAATTAAATATCAAGGCTTTACGCTATTCTAAAGATAACAAGCTTTTACAACAGATTTTTAATTTCCTGAAAGAGAATCTTACAACCATTCAAAAAACAATTCTGGAGTCAGCATAGCCCCTATATCAGGTCTGTCCCTAAAATAAATGTGTGTTGAACACTTTACCCCTCTAGTTTACCCCAAATACCCCCTGAATAAAAGCCGCCATTTTAAGAAACTTGTATACCAAACAAACTAAAAGCTCAACCATTGCTTTTTTACGATATCGATTTCGCTAACAACTATAACCTATGAAACAACATTACCTTTTCCTATTAGTCATAATTACGCTTAGTCTGACCAACCTTCGTGCTCAGGTCCCTGCATTCCCGGTGCAGAGCAGTCTCAATGAAAATCTGCGTACACAAGCAGTATTTGACAGCTCCAAAGATACCGTGAAGCTCCACACGCAAAATGCTTCTCATTTCAGTCTTGAATTTCCGGCACAGATTGACGCGGCGACAGGCAGAGGCCTTGATGTATTTTACAAAAACAAATTGGGAAGGGGTTTTAGAACCAGTCTTTCTAAAACTGAATTAAACCTAACGACAGACCTGAATGCTCCACAAAATCTCAGCCTTTCGGTAGATAATGCTCAGAAGCAAACTTATCGTTATATAGTAGACGGTGATGACCTTCACATTTATCTGGACGGATATTATTTAACTTCTCAAAAATTAGAGCAGATTTCGGGTTCTGATAGTGCAAACCCTGTGACTTACGGCCCTGATAATCTTTTGGGTGCCTGGGCCGGAACACCCGGTAACAACTCGGGCAAACCCACAGACTACGGATGGAGCAACAATCAAATCACTTCGATTTTCAATACCGCAAACGCCGGCTCTGGTGTAAGGTATATGGATTTATCTTCGGGACATGTTCTGGACAGCGACGGTTCAACCTTTAACGGACGCCTGATGTATATCCGCTGGGATGGTAATGATTACAGTACCTCAACCTACAGCTATCCCATAGATCTTAAGGTAGGAGCTTCTTACGAGTTTTCATGGTTATATGAGCTTGTCGCTAATACGTCCCCCGGTGCCAAATTGCAGGTAGCTATCTCTTCAGACCAGGCAGGAACAAACCGACTCTTCTCAGAAAGCTATACTACTGCTGCTAATTTTAGACTTAGAGAGGGTAAGCTCGCCTTTACTGCACCCGCTAGTGGCAAACACTATCTGACCATTACCGGCGACTGGGGGCTGTACGGTATTGGGCAACTCCAACTCAAGTCAAGCGACCTGATTAACAAATGGGATGGTCTGGCCATTGATCAGAAAGGCAGTCCTGACCAATATGGCTGGGCAAGTACCGATGCCGGTGTAAACTGGGCTACAGCAAACAGCACAGCTGGAGTTCGCTATCTTGATGTTACATCAGGGCACCTTCTCGAAGAAGACGACGGTAATTTTGAAGGGCGTATTTTAGCCCTCAACTGGGAAAATGTTTCCGGTACGCGCAAGTTTTCCTTTCCTATAGACTTGCAGGCTGATCAAACCTATGAATTTTCAGCTCTTGCGGAAGGCCTCAACGGAACCACAAGCGATTTGACCTGGAGTATTGCCGGCAATCCAGACGGGAGCTCTGTTTTAAAAACAACCTCCTTTCCGGTTTCAGACCGCCTAAAAACCCAGGCGCTTACCTTTACACCTTCGGCAGACGGTACCTTTTTTCTAATTGTTGAGGCAGCGTCAGGAAGCTTTGGACTTGCCAATCTTTCAGTATTGAAAAAAGAAACTGAAGAGCTCATCATCGGAAGAAATCATAATGAAGGGACACTCAATGCAACTTTAGATTACATCAGCTTTGAGGCAGACACCTTCGCTCCCACTCCGGTCTCTGCTCCTTCAACGGTAGAGCAAACAATCACTAGTCAAAACCTAAGCTCCATAAGTTATGCTAAAACCAACTTAAATCTCACAGGTAATACCCGGTTGCACCTCAGTAACCCGGTAAATCCCCTCATCAATGCGCGGCTTAATATCAGTGATGATGCTGTTGTGTATTTTGACAAGCTTCGCCCTTCGGAAGTTATAGCTTCGGTTTTACAATTTATACGTGTAGACGGGGCCAACGCTGTTGAAGGTACAAATGTTTCGGTAAGCGCATCAGGTGCAGGCAGCCGGTTGACAACGTATGCTTCAGATTACAGTCCGCTTACCGTCTACACCGAAGAAAATTATGGCGGACAGTCTCAAACCTTCGTGACTGTGACTCCACATAACAATCTGGGCGATCTGGATAATAAAATTAAGTCTCTCAAGCTGAAGAAAGGCTTTATGGCTACTCTGGCTTCTAATGCAAACGGTACAGGCTACAGCCGGGTTTTTATTGCGGAAGACGAAGATCTCGAAATTCCGGTTTTACAACCGTACTTGTATGGGACCGTTTCTTTTATACGCACAATGAAATGGCACGAAGTAAGCAAAAAAGGTCTTGCCGGTGGAGGTGATGCCGAACAGGCCGCACTTGATATCACCTGGTATTACAACTGGAATACGGGCTTAAACAGCTCTCCAAATATTGAATACGTTCCTATTCGTCAAACACGCTGGTGGCCAGACCTGGGGCCGGCGAATACTAAAGAAGGCTATACGCATCTTCTGGGTTATAACGAACCGGATCGTCCCGATCAGGCTAATTTAGATGTACAGGGAGCAATTGACGGCTGGCCGGGATTACTTCAGTCTGGTCTCAGACTGGGTTCTCCCGCAACCTCAGATCCTTTTAATCCCTGGCTGGGTGATTTTATGCAACAGGCCGAAGCCCGAAATTACCGGGTAGATTATATGGCCATACACTGCTATTGGTACAAATCTCCGAGCCAGTGGGCAAGCGATCTACAAAACATCTACAACCGATATAAAAGACCCTTATGGATTACCGAATGGAATATAGGAGCAAACTGGACAGGTAATAATTTTCCGGATGGCCCTCAGGTTTTGACTGACGCCAACGCCCAAAAACACAAAAATGACCTCATCGCAATTCTAGATCTGCTTGACAATACCGATTATGTAGAACGCTATTCCATTTACAATTGGGTAGAAGATGCACGGGCTATGTTTGTGACCATTGACGACGCTTTCAGATCACGAAATCCAAATCACACAAATTACGAATGGTTAAAAACCGCTCCTGTTGTGGCCAGCTGGGAAGGCGATAGCGGTACCATCAAAGTGGTATTAACCCCTGCCGGACAATACTATGCAGCTAATGCTTCAGAAAAAGCCTTTAAAACGGCATATGAATACACAACCACCTGGAAACCCCTTGCTCCGGTTTTAGAATATGAGGTTGCAGATGATTACAAGTCCATTGATTTGAAATGGACCGGCAACAATTTTGATTTGATTTCTAAATACGTTGTAGAACGTAAATTAGAAGGAGAATCAAACTTTTCGGCATTTTTTGAGACCGAAGATTTTACTGTGCTTACTAAAGAAGACGGTATACAGGAGAAGGCAGATTACCGCATACGCGCTATTGGTAAAGATGGTACGGCATCACCCTGGTCAAATGTCGTTCAATTTGTAAAAGAAGAATTACCACAAGCTCCAACAGGCTTTACCGGTGAAGCACTATCTCCGTTTCGCATTGCTTTAAACTGGGAAGCTCCTGCAAATGCAAGTTCGTATGTTTTACAGCGTGCAGCCATCGCAAACGGAACCTATACGGATATTGCCAGCAATTTTTCAGAACTGACGTTTATTGATGAAAATCTTACTGCCTCAACCACCTATTACTATCGTGTAGCAGCTTTAAATACTGCAGGTACAGGTACTTTTACAGAAACACTGGCCGTTACAACACCGGCAGTAAGCATTCCTGATGCTGTAAACGGTGTTCGTATAGGCGCAGCAGATGCCCAGGTCAGTCTATTTTGGGATGCCCGTTACGATGAAAGTTATTACATCAAACGTGCCGATGCGGCTGATGGTAATTTTGAAACCCTAGCCACGGTTACCGGCACACCGTATGTGGATCAAAATCTCACGAATGGCACATCCTATTTTTTTAAAATAGTTCCGTTTACTGCTGCCGGTGAACAGGAAAACAACGAGATCTTTGAAGCTAAACCGCAAGACGGCAGACACCTCTATTTCAATTTTGAGGGTGAAGGCGATAAAGTTCTTGATGTCTGGAATATGAAAGACGCCCTGGCGATGACCACTTTTACCCGTGAAACCGGTGCTAAGCAAAATGCCATACATCTTACAGGCGGCGGTTACATTCAGTTACCTGAAGGGGTTGTAAGTGCACTGACTGATTTTACGGTATCCACCTGGATAAAGCTGGATCAGCTTTCAAACTGGAATCGTGTTTTCGATTTTGGTACGGGCACAGACAACTGGATGGCGCTTGAGGCCGCTAACGGAAGTGGAAAATTTCAGTACGAAATTGAACATGACGGCACCCGAAACCGGGTGAGTACCGATCTCACGCTCTCCCTAAATGAATGGATGCACGTGGCAATTGTACAGGCCGGAAATACCGCGACCCTGTACGTCAACGGAAATGCTGCTGGAAGTGCTGAAGTAACCTTAAAACCTGCTGATCTTGGGAATACAACAGCAAATTATCTGGGGAAATCACAATACCCGGACCCGCTGTCCCAAATAAGCTATGACGAGTTTAAAATTTTCAATTACGGATTACCTAAAGAAGAAATTGAAAAACTGGCCGACACAGAGCGACTGGGAACTGAGAAAAATTCCTCATCAGATAAAGGTATTCAGCTTTTTAGTGCTAACAGTACACTTTACTGCAATTATTCAGGTGACGCAAGCGCTTCTTACCGTTTGTATACCATAACAGGGCAATTGCTGGGTAATGGCAATCTGGCAAATGGCGTGACAAATACATTGGGGCAATTCAGCTCAGGGATTTATATTGTGCAGGTTGCTACAAACACAAAAACCGAATCTATAAAAGTTATTGTAGATTAAGAACGGCATCTCAACACCTTTCTAATTTCCTTAAAACAACAAGCGACCCTTTCGGGTCGCTTGCTTTTTAATTCCGGTAAAAATTGCTGATTAACCCAATACCTTCTCCTGCTGATCGAGGATCATATAGGGCTGGCGGTAATAGCGTTTTCCGGTTGCTTTGTACATCGCGTTGGCAAAGGCACCGGCTACCGGTGGTAAACCGGGCTCACCAAGACCGGTGGGTGCAATACCGTTTTCTACAAAAAAGACTTCGATCTCTGCCGGTGCCTCGTTGTTTTTGATGAGTCGGTAGCGGTTAAAGTTTTGCTGCATGGCTTTACCTTTTTCAAAAGTAAGCTGGCTGTACAGCGCGTGACCTAGACCGTCTACGATTCCGCCTTCAATCTGGTTGAGCGCACCTTCTTTATTGACCACGATTCCGCAGTCAACAGCGGCCCAAACCTTTTTGATCACGGGATTGCCATCTTCATCTTTAACCAAATCAATTACCTGAGCCACGTAGGAGTTGTGGCAGTAATACGCCGAAACACCACGGTAAACACCGTCGAGTTCTGCTCCCCAATTGCTTTTTTCTTTTACCAGTTTGAGCACGCCGGCGTAACGCTCGGGATCGTAATCGTTGCGCTCCCCTACCGGATTGCTGATCGCCTTATCAAAAAGCTCCAGTCTGAAATCTATAGGATCTTTACCTGCTGCTTCAGCAACCTCGTCCAAAAAGGATTGCTCGGCTCCCGCGGTAAAATTAGACCGCGGCGCACGCCAGGCTCCGGTGGAAATCGCAGTTTCCACTCCAAAATTTTCTGCTTTATAATTACTTACGGTTCCTGCAGGATAGCGGTTTTCAAAAATAGGGCTCTCAGGGATTCCCGAGCCGCGTACTTCAAAACCTATCAAATTCTTATCAGCATCAAGCGCTGCACGGTACTTCAACATATACGAAGGGCGATAGGTTCCCTGAGTCATATCGTCTTCGCGGCTGTAAACCAGTTTTACCGGTTTGCCTATTTTCTGCGAAATCGCTGCCGCTTCAAGTCCGAAATTTCCATACAAACGGCGGCCAAAACCACCACCCATACGTGTCATATCGACAGTGATATTTTCTTCCGGAATATTCAACAGTGCCGAAGCTGATTTACGCAAAGATTCCGGAGTTTGAATAGGCCCAACCAGCTCAGCTTTATCTGCCTGTACATCGGCAAAAAAGTTCATCGGCTCCATCGTATTATGAGCTAAAAACGAACCGTAATAACTGGCCTCAACAATTTTATCTGCTTTTGCAAAAGCATCATCAGGATCGCCATCCTTACGCTTCACTTCTCCATTTCCGCTGCTGAAGACTTGTTCCATCTTCTCCTGGTGAGTGGCAGTATCTTCAAGCTCCTCAACAGTCTCCCAGCTTACCTCAACGGCTTTTTTAGCCTGCATCACCTGCCAGGTGCTGTCACCTACCACGACTACGAGCTCATTAAACGCATTGACATCAGACCACTGGGGTTTCTCCAGCGTGGTATTGATGGTAAATACATCGTGAATTCCCGGCATCGCCTTGGCAGCCGTGGCATCAAAAGATTTAAGCTTCTGACCGAAAGCCGGCGGATGTATCGGCATTGCGATAAGCGCATCATCACGCATATAGTCAAGACCAAAAAGCGGCTTACCTGTCGCAATGCCCATACCATCTACATTTTTAACCGCAGTCCCTATCAGTTTAAAGTCGGCAGGATCTTTTAGTTTTACTTCTTCCGGTACCGGAATCATCACAGCATCCTGAATGAGATCGGGATAGGCCACAAACTGATTGGTAGGCAGGTGTTTTACCTGACCGTCTTCCGTGATTAAATCTTCAATAGGGATATCCCATTTTTTAGCCGCTGCGGCTAAAAACAGATGTCTTGCCGAAGCTCCTGCCATACGCAGACCATCCCAGCTGCGGCGTATAGACTGACTACCACCGGCAATTTGGCCCTGATATTTATCGGTATTTAAAGGCGCTTGCTCTACGTGTACCTGATCCCAGGCGACATCAAGCTCTTCGGCCACAATAAGCGGCATCGAGGTTTTTACGTTCTGACCAATTTCCGGATTTGGTGAAAAAATAGTCACCGTCCCGTCTGTATTGACGCGTATGTATGCGTTGAGATCAAAAGCTTCTTCTGCAGGATTTGTATCCTGAGCCATACCGCGCAGCCAACTGAACTGCAACATCAGGCCGGCACCTCCCGCCGCCGAAACCTTTAGAAATGATCTGCGATTGTATTTGGTTTTAATAAATGCCATAGTCCTTATTGTTTTTGTGCTGCCAGAGCGATTGCTTTGTTTATTCGTGTGTACGTACCGCAGCGGCAGAGGTTTCCGCTCATAGCGGTCTTGATCTCATCCTCGTTGGGATTGGGATTGCTTTTCAGCAAAGCCGCGGCGCTCATAATCTGTCCCGCCTGGCAGTAGCCACACTGGGGCACATCGACCTCCAGCCAGGCCTGTTGCACAGGATGGTCTGCATTTTCAGATAGACCTTCAATCGTGGTGAGTTGCATAGAGCCGCCCGCAACCGCACTTACAGGAAGCGAACACGAGCGTACCGCGCTTCCGTTTACGTGGATGGTACAGGCTCCGCACTGGCCAATTCCGCAGCCGTATTTGGTTCCTACCAGTTTTAAGTGATCGCGCAGCACCCAGAGAATGGGCGTGTCTGCAGCAACATCAACCTGATGTTCCTGATTGTTAATTGTTAAGGTGTACTGTGGCATAATACGCTGTTTTTACTAGGGTTTAAGGTTAACACCAGAATACCATAACTTTCCGAAGAAGAAGGTTTGCACGAATTCTTAAGCCGAAAAGGCCAGGAATTGAGGTGGTTTTCATAGCGCTGCCCTAAGATACGTAATCCTGTGACGTTTTTAAAGCAGAAAATTTTAAAGACTTAATTTTGCGCCGATTAGCGCGAAAGAACATGCAGGAGTCCGTCGAGAATTTCGTCCTCATCATCCAGCAGGTGATCGCGTATTTTGAGATCGGGGATCACGCCTTCTTCGGCATCACTCCCATTTACCCGAAGGCTTTTCCCTTTTGAAAGCTGAACCACAATACCCGTCTGAGGCAGTTTAACATAAAACACGGAAGCATATAAGGAAGGATAGTCGCCGGTCTCCTCGCCTACCAAAGTTGCCCAACCGTAGTCCTGAAGCTGACTGGCAGTAACGGCTGCCTGAGAATGCGATTGGCGGTTGATCAGCGCATAGACGGTGCCCGTAAAACGTTGTTCTTCGGGTTTGGGCTCGTAAGGCTCAAAGGCATAATCGTAAATTTCACCATCAGCGTGCGTGAGGGCTTCCTTCCAAAACGCAGCGGTGGTGTCGCGCTCGCTGCGTACGTGTTCTTTCAGGGCTTTACTGGTTTTAAGACTGAAGGCCGAATTCCACCGAAAAGGCCGGTCTGCAATATAACTGAGCAGGTAATCGCTCTGGCTGTCATTTCCGCCGGAATTGTTGCGCAAATCAAGAATCAGGGTGTCGGTTTTGGTGTTGCGTATTTCGGTAAAGGCTGAATCAACAAAGGCTTTAAATTGTTCCTCATCCCCGCTGAAGCTTCCCAATTTCATATAGGCTTTGTTTTGTATAAAGCGGAAATCCTGAACGCCGTCGAGTGTTTCATTGCGCAGGCTTTCATAACCGGATATGCCTGCCACCGCGGGCACTTCAACTAAGACCGACTTCCCATCCTGAAGCGCTTCGACCTGAAAAGAAGGGACAGCGCCAAACACCTGCCAGTAAATTCTGGGAAAGGAGAAGAGTTCAATCTTCGCGTTTTTAAGATACTCCCGCTCACCGGCCACATAGGGATGCAGTTTCGCCAATACTTCAGGCATAGGCATCCCATTTATGCTGAGAATTTCAGTGCCGGGTCGGAGTGCTTCAGTTGCAGACCAGTTTTTACGCACAAAGGTTTTATCGTCCTCAAAAGTAAGTTCTAGCGGAAAAACCGTTCCACCACCGCTTACATATTCGATATACGACTGCGCAGGAAACGGAATGGAGGTATGACCCATTTTGACCACATCGACCATCCGCTGAAACAGGTTGGTCGTTTTCAAAAAATTCAGGGAATCGGTTTTAATTTCAGGTCTTAAACCATCGTAAACCGAATCAAATTCGGCTTTTGCAGTATAGGCGTACGCATTGTAATTGGCATTTATGAGCAAGTCTTTGAGCTCCTCTAAATCTTCGGCGACCTGTTGCTTTGAAAAGCGGGATTGTGCGTTTGCCGAAATCAGAAACGAAGACACTAAAATGAAAAATAGAAGTTTACGCATAGCTGAACCTTGGATGTATTCGGCTAAAAATAGCATTTATTAGCGAATAGAATCGCCTTTAAAAATCTGAAACTCCAGCAGGCTTGATGTTGAAAATGATTCCAGATTGGCATTGGGCTCCTTTTTAAGATGCCGGTCAAAAAAGGTGGTGACCAGATCGCTTACGATGTGGATGCCTTTTTCGGCATCAATACTACCCGTACCTGCCAAAGCTTTAACAGGAACCATAAACGGAATGTCCATAAAATTGGGATGCCCGGAATTCAGCAATTTGGCCTGGTAAAAATAGTCGGTGCTTTTCTTGTGATAGATGTGTGCGTTCAGGTCTTCGTGCTCCGCAGGCCAGTCTGCCGAAACGTACAAAAACGGCTTTTGAAACAGAGTATCTATTTTGGTCCCCCATTGAATGCCGTCGAGATTGGCTCCAGCCTTAATGCGGGTATCTGACAGGTTAAGCCTGCCCGCCGCTCCCCCACCCACGGAATGCCCAAAAGCACCTATCTGATTGAGATTCATCCTGTCTTTTAGAAATCCGCTCCTATTCCATTGCGGTAAACGATCTAAAACCTCCTGCATATCCTGCACCCAGCGCTCCTGGATATCGCCTTCAAAATAGTCCTGCACGGCATCGCGTACAATCTTTTGGCGCTGCTCAAAGGAGATCGAATCGTGAAAAGCCTGCTGAATGGGTGTAATGGTTTCCATCTGATTTGCGGCAATTTGCTGCTGCCAGGCATAATCAAAATAGACCTCGCTCCCATCCGGAAAGGTAGTCCCCAGGCTTTCATAGGTGTGATTCATATTGATGACGATATAGCCCTGGCTGGCGATTTCACTCAGTAAAGCATAATACCCGGTGGCCTTGGAGCCGTAGCCGTGCGAAAAAATCAAAACCGGGAAGCGTCCTTCGGCAAATGGAGCTTCTGGATGCACGTAGGTTTTGACATAATCCAGATAATTGAGCGCCGAAGCAGGCAGACCGTATTTTAACGCAAAAGCATCGCGACCGGCACCCGGGACATAGGTTTCAGTTGGCGTATCATCTGCCATCGCAGGATACCAGACTTTGAGCATGAGTTGGCGTTTATCTTCCTTATTTTCCGTGATCGGTTCCGGTCTGTTAGTTTCCAGATGTATATTTTTTGAGCCTACGGCGAAAGGTCCACGGGGCTCAGGCAATTTAAAAACCGGCAAAACCAGTGGTAAAACCCAGGCCGGGACAAGCAGTAACAGATATCCCAAACCTCTGAATACGCTAAGGGCTGAAAATTGAAACGGATTTTCAGCATTTGCAAACCGTATGCGTAAGGCTAAAATCACGGCAAGCAGATAGGCCGGAAGCAATTGCCAGCGATAGCCTTCAACGACCAACTGGAGGATTATCAGAACAGCGAGTCCGCCTATTAAATAATAAGAACTGAATTTACGGGCGAAGAATTTCCAGCAAAACGGTAAAATGGTGAGCGATACCAGCAGCAAAATTTCAAATAGACGCATAGAACTTTTTTAAAGGTTTTAATACTTTACAAAAGTATCAGGTAGACCTTAGCGATGCCATGTAGAATCCCCTGCTAATGCGGTTGTTTGTCGCGGGCAAAGGTGTTTTGGCGGATTCAGGTTTCAGGTTTCAGATTAGTTTCCATTTAAAATTGAAATTAATTCGAAAATCTAACAAGTCTTTGACAATAAGATTGTTATAATTAATCAAATAAATGTATTAAGAACATTTGCCTTATATTTAAATCATTGTAATGCCATTTTTGACTGCAAACCATTCAACCCATATTCTATTATGACCTTCACTAAAAACTCCCTTTCAAACCCTAAAAGTCTATTGAACATCGTATTACTACTTGGCTTTAGCCTTTTGGTTTCTAATGCTTCAACAGCTCAAAGCCTTTTGATTAAAGGTCAAACCACCGGTTTATCAGACAGCACAAAGGTGAGCATCAAAAATATGGACGACAACAGCCCCGTGCTTACGGCTTATACCTCTGAAAATACGTTTTCGTTTCAAGTGAACCCGGCAGAAGAAGCTGACAAATATTTGCTAAGGATAAGCGGAATGGAAAGCAACTGGTACAGGTTCTTCTTTGTCGAAGACACCGATATTACGATCGATGCTCGGGACCAAAAATATCTGGAAAATGTTCCTATCACAGGAGGTGAAATGCAGGGCCAGCAAACTGATTTTATGGCCTGGATCGCTCCAAAAAAACATCTGCACGACAGCTATAAAGCTGAATATAGCGAAACCAAAGATCCGAATTTAAAGCAAAAATACGGATCGCTTTATTGGGAGCTCAGAACGGAAGACAAAGTGGGATTCATTAAAGAGCATCCCGATTCCAAATATGCGGCTTACCTCATAGAAGAATTAAGTATGAACCTGTCTAATAAGGAAGCCCAAGATTTATATGATGGGCTCTCTCCCGTGGTGAAAAACTCAAAGTATGGAAAACGTGTTGCCCGATACCTCAACCTTTCTCAGGATATGATACCTGGAGCTATGGCCAAAAATTTTGAGCTTAACAATCTGAAAGGAGAATTAGTAGAGTTTGACTCGTTCAAAGGTAACTATGTTTATCTCGATTTTTGGGCTTCATGGTGTGGTCCCTGTAGAAAACAACATCCCGGATTGCTCGAACTTTATGAGCGTTACAATCAAAAAGGCTTCGAAATTGTAAGTATTTCACTAGACTTTGATGAAACTAAATGGCGTAAAGCGGTTGAACAGGACAAACTGATATGGACCAATCTGGTTGAGCCAGAAGGAACTCAAGGTGACGTATCTCTAATGTACAAAGTACAAGCAATACCCACAAGTTATCTTATAGACCCAGAAGGGAAAATAGTGGCGAGTTATTTTAATGGGAGGCATGATCTGGATGAACGTCTAGCCACCTATTTTCCAGAAAATTAAATTTTTTTTCCAATTAGTAAGAATTTAAACCTGTATAACTAAAACCCTTGAAAAATTTGAGCTATTAAGCTATTTCATACCTCTGTTTCTGATTTTTATGAATATAAAAAAACTTATTACAATTAGCAGTAGTAGCCCCAACCCAAACCAAACATACGAAGTGGAAGTTACCGAGGATACATCACCACTTATAACAAATCCCGCCCAATAATACGGATGCTTTAACGCTTCATCTGTAGTGCTTTTCAGGTAATCCTGTTTAGCCAATTGCAAGGCTATATCTTTGGCTTTGCCCTCCTTCAGGTAATCATAAAAAGCGGTCATAATTTGCGCGGTCTCCCTATCTGGAACCTGCCATAAACTCACCAGAGTACTCGATACGCCGGCATAATTAAACGCACGCGAAAGACTCATCACCCCATCTCCTTTTTCATACTTACCACTACCTGTATTACAGGCGCTGAGCACGGCCAGACCTGCATTGAGTTCTAAACCGTATATCTCGAGTACACTGAGTTCAGCATCTGCACCGGGTTCAGTATCCGCAAAAAGCAGGCTGTTATTCATTGGATTAATCTCGTCAAGCCTGCCGTGTGTAGCCAGGTGCAAAATGCTGTAATCGCCCTGCTGCTCTTTGAAATGGGTTTTGGTAGCCGCATTACCGGTAACTGCCCTGCCCTGCATCTTTTCAGCAATACGGTTTACTTCTTCAAAGTTGGCCTGTAGCGAAGCATTAGCATATTCCGGTGCAAATCCCAGCCACCTGGTACCCTTTTTAGTTTTTAGCTTAACCTGCTCATCGAGCAGTTGTAACGAACCGGCATAACGCACTGGGCCCGATTCTATCAGCATTTTACCGTTTGACTTTAAGATTTCAAACGGAATACTGCTTAGCACATCATCAGTAATAATGGTAAGTCTTGTAAAAGCAGCCGGCAATTGAGGAAGAAGCATCGCAGAAATAGCATCAATATCTTCCTTGTACCATGCCCTTTCTTTCAGGCTGACATATAAGCGCTCAACCCTACTTTTAAGTCCTTCGGCACCGGTCATTTTTTGCAAACTCACCTGATCTTTACTGAGCTGCAAAAGGTATACGGTGTCATCAGCAAGAAAATAGTCAAGAACCACCTCACCGGATTCTAATAAATTCTTTTGATAATACGCGGAAGTTTCTGATAAAGACAAGGTACTGGCCTGATAGTACTGGGGATAATTTTCTTTTAATTGTGCGTTTAAAGCCTCTTCCTGCCTTTGCAGCGCCAACTGTTGATCTATCAAAGCGGCTCTGGTATCAGCTACCACAGCTGCATTTAGTTCTTCGTTAATCGCCTCAATGGCAGACTTAATAGTATCCTGTTGTACCAAAAGTCGCTCGTCTACCCCGTAGGTTTTTGCCAGGGTAGAAGCCTTTAGACCGTCAAGAAGTGCTGAGCCTTTGTTGATTTCCATAAACCGAAGGGCTCTGGTATAATTCTCTGACGTGGGGTGCTCTTTTAAATTTTCATAAATCAAATCAAGAGCAACAGGAATCTGGTCTGAAACCTGATCGCCGTAGAAAATTTTGGAAGCATCATAGGTGAGGGAAGATTTTTGCCGAACCAGTTTTTCGATATAGGTGTCCAGCTGACTCATAGCTTCTTCCAAGTAAGTCTTCTCTTTTGTGGCTTCGTATTGCTTTTGCATTAGGCTAAGCGATAACATCAGGTTTTCAATATGTGAACTTTCTACTCCTGAAAGTTTAGACAAGCCCTTTGCGCGCTCCTGAAGCAATTGCCCGGCTTCGTCGTAGTCTCCGTTGGCCATAAGAGCTCTTATTTTATAAAACCGATTGGCATAAAAGATCACCGAAGTCGTATCCTTGTTTTCAACCAGAAGGCTTTTCTCCTCATCGATATAGGGCCCTGCTTTGCTTATTTGGTCACTGCCGCTATAAAACCCAATCAATTCGGTGAGGGCTGCCGTATTGGTATAAATGCGGTCTGTACCCCGGGCCATATCGAGGGCCTTTTTAAAGTATACCTCAGCAGTATCCAGATTACCGGCACTCGCTTCCAGTTGTGCCAGGTCACCCGTAAAGGCAGCGCTTAATGAAGAAGCTTCACCATAGGCCTTAAGTGTGTTTTGTAAAGCAGGTTTGAGCAGGGCACGGGCCTCATCAAACTTACCCTGAGTGGCGTAAATACGGGATAGCGATGAAGCTACCAATCCGCTGAGATAGACATCATCGGTTTTAATTACATCTTCGGCAAGGGATTTAGCCTTGAGACCAGCGATCTGCGCTTTTTTAAACTGGGAAGTGTAGTAATAGCAATCGGCAAGCAATGCATAGCGTGAAATGAGATACGGTGTGTTTCCGTTAGCGATCTCGTAATGTTTAGCAGATTCTATAAGGTATGGAAGTGCTTCCTCATATCTGGAATTGGAATAGCTGAGGGCTCCCATATTCCAGGCGATACTGCTTATCACATTACTGTCCTGCACGTCTTCATCAAGCGCCAGATCGTAACATTGCTTAAAATGCCCAATTGCCTTCTTGCGATTACCCATTTGATAATAAATACCGCCCAGCATACGATGCAATTGCACCGGCTCGTAACGGTTTTCTTCCGTAATAAGTTGCAATGCACGATTTCCGTAGGTTTCAGCCAGTGAATACTGTCGTTGATTGTAAAGTGCTTCGGTTATTTGAGCGAAATATTCCGCTTTTAGATCCCCTCCCTCCCGTTCTGCCACGAGCGAATCTGTAGTAAGACGCTTGTGAAGATTCAAAGGGTTTTTAAAATCTTCTGCTTTCAGGGTATAGGCATTTTTAAAAGCCTGAAAGAGCGGCTGGCTTTTAATTTTTGGAGCTATCTGAGCCGTATCAAATTGAACGGCCCGATCGGCAAAAGCTCCCGTCGCCAGGTTCATAATACGGGCAGGTAAATAATCTGTTTCCATCTCAGATGCCGTCCGGAGGTATTGAACCAGAAGGCTGTCTGCCCTGGGTCTGAGTAAAGATTTGGCTTCAGTGCTGTACAACCTATAGGTATCGTAAGCACGCGAGTAGAGCGAATCGCTTTGGGCGGTCAGCTTTAGGGAGAGCAGAACCAGCGCAAGGAGTATGGCTGATTTTTTCATATTTTTAACAAAACTTTAAAAATAGAAAAATACCTTTCTTACTCAAATAGAAGAAGTTAAGTTTTATGGAAAAATGTGATTTTAGCCGTAAGACTTCTTGAGATCATCTGCCAAAACCTAATCATAGTGCTACACGACGACTTTAAAACTGCACTTTATACCTCTTCTTTCTAAAAGTATTTCTCCCTTTTGATTCGTACGGTAACTTAGAGTCACAAAACCTTAAGCCATTCGGTTATACCTGAAAGTCGAAAAATCCATCCAGTTGCTTAACATTCATTTATCATCTGCAGAACCCTTATTGGCCTAACTTTGACGCCTATGAAAAAGACTATAAACCCGGTTTTACTGGCGACAGGCCTCCTGCTTTTCATCGGCCTTTCTGCTTCTGCACAGGAATCCCCGGAAGATTCCCGCAAAAAAGGCTTCATCACCCGATACATCAATAAAATTTTTAATGACACCGTTTCGCAGGAAAAATCGCAATTCCTCATTTATCCGGTTATGGGCGTTCGTCCTGAAACGGGTTTAGAATTTGGTGTTGTGCCTTTAATGGTTTTTTATGCCAATGAAGACACCAATAACAGGCTTAGCGAAATCAACGCCTATGCCTTTTTTACGTTTAATGGCCAATACGGCCTGCGCATCAACCACGCGATTTACTCAGATCAGGACAAATGGTTTTTTCTGGGAGATCTTGATTTTGAACAGTTCCCTTTGAAATATTATGGTATTGGCAATGACGTTCCCGAAGACAACATCGCTATCGTAGATGCGACGCAGATTCAGATTAAAGAGCGGGTATTACGCAAGGTTCTTGACAATTTTTATATAGGTCTGGAAACCGATTTTCGCAGCCTTACCAATGTGAGCTTTGAGTCTCCCGAAGACAGTGATGAACCCCTGGATATCGAGTTACCTTTTGGCGCTAACGGCTCAACCAATTTTGGTATGGGTATCGGTTTTGTTTATGATGAGCGCCATAATGTGCTTAACGAACGTGATGCCTTTTTTAGTGAATTTGCCTATCTCAATTACAATCCGTTTTGGCAAAGTGATGTCAAATACCAACTCATCACTTCAGACAGCCGCTTTTTTACTCCGGTTGGTAAAAACGATGTATTGGCCGCACAGCTCATCGGGCAGTTTAACTTTGGAGGTGATGTGCCCTTTAACCAGTTGTCCTATCTGGGCGGTGAAAGCATTATGCGGGGGTATTTTGACGGAAGGTTTAGAGACCGCAATCAAATCGCGGCTCAGGTAGAATACCGTTTTTTACCGCTAAAGTTGGGCTTTAGTGACCGTATAGGAGCAACAGTATTTACCGGCGTGGGCGAAGTTTTTGACGGCTGGGATGAAATACGAATGAATAACTTAAAATGGTCGGCCGGAGCAGGGGCCCGCTTTCTGCTTTTTAAGCAAAAAGACATCTTTATACGCTTTGATTATGCCTTTACACGAGACGGAAGCAATTTCTATCTGAGTATTGGAGAGGCGTTTTAGTGGTTTAAAACCAATTTAATTCGCATTTTTAAATGCACCCGTATTCTTAAAATAAACACCCTATTAAACTTTAATTTTTCACGACTTTCTTAGAGTAAGTCCTTTGGTCAAAGATAAATTTTAAAAAATAAATCCCTGGTCCAAACTCTCTCAAATCTAAAGTTTCAACCTGATTGGTGTCTTTTAGTATCTTTCCACTAATATCTAGTAATTCTATGCGTTCTGGCAGTTCTGTAGGATAATTTACTTTTATATAATCGTTGGTTGGGTTAGGATAAAAACTGAACAAGTCTGAGTTATTATCATCTATTTTTAGACTACCCTTACACGCAGCACTCACTTCTTCTTTTGTGTTACAACCTTCCTTGTTATACTCAACACCGGCACGGCCTTCCTCTAAAAGTTGACATACAATATTAATATTACAGACGCTCAGATTAGGATTATTATAGATGCTAATCGAACTACCTACTTCTTCAATATTATCTAATGACCCGATGTTATTTAGATCTTCATTATTTCCTAAATAAATTCGTTTTCCTATTTTCCTCAAGTTTTCAAAAGCGTCAATTTTCTGAAATCCGGTATTTATATTAATATTTAATTCTTCACCAATATCGGTAAGGCTATTAAAACCGGAAAAATGGGTAACATCACAAGACGTCATATCAAAATTAATATCAATACGTTTTAAATTTTGAAAACCAGTAAGATTTTCAATGGATGTGTCATTAAAACTCACCCATTCCATTGAATTAACATTGCTAAAACCGCTTAAATCACTTATAGTCGAATTATATATGAAAAATTGTCCCATATGATCAACCAAAGAATTAAAACCTCTTATTGAACAAACTCCAGAATTACTAGATAAACTAAAATATCCCAGTGTTTTTAAATTATTAAATTCATCAAGGTTAGTAATTGAATTATTTTTAAAATGAATTCCATATTCGATTAACTCTATAGCAGAAAATCCGTTAACATTTTGGAGTTTAGGGTTATCGTAGATTTGCATTCCGCCTTTAACTTCTTTAAGTCCATTGAAACCTGAAATCGAAATCAAATTTGGATTATTCTCAATTCTAAATTTCCACACTTCATAACCTTCATCTATTTTTTGAAGAGTATTGAATCCTGAAATAGTTTCCAGTTGATATCCACTTCTGATTTGAAAATCAGAGACACCACTTTTTAAAGCGTTGAATCCATTTAAACTTTTCAAGGAATGTACAAAAAGGAAAAAATCACCATTAAGGTTTTCTAAACTTTCAAATTTACTTATGACTTCTAGCTTAAGGCTATACATAATTCTGAAACTACCCTCGACATTCTGTAATTTTTCAAAGCCAATTAGAGAGATAAGCTCTTCGTTCTTATAAAGGTTGAATGAACCACCTATAATTTCTAAGGCTCGAAAACCATCAATCGTTTTCAATGAACGGTTCTCATCAATTGAAAAGGCTCCTCCTATCTCCTTTAATTTATTAAACCCAATAATTCCAGTGCTGCTGCTATAACAACTAAATGTACCTGAAATACGTAACAAGTTTTCAAACCCCCGTATTTCCTGAGAGCGGCTTTGAATAAATCTCAAATCTCCACCTATTGATTTTAAAAAGTTGAAGCTATCATAGGATTTTAAATTATGATTTCTGTAAAGTCCTAAATTTCCTAGTATTTCCTCAAGAATATCAAAACCACCTGCTATTTCTAGTTTTTCATTGTCCTCAATTTCAAAGTCTCCTCCTACAATTTTTAAATTACTCATTCCTGAGAGGTTTAAAAGATTTGAGTTATTCTCTATAGTTATAGACTTACCAATCCCTCCTAAATTTTCAAATCCTGAAATTTCAATAGAATTATTTCCAGTAAATAAAACGTTGCCCGAAACCACTCTCAACATATTGGGGCCCTTTATATATTTGTCTCGATTACTTCCAAAATTTAGATCCCCTCCAATAGAATCCAATGAGCTGAGATTACTAAGTAAGGATAAATCATCATTACTGCGAATACTAAAATTTCTTCCAATTTGGCTAAGAGATGATAATATTGCTGAATCTGGCAGACTATTGTAAGAGAAATCAAAATTACCTTTAATAAATTTAAGACTTTGAAGACCTGCCAAACCAGGATGATTTGTGTTTGATAAACTAAAATCTCCATTAATTTCTTTCAGATTATTCAACCCATTAAAATCTACCAAACTGTCTAACCTTGATAGATTTAGGGAAGAATTTATGATTTCAATATTGGATAGTCCATTTACATTCTTGATCGTTCCAATATTATCACTTACAGAAAGCGATACATTTAATTCAGTACAATTAGGATAAGTTACTTTAAAAGCATCTATCTGCTCTTGAGTCGTAAGTTGCACGGCTTGGGTTGGACATTGACCGTAAGTTTTTAAAACTAGAACCAATAAAAAAACAAAGCTAAAAATCTTCATATGAGAATAGTGGATTAATGAATATTGATCCCGAGAAAAATAAGCTGTAAAAGCATTTCAACATTCAAGACTTCAAAATACGGCTAAATATAGTATTTAGATATTTAGCCGTATTGAGGAAATCCTTAAAACAATCAATAATTCTATTTAATAAAAAATTACAATTATAAATAATACTTAGTCTATTTCATCCAAAATCCCATTACCACCACTAATTTTGAATAGTTAACCTTTCCAATTTTTGTAACTTCGGCTTTCCTCCTACGCGACTAAAACCGGGCACATGAAAATCCTCCATACCGCCGACTGGCATATCGGCAAAAAGCTACATAAACACTACCTCCACGAAGACTTTGAGCGCTTTATAACCTGGTTGCTTAACTGCATACAGGAGCATGAGGTTGAAGTGGTTTTGATTTCGGGTGACGTGTTTGACCTGGCCAATCCTTCGGCCGAAGCCCGCCGCCAGTACTATTTGGCACTCAAAAAGCTGAGCAACCTCAACTGCAAAATCATGATCACCGGCGGCAATCACGATTCGCCCTCTATGCTGGATGCTCCTCGTGAAATTCTCGAAGCACTTAACGTACACATCATCGGCGGGATGCCTCAGGACCCCGCTCATTGCCTCATCCCTATCCGCAATAAAGCAGGTGAAGTTGAACTGGTCGTGGTAGCGATTCCGTTTTTGCGGGATAGTGATCTGCGCGCTGCCGAAGAAGGGGTGAGCTATGACAACCGTATAGAAGCCATCCGCAAAGGAATCGAAGCCGTGTTTGCGCAGGCAGCCGCGCTTTGTAAACAGCAATTCCCGGGTCTTCCCGTGATCGCGATGGGGCACTTGTATGCCGCCGGAATCGAGTCCTCCGAAAGTGAGCGCGACATTCAAATAGGCAATCAGGCGGCTTTTCAGGCGAGTCAGTTTGGTGACTATTTCAGTTATGTGGCCTTAGGTCATATTCACAAACCGCAGCGCATCAACGCGGCAATTCCCGCTTTTTACAGCGGCTCGCCTCTACCGCTTTCATTTAGTGAGCGGAAAGATGAAAAACGCGTACTAATATTGGATACTGAAGCGGGATTTGAGCCGCAAAGCATCGCTGTTCCTGCTTTTCGTAAGCTGATAAAAGTGAGTGGCACTTTAGACCAAATCAAAGCCAAATTGAGCCTGCTTTCCGCCGAAGGCGAACTCACCAATCTGATTGAAGTCGAATTGCTCGAAGAAGATTTTGATGCGAGGCTCATCAATGAACTAGACGATCTGGTGACGCAGTTTGAAAAGCCCGGTATGGAGATCGTTAAGCATCGTGCGAGCTTTAAAAACCAACTTCGCGAAACCGGAAAACTCTTTGATGCGCACCAAAAGCTTGAAGATTTAAAACCCCGGGAAGTTTTTGCCAAAATGTTGGAACAGCACACTTACGATGCTGAAATCAAAGCTCAGGTGACCCGAGCCTTTCAGGAAGTTTTAGAACAAATTACCAACGCAGACCCGGCCTAAAATGAAGCTATTAAAAATTGATTTTCAAAATATCAATTCCCTGCGTGGGGAACATCATATCGATTTTACCCAGGAACCCTTTCTGCAAAACAGTCTGTTTGCGATCACGGGACCTACCGGAAGCGGCAAAACCACGATTCTCGATGTGATCTCGCTGGCGCTTTTCAATCAGGTGCCGCGTCTGGGTAAAATGAGTACTAACGAAATCCTGAAAAAAGGCGCGATCCTTACCCGGAATCAGAGCGAAGCTTTCGCCAAAGTAACCTACCGTTGCAAAGCCGGTATTTTTGCTTCTACCTGGTCGATCTCTACCGCCCGCACCGGGAATTTACGCGACTACCATATGGAGCTGGAAGATCTGGAGAGCGGTGCACTTTTAGACCTGAAAAAATCAGATGTGCCTGCGAAGAATGAAGAACTCATCGGGCTGAGCTACGATCAGTTTATCAAAAGTGTGGTACTGGCTCAGGGCGAGTTTGCCAAGTTTCTTCAGGTGCCCAAAAAAGAACGCGGGGCTTTGCTCGAGAAAATAACGGGAACCGAAATCTACCGCCGTATCGGGCAGGAAGTGTTTCTGAAAAACAAAGAACGTGCAGCTGCTATTGACGCTAAAAAAGGAAAAATTGAAACCTATAAAGAGCAATTATTAGAAGAAGAAGTCTATAAACTAAAGCAAACCGAAGGCGAAAAACTGCAGCAGGAACGCGAAGCGATTAAGTCGAAACTGGAACGTCTGGCTAAGGAAATCGACCTGAAAACCAAACTCCGGCAGGAAGAGGCCGAACTGGCTAAAACCGAAAACGAACTCCGCGAACTAAAAGTCCGTCAGCAGGAATTTGATGCCGAAAAAGGACTCAAACTCAAGCGGCATCAGGAGATTCAGGTATATGGCGACGACCTCAACACCTGGCAAAGTCTTACCGAAAAAGTTAAAGACAAGCAAAGTGAAATCACGACAGCAAGCGAGGAGATCAAAACTGCTGAAGCAGAACGCAACCGACTTAAACATGAAATCAGTGAAGTGTTTAAGCTGGATGTTTCACCCGAGCATTTTTCCAAAAAGCTGGACGCTTATAAAACGGATTTACGCAAGTTGATAGCGAAGCGCAATACCATCGCCACCAGTTTTACCAATACCAAAACCCATCTCAAAAGTCTGGCATCGCCACTTCATTTTGACAGCGATCCTTCCGATTCTACTGCATTTGAGGCTGAAGTACAGCGTAAACTAACCAGTAAACAGAAAACCTATGAGGAGCTTGAAGTTCGTTTTGATCTCAAGAATCAGGCGGTAAGCGATAAAAAGGAAAAACTTCAACAACAACTGAAGCAATTGCGCCAGGCTGAAAAAAGCGCCACTGCAATAGAGCATCTCAAGAGCGTCTTGCAGGAACGGCAAAACGAAGCCACACAAATCACAGCGCAACAAAAAGGTTTACCGGAACAGCTGCATGCGTTAAAGTCTCAGATCGAACTTAAAGAAGCTCAGCTCGAAGCCAAACAAAGCAAATTGGAGATCGAGAATCTGCAAAAGCAACTCAGTGATTACCGCCGTGAATTAAACGATAATGAGCCCTGCCCCCTCTGTGGTGCGCTGCATCACCCGTATGCAGAAGATCTTCCGTTAGCAGAAAACGGACTCAAAACGGCAATTGACACGCTAAAGCAGGAACTTAACGAGTTATCCAAAAAACGTACGGCTACCGAAACCTCGCTAAGCCAACTGGAAAAGCAGGAAAAACTCATTCAGGAGCGCATCAACGTGGGGACTGCCCAGCTTAAAACCGAGCAGGAAAACTTTGACAAAGAATTTAAAGACCTTTTAAAAGAAGTTTCCGCAGGCAGTTTTAGAGAGCTTGAAAACAGTCTGGAAGAACAGGAACGCGAGCTTAATCAGGCTGAAAACCTGGAAAATGAACTCAAGCTGTTGAACACCTTAAAGAGTCAGGCTGAAGACCTGAGTACGCTATTAAAACAGGGAAAACAGGTTTCTCATGAAATCGAAAAACGCTTTACGGGGAAAATTTCAGAATTCGAGCATACCATCAACAGCATCGAAACCGACTGGAACCGCAATGAACAAAATCTGCAACAGCAACAGCAGCTTTTAAAAACAGCTGAAACCACCGCAAAACAAGTGCAGGAGCAGCTGAGCAGATTGAGCGAAAAGCTGACTGCTGCACTGCAGCAAAAGGGCTACGACTCTATCGAACTGGCTTTACAACAGCGCTTACCGTTAGGAGAAGCTCAGGCTTTGGCTACCGAGCATCAAAATTTACAAAATGCCCTGCTTCGGCTTAATACCTTACATTCCAAACTTAAAGAAGCTATTGCCAGCTTAAAAGAAACCGCCGGTGAAATACCTCTCGAGGAACTGAAACAACAGCAGCTCAAGCAGAATGAAGCCCTGACAAAAAATGAAACCGGATTTAATGAGGTTTCGCGATTGCTAAAAAATCAAAAACAAAACCTCGAAGCCATCGAGCAACTGCTGCAGGAAATAAACACCAGTATTGAAGAATCGAGACACTGGTACATTCTTAACGAATTAATTGGCGATTCTAAAGGAGACAAATTCAACAATTTTGCGCAGGATCTTACCTTGCAGCAATTACTGCTTTTGGCCAATAAACGCCTGATACAACTTACAGACCGCTACCGCATTGATCAGCCGGGTGATGAAGAGGATGACAGTCTGGTAGCCATTGATGAGCATATGGGCGGGCAACGCCGTTCTATTAAAACGCTTAGTGGCGGCGAGACCTTCATTTTGAGTCTGGCGCTGGCATTGGCCTTGTCTGATTTGGCTTCGCGAAATATTGAAATCAACAGCCTCTTTATTGATGAAGGTTTTGGTACACTCGACCCGGAAACCCTGGATCAAACCCTTGATACTCTTGAAGTGCTGCAAGCAGAATCGTCCAAGATGATTGGCGTCATCAGCCACGTAGACAGTCTGAAAGAGCGTATCGCCACCCAAATTCAGCTTACGCAAAACGGACAGGGATATAGCACCTTAAAGGTGGTTTAGATATTTAATTTTATATTGCTTGGATAATAATCTTACTATGCAGAATTATCTTTTCGCCATTTTATGTTTATTCTTTTTTATTCAATGTGACTCAGGTTCTGAGAATACTATAGATAACTCTCCGGAAACTGTTAAGCTTCTAAAAACCTACGAGAAGTCAGGAGAAAGTAACTATAAGATTGAGTTGTTTTATAATGAAGATCAAACATTAGATTACGCCATATCTACATCCAATGAATTTGAAGATTTTATCAGGGAATATATTTATGAAAGCGGTCTACTGATTCGCTCAGAAAAAAGGGATATAAATGCTGTCTATGACGACTATTTTGAGGAATATATTTACGAAAATGGAGTACTGGTGACGCGTAAAGACATTTACAATGAAAACTTTTTAGATGAAACCTTTCAATTTACGATTCTAAATAATCGTATTCAAAATATTGCGTATTACGCACAGGATGACCCGGACTTACGAAGTATTTATGTTTACAGCTATGACGCCGCCGGAAATGTAGTTTTACAAGAAACGATTGTTGATTCAAATACCGAATCTGAAATTCAGTATACATACGATGATAAGATAAATCCCTTTAGACATCTTAAACCTCATTTTTTATTGTGGGAAGATTTTCCTTCGAGAGTAAATAATGTTTTATCTTCTAAAAGAATAAATTTATCAGACAACCGGGTTATCTGGGAAGAAAACTACACGTATACCTACGATTCAGACGGTTATCCCATAACTCAGGACGATGGCGTCAGTATAATAACGTTTACCTACTATGACACTATCCTATTAACTGTGTAAGTTAAA
>NZ_KZ319290.1:257749-423190 GCF_002744755.1 Leeuwenhoekiella nanhaiensis | reverse complement strand
TAAAAAAACGTTTTACAACATTTCATAACCGTAATTACGGCGGATTCGACTACGTCTGAATCCACTCGGAATTGCTAAAGTCAGTGCTAAACCGAAAATTAACGCATATAAAACCGTAACTGACGGTTATACGAGACCGTTGTAAAACATTTTGACCGAACCAACAAATATGGAAATAGACCACATATTTATATTTTCAAATAATGATGGAAAAGAAGCCGATAAATTAGTTGAGTTTGGTTTGACCGAAGGAAGTAATCGCATTCACCCAGGACAAGGAACAACGAATCGAAAATTTTATTTTGAGAATTTTTTTCTCGAAGTTTTGTGGGTCATTGACGAAATTGAAATACGAAGCGACTTGACTTCTAAAACAAAACTTTGGGAACGTTCACAATTTGATGAAAATCAATTTTCACCTTTTGGCTTGTGCTTAGTCAACTCAAAATTGACTGACAAGCTTTTTGAGCAAAGCCAAATTTATCAGCCGAATTATTTTCCAAAAGGAATGTCAATTGACATAATTACAAATGAAAAAAATCCAAATCTACCTTGGACTTTCAGACTTCCATATCGTGGCGAAAAAAAAGCCCATAATGAACCTACAAATCACAAAAATGAAATACGAAAACTAACCCATGCGGAATTTGAAATCCCATTAAATAAAGACGAAAAAGTATTTGAGACCTATTTTCAGTGTTGTGAAAATATTGATTTTAAGAATGGACAACGAAATCATTTAACTCTTGAATTTGATAATAAAAGTCAAAACAAAATAATGGAATTTGACGGACTGAATTTAACAATTAAGTACTGAATTAAAACGTTTAAAAAAAATGGTAACCGTTGCACAAGCCTCTAATATTTATAAAATCTTACTTATTTAAACCGCTTTTCTCGTTCTAGCAGCTTTTCCCTACTTCACTTCAAACGCTCTCACTTTTAAAACTTTAAAAGCAAAAAGCTTAAAAGTTTTACGGGTTTCTGTAAGCTGCTTCTGTGACAAAAAGCTATTTTTATAAAGAGTACTTTAAAGTGTTGATATCCGGTAAGTTTTATGGGATATTAATACTATTAGAGTTGATATAATAAGTTGTAGAGCATTAGAACTCAGAGATGAAATACATATTTTTAGATACAAACATATTTCTACATTTTCAAAATTTTGAAAAAATTGACTGGTTATCTGAATCATCTTCTGAAACCTGTAAACTAATTATTCCGCCTGTCGTAATTGATGAATTAGACGAAAAAAAAATTGGCACCAACAAAATTGGAAATCGAGCAAGAAATGTACTGAATCGATTTGAAGAGCTTGTTGAAATGGAAGATTCCAAGATTAATGAAGATATTGATTTTGAAATTCTTTTGTCAAAACCAAGGAGAGAGATTTATGAAACAAATAATTTAAACTTTGACGAGAAAGACCATAGGCTTATAGCTAGCATAATTCAATTTTGCGAAGGCTGTGATTTAGATAAAATACTTTTATGTTCGAATGACATTGGACCTAGATTAAGAGCAAAAATGTATGGTATTCAATCTTTAAAATTGAATTCGAAATACTTAATACCAAACCAAATCTCGGAGGAGGAAAAAAAAATTAAAAACCTCGAAAGAGAAAATCAAATTCTTAAATCGAGAGTACCTAAACTAGAAGTTTTTTTTGATAATGAGAAAAACCATATAAAATTTCAACTTGAAAAAAAAGACTTCTCTAATTTTGAAAGTTTCAAAAGAGAAAAGTTAAGTCAAATAAAAATTGATTATCCTCATTTGGAATATAGTAAATCCAAAAGCAATACAGTATTACAATTTAGTTCCCTCAATCCAAGTCAGATTAGAGAATATAACGATGCATTGAACATATATTATGAAGAATATGAAAAGGTTTTGGACGATATATTTAAATATGAACAAAAAGAATTATGCACATTTGAAATTCAATTAATTATTAAAAATATTGGTAATACACCAGCAAGGGATATCGATTTACACTTACATTTTCCTGATGGCTTTAGATTAATAGAAAGTACGAACAAAGAAGAATATCCAGAATTACCAAAACCACCGTATAAACCAAAACACCCTTTTGATTTTGGCTTTTCAAATCACCCTATTTTACCATCATTATATACTAGAATGGGACAAGATGTTAATCTGAATTTAAATTCCCCAAGTATAAAAAAAACCAATAGTTATGACGTGGATTTTCATAGAGCTAACTTGAAACACGGTTATGTTGAAGAACTAGAAAAATTATTAATCATTTTTGATAACGAACAAAGTATAAATAACTTTAAAATTGATTATCAGTTAAGTTCAGCTGATATTCCTGAAAAAATAATAGGAAAATTAAACCTAATATTTGAAAAATAACGCTCTACAATAATGGTAACAGCTCCACAAGCCTCTAATTCTTATAAAATCCTACTTATTTAAACCTCCCGAAGCTTCGGGATTAAGCGGTTTTCTCGTTTTGAGATGTTTTTTCCTACTCCACTTCAAACGCCCTCGTTTCTAAAACTTTAAAAACAAAAAGCTTAAATATTTTACGGGTTTCTGTAATCTGCTTCAAGGACAAAAACCTATTTTTATAATGATAACGCTAAAGTGTTGATATCCAGAAAAAGTTAAAAAATTATCAATATTAAGAGAGCTAATATTATAAGTTAGTTTTAATTATGAAAAATAAAGGATATATATCAAAAATCAGCTCCGTTAATAGAGGATTCGGTCAAATATTGGATGAAACCAAAATCGTGGTGAATTTTGAACTTGTTGAATGTAACTATGATTTTGTGCGAATTGGAGATGAAATATTTTATGATTTGGTACAAATCTATGATGGCTCATATGAAGCCTTAAATATTGAATTTAAAAATAACTCAATCTTATCCGAATTAGATAGTGCTTACCAAAAGCAAAACAAACTTCAATGTAAGGTAAATTTTAAAACACCAAATGGCTTTGTCCTTGATTACAAGGGAGTATCCATTTATCTTCCAAATAAAGAATTGCAAGGAACTAATTTAGTTGAAGGAAGCGATACAACACTTTACATAAAGCACTTTTCTTATAATGCTAATATTATTTGCTCTTTAAATAGCAACTCAAATTCTAATCTAGTCTCACAATTTCAAAAATATATAGGAAAAAGTGATTCTTTTAATTTTGAGATAATTGAGATCAACAATTCTGGCTTAATCGTAGCAGACTCTTCCATATATGGTTTTATTCCAAACTCTCATTTAGGCAAAATAAGTAAAGATAAAATCCGGCAAGGTAACACAATCAAAGCTTCGGTTATTGCGTGTTCTCTTAAAGGAGGTCTGGTTCTTTCCATAAGAAATCATCTTTTGTACGATATTCTTGTTGATTTAAATGACGCATTCAATAATCAGATTTGCTTATCAGGGGAAATAAAAAGTTTCTATAAAAAATACTTCATCATTGACTACAAAGGGATAGATCTTCTCCTTAACAAAAATTATGTACTCAATAATGATAATATTGACATCAAACAAAGTATATATTTCAAAATTATTGATTTTAGTTGGACAAAAACAATTTCAATATCAGTACTAGAAACATCTGAAAATGGCTTAGTCAGTTCTTTTAGACGTGAAAATTTGTTTATCGGTACGGTGCAAAACGTAATGGATAGTGGATTACTGATTTCTATCAATGAAAATTATATTGGCTTTATGCCAAATTTTGAAATAACTAATAATTGGAAACTCGATTTGAGTATTGTAAAAGAGGGCCAAAAAATAAAGGCTTCAATTACAAAATTTAACTATCAAGGGCTTTATTTGTCTAGACTTCTTTATACAAGAAAAATCAGAAGCAGGTTAGCTTCAAAAAAAATCAAAATAAATGATACCGTTGTACTAAAAATCTACGATAAAATGGCAAAATTTGGTGTATTAGTAAGAAATGAAGCAATTAAAGGATTAATACCCTTAGAGAATATTCTACCAAAAGAAATCATTGAACAAATTAACATCTTAAATTTTGTCAAATACTGTAAACTCATTTTTAAAAAAAAATCATTAATAAAATGTATTGTATCAGAAGTGGACGATAATGATAACAAAATAGCATTTGATATAAATGTTCATGAAATCGATAATAAAGAAAAAATTATTCAAATTTTCGACTATTTTAAGAATAACACTAAACAAAAAATTGCCGTTATCGATTTCTACAATAAAAAAGCCCGTAAAGATCTATAAGCGGCATTAAATCGACCGCTAATACAAAATATCGAAGTGCATTTAAAAAACAACAGGTGTTGTAAATTAGAAATATGAAAGAGACAACAATATATTCAATAGGTCACGGCAACAAGAAGATTGAAAACTTTATTGCCGAATTAAAGTCGTTTAAGATTCAGTTTCTTCTTGACATACGTTCAAAACCATATTCAAAATGGAACCCCCAATTTAATCAAGCAGCACTTGACTTAGAATTAAAAAATTATGGAATTACTTATGTTTTTGTTGGCGACACCTTAGGAGGTCTTCCAGAAGACAGAAGCTGCTATGACAATGATGGAAAGGTGGTTTATGACCTGATTAAAGAAAAAGAATTTTTCAAACAAGGACTCGAAAGATTAACAACTGCTAATGCAAAAAAAATTAACCTTGCAATAATGTGTAGTGAATCTAAACCAGATGAATGCCATAGAAGTAAATTAATCGGACAAGAACTTCTGAACAAAAAAATTTCCTTGAAACACATTATATCAAGCAAACGTATTAAATCGCAAGAAACAGTAATGAACGAACTAACAAAAGGTAAAGGAACTGTTGACCTATTTGGTAATGAAATGGACTTTACTTCAAGAAAATCATATTAATGGAATTTTTCACAATTGGAGTTTACAACTCGACCGAGCAGGAGTATTTTAAAAAGCTGACAGAAAATAACATTGACACATTTTGCGATATACGTCAAAGAAGAGGTGTTAGAGGCGCAAAATATGCTTTTGTAAATAGCACTAGGCTTCAAGAAAAGCTTAAAGAGCTTGATATTCAATATGGTCACGTTATTGAACTTGCCCCAACTACAGATATTAGAGACCTTCAAAAAGAAGCTGACGCTCAACAGGGAGAATTAAAAAGAGACCGAAATAAACTCGGTAAGGTTTTCACAATCGCTTATATGGACAGAATATTAAGCAATTTTGATTTTGACTCATTTATAAATAAGCTTAATGAAGTTGGTGCAAATCGTGTGGTTTTATTCTGTGTTGAAGAAAAACCAGAAGCTTGTCATAGGTCAATTGTAACCGATAAACTTGAAAAACTTGGATATAAAATTACTCATTTGTAATGGATGTTATCATAGTATCAAAAACCCATATGTCCAATGCAGCCTGTGTTGGTGGTATTTTAGCCAATGGTCGTTTTGTAAGACTTCTTAACTCGGACGGATATAATCAAGATTCAGATACTGACCTTGAAGTTGGAGATGTTTTTACTATAACCTTTTCAGAAAGAACAGATAAAAGACCTCCACATGTAGAAGATATTTTGGTTTACTCACTGGAGCATAAATTCTCTTTTCCTTCAATTGAAAAAATGGTTGATTACTTAACGGTAAAATTGAAAGTAAGAATTTGGAAAGGAAGTCCAGATATTCTATTTGACGGCAAGCTAAATTGGACAAATAGCGGCAGTGGATATATCAATGAAGAAAATGGAATTTGTAAAAATAGTGTTGGGTTTTGGATTTCTGACAGGGATTTAACAAAAAAAATTTTCTACGATAAAACAAGATATAATTATCCAAATACCAATGGTTGGAGAAGTTTACCATTCGTAGGGTACGGAAACGCAGTTGAAAATATTCCAGCAGGCACATTAATGCGTGTTTCTCTTGCAAGATGGTGGGATACTAATGGTACAACGGAGGAAAGGTGTTCTTTACAATTATCAGGTTGGTATGGGCTACCTGAACCTGATACTAAAAATGAAGAAGAGGAAGATGATTTACCATTCTGAAATAGGAAAAACTAATCCTACATAGTGCATGGTTAATCGCGATTATTTGCTTTTAATCAACTTTTTTAAATCGACCCAACTAATCGTTCAACCAAAAGGAAAGTGAATTGAAATACGCCACTTAGCATACACAGACCATTATTCCCGCAAAAAAATTCCTTGTCCAAACCCAACCCCACTTTTCTCAAAAAAAAACTACCTTACCATCCGGTAACCGCTTCTAATCAAGCGAACTAGGCTTTCTAAGGATGTTGCGTGCTTTAAAAATACTGGTTTTTACAGGTGTCCTGGGATGTGTAAATCTGGCTTACAGCCAGCAAATACATCGTATTGATACCCTGTATCCCGTACACAGTCTTGATTATGCTTTAGCCGTCTACCCCGACTCTACCCAAAGCTTAAGCCCTGAGATGCTGCTTGACAATCTACCCAAAGACCATTTAAAGGGAGATCAACTACCCCGATATCTGGAAGTAGGCACCGTCTACTGGGGCAGGCTAAGCCTTGAGGCCAAACAACCCCTTACCGGCTGGGCATTGCATTTTGAAGATTATATGATTGGTCCGCCTGCCTGGACCAAAAGCAACGGCAAGGTAGATGTCTATGCCTACTCAGGCGACAACCTCCTTTTTCATCAAAGAACCGGGTTGAGTTATCCCAGGGCAGCACGCGCCTTTCAGGAATCTTTGGCCTACAACCGCGTTTCTCTGGCAGACCTGCCGGTCAACACACCCGTAACGCTTTTAATTCGGGTAGAAGGCAATGCGATGGGCTACCCGCACTATTTTAACCTGACGGCGCGCAGCAGTAAACAGGGCTTTTATCACGAGTTTAATCAGGTACAGCACAGCTTTAATGTGTTTTTGTTTGGGGTTACCTTTATTATTTTTCTGTATCACCTCCTGCAATTTTTCTACCTGCGCGAACGCATCTATTTGTGGTTTTCCACCTGGCTTTTCTTCTGCACCCTGACTCAGGGTATGACCAGCGGTATGGTGTTGAATACGACTTCAAATGCCTATTATATACTGTGGTTAGTCATTGCTACCAGTATTTTATACAGCTATTGGTTTTTTGGAAGAGCCTTTGTCAACTCCAAAGAAAAATTTCCCAGGCTTGACAAGCTGATGCTGGGCTTGGCGCTGTTTGTACTACTTGAAATTCTGATAACCGGTCTCTATACGCTTCTCTTTAAACCACAGGTGTATTATACCGCCGTTGGGCCGCATTATATCTTTCTCAATATCTACACGCTGGCAGGCCTCATACTGTCTTTTGTGCTGCTGAGCAAAAAAGACCGGTTTGCACGGTATTTTGGCGTGGGTTCACTGGTGGGCAGTTTGATGATGCTTATTGGTACGCTTTGGTCGTTAAAGCTGATCACGCCTCCCTTTCGTATAGATCCCTTTGCCGCCAGTATCTTTCTGCAAATCATCATTTTCTCCTTTGGAATTGCCTACAGGCGGCAGACTTTGGCCAAGAAAGCCGAAGCCGAACGTCTCGAGACCCAGCGGGCACAGATTGAAATTCAGCGGGTAAGGGATCTTGACGAACTCAAAACCCGGTTTTTCACCAATATTTCGCACGAGTTTCGAACTCCGCTTACGCTGATACAGGGCATCTTTTCGCAGGCGAAACCCGGGAAAAAATCCGCATCAGATGCTGAACGTATAGAACTTCCGCTTAAATCTTACGAAGTGGTGGCGCGAAACACCCGCAGGCTCGAGTTGCTTATTGACGAACTGCTCGAACTGGCCAAACTGGAAAGCGGTACTGTTAAGCTGACCTTGCATCAAGGCGATGTGGTGCAGTTTGTACGCGCGCTGGTCTTTTCTTACGAAAGCCTGGCGGAACGTAAAAATATCAGCTTAAGCGTTACGGGGATGACTGAAACGCCTGTTGACAGCTATTACGATCCCGGCAAGCTTGAAAAAATAGTGGTAAACATCCTGTCTAACGCTTTTAAGTATTCACCGGAAGGCGGCAGCGTTTCCGTGTCCATCAATCACGCCAATGACAGGCTCAGTCTGGTGGTAGCCGACACCGGCAAGGGAATCCCCGAAGCGGAGATTCCGCATATCTTTGACCGCTTTTACCGTACGGAAGGCAGCGAGGCTAAAGGCAGCGGCATTGGCCTTGCCTTGTGCAAAGAACTGGTGGCGGTGCATGGCGGTGAGATCCACGTAAGCAGTACTCTGGGAAAAGGTTCCAGCTTTACGTTACAGCTGCCTACTTCACTTGTAAACCTGCCCAAAGACGCCTATGTGCAGACCAGTCGCGATCCTTATGCTCCTGCTTCGCCTGAATTTACAGCAGACGGAGATGAGATCGCTGAATCCTCCGTTTCCAAAGACCTACAGAAGCCACACATTCTGGTCGTGGAAGACAATGCAGATCTGCGGAATTTCATCAAAGGCATTCTTCAAGATCACTACGAAATAAGCACCGCTGTTGATGGAGAACAGGGCGAAGAAGTGGCGCTTAAAGAACTTCCCGATCTGGTTTTAAGCGATGTGATGATGCCGAAGAAAAGTGGTTTAGAACTGTGTCACAACCTGAAAAACAACACCAAAACCAGTCATATTCCCGTGATTTTGCTAACTGCCAAAGCCGACCACAGTCATAAAATGGACGGACTGCAACGGGGTGCCGACAGCTATCTGACCAAACCTTTTCAGGAGGAAGAACTTTTGGTTCGCATTCAAAACCTGCTCACTGCTAAAGAAAAGTTGTGGCAGCGCTTTAAAAATTCGGGCAGTATGCTTGTAGACGATCTGGAGTTGAATTCGCTGGACGATGCCTTTTTGCAGCAGGTTTTTAAAAGCATAGAAGCCGAAATGCACGAAGAAGACTTTTCGGTAGAGAAACTGGCACAACGAGTAGGCTTCAGCCGCACGCAATTGCACCGCAAACTCAAAGCTCTGATCGATAAATCGCCCAGTCAGCTGCTTAACGAAATTCGTCTTAACAAAGCCCATCAGCTGCTCACTCATAAAACCGGTTCGGTTTCCGAAATCGCCTATGCGGTAGGCTTTAGCAATATGAGCTATTTCACCAAACGCTTTAAGGAAAAGTTTGGCGAAACCCCGAGCACTCTTCTGGAATCAGATGAAACATCCAATTAAAAAACACTGATAATAAGCCAGTTAACACGCTCGAGACATCTGTGTTAGTCTTTGCAACATAGGTGTTAGTAGCCCCTTTCTATTTTCTTCAACTTCGTACGAAACAAGTTTATCAACGTTCAACTTAAAACTACAATCGTATGAAAAATGTTACTACATGGTCACAGCGTATTCTGAAGTTTACCTGTGCAACCGCAATCGTTTTGGGCACTGCCTGCTCTACTGAAGAATTGGCCTTAAGTCCGGAGGAGCAAGCCGCAGATTTAAAATCAAAAACCACTACTGTAGAAAGTCAGCTGGAACGCCTCACCAAAAAAATGCAGCGCTTTCACAACTTTAAGGTAGCCGAAGCGCAGGGGTTTATAGCGGTTTCTCCCTACATACCGCATATGGGTATTCACTTTGGGCAGCTTGATCGTTTTGATGCGGACTTCATTCTCGAAGAACCTGAAATCCTGCTCTATGTAACCGAAGAAGATGGAAGTATGCGCTTTGTCGCGGTAGAATACGCTGTGCCCGTCGCGCTATCTGCAACTCCTCCGGAAGGTTTTGTGGGTGACGACGATCACTGGGAATTTAATCCTAATGTCGCGGGAGGTTCGTGGACGCTGCATGTGTGGATGGTTGAAGAAAACCCGAATGGCATTTTCGCACCTATGAATCCGAACATTCCGGCAGCGCCTGCTAATTAAAACCAGCCTTACGCTCATTTTAACTTAATTATTATGAAACCACAATTGATTTGGCTTTGCCTTACAACGGCCCTGCTTGTCACGGCCTGTAAAGACGGGGAAGCAAAGAAGGAAAAAGAGGAGTATCAGATTCAGCAGGCCGGTATGCAGGCACCGGTTAATTTAAAAAAACGTGGCGAATACCTCGTAAACATTATGGATTGTGCGGCCTGCCATACGCCCAAAACGATGACGCCCCAGGGCCCCGTTCCTGATATGACCCGCTATATGATGGGCTACGATGCCGCTGAAGCGCTCCCTCCACTGCCTGATAATGTACCAATAGGTCCGTGGGCTTTGTTTAAAGGCGATCTGACTGCAGCGGTAGGTCCGTGGGGTACTTCGTATGCCGGGAACATCACTCCGGACGATACAGGAATTGGCAGCTGGACGCTGGAGCAGTTTTCAAACGCTATTCGTAAAGGCATGTATAAAGGGTTGGAAAACACCCGCCCGCTTATGCCGCCAATGCCTACTCAGGCCTATAAAAACCTGAGCGACGAGGATGTCAAAGCTATTTTTACTTACCTAAAAAGTCTGGAACCTATAGAAAATGTGGTTCCGGCATACACGCCTCCAAACGCCTAACCGTAGATCTACAAAAAAACAAAGCCAAACAGAGGTCTGTTTGGCTTTGCTTTTTTAGTATAATATTGTTATTATTTTTTATCGGCAGGGGCTACAGCTTCAATAGTACCTTCACTGGAAGAATCTGCGGTGCGTTGAGCTGCTTTATAAGAAACCCGGAATTTTTTTCCTTCAAAATTTCCGTTGATTAGGTCCACAGGTAATTCTTTCTCACACTTCAAGACTACCGCCTGAAAATCAGTATCGGTAAAAAAGTAATACTCTCCTTCATATCCATCAAAAGTCAATTCCTGATTGATGAGTATTTCTGCATTAATGTCGATGCTTTCTGCCGGTTTCAGTACTTCCGTTTCACTTTCCAAAGGTGAAAAAGTAAGGGTGATGATGCTTATAATGCCTATTAAGAGTTTCATAGTTTTCTAATTTATACTACTAAGATAAGCAGCCTCTTACCCAATCTAAAGACTCTTAATTATACTTTAGCAGGAAGTGCTAAAGCATTCCCAACATACCAGCTCAAAAGCTTACGATTCCTAATAATATTAACAAAATAAATTATTATTAATAAAATTGCATTTCAACGGAAAAAAGCGTGACTTAAACAAATAGTTCCCTTCCCGTGGAAAAAAGGGGTTTTTCTTAACTAAAAAGACTCCGTTTTTCTTGTAACTTAGTTGAAGTTCATTCTTAGTTGGCCTCTAACTTCCCCTTTTGTTTTTCCTCTATAAAACGTGAATGAGCCTCCTGAGATCGCAGTATTGACTATTAACCATTCTATATATATTCATCAAATCAACGGGTAATGAGAAAAATTTACTTCAGTCTCGGAACACTTTTCTGCGGGACTTTCCTAATCGCACAAACCAACACCAGTACGGTAACGCAAACCGGAACGGGCAATGTTTCTGACGCGATACAAACCGGAAACCGTAATATACTTGACGTCAGACAAGAAGGTGTTACTAATTTTGCAGATTCCAGACAGAACGGGAGAATTAACGATGCAGATATTGATCAGATAGGTACCAGTCAGGATTCGTACATCAAACAGATTGGAACGCGTAATGAGTATCGTACCTCTCAGGTTGAAAATGGAAACGACAACCTGGCAATGGTACGTCAGGAAGGCTATGCGAATTATGGTGGTCGTGGAAACGACTGGGGGACCTATCAGGCCGGATCCCGCAATTTTTCAGAATCCTATTCGATAGGAGACGAAAACGGTGCTGCCACCCTTCAACGTGGCGCCGATAATGAGGCTTCGTTATTGCAACGGGGAGATCGCAACCGGTCTACCTATTTAACGAGTTGGAACTGGGGTATTCAGCAGATTGGAGACCGAAACAGTGCAGATATTGATCAAATTGATGATGATAATGTCGCTTCTGTAGAGCAATGGGGTAATGACAATGACTTTCGCATTACGCAGGAAGGCTTTGTCAATGTCGCCTCATCCTATCAATTTGGAAATCGCAACCGGGGTGGCGGCTCCTACTTAAACTGGGGTGTTCTTCAGGTAGGCAGCGAAAATCGGGCAAGTTCCGTATCCATCGGTGACGACAACAATTCAGGCACCTATCAGGAAGGGGATTACAATACTTCAACCATTTTACAGGTAGGAAATGCTAACGTAACAAATGGGTTTTCCGTCGGAGATTTTGGCACTAATCAACGCGGCTATTACAACAATTCCGATTTGGTTCAGGCAGGCAACTCCAATGCGGCTTCTACAGATCAGCAGGGCAATAGAAACCAGGCTGACACCTATCAGCTGGGAGATGGCAATACCAGTTCTGTATTTCAGGAACGCTTAACTAACCATTCTGATGTTGACCAACTGGGGGATTTAAATGGTTCTGCCGTGTACCAGTACGGCACTTCAAACCGAAGTATAGTTTTTCAGGATGGAGATCGCAACACCAGCGATGTTGCTCAGACCGGGCTTACGCATTTAAGCAATGTTAACCAATGGGGTGGTATGAATAATGCGCAAGTAACACAGCGCAATTAATTCTTTATAGACTTTATTTAATATAAACACAATATAGCCTAAAGATTTTACTGCACTTTAGATCGAAGCCTTTAACAAAGTCTAGGCATTAACCACCTCTTCTTTACGCTTTACCAGTCTGCGATCTTTGATATACAGACGGGCATCTTCAAGTGCCAGATACAAACAGGGTACGATAATCAGAATAATAGATGTAGCGAAAATAATACCGAAGCCCAGCGATATGGCCATCGGGATCAGATAAAATGCCTGACTCGAAGTCTCCAGAATAATCGGGGTAAGTCCGCCAAAGGTGGTAAGCGTAGTAAGCATTATCGGTCTGAATCTACGTAATCCCGCCTCGTGTATGGCTTCGTAAATAGACAGGTCTTCGCGCTTTTTATTAGCATAATCAATCATGATCAGCGAATCGTTAACCACCACCCCAGACAATGCGATCACGCCCATCAGGCTAACCAGAGAGAGGTCATAACCCAATAAAATATGGCCTAAAACCGCACCTACAATTCCAAAGGGTATTGCCGTCATCACAATCAGCGGCTGAATGTAGTTTGAGAACGCCATAGCCAATAACGCATAGATGATCAGCATCGCTATGAGAAAGTTGCTGTACAGCGACTGTGTCGATTCGCGCATATCAGCCTGACCCCCTTCAAAAGTCCAGGTAATCCCGGGATAATCGGCTCTTAGTTGTGGCAAGTCTTCCTCTTTAACTTTAGCCAAAACCCGGCTCACCGCATTTGCCGGTTCTACATCAAAACCTACGTTAACCACGCGCCTCCCGTCTCTTCGGTTGATACTGGTAAAGGCTTCACGTTGGCTAACTTCAACCACATCCAAAAGAGGCACCTCAACCCCTGCCGGAGTGCGTACAATAAAGTTTTCTAGATTTTCCAGATCCCGGCGTTCTTCGAGGGGTAGTTTTACACGTACTTCTATTTCATTGGTACCGCGTAATTGCCTTAGAGCAAGCGCACCAAAAAATGCGTTACGCACCTGGCGTCCCACCTCATTTGAAGTAAGCCCTAGATTACGCCCCTCCGGAAGTATTTTAAAGTCGTACTGCAGTTTTCCCTTATCGTAATTATCGCTTACATCCCGCGAATTCTCAAGCGCCTTCATCCTGTCGTAAAAAGCCATACTGGCGCGTTCCAGCATCTCAATATCCGAATGGCTCAGGTCTACGCTGATGTCCTGCTGATAACTCCCGGGGCCGCGTTCCGCTTCAAAAGTGATTTGGTCAACACCCTTAATATCCCCAATATTATCGCGCCATAGCGTGATGACCTCAGCCGCGCTCATATCCCGCTGATCGGGTGGCAGCAACACAATCTCGGTATCTATAAAGTTCTGTCCCCTGATGTTGGTCTTAATTCCTTCTGCGATTTCATAGAGATTATGCTCGTCAAACATACGCTGGGTAGCCTGCGTTATCTCTTCGGCAACCGCTTCTGCCTGCAAACGCGTGGTGCCCACCGGCAAACGTACTCCTGCCTCAATCTCTTCGGCAGCCACCTGAGGCATTAAGATCATTCCCATATGATCGCTATACGCATAGCCCCCAACGATGAGGAGCAAAGCGAAAGCCGCACTGAGGGTAATGTATCGGTATTTTAAACAGCGATCCAGAAAGGGACGGTAGTAGGTTTCGATAACATGTTCAAAACCTTTTGCAAACCGCTGCTGATAGGATTCCAGTTTTAAAATCCATTTGTTCTTCTGTTTTGTGGAAAGATGCGCCAGGTGTGAAGGCAGTATAAATAAGGCTTCAAAAAGACTTACCGCAAGAATGACGATTACCACGGCAGGCAGGGGCCACCAAAACTTTCCGGTTTCCCCGGGAATAAAAAGCAGGGGTAAAAAGGCTATGATCGTGGTCAGAATACTAAAGATTACGGGCTTGGATACATCTTTGGTTCCGGCAATGGCCGCTTTTTTAAACGACATGCCCTGCTGGCGTTTTTCGTAGACGTTTTCGCCCACAACCACCGCATCATCTACCACAATACCCAACACAACCAGAAAACCGAACATCGAAATCATGTTCACACTTACCCCGATGAGTGGCAATAGGATCATCCCTCCCACAAAGGAAATGGCCATCCCCATCATTACCCAAAAAGCCAGGCGGTATTCCAGAAACAAACTCAAGATCACCAGGACGATAATTATTGCCAAAATACCATTTTCGGTCAGTAAGGAAAGTCGTTCCCGGTAGTCCTCTGCGCGGTTGCTGTCTATCCTGAAATTGACGCCGGGCGGAAGTGGGAAATCATCCATAATTTGTTGTACCGTCTCTGCAATGACCAGCGGGGATTGATCGCCAATTCTAAAAATCTCCATCTCAACCGACGGGGTCTGATTGAATTTTCCGTGAAAGCCCGATTCTTCAAAGGTATCGTCTAAGGTGGCGAGATCACCCAGTGTGACCTTAGCACCTGAGTCTGCCGTTAGAATGGTAATGTTGCTGAATTCATCGGCCCATTGCTTGCGTTCTTTCATGCGCAACAGGATCTCGCCCGAATTGGTTTCTACAGCGCCTGCGGGCACATCCTGACTGCTTTGGGAGATGATGTCTGCGACCTGCCCGAGTGTGAGTCCGTATTCCTGAAGCTTGTAGCGGGAGATTTCAATTCGGGTTTCATAATCGGGTACACTTCCTATTTCCACCTGGGTTATTTCGGGATCACTTAGGAGTCTGTTTCGCATTTGCTCGGCAAGTTTGCGCAGGGTCCAGATGTCTACATCGCCATAAATACCTATTTCCATCACATCGCGCTGCCGGTCGCGCAGGCTTACCTGAGGCTGTTCGATATCATCGGGAAAAGTGTTGATACGGCTCACGGCCTGATCTATATCCTGAAAGGCTTTCATACGGTCTGAACCGGCTACCAGCTCAATCGCGATGGTTCCCGAACCTTCATTTGCGGTGGAAACAATTTCTTTTATACCCTGAATGCCTCTGATGGATTCTTCTACCGGAAGGAGTATCCCCTGCTCTACTTCGGCGGGGGCAGCTCCGGGATAGCTCACAGATACATCCACAAAATCAAGCTGAAACTGGGGAAACACTTCTTTCTGAATGTTTACCATGGTATAAATACCTCCGCCAATAAGCAAAATCATCAGCAGATTGGTAATCACGGAGTTTCGGGCCATAAAGGCTATTGCCCCTTCCTTACGCGGTGTATGTTTCTCGTTACCGGCCATTAGTTTGTTTCGCTTATAGAATCCATACTCGTTTTACCGGTATCTTCACGCAGGGCAACACCTTCTGCCACCGTGCTCAAATTGGTTATCACCAACTGGTCTCCATCTTCCAAACCCTTTTCCACATAGGCATAATCGGCATCGGTAAGCAGCACCTCCAGTTTGCGAATCTGCAATTTACCGTCTTTCATAACCCAGGCGGTAGTGTTGGGTCTTACATAATCCCGTCGTATCCGCACCACATCGTTTACCGGTTTCCCCTCAATGTTTACCTCTACAAAAGAACCTATGATGAGTTCGGGTTGATCTTCTTCTGATTTCAGATTTAAGGGATCTGCTACACGCACCAGGACGCGCGCCAGACGCGTCTGACCTTCCAAGGCGCCTATTTGTTTGTCGAGATAGCCGATGCGCTGCTGCTGCGGGCCCCAGGCCGAATTGCTGCGTAAAATTACTTTAGATCCCTGCTCTCCATTTTTAGGGAAACGAAGCCAGCGCAGTTTCGCCACCGGAATCGTTACTTCTACCCAATAAGAATCGGTACCTACCAGTCGTCCCAGGTTATCCCCTGGAGCCACCTGTGAGCCTTCGGTAACGTTTTGGGACAAAATATGCGCATCAAAAGGAGCTCTGATGCTGGTACGGCTTAAATCTAAAGCTGCCTGATCAACAGTTGCCTGAGCCGCCTGAATATTCGCTTTTACGGCTTCCAGCTGGGGTTGTCGCAAAACCAGATCGCGCTGATTGCTGCTCAGACTATCTGCTCCTATAAGGGCCAAATCCTGTTCTGCCACCTCCTGGCGGCCCATTTCAATATTGAGATTGGTTTGTTGTTGTTTCAGGTTTCCTCTTTGCAATTCTAGCGCATTGCGATAGTCCGCCGGATTGATTTGCAATAGAAGTTCGCCCTTTTTTACAAAACTCCCGGGTACAAACGAGCCTGAACGTCTGCTTACCGGTCCTGCTACCAACGGACTTATAATTACATCTTCGACCGGTCGTACGGTTCCCGTAGCTTGGAGAACCGGCGTAAAATCGCTTCGGGATACGGTGTTCAGGCTTACCAGCATAGCCGTTTCCTTCACACTGCCTTCACTTTTTGCGGTGGGTTCGGTATTAAAAATAAGCACCAAAACCAGCACTGCTACCAGCACTATTCCCGCACAAATGATTATTATTTTTTTTCTGCTCATAAGTTAACTTCCTTCTTCCTGTTCTCTCCGGGTTTCAAAACCTCCTGCTAAAGCACGATAGAGGTTTATTCTAAATTCAATGAGTTGTTGTTCGGCCCTGATCTGATCGCGTTTGAGCTGCTGTTGCTCATCGAGTGCAAGCAAAACATCCAGGTAATCGCTTAGTCCGTTAAAAAACTCAAAGCGTATTTGTTTGTTGGTCTTTTCGGTGAGTTCCAGTTGACGCTCCAGGATTTCAAGTCGGTCTTTTTGCTTTTGTTCGTTAACCAGGGCATCTTCGACCTCGCGAAAAGCAACCAAAACGGTCTGACCATAATCATATACCGCGCTTTGCTTAAAGGCTTCAGCCTGATCGGCCTCGGCCTGTAACCGGCCACCGTAAAAAAGCGGTGCCACGAGATTTCCGGCTAGGCTGTACGCCCATTCCCGGAATAAATTGGTATAGGTATTAGAACGCACCTGCCCCGATAGTCTAAAGGACAAACGCGGGTACCTGTTGCTCAAAGCTGCCGCATATTCACGGTCGTTTGCTTTAACCCGTTCATAAGCGCTTTGCAGATCGGGACGGCGCCGGGTCAGTTCAAGAGGAAGCCCCGTCTCAGGTAATGGACTTAAATCAGGCAGCTCTTTAAATTCAAGAACATAATCATTTTGAGCAGGAATACCCATCAATACATCAAGCCGATTTTGTGCCAATGCCAGTTCACGCTCAAAGCTTACCGCCAGACCCCGGGTGGTTTCCAGCAGTTGTTCCTGCCTGAGAATATCAACCGCACGTATTTGTCCGCTACCAAAACGGTTGCGGATGAGCTTCATAATTTGTTCATTGATTTCTATTTGTTCCTTAATGAGATTAAGCTGTTTTGAAGCCGTAAGGACTGAAAAATAGGCGGAGCTCAATTCTGCCGAAAGACTCATCGCAGCCGTCTGATAGTCGTAATAACTCGCTTTTGCCCGATATACTTCTGCATCCTGCAGGGCATTCAACCTGCCCCATAAATCTACTTCATACGAAGCTGAAATACCTGCCTGAGTATTCTCACCACCTGCAAAATCGGGCTGCGGCCGGCTAATCCCGCTTTGTAAAGTAGCTTCTACCTGCGGCCACAGGTTAGACCCGGCAATGCGAACACCTGCCTTAGCCGCCTGAAATTGTTGCCATATCGATGCCAGATTTAGATTTTTGGTCAGAGCACTGTCCATAAGTCTGTTCAGTTGTTCGTCATCAAAAGACCTCCACCATTCTTCTGGTATCACATCCTGGCCGGTATAACTAAAAGATTGGGGCTCAGGAACCGGTGCTTCGACGGTTCCCAACTTCGACCCGCAGCCGGCAAGCATCAGAACACTCAGCAGCAAAAGAAACTTTAAACTTTGACGCATTAAAGGACATGACCTGGGCCTGGAAAAGATATAATCATTTTTCTTCTTCATTCAAGATTATCAGAAACTTAGCAATTTTCTTAAAGTTAAATATCCCGTTGCAGTCTCACAGGTGATTATCAATTCTTTAACATCGAAAAAGAAAAAAACCTCATTTTAAAAAAGCTTACAACCGCATTTCTTCGAGTAGTTTCTAGAATGCCTTACCTTTGTTTTACTGATACTACAACGTTATAATTAAAATGAAATTCATGAAATACCATCATTTACTGTATTTGATTTGTTCTGTATTTGCTTTACCGCTACACGCGCAGCAGATCAATTCACCCAATCAAAATTTTACTTTAGACTTTTCCGTTGAAGACGGAAAGCCCACCTACGCGCTTTCGTACAAAGGCAAAGTTCTGGTTAAGCCCAGTCATTTAGGCTTCGAGCTCAAAGATGCCGAAGATCTGACAGACGGCTTTAACCTTGAAAAATCTGAAACCGCCAGCTTTGACGAAACCTGGAAGCCCGTTTGGGGAGAAAGCAGCAGCATTCGCAACCACTACAACGAATTGCTCGTGATGCTGAAGCAGGAAGCTACCGATCGCATGATGCACATTCGTTTTCGATTATTCGACGATGGTCTGGGCTTTCGCTATGAGTTTCCGCAGCAGGATAACCTCATTTATTTTGTGATTCAAGACGAAAAAACCCAGTTTGCGATGAACGGCGATCATACCGCCTGGTGGATTCCCGGGGATTATGATACGCAGGAATTCAATTATACCAAAACCAAAATCTCGCAGATCAAAAATTCGGTTCAGGGCGCGCTCGAGCGCAACGGAGCCAATGCCTCGATGACACCGATATCTGATTCTACCGTACAGACCGCGCTGATGCTCAAAAGCGATGACGGGATGTACCTCAATCTGCATGAAGCCGCTTTGGTCGAATATTCAGCCATGCATCTGGATTTTGATACCGACGCCATGACTTTTGAAGCGCACCTTACCCCCGACGCTATCGGGAATATGGCGTATATGCAGGCGCCGCGCAATACGCCCTGGAGAACAATTATTGCCGGGGAAAAAGCCGGAGACATCCTGCTTTCTAACATGACGCTCAACCTCAACGAGCCTACAGCATTTGAAGATACCAGCTGGATCAAGCCCGTGAAATACATCGGGGTCTGGTGGGAGATGATTACCGGCAAAAGCAGCTGGGCCTATGGCGACGTACCCAGCGTACAACTGGGTGTAACCGATTTTGAAAACCTCAAACCCACCGGAAGACACGCAGCCAATACGGCTCACGTAAAAGAGTATATTGATTTTGCCGCAAAGCACGGCTTTGATCAGGTGCTGGTAGAAGGCTGGAATGTAGGCTGGGAAGACTGGTTTGATAAGTCTAAAGATTATGTGTTTGACTTTGTCACTCCGTATCCTGATTTTGACGTGGTGGAACTTCGGGAATATGCTAAAGATAAAGGCGTACGTATTATGATGCACCATGAGACCTCAGGGGCGATACGCAACTACGAGCGTCATATGGATACTGCCTATCAGTTTATGAAAGCAAACAACTACAACGCGGTGAAAAGTGGTTATGTAGGCGATATCATTCCACGTGGGGAATACCACTATGGTCAATGGGCCAACAACCATTATTTGTACGCCATTAACATGGCAAAAGACTATCAGGTGATGGTCAACGCGCACGAAGCGGTACGCCCTACCGGTCTGCGTCGCACCTACCCCAACCTGATTGGTAACGAGTCGGCTCGTGGTACCGAATACCAGGCCTTTGGCGGAAACAATCCCGATCATACCACCATACTTCCGTTTACCCGTCTTATTGGTGGACCTATGGATTATACGCCGGGTATTTTTGAGATGGACGTGAGCAAATACAACCCGGACAATAACTCTAAAGTGAATGCCACCATAGCCAATCAATTGGCTTTGTATGTGACTATGTACAGTCCGTTGCAAATGGCTGCCGATTTACCGGAAACTTATGACAAGTTTCTGGATGCCTTCCAGTTTATCAAAGATGTGGCTATAGATTGGGATGAAACTTTAGTTCTTGAAGCGGAACCGGGTGATTACATTACCTATGCCCGCAAAGCGAAAAATTCGCAGAACTGGTTTGTAGGGCGTACCAATGATGAAGAAAAACGCACCTCATCTATCGCGTTTGATTTTCTTTCGCCCAAAACCCAGTACATCGCCACCGTTTATGCCGATGCAGCAGACGCACATTACAAGACCAATCCACAGGCGTATACCATTACCCAATATGTGGTGACTTCAAAATCAAAACTGGAGCAAACTTGTGCTCCCGGAGGAGGTTATGCGATTAGTATCGTACCGGTTGAAAACAAATCAGAAACAAAAGGTTTGAAGAAATTGTAAAAATCCTTTTTCAGATTTAAAAGTGCAGTCCAAATTAATTTTTGGGCTGCTTTTTTTTTGGCGCAAAGGGAAACATAATAAACAGACCACAACGACCCTTTTTTACGCGTGCAGACTTTTTGATGCCTTAAGAGTTTTAGAAGTAGTAATTCAGGAATCGATTACATAAAATACAAACTCAAGAATCTATAGCAACTAACTGAAATACATCATTTTACTGTTTATTTTCAACCTATTAAAAAACTAAAAATTATTTTTATTTTTTTGTTGCGCGATTCGATATTTCGATTAGATTCGCACGCATTTTTAACGCAAAATAACCTTATACTATGAAACGCATTTTTTTAGCTGTTTTTGCTTTGAGTTTAATGATCACTGTTTCTTCTTGCAGAGAGTCTGCTGAAGAGAAAACAGAAGAAGTAATGGAGGAAACTTCTATGGAAGCTGCTCCTGTTGAAGCTCCTGTTGAAGTAGAAGTAGAAGAAGTTGAGGAAGTTGTAGTAGATACTACTGCTGCTCCTGAAGTTCAGTAATCCAGATACCTAAACGAAATAAGCCCCAAAGCTTAGAATCAAAACCCTGCCGAGTGCAGGGTTTTGTGTTTATGGGCACCAACAAAGGACTTCAGTACCCGAAGACTTTCGTTGAATTTGAACATTTTTTCTAAAGAATGCTTTTTATTCCTGCCCCGGGGTAGTTTACTTAAATCCCGTACTTAACCGCTACCGCATCTGCACAATTGATCCCATCAATGGCGGCAGACATAATTCCTCCCGCATAACCGGCTCCCTCTCCGCAGGGATACAGGCCTTTTATTTCAATATGCTGCAGCGTTTTCTCATCTCTGGGAATGGAAACCGGCGACGAGGTACGGCTCTCGGGCGCGTGCAATACCGCATCAGCTGATAAATACCCCGGCATCTTTTTGCCAAAAGCCACAAAGGCTTTCTTCAACCGTTTTGCGATTAAGGCCGGAAGCACTTCGTTTAAATCAGCACTTACAATCCCGGGCTGGTACGAGGTTTTGGGGAAGTCTTTCGACTTAACGCCCTTTACAAAATCGGTCATTCGCTGGGCCGGTACACGCTGGGTTTGTCCGCCGGCCATCCAGCAGGCACGCTCAACCGCTTTTTGAAAATTGAGGCTCACAAAAGGATCATCCGGTTTAAATCCCGGTAAATCTTTGGGCTCCACACTCACCACGATGCCTGAGTTTGCATAAGGATTATTGCGTTTGCTGGGACTCCAGCCATTGGTCACCACCTCATTCTGATCGGTAGCGCAGGGCGCGATGATTCCTCCGGGACACATACAAAACGAATACACTCCCATCCCGTCTACCTGCTCTACCAGGCTGTAGGAAGCGGGCGGCAGATAGGGATTATCGGTTTCCCCGTGGTATTGAATGTAGTTGATCACTTCTTGACGGTGTTCTGCCCGTACGCCAAGTGCAAAGGGTTTGGCTTCGATCTTTACCCCTTTTTCGTGCAGCAAATAAAAAATGTCCCGTGCCGAGTGCCCCGTCGCCAGAATTACTTCTTTAAAATCGTATTTGATTTTGTCGTTGATGACCAGTCCGGTGATCTGCTTGTTTTCAATCAATAAATCGGTAAGCTTGGAGTTGAAGTGTACCTCCCCTCCTGCCTCGCGAATGGCTTCCCGCATAGCCGTAATGAGTTTGGGCAATTTGTTGGTCCCGATATGCGGATGCGCGTCTACCAGAATATCTTCATCTGCACCAAAATGCACCAGCCACTCCATCGCCTTAAGCACATTGCCGCGCTTTTTAGAACGGGTGTACAATTTCCCGTCTGAATACGTACCGGCACCACCCTCTCCAAAACAGTAATTCGACTCCGGATTTACAATTTGCTCTTTATTGATTTTAGCCAGATCCCGCCTGCGTTCGCGCACATCCTTGCCGCGTTCAAACACAACCGGTTTTAAACCCGCCTCAATGGCTCTGAGTGCCGCATACAATCCGGCAGGGCCCGCACCTATGATGGCAATAGCGGGTGCCGGGCGTACATCCCGGGCTATAAACCGACTGAGCAGTGCCTTAGACTCTCCTTTTTTCCAGATCTCAACCTGCAACTGCAGCTTTACCGGACGATTACGGGCGTCTATGGAACGTTTGCGGATGCGCCAGTCTGCCACCTGCGAAAAGGGAATATTGGCTTTTTGCAGCGCCTGCTTGATAATATACTCGTTATTTTCAAGCAACTCGGGCCTGATGGTAATGGCAACTAATGTACTCATAGCGCAAATATAGGGAGTAGCAATCTTTAAAATACTACTAAATCTTGCTTATAGAATCGTTAAAGCAGATTGCAGAGATGCCAGAATTAGGCATTTTCGTTAGAACAACCTAATCTTAACACCTATGCGTATTCTTTGTCTTTGCTTTTTGCTAATAACTTCGGGCGTTTTTGCTCAGGAAACCGAATCTCCCTATGAACTCAGCTGGGGTAAAGATGCGACCTGGCTGGGATTGGGACTGGCCGGTACCACAGCGGGTTTTCTTATCATTCAAAATAAAGACCGAATCGATGAAGAGACGATTATGAATCTCGATGAAGATAACATTCCGTTTTTTGACCGCTGGAATGCCGGAAATTACAACGAGGACCTCAGCAAAATAAGTGATGTACCCTTTTACACTTCATTTGCAATCCCGCTGGCGATGCTGTTTACCAAAGATCAAAGCAATCACACCGGGCAGATCAGCGTGATGTATCTGGAATCCCTGTCGACCACGGCAGCCCTATTCACGCTATCAGCCGGACTCACCGACCGTCTGCGTCCGCGTACCTATAACGAAGGTATTCCGCTAGATCAGCGGACTGAATCTACCAATACCCGCAGTTTTTACTCGGGTCACGTTGCGGCTTCGGCGACTGCAACCTTTTTTGCTGCTAAAGTATGGACCGATTTTAATCCCGATATGAAAAACAAATGGCTGGTTTGGACGGGTGCTGCCCTAATCCCTGCAACGGTGGGAACCCTGCGTATGGAGGCCGGAAACCATTTCTTTAGCGACGTTCTGCTGGGTTATGCTCTGGGAGCCGCAAGTGGTATTTTAGTCCCTGAACTGCATAAGAAAAAGTATGAGAACCTTTCGTTTAGTCCTATAATGGGTGATGATTATCAGGGGGTTTATTTGAGTTACCGGTTTTAAATACCTCCTCCCGAATTCTTCTCCTGCCTAAGATGTCAGCTTTATTCTGATTTGAATATGGATTCGAGTGATTTTGAGAGCAAGAACCTAGTAAAAGTTATCGAGAAGTGTCACTTCGAGTGCCAGACGAGGTGAGACCGAGACTGGTGTATCGAGAAGCCCGGTAAGCAAGAAACATACTAACTAAGAAGACTTCTCGATACATCTAAAGCTACGCTATTGCTTTGCTTTAGCCACTCGAAGTGACATAAAAAAAGGCTTCAGTAGATTACTGAAGCCTTTTTAGTTTATTCAAAATTGGAATTTACTCGTAGCTAAAAGTAGCCTTTTTCAAGTCCATAGAGTTGGTACCTATCATCACTTCAAAATCCCCGGGTTCGGTTTCCCAGATGTTGTTTGCACTGTAAAATTCGAGTGTTTTAGGCGTGATTACAAAAGTTACCGTTTTGCTTTCGCCCGGCTCCAATTCGATCTGTTTAAAATCGCGCAGTTCTTTTATAGGTCTGGTTTTGCTGGCGAAAAGATCGCGTATATACAACTGTACCGTTTCTTTACCTGCAACAGCGCCCGTATTGGTCACACTTACCGAAGCGGTCAGCGTACCTTCTGCATTTAAGGTTTCAGCCCCCAGACTAATGTCGCTGTATTCAAAGGTGGTATAGCTTAAGCCAAAACCAAAGGGAAACAACGCCTCAATAGACGAGTCTTCATAACCCGAATAGAATATCAAATCGCTGCTGGGGCGACCGGTGTTTTTACGGTTGTAATACAAAGGCTCCTGCCCTACATTACGCGGAAACGAAACCGGAAGCTTGCCAGAAGGATTGTAATCGCCAAACAACACATCGGCAATGGCATTACCGGCACGAGAACCCAGGAACCAGGTTTCTAAAATTGCTGGTACCTGTTCGTTAGGCTTCGACAAATCAAGCGGACGCCCGTTCATCAGTACCAAAACAATGTTTTCATTAACCGCGTGCACGGCGTCAAGCAATTCCTGCTGTACTCCGGCTAAAGTAATATCGGTATAACTGCGCGCTTCGCCGGTCTGGTAGGCATCTTCACCCAATACCATCACAACAACTTCCGATTTTGCTGCTGCGGCAACCGCATCGGCAAAACCTGTTGTGTCGGTTTGATTGAGTTTTAATGGCTGAATGAATGCACGCTCGCCGATAGCTAAATCAGCCCCTTTGGCATAATTGATTTCAACAGCATCTCCCAACTTATTCTGAATACCTTCTAAAACCGAAACGGCTGAATTAGGCACAGCCTGCGCTCTCCAGTTGCCCAATGGCGAATCTTTATCTGCCGCCAGCGGACCAATTACCGCAATGCTTTTTAAAGAGGTTTTGAGCGGAAGTGCATTATTTTCGTTCTTTAACAACACAATAGACTTGCGCGCGATGTCTTCAGAAGCTTCCAGGTGCGCTTCGGTATAAACATTTTGAGCCTCGCGAGTCTCATCGCTGTATTTATACGGATCTTCAAAAAGGCCAAGGTCAAATTTCACCCTCAGGATGCGGCGTACTGCATCGTCTAAAAGCGCTTCGTCAATGCTTCCGTTTTCCACTAAAGGAACCAAAGATTCCTCATAGACCAAACCTTCCATATCCATATCGCTTCCGCCTTTAACAGCGAGCTCACCGGCCTGCATTTTATCTTTTGCATAGCCATGATTGATCATCTCTACAATAGAACCCCAGTCTGAAACCACAAAACCTTTGTAATCCCAGTCTTTCTTAAGCACTTCGCGCTGCAAATACACACTTGCTGTCGCAGGAGTACCGTCAATTTCGTTAAAGCTGTTCATAAAGGTGGCTACGCCGGCTTCGGCAGCTGCCTTAAACGGCAACAGGATTGAGTTTTGCAATTCGGAAACACCCACGTTTACCGTGTTGTAATCCCTTCCGCCTTCACCATAGCCATAGCCTGCAAAATGCTTGGCACAGGCTGCAATACTGAAGACATCAGATAGATTAGTACCCTGAAAACCTTTTATACGGGCAACGCCTATGACGCTGTTTAAGTATGGGTCTTCCCCGCCGCCTTCCATAATACGACCCCAGCGGGCATCACGGGAAACGTCTACCATAGGTGCAAACGTCCAGTGCACTCCGGAAGCTGCAGTTTCCACAGCCGCAATACGCGCTCCGTTTTCAATAGCTTCGAGATCCCAGCTTGCGCTTTCGCCCAGTGGAACAGGAAACATGGTTTTATACCCGTGAATCACGTCATAACCAAAAATCAACGGAATCTTAAGGCGGCTGTACTTCATTACATTTTCCTGAGCCTCGCGGGTACCGGCAGCGGTCAAAACATTGAGCATAGAACCTACCTCACCGTCGCGCAGCTTTTGCAATTTGGTATTCCCATCAATCTCTGAGGGGGCTCCGGTCAGATCAAAACTCCCGTTGTATTGCACCATTTGACCCATTTTTTCCTTGAGGGTCATCAGGCTGATAATCGAATCGATTTTACGCTCGGTTACGGGATCGAGATCGTTAACTCCCTTTTGTGCTGAGGCAAGCTGTGTGGCAAAAGCCAAAACCATAAGGGATAGCAGCGCTTTTGTCGTATTCATAGTTTTAAAATTTAGGTATTAAAAGGAGCTGATCTGTGCATTTGATCAGCTCCTGAATGGATTGATTGCTTTTTACGTTTTCTAATTTGTAACGGTCACGGAAACATTATCTACGTTAGCAGAAACACTACATCCCGCATCTCCACCACAAACCGACTCGATGAGCAGAGAAAGTCCTTCACTAACATTGGTTCCTGCAGGAATCGTATAGGTCGCTGTAAAGGTTGTCCAGGTATCCGTTAGGGCGGGCCTTGGATCAAAAACCTGTGTAAATGAAGCCCCATCAGCAGTTTCACCAAATAAAATCACATTAAATACAGCCCCCGGTTGAGTTACGGAACCTATATGATCAAATTTTACCTCAACAACATCTCCTGCCTGAACGACGCCGGCACCAAACCGCTCCCGTTTTATAGCGGGGTTACTAGGGCCATTAGTACTAATCTTAGCAGATGCCGAACTTCCATTACCTAGGGAGTTATCCAAAATAGAGCTGCCTCCATTTTGGAAAAACAGCCATCCGGCTTCTCCTTCTTCAAAACCACCATTGGTGATAAAGTTATCGGAAGTACCACCGCCACCGCCAGTTCCTCCACCGGTACCGCCGCCGGTGTCGTTGCGAGTAAGGGATACATTGTCAATATTTACAAGGCCTACCGCACCTCCGTTATCAAAAAGCACACGGCTGTTGGCATCACCAAAACCATTTGCTGTTAGCGTTAAGGTATACGTTGTACGCTCTGAAGTTATTGCTACATTTTCTGATGTATTGGCAAAATCGCCGTCACTCAAACCGATACCTGCGATTATAGAGCGATCGCGATCAGACCAGGCGTCAAAAGTGAGCGTATAAGTCGCGTCCGGAACAATGGTTAACTTCTGGCTTAGGTTTACTAAAAACGCATCGCCCGCAGTTTCAACATTAACCGAATAAAAGGTATTTCCATTTTCGGTAGTAGTGGGTGCAGGATCAGTTCCTACTCCAACCGTCCAGGGGCTGGCTCCGTCTTCAAAATCACCATTTATAAGCAATCCTGAATCGAAATCACTTCCGCCACCTCCGCCGGTGCCTCCGGCAGCTTCCAATCTGAGATCATCCAGGTAATAAGTACCGTCTGTAGTTATCGCAGCGTCAGCCTGATTGTTATCGGGCTTAATGACCAATTGATTGTATGCCGTTGGCGCACCCGGTAAATTGGTGAACGTAAACTGAACTTCTGTCCAGGTATTTGCTTCCGGAATGGTTACAAATACGGGAGCAGGATTACCTGTTACCGGAACGGTCTGAGGATCAACCGCAAGCTCAAATCTAAAGACCACATTCGCTTTAGTGGAATACACTTTAAGTTTGAAGGTATTGGTCGTCGTTAAATCAAAATTAGGATTGAACGTGTTTTGAATACCTGCAAAGAAACTTGAACCGGCAGGCTTGTCAACACGCAGTACATAATCTGAAGTATTTATACCTGTTTTGCTTGGGTTATCAGCAAGACCCGATGTGATACCGTCTCCAAAATTATTGGAAGCCAGGAAGGTTTCACAACCCTCAAAATTTAAAGGAAGCGTTGTTGCGGCTATCGGCGTATCGTCACAGCCACCTGCACCGGTTCCTCCGGTATTGCTGTCGCTTCCGTCACCTCCTACTACAAGGGAAATATTATCCAGAACCACAACACCGGTATCTGCACCCATATCAAAAAGTACGCGGCTGTTTGCACCGCCAAAATCGGCCGCACTCAATTGGAGGGTAAAGGTTTGGGTTTCTGTAGTCAGATTAATTTGTGGAGCCGTGTTGGTAAAAGGCGCTTCGTTAAGACCAATACCGGCAAGAATTGTTCTAGCCCGATCTGAGGAAGCATTAAACGTCAGAATATAATTGGTTCCCTGAGTGATTTCAACAACCTGACTCAAATTCACATTAAAAGTTTCCCCTGCAGTTTCTACGTTTACGAAATTATAGGTATTACCTCCTTCTGTTACGGCGTTGGCACCATTACCTATCCAGGGTTGAATACCTGCCTCAAAATCACCATTTACCAGCAAGCCTGAATCAAATGGTGGTACCGGAGTTTCAATCTGTGCGATATCATCTACGTAAAAAGTCGCTGCGGTATTGCCGGGGCCATCTGCAAAGAGGGTCACTCGAGAATAACTTGCTGCAGAATTAAAGTCAAACTGAAGACTTTCCCAGCCACCACCGGTATGGTTTACACTCACCTCAACATCTGCACCGGTACCCTGTTCTAATTTTAACAAAACGGGAATCGCTGTTTCAGACCAGAAATTCATGGTGATGGTTTTTTCTGTGGTCAGATCTACCGCCATACCTACATCAAAAGTGATTCCTTCAAACTGGTTACCCGCGTTTACGATTTCCCCTACCTGAGAAGCTTTATCATTAGATCCCGAAACATCAGGATTGGATACAATTTGAAAAGTAGTACCGTTAAAGGTATTTACCACGTAATTCACATTAGGATCGTCAAAAGTCACCGGAAGATTCATGGGTAATGGAATATTGATCACTACAGTATCTGTGAAACTATCTGAACCACCCGCAGCGTTTTTAGCCGTCAGGGTTACTTCATACGTACCTGTTCCAAAAGCCCGCATGGGGTTGATCTCTTTAGAAGTACGCCCGTCGCCAAAATCCCAGCTGTACATCGTAGCTTCTTCTGAGGTATTGAAAAAGGTAACTGCCCCGGTATCTTCATCAAGGGTATAGGTAAATCCTGCCGTAACTTCCGGCAATTCTGCATCATCTTCTTCGCAGGATACGAAAGCGACAAGGCTTAGCACTACTGCCAATACTCCGGCAAATTTTATGTTTTGTATAATTTTTCTCATCTGACTGTAATTTTGTTGCCCACAGGTAATGCTTTTCTTATTACCCCGCTGACAATGGTTTTTAAATGCCCATTATGGGCTTTCATAATACTGGTTTTAAAAGTTTCGTTGTCCATTGCTTTCGTATACGCGTACGTAATCAACAAGCATGGTTTGTGGGAATACGGTTTCTGCATTGGGTGAGCCTACAAAGCTTCCACCCACGGCGAGGTTAAGAATGATGTAAAAATCGTGATTGAAGACCCATTCGCCGGGAACATCTTCTGGAGTGATCTGATTATAGAGTACGTCATCTACATAAAAGTTGATGTATTCAGGTCCCCATTCAATACCAAATATGTGAAAACCGGTATCAAAACGGTCGCCCTGCAATTCGTAACGCTTGGAAATGGATTGCCCGGCTGAATAGCCCGGCCCATGAACGGTACCTAAGACTACGGTAGGTTCCTGCCCACGGTATTCCATAATGTCTATTTCGCCTATCTGTGGCCAAATTTCACCTGGAATGTCAGAACCCAGAAGCCAGAATGCTGGCCAGATTCCCTGCCCATAAGGCAGTTTAATTCGCGCTTCATAACGGCCATAGGTGTTTTCAAATTTACCTTTGGTCAGCAAACGAGCGGAGGTGTACCCTGAACCCTGAAAATTCTCTTTCCGGGCGGTAATAAGCAGGTAGCCGTTTTGCACGCTTACATTCTCACTGCGACTGGTGTAATACTGAAGTTCGTTGTTACCCCAGCCGTTTTCACCGGTTCCAATATCGTAGTTCCAGATGGAAGCGTCTGGCGCGCCATCCTGATCAAAGTTATCTTCGAGTACCAAATCTTCAAAAACAGCCACTGTTTGCTCTTCACTGGTGTCACAAGCCGCAAAAGCAAATACAACAGCGAGCAGGGCAAGTTTCGATTTGGAAACCCGAAGCATCGGTATAAATCGTTTTTTATCTTTCATAATCCTATTTTTTTATTCGGTATAGAAGTAAATATTATCCACGAGCAATTCGTTTATTTCTGCACTGCCCTGAAAAAGAATAAGTCCTAAATTGGTGCGCGTGGTAAGTGCTGTAAAGTCTGAAAGCGGAATATCGAGCGTAATCCACTGCCCGGTTTCCAGGCGGTCTGCAGTTATTTTTATACGGGATACCGTGTCGTCTCCTCCTCCGGTCACAGCATCACTGCCGTAATCCTGTAATTCAATATCTATAAAGCTATTCGCATTTAGATTTATACCTTCAGGGATGTACAGATCAATGTGTAAACTGGTCATCGCTGAAGCATTTACGCGGCCAAATTGGATTCCTACGAAATTGAAATCGGTATAATTGATAATACGATTGCCGTTGATGTTTAAATCATCTCCTCCCAAAGTGGTTTGGAAAGGCTCAAAAAAACCATTGTAGAAATCGATATTTACATTGGTATAGGCATCACTATACACCGAAATCACATTTGCTGCGGGGCGAGTGGGTGTGGGAGCCAATTCAAAAGCTCCTCCCACATTGAGCGTGAGCGAACCAGCCGCACGCACACCACCTACTAAAGCGGTAATGACTGCAGTACCCTCATTTAGGGTAGTTACCACGCCCTGCTCATTGACTAAAGCTACACCGGGGTTTGAGGTTTCAAACGTAAAATAACCGGGAGCGGCATTTACCGTTTGATTTACTCCGTTTGCCAGATTAAAGGTTTGGGTAAGACCGGTAACAGGAATGGTAAGATCTGTAAATGTACTTTGCTCTACATCCTCACCGTTTAGAATAGCCGGTCTGGGCTGAGCAACTGTATTCAGTTTTTCAAATTGTACTTCATCAACCCAAAAGGTGTAGCCGTCACCATCTTCAGGACCCTCAGAGTACCAAAAGAGGCCGCTTTCAGCGATGAGTTTCGACGGATCTGGAATCGGGATAATGTATTTTACCCAATTGGTACTGACGCGCAGATTGGTTTTGGTTACCAAAAATTTATTTTCGCCAAAATTATTACCAAAGCCGATCTCGTTTATAGTCGCTGCCTTTGTTGCTTTCGCCCAAAAGGTAAGGGCGTCATAACCCGAAAGGTCACGCGGACTATCAGTAGGGAAAATAGCTCCCGCATAAGCACCTCCCGGATCTCCGAAATTGGGTACATCAAAGCGCATAGAAGCTTCACCGTCGTAACTGACTTCTGAATCTACCGTAAAGGCATCAAGTTTTGATCCTTCAAACGGAAAGTAATTCAAGCCGGCGGTAAAACCATCCAGAAAAACGTCACCGTTGCTGGCATAGGTTGCAAATTCAACATCGTCAGACAGGGGTCTGTCACAGGCGGTTAAACCTATTAAAATACCTGTGCATATGAGTTTATATAAGTTCGTTTTCATCATCTCTCTATTTACCAATGTTGATATGTATGTATGTTCTGATTTCCCATTCGTTTCCGTCAGGAAAACCTACCGGACTAATCGTGGGTTCGGTAGCAAATTCTTCTCCCTGCAGCGGTGCATAACGGTTTGAAAACTCATTAAGCGAGCGCCAGGTTCCGCGGACACCTATGCGGGTATTGGGCAAAATAAACCAGCTGGGTTTGCCTAAAGTGGTTGATACATCAAGCATCAACTGCACCGGGAAGGTCAGGTTAAAATCGCGATGGTAATCATAAGGACCCCAGTCATTAATCTTAAAGGAGTGAATAAACTTAAACTTGTTATAGATCACCCGGATGTCCCCACCTACGCGCTCAATCAACCGTGGATCGCTACCGCGAGCCTGAGCATTACCCACATACATATTGGCGATAAGGCCAAGATTAGGTGCAGCTTTTGAAACGATACGGGTGTTGAATTCCCATAAATCTTCTGCCGGTACGGAGTTGGGAAAAGCAAATGAAGTACGGTTACCCAGAAAGCCAATCGCAGCATCCATTGTTGTGGGTAAATGCCAATACACAAAACCGGCGTTGAAGGCAAATTTTGCGTCTTCCATCTCATCGTTATCCCAGGCGTACATCCAGGTTCCCGGTGTAGGGTCATAGGTGAGCAGGAATTCACCTGCAACGGTTTCCCGGTTTTCACGCACTGAAAACGGATCGTCCTGAATGTTACGCAAACGTGCCGGAGCAGGCGCGTCGTTCGGAATGGCTTCCACCAAAGGTTTTTGCCACAGAAAATTAGGTGCAAGCGTCCAGTTACCGGTGAGATAGGTAAAACCGGAAAGGAAATTGGTAATATTCCCCCCTCCTACATCTTTCAATCTCCAGCCGGTAAAAGTCTGGGTTTGATCAAAACCGCTGCGGGCTACAAGACCCATCGCCGATCCCTGCGCATACCAGTTTACAGGACCACTTGAGAACGTTATTTTTGCTTTACCTCCCCAGTTATCCATTGAATTTACCTTGTCTGTATACACAATGTAATTATCGGGGTTATCGCCGCGTACTACCTGAAATTCGCGCCCGTTAAGCGGCTGACCTGCCCAGATGGCTCCGGCTTCAAAACCAAATTTACCAAGTGTAGTTTTACCCTGAAGGGTTACGCGTCTGGTTTTAGGCTGCGGAATCGCTATCGAACTTACGGTGACCCCGTAATCGTCAATATCTTCGTGATAGATGGCAGCTACATCAAAGTTTTTGAACTGCTTGTAATATTTAAGGAAAACAGCCGGGTTTGCGCCCCACCACAATTGAGGACCAAAGGCTACTTTAAAGTCTTTAAGCGCTTTTTTACCATCAACTTCAAAACCTAAAATCTCCCCGTTGTAGATATCGAGGTTAGGCCCGTAATTGGCTTCGGGATAGAGACCGAAGAAGTCGCCCTCGTAACCCCAGTGGTAATGCCCGGTACGGTAGAATCCGCGTAAGTCAAAATATTCAGCATTCCACTCGTATTCGGCGCTATAGACCTGTACACGATTTACATCGGTGACATCGACGGTGCCGTCAGGACTCAAAAAGCGTCTCGCGCGGGCCCGGTTTTCGTAGAAAATCTCATCTATGGGATTTTCAGCCACATTACCCACGATGTTAAAATTCACTTCTGCACGCATATTGGCAGTAGGATTCCCTTCCACACCCACATAATACGATTGCATGTGGTCAAAGCCCAGCTCATCGGGGTACATCATCGCTTCTGGATCTGCATCACGGGGAGTCGTAATGAGGCTTCCGCCGGTGTTAAAGGTGGTGAATTCGGCTCTTAGGTTGCTGAGTCGCACTTTGCTGTTGAGCTCCACACCCAAAGCCGCTTTATCGCCACGCGCACGAAGTACCGCGTCCATGACTTCGATATCCTTAAAGGCGGTTGAAATACTTTCGGCAGTCATTCCGCCAGAATAGGGATTCAGACTATGCGCCTCTTTTAATACATAATAGGCGGCACGCGGATACAGATCGTAGAGTCCGCGCTCGTTAGTAGGTCCTTTGGCACAAATGCCAAACCACTCTTCGTTCATATTATTTTCGCCATCGCGGAAATCAAACGCGTAACCCCCGTTAGACCAGGATGCGTTGTTGTCGTGCACCGAAAGATTTTCGGTCTGACCGTATTTCCACCAGCCATCACTAAACTGAAAGGTAAAACCTCCTATTGAGTTACCGGCTTTACCCATACCAGAAGCATTGGCATAAATTTCTTCCCAGTTGCTTTTAAGGTATTTGGCCTGAGCTTCCTGATCCTCCTGATTTTCGATTGCATTAAACGCATCCGAACCAAACTCGGTAAACATAATGGGCATATTGAGTTCGTCTCGCACACGGGTGAATGCATCGCCAAAAGACATTCCGCGATACACGTTTGTACCAAAAATGTCTACGTCTTTACATTCCTGTTTGATGATTTCGAGAAACAACAAATCCCCGTTACACATTGCAATGGGATGATCGGCATCAATCGCTTTCATCGCCACAGCAGCCTCGTTAAACAATTTATACATAGCTTCGGCACGCACAGTAGACTTGCGATCTTCAAACGGAATATCTTCGGTCTCTGCACCGTCCCAAAACAGGCCGTAGTTATTTTCATTACCCAAAAGGAACATCAAAAGACCGCGTGTGTTTTTGTATTTCGCAGTCATTTCAGTCACTTCCTCAAGCAATAACTTCTGAGTCAAGGGATTGGCATATTCAGTATTGGGGACCCATTCCCCGTTTAGGGTAAGACCATAGCGCCCAAAAGAATGGTTAAGCATGGTGTAAATACCGTAGTTGTCATAGATATAGGTAATCCATCGCGGCTGAATGCCGGTGTACTGGCGTACCACATTGACTCCCATATTTTTGAGAAGCCCCATCTCTGAATCGAGCGCAGCCTTGATAATATCATCAGACTGATTCCACAGACTGTATGAAAAGTTAGTACCTATGGGAAAGTAATCCCAGTTCATTCCATTTATCATAAATGGTTTGCCTTCTACCAGCAATTGCATACCTCCCGCATTCTTATCAACCATGACTCGCTGAGTCTGACTGATTAATGCGGAACTGTACAATACAATAGCCAGCGCAAGTAGTTTTTTGTAAATCATAAATACATAGTATTAGCCCTGTTATCCTTTTAAATTTAAACTTTTAAATGCTCTTATTTCCTTTATTTCAGGGGTTTGAACAGGTTTTCTAATCGCTCATACCCGTAAAATGATCAAAACACTTCGCAAACGTTATAACCAGCGAGTTTCCATCAAATGTTAAAATTTTTGCTTTCGTTGATTTTCAGGTATTCCTGATGCTTTTTAAAGCTCATTTTATGTTTTGTATGCCCTATTCCAGCTCGTAAACCCGCACGTAATCTATACTAAACTCCTGCGGGAAAATTGTATCGTCTACCTCAGGCCCGCCAAAGTTTCCGCCAATGGCCAAATTCAGTATAAAATAGAAGGGTTGGTCAAAAGGCCAAATGGCTTCTGTTTTATCTTCAGGATTGAAGGTGTACACCAGTTGATCGTCAACAAAAAAGTCTATTTTTTCAGGAGACCATTCTGCAGCATACACATGATAGGCATCTTCGATACCCGGAAATTGTGTCTTTTTGGTGTTAATGGTATTGCCGTGACTATCTGGGGTATGTAACGAAGTGAAAATCTCGCCGGGTTCACGACCTACATACTCCAGAATATCGATCTCGCCACAAGCCGGCCAGCCCACTTCGCTGATGTTTGCACCCAGCATCCAGAACGCAGGCCACAGGCCGTGACCTACGGGTAATTTGGCGCGGGTTTCCATACGCCCGTATTGAAACTCGTGCTTGTCTTTAGTAGTTATACGTGTAGACGTATAAGTATCTCCGTCTTTTTTTGCGGTGATAATCAATTTACCATCTTCAAGGCGGTGGTTCTCTTTGGTGTAAATCTGCCGCTCGTTATTACCCCAGCCACACAGATTGGGACAGCCATCGCCCAGTTCGTAATTCCAGGATGACTCATCCAGGCTTTGTCCGTCAAATTCTTCGGCCCAAACCAATTTCTGGTTTTGGCAGATACCGCTATAAGCCGTAAGCAAAGCGATAATCAGATTTAAGTGTAGTGTTTTCATAAAATTAGTCCATAAAAAAACGCTCCTCAGCAGATAAAAACCGTTTGGGGAGCGCTTTCTATTTTTCGTTTAATTCAAAAAATGAGAATCTGTTAGGATTCTGTATTCTTATCAGTCACGCTGATAAACGCGTACGTAATCTACTTCCATACTTGATTCCTGGAAACCGGCATCAACAGCACCTCCAAAGTTTCCACCCATAGCCACATTGAGGATTACAAAGAAGTCCTTGTCATAAGGCTTGCTCGAATCGTTCTCAAAAATGTGGTAGAGTTCGTCATCTACATAAAAGCGAATTTGCGTCTCTGTCCATTCGGTTGCATACACGTGAAACTCGGTTGAAGCGGTAGGCACGGTTGTGCTTTCACTTACTCCATTTGCTCCAAAGTTTTCCGGGAAATGCAGGGTTGAGAAGACGGTATTTTGCTCACGACCTACGTGCTCCATAATATCAATCTCTCCGGCTGCAGGCCAGGCATTGGTCTGGTAGTCTGCTCCCAGCATCCAGATTGCAGGCCAGGTACCCACACCGGTAGGTAATTTGGCTCTCACCTCTACTCTACCAAAAGTGAATTCCTGTAGACCTTCAGACTTAATACGCGCGGAGGTAAACGGCTGACCATTAAACTCCTCACGCTTTGCCGTGATTTTAAGCATTCCGTCTTCAACAATCACGTTTTCAGGACGGTCTGTATAGTACTGCTCTTCATTATTACCCCAGCCGGCCTGACCTACGCCAATATCGTAAGTCCAGTTTGCTGCACTTGGAGCACCATCAGTATCAAACTCGTCTGACCAAAGCAGATTAGGAAAATTGTCTTCTTCGGCTACCGGACCCGTATTCTGAACAGGTTTAGTGGACGTAAATATTTGATACCAGGCCAAGAAATCATCATTACCCTGAATGGCACGGGTAACCATACGATTTTCGGTAATTGAGAGAATTTCATATCGGGTAGTCCCAATATAATAGCCCATAAAACCACCGTCGTTAAAGGTCATCACCGTTCCACGCTTCCGCTCCGGAGCTACTACCGATTCTGAAGGACCTAAAGTAACAGTCTGTGTACCACCTGAAGTTGTATCAAACTCATAACACTGGTCGTCTGGTGAAGTACCGCCTGCTACGCTGGCATAACTTCTGTTAAAGAAGGTAGCCCCGTTGTTGTCATACAGGTAATTTAGATTTTCACCATTTGTAGTGCTAAAAATGAATTCGTCATCATAAGCACAGCTCGCAGCATCAAAGTTCAGGGCAAAAGGATCGGTAAACGAGAAGAACGCCCAAAAGTAGTTTTGGCTTAGATCATCGTTGTTTGGCCCTACACCCAAATGGTTAGGCACATCTGCCGCCCAGTACCAGGTTTTGGTGGAAGGACTTCCGCTCGCGGGATTATATCCTGTTAACAGCTCAATCGCATCAAGATCAGAAAAATCACTTTCTACCTCAATTTCGATGAGTTGTGAAGTACTTACCCCGGCCTGCCCGTATGCAATAACAGTTACCGTATAGGTATTTAAACCGGTTTTGGTAAAACGTTTAGTATACACACCGCTAGGCGCAACGTCTGAAGACCCGTCAGGAAATATAAACCGATACGTAATTGCATTATCTGCAGTTGCGGTAAAGGTTACATTACCCGACCCATCTGTCGTAATATCTGTAGACACGGTGAGATTTTGAGGCACAGCGACCGACTCTAAAGTCGCGTCGTCGTCCTGACAACTAAAAGTCAGGAACAAACTCATTACCGTGAATAGTTTTAAAATAGCTTTCATAGATTATTTTTTAATTCCTAGTTATGGAAATAAACATTATCAACATACACGGTTGCTGCACCTGCAGGACCTGCAGAGTAAATCAACTGTGCGATATGCTCACGTGCAGCCAGTCCTGTAAAATCTGCAAGGGGAATATCTAAGGTTACCCAGCTGTTGCGTACAAAATCTCCGTTATCAAAATTGAGCGTGATCTCGTGCTCGCTGTCATCGCCCCCATCAAAGCTTCCGTTAGGACCAAAATCAACCAGCTTTATGCGGATTTGAGTTGCATCACCAGTCCAGATATCCGTGCGGAAATGCGTCATACTGGTAGCATCAATAGGCGCGGTAGGCTCTGCTCCAACAAAATTTAATGCAGAATATTTCTTAACAGCATTACCTGCAACAGTTATGTCCTCTAGTGTCGCTGATGACCAGTCAGTTCTCCATGTTGCCATTGCTACATCTGAATAGGCATCGCTAAAGAGTGAAAGAACATTTGCTTCCGGGAATGTAGGTGCAGGTGCCGCATTTTGCGGACTATCTGGAGCTGAAGCATTAGCATCATAGAAAAATACGTTGTCAATGTATACGGTTGCTTCACCGGCAGGAGCAGCAGAATAAATGAGTTGCGAGATATGGCCACGATTTTGAAGACCTGTAAAATCAGCTAATGGAATGTCTAAAGTTACCCACTCTGCCTGTGACGGATTTTCAATTACAACCTCGTGCTCCGTATCATCGCCACCGTCAAATGTTCCATTGGCACCAAAATCAACAAGTTTAATTCTAAAGGTAGTAGCGCCATTTGTCCAGATATCTGTTCTGAAGTGTGTCATTTGAGTCGCGTCGATTGGAGCTACGGGTTCGGCACCTACAAAATTCAGCCCCGAATAAATCTTAACGTCATTTCCATTAATGGCAGATTCTTCTAGCGTAGCAGCAGACCAATCTGTTCTCCAGGTTGCCATGTCAATATTGGTGTAGGCATTGCTGAACATGGAAATAACTCCGCTCTCTGGCTTATCTGGAGTTGGAGCAGCAGCTTGCGGGCTGGTCAAACCTCCCGTTTGCTCGATGTCATCAATGTAGAAGGTTCCGGCCAGGGTACCGGGCCCGTCCACAAAGATTACCATTGAGGCATACTGACCGGTAGGTACAAAAGGCTCACCTACTCCCTGACTTCCATCTATATAACTTTTAATAGCCTCAGAGCCAAAATCAAAGCTTAGCTCTTCCCAGCCTGTACCGCTGTGAGGTTTAGAAATCTCATTCTGACGTTCTCCGTTTACACCACCTTCAAATTTCAGGAGTATGGAAGTAGGAGTATCTGACCAAAACTTCATGGTGATGGTTTTATCTGCACCGCTAAAGTCGACAGGAGTTCCTAAATTAAATGTTCCACCTTCAAATTGTGCTCCACTATTTGTAATAGCTCCTACATTTGTTTCTGCAGTATTAGCTCCGGAAAGGTCTGGATTAGTTACCACTTGAAAAGAAGCTCCGTTAAAGGTTACAAATTCGTAATTCACATCAGGATTGTCAAACGTAATTGGCATTACAATGGGATCAACTGCTCCTGCTACTTCAACAGATTTGGTAAGTTCTATAGTTTCAACCGAAGCTGCACGTGCAACTACTCTAATATCGTATGTTCCGGCTTCTAAATACTCATAAACTGCAGATTCACCAGGCATAATTGTTACCGGCTCTTCATCATCCCCAAGACCAAAGTACACGTCAAACTGCGAAGCATCTGTGGCTTCAGGAGTTACTGTAAGTTTAAGACCGCTTACCGAAGTCTCAAAACTCAGGTTTTCTGGAGCGGTAAAAGAAATTATCAGGTTTTGATTATACTCACTAGTAAGACCGGTAGCCCCGGTAGCAACAATGCGCACCACGTATTCTCCTTCGAGGTAAGTAAAACTTACAGTCTCGCCGGCGTTAATGGTTACAGGCGTATCTCCTTCAATTCCGGAATAAACCGTAAAGGTTGAAGCACCTTCACCCACAGGGGTAATGTTTACCACACCTGAGTCATCCTGAGTTACCTCAAAGTTTGCTTTTAAATTTTGAGGAGCAGAAATATCATCAAAAGCATAGTTGGTGATGATATCATCCTCACAGGCGGTAAACGCAGTCACTGCCGTAAGAACTAACACTAAAAGTTTAAAAATTTTCATCGTATTCTGGTGTATTAATTAGTATCCTTGATTTTGTTCCCATCGGTTTCCGGCCAATTCAATCTCGATTGACGGGATGGGGAATAATTCGTTTTTATTAGGTGTAAAGCCGGGTATTTCATCTGCCGCACGACCGGTACGAACCAGGTCGAAGAAACGATGTCCTTCACCTACCAGCTCTAGTCTGCGCTCGGCATAGATAAACTCCGTTAATGCCGCACCGGTTGCCACGATATCGTGGTCCAGATCGCCAAAAGCTCTGCGTCTTACGCGGTTTAAATATTCCTGGGCCAGAACATCGTTGGGATTCGCCTTACGATTATGCGCTTCTGCAGCCATAAGCAATACGTCTGCAAAACGAATAGACCGATAATTGTTTGGGTTCGTCAGGTTTGCATCACCTATATTAGCATCACCTTTACGTGGCAAGTATTTACGGTTGAAATAACCCGTATGCTCGTAACCTTCATTATAGGTTGCTCCGGTACGTGCCGCAAAGGCTTCGATATCTAAAATCGCATTATCCTGACGGGTATCTCCAGGTTCAAAAGCATTGTAAGCTTCGGCAACGGGGACGTTAAAACTAAAACCGCTATCAAATTCGGGACCTGAATAATTACGGATACCATTAAATCCTACAGCTACGTTACCTTCACTACACTGTAAGCATCCAAAACCAGCCCCTTCCTTATCGGTATACTGTACTTCAAACACAGACTCCACGCTGTTTTCGCCTTCCTGAAGAAATAAAATCGAATAATCATCAAGCAAATCATAAGGCCCTGCGATCACCTGATCAAGCGCGTTAGCTGCTTCGGTAAATTTGTCCTGATACAGGTAAGCTTTGCCTAAAAGCGCACGGGCAGCTCCACTCGTGATACGTCCTTCCTGAGCCTGAGTAGCAGGCAGGTTGTCGGCAGCAAAAATCAAGTCCTGCTCAATCTGAGCATACACTTCTGAAGCCGGAGTGCGATCTACACTAAACTGATCTCCAAACAGCAATCTACGATCAACAGCGAGCGGCACATCACCAAACCATTTCACCAATTCAAAATAGTAATAGGCTCTTAAAAAACGGGCCTGAGCAATGATTTCATTTTTGCCTTCAAAATCAATTTTATCCTGAAACTCCAGAATATAATTAGCACGGTTTACCCCGCTAAACATCCATCCCCAGATATCCCGCAATTGCTGATTAACCGGAGTATGGGTCATATCATCAATCTCCTGTATTCCGGGAGTATCGGTAGCGCTTTCACCACCCGCAAGGGTATTGTCGGAAGCAATTTCTCCTACCATAACATTCAGATACGTGGCCTGTAATAAATCATAGGCACCTACCAAAGCCAGTTCATACTCTTCCGGAGTATTGAAATAGTCTTCAGAGTTTGTGTTTATAGGATCTACGTCTACAAAATCGTCACCGCAGGAAAGCAGGGCCAATGATGTAAAACACCCAATTAGTATTTTATATATGTTTTTAGTTTTCATCGCTCTTCTTTTAAAATTTGAAGTTAAGTCCGGCTGTATAGATGCGTGGTACCGGGTAGAATCCCTGATCAATACCACCTCCAATAGGAGCTCCTGAAGATGCAGAAGGATCAAAGCCCTGATATTCGGTAAGTGTAAAGGCATTAGCGACAGCCACGTAAAAACGCAATTTGCTAATTCCCAACTGCTCTATAACATCACTTCCTAAACTATATCCCAACTGCACGTTTTGTAATCTCAAATACGAACCATCTTCCACATAAAAATCAGAAAACAGCAGGTTTGAGTTAGGCCCAATAGTCACACGAGGATAGGTATCTGTAGAACCGGGACCAATCCAACGGTTTAAAACATAGTTGGTTTTATTGGTCAGGTTTTGATTACGGTCGTAAGCCCTTACAATATCATTACCTATTGACGCATAGGCATAAGCCGTAAAGTCAAAGTTCTTATAATTGAAACCTAAATTAAGTCCCATAGTAACATCCGGGATTGGGTCACCAATATTTATACGGTCGTCCCCGTCAATAACTCCGTCGCCATTTTGGTCAACATAGCGTAAGTCTCCCGGCACTGCATTTGCCTGTGTAGCGTGTGCATCAACTTCTGCCTGAGTTTGGAAAATACCGTTGGTTTGTAAACCGTAGAAGTAACCTATTGGGAAACCGGCCTTCATACGTGCTGGAGCCTCCTGGCCAAAACCAAAAGCACCGCCGGGTATAAAACCACTTTCATTACCTACCTGAAGCACCTCATTCTTAAGAGTAGTCAGGTTATAACCAATATTAAAATCGGCATCATCGCTGATGATCTGATTGTAGTTGATTGAAAACTCAAAACCTTTATTTTCAACGCTACCTGCATTTACAATGGGTGCACCGGCTCCCGGAGCACTTACTCCCAATATCCCTGATACCTGAGGAGTTAATAATAGATCTTCAGTACGTTTGTTGAAATAATCTGCTGTTATTTTTACGGCAGAATTGAATAATTCTAAATCAAGCCCTATGTCATAAGACTTTTGGCTTTCCCATTTGATTTCCGGATTTGAAAGTCTTCCTACGGCAACACCGTTTACCAACTCATTATCAAAAACATAAGTTCCTTCACCATTAAGTGTAGATACAAATCCAAAAGCTCCTATTCTATCATTACCTAAGCTACCGTAACTCCCTCTAAATTTGGCGAAATTGACAAGCTCACTATCAAAAAAGGCTTCTTCACTTATTACCCAACCTCCTGATAAGGAGTAAAATGTTCCAAATTTATTTTCAGGTCCAAAATTTGAAGAGCCGTCCCGCCTTACTAATGCTGAAAACAGGTATTTCTCTTTAAATCCATATTGCAGACGCGCAAAATAGGACAGCAAACGTTGATCAAATTCAGCAGGACCATTAATATCGCGCGCATCAATGACCTCTTCTGCTCCGTTAAGTGTTGCCTCTGCAAAGGTGTTCCCTGGTACACCACGTCCGGTAAAGTTGTAAAATTCTCCACTGGTTCTGAAGGCAGATGTGCCAAGCAGGGCGGTGATATTATGATCGTCTGCAATGGTATTGGTATAGGTCAATAAGTTATCCCAGGTGTAATCTCTAAAGAAACTATCGTTTACAAAATATTGATTAACCCCTATATTGTTAAACACCTTACCATCTCCGTAAAAGAGTCCGGAGGGTGTAAAAGCGCGATTGCGCACTTCAGAATAGTTGAACTGGTAGTTCGATTCAATTTTAAAATTATCAAAGAACTCATAGGACAATCCTACGCTCCCCGTTATTTTGTCCACCTGAGTACGATTAAACGTATTGGCTATCTGAGCAACCGGATTGATCACCTCGTTTCCTAAACCGGTAGCCAGGGTAAAATCACCGTTGGCATCATAAACCGGCTTGGTAGGATCCATATTTACAGCGTTGAAAAGTACCGATCCCAGTACATTTTCAAGCAGGGTACTTCGGTTTGAATTGGTGTAAATACCTGAAGCTTTAAATTTAAGATTATCGGTAATATCGAGACTATAGCTTCCGCGACCGGTAAATCGCTCAAAGTTTGCTGCGCTGCCGCCAACGATACCATCCTGATCTAAATAACCCAGACCGATGGAGTATGCAGATTTTTCGCCACCTGCATAAGCTGTTGCGTTAACATCGGAAAGTAGGGCTTGTCTAAATACCTGATCCTGCCAGTCGGTTCCCATACCTAAATTTCTTAGGTTGGGGAATGGCGGAGCCTGATTACCGGCTACAAAAGCTTCATTAATAATTGCGCCATATTCAGTAGCGTTTAAAACCGGCAACTTACGAGTAGTTTCCTGCAAGCCTACATAGGAATCTACATTTACACGAAGATCGCTGTTTTTACGACCGGTTTTAGTCGTAATCAGAATCACCCCGTTTGCTGCTAAAACCCCATAAATACCAGCTGTGGCATCTTTTAAAATATTGATACTTTCAATATCATTTGGATTTAAGACACTTAAATCTTCAATTCTTGCCCCATCAACCAAAATAAGAGGGCGGTTATCCCCATTAGTAGATATACCCCTAATGTTAATGGTTGAAGCACTCCCCGGAGAACCTGAAGTTGAGCTGATGTTAACCCCGGCAACACGACCCTGTAGCGCCTGTTCTATACGTACCGGATTCTGTTCTTCGATAGTTTCAGAACCTACCACAGCAACGGCTCCGGTAACTTCTTTACGGGTTTGTGTACCGTACCCAATTACCACCACCTCTTCTAAGGCACTGGCGTCTTCTACTAATTGAACGGTGATTGGACCGGCACTTGTAACGACTACTTCTTTAGGTTGAAAACCCAAATACGAAAAAACCAGTGTGCCTGATTGCGGAACCGAGAGGCTAAATTCACCGTCAAAATTTGTACTGGTACCTCTTGAAGTTCCTTTTACAATAACATTAACCCCGGGAAGTGGCATTCCCGTCATATCTGTCACTGTTCCTGATGCCTGAATTGGGTCACCGGTTTGTGCAAGAAGCCCCGATGAAAACAAAACAAGAACCACAAAGGATAATATTGATCTCATAAATGTTTAATTTGAAATCAAATCTACCCGCAAGTATTAACAATTCCTTAAAACCTGCCTTTACAAAAAATCAACAAGTCAAACATCTACAGGTATAACTGAGAAAAACTCAACGCAAACGCTTTCGCTACAAGGCTTAAGCACAGATGTTAAAATTAAGGACATGCAATCGAAAAACGTTCAAAAACACCACATTACAGCTTTTTGTATAGGTAATGTTGAGTTGTATATCTAACTTGTATAGGTGTATTAGATGGAAAGTATATACTCAACAAGGCCATCTTCACGCTCTAAATCCATTTTTTTACGCAAACGATATCTTTTAATTTCTACGCTGCGTACCGAAATGTTGAGTAAGGGAGCGATTTCTTTGGAAGTCAAATTTAAGCGCAGGTATGCACATAGTTTAAGATCATTAGGAGTGAGCTTGGGATGCAGGCGTTTGATCTTCTTTAAGAAGTCTTTATCAGCATTATTGAAGGCCTCTTTAAAAAACTCCCAATCTTTTTTAGGATCCAGATTGTTATCTATGATTTTAATAACCGATTTGGTGTTTTTTTGTTCTGCCTGTTCCAATTCCTTTTTAATGGTATTCAGCAGCTCATTTTTCTTAACCAGATTCATTGTAGAGGCAGCGAGTTCTCTACTCTTACTATCTACATCCTGCTGAAGTTTTTCATTCTCAAGCCTGATAATTTCCCGCTGCTTTTCAGAATTGGCCAGTTCAATTTTACGGTTATTAATCTCGATGAGCCGCTGTTTTTGTTTCTGGTAGTGGCGGCGGTTATACATCTGAATTCCTGTCAAGAGCAATAGCCCCAAAACAACATAAGAAGCAATGGCCAGTATAGATAAATACCAGGGGCGTTTGATTCTAAACGGATAGCTGAGCGTATTCTCAGAATAGGCTTCACCAATGCGCGCCCGCACTTCAAAAACATAGTCTCCATAAGGAAGGTTCTCATAAGAAACCTGAGCTTCGGGTGACCAGGCAGACCACTCCTCGTAATAGCCCTTTAGACGGTACTGATAGACCACAGCACGAAATTTATCATATTGCGGAACGCTAAACATAAACCGAAAATTAGACTGCTCGTTAGCAAATGTCTCTTCTAGATTCTGATTGATGTATTGCAACTTTCCGTCCCGGGTACCGTTCTCGATACTCCGTAATCGAATGGTAAATGCTTCCTCACGAGCCTCGTTGAGGTCAAAAAGCGTATATCCGGTAGAATTGCCCAGCAAATAGACATTGGTGCCTACCGGGGTAATATTCTCAAATCCCGGAATATCTCTACGTGCTTTCGCAGGTAGGGCAAAACGGTTAATTTCAAACTCATCCGCGAGAATACCCGGCTTGAGATAACTAATTTCCTGTGAATTGAAAGCCCACAAACGATCATTCTCGGGGTCATAGGTAAGTTTACCCGTAGTATAACTACCAGTTTCAAAAAAACTCTTAGTTAGCAGAATGTCCATCTGAAAAGTTTCGGTCTGTTCATTGAGTTCATAAACACCCGCATTGCTCACGTAAAACAAGCGATTTTTATAAGAGGTAATACCTGCTTTTTCTGCAGGCGGTAATTCAGGGATTAATTTGTAATTGCGAACCTGTGTAAAATTTTCGTTTACCGAAACTTTAAAAACTCCTTTGTACTCGTGACTCACATAAATTGTCTGATTGGGTCCCAGACCAAAATACCGACTCGAAATGTCAAAGCCGGTAATCTTATTGCGCAGCTCCCAGCCGTTTGCAGTATTTTGCAAGACATAAAGACCACTGTAATTTCCCTGAATGGCAAGCCCCTGAGCCTTATCAAGCCATTGAATCTGCCAGGTTCCCGGTGTTTTTGCAATTTGCCTTACGCTCGCCTTATCTACTAAAAAAGTACCTTCGTGATGACCACAAAACAGATCATCTCCCAGTTTATTAAGACTCCATACCTGCCCCTTGGTTCCGGAAATTAATTGGTAATTATTTGCTTTATCCTGAATAGTGCGGTAAAATAATCCCTGATTGGTACCTAAGTATAAATAGTCTCCCATACGGGCAGCGGTATAGACTGAGCCCAACTTACCGGCATTATCCCTAAAAACTTTAAAAGCCGTACTGCTGTTAATAACACTTATACCATTGTCAAGCCCCAACCATACGTTAGCATCCCGATCTTCTTTAATACAAAGCACTGTATTATTACTGATACCACGCTGCTGATTCAGCACGTAATCGAAAGTGAAGTTTTGATCTAAATGCATAAGCCCTGAGGAGATGGTACCCAGCATCAGTGAACCGTCCCTAAGCTTCTGGCAACTATAAATTACTACCTCCTGAACATTTTGAGGCACGGGAATATTTATTACTTCATCATTTTTAAGACTAAAAAATCCGGATCGTGCAGTAATCAATACAAATCGGCTTTCCTCTTTAAAAAAACCAACCAGAACGTCATTCTTTAAAAATTCAGCCTCTGAAATCAATACTGCTTTTCCTTCCTGAAGCTGAAAAAGGCCCTGCCCTTCCAGTTGAAAATAAACCGATTTATCAATCCGGAATGCTTTAGTAATGTTCCCTTCCGGCGCAAAGATATCAAGACTCTGATTCTGTGTATCGTAGCTGTAAATTCGGTTTAAAGACTGAAATAAAACCAAATTATCAATGGTAAAAATATTCCAGAACTGTTCATCTTCTACCAGTTGCAGTTCTTCTTTTCGGCTTAACGAATGATACTCTAGAAGTCCCTTTTGATCGGGCTCCCAGTAGCCAAATTCCATATAAGCCCCTGTATAAATGCGATCCCCACTGGTCTCAACGGCTCTTATAATGGTTTTATTAGGAGAATCGTAAATACGCCAGCGCGCGCCATCATATTCCAGCAAACCCGAATTGTTTGCTACGTAAATAAAATCATTAGCTCCCTGAGTGATTGCCCAGTTTTGATTCTCTGCGGCATATTCTTCAGGCGAAAAGTTTTGCACAGGAGGCAGCTCCTGCCCTATCACGGGAGGCAGAAAGAGTATAAAGCAACAAATGAAATGTAGAAATTTCAACAAAGCAGTGTTTTAAAGCAAGATACTTAAAACCGAAGCTAACTTCTAAAACTGATACCGGTAGTTGAGGCCGATTCCCAGGTTTTCTTTAGAGAGATTGCTGTAATCTACGCCAAACAAACCGGTGAAACTCCCGAAATTACTGGGATACGTGAGCTCCAGAAAAGAATAAATGGCTTTTTCAGTTACAGGATAAGGTCTGCCGTAAGTACCTAAATTTTTCACATAACTCACTTTACCTTTAAAATTAAATTTACCCAGACTACCTGTCGCTCCAAGGTGATGAATGTAAAAACGGTCGTTTATATTTTTGTTTTCTGGATTAACGCGGTCCGGAATTACAAAAGGCAAACCAATGATGCGGTTGTGGTATTGCCAACCTGTGTTGTAAATCCCGTTCCAGAAATAACTGTCGCTGCCACTTACACTACCCTGAGTAGGATCCTTCGAGAAGCGCCCGCTCTGAGATACGGTTTGAACATATTCATAAATAACAGCATCTATAGAACCCCAGTTTTCCGGCTCCAGATAAGCGCCCCAAACCCCGTCAGGAAAATTGCTGAGTTCAATCCCGGAAGTATCTTCAAACAGTGACTGATGGTACATTCGTAAATAAAAGTTTTCACGGGTTAAGTCATAGGCAAGTTCGTAAGACCCCAAACCATTTCCTAAGGAGTTTACCTGCTCTCCGTCAAAAGAACCGGCATTACTGGATCCCTGTCCAAAAAAAACATCTATAAAATCCCTGAAACCGGAAGGTTGCTTGCCGAAATTGGGGTTACTTGAGGTTCCACCAAACTGCACATAATGCTTCATACTCCCACTCAGACGGTCTCCCGGCGAAAAAACCAGTGCCAGCTCGAGGCTTTTGTGATGTACCTGTGCATTTTCAACCACCCGGTCGTCTCCCAGAAAATAATGCCCAAAAGTGGCTTTGGCTTCAAACCATTTAAAAATTTTGAAGGGTTCGGTCATTTGTAAATATACTCCGGGTAAAGCGCGTGCGTTGTTACTCCATACGATATCACCGCCTACACTTGAGATTCCACTTAACTTTTCGTCACGATGCTTTAAACCAAGATCGGCCCTGATGATCTTCCACTGGTAGGTGCCATAAAGCTGGTCTATTATTGCACCGTCATACAAACCATCTTTATATAATACCCCTCCGCCCAATTCAAAGCGATTGTCTTCATCTAAAGCCTTTTCATATTTAGTCTCTGCCAGAGCATAAAAGTTAGTCTGCTCATCTACGCGGCCTTTTTGATTGGCATAAAACCAGAAGTTATTAGCATCGCCGCTTGAAGCCATTCCGCGCAGCTCTATTGAGGTCACCAGACTGTCCTGGGCCTGTAATACAGAAACGAGCATCAGACTCAGGAAACTAAAAAGGGTTTTCATACTTGTTTGTTTAAATGTGGAAGGAAGTGTTTAACATCTTAAACCGGTCAATACATGTATTTTTACACTAAATAAACCGGCAGCATGTTTTCTATTTTCAGTTCTAAAAAACTCCTCGCCTCCAGATTAGGCGAATTTACAGATATTCACAATCATATACTACCCGGAATCGATGATGGGGCTAAAACACCAGAAGATTCTCTGACATTGCTCTCTCATTTTAAGGAACTGGGAATAACAAAGCTTATCTGCACACCGCATACCATGAGTGATTTTCACCCCAATACTCCAGAGAGTATCCTTGGAGCCAAAACAAAACTGGAAGAATTTTTAGCCGAAAAAGGCCAGGATTCGTTCAACATACGTGCTTCATCTGAGTATATGATGGACAGTGCCTTTACCGATTTACTGGAAGCCAAAAAAATCCTGCCGCTTAAGGAGCAGTTTGTTTTGGTAGAAATGTCTTATTTGCAACCTCCGGTTAACCTGCGAGAAATTTTGTTTAAAATAGGCAATGCCGGCTTTGTTCCCGTACTGGCACATCCCGAGCGCTATGCCTTTTACCACAGTAAATACGACACCTATACCGAATTGAAGAGCATCTGTAAATTTCAGCTTAATGCCCTTTCAATCACCGGCTATTACGGTTCGGGAATTGCCAAAACAGCCCTCAAGCTTCTGGAAGATGGGATGTTTGACTTCTTTGGAACAGATACCCATCATATGCGGCATATTGAAAACCTGAAGAACGCCAAATACCCGGGTAAATACGAGCAGGCTCTGGAACGCATCATCAGCAACACCACTGAGACATTTAGCTAAAATTTATGCTGAAGTAAGTCTTTCTAAATGAGACTGAGCTTCTTTTACTCTGTAACTTTGGGCGGAACGTATACATTGCTGCAGTAAGGCTGAATCTAGCAGGGTTTCTTTGGTATTGCTAACCAAGACCAATGATCCGGTACACGCAGTACTTTCCATTTCGGTGGAAGCTTTAAGCTCTTCATTTTCTTTTTCGGATGAAAAGAGCGGTTCGTATTCCAGAGGATAATCTTCCTTATTGATACCGAAGGATTCCAGCACCCGTTTTGCAACCTCGGGTACGGTTAACAGTTCATAATCCTTTGGAATATAGACTCCCGAAGCTGCACCCCCCATCAAAACGTCTAACATAGGCATCAACTGCCCGGGTTGCACGAAAGCCCTTCTGGACTCCTTTCCGCGAATGATAAGTGGCTGATTTTTAGAAATTCGTTCTTCAAACAAAGGCACAACAGAACCTGACGAACCGTACACATTGCACAACCGCAGGATGTGAATTTTAATATCGGGATTTTGCTTCTGCTCCCTCAGCGCGTACATTTCAAAAAGCTTTTTGGTGCGCCCCATCACACTTTGGGGGTTTACTGCTTTATCTGTTGAAACAAAGATGAATCGAGCTACCTCATGCGCTATCGCCTTATCGAGAATCTGCTTAGCTCCTGTAAAATTGGTATTAATAGCTGCACACACATTAGTCTCAACCATAGACACGTGCTTGTAAGCCGCCGCGTGTATAAGCGTCGTGACTTTGAACTCATTGAACAGATACGCAACGAAAGCTTCATTGCAAATGCTGTCTATAAAATACCTGATCGCGGTATTCGGGGCGGCCTGTTTTAATTCGAGTAGCAGGCTGTGCAAAGCTGTTTCGGCAAAATCAACCAGAATCAACTGTTTTGGATTGCGTTTCGCAAGACCCAGGGTGAGTTCGCGGCCAATGCTTCCTGCTGCTCCCGTGATTAGAATGATTTCGTTCTGTACTGATTGTTGCATCATAATCAGCGTGAAAAATACGCAATTAGCGTTTCCTGAATGTAGTTAAGTTCGCTTTTTGTGAGTCCGGCACCGCTGGGCAGGCACAGGGCGTTTTGCCAAAGACTTTCGGCAACGGGATTCCCAAAATACTGCTGTTCTTTATAGATTCCCTGTAAATGTAAGGGTTTCCAGGGTTGGCGGCTCTCAATTCCGGCACTTTGCAAGTATTGCATCAGGCCTTGGGGTGTAATTTCGGAGTCTGTTTCGGTAAAACGCAAAACATTCAGCCAATAGTTTGAAAAGCATTCCGGTGGTTCGTTTAACAATGTAACACCTGATTGCTCTTTGAAAATTTCGCTATACACTGCGTGTATATTTCGCTTTGCGGAAATCTTAGCGCCCAAAGACTGTAACTGACTCCTACCCAGAGCTGCATTGAGACCGGGCATCGCATAATTATAGCCCACCGCATCGTGTTCAAAAGCTTGCTGAGTGATTTTTGCCTGACACGCGAGATGCCGTGCCAATTTTGCCTGTTCGTTATTTTTACAAATCAGTGCTCCGCCCCCGCCGGTGGTAACGATTTTATTGCCATTAAAGGATAAGATTCCAAAATCGCCGAAAGTCCCGCAGGCCTTTCCAGCAACACTGCTTCCGAGTGCTTCTGCAGCATCTTCAATAAGCGGAATCTCGTATTCCTGTGCTATCGCTGCGATTTCCTGAATTTTGCACGGAATACCGTATGAGTGAACCGCAACAATGGCAGCCGGTTTTTTATGCTGACTTACACAAAATTGAATAGTCTCGAGCACTGCCTCGGGGTCCAAATTGTAGGTTTCAGGCTCGCTGTCCACAAAAATCGGAATGGCATTGAGATACGCGATAGGATTGGCAGTGGCCACATAGCTCATCGTCTGGCAAATCACAAAATCGCCACTTTTCACCCCCGCCAAAATAAGCGCTAGATGTAAGGCGGCAGTACCTGCATTTAAAGCAACAACCTCAGCTTCGGTGTTTAAATACGCTTTTAAATCTTGCTCAAAAGTCTGTACAAAAGGACCTCCGGCTGTAATCCAGTTCGCCTGCAAAGCCTCCGCCACCGCGGTAGTATCCGTTTCGTTAAGCAACGGAAGCGAAAGACCTATTTTTGGCGTTTTGTTCATAAATACACGGTATTACTTTTCTTCTTTAAACTGCTTTACCAAAAGTCTGAGGTAAAAATGAAACCCAAACCAAAGCATCATTTGTATAACAAAATACAGATAAATTCCGGTTACAGGAACCAGATAAACCGCCCCCAATACCTGAATCAGGGTCGCCAGAAAAACCACAAGCGCAATAAAGGCAGGTTGGTAACCCAGGCGCAACAATAAGGAATAACTGTGTAGCTTATCGCGCTCAAACAGCGATTTCCTGGCACGAAGACGCAGACTAAAAACCCGCAACGTATCAAAAAGGGGAAACCAAAATAAAGCTATTGCGACCGGCAGACGCTGGCTGTAAGTCTCAAGCCAGTAATTTGTTGTAGAAAGGTCTGCTTCAATAAATTTAATGAGTAACACACTGCACAACAAGCCCAGAAACAGCGAACCGCTATCACCCATAAAGATCTTGGCAGGTTTTTTATTGAGCATTCTAAAACCAAATACCGCAGCAACCACTACAAATAAAAACGGATTGAAAAAAGGAATCTGAAAAAACAGCATGCCTAAAATTGCCGTAAGCGCAACGAGAGCTGCCAGTCCGTCTGAACCGTCAATAAAATTAAACGCGTTGGTACCAAAGGTGATAATCGCTATACTCAGAATAACACTTAACGCATTAGGCATCAGTAGAAAACGGTCTTCAAATAAAACCGTTTCCAAACGTACATCGGCCACCACGACCACAAAGCCAATGAGAACGAGCTGGGTGATAAGTTTGGGTAGCCAGCCTAGTGGTTTGAGATCATCTATCAAACCCAAAATAAATATGCCTATAAGCCCCAGGAAAAGCCATTTTTCGGCCATAAGAAATTCGGGATAAAACCAAGCCGAGGCCCCAAAAATTCCCAGAACTATCGCAATACCTCCCGATGCCGGCACTGCTTTTTTGTGCAACTTTTTTCCGCCACCAACATCGTTAAAATAGTCTGCCAAATGGGTTTTGTAAAGCAGCATACATAAACCGTAGGTAAGCAACAGGGCTATAAACGGCGGCAGTAAATTGGCTAAAGAGTAGGGCACGTATCAACTTTATGGTTTTCAAATATACGCAAGGCCAAAGCAAACCTGTTTACAAATCATCTTAAATGAAAAAAAGCCGCCTGTTGGCGACTTTTGATTTTATCTTGTTCTGCAAGAAATTAGGATTCTAAAGTAGCGTCAAGCGTAATTTCGGCTTTGAGCAATTTTGAGATCGGACAGTTTTCTTTAGCCTTGTTGGCCAACTTTAAAAACTCGTCTTCGCTGCACTCCGGCACTTTGCCGGTTAAGGTTAAATGCACCTTAGTTACCGCACCGTCTTCAAAAGTTACTTTAGCTTCGGTGTGCAGGTTTTCAGGATTGTAATCCTCTTCGCCTAAAAACGCAGATAACTGCATGGTATAGCATCCTGCGTGAGCCGCTCCGATTAATTCTTCCGGGTTTGTACCTTTTCCATCTTCAAAACGGGTAGCAAAACCATATTTTGCAGCATCAAGTACACCACTTTCGGTAGAAATAGTTCCCATTCCGGCTTTTATTCTTCCTTTCCAAGTTGCAGATGCGTTACGTGTAAATTTCATAATGTTATTTTTTCATTTGGTTATACCTAAAACTAGGCATCAGACGACGCTCCTGCAACATTTTAAAGATAATTTAGCTTTTGAAACACCAGTATTAACGGGCTTTAACAGCTTTTTGGCTAACTTGCGGGTATGAAGACAGCGACGGTTTCTCAACTAAAGAAAGAATTGCAGCATCGGGACGAGGCAGACCTGCTCGAAATCTGCCTCAAACTGGCAAAATTCAAGAAAGAAAACAAAGAATTGCTTACCTACCTGCTGTTTGAATCTGATTATGAAACCGGGTATGTGGAAAGCGTCAAAGAGCTGATCGCCGAACAATTTGAGACCATCAATACCAAGAATTATTACTGGATGAAGAAAGGCATCCGTAAGATTCTGAAGGAAACCAAAAAATACGCCCGCTACTCCGGCAATAAAGAAACGGAAGTTGCGCTTCTGCTGTATTTCTGCGAAAAAATGACGGAAGTACGGCCGGCTATCCGTAACAACAATGTATTGCGAAACCTGTATCTGCGCCAGAAGGAATACATCGCCAAAAAGATCGAAGCGCTGCACGAAGATCTGCAGCTAGACTATATACATGCACTTGAAAAATTAGATTGATATGACCACCTTACAACTTGACCAATTAAAAGTACAATTAGATGAAGGTTCACTCGTGAGCTTTAAGGCTGACGGACACGAATACATACACCAGGTTGGCAGTCCCGGTTGGGGCAAGTCTGACGACGAAATGTTCCCCATCATAGGCCCTACTGATGAAGCCGGTTTTAAGGTAAAAACACCTAAAGGAGATGCGGTTCTAGATCAGCATGGGTTGTTACGCGAACTTAAATACCAATGCGTGAATGCTACAGATACCCGGGCAGTTTTTCAGAAAACCTACATGGCCAATACTCCGGTTAAAAACTCCAAATTCCCGAAAAAATCTAGCGAAGAATGGTTGACCTGGCCTTATGATTTCAGGTTTCAGAAGCAATTCAGCCTCAAGCAAAACGCTCTGGAAATTGAATTTATCATTACCGGCCCCGAAGAGATGCCGTTTATGCTGGGTTATCATCCCGCATTTAAATTACACAGTGAAAATCCGGTCGTAGTCACTTCAAAAGAGGAAATTCCATTACAGGATATTCTCGCAGTAGGCAGCAGGGCTTACGAGGTTGCAGATTGTACCGAGATCACACTTAAGGACGCCAAAACACTGCGCATCAGTTCGCAGGGATTTGGCAATTTTATGTTGTGGACCGAAGTCACCAATATGCTGTGCATCGAGCCGATAAGCTTTTATCCCTACGCTGTCGAGCAGAAAAATCTGGATAAGGGTTTTAGACAACTCATCAATGAGCCGGCGCGGTTTAAAGTGACTTTATCCGTTTAAATTAAAGTAAAGCTTCCCGTAAAACGGTCACGGGATGCAATGCCTCGCGTTGTGTCCCGTCTTTAATCTGATGTCTGCAACTGGTACCCGGCGCCACGATAAGCGTGTCTGAAGGCGCTTTACGCACAGCCGGAAACAGGGTCTGCTCCCCTATTTGCATACTGAGTTCGTAATGCTCTTTTTCATACCCAAAAGACCCGGCCATACCGCAACATCCGGAAGGAATAAGCGTTGGTTTATAATTTTCAGGAAGGTTGAGCATCGTAAAGGTATGTTCCATCCCGCTGAGGGATTTTTGATGGCAATGCCCGTGAATCTTGAGTCTTTTGGCTTGAGTGGTGAAAGATTTGGAGGTGATATTTCCCAACTTGATTTCGGCTGCGATAAACTCGTCAATGATAAACACATTTTTAGCCAGAATCTTTGCGGCTTCTACATCTTCACTCAGCCGAATGTATTCATCCCTAAAGCCTAAAATAGCCGAAGGTTCGATCCCGATAAGCGGGTGTTCTGCATCAACAAGATTCTTAAATGCCTTAATGTTTTTGTCGGAAACCTTAGCGGCTTCCTTTAAAAAACCTTTGGAAATCATCGAGCGTCCGCTCTCTGCGTGGTCTATCGTACGCACTTCATAATTGAGGCGTTGCAGAAGCACCACCGCATCTTCACCAATTTGGGCGTCCAGAAAATTAGTAAACTCATCTACAAAGAGGTAGACGGTTTTTATTGGCTTTTTAGGATTGAAAGCCCGCAGCTTTTTAAGACGTTTGCGCAAGGTTTTTTTAGCCAAAGGCGGAAGGCTGCGCTCAGGAGCCACCTCCAGGGTTTTCTTGATAAACTTACCGGTGAGTTTACCGGTGTACAAACCGTTTGTAACGCCCGGCACTACAGAAGCAAAGCGATTAAGGTAGCTGTTAAAGGCAAAAGCACGAGTGCGGAGGGAGCTCCCGTTCTCTTTTTTATACTGGTATTCAAATTCAGCTTTTAATGCTGCTACATCCACATTGCTGGGACATTCGCTGGCACAGGCTTTACAGCTGAGGCACAGATCAAAAACTTCTTTGAGTTCTTTATGATTAAAGGGATTCTTTCGGGGCGAATTGGTCAAAAATTCCCGTAAAGCATTAGCCCTGCCGCGAGTCGTATCCTTTTCATTACGGGTGGCGCGGTAACTGGGGCACATCGTCCCCCCGGCCAATGGAAGTTTTCGGCAATCGCCGCTTCCGTTGCATTGTTCAGCCGCTCTCAAAATGCCTTCAGAATCTGAAAAATCCATCAGGGTTTCTACCTCCGGTTCTTCGCGGTCTGGCGTATATCTCAAATGCGTATCAAGCGGTTGCGCATCAACAATCTTCCCCGGATTAAAGATATGCTGCGGGTCAAAAGCATTTTTAATGGCTTCTATGCGCTTATAATTCGCTTTACCCAGCATCAACTCCACAAATTCACCACGTACAATACCGTCGCCGTGTTCCCCGCTCATGGAGCCCTTATATTTTTTAACCAGTTGCGCCACAGCGGTGGTAATCTGCCGAAACAGCACAACATCACCGCTGGTTTTGAGGTTGAGAATGGGTCGCAGGTGCAACTCCCCCGCACCGGCGTGGGCATAGTACACTGCATCCTGCTTAAACTCTTCCATCAACGCGCTAAACTCTTTAATATATGGAGCGAGGTCTTCTAAAGCTACCGCCGTATCCTCGATACACGCAACCGCTTTGCGATCGCCTACGATGTTGCCCAAAAGACCCAGACCGGCTTTGCGCAACTCCAGCGCCTGCTTGATTTCAGGACCTTCGAGCGTTGGATGCGCATAACTCAATCCCGATGCATCCAGCGTTTCAATAAGCTTAAGAGCCTGCCGGCGTGCGGTATCTAAATCTGCCGCACGTACCTCAAGCATCAAAATGGCTTGCGGATCGCCCTGAATGAAAAACCGGTTTTTTTGCTGCTCCCGATTATTCAGGGTGCAATCTAAAATCACCTTATCCATCATTTCACAGGCATACAGATTATGCCGCATTACCGGCACAACCGCTTCGAGACAGGCATTAATGGTTTTGAAATGCGCCGCAACCATCACCCCTGCTGCAGGGGGAAGTTCGTCAAGTTTTAAAGTAATTTCTGTTGTGAATGCCAAAGTTCCCTCGCTCCCGGCAAGCAGTTTAGACATATTGAAGGCTTCAGGCGTATTGGAAAACACCTCATTATCCAAAAGTGCATCAAGCGCATAACCGGTGTTTCGGCGGTGAATTTCGGGCTTGGGATAGTTGCTTTTTATATCGGCCTGAGCTTCTTTGTCCTTTAATTGCTGATACACCGTGTCGTAAATTTTCCCTTCAAGACTTTGTAGTTTTCGCTTTTGCGCAAATTCTTCCGCAGTTAAATCTTTAAAAACCGCTTCGCTACCGTCACTCAACAGGGTCTTTAGCTCAACCACTTTATCGCGGGTTATGCCATATTGAATAGAAGTCGTACCGGAAGAGTTGTTGCCTACCATTCCGCCAATCATGCAGCGGTTTGAAGTAGAAGTATTCGGACCAAAAAATAAACCGTGAGATTCCAGAAAACTGTTTAACTCATCCCGAATGACGCCGGGCTGAACTTTAACCGTTTTTTTCTCCTGATCAAAGTCTATAATTCTCGTAAAATGTTTCGAAACATCTACCACAACCCCCTCTCCTACACATTGCCCGGCGAGCGAAGTACCTGCCGTACGGGGAATGAGCCCAACCTTGTTGGCCTGAGCAAAAAGGATCAGTTTTTTGAGGTCTTCCTCGTTTTTTGGAAATGCCACCGCAAGAGGCAGCCGGCGGTAAACCGAAGCATCTGTCGCATATAAATTGCGGTGCAATTGATCGGTCAACAACTCTCCTTCGAGTGATGCGGTTAGGGTATCGAGAGCTTCGTCAAGGCTTGTAATCATAGGCTAAAGGTACAATTATTCACGGAACAGCTATTAACAGATTCTTAGATAAGCTTAACAAAAGATTGGCGCAGGCACTACTATAGCGTGTACTTTCTAAAACTACATTTGCACCAATCAAGTATTAACAAACACGAATTAATTATGAAAAAATTATTTATAGCTTTTGTTTTAATCGCTGGCTTTTCATTTAGCTCGCAGGCTCAGGAAATTGCAGATAATGCTTTAGGTCTACGACTTGGAGACAATGATGGTTTTGGTGCTGAAATCTCCTACCAACGTGCTTTAGGCGGAAATAACCGTCTGGAATTAGACCTTGGTATCAATGATGGAAAATACTACGATGCATTTAAACTTGCAGCTCTTTACCAATGGGTATGGAATATTGACGGTGGCTTTAACTGGTACGCCGGTGTAGGTGGTGGTTTAGGAAGCGTTTCATACGATAATCGTCCCAATGATAATGTTTACGATGGACGATCTGAATTTTTTGCCTTTGGAGCGGGAGATATAGGTATTGAATATAATTTTGACATTCCGCTTTTAATTTCTTTGGACTTCAGACCAGAAATCGGGTTTAACGACTTCAATGATGATTTAGGTTTTGATATCGCATTAGGTTTGCGTTACCAGTTCTAATAAGAAATCAACACTATTGAAAAGGCCGTCGATTGACGGCCTTTTTTTATGCATTAAAACTTCAGTTTTAAACTGAAAACAGAGAGGGTATTACTTTGTCAGGGAAGGTTTCTTTTTGAGCGCAATGCGCTTAATGGCTTTGGTGTACACCTCTTCATATAAGGGTACTACCTTCTCTATCGCAAAATTTTGGGCCTGTTCTTTAGCCTGTGCTTTAAAATTTTTAAGCCCGGCATCGGTGCGTAAGATCGTAAGGGCGTTAGCAGCCATATCGCTAACATCGCCCACGTCGCTTAGAAAACCAGAAAAACCGTGAACATTTACTTCCGCAAGACCGCCTGCATTAGACGAAATTACCGGAACCCCGTGCGACATAGCCTCCAGTGCGGCAAGACCAAAGCTTTCGGCTTTAGAAGGAAGTAAAAACAGATCTGAAAAACACAGAATTTTCTCTACCTCGTTGCTATTACCCAGAAAAACCACTTTAGGTGCAATGCCCAGTTCATTAGCCAGGTCTTCAGCAGGTCCGCGTTCAGGGCCGTCACCCACCATAATGAGTTTTGAAGGGATTTCCTTTTGAATCGCGTAAAAAGTTCTGATTACATCAGGGATGCATTTTACTTCCCTCATGTTACTGATGTGCGTAATGATGCGTTCATTTTCGCTGGCCATTAGCCCGCGCTGACAGTCTGTAAAGGTATTTTTTACGGTTGCCAAATCAATAAAATTAGGAATCACCTTTATTTTACGCTTGATGTCAAACAACCGATTGGTATCGTCTTTTAAACTTTGAGAAACCGAAGTAACGACATCACTTTTATTAATACTGAAGGTAACAGCAGGTTTGTAAAATGGATGGTTACCTACTAGGGTAATATCTGTACCGTGGAGTGTAGTCACCATAGGAATGCTTATCCCTTCCTGCTCCAGCATTTTTTTTGCCATATACCCCGCATAGGCATGCGGAATGGCGTAATGCACGTGAAGCACATCTATATCATAGCCCTTTATGATGTTTACCAGTTTGCTGGAAAGCGCCAGTTCGTAAGGCTGAAAATGAAATAAGGGATACTCCGGCACATTGACCTCGTGGAAAAATATCTTTTCGTTGAGCAGGTCAAGGCGTACGGGCTGCTTGTAGGTAATAAAATGAACCTCGTGACCGCGCTTAGAAAGCGCGATTCCCAATTCGGTTGCGACTACGCCGCTTCCTCCAAAAGTGGGATAACAAACTATAGCAATTTTCATCGTCTAAAATTACTCAATAATCAGACGGCACAGATTGCAAAAGCGCTTTTTTAGAAATAATTAAGAAGTTACTACAGTATGATCGCTTCCTGAATTACCTCCTGAATGCGGGTTCTTAAGTCGGAAGTAATCAACTTTCGGTTTTCTGCCGTGGGAAAGGTTCGGTTAGAAAGAAACACGTAGATGATCTCAGACTCCGGATCAGCCCAGGTAAATGTGCCTGTAAAGCCCGAATGACCGAAGCTTGCTTTACTTACGCATCCGCAAGTAGGCCCTACTGTTCCCAATTGAGGTTTGTCAAATCCTACCCCGCGGCGCACGCCCTCATCGCAATAATAACAGGTATTAAAGGCCTTCATCGTATTTTCCGAAAAATAGCGTTTACCACCATAATAGCCATTTTGCAAGTACATCTGCATCATTTTGGCCACGTCATTGGCATTGCTGAACAGGCCGGCGTGACCGCCAACATTATCTTCCATCGCGGCACCCATATCGTGCACATAGCCCTGCACCTGCTGCATACGCCAGTAGGTATCATTCTCAGAAGGAACAATTTTAGATTTTGAGAGGCGGGTCAGCGGTTTGTAACCCATTTCAAAAGCTCCAAGCGGTTCATAAAAACGTCTTTGGGTCAGGGTGTCGAGATCTGAGCCTAACGTATCTTCCAGGTATTTTTTGAAAAGGAAATACGAAAGATCACTGTATTTGTAAACACGTCTCGATAGCAAATCGGAATCTGCAATGGTTTTTATTATGCTATCCGGGTAATCGTTACGCAGGTATAAATCTTCGGCAACTTTAATGCTGAATTCGTCTTCCGGGCGGGTGCGGTAATAATTTTTGGAAAGCTTGCCGCTTTCATCAAAAGTCGCCGTATAAAAAGGAATCCAGGGTTTTAAACGCCCATAATGGGATAAAACTTCTTTTACAGTGATGTTTTGCTTATTAGTCCCCTTTAATACCGGAAGCAAATCTCCTAATTGATCATCAAGTTTGAGCATTCCGGCGTCGTATTGCTGCATCAAGACGGGTAGGGTTGCCAGAATTTTGGTCATTGAAGCCAAATCATACACATCGTCAAGCCCAACGGGTTGCTTTTTACGGTAGGTGTGATAACCATAGGCTTTTTCAAAAATCACCTTTCCATGACGGGCTACAAGCACCTGAGCTCCCGGAAACATCAGATCGGTAAGTCCCTCGCGCATCAGTTTATCAATTCCCTGTAATTTTTGGGAGTCCATCTGCTCCTCTTCGGGGATGCCGTATTTAAGGCGACGCAAGGTTCCGGTCTCGTAGCTGGTATTGATTCTAAAATGTGGATTGAGCGAAACGGGAAGTTTTCCTTCGGCACTGATCGCTCCAAAGATAAGCTGAGTACTGAGCTGCTGTGCAATACGGCTATTTTGATACGAAAGCACCACGCCTTCCAGTTTAGTAAGATCTTTAAGTTGAAGCAAGGCGTACGGACGTACAAATACATCGAGCACGGTAGGTTTAGCAGCTGCCACAGCTTCGATTGTAGCAATCTCCTGAGCTGAAAAGGAAAAGGATTTCCACGGTGTTTCGTTAGAACGGTGAAAACCAACAATGACATAATTGAATTTTTCCAGTTTCTGTAAAAGCTCGGTCGTGCTTGCTCCACTTACCTGGGTCACATCGGCATATTTCCGCATTGCTTCGTAAAAAGCTTTACCGCTGTCATCGCCCAGTTCTACGTAAGCGATTTTCTTATCATCTAAATCCTTAACGGGCAGGATCGCACCGTCATTTTTTAAAACGGTCAGAGCCTGAGCCATCGCTTTAGTATAAATCACATCATCTTCCGGGTTATTTAAATCTTCATACAGATTTTGCGTATCAACCGGCTGATAAGCGTTAAGGCCTACTTTAAACTTGGCAAATAAAATTTTCTTGACGGAGCGCGCGAGCCGGGTTTCAGTAATGCTTCCGTTTTTATAGGCTTCTTCTAGTTTAGCTGCTGCTTTCGGTACATTTTCACTTATAAGCAAAATATCGTTTCCGGCTAAGAAGGCTTCCAGATCGATATCTCCGGGCTCCTTAAAGTTAGCGGCACCTTTCATATTCAGGGCATCGGTAAAAATCAACCCCTGAAAATCAAGACTGTCTTTGAGCAAACCGGTCACCACATTTTTAGAAATCGAAGTGGGGTAAGCTTTTCGACTTTCTAAAGCCGGCACATTGAGATGCGCAACCATGATACTGGCAATACCTGCATCAATAAGGGGTTTGTAAGGATACATCTCAATAGAATCGAGACGCTTGCGCGAAAAAGGTATCGTAGGTAAGGTTTTATGCGAGTCCTGATTGGTATCCCCGTGCCCCGGAAAATGCTTGGCACTGCCCAAAACACCGGTGCTCTGCATTCCTTTTAGAAACGCAATACTTTTTTGAGTTACATTATTACGGTCTTCACCGAAAGACCGGTTTCCGATAATTGGGTTTTCGGGATTGACATTGATATCTACTACCGGGGCAAAATTGATATGCACCCCCAGACGCTTATTGTGTAAACCTATCTGTCTCCCTACTGCTTCAACAATCTTGTTGTCTTTTATAGCTCCCAAAGTCATATTCCACGGGAAAGCATAGGTAGAATCGAGACGCATCGCCAGACCCCATTCCGCATCCATCGCAACAAGCAAAGGTACTTTACTTGCAGCCTGAAACTCATTATTGAGCTTGGCCTGCCGCATAGGACCACCTTTAGAAAAAATCACACCACCTATATGCTGATTGCGAATGAGCGATTTAATCGCATCGGTTTTGGCCTTAGGATCGCTCGAAAAGACATCAACCATAAAAAGCTGGCCAATGCGCTCCTTTAGGCTCATGGCATTGTACACGCTATCTACCCAGGCTTGCTGCTCTGAGATTTCTTTTGCTACGAGTGGGTTATTGGTTTGTGCGGTAGCCTGAAAACCCATAACTAGTATGAGAATTAGGAAAAGTGATTTTTGCAGCATTGTTTTTTATTTAAAGAAACGGTTATGCCAGCTTTCTATTGCGGGAACCTCCCAATGTTCCTCATATTCTTCAATGGTATTGACCAAATTGTTGAAAACCGTGGTATTCTTACCCACAGCACCGTCTTTAGCCATCTTTTTAAAGTCGGCCAAAGGTTTAAAATGAAGTCGGTCATTCTGAATGTAGGTCACATTCATTTTATCTAGAAGCGAAACATCATAAGCCGTTTCCAGTTTTTGTATAAAACGCACCTGAGCGTCTATAGAACATCCTGAGGCAGCGTTTATGTGCTGATCAAGACCTATCACAATAAAGCGATCGTACTTAATCTCAAAACCTGCATTGAGGTCAGCTCCGTGGGCAGTCCACTGCTCCAGAAAAACAGCAAGTTCCTGTTTGAGTTTGGGAAGTTCTTCTTCGGTAAATTTACGATCGCTCTGGTAAATCCAGACACGCGAAGTTTGAGGTAATTCCTTAAATTGAATAAGCATAAAAAGTGATCCTGTGTAAGATCACAAACTTAAGGTTTATCGCAAAGTTGATGTGGAAACAGAGTGTTAAAAGGCTCTAAAAGCCAGAAGTTTGTCTTTTGCTTCAGACGAAGCACATATGCTTTTAATGTACGGATGCTTTACTACTCAATATGTGAAATCACTACCCATTTACTGGTAGGGCCATCATACACCAATTCAATCATTCCCTGTCCTGAAATATTAAAGGATGAACCGGTTAACGTATCTACCTGATTGCCGGGTAGTGACAAGTTACTCATATTAAGAATAGTAAGTGTGCTTTTGTCATCCTGATACAGATATACGTGACGCCCATCATATCCTCCCCGAATCCCGGTAATTTTAATATTTCCCGGTGTATTGATCAGCTTGATAACTATTTTATCTTCGTTGGCCTGCCCTGCACCAATCTTAAGGTCCAGATTATTTGTAATTCCTCCCGGGAAAACCATAATACTCTTCAGGTCTCTTACTCCCATCGAATAGAAACTTGAACTGCGCATAGAGATTCGGCCTTCGTTTAAAACCAAATTTTGACCCAAATCAATAGTGGTAAGTACACCATTTTCATCTGCTGCAACCAAAGCATCTACATTCTTGTCAATAATTGCAGACTCTACCATAATGGTCCCATTAACATCAAGCATCTTGGTAGGCTGGGTAGTCCCAATACCAACCTGAGCCTGAATTGAGAAAGGCAGAATACTTACAAAGGCAACGACAATAAGTTGTACTGTTTTCATAATTTGGGGTTTGTTATGTTTTATTCCTGAAACTTGATGATAAACCAGCGTCCTAAACCATCATCACCACCATTCTCATCGTAAACTAATTCACAAAATCCCTGCCCTGAAGTAGAACGTGAAGCATTGGCAAGGGTAAGAATTCGGTTTTGAGGTAGAGATCCATTATTATCCTGTTCAAAGCTCATATTTGCAGAACCAGCATTGTAAATAATTACACGTCGACCGTGAGTACCTCCCTGCAATCCGGTTATAGAGACCTTGCCTCCCGTATTGAATACGGTAAGCAGCGTAATATCTTTGTTACTGCCATTAATATCTAAATCCAGATTATTGTAGAAACGGTTACCTCCACTATTTTTATCGGGAGTCACTGTATCTAAATCGTATTCTCCCAAGGATAATTTTGTTGGGGTGAGCCGAATTTCCTTTTTGTTATTTTCTTTAATAATGCCTCCACCCAGTTCGGTTTTTCGAAGCAAACCATTTGAGGTTGTACCGGTAAGATCAAGACCTGTGGAAGAAAGATCACGTACTCTGACATTACCATTTACATCTAACTGATGCTGTGGATTTGAAGTACCAATACCCACCTGGGCAGTCACTAGACCGCTTCCAAAAAAAATAATTCCTAAAGACAAGAGTAATTGTTTCTTCATACGCCGGAGGTTTTTAATTTCTAAGGTTGACCAGTAGCCATTTATTTATTCTACCATCATAAATGAATTCTGCCACTCCCTTACCACTAAGTCCCATACTGCTTCCATTTGGCAAGATGATCTGGTTTTCATCACTTGAAGCGTTTGCACCGTTAGATCTATCAAGAAAAGTAACATTGACTGAAGATTCATTTAAAACGTAAATATGCTTTCCGTCTATGCCATCCTGAAAACCGCTTATGCTGTAATTACCTGAAACATCATTAAGCCTCACAATTGGAGTCATTTGATGCACTCCATCTAAGGCTATGTCAAAATTGTGATAAATATTACCGCTGCTTAGCGTATTGGTAGTAACCGATAAATCCTCAATATTGAGTAGGTCGGCACCTGAATCGTTTATAATCGTAAGTTCATTATTAATAATTCCAAAATCATCACCCAGATCAACTTCACCAAGAAGACCGGTATCGTCAATACCTACGACGCGTTTAGGCTGCACTGACGTATCTGGGATATACTGCATCGCGCCGGCCACGTGAAGCGTCGCCTGCGGATTTGTAGTACCAAAACCCACTCCCTGAGCGGATATCTGGCAGGTGCCAAATAGTATACTAAAAACACTATATACTATAAGAACAAAGTTTTGATTTGGGGTAAAACTGTACATATCCTGTTAGTTACCCTGCTAATATAAAAAGATTAAAGGATTAAATGCAAATATAATCGTTGAAATACATATATAAAGTTAAAATTTAACTAAACCAAAAAGAAGTGTAGGTTTTTGAACTACAAAATAATGTTCTTATATATTGTTTAGCTTGAAAAAAAAAAGCATCGTTCTCACGATGCTTGAATTAAACTTATGTTTTACAGTATTTATAAATCATCTGCTGCTGCAATCATTTCTGCAATGTCTAAAACTTCAATTTCAGACTCCTTTTCTTTGTTTTTGACACCATCAGTCATCATGGTATTACAAAAAGGGCAACCTGCGGCAATTATTTCAGGTTTTGTTTCCAATGCCTGTTCGGTTCTCTCAATATTGACGTCTTTGTTCCCGGGTTCTGGTTCCTTAAACATCTGAGCACCGCCTGCACCACAGCAAAAACCTTTTGTTTTACAACGCTTCATTTCTACAAGCTCCACTTCGAGCTTAGCTAAAAGATCTCTTGGCGCTTCATATATACGATTAGCTCTCGCCAGATAGCAAGGATCATGAAACGTTATGCGCTTGCCTTTATATTTACCGCCTTCAACAGTTAAACGACCTTCGTTAATAAGGGACTTTAAAAACTGGGTATGGTGCAAGACTTCGTAATTACCCCCCAAACCGGGATATTCATTAGCAATGGTGTTGAAGCAATGCGGACAGGCAGTTACAATCTTTTTTACCTCATAGCCATTAAGCACTTCAATATTGGTAACGGCCTGCATTTGGAATAGAAATTCATTTCCGGCGCGTTTTGCCGGATCACCGGTGCAGCTCTCTTCAGTTCCCAATACCGCAAACTCAACACCAGCTTTCGCCAATAGCTTAACAAAAGCCTTAGTTATTTTCTTTGCACGGTCGTCAAAACTACCGGCACAACCCACCCAGAATAAAACTTCAGGGCTTTTACCTTGTGCCATAAATTCTGCCATTGTAGGAACTTTGATCGCTTCTGCCATAAGATTTTCCTCTTTTGAGTTAGTCTTTAAATACTTCTATGGTAACGTCTTTTTCTACCAAATCTGTAAATTTCCCTTTATAGCGTGTTGCACGTACCAGGTGATTGTCTATCCAATGATAGTTACCGCCTCTGGGTTTGCCCATCAATAAGCTGTGGTAGTTAAAGCCATGTTTTTCCAGCCAGGCTTCTGTAACTTTACGATGCTCTTCGGTGCGTGAGGTGAAAAAGCAAATAATATGACCTTCATCATACCATTTATTTAGGGTTGCCAAAGCATCCGGAAATGGTTTACAGGTTGCCATACGCTCTGGCTCCTCATTTGGCACATCTTCGGTAATAGTACCGTCTATATCAATGAGGTAGTTTTTCACACCTTCTGGCAGTACCGGACTTACATGCTCGCCATCCTGCAATTTTTCACTTAACATTTTGTCTACTTCCTCTTTTTTCATGAGATTCAATTTATAATAATTATGGTTGGTTGCTAGATTTCGTTTATCCAGTTCGCACGATCCATTTGGTTAAACGGCCAGGGAGCTGCATTATTTTCAATATTGGTCATAGCGTTATTAAGGTCAGAAGGGGCCGCGCTTTGCTCCATAACCAGATATTGTCTCATATCCATGATTATGGAAAGCGGATTGATTCCTACCGGGCAGGCTTCAACGCAGGCGTTACAGGTTGTACAGGCCCACAATTCCTCGCGGGTTATGTAATCATCCAGTAACTGCTTACCGTCTTCTTTAAATTCCCCCTTATTAGCATCAATATTTTTACCGATGTCTTCAATACGATCGCGGGTCGCCATCATAATACGACGAGGTGATAATTTTTTACCGGTTTGATGTGCAGGGCACTCGCTGGTACAACGACCACACTCGGTACAGGTATATGCATTTAAAAGTTGTGCCCAACTCAAATCTGTCGCTTCACTGGCACCAAATTTTGCCGGAACCTCATCTGCCGCACCCTCTTCCGGCATGGCATAAGGATCGGCATCAGGATCCATCATTAACTTCACTTCATTAGTAACCGCTTCCAGATTATCAAGTTCACCCTGTGGTTTAAGTCGGGCGAAATAGGTATTTGGAAAGGCTAAAAGAATGTGTAAGTGCTTGGAGTAATACAGGTAATTCAGAAAAACCAGAATACCTAATATATGTATCCACCAGGCCGCCCGCTCAATCATAATGACAGAAGCGGTGTCCATATTTTCAAATATCGGAGCGATAAACTGACTCACAGGAAATGCCCCGACAATACCCGAAGCCTGAGCGTAGTGCTCTGCTCCTCGCAGTTGAAGACTCAGGTCTGCCGCGTTCATAGTAAGAAAAAGCAACATCAATACCACCTCAAAATATAAAATGAGATTGGCATCAAGCTTTGGCCAACCCTTAAGTTCTTTATTTAGGAAACGTTTGATGTGTAAAACGTTACGCCGTATCCAAAAGATGATTACACCCACTAAAACCAATAAGGCGAAAACCTCAAAAACTGCTATTAAGAAATCGTAGAAACCTCCTAAAAAGCTAAAAATACGGTGTGTACCGAAAATCCCATCAATAATGATCTCAAGTACTTCGATATTAATGATGACAAAACCCAGATAAACCAATACGTGGATAATACCCGAAACCGGTCTGCGCACCATTTTATATTGACCCAGTGCAATCTTGGCCATGTTTTTAAATCGCTGTGGTTTGTTGTCGCTGCGGTCTTCATCGCGACCCAATTTGATATTGCGAATGAGTTTTCTGCAATTGACAACGAAAAAACCAATACCTGCTGCAAGAGCCAGTATAAAAAGAATGTTAGGTAAATATTCCATCAGGTTTATTTAAGTGAGTCTTTCGGCTCCTCGTAGGGCCCTGGCTTTTTACCAAATACCGAAAAGTGTACATAGCGTTTAGGGTTAAGCTTTATATCCTGAAGTAACTCTTCCATTTGCTTGGTAGCGCGCTCCAGGTTATTGTACATATCTTTATCATTGATGAGTTGACCCAGTGTGCCTTCACCCTGTTCTATTTTTCCGGAAATGCTTTCAAAGTCGGCCAAAACGTTCTCCATTCTGCCTACCAGTTCGTTAATATTCACATGTGATAAACTGTCACTTACTTTACTGAAGTTAGCCGACATCTTATCAAGATTGGTAAACGTACGACTCAATTTCTGATCGTTATCTGCCAGCAGTTCATTCAGATTTTTTGAAGCTTCTTTGAAGTAGATTGCAGTCTGGCTGATGTCTGCAATGGTCTCCCGTAAATTTTTGCGGGTTGGCTCATCCAGTACATTAGAAACCCCGGTTAACACAGAGTCTGTACTGTTGATTACCGATTCTACTTTGGCCTGTAATGGAGTTAGACGCTCATTTACCAATTCAAAAATACCTTCATCAATGGTACCTTCAAGCGTATCCCCAGATTTTGCCATTTCATCCCGGTCATATTCAGGAACTATGGAAAGGTTTTTACCTCCAATTAAACCACCTCCGTAAATCTGGGCTTTACTGTTTTTTGAAAACTGAAAATCATTTTGAACATTGAATGTTACGAGCAGGTCTCCTTTGGTATCGGCAAAATCAATAGACAATACTTTACCTACAACAAGACCATTTATCGTCACATTAGATCCCGGAGAAAGCCCTTCGACATTATCATAGATAGCATAGTAGGTACGGTCATTATTGAGCAGGTTGTTACCCTTGAGAAAACTATAGCCAAAGATCAATAGCGCTATGGCTATAACAGCTAAAAGACCTGTTTTTACTTCTCTAGAAATGTTCAATGCACTGATTTTTTGATGAGCCCCAAATTTAGGAATAAAATCTCTTGGGACTTTACCTGCTAACTTTTATTTATAAAATCGTTAGCGTTTCGTTTTATCCCATTTCTAAAGGCGACAATATAGGCTGTTTTATATCCTTTAGCCTGGGCTTCACTTAATTTACGTTGAATTTCAGAGTAATTTGAAGTATTTCCGTAATAATACTTATACAGCTTTCCTTCCTTTTCACGCTCAATAGGAGAAAGACCCTTAAAATTATAAGGTTTGGTATCGAGGCTGCGGCTACTCGCTGCTATCTGAACCCGAAAGACAGCATCTTCAACCACCACATCTTCAACCTGAGCTACGGGCAACTCTTTTTGAATCGGTAGAAAATCATTGGCTCTCACATGATCTTTGTAGTCTACAACAGCACGAGCGATGGAACCTGCGATCTCCTGCTGACCTTTAGAAGAATTCAGATATCTTCCTTCCTCAGTATTGGTAATAAAACCGGTTTCTATAAGAATGCTGGGCATTACGGTCTGATGTAAGACTACAAAACCTGCCTGCTTTACGCTGCGGTCTTTTCTCTTTAATTTCTCTCTAAAATTATCCTGAACGTAACTCGCTAACTGAATGCTTTGATCTAAAAATTCTTCCTGCATCAGGGTAAGCCCTATAAGTGACTCCGGAGCATTCAAGTTATACTGGGCATACTTCTCCTTGTAATTATCTTCCAAAAAGATCACCTCGTTTTCAGCCTTTGCAACTTCAAGATTCGTTTTGTTACGATGCAATCCCAAAACGTATGTCTCCGCTCCTGATGCCTGTGAATGGTGAGCATTACAATGTATTGAAATGAAAAGATCTGCTTTTGCCCGGTTTGCAATATGACCCCGCTCTTCAAGACCTATAAACACATCGGTTTTACGGGTGTAAATTACCTCAATGTCCTGATCACGTTTCAGTTCATCACCTACCAGCAATGCTATTTTTAGAGCAATATCCTTTTCTTTGATGCCGCCGTTAGTATTCTTACCCGGATCGTGACCGCCGTGACCGGCATCAATCACCACTACAAACTTTTTATAGTCAGTGGGTTTTAGATTGGCGTAACTTGTTTTCGCATAAGCGAAAACCATAAATACTAATAAGTAGGTTATAATCGTTCTCATATTTGGGTAACGTCAATTTTGTTGGGCTATTTTACAAACATTTTAAAACCTGCACCTGCGTTTTGCTGCGATCAGCGTACAGCATCACCAGGGCTTTTCTATTTTACTCGGGTTTACCTAGGGCTTCTAAAAAATAGATGTAATTTTGGCACTTTGAATTTTGCCCTTACATTTACAAAAATAGTATTAATCCCATTGCAAACAAAGATCCTCTCAGCACTACTGGTTCTAGGCTTAGGCCTTATAAGCTGTGGGTCTGTATGGTCTCAGGAACTTCCGGTTAGCAGCCTTAACACCATCCCTGCAGACACTACAGAGACTGACAGGCTACTCCCCAAAGGAACGTTGCTAAGCGAACAAAAACCCGAATCTGTACAGGACACCACTGCCAAAGACAGTATAAGAGCACCCCGGGAATCGCTTACCGATATTGTCAAATACAGTGCCACAGACTACAGTCGCTTTAACCGCAGGGAAAACAAGCTTTATTTGTACAATGAGGCAGAGGTGAATTATACCGATATCAACATAAAAGCCGGGCAAATTGTGGTAGATAATACTAGCAATACTGTTTTTGCCAAAGGAATTGTAGACTCAACGGGAGCCTATACTCAGGGACCTGTCTTTGTTCAGGGACCTAATACAGTTGAGCCGGACTCCATCAAATACAATTTTAAAACTGAAAAGGCACTTATTTACGGCTCGCGTACACAACAGCAGGAATTCTACATCAGAAATGAAGTTAGTAAGCGTGTGAATGACTCAGTGGTGTTTATGAAAAATGTGCGTTTCACAACCAGTGAAAATGAGGATGATCCCGAATATTACTTCTACGCCCGAAAGGTCAAATTTGTACCCGGAAAAAAGATTGTAACCGGTCTGGTAAACATGTTTGTCTACGATGTGCCTATTCCATTAGGTGTTCCTTTTGCGTATTTCCCAATGGAAAAGGAAACCAGCGTTTCCGGATTTATTTTGCCTTCGCCGGGAGAAAACCGGGAACGCGGTTATTTCCTTCAAAATGGAGGTTATTACTTTGCCATAAATGACTATGTAGACCTCACCTTACAGGGTGATTATTACACTAACGGAAGTTATGCGCTTCGCGGAAGCAGCTCGTATCGTAAGCGCTATAAATTTAGTGGTAACGTAAACATCCGCTTTGAGCGCTTACTCGCCAGTGAACGTGGCTTACCTGATTTTTCGGAAACCAATACCTACAACATTCAGTGGTCACACAGTCAGGATACCAAATCAAGTCCTAACAGTCGCTTTTCGGCATCGGTAAACCTGGGAAGTAGTAACTATTTCAGGCAGTCAACTAACATCGACAACGTGGCGAGTCGTCTTACCAATACCCTGAGTTCGTCTGTTTCGTATTCTAAAACCTTTCAGACCGTACCCGATGTCAATCTGGCCCTTACAGCACGGCATTCGCAAAATACCCAGACGCAGCAAATAAATATGACCCTGCCCAGTTTACAGGTTAATGTAGGGCGTATCTACCCCTTCGCGCCAAAATCGGGAACCAAAAAGGGAATATTTCAAAACATCAACTTTAACTACTCCGGTAGCGGAGAAAATCGCATACAAACTACCGACAGTTTATTCTTTACTCCACAAATGTTTCGGGATGCCGAATTGGGCGTTCGTCACAGTATTCCGATTACGACCAATTTTAAACTTTTTGACTATCTCAGTGTTTCGGCGAGCACCAACTTTCAGGAAAGCTGGGTATTTGAAACCATCAATCAACGCTATGATGTAGATGAGCAGGCTATTGTTCGCGACACGGTAGGTGGCTTTGACCGGTTTAACACGTATAATTTTAGCACCAGTATTGGTACTACTCTCTATGGTCAGTTTAACTTTGGGGATGATAAAAAAATACAGGCGATACGCCATACAGTTAAGCCTTCGGTTTCTTTCAATTACAACCCGGCTTTTGACCAGTATTACGAGACGTTTCTAGCTCCCGAGCTTGATGACCCCAACGGACCATTAACCCGTGAAGTCACCTACAGCCGTTTTCAGGGAGGTTTTTATGGTGCTCCCAGCAACTTTCAGTCAAGTGGAATCAGCTTTAACGTAAACAACACCATTGAGGCCAAAGTACGCGACAAAGACTCTACGGCTCTTGAGCCTAAAAAAATTGATCTTTTGAGCAACCTGGCGATTTCGACCAACTACAATTTTCTTGCAGACAGCTTAAAACTAAGCCCTGTTAACGTACGGGGAACCATTCCCATTATTCAGAGCAAGCTTAGCGTCAATTTCAACATGACCTTAGACCCGTATGCGCTTAATAATAATAACAGACGTATCGATAAATTGAATATTGCCAATGGAGGTAGCTTATTTAGACTTACCAATGCCAGTGCTAACTTCGGCTATTCTTTTAGCAGTAAAACTTTTGGAAAAGAAAACGACGATGTAGAGGGCGAGGATACGCAAACCGCACGTAATGGAGCCAGGCGAGATGATATATTTGGTGAAGACAGCAGACAATTACAAAATAAATTTAATGACGCCGAAGGTGCTGATGAAGACCCGCAAGAGAATCAGGAATTATACAACTATAAAATACCCTGGAATTTGCGGGTCAACTACAACGTAAATTACGGTAATACCCAAAGACAAAACAGGATTACCTCCCATGCCATCAACTTTAGTGGCGATGTGGAACTGGGCGAAAAGTGGTTTGTAGGAGCTTCTTCAGGTATTGATGTTACCACGGGTAAGTTCACCCCTACCCAATTGCGCTTTGCACGGGATCTGGAAAGTTTTAATATGACTTTTGCGTGGACACCTTTTGGCACCTTCTCATCATGGAACTTCTTTATCGGTATTAAATCAAACGTACTTAGCGACCTTAAATACGAGCAGCGTCGCACACCAGATCAACGTCTATAAGAATTTAAATCTGAAGTCAACCAACTATCTAAAATCAATAAGCAATGAAAAAAATAATCAGTACCTCCAACGCTCCGGCCCCCATAGGACCGTATAATCAAGCGATTTTTGCCGGAGACACTTTATACATTAGCGGACAAATACCCCTTGATCCTAAAAGTGGAGAACTTGTAAGCGGAGATATAGCAGAAGAGACTAAAATGGTGATGAAAAATCTGGAAGCCATTCTTACCGAAGCAGGCCTTACTTTTGAGCACGTGGTAAAAAGTTCCATATTCCTTAGTGATATGGGTAGTTTTAGCGCGGTAAACGAAGTCTACGGAAGTTATTTTAATGAAGACACTGCTCCTGCCCGGGAAACTGTTGAAGTGGCTAATCTGCCCAAATACGTGAATGTTGAAATCTCAATGATCGCTATGAAATAACAGCTATTTTTAGCGCATAAAAAAAGCCTGAAACTTTAGAGTTTCAGGCTTTTTATTATTTATAAAGTATGGTTTACTTAACCATCATATAATTTTTGTGATAGGACACAAGACCTTCAATAGGACGCTTCAATACTTTACCCATTTTCAAATCGTATTCTTTAAGCACGGCTTTCATTTCTTCCTGTAAATAGAAAGATATCGAACCTACGAAGTGAATCGGAATTTCTTTAGCGTTTTCAAACTGAAGCACCTGATGCTCTACAAATAATCTAAAGCCTTTACGAATTAACTTTTTGCAGTAGTCGTGATCTTTATTAGTAATCAAAAAACGCGCAAATTGAGCCAAATAAGTGTTTGGGTTTGGCATTTTATACAAATGATTCTTAATACTTTCGGCAGTTAGATCAAATTGCTTTGCAAACTCATAGGCCAATTCCTTTGGAATTTTGTTGAAGTGAAAATCCCGAAGCAACTGTCTTCCGAAGTAATTACCACTCCCATCATCCATAAGAATATAACCTAATGAAGTAACCTTTTGCTCTATATCCTTACCGTCATATAAACTGCAGTTAGAACCCGTTCCTATAATACATACAATACCGGGCTCTCCCTTTTTTGTAGTAGCGTAAAGTGCTGCATAGGTATCTTCTTTAATATCGATAACCTCAGCTTTATCAAAGAATTCATCAAAAACACCTTTTATGAGTTCCTTTGGCTTTTGAGTCCCACAACCTGCACCGTAAAAATGAACGTGAGTCACGTCGTGACGGTGTTTGTACAACTCGTAATTATTGATAATTCGCTCGGTGAGAATTTCAGCAGACAAAACCTGTGGATTTAAACCAAAAGTTTGTGTTTGAAACATCTCATTTCCTTCAGCATCAAGGGCAATCCAATCTGTCTTGGTAGACCCGCTATCTACTAGTAATATCATGTGGTAAGAATTTAAAAAAAACCCTTTAAGTCTATTACAGACTTAAAGGGTTGAAACTTTTATTAAAGTGAATTAACGTACTCAGCCAAATCTACCAATTTGTTTGAGTAACCAAATTCGTTGTCGTACCAGGAAACGATCTTGAAGAATTTAGAATTCAATTCAATACCTGCACCTGCATCAAAAATACTGGTACGTGGATCGCTTACGAAATCCTGAGATACTACGTCTTCTTCGGTATAACCTAAAACGCCTGCCATTTCTCCTTCAGCAGCAGCTTTAAAGGTCTTTTTAATATCCTCGTAGCTGGTTTCTTTAGATAAACGCACAGTTAAATCAACTACAGAAACGTCTACAGTAGGTACTCTAAATGCCATACCGGTAAGTTTTCCTTTCAATTCTGGAATAACTTTAGTTACTGCTACAGCAGCTCCTGTACTTGCAGGAATGATATTTACCATTGCAGAACGCCCGCCTCTCCAGTCTTTCTTAGAAGGACCATCTACGGTCATTTGAGTAGCGGTAGTAGCGTGTACGGTTGTCATCAACGCCTCTTCAATACCGTAAGCATCATTCAATACTTTAGCCAGAGGAGCAAGACAGTTAGTAGTACAAGATGCATTTGATACGATATTATCGCTTGCTTTAACATCCTTATGGTTAACACCCATTACAAACATAGGCACGTCTTTAGAAGGAGCAGAAATCACAACCTTCTTAGCACCTGCCTGAATGTGGTAGTCAGCAGTTTCCATTGAGGTAAAGATACCGGTACACTCAGCAACAACATCAGCACCTACTTCGTCCCATTTTAAGTTTTTAGGATCGCGCTCTGCAGTAATACGTACGGTTTTACCGTCAACCACAAGATTTCCATCCTTTACTTCTACTGTACCGTCAAAATTTCCGTGTACAGAATCATATTTTAATAAGTATGCAAGGTGCTCAACATCTAACAAGTCATTGATCGCCACAACATCTACGTTGTCACGCTTAACAGTTGCTCTAAATACAATACGACCTATACGGCCAAAACCATTGATACCTAATTTTAAATTTCCCATTTTTCTAGTGTTTGGATTTGTATTATGCTTATGTGGTCATAATTTCAGACACGCGCACAAGCTCTTTATTAATATGTGATTTTCCTTTGATGGCTTTTTCTATAGGATACAGAACCATTTTCTCGTGCTGTATACCCACCATATAATTGCTTTGCCCTTCCAGCAAAGACTCTACTGCTTTCACCCCCATTCGACTGGCAAGTACACGATCATAGCAACTGGGAGAACCCCCGCGCTGCATATGACCTAAAACAGCTACCCGCACATCATAACCCTCAAGGTTTTGATCTACATAGTCTTTAAGTTCAAAAACATTTTTACCGGTCTTATCACCTTCAGCAACTACAACTATACTGGAACTTTTTCCGCTTGCTTTACTTCGCAAGAGTGACTCGAGTAAACGCTCAAGACCAAGGTTTTCTTCTGGAATCAAAATCTCTTCAGCTCCGGCTCCTACGCCCGCATTGAGTGCAATATGGCCCACGTCACGTCCCATTACTTCAACAAAGAAGAGGCGGTTATGTGAACTGGCCGTATCGCGAATTTTGTCGATAGCCTCCACAACGGTGTTTAAGGCGGTATCATAGCCCAGGGTACGATCTGTACCACTGATATCATTATCAATAGTTCCCGGAATACCTATCACCGGAAAATTGAATTCCTTATTGAAATAAAGGCCACCGGTAAAGGTACCGTCACCTCCTATAAGAACAAGAGCATCAATTCCGTTTTCTCTAAGATTATCATGAGCTATTTTGCGTCCTTCTGGTGTTCTGAAGCGATCTGATCGCGCAGACTTAAGCATTGTTCCACCCCGGGTAATGATATCGCGTACGCTTCGTGCATCCATCGGGTGGAAATCACCGTCTATGAGACCTTCATAACCTCTGTAAATACCCACACAATCTACTTTGTGATAAGCACAGGTACGTACAACTGCACGAACCGCAGCATTCATCCCGGGAGAATCACCTCCCGAAGTTAAAACTCCGATTTTTTTAATTTTTTGTGTCATTTCCTGTAGAATGAAAGGTAAAAATAGCAATTTCATTGCCTTTTAATAAACCATTGGCAATGAATTTAACCGTATTCTCAATTTCAATCGTTATCGTTAATAACTATTTTTTTTTGAGGGGTGTTTTTTTGGAAATATTGATCTGAAATGAGCCTTTTTGAGAGTTTAAAAATGAAATAGCGGTCAAAATATCATATTCTCAGCCACTGATTTTGGAATAAATCAGTCTAATCCCTGATATGGAATTTCAGAATCGGGTTGAATGATCTTGATTTCTTCTTCAACTTCCCGCATCTTTCCTTTAAAGATTTTTCGGATGAGTTCTTTAAAGGTATTGAAATCTACCGAGTACGAGAGCCCGGCCCCCTGGGTATACCCTTCATTATTTCGGGCAACAAATTGAATATCGGTCTGACGGTTAAAAATACTCGCGCGCAGGGTTCCATCTTCATTGAGTAAAAAGTTTACCTCTACGTCTCCCACAACCGCCTGTTCGCTGATACCGCCCACAGGCACCCCTACTTTACCGTTAATGATGACTCTATTTGATATTTGGGTAGAAAGGGTAAAACCAAAACGCCCTGAAGTCTGCAGATCGGGACGGTTGTCTGCCTGCACATAGTCTAAGCCCACATTAAATTTCCCGTCTTCATCTGAAAGCAGGTCGTTAAATATACCCGAAGCCGTCTCAATAAGGTTACCGTAAGCCGCTGATTGTGCATCAATACCATTTTGACTAAAGAATGATCCCTGAGTGACCAAAGAAAAGGCCTGTAATTCCCTAGTAGCACGATTATCTAAACGATAGGCCAACTCAGACGTAACGATCGAACTGGTATTGGGAAACTCAAAGTCAAAGGTAATCTCAGGCTGCATCAGTTCACCATCGAGATTGATGACCACATTAACCGGAATCTTTCGGTTAATAGAAGGGTTTTCCAAAAGAATAGACGGGTTTGCCTGAGTTTTATATACCGCGCTGATATCTAGTAAAGCTTCGGTAGGATTACCGTCCCAGCTTATTTTTCCTTCCGGAAGGATATCAAACTGCTTCTGTACCACCCCGCTATACCTGAAGTTATAGGTTCCTTCATAGGGTGTAAAGTCACCAAACATATTAAACTTTCCGTTGGTGTTGATTTGTATCAGCAAATAACCTGCTCCCCTACCCTTCAAAGTGCTTCCATTGACCTCATCTACCACAATTTCAACCTCAGCATCACGGGTAACCTCCAGGTCAAAATTGAGCTCTAAACCTTTAATTTCTTCAATTACAAGCTCTTCACCCTGCATACGGCTCTCCTTTTCTTCAGGGCTTAGAAAATAAATATTACTGCTGTCTCCAAAGGATTCGGTATCACTTAAAGGAATCTTGAACACCGTACCCCGTTCTGTTGTTGCGGTTACGTCAATGACCAACTCATCTGTGGGACCTCTTAATGTGGCTTCCCCACTCATAAAGCCGGTGCCGTAATACAAAGCCAGATCGTCCGGTTCGGTATCCAAAACCAATAAACGATCGGTATCTATCGCGAGATCAAGTTCCCAGTCTCTAAAGTACTGATGGCTTATCGTACCGCTAAGCGTTCCTTTTGTATTGTATTTGGTATCGCTTAACGAAACCGAATTGAACCGAAAATTCTGATCATTCAGGGTAACCCGCGCCGTACCTGTAAAATCGTAATTGGTATTTAAATAGGGTATTGCCAGCCCCGCATTACGCAGCAGCAACTCCCCGTCTACATCAGGATTTCGGTAATCCCCGGTTACCGAAGCCCTTCCGCTGGCCAGACCTCTTATCTTAGAAATCACATCGCCTCCCAATGGGCTAAAGGCTTCCAGATTCAGTTTTCGCAGTTGCACATCGAGATCAATTGAAGGATTACTGGTACTTACATCAATAGTCCCCAGAGCCGAAAGGGATTGAATCTCGTCGTTAGTAAGAGTGGTATTGATCTTATAATTGGTAAGACTTTCATTTCCCGAAATAGAAAGGTCTAAATCTCCCATCAGAATATCATTAATCGTAAAATTGGAAATATCAATCGTACTGCTAGGCAGGTAAACCCCATCCTTCTGCAAAATATCAAGGTTTCCGTTTACCAGGCCTTTCAAATCGAGACTATCTACGTAGGGCGTGATGTGAGAAAGACGTACCTGCTCAAAATTAGTCTTGATGTCCTTATAGACTGTATCTTGTATTTGTCCGCTCAATGTGATACGCTCTTTATCGTGCGATAAAATCAATTCTTTGATATCAATATCTTTAAAGTTGTTATCAAAGACGATTTTATTCTCCTTATTATCAGCTTCGTTCAAAAACCAGTCGTTGTTTTTAAACTTAAGACTGCTGCGCTTAAAACCAACCACCGAATTGTTGTCTTCATTAATGGTATGATAAAAGCTCAAATCAAAGGCATCCTGCTTCTGAGGTCCTCCTTTAAATTCAGACCGAATGAACAGCGTATCTTTAAGCGTAACGTTGATCAGATTAAAATCACTAATCCCATACATACCGCTACCTATACTATCTGCTTCGATGAAGGTATTAAAAAGCGGGTTTTTATTATCTACCCGCACATTAACCGATTCAGCCAGAATACCGAAAGCTTTAATTTTTGGAGATCGAAAGGTTAACTTAAATTCTGAATCGTCTGAAACCACGCTTCCCCGTACAAAGGTGTCGGGTTCCAGTTCAATTTCGGGCACCAGGATTTCCACAATCTTACTGTAGATTTTAATGTCAAAATCCATAAACTGTGCGGTTGTAATTTTAGTAGGCTCATAATTGGTATACAGGCTTCCAATGGCATTTCTAAATAAGGCTTTCACATCACCTATTTTAAACTGACCTGAAATCTGTCCCGAAATAATATCCGGCGAATTGATGGTAATGGTACGTATGCCCCGTCTAAAACCTGAGGTAATCAAAAAGTCCTGAAACTCGTACAGGTCATTTCCATTTTCAAAACTGGCATCGGTAAATAAAATGGTACCGCCGGTATCGTCAATGTTTGTTCCGCGCATATCCATCGCCACATTACCTTTCAAAACTGCTGAAGAATCTTTGAGGAAATTAAGTTTCCCCAGATCTACCCGGGTAATATCTGCGGTAAAATCATAGGTATGTATTTCTTCGGAAACGTCGATGAGGCCATCAAAAGTAAACTGCGCATTGGGATCATCTACCGTGAGTTTTCCGTCAAAAACGGGGTTTCTCAGGTTTCCGGAAACCATAATTCCCTGATAGGTATAGCCTTTATAACGCAACCTACTTATAATTCCTTCTATACTGGTATCAAGCGTTTCTGCCTCCAGACCTTTACCGTCTACAGTTACGTTAAAGCTGGCGGTTTCTAACTGCGGATCTTTAAACAAGCGCCCCAGATTGAAGCGTTCTCCCCGCAACGACCCACTGTAGGTAGCCTGCCCTATATTTTTGAAGTTTCTAAAATCGATATCGGTTTGCAAAAAACCTAAATCGGTTTGTACATCGGCATTGGCGTAGACTGTATTTTCAGTTACGGTAAGTTTGCCCTGTAAGTCGGCAATACCCAGACGCACCAGTTCTGGCGGAAGGCTGTTTCCCAAAACATTAGGAAGCAACCGGGTGAGATCAAGGTAAGAAGTTTGAAGCGTGCGGTAATCGCCATCTATGCGAAAGGTATTTCCATCTGAAAGCAAGCGTTCAAAACGTACATTTCCTAATATACGGCTGCTTTCCAAACCGTTTAAATTTAAATTTTGAACCCTGAAGTCATTAAGCGTTCCGGTCAATTTCCCCGAAAGGTCAATGCGGTACCCGGTTCCAAATTCCGAATAAAAAGCCTTTAAATCTGTTGTGGAGATTTCGCTTTGCTTAAAATCTGCGGTGATCTGCACCAGGTTATTGAAATCTGAAAATGCCTCGTTGCGTGTATCGAGCTTCAGATCTCCCCGAATCACTGAATTTTCGGTTTTGAGCGTCATCTCCTTCAAAACAATCTCGTCAGGATTGTATTTAAAATCAGCCTCAAGAGCCCGTATGTGATAATCACGGGCAGCATCCAGACTCAGTTCTTCAATTTGAGCGGTAACCTCTACATCATTGAGTTTAAAATCACTTGCGACTAAATTTAAATTTGAGAAATCAACCAGGCTGGGATCGTCGCGGTTTTCATCAGTAAAGCGGAATTTCATATTCTCTAGCTCAACCTCAGAAGAAGCTAATTTGAATGGAGTTCCTGAAGGATTACCGGTGTTGAATTTCTGCGAAAAAATATAGAGGTTGTCGTTTTCTTCCCCTTTGTATTTCCGCACATTCATCGTTCCGTTAGAGATGGTAACGTCGCCCAGATTGAGGCGGTTATTAAGCAACTGCTGAATGCTCAGAATACTGGTTTCTACCGTTTCAGCAAAAATAAGCGTGTCTTCGTGGTGATCTGCAATATAGACTTCATAAAGCAGCGCATTACCATTGTATTTGATGCGCACCCGCTCTACCGAAATATCAGTACCGTACTTTTCATTAAGCGAAGTAGTAACCTTACGGGCCACTGAAGTCTGCACGGCGGGAATCGAGAAAATAATTAGAAACAAAGCAAATGAGCCTATTGCGATAAACAGGACACGTCTCAGTATTTTTCTAAATTTTCTGATATGCTATTAAGTTTTAACTTTGCCAATCCCGGCAAAATACAAATTTAGTTTACCATTTGTGGCCAGGCTTTTGAGCAGCTGATCAAAGTCTATGACTAAAAGCCTAATTTTGGGTAAAAGTACATGAACAATCCCTATGCCTAACGCAGATTCTACAAAAAATAAAACCTACATTCTCGCTATAGAATCGTCTTGCGATGATACCGCTGCAGCTGTACTCGACAACGACAAAACCCTTTCAAATGTTGTGGCGCGTCAAGCTGTACATGAAGAATATGGAGGTGTGGTGCCTGAGCTGGCCTCGCGTGCACATCAGCAAAATATTGTGCCGGTGGTGCATCAGGCTCTTAAAAAAGCCGGAATTACCAAAGAAGACCTCAGCGCCGTCGCATTTACCAGCGGTCCCGGCCTTATGGGCTCGCTTCTCGTGGGTACTTCATTTGCCAAGTCCCTGGCGATGGGTCTCGACATTCCGCTGATAGATGTAAACCATATGCAGGCGCACATCCTCGCACATTTTATAGACGAGGAAGGTTATGATAAGCCTCAATTTCCTTTTTTGGCTCTGACTATTTCAGGGGGGCACACACAGGTTGTTCGGGTAGACTCCTATTTTGATATGACTATTTTAGGCCAAACTTTGGATGATGCCGTAGGTGAAGCCTTTGATAAAAGCGCTAAAATACTGGGACTGCCCTACCCCGGCGGACCGCTTATTGATAAGTATGCGCAAAGCGGAAATCCGAAAGCTTTCAAGTTTACCAAACCCAAGGTTGACGGACTCGACTTCAGCTTTAGCGGACTTAAAACTGCGATTTTGTATTTCTACCAAAAAGAAGTGGCCGCAGATCCTGATTTTGTTGAAAAGCACCGGGACGATATCTGTGCTTCCATTCAATACACCATTATCAATATTTTGATGGATAAAATCAAGAAGGCCGTAAAACAAACCGGAATCAGACAGGTGGCCATTGGAGGCGGTGTTTCGGCAAATAGCGGAATTCGGAAAGCCTTAAAAGATGCTGAAGCTAAATACGGCTGGAAAACCTTTGTCCCCAAATTTGAATATACAACAGATAATGCGGCGATGATAGGGATCGTGGGCTATTTAAAATATAAAGACGAAAACTTACAGGGCTCCGGTTATATAGAAACCCACGCCAAGGCGCAATCCCGACTTAAATTCTAACTATGCAGCTTTTTTACAATCCGGATATTGCCGCAAATGCCAAAGAAGCCAGGTTCCCGAAAGATGAAAGCAAGCATATTGTAAAAGTGCTGCGGAAACGGGAAGGAGATATTCTCGACATCACAAACGGAAGTGGTAATTTTTTCAAAGCCGAAATCACGCAGGCGAGTCCGTCAAATTGTACTGTAAAAATCCTTGAAGTCACTACCGAAAAAGCCTTTGACTATCATTTGCATCTGGCCGTTGCACCCACCAAACTCAACGACCGCTACGAGTGGTTTCTGGAAAAAGCCACTGAAATAGGCGTTTCTGAAATCACACCCATCATCTGCGATCACAGCGAACGCAAGGTGGTAAAAGAAGATCGGTACGAGCGTATTCTGCAAAGTGCGATGAAACAATCGCTCAAAGCGTATCTGCCCAAACTGAATGAAGCGGTTTCCTTTTCCGAATTTATAGAGACACAGGCTGCAACCAAAACAGACCGGTTTATCGCGCATTGTGAAGAAACCAACCGCTTTTCGCTCAAACAAAAACTAAAACCCAAAACTGATGTTCTTATCCTGATAGGACCTGAAGGGGATTTTTCACCGGCTGAGATTGAACAGGCCCTGAAAGCGGGCTTTGTGCCGGTGATGCTGGGCGAACAACGTTTACGTACCGAAACTGCTGCAGTTGTCGCCACGCACAGTGTGGCTTTCGTTAATGAATAGGAATTTAAAATTTGAGGCTCAAGGTTCCATTGTTTTGAACTTTGAATCTTAAATTTTGAATTGTAGAACTAGTTCATCACGTGCACCAGCAATTCCTTAAGCAAATCACCCTGTGGCACGTTGTAAGCGCCCACACCTTTACTTTTCACATCTGCCGTACGAAGTAAATTGATGACGTGACTCACTTTTTTCATGGGGTAATTGCGCGCTGCATCGGTATACTGACTCACAAAATAGGGATTTACCTTTAAAGCCTTGGCTACCGAAGCTTTGTCCTTACTTGGCAAACCGTGGTAAATCAACAGGTTTTGAAAAAAACTGAACAACAATGCAATGGTAACTACCATCGGGTTGTCTTTCGGGTTTTGAGCAAAATAATTGATGATGCGATGCGCTTTAACCACATCTTTATCACCTATTGCACGTTGCAACTCGAAGTTATTAAAGTCCTTACTGATCCCAATATTCTGCTCCACCGCCAGTGGGGTGATCGTACTTCCTTTTTCCATAATCAGCTTCAGTTTCTCCAGCTCATTATTGATTTTGGAAAGATCTGTTCCTAAAAACTCTACCAGCATATGCGCTGCTTTGGGCTCTACGGTATAGCCCTTGCTTTGCATCACCCGGCGAATCCAGTCGCCTACCTGATTTTCATACAGGCGTTTACTTTCAAAAATAATCCCGTTTTTGGCGATGTTCTTATAAACCCGCTTACGTTTGTCGAGCTTCTTGTATTTGTAGCAAAAAACCAAAATGGTAGAAGGTTGCGGGTTTTCGGCGTAAGCTTCCAGCTTATTTTTTTTATCGTCAGATTGCGCCAGGATTTCGCGGGACATATCCTGAGCTTCTTTAACAATCACAACCTGATGCTCAGCCATCATTGGGAAACGTTTAGCCTGCGAAATCACATCATCAAGACTTACATCGCGGCCGTAAAGCACCATTTGATTGAAGCCACGCTCCTCTTCCGTCAAAATTGAAGAGGCTATAAAATCTGAAAGTTGATCTATGTAATACGGCTCATCCCCCATCAAAAAATAGATGGGTTTGTAGTTTTTATTCCTGATGTCTTTTACAATTCGGGTAACTTCTTCCACAGGTTTGATTTTTACTGCCACAACTGTAAGAAGTTGCCGGGCAGACTGCTATTGGAGCTTGGTATACTTGATAGGGATAATTACCTTTACCGGGATGCAGCAACTCAACTTCCCACCGTATACCTTCAGGCTCAAAAGTAGCGAAAATAAACCGCTTATATTTGACCCCATCCGTAAAAAGTTCGTCGTTTTGACCCCTGAAGAATGGGTACGTCAGCATACGGTAAAGCATCTTCAGGAAGTCTATAAGTATCCGTTGAGCTTGATCAATGTTGAAAAAGAACTTAAGGTAAACGGCCTGTCAAAACGCTATGATGTGGTGGTTTTTGAATCGGATGGAAGTATCAGGCTTATTGTAGAATGCAAGGCACCTAAAGTCAACATTACCCAGGTCACCTTTGACCAGATCGCGCGGTATAACCTTACCCTTCAGGCTTCCTTTTTAATGGTCACAAACGGACTCAACCATTATTTTTGCCAAATGGATTATGAGCAGAAAAAATATAATTTTTTACGGGATATTCCGGTTTACAGCCCTTAATTTGCCCTTGTGAAAATCGCGATTGTCATACTCAACTGGAACGGCAGGCATCTGCTTGAAAAATTCCTGCCTGTAGTGCTTGAGCACAGTGCTGAGCAGGCTGCGGTGTATGTTGCAGATAATGCTTCTACTGATGATTCTGTTGCTTTTTTGGGCGAAAACTTTCCACAGGTAAAAATCATACGCAACAGCACAAACGGCGGTTACGCCAAAGGCTACAACGAAGCCCTGCAACATGTGAGCGAAGAGCTTTTTGTTTTGATGAACAGTGATATTGCCACCTCTCCCGGCTGGCTAAATCCCATCATCGAAGCATTTAAAGCCGACGCCAGTCTAGGTGCTGCACAACCCAAAATTCTAGACCTCAAACGCCCGGATTATTTTGAATATGCAGGTGCCGGGGGTGGCTTCATAGACTCTTTTGGATATCCGTTTTGCAGGGGACGGCTTTTTGAAACTCTGGAAAAAGATGAGGGGCAGTATGATGATAGTTTGCCAGTTTTTTGGGCCAGCGGAGCTTGTCTCGTTATTCGCAAAAAAGCGTTTTACGATGCAAACGGGCTGGACGAAACCTTTTTTGCACATCAGGAGGAGATTGATTTGTGCTGGCGCGTTCGGGCATTGGGTTATGCTGTTTACCATATTGGGAGCAGCAGTGTTTACCACTTAGGCGGTGCAACCCTTGAGCAAATGAATCCGCAAAAGACCTATCTCAATTTCAGAAACGGTTTGATGCTCCTGCTCAAAAATGTTCCTGGACTTCAGGTTTACGCGATTTTATTTTTCAGAATGTGTCTGGATGGGATTGCAGCTCTTAAATTTTTGGCCGAAGGTAAACCCAAACACAGTTTTGCTATACTTCGTGCACATTTCAGCTTTTATAAAAAAATACCGCAAACCTTAGGCTTGCGCCGAAATACGCCTAAGTTAAAGGCGTATTCTACTACATTTTCAATTGTTTGGAAGTATTTTGTACTTGGAAAAAAGTATTACACCGATATCTTTCCGAATAACTAAAAGTATTGTTAAGAATCTGCCATTGCGCAGCTTTTTTGATATTTTTGCGAGTACTGAATTCTAAAAATTAACAACAATAATTATGAGAAAATTAATGATAGTATCTGCCTCTGCGCTGGTACTGCTTAGTTCTTGTGTATCTCAAAAAAAATACGCTGCTTTAGAAGCAAAACAGCGTGAGACGCAAGACATGTTGAATACAGCAACCGTAAAATTAAACGCGTGTCTGGCTACAGAAGAAAGCCTTCGCGATCAGATTGCTGATTTACGTAAAACCAATACCGATCTTATCAATACGCAGGGTAACCTGACTACACTATCTGCAAAAGGTGCAGAAAACCTGGAGAAATCTTTGGAGCAAATGAAAGAAAAAGATCTTCAGATCAAAGCTTTCCGCGATGCGCTTAACCGCAAAGATTCGGTAACTCTTGCTTTAGTTACCAGTTTAAAAGGTGCAATAGGCAATATGAACGACGAAGACATCGAGATCAATGTTGAGAAAGGTGTGGTTTATGTTTCTATTTCAGATAAATTACTTTTCAACAGTGGTCGTTGGGATGTAACCAGCCGTGCTAAAGAAGTTTTAGGCAAAGTTGCTACTGTTGTAAAGAACAAGCCTGAAATCGAATTTATGGTTGAAGGTCATACTGACAGCAAACCAATCAGCACTTCAGTAATTGAAGACAACTGGGATCTTAGTGTGAAACGTGCAACTTCAGTAGTACGTATTCTTCAGGAAGAATTTGGTGTACCGCCAGAGCGTATGGTTGCAGCAGGTAGAAGTTACTATGTACCTCTAGCCAGCAACGATACTGCAGAAGGTCGTGCCCGTAACCGTAGAACCCGTATTGTGGTACTACCTAAGCTAGATCAGTTCTACAAAATGATTGAAGATGGAATGCCTAAAAACTAGGTAAGCTTTCAATCTTTGAAAATAAAGAAACCCGGCCTTTGGACCGGGTTTTTTCTTTCTATATAGTTCTGAATTAATTATTCAGAAAGTCAATGAGAATTTTATTTACTTCTTCGGTGTGCGTAAAAACCAAACCGTGTGGTGCGCCTTTAATGACTTCATAGCGGCTGTCTTTAACTATGGAAGCAGCTTGCTCACCGGAAGGTTTAATTGGCACTACCTGGTCTGCATCTCCGTGAATAATCAAGGTAGGGATGTCAAATTTCTCGAGATCCGCTCTAAAATCTGAAGAGCCAAATGAAGTGATACAATCTAAAGTACCCTTTGGGGAAGCACCTGCAGCAATTGACCAATTAAAGTGAACCTGCGCCTCACTGATTTTGTCCTTGTTATCGTCGTAATTGACAAAATTGTTTCCAAAATCTTTTAGAAAGCCTAGCCTGTCTTTGCGGACTGCAGCTTTAAATTCGTCAAAAGTTTCTTGCGGAACACCGTCAGGATTGTCATCGGTCTTGAGCAAAAATGCAGCGACTGAAGAAATCAAAGCAGCTCTTTTCAGCTTTGAGGTACCATAATTCCCAATGTATCGCGATACTTCACCGCCTCCCATCGAAAACCCTACAATCGTAACATTTTTAAGATCAAGCCCCGTAATCACATCGTTTAGATCTTTAGCCAGGGTGTCATAATCATAGCCGCTCCAGGGTTTATCAGAACGTCCAAAACCACGCCGATCATAAGCAATCACGCGATGACCGGCTTCTACCAGTACCTGTGTTTGATATTCCCACATTTGTGCACTTAATGGCCAGCCGTGAATGAGAATCACCGGATCGCCGGTACCATAATCCTCGTAATACAGTTTAATGTTTTCTCTATTTTCAATAGAACTTGTTTTAAAATAACTCATAGTATTTTTTTTGTTCCCGGAAACGGGAGTTGATTTTTCCAGAATAGGCTTATAGTCTTAAGGAGAACAGAATTTATAATGCTTTTCTGGATTGTACATAAATTACGAAGCCCCGGATAAAATTCTTTACCCGGGGCTTCTGTTTAATACGACTTTAACCGTATTTCTGTATTTTTTCTAAATAGTAAGCTCTCCTTTTCCTTCCCGTATCAGGACAGCTTCTCCACTGGTAAGATCTATCACGGTTGATGGAATATTCCCTCCATAGCCGCCATCTACGACAGCATCAACCAGCTTCTCCCATTTTTCTAAAATCAGCTCGGGGTCTGTGGTATATTCAATCACCTCATCTTCATCACGTATAGAAGTCGAAATAATGGGATTTCCCAACTCCTTAACGATCGCGCGGGCAATGGCGTTATCGGGCACGCGTATACCAACCGTTTTTTTCTTCTTGAATACGGTTGGCAAATTATTATTGCCCGGCAAAATAAAGGTATAAGGACCCGGAAGCGCTCGCTTCAGCAATTTGAATGTAGGCGTATCGATCTGTCTGACATAATCGGAAAGGTTGCTTAAATCTTCACATATAAATGAAAAATTAGCTTTATCTAATTTTACCCCCCGCAACTGTGCAACACGCTCCAAAGCGCGATTACTGGTAATATCGCATCCCAAACCATAAACAGTATCTGTGGGGTAGATAATCACTCCGTCATTTTTGAGAATCTTGACGATACGTTTGATCTCCCGCTCGCTGGGATTATCTTCGTAAACTTTTATAAATTCCGCCATAGTTTTAGGCTTTTTGAACTTCGCTTTCCAGTTTTAAAACTTTAGCACCATCTTCCTGTTCGATATAAAGGGCTTTGTTCCCTTCTTCTCCTTTACGGGTGATTTCAGAACCATCAATGGTTTTAGTTACTTCTTTAGAATAGGTTTTTTTTACGGTACCTGTTGCCGTACCATTACCCCATTTCCATTTTACTTCGCTTCCTTCTCGTATCATGTTTTTCTTTTAAAAATAAATGACTTCAGTAAAACGAGCCCCCTCCCTAACAGAAGATTAACGTTGCTTATTGGCAGAACTTAACTTGCCCAATGTCTGTATTTATGAAGCAATTGTGCAATGTGAGCTTCCCAGGCCCGTTCCTTTTGACGGTCAACCGAATGATTTGTTTGACGGTCAAAATCTACCTGCATCGCCTTACGTGCCTTTTCTACCTTTTGATAAATAGCCTGAATTTCGGCTTTTGAATTGCGGGTAAATCTGTATTCAGCGATGGTTTTACGCAGTATGCGTGCATGAAGTTCCGAAATGTCGAAATGGGTTTGCTCGTGCGCCAGAGTTGTCTCATTGATCAACTTTGGGACGTACCAGGAAAGATTTGGGTAGAAATTCGCATAAACCCGAGACGCTTTTTTAATTAAATAACCCCGAGAGTCTATCGCATACGTATGACTGATTCCTGTATTGGCCGTAGCTGCATAGGTAGAGCTTCGGTCTGGCATTCCTCTAAAATCAGACCAACTCAATCTTTTGTTGGGTTCCCAACTAAAGCATACGTTTTTGTTAGGAATACGAAAAACATAGTCGTCTTTCGACCCGGTCTCAAGTTCAGTCTTACGATCCGGGCTGTTTACAGCAAAACCCTTTTCACCTAAAGGCGAAAGTCCCAGAAAAAATGAAAAGATCGTCGTATGCAGTAAGCGTATCATGTTTTTTGCTTTTTCTTTTTAGCAGCCGGAAACAAAATATTATTTAAAATAAGTCGGTAACCCGGACTTGTAGGATGTAGTCTCAATTCGGTTTTAGGGTCACCTACCCGATGCTGATAATCTTCAGGATCGTGGCCTCCGTAAAACGTGAAGAAGCCTTTTCCCTTCACCCCGTGGATGTAACGCGCTTCACCATTAGCCTTGTTTTCACCCATAACCAAAACCTGGGGTTTGATTTGCTCTGCGTTGTAGGCCGTGGTTTGTCCCATAAAACCTTTGACTAAAGCAGTGTGGTTTTGGCACAACATCGTGGGTACAGGATCCCATTTCGCAGAAAAACTTTTCAAACTGAAATAATCGGTATCGGCGTTTACCCTGCGATAGGGCGTAGTGTCGATACTCGAAAATTCATAGCGCGCCGGATTTTTTTCAAGTATAAAGTCCTGAAAGGCAAACGTTCGCTCAAAGCTGATTCTGCTCTGATAGTTAGGGTCTGAAGCATCGCCGTCAAACATAGGTTCACAAATATCTACACCTTCCGCAGAAAGCGCGATATCAAAACTGTCTGTAGCGCTACACATCGCAAACATAAAACCGCCACCTATGACGTAATCACTTATTTTATTGGCAACAGCCAGTTTTTCCTGAGAAACTTTGTCATAACCCAAATCTGCCGCTAATGCCTCTGCATCCTGTTTGTCTTTAATGTACCAGGGAGCCGCGCGATACGAGCCGTAAAATTTACCGTACTGCCCCGTAAAGTCCTCGTGGTGTAAATGCAACCAGTCGTAAAGTACCAGTTCGTCTGCAAGCACTTCACGATCGTAGATTTTGGTGTATGGAATTTCGGCATATTCTAAAACCATGGTAACCGCGTCATCCCAGGGCGCTGTTCCATCGGGGGTATAAACCGCAACTTTAGGAGCTTTCTCGAGCACTACGGCTTCCATATTTTGAGACGGACTTTCTATTTCTGCCAAAATACTTTCGGCTTTAGCATCACTAATCACTTCAAAAGAAACCCCGCGAATCTTGCATTCTTTCTGTAATTCTTCGGTATCCGGAAGCAGAAAAGATCCGCCGCGATAATTGAGCAACCATTTTACTTTTTGCTGTTTGGCCAGCGTCCAGTAGGTGATTCCGTAGGCTTTGAGATGTTCCTTTTGGCTATCGGCATCCATAGGGATCAAAACGTAAGAGGCCATTGCCGGTATTGTAAAAGCAAACAATAAAACCCCGATAAGGAGGGCTCTTAGTCGTGCCTGACTTGAAGTATTTGAGTAAGTAAAGTTTGTTTTCATAAGCGTTGCTTAAAATACAACGTTGCAAAGAATATGCCTAGTATCTGTAAATCATATTCCTTCAAAGGATTTAATAAGCTAATTAAAAAGGCGACCTATACGTATGCGGTGATAGCGCTGAAGGATAACCGGATACGCATTGCCTACAATATTGATCAAAAACGAAAAGCCCGCAAGCCAATAAAAACTAAAATAAAGGAGTATTAAGCAGGCCAGAAATGTGACTAAAAATGCACCCAGATGGCCAAATTCTGATTGTTTGGTCTGATACATAAAATTTTTAATGCCTTGTCGTGAGCCGTCAAAATACTTTTTCCTATTTGCTGTTCTTCCCCAAAAAAATAACAGAAGCGCTTTTCTGAAATATTCAACCTGAGCAACAGCGTAGAGCCTTTTCAGTCTTTCGGGATGGCGGATCACATAATAGCCGTGAGGTAAAATTTTATGGGTAGGATATACAAAACCCAAAAAAGCAAAAACGCCGGTGATACAAAGACTCAATAAAAATGCCAGTACAAACTGAATGCCTATAGAAATTGAAACGGGCTCCAAACGAATGAATGACACCATTAGAACATAAACCTGATAAGCCAGAAAAAAAGCAAAAAGAGTAAAAGCAATCTTTTTAATGAGATTCATGAGTTGTTGAAATTTCGATTCTAAAAATAAAAAAAGGAAGCCCTTTTAGCGGCTTCCTTTTTAGATATATAACCAGTCTAACAGTCTAAATTGAATTAAAAAGGAACTTCATCTTCCCCGTCGCGGTCAAAACCACCATCATTCATACTGCTTCCAAAAGCCTGATCAGGAGTTGGGAAGGTGTCGGGTCTAAAAGTATCATCGTTTGCCGCGGCGTTTTGGTTCATCGCCGACTCAAACTGGTAGGGCGTACTGAAATCATCGAGGTTATCAAATTTACCCAGATGGCCAATAAACTTCAGCCTGATATTTTCAAGTCCCCCGTTACGGTGCTTGGCTACGATAAATTCGGCCTGCCCATCTGTAGGGCTGCGTTCTTCATCATCCCACTCATCAATTTTATAGTATTCGGGACGGTAGATAAACGATACAATATCTGCATCCTGCTCAATCGCACCAGATTCCCGAAGGTCAGAAAGCAACGGACGCTTACTGCCACCACGGGTCTCTACCGCACGTGAAAGCTGTGATAGCGCGATTACCGGCACATCAAGTTCTTTTGCCAAAGCTTTAAGGTTACGCGAGATCATGGAGATTTCCTGTTCACGGTTACCGTTTTTCTGGCTGCCTCCTGCGGTCATCAACTGCAGGTAGTCAATGATGATCATTCTAATACCGTGTTGTGAGGCGAGACGACGTGCTTTTGCACGCAGGTCGAAGATCGAAAGCGACGGTGTATCATCAATAAAAAGCGGAGCTTTCTCCAGACTCTTTACTTTTACGTTAAGTTGCTCCCACTCGTGTTTTTCAAGCTTTCCGGTACGCAACTTCTCTGAAGAAAGACCGGTTTCTGAAGATATCAAACGGGTAATCAACTGTACCGAAGCCATCTCGAGTGAGAAGAATGCTACCGGTATGCCCTGGCCTACGGCGATGTTTCGCGCCATAGACAAGGTTAATGCCGTTTTACCCATACCCGGACGTGCCGCAACGATAATCAAATCACTGGGCTGCCACCCGGAAGTAAGCTTATCGAGACGGTCAAAGCCTGAGGGAATACCGGATAGACCTTCCTTATTTGAAATTTCTTCAATTTTCTTTTTAGCCTGAATAACCAGACTCTGTGCTGTTTCTGAACTACGCTTAATATTTCCCTGAGTTACCTCGTACAGTTTACTTTCGGCGTTGTCTAACAGGTCAAATACATCTGTAGTCTCATCGTAAGCTTCTTCAATAATTTCGTTAGAAATCTTAATGAGGCTTCGCTGAATGTATTTCTGCAAAATGATACGCGCGTGGTACTCTATGTGAGCCGAAGAAGATACTTTTTGGGTAAGTTGAATCAGATAATAGTCGCCCCCGGCCTTGTCAAGCTTAGCCATTTGCTTGAGCTGCTCAGAAACGGTTAATAAGTCAATAGGCTCCCCGTTTTCAAAGAGTGATCTTATGGCATCATAGATATGTTGATGGGCTTCTTTATAGAAAACTTCGGGGCTTAGAATGTCAATGATTTCATCAACACCCTTTTTATCAATCATCATCGCCCCAAGAACAACTTGCTCTAAATCAATTGCTTGAGGCGGTATTTTACCCTTCTCAAGGGCAATAACATCCTTAGACGGAATTATATAGTTAGGTTTGGTCTTTAGGTTTTCCATGAGGACGAATGTAAAAAAAATGTTAAGGGCAGTTCAAGTTTTTTGACCGGTCGTTGTTCACTACAAGTTAACAATATGATTGTTGATAACTAAATAATCTTGTTAACAACCATAAAAAAATCCAGAGTCAAAAACTCCGGATTTTAATGACAAGTGATGTTTAAGTCTTTTAGCCTTTGAAAACTCCCATTTCAGAATATTTATCCATCCGTTTTTTAATCAAATCGGTTGGTGATAAGTTTTTAAACTCATCATAGGCTTGTAGAATCTTTTCTTTTACCGTATCAAAGGTTTTTTGACGGTCGCTGTGCGCTCCTCCAAGAGGTTCTTTTACGATCTCGTCAATAAGTTTTTGTTTCTTCATATCGGTTGCGGTAAGCTTAAGCGCTTCTGCAGCCTGCTCTTTAAATTCCCAGCTTCTCCAGAGAATAGACGAGCATGATTCCGGCGAAATAACCGAGTACCAGGTATTTTCAAGCATCAGCACCTTATCGCCTACACCTATACCCAAAGCACCGCCACTGGCACCCTCTCCTATAATACACACGATAATGGGCACTTTAAGGCGGGTCATTTCCAAAATGTTTCGGGCGATGGCTTCTCCCTGTCCGCGCTCTTCTGCTTCCAGACCGGGGTATGCTCCCGGGGTATCGATAAAAGTGACTACCGGCAAACCAAATTTTTCGGCGCTTTTCATCAAACGAAGTGCCTTACGGTATCCTTCCGGGTTTGCCATACCAAAATTGCGGTACTGGCGTGTTTTCGTATTATATCCTTTTTGCTGACCGATAAGCATAAAACTCTGATCACCGATTTTACCCAAACCGCCAATCATCGCTTTATCATCCTTCACATTTCGATCTCCGTGAAGTTCTAACCACGTGTCTCCGCAAAGTGCCTTTATGTAATCAAGTGTATAGGGGCGATTAGGATGACGCGAAAGCTGAACGCGCTGCCAGGGTGTAAGATTTTTATAAAGATCTTTCTTGGTTTCTTTAAGCTTCTTCTCGATTTGCTTGCAGGTATTGGTGACGTCTACGTCACTCTCCTGACCTATTAGGGTACATTTTTCGAGCTGTTCTTCAAGCTCTTTTATAGGTTGTTCAAAGTCTAAATATTCCATTAGGGGAAGATTTTAGTTAGCTGACAAATATAGCGCATTTACTCGATACTAGAGAACAAATGCCGGGTGGCTTATCTTCTGAAAATTAAGATACGAGCCTTAGTAATTCCATTTTACGAGGTGCAAAGGTTCAAAAAAAGAGCTACTTACAAAAACCATTTATCCGATAATCGGGACTTAAATGCGCTATCCCGATAGCTATCGGGATGCATTGAAATCAAAAGCAGTTGCACTTTAATGCTTTGAGGTCTTGCCTCAGGTTAGTTTATTGCTTTCCAATAGGCGACGTTTTTTACGCTCGCGGGTTTTAAAAATTCCGTTTAAAATAACTGTGATCAAAATTAAAACGGCTCCCAAGTAAAAATCAGTATGCATCCGCTCGGCATCGCCTAAAATGATAAAGGCCAAAATGATACCGTACACCGGTTCCAGGTTTGTGGTAAGCATAACGGTATAGGGCGAAAGGTTGCGCATAACAGTTACCGAAGCGATAAACGCATAGGCGGTACAAACCAGAGCCAAAATAGCCAGGTACCACCAATCTGATACCTGAAGACTAAAAAAAACGGAATCAAACCGGGAAGTCAAAGCCAGAAATACGGTGATGCTTCCGGCACCTGACAGCATTTCAAAAAACGAAATCTTTACCGGATGATGCTCTTTTACCAATTTTCCGTTTATCAACGTAAAAAAAGCGGCCAGCAAAGCAGAAAGAAGCGCGACCAGAATTCCGGCGGTGTATCGCGTTTCCACATTAAAAATGAGATACAAACCCACGATAACCAGGAGACCGAAAACTAGTTCGTAGCCTATAATCTTTCGCTTATAAAATAGAGGTTCGAGAATACTCGTAAAGAACGCTCCGGTGCTCATCATCGCAAGAGTAACCGAAACATTAGCCATTTTAATCGCTCCGAAAAAGGTGATCCAATGCAGCGCGATGAGCATCCCGGCTCCTATCATAAGAGTTAAGACTTTGGGTTTCGTGATTAGAGGGATCTTTTTGAATTTGAGGTATCCAAAAATTGCCAGACTTGCTAAACCCATGCGATACCACACCAATTCTAAAGCACCTATACTGATCAGGGCGCCTAAAACAGCGGTAAAACCCCAAATGAAGACAATGAGGTGTAAATGCAGGTAATCTTTGAGACTAGCGCTTTGCATAATTGAGCAAGTAAACCGCCAGAATACCAAATAGCAGATTGGGTAACCACACCGCTACCATAGGCGAAAAATCAGATTGCTCTGAAATGGTTCCAAAAACCTTGTCGAAGAAAATAAATATAAACGCAAGCGAAATACCCAAAGCCAGATTAATCCCCATACCACCGCGGCGCTTCATAGAAGATACCGCTACCGCGATTATGGTAAGAATATAGGCGCTTACAGGCAAACTGAAGCGTTTGTACAATACCACTTCATACCGATTAATAGCTGAAGAACCCCTTGCTTTTTCTTTGGCGATAAATTCGCGCAGGCGTGGTGTGGTCAGGGTTTCGGCAATGTACTCAAGTGGTGTTAAATCTTCAAGATCGAATGAAAATGTGGTATCTACCTTTGGCTCTGATATCAAAATATCCCCCTCTTTACCAACGATACGTTTTTTGTACTGGTTAAGCCGATATACGGAATCTTCGGGCATATAGACAATACTGCGCGCCTGAATCTTATATTGAAGTGTATTATCTTCAAAATGCTCCAGTGTAAAGTTCTGCCCCATACGGGTTGAAGGCGTAAAACGGCTTACATAAATGTAATCGTTGTCATTGATTTGTCGATATACGTTACTCGTTTCCCGGGCGTCTCTATTGTTTTTTAAGTACTCGTACGAAAACTCATTGAACCCGCGACTGGCTGCCGGAGCCAGATAGGTTCCTAAAATATAGGCACCTACACAAACTATAGTTGCTCCTATTATATATGGTCTGAGAAAACGGTAGAACGAGACTCCACTACTCAGGAAAGCAATTACCTCGGTGTTATTGGCCAGTTTAGAAGTAAACCAGATTACCGAAAGAAATAAGAACAGAGGAAAAAGCAGGTTTGCAAAATAGATCGTAAAATTGAGATAATAGATGGCTACTTCGCTAAACGGCACTTCATTAGCCAGCATTTTATCAATCTTTTCTGCCAGATTCACGGTTATCCCAATAGGGATAAACAGCAACAGCATCGTGATAAAAGTACCCAGATAACGCTTTAAAATGTACCAGTCTAAGATTTTCATCTAGAGTCTTTTATCCATTTGTTTTACCATCTTTTCTTTCCAGGCATTAAAATCTCCCGCGATGATGTGCTTACGGGCCTCACGCACCAGCCACATGTAGAATCCCAGGTTATGAATCGTACCAATCTGGCGGCCCAGAATTTCATTTACGCTAAACAAATGCCGTACATAGGCTTTTGAATAGGCCGTGTCTACCCAGGTAGTACCGTCAGGATCAAGTGGCGAAAAATCATCCTCCCACTTTTTATTTTTAATATTTATGGTTCCGTGTTGCGTAAATAAGGTTCCGTTACGACCGTTACGTGTAGGCATCACACAGTCAAACATATCAACTCCTAACGCAATATTTTCTAAAATATTGATCGGGGTTCCCACACCCATCAAATAACGTGGTTTTTCAAACGGAAGAATATCGGTCACAATTTCGGTCATGGCGTACATTTCTTCAGCAGGTTCACCTACAGAAAGTCCACCAATAGCATTACCTACTGCACCAGAATTGGCAATGTATTCCGCAGATTGCTTGCGCAAATCTTTATAGGTACTGCCCTGTACAATAGGAAAAAACGCCTGATCATAGCCATATTTCACCGGAGTTTTTGCCAGATGCTTAATACACCGGTCTAACCAGCGGTGGGTCATATGCATAGAACGCTTGGCATAGTTGTAATCGCAGGGATAGGGCGTACACTCATCAAATGCCATAATGATATCAGCACCTATACTACGTTGAATTTCCATCACCCGCTCGGGCGTAAACATGTGAAATGAGCCGTCAATGTGCGATTTGAACTTTACCCCTTCTTCCTTGATTTTTCGGTTGGCTGAAAGCGAATAGACCTGATACCCACCACTGTCTGTCAGGATATTCCGGTCCCAGTTCATAAACTTGTGCAGCCCGCCGGCTTTCTCCAGAATAGTGGTCTGTGGCCTTAGGTATAAATGATAGGTATTCCCCAAAATGATGTCGGGGTCAATATCCTGAGTAAGTTCCCGCTGATGCACACCTTTTACAGTTCCCACTGTACCCACCGGCATAAAAATGGGAGTTTCAATGGTTCCGTGGTCAGTTGTTAGAGTTCCTGCCCGTGCTTTACTGGCAGCATCGGTACTTACGAGTTCAAATTGCATATCGTGAATTAGAGGGGCAAAGATAAAACTATTTAATAGATACTTTTGGCCCCAAAAAATGCTTAATAAGTGTAAAATAATCACTTATAACTCCTATCTTCTTAAATTATCCTAAAAACCACCGTATTAAGTAGCTTATTGATTGTAATACCTGTTAAAAATGGGTATTTTTGACCTTCAATTTTTAACTCAATCAACATGCCAAACATTAAAGAATTAGAAGATTTTGTCTCACAGGTACGCAGAGACATCGTAAGGCAGGTACATCAGGTAAGCTCTGGGCATCCCGGAGGTTCATTAGGATGTACTGAATTTTTTGTAGCCTTATATCAGGAAGTGATGAAACGTAAGGAAGGTTTTGATATGGACGGAAAGGGCGAAGATTTATTCTTCCTTTCTAACGGTCACATTTCTCCCGTTTTCTATAGCGTTTTGGCCCGTTCGGGTTATTTTCCTGTTGATGAACTCAATACCTTTAGAAAAATAGATTCACGTCTGCAAGGACACCCCACCACTCACGAAGGTCTACCCGGAATACGCGTAGCTTCAGGTTCTTTAGGACAAGGACTTAGTGTAGCTTTGGGTGCGGCTCAAACTAAAAAACTTAATGGTGATGATAACCTGGTTTACTCCCTTCACGGTGATGGTGAGTTGCAGGAAGGTCAAAACTGGGAAGCCATTATGTATGCTGCTGCAAATAAAGTAGATAATATTATCGCTACGGTTGACCTTAACGGACAGCAAATTGACGGAAGCACCGATGACGTTCTCAACATGGGAAGTGTACGTGCCAAGTTTGAAGCTTTTGGATGGGATGTGCTTGATATCGAGAAAGGAAACGATATGGCTGCTATTCTTGAAGGCTTAAAAGAAGCCAAGTCACGTACCGGAAAAGGAAAACCGGTTTGTATTTTACTGCATACCATTATGGGTAACGGCGTTGATTTTATGATGTACACGCACGCGTGGCACGGTAAAGCTCCCAATGACGAGCAGCTTGAGAAAGCTTTAGCTCAAAACCCGGAAACCCTTGGAGATTATTAATCTTCAACCAGGTATTTAAACAAGCTATTAATCTTAAAATCAATCCCACTTTAATACTCGTATTATTTAAGGGACAATCACTATGAAAAAATTCACAAACTCAGGAAATATAGATACACGTTCAGGTTTTGGTGCCGGAATGGATGAGCTCGGCAAAACACATGAAGATGTTGTTGCATTATGTGCTGACCTTACCGGATCGCTTAAACTGAATGACTTTGAAAAAAATCATCCCGAGCGCTTCTTTCAAACCGGAATCGCAGAAGCTAACATGATAGGTATGGCTGCCGGTATGACCATAGGCGGAAAAATACCTTACGCTACTACTTTTGCAAACTTTGCTACCGGTCGTGTTTACGATCAGATTCGTCAAAGTGTTGCTTACTCTGGTAAAAACGTAAAAATATGTGCTTCTCACGCCGGTTTAACCTTAGGAGAAGATGGGGCAACCCACCAGATTCTGGAAGACATCGGTCTTATGAAAATGCTTCCGGGAATGACGGTAATCAATCCTTGTGACTTCAACCAAACCAAGGCTGCCACAATAGCGATCGCTGATTATGACGGACCTGTTTATTTACGCTTTGGTCGTCCAAGCGTTCCCAATTTCACCGAGAAAGACGGAAAATTTGAAATAGGAAAAGCTTTGCATTTAGTAGATGGTTCTGACGTTACCATCATTGCAACCGGTCACCTGGTATGGCACGCGCTTGAAGCTGCTGAGCAATTGGAAGAAAAAGGAATCAGCGCTGAAGTGATAAACATTCACACCATTAAGCCGCTTGACGAGGAAGCTATTTTAAATTCAGTTAAGAAAACCCGTTGTGTAGTGACCTGTGAAGAGCACAATTATTTAGGTGGTCTGGGCGAAAGCGTTGCCGGTGTATTAGCCAAAAACGATCCTGTTTATCAGGAATTTATCGCTACCAATGACACCTTTGGCGAGTCTGGTACTCCTGCCGAATTGATGGAAAAATACGGTCTCAATACTAAATCTATTGTAGAAGCCGTTAATAGAGTGCTGGCTAAGAAGTAGGCACTCTTTATGACATAATTCCTAAGAATGCCTGTTTTCAGCATCAACCAAAAATTAGTTCGGAATCATTTTTAATCCAATTTAATTTTAACCGCCCGCAAGGGCACAACTTAATTGATATGAAGAACGCATTTTTAGGAATTTTTTGTTTAGTCGCGTCATTGACTTACGCGCAATCAGACCCGGGCTTTGGTATTAAAGCAGGTCTTAATTACGGTGCCACCGGCGATATCAGTAACGATGTAGGTGAAGCTTATGAGAATCCTGACAGGGATTTAGGCTTTCACGTTGGGGTTTACGGCCGAACAGGTGAACGTTTATACTTCAGACCTGAGCTGGTCTACACAAAACTAAAGACCACCTATGACAGTGATGAGTTTAGTGTTCAAAAACTGGATGCGCCGCTTCTTGTAGGTCTTGAAGTTTTTGGGCCCATCAACATTTTTGCAGGTCCTTCGTTACAATACATCTTAGATACCGAATATGAAGGTATTGATCTTGGCGATGTACAGGACGATTTTACAGTAGGCCTTAATTTTGGTGTAGGCCTTGCTTTAGGAAAGCTGGGAGTTGATTTGCGCTATGAGCGCGGCTTTAAAGATAATGAAGCCCAATTCTTAAGTACTAATGGAATCATCACAAACGATTCGCGAATAGACACCCGCCCTGATCAGTTGATCCTAAGCCTTTCATTGAATTTATAATATTCAATAACCAAACGGTTAAACTAAAAATCCCGCTACTTCAGGTAGCGGGATTTTTTTGTTTTCAATATTCTTCTGATTAATTATCAGGGTCTAAGTAATCTGGAGTGTCATCATTGTTTGAATCTGTAAACGTAATACTTCCATCTTCGTTTATAACAATCTCCTCTCGAGTAGGGATTCCATCACCGTCATCGTCGCTATCCTGAAAATTAGGTATACCGTCATTATCCGTGTCATCTTCTGCTTCAAACAAATAGAAATTGCCATTTATATCCTCCATTGCATTTGGAATGCCATCATTATCCTCATCAGCGTCTTTGACTATCCCGTATAATTTGAAACGAAAGACTAAATCTGAATAGGCAGGTATTGAATTGGTAGGATTACTAAAATATCCCAGACCACTGGGTATAAATACTGCACCTACACCATAGTCGGTTCCATAATTGAAACTGCCGTCTTCATTTTGAGAAATCCCTGTACCGGCTTTAAGCTCCTTTAGCCCATTTCCAAAACCAAAAATAGTTTCCGGAAGATTTAACCATATTGGGGTTGTAGTACCGTCAAACTTAGAACCCTCAACAATATTTCCCTGATAATTTACAAAAGTAGAATCTGCAAAGCTAGGCTGCTCTCCCTGCCCTTCCTTAGCTTCAAGAACATATAGCGTATAATCGACATCCCGATAAGTATACCGAGTCGCCTTTAAATTTGGGTGATCTATAAGAGGTATTTTATCTGCATTTTCTCCTGAGATAGTATCAAATACAATGTCAAAATTAAAATCTGCAGGGGGCGTTGCAAAATCCTCGTAATTATACGTATGTGTTTCGAGATAAGTCTGAAGGTTTGCTTCACTTTCTAACTGAACTTCGCCGCGATCTCTGGGTGGCTCCACAACCGGACCATCATCATCATTTTGACAAGACACTATCAATAAAAGCCCAAGAGCTGCAAAAACCGTATTTTTCATCATATTCATCAATATCCTTTTAGGTCGCGCAAGATACAATTTTGCGCTATTTTTGTTGTGTAAAAACGAGCTTTAAAGCAATAGATTATGCGAGTAGACAAATATTTATGGTGTGTGCGATACTTTAAAACCCGTTCTATAGCAACCGAAGCCTGTAAAAAAGGACAGGTAAAAATGAACGATGTTGCAGTAAAACCTTCACGGGAAGTTTTCCCTTCAGATACCATACAAATACGCAAGAATCAGATTGATTACATTATAGAGGTTTTAGCCCATCCGCCCAGCCGGGTTGGAGCTAAGCTTACCGGATTGTATTATGTAGACCGAACCCCTGCCGAAAATCTGGAAAAACTGGATTTGCTGAAATACTCTAAAGATTATTACCGTAAAAAAGGTACCGGCCGTCCTACTAAAAAAGACCGTCGCGATCTGGACGATTTTTACGAAAACGACGACTTCTTTGAAGACTCACCTGAATAAAAAATATTGGGAATCCCGTTATATGGAATCGCAAACGGGCTGGGATATAGGCTACGCAGCTCCTGCCCTGATGCAATATGCAGATCAACTCCCATCGAAAAATCTACGCATTTTAATACCCGGAGCCGGTTACGGACACGAGGCAGAATCCCTTTTAAATGCCGGGTTTACGAATATCACCGTCATTGATCTTTCCGGTTCTGCCCTGCAGCGCTTACAGCAACGTATTCCGGCTACAGATCGCTTAAAAATCATTGAAGGAGATTTTTTTGAATATTCCGGCAGCTATGATCGTATTCTGGAACAAACCTTTTTTTGCGCCCTTGACCCCAAACTCCGGCCTCATTATGTGAGGCACAGTTACCATTTACTGACTTCAGGCGGAAAACTCGCAGGTTTGTTTTTTGATTTTCCGCTTACCGAACAAGGCCCTCCCTTTGGCGGCAGCAAAAGAGAATACACCAATTTATTTTCAGAATACTTCCGCATAAAAACTTTAGAGCGCTGTTATAATTCCATAAAACCACGGGCAGGAAAAGAACTCTTCGCTATCTTTGAAAAAATCTGAAATCTTTTAGTTTAAGTATGAAAACGGCAGTACAAACCATTCTATCGCACGAGGATATTCAACATAAAATACGTCGCATTGCTTATCAGATCTACGAAAGCAATGTTGATGAAAGCGAAATTATTCTTGCCGGTGTTGCGCTAAACGGTTATGCGATTGCGGAACGGCTAAAACCCATTTTAGAAGAGATATCAGAAATCAAATGTACCCTGTGCCGGGTTACCATGAATAAAACCGCGCCTCAGGGAACGGTAGAGACCTCATTACAACCGGAAGCTTATGCGAACAAGTCTTTGGTACTCATAGACGACGTGCTCAATTCAGGGACTACACTTATTTACGGGGTTAAACATTTTTTGGATGTGCCGCTAAAGCAATTTAAAACCGCTGTTTTGGTAAACCGAAATCATAAGAAATATCCGGTAAAAGCCGATTACAAAGGCATCTCTTTAAGCACTTCATTAAATGAGCGTGTAAAAGTGCGCTTTAAACCCGAAGGCGATTATGCCATTTTAGAATAAAGCCGCTTCTAAGGCTTTTAAAGAGTCCTCAGGAGTTTGATCTTGCGTGCGCAGTATTAAATCTGCCTGATTGTAATAAAAACTGCGTTCAAAGAGGTGTTTACGCACAAATTCTTCCAGTTTCTCAGGAGTATCCTGATGATTTAGAACCGGTCTGTGTTCCCGCTGACTCCACAAACGACTACTCAGTTCAGTAACCGGAACGTTTATATACACAGAGGTACCCGGCGCCGCTTTTATGCGCTGCATTGCATCACCATAACACGGGGTACCACCGCCCAGGCTTATAACCGCTTCTTCTTCCAGATCTAAAAGTTCGTCCAGATAGTGTGATTCGCGTTTCCTGAAGTAGATTTCGCCTTTCTCTTTAAAAATAGTTGCGATGCTCTGCCCCTCTTTTTCCTCGAGGTACTCATCAAAATCAATAAATCGAAGTTGTTGTTTTTGGGCCAAAGCTCTACCTAAAGTAGATTTTCCTGAGCCCATATATCCTATTAAATAAATTTTCATGCTTAAATGAATCTGATTTTCAGAGCAGTAAATAATACTGAATAATTTTCTTCAAATTTATTACAAAAAGCCTTGTGCAGATCAAAAAAATGGCTGTATATTTGCAGCCGCATTCAGGGAAAGACTTGGTAGCTCAGTTGGTAGAGCATCTCCCTTTTAAGGAGAGGGTCCTGGGTTCGAGCCCCAGCCAAGTCACAAAATAAACCAGATTTATAGTCTGGTTTTGTTTTTTTAAATAGTTTTGAATTAAACAGACCCGGGTGCTGAAATTGGTAGACAGGCACGGTTGAGGGCCGTGTGTACTTCGTACGTGTGGGTTCAAGTCCCATCCCGGGTACTACCAGAAAAAGCCCGTAAACATTCAGTTTACGGGCTTTTTAGTTTTTTTGCATTATGTCTTGTTAGAACGGCTTGATCGCATCTTCAATTCGGGTATCTCCTTCAATCATTTCAAAAACTGCATTTTGAGCCACATCATCGTTTAAAACGTGCACTAAAGTGTACGCGACATCATCACGAGTGATTTCGCCATAATCTACTTTCTTAGATGCTTTAATTTCACGGGTTCCTGAATCATTAGTAAGAGAGCCCGGTCTTACGATAGTATAGTTTAAACCACTATTCATCAAATGCTCGTCTGCATTTTTCTTGGCCTCCAGATAATGCTGTAGTTTATCACTGCTTGACGGATCATCGGTATTTATTGAGCTCAACATCACAAATTTTTTGATTCCGGCTTTTTTAGAAGCGTCAATCAGGCTTTTTGCTCCTTCCTGATCTACCGCTGTTGTTTTTTCAGGACCTGTATGTCCTCCGGAACCGGCTGCAAAGATTACTTTATCAATTCCCTTAACCACATCAGCCAGATCTTCCTCAAGGTCGCCCAATACGGTATCTACATCCTGAATTTCAAACTGCTTTTGTTGCTCGGCTTTGCGAACCATTGCCACCGGATTGAAGTATTGAGATTCCTTCAAATACGTGACGATTTTCTTACCGGTTGTTCCGTTAGCACCGGCTACTAAAATATTTTCTTTACTCGTTTCCATAGTTTTATTTCTGATTTTCTTAAAATTAAGCAAGCTGAGGGGTATCACAAAGCGCATTAACTACCATTAACGCGGGTTTCCTTCAGGATTAGGATACTATTAAGATCGCGTTAAAGCATTTCATCAAATGCGGCTCAACCCGTAATTTTGAAGCTATGAAAACAAGTTTTGGAACTCTTACCGACTCAGACATACCCGTACTCATTGATTTTTATGCAACCTGGTGCGGACCCTGTCAAACCCTCGCTCCTATTTTACAGGATGTAAAAAAGGATTTGGGCGAAAAAGTCAAAATTGTAAAAATTGACGTTGACAAAAATCCTGCTATTGCCCAAAAGTTTCAGGTGCGTGGTGTTCCCACACTGATGCTGTTTAAAAACGGGAAGCAGCTTTGGCGTCAAAGCGGTGTACTTTCACGCGCTGACCTCAAACAGGTAGTTGCACAACACAGCCGTTAATCATCAACACATCATTCATCCTAAGGCTATGAATTTAGAAATCTGGCGTTTGCTTTTTGACTTTGGGATGGTTGTTTTGATCTGGCTGGTACAGCTGGTTATCTATCCCGGACTTTGCTACTACAATTCTTCTGATGTGGCGATCTGGCATCAAAAATACACACCGCGTGTTTCGTATGTAGTTATGCCTTTAATGGTAGGACAATTACTCCTTGCTATCATACAGGTAACCAAAAATGCCGATTTGTATACTGTTTTCAGTCTATGCGCTGTACTTATCCTTTGGCTTTCCACATTTATACAGTTTGTACCGCTGCATTCTAAAATCTCAGGAAAACAGGACTGTACAGGAATTCCGCAAAAACTGGTGAAACGCAATTGGTTTAGAACGGTTTTGTGGACACTGGTATTTCTGTGGAGTGTTTATTGGGTATTGATGAAATAGCATTGTTTTATCGCTTTAGCGTAAAATGCCCCTTTAACTCAAGTTTCTTTTCTTCCTGGCGATAGCTTATTAAATACCAGTAATCTGTACCCGGCATATTTTTACCCCTGTAAGTACCATCCCATAATGGATTTACCGCATCTAGCTGTTTGAGAAGTTTCCCAAACCTGTCAAAAATATATACACCCGTTACTTCTATTCCTTCTGCGATTTTTAGTTCCCAGAGGTCGTGATAACCATCTGAATTTGGCGTAAAATAGGTTGGGATCAAAAAAGGAATTCCATCCTGAAAAGGAGGTTCTAAAACATCATCATCCGGAATCTCTGTTCCCTCAGGGAAAATAGTTACCAAAAATGAAATCTCATCAGCGCACATCAAATCATTTTCGGCATAAACGTAAAAGGTAATGGAATAAACATCAAACTCGGAATAATAAATCTCATCTCCCGGATTGAAAGAATTACCCTGACCAAAAGGCTGAGTATAAAACCTAAGCGTTTCTGGAAGATTCTGTCCTGTAATTTGAGGAAATCTAAAAGCTTCAACAACTCTGGAGTCAGCTATTTCATTAAGCAAAGGAGCTTGATCTACCTCAACGGTAAGGCTGGCTTCTACAGATTTAAATTCCCCCACTCTATCGGTATCAGTCACCACACAGCGTAAGTTTGTGGTTTCATTAAGTGATCCCGAAAACACGGGCTCCGTGCTTAACAAAACGGTGTCATCCGCGTCGTACCATTCATACGTATATTCTCCGAATGGTATTTCAGGATCTATTTGAGCAGAAACCGTGAAATTTTCACCGGCACAAACAGGACCTACAGGTTGTAAACTTAGTGTCATTCTACAAATGGACGCTACAGTAACCTCCGCAGCTCCAAAAATAGACCTCCCGTTTAACAAATCTGGGCACAGAGGGCTGGTAGTTCCGGTTGCCGTATCTACTGATCTTACACTGCCTCCGCCGGTGGCTATCATAGTATAGTCTATATTTCCGATACATGGTTCTCCGCTTACTACAGACACCACTCCATATATGGTGGAGAAACCCGAAGCATTCATATTACCTATTAGTTGGCTTGCTCCGGGATTTGCAATGTTGATCTTAACAAGGTCATCACCCACTGCTGAGAGGTACAAATCCCCGTCAATAAAAGTTAAATCTCCACCTGAGGCATAATTGGTTGCACCAAGAAAGGTAGCCTCGAGAGTGTTTGGATCAATCCTTAACAGAGACCCATTTCTGTCTTCGCTAACTGTAAGCAAACTGCCATCCGCGTCTTTTACGAGTGAATTAAAATTGGTCAACCCGGCTGAAGAACTGGTAAACTCCCCCAACTCCGTTATCGTTGACGCATCAAGATCTATCAAGAATAGGCTTTGTTGATAGATACCATAGAGGGAACGCTCGGTAGGTCCTTCAGCTATGTCAAACAAAACTATATTCCCGGGACTTATTAATTCTTCAACTGTACAATTATCAAAATCGGCCAAGACTATACTGCCGTCAGATAAAGACAGGTATGCAGAATTTCTGGTTTGTGCTTTCAATGCCGAAGTCAAAAACCAAAACCCAAGAATGAGAATAATTCGTAACACGGAGAGTTGGACGTTTTATCGATTAAATATACTCCAAATCAGATAAAACACCTGCTTTTCAGTTAAAGTTCAGCAAACCAACAAAAAGCTTATTTTGAATAACTATCTCGCTTTAACCTCAATCATTGCAAGCTCCAGCGCTTTTTCATATTTACGAAGGGTTCGTAACTCTTTAGAGTTTACCAAAGCCAGAGACAAACCTTCTTTTCCGGCACGTGCGGTACGACCGCTTCGATGCGTGTAATAGGCTTCCTGATCAGGCATTTCATAATGAATTACAAAAGACAGGTCTTCCACATCAATACCACGCGCGGCGATGTCAGTCGCGACCAGAATACGCAGGTTTTCATTCTTAAAGGCGCGCATGGTTTTGTCCCGCTCCTTCTGCAGCATATTACCCTGTAAGGCTTCGGCAGCGCAGTTTTTAGCTTGCAATTGTTTAGCCAGCTTAGATGCCGCTGCTTTAGTTCTGCAGAAAATGATACCCCGCTCTTCCTTTCGGCTTCTTAAAAAATCAAGCAGCACTGGTAACTTGTCAGTATCGTCACAGACGATAAACTGATGTTCGATTTTTTTATTGACCACATCCCTGCTTACCTGAATACGATGGGCGTCTTCTGCCATATGCTGGTTTACAATCTGTCGTATTCCAAACGGCATCGTAGCCGAAAAAAGCCATTTGTTTCTAATCGTATTAAGCTGTATGAGAATCACATCGAGCTGATCTTTAAAACCCATACTCAGCATTTCATCGGCCTCATCCAGCACAACCGTATCAACCTTTGACAAGTCTATGGCTTTACGATCGAGTAAATCAATTAATCTCCCCGGCGTAGCTACAACAATATGCGTGGGCCTGTTTAAGTTTTTGATTTGGATGTCTATTTTCTCCCCTCCGTAAACGGCTTCAGTGAAGATTTTATCGGTGTATTTCGTGAATTTAAAGAGTTGCTTTGCCACTTGTTGGCTCAATTCGCGTGTTGGGCACAAAATAAGAGCCTGAATCTGCTTTTTTCGGGGATCAATACGTTCAAGAATAGGCAAACCATAGGCAGCGGTTTTTCCCGTTCCGGTCTGAGCCTGCCCCACCAAATGAGCATCTCCCTCAAGCAAAAGCGGAATTACCTGCTCCTGAATTGCCGTAGGTTCAACAATACCCAGTTCATTGAGTCCTTTGATAAGCTTGTCTGATAAGCCCAAATCTTTAAAACGAATTGCCATACTATGTATTTAAGCAGCAAAGGTACATATCAAAGGCTTGTAACCCGCATAAACTTTGTGTTCGTGTCAATTAAATTCAATTATTCGCCTAACTTTAGAAAAAAAGGAATGATTAGAGTTTTTGTACTTTTTATTGCCGGATGTCTGTGCTTACCAATATATGCTCAGGAGAAGCCTGCTTACCGCATATTTGATGCAAATGGCAATGTCATAGCTTACAGCGCTATGCTGGATAGCTTAAAAACCGAAGCCGATGTGATTCTTTTTGGCGAATTGCACAACAACCCTATCGCCCACTGGCTCGAATTAGAGCTTGCTAAAGACCTCTCCAAAGACCAAAATGTGATGCTAGGGGCCGAAATGCTTGAAACCGATAATCAGAAAGCATTGAGCCACTACCTCAAAGACAGCCTGGATTATAAACAATTCAGCGAGCAGGCTCGTTTGTGGACAAATCACAAAACCGATTACCAGCCCCTTGTTGATTTCGCTAAGGAAAGTGAAATAGACTTCATCGCAACTAATGTTCCCCGGCGCTATGCAGCACTAGTGCACAAGCAAGGTTTTGAAGCCCTGGATAGTATCGCTCCCGAAGAGAAGCAGATTATCGCACCATTACCCATTACCTTTGATGCCGATTTACCCCGATATCAGGAAATATTAAAAATGATGGGCGATCACGGAAGCCCTAAACTAGTGATGGCACAAGCTCTTAAAGATGCGACTATGGCGCATTCGATTTTGACAAACTATACTGAAGGCACTTTATTTCTCCATTTTAATGGTGCTTTTCACAGTGATTTCCACGAAGGGATTCTTTGGTATTTAAAGCTTCAGCAGCCTGAATTGAATTATTTTACCCTAAGCACAGTGCTTCAGGATGAGCTTTCAAACCTGAATGAAGAACATCGCAATCGCGCAGATTTCATTATCGTCGTTGATGCCGATATGACTACCAGTTATTAATCACTTGGTATTCGGATATAACTCCCATTCACTACAACGGTTTCGGTTAAAATTTTTATAAGAAACGAAGAGTTGATAGTAATACTACTATTTTTGCGTTCAAAATAATCAGATATGGATGCATTACTTAAAAATCTGAAAATTTCGATCAACGAAAGTATCTACCTTAAAGATCCTGAGTCCTCTGATTTAGGCAAGCGAATCGTTAAATACGGAATCATTTTAATCAATGAACTGGGTTTTGACAATTTCACCTTTAAAAAGCTTGCCGCTCATATAGAATCTACCGAGAGTTCTATTTACCGTTATTTTGAAAACAAGCATAAATTTCTCATTTACCTCACCTCCTGGTATTGGGGCTGGAAGGAATATCAGCTGGTCTTTGCCACAAATAACCTTACCGATCCTGTTGAAAAGCTTTTAAAGGCTATTGAGATTGTTACCCGTGAGGTAGAAGAGGACCAGTCGTTTAATCACATCAACGAAGTCTTTCTCAATAAAATCGTGATCAATGAGTATTCTAAGTCTTACCTTACCAAAGAGGTAGACGATGAAAACAAAGACGGCTATTTTGCCATTTACAAAAGGCTTTCAAACCGAATTAGAAAAATGATCTCAGATGTTGATGCCTCATATCCATACCCTGCAAGTCTGGCAAGTACCATTCTTGCAGACTCGTTGCATCATCATTTTTTAAAAAATCACTTTTCATCCCTTACCGAATGTGATGATCAGACTTCACCTTCACAGTATTTTGAGCATCTAATCCTAAACCTACTTAATCTATAATATATGGCTAAAGAAGTTTTATCAGCCTGGCAACGTTTTACAGGTCTTTTACAGCTCGAGAAAAAGGACTTTTTACAAATCTTATACTACGCCATATTCGCAGGATTGGTTAGTCTCTCGCTGCCATTAGGTATTCAGGCTATCGTAAACCTGATTCAGGGGGCGCAAATCAGTACCTCCTGGATCATTCTCGTGGTTTTAGTAACTCTGGGCGTTGCATTTGTGGGCGGCTTGCAGATTATGCAGATACGTATTGTTGAAAATCTTCAGCAAAAAATATTTATGCGGGCCTCTTTTGAGTTCACGTATCGATTCCCAAAAATCAAAATGAGCGAACTTAACCGTTTCTATCCACCGGAATTAGCAAACCGATTTTTTGATGTGCTTACCGTTCAAAAATCACTCTTTAAACTGGTACTCGATTTTCCTGCGGCATTGGTTCAGATTATTTTTGGTTTGATCCTCTTATCTTTTTACCATCCCTTCTTTATATTCTATGGGGTTCTTTTGGTTTTACTTATTTATCTGGTATTCAAATTCACCGGCAATAAAGGTTTACAAACCAGTCTCACCGAATCAAAGTACAAATACAAAATCGCACATTGGATTCAGGAGATTGCCCGCACGCTGGTTAGTTTTAAGCTTTCAGGCAGAACAAGCCACGCATTGCAAAAAAATGACGCATTGGTAAATGATTATCTGGATGCCAGAGAAAGCCACTTTAAAATTTTAAGGCTACAATTCATACAAATGATTGCCTTTAAAGTACTGGTTACGGCAGGTCTTCTGCTCATAGGTGGTATTTTGGTTCTCAATCAGCAAATGAACATCGGCCAATTTGTAGCTGCCGAAATTGTAATCGTACTGATCATCAACTCGGTTGAGAAGCTCATTTTTGGTCTTGAAAATCTTTACGATATGCTTACTGCTCTAGAAAAAATAGGTCAGGTCGTTGATAAAGATTTAGAATCTCAGGAATTAAGCACCCCTTTCAGCGCCGGTGAACCTTTAGGTTTTGAACTGCGTAACGTGAGTTACAAAGACACTGCAGATGACAAACTAATTCTAAAAGATATCAGCTTAAAGGTAAATCCAGGGGAACGTGTTTTAATTCTAGGTAAAAACGGCTCAGGTAAATCTACCTTACTAAAAATTTTGGCCGGAATATATGAGCCTACTGACGGAACGTTTTATATTAATGATAAATCCTTAAAGGGCATAAACCTAAATCATTATCGCTCATTCCTGGGACAATCCTTACCTGAAGAAACACCTTTTGAAGGTTCTATACGAGACAATATTACATTTGGTGATACGAGTATTCCTATTGAAGATATTGACTGGGCGATAGAAAACACCGGGCTGCGTGAATATATAAAAGAACAACCAAAAGGTCTGGATAGTTTACTCTATCCCGAGGGCCAGCATTTATCCCGAACCATTGGTAAAAAAATTGTTTTAGCCCGAAGCATCGTTCGTAAACCTAAGGTCTTAATTCTCAAAGAACCTTTAAACAAGTTTGCCAAAGAAGAAAAAGAGCGTATCGTAAATTTCCTTTTTGATAAATCAAATCCCTGGACCATTATTGTCGCCAGTCAGGATGAAGCCTGGAAAGAATGCTGTGAACGAACGCTCATTCTTGAAAACGGTAAAATATCTCAAAACTAAAAAGCCATGCTTAATATTTCGAAAAACAAGCTTAACGATAAGGTTGATCTTTCTGGCTACAAGGCTGGCCGCAAAGTTCTGGGAAAAAAACATTATACCTACTTCAACAGGTTTTTAAAGGTTTTTACTGTAATTCTAATTATCGTACTCTTTCTGCCATGGACGCAGACGATACAGGCAGTAGGCTACGTCACCACATTGACTCCTGAGCAGCGCCCGCAAACCATTCAGTCTCCCATACCGGGAAGAATTGAAAAATGGTATGTACGTGAGGGTGATTCGGTAGCTAAGGGAGATACTATTTTATTTATATCTGAGGTTAAAAATGAGTATTTTGACCCGCTTCTCGTAGAACGTACAGAACAGCAGGTGCTCGCCAAGAGCAATTCGGTACTCTCGTATGCTGAAAAAGTAGCTGCCTTAACTAATCAAATCCAGGCACTTCAGGCTGAACGTATCCTTAAGCTAGAACAGGCCGAAAACAAGCGCATACAAGCCGAGCTTAAGATTAAAAGCGACTCTATTGATTTTGAAGCTGCAAAAACAAATCTGGCAATTGCAGAGCGCCAGTTTGAGCGAACGTTAGGTCTACAGCAGGAAGGGCTAAAAGCGGTGACCGATGTGGAAGAAAAGCGCTTAAAACTACAGGAAACTCAGGCAAAATTGATTTCGCAGCAAAACAAATTACTAGCCAGCCGCAACGAACTCATCAACGCCCAAATTGAAATCAACCGGGTTGGCGCAGAGTATACAGACAAGATTTCGAAGGCTCAGAGTGATCGTTCAACAGCTCAATCCAACCAGTTTGACTCTGAAGCAACCGTGAGTAAGCTCGAAAATGATCGTACAAACTATGCAATTAGGAATGGAATGTACTACATCACGGCGCCGCAGGCCGGATTTATAAACAAAGCCATCATAGGTGGTGTAGGCGAAACCTTTAAAGAAGGGCAACCTCTAGTGGGGATTATGCCTTCAAAATATGATCTGGCTGTAGAAACCTTTGTACGGCCTATAGATTTACCCCTAATTCATAAAGGGGAAAAAGTACGGATCCAATTTGACGGTTGGCCATCAATAGTTTTTAGTGGTTGGCCCTATAATTCATTAGGAACCTTTGGCGGGGAAGTAGTTGCTATTGAACGTTTTATAAGCGCTAATGGTAAATACCGTATTTTGATTGCTCCAGATCCTGACGAAGAGCCCTGGCCGGATGCCTTGAGAGCCGGTTCTGGTGCCAATACTCTGGCATTGCTTGAAGATGTACCCATATGGTACGAATTATGGCGACAGCTTAACGGCTTCCCACCTAACTATTACACACCCGATACGTCTAGCGCTCAAACAGATAAGAAAAAATGAGAATTCTAGTTTGGTTTAGTCTTTTACTGGCCTTTAGTACTACTGCTGTTAACGCTCAGGAAGAACCTGTATCTACACTGAGCTTTGACGAGTATCTAAATATGGTGCAGCAAAATCACCCCTTGGCACGGCAGGCTTATCTCATTGAGCAAACCGGAGAAGCCAAACTGCTAAAAGCCCGGGGTGGTTTTGACCCAAAGGTTGAAGTTGATTTTGATCAAAAAGTCTTCAAGGATACCGAATATTACGATCTGCTCAACGCAACTTTTAAAATCCCTACCTGGTATGGTATTGATTTAAAAGCACAGTTTGAACAGAATGAAGGCTATTATTTAAATCCTCAGAATACGGTTCCTGAAGACGGCTTGTATACAGCCGGTATTTCGGCATCTTTAGGTCAGGGTTTGTGGATTAACGAGCGTATGGCGACCCTGAGACAAGCCCGTTTTTACCGTGAACAGGCCCGGGCTGATTTACAGCTTGCCGTGACCAATGTGTTATATGAAGCTTCTCTTGCTTACTTTAACTGGTTGCGGGAGTACCAAAAAGTATTGCTCTATCAGCGATTTTTAGAAAACACTACAGAACGTTTTGTGGGCATTAAAACCAGTGCGCTGTCTGGCGCAATCCCGCTTATTGACACGACCGAAGCTAAAATAAGTGTTCAAAGCCGGGAATTAAGCCTGCAGGAAGTACGTCTTGATTATCAAAAAGCCAAACTGGAACTGGCTAATTACCTGTGGTTGGGAAATAACATCCCGGTAGAATTACAGGATGATATTTATCCCGAAGGCGAACTTAGTGATGTGATAAGCAAAACGCTTCAGATCACCGATTTTGATTTGGCCGATTTTCAAATTGATACCCATCCTAAAATGCGCTCGCTTGATTATAAGGTGCAGGCGCTCGAAGTTGAAAAACGTTTAAAAGCCAATAAGCTGCTACCGGTTATAGATGTCAACTATAATTTTATAACTTCAGAACCTCGCAATCTCAATTCGTTTTACACCCAAAACTACAAAGCCGGTTTACGATTTAGTATGCCTTTATTTCTGCGGAAAGAACGCGGAGACCTTCAGCTGGCCAAGCTTAAATTGCAGGACGGCGAATTTGATTTGATCAATACCCGTTTGACGCTTCAGAATAAAATTAGGGCTGTAAACACAGAGCTTGAAGTTTTAAACGAACAGCAGGAACTGGTAGAAGATCTGGTAATCAACTACACCACGATGCTCGAAGCCGAATTGCGTAAATATGAGGTGGGCGAAAGTTCGATCTTTCTTATCAATTCACGGGAATTGAAGCTTATTGACAGCCAGCTTAAAGCCATCGAGGTTACTAACAAGCTGTACAAGACTAAAGCTCAACTCTTTAAAACCCTGGCTACAATCCCTGAGTTTGACCAGGAATAGTATCGAGCGGTATCTGATGGATCGTATTTTATAAAATAAACACTGAAGTAGTTCAGGATATTGAAATACTGCGCGTTTTTGTGGTTTTAATAAAGTCAAAGCAGGTATTCTTTGTAACTTTACGCCCTCAAAAAATGACCTGATGATAATTACCAAAACAAGGGAAGAGATCGAGCTGATGCGTGAAAGTGCCCTTATCGTATCTAAAACGCTTGGGGTTCTCGCTAAAGAAGTGAAGCCCGGCGTTACCACTTTAGAACTTGATAAACTAGCCGAAACCTTTATTCGTGATCACGGTGCCGAGCCGGGTTTTTTAGGAATGTATGACTTTCCTAACAGTCTTTGTATGAGCCCCAATGAGCAGGTAGTGCATGGGATCCCCAATAATACACCTCTTAAAGAAGGTGATATTATATCAATAGATTGTGGCGCCTACAAAAACGGTTTTTACGGAGATCACGCATACACCTTTGAAGTAGGAGAAGTAGATGCCGAAATCAAAAAACTCCTTCAGGTTACTAAAGAATCTCTCTACAAAGGTATTGAGCAATTTAAATTAGGAAATCGTGTAGGCGATGTAGGTTATGCCATTCAGAAATATTGCGAAGATCGTGGTTATGGTGTAGTACGGGAACTGGTAGGTCACGGTCTGGGACGCAATATGCACGAAGACCCGGAGATGCCAAATTACGGCAGAAGAGGTCGCGGTAAAAAATTCATCGAAGGGATGGTTGTTGCCATTGAACCTATGATCAATATGGGTACACAGCGCATAAAACAACATCGTGACGGCTGGACCATCACAACACGTGATAATAAACCCAGCGCCCATTTTGAACACGATGTGGCTTTAATAGACGGCAAACCCCAACTTCTTTCAACTTTTGAGTATATTTATGAGGCATTAGGCATACAAAGCGATGAAGAGGCCCCTTTCAAAGCGCAGCCCACATTCAACTAACAAAAATCACACGGTGCTATGCAATTAGAAACCTGGAAGGATTTCCGCGAGGATGACTGGGATGAGGCATATACTTTAGGACTCTCCAACTATGGTCGCGCACGGAGTTATGTAAAAGATCCCAATGGTAGTCTTATCAAAGGGGGAATCATAAACGGATACATAACCGTCAACGTAAAACTTAAAACTGGTAAAAGGCGCAATTTTTACCTGCACAAACTTTTGGCTAAAGCCTTTTTAACGCCGGGTGAAAATGAGAAAGCAGTGCTGCATCTCAATCACGATAAAACAGACAACCGTCTCGAAAATCTGACCTGGGCAACCCACAAAAAACGCTACGCACATCAAAAAACTAGTCCGCTTGACATTAAAAGACGCACATCTGGCGAGCGTCATTATACCAAATTGAGTTATGCCGAAGCAAAGGTTCTTAAGAAAAAACTTTTAGATCCTAACCGGCGCACCCGGCTCAAAGTACTGGCCAAGCAATTTGGCGTTTCAGAAATGCAATTACACCGCATCAAGACCGGGGAGAATTGGGGAGATCTTCAGGTATGACCGGTAGTATTTTTAAAAAAATTTTAAATACGGTACCCAGGCCCCTGCTTATACGCCTCAGTTATGTAGCAAGGCCTTTTTTAGCTTTATGGCTTAAAGGTTCTCGCTATACAGACCCTATTGACGGAAAGTCTTTTAAAAAATTTCTTCCCTACGGTTACGGTAAGCCTCGAGAGAATGTTCTTTCCCCTTCTACCCTTTCGCTAGAGCGACACAGATTGCTTTGGTTGTATTTAAAGAACGAAACGGATTTTTTTAAGGTCCCTCATAAAGTCCTACATTTCGCGCCTGAACAGGCTTTTTACAAAAGATTTCGAAACCTTGAGCATTTAGATTACACCACTACCGACTTGTTTTCGCCTCTGGCAGATATAAAGGCAGACATCTGCGATCTTCCCTTTGAGGATAATAGCTACGATGTCATTTTGTGCAATCACGTGCTCGAGCATATTCCTGATGACACCACGGCTATGCAGGAGCTTTATAGGGTTCTAAAACCCGGAGGTATGGCCATCTTACAAATCCCTCAGGATTTATCAAGAGAAAAAACCTTTGAAGACGACAGCATCACAGATCCTGAAGAACGCGCCACTATATTTGGGCAATACGATCACGTTCGGGTTTATGGAAGGGATTATTTTGATAAATTACGCGGTATAGGTTTTGAAGTTCAGGAGGTTGACTATACCCAAAAAATGGATACTAAACTTGTAGACACTTACCGCCTTGCAGCGGGTGAGATTTTACCGGTTTGTTATAAACCCACATCATGAAAAATATTGCAATCGTATGGTTTATGGTATTTTTTGGCGTCCTAAACGCTCAGAATGCTAACGATTGTACTGATGCTATTGTTCTTTGCGGGGATACTCCGGTAGGAATTGAACCCAGCGGGGTGGGCTTTGATGAATTTAGTCTGCCGGGCAATTTCCAACCCCCGTGTTATTCGTTTAACAATCAAACCGCGTGGTTTAAAGTAGAAATCGATCAGGGCGGAAGTTTTACATTTGATATTGTCCCCGAAAATCCAAACGACGATTATGATTTTGCAGTTTACGGACCCGTTCAGGACTGTCAAAACCTGGGAAGTGCAATTCGCTGCAGCAGTACCCATCCGCCTTCGGCAAACGTAGACGCAAATACCGGTCTCAATAATACCGAAACCGACACTTCGGAAGGACCGGGAGCTGACGGTAACGGCTATCTGAAAGCAATTGATGCAATGGCCGGAGAAACCTATTATATTCTTATAGACCGGGCTAGTGGTTCTTCACGATTCTCTATAGATCTAACCGGTACTGCAACCACTCCAAAAACTACCGGTTTTAACGTACCGGGAAATTTCGAAATCTGCTCGACAACCGGAACAAACACCTATAATCTCAATATACAACGTGACCTTATTTTACAAGGTTATCCCGATACTCGTGTAAGTTTTCATGGTGAATTGGGTGATGCAAACCTGGCCAGAAATGAGTTGCCTGACTTATATACAAACACTTTAGACAGTGAAATACTTTATGCACGCATCTACAGTCCATTAAATTCCTGCTCAGAAATAGTGCCTTTTAAAATCAGCGTTGCCGCGTCTTTGGTTAATGATAACCCCGGTTCTGTTTTTATATGCGACACCAGCATAAATCAAAATTATAACCTTTTACCACTGGGCAATGAAATAATAAGATCACGAACAGATCAGCAAATCCGGTTTTATCAATCACAACAAGATCGAGATACCGACCAAAATACTATTCAAACCTTGAATTTAAGCAGCTCGCAAACTGCTGTTTATTACCGTATTGAAAGCACTAGTGGAGATTGCCTGCTGCTCGATGAATTTACCTTTTTCTTAACTGAACCTCCGGCAGTCCTAAAACCTTCTGCTCTCGATGTATGCGTAGCTGATGAAAACAGCCTCACTCTTAATCTAGACCAAAAAGCCAATGAAGCTCTGGGCGGGCAGGATATTTCGTTATTCAGCAGGCGTTATTACGCCACGGCAAACGACAGAGACCTTGACCAAAATCGTCTGAGTTCGAATTATACTACCGAAGCGGTTGCTCAGGAAATTTTTATGCGAATAGTAGCCAATCGCAGTGGCTGCTATTCCGATACTTCTTTTCAAGTAGTGTTTAATGAAAGTCCTGTTTTTGAATTTCCTGAAACTGCCTACTACTGCACAGATACGCAGGAACCGGTGGAATTGAGAGTGTCTTCCGGCTTTGCCTATTACGAGTGGAGTACGAGTCAGGAAGGGATCGATCTCAACACCATATTTATTGATGAACCGGGAGAATACAGCATAACCGTTTATAACGAAGCAGGTTGCGGCACTACTCAAACGGTTCAGGTTCTGCCTTCCGAAAAGGCTATTGTTGAAAGAGTAGAAGTTACCGGGCTTAATTACCCCAATAATGAAGTAAGTATCCAGGTATCAGGAAATGGGGATTATGAATTTTCGCTAGACGACGCCCCTTATGTAGATAGCTCTGTTTTCACCGGACTTTCAGCCGGTTATCACCAGCTTGCAATAAGAGACAAAAATGGCTGCGGTACGGTAGAAACTGAGCCGTTTTTAGTTCTTGACTATCCCAGGTATTTTACTCCAAATGGGGATGGCATTCACGACACCTGGCGACTGATTGGTCTCGAAGAATATCCCGGGGCTCAAATTTTTATTTACGACCGTTATGGCAAACTTTTAAAGCAGTTAGAATCATCTTCAGAGGGCTGGGACGGCACCTTTCTGGGAACACTTTTGAATCCTGATGACTACTGGTTTGAACTAAAATTGCCCGATGGTATTAGCCTTAAGGGACATTTCAGCCTTATTTATTAGGCTCTATGAGGTAAGGTTTAAAACGTTCGGAAACATATACAGATACAGAGTCTTCAGTTTGATCTGAATACATCAGATAAGCCGCCAGATCCTTATTTTTAGCAATAACGGCTTTAGAACGCTCAAAACCTAAAGCCATAAATGCTGTTGCCCACGCGTCTGCCTCTGCACAGGTTGGGGCAATGACGGTTGCGCTTAGCACATCGCTTTGTTCGCCACTACCGGTAATGGGATTGATGGTGTGCACATACTTTTTCCCTGTGACTGAATCCTGACGGTACTTACGATAATTTCCCGATCCTGCCATTCCTTTATCGTGCAGACTCACCGCTTCGGTGTAGGTGCGCTGTTCTACAGGTGCATTGATGTTTTCAATACCTACACGCCAAGACTGATTTTTATCGAGATTTTTACCTTTCGCCAGAAGCTCTCCACCGATTTCTATAAGGTAATCTTCTACCCCGTTCTGCTCCAGCATTTTACCAATTCGGTCTATGCAATACCCTTTTGCGATACTATTGAAATCTAAATAAATATGTTCTGTGTTTTTTTGAAGTTTGCCTTGCGGCGAAATAGTCAATTTATCTAAACCTACATACTGCATCAAAGAATCTATAGTGATGGAATCAAGCTTTTTTAAGGGCTTATCAGGGCCGAAGCCGTAAGCATTAGCCAAAACCCCAACCGTTGGATCGTAATACCCATCTGTGGCATTATATACTTGCTGTGCCAGGGCAAATACTTCTTTAAACATAGCGTCAACCACAACAGTGCTGTCTCCGGCATTGATGCGCGAAATATCAGAATCAGGCTGGTAGGTGCTCATAGACTTATTAATCGCGGTGATTGTAGAGTCAAACTGCTTTACCAAATCAAAACGCTCCGGTGCATAAAACTGCAACTGGTAACTGGTTCCCAAGGCCTGACCGTTGTAGACCACCAGATTTCTTTTGCGCTCACAAGATGTACAAAGTGCTAAAAATAAAGCACTGAATAAAAGTGCAGATATTGATTGTAAACTGAATTTCATAATTTCTGAAAGGTGATTAAAGTATTTCCTGAAGACCATTATAAACCTGCGTATAGGCTGAATCTTTCTCGACAGGTCTGCCATAATCTTCAGCACTCCCTAAACCTACACCTGCATAAAAAGTTCGCGCATTAAACTTGTCTGCGTGCGTTTTCATTTCCTGCATAAAGACCGGGTCGTAGGCATTAGGGTCATCAGGATATTGCAAAGCCCTGACGATTACAAAATGTAATTTCTTGTCTTTTAAAGCTACAAATTGTGGATTGCGTTTCAGTTGAGAATTGACACCCAAAAATTCGAATCCCTGAGATTCCAGGTCTTTTCCCACGATATTCATCGCCAGATTATGCCGTTCCTGTTCGGTAAGAAGTGTTGCCATTTTGCAAAGATACATCGCGGCGATTTCAGACAAAAAAAAGCCGCTACTTTCGTAACGGCTTTTATAAAATTCTTCTTTTGGATTATCCTCCAAAGTCATCAAAACGGATGTTCTCATCAGGGATACCAAAATCTTCTCCCATCTTTTGAACCGCTTTGTTCATTAGCGGAGGCCCACAGAAATACAATTCGATTTCTTCCGGCTCCTCGTGCTTGCTCAAATACTGCTCAATCACTGCATTGTGAACAAAACCTACAAAACCATCACCGGGACTATTGATATCTTCTTTGACCTTCCAGTTGTCCTCTTCTAAAGGCTCTGAAAGCACCAGGTAGAATTTGAAGTTTTCAAACTCTTCTTCCAAATCACGGAAATGCTTTAAGTAAAATAACTCACGCTTAGAACGACCACCGTACCAATAGGTTACTTTTCGACCTGTCTTAAGAGTTTTGAACAGGTGATACAGGTGCGAACGCATAGGCGCCATGCCGGCTCCACCACCTACGTAAAGCATTTCAGCGTCAGACTCGTTGATGAAGAACTCACCATAAGGACCTGAAATGGTAACTTTATCTCCTTTCTTTCTACTGAAAATATACGAAGAAGCAACACCCGGATTTACATCCATCCAGCCGCCTTTTGCACGATCAAATGGTGGAGTTGCAATACGTACGTTAAGCATGATCTCACGTCCTTCTGCAGGATACGAGGCCATGGAATAAGCACGTTCTACTACTTCGTTGTTCTTCATTACAAGTGGCCAAAGTTTAAACTTCTCCCACTCTTCCTGGAATTTATTAGGATCATCGTGCTCTTCAGGGTGAGCGGTGATATCCATATCTTCAAACTTCACGGTACATTCCGGAATTTCGATTTGGATATATCCACCGGCTTTGTAGTCCATATCCTCAGGGATCTCTACTACAAATTCCTTAATAAACGATGCTACGTTGTAGTTACGCACTACAGTTGCTTCCCATTTTTTAATACCGAATACTTCTTCAGGAATGGTGATTTCCATATCCTGCTTCACTTTTACCTGGCAAGCTAAACGCGCTCCGGCGGCTAACTCTTTACGGGTAAAGTGTGGCGTTTCGGTAGGTAATGCCTCTCCACCACCTGAAAGTACGTGACACTCACACTGAATGCAGGTACCACCACCACCACAGGCTGAAGGTAAAAAGACTTTCTTTCCACCCAATGTTGAAAGCAATGAACTTCCTGAGTCCACTTCTACCTTCTTCTCACCATTAATGGTGATGGTCACAGGACCTGAAGGCGACAATTTTTCTTTTGCAAAAAGCAGTAGGCCAACCAATACAATGGTCAAAACCAAAAACGCTACTACCGTTGCTGCAATAACTCCTCCTGTACTTGCTGCTAAAAACATATTATTTATTGTTTAGTTCTTGTGATACTTCAGCCAAAGGTTCTTCAGCGTCTTTATCCTGGGTTATCGTTTCGATTTGAGCGGCTTCATCAGTTTTCTCAGTCTTCTCTTCACCTCCGGTTAACATTCCACCAAAACTCATAAAACCAATAGCCATAAGACCGGTAATTATAAACGTGATTCCTAAACCTCTTAGAGGCGCAGGTACGTTTGAATACCGAATCTTTTCGCGAATAGCGGCGATGGCAAGAATTGCTAGAAACCAGCCAATTCCTGAAGCCAGACCGTAATTAAACGCAAGACCTAAGGTGGCGATATCTCTGGACTGCATAAAAAGTGAACCTCCCAAGATCGCACAGTTTACCGCAATAAGGGGTAAGAAAATACCAAGAGAGGTATAAAGTGCAGGAGCAAACTTTTCTACTACAATTTCTACGAGCTGTACCATTGTCGCAATGGTAGCAATAAACAGAATGAATGATAGGAAACTCAAATCATATTCTGCATATTCTGGACCTAACCAGGTTAATGCTCCGGGTCTTAACACATACTGATCAAGCAGCCAGTTCATAGGAACGGTTACGGCAAGAACAAAGATTACAGCAGCTCCAAGACCTACAGCGGTCGAAACTTTTTTAGACACAGCAAGGTAAGAACACATCCCAAGGAACGTGGCAAATACCATGTTGTCTATAAATATTGATTTAAAAAATAACTCTACGTGTTCCATTTTTCTTTTATGAAAAGTTAGACTTGAGTAAAACTCAAACCGTAATCTTTAGTTTTCTTCGATTAATGCTTTGTTTCTGGAGCGTTGTACCCAGATGATGATACCTACAACGATAAGCGCCATTGGCGAAAGAAGCATAAAACCATTATTCTCATAGCCTATGCCGTAAAGACCGGTTTTAGCGATTGGGTCACCCAAAACTTTAAATCCTAATAAAGTACCAGAACCTAAGAGCTCTCTGAAGAAACCTACAATAACCAGAATAAGAGCATAACCGGCGGCATTACCTATGCCATCAAGGAATGATCTCCAGGGGCCGTTACCTAAAGCGAAAGCTTCAAAACGTCCCATAATGATACAGTTTGTAATAATAAGACCCACGAAAACCGAAAGCGTTTTACTCAATTCATAAGCAAAAGCCTTAAGCACCTGGTCTACGATAATCACAAGGGCAGCAACTACTACCAGCTGAACGATGATACGTATTTTAGATGGAATGATATTTCGCATTAGCGAAATTACCACGTTACCAACACCCAATACAAACATTACCGAAATTCCCATTACGATAGACGCTTTCAATTGCGCGGTAATCGCAAGTGCAGAACAAATACCTAATACCTGAATGGTAATTGGGTTATTATCTGCCAGCGGATCAAGGATTAAACCTCTGTCTTTTTTAGATAGTAATGCCATAATTATATTTTTAAGTCTTTTAAGTAAGGGATGTACAATTTAACGGTACTGTTAATCATTGCAGTCACACCATTACCGGTGATTGTTGCACCAGCAAGAGCATCAACTTTACCGTCATCCTTGCGCTCGTTAAGTGGATCGTTATTTCCTTTAGCAACAGTGATTCCTTCATACTCGGTACCAGACATAATTTCTTCGCCTGTAAAATCGTCCATAAAGTAACGCTCTTTAATGTTAGCACCAAGACCGGGAGTTTCCCCTTTGTGGTCGAAATAAACACCCTGTACTACATAGTTTTCGTCTAAGGCAATGAAACCCCAGATAGCATCCCAAAGACCTTTTCCGTACATCGGGATGATGTAATAATCCTTACCTTCTTTTTCTCCTACGAAAAGCGGAAGCTTGCGCTCTGACATATCTTTTGCCAGTTCCTGCTTCAGATTGATTAAATAAGCAGAAGAATCCTTTTCGATTTTTCCGTTCTGAATAACCAATTGTTCTTTGATGTATTTACCAAACTCCGCTTCGACCTTGTTTGTTGGAACAAAATTCACAGAACCTTCCACATTCTCATTAATGCCCATAGCATAAAGAATGTTTTGTTGCTTTTCGAAGCGCTCATTTTCAGTAATTGCAGGCTTTAAGCTCGAAGCTGTAAAAGCGAGTAATGATCCTACTACGAGTACCATTACGACTGCAAAGATTACTGTGTAACCGTTTTTATCTGTATTTGCCATGATTAAGCAGTTTTTAATTTTAGACGTTTCATACGTTGTTTAACGTTTGCCTGAACAACATAGTGATCAATAGTTGGCGCAAAAACGTTCATTAGAAGAATCGCAAGGAATACTCCTTCCGGATATGCCGGGTTGAATACGCGAATCATAATAGAGAAAAAGCCTATTAAGAAACCATACCAGTATTTACCGGTGTTGGTTTGCGCACCCGAAACCGGATCTGTCGCCATATAAACGATACCGAAGGCGATACCTCCAATAATCAGGTGTTCCCAGAAAGGCGTGCTCATCAAGCCGTAAAATTTACTGCTCTCGGTAATCCATCCCTGATCTACAACTCCATTAAAAATCAATCCCATTACTGCAGCTCCAACCACGGCACTTAGAATAATTCTCCAGCTTGCAATCTTGGTAAACATCAAGAACAATCCGCCGATAATGATAAGAAATGTTGAAGTCTCACCTACTGATCCCGGGATAAACCCAAAAAACTTATCAGCAAAATCATAAACTACGGAGTTGTTTTGCGCGTAAGATCCTAAAATGGTTTCTCCTGAAAAAGCATCGGGAGTACCTGCAGCTGCCTGAGCTCCGTGTACCCATACTTTATCACCACTCATCCAGGTAGGATAAGCGAAGAATAAGAACGCACGAATAGTAAGTGCCGGGTTTAGAATGTTCATCCCGGTACCACCAAAAACCTCTTTACCGATTACCACACCAAACACAACTGCTACAGCAAGCATCCAAAGTGGAATATCTACCGGTACAATAAGAGGAACAAGCATACCCGTAACCAGGTAACCTTCTTCTACCTCGTGACCTTTGATTACGGCAAAAACAAACTCTACCGCAAGACCTACTCCGTAAGAAACAATAACAAGCGGAAGTACGGTCCACGCACCCATTATGAAATTGTCCCAGGTAAAGAAATTGCCAAACAAACTGGCCTCTCGTACCACACCTTGCGCAGCATCAATTGCTGCGTAATGCTGATAACCCGCATTAAAAATACCCCATACCAAAACCGGTAATAAGGCAATAATTACGGTATTCATCGTACGCTTTAAGTCATCAACGGCTCTGATGTGCCCACCACTGTGCGTGGTTTCATTAGGAGTATACAGGAAGGTGTGCAATGCGTTAAACGCAGGCGCCATTTTCTTCCCCTTAAAATCCTCTTTAATACTGTGTAATTTTTCTTTTAATCCCATAGCTATTATCCTATTTCTTCGTGCATTAAATCTAGTCCTTTACGAATGATTGCCTGGTGTGGTTGTTTAGATACGCATACAAATTCGGTTAACGCAAAATCTTCCGGCGCTACTTCATACATACCCAAAGCTTCCATAGCATCCAGATCTTCTACCATACATGCCTTAAGCAACTGTAATGGGTAGATATCCATCGGGAATACTTCTTCGTAGTTTCCGGTTACCACAAAGGCACGATGCTCACCGTTGGTGTTGGTATCCAGATCATACTTCTTGTTTGGGAATAGCCAAGAAAAAGTAAGGGCTCGTGAAGATGATATTTTATTGAACACGGGTTTATTCCACCCAAAGAACTCGTAGTCGTCGCCTTCCGGAATCGCTACAAACTCATTGTGATAATAACCCAAATGTCCGTCTGCACTAACCTGATCTCCGGTAAGTACGTTACCTGAAATCATACGTACATTATCGCCGTTAATTCCGGCAGAATAAGCAAAAGTAGAAACCTCTGCTCCTATTTTAGTTTTGTAGTACTGTGGCTTCTTAACACTTGATCCTGAAACGCTAATAACACGCTCAGGGTTAAACTTCCCGGTTAAGAATAACTCACCGATAATCGCCAGATTCTCCGCAGTTACCGTCCATACAGTTTCGCCTTTGTTTACCGGCTGAATCTTGTTGATTTGCGTACCCACATTACCGCTGGGGTGAGGTCCTGAAACCGTATGCAGCTCAACGTCTTTTAGATTACCAAAAACCGAATCAGCAGTTTTAGCAACACTCAGGTGAACCTTACCCGAAGTAAGTTTTGCCAGCGCTGTTACTGCAGCCTGCAATGCAGCTTCTTTGCCTTTAAGACTGAAGTTGTAGTCAGGAGCAAGCGGTGCACTGTTATGCCCAGAAACAAAAATTGCCTCGGGAGTAGTATCTACCGCGGCAATAATATCATAAGGACGTTGCTTGATAAAAGGCCATAAACCTGCTTCGAGCATACGTTCTTTAATCGCTTCTGCATCAGCATTGTTTACATCAAGCTTTGAAAACTCGTGGGTTGTTTCAGTTCCATCAGCTTCAATAACCAAATGTGTGATAACACGCTTGGCCCCTCTTCTGATTTCAGTAAGCGTACCGCTTACCGGTGAAACAAACTTGATACGCTCATCTTTTTTGGAGTAAAAAAGCGGCTCTCCCGCTTTTACAGCAGCTCCTTCTTTAAAAAGCATCTTAGGAGTTACAAGATGAAAATCTGAAGGCTTGATCACGTAAGTTCTTGACTTGGGGGCATCAGCAAGAGTTTTCTCTGCCGCACCTACCAATTTAATATCAAGACCCTTTTTGATCTTAATGTCTTTTGACATAGGAAGTATATGTTAAAGTTTTTTAGTTACCCAACCCAGTATCTGCCCGAATTGAGGTGCGCAAATTTACAAATTTTACATCCTTATTGCACAAATACCGGTATAAAATTGTTGTGGTGTTTTACAAGTAAGCTGCATAAAGCCGCAGACTGGCAAAAATACACTTGTTAGCACCTTATTGAGATTCTCTAAAAATAAGGCACTTTATTTGCTAGCTTTGTCCTGAACCAGTATCAAAGGCTTAATGAAAACGTTTTCGGTAATTTTTGTACTACTGCTATATCTAAATAGCGCTGCCCAGATCGCTGTAGAAATGCCTGCACCACCCTATATCAAAACCGTTCAGTTTTATGGCAATACTGCTCAAAGCCAGCTACCATTAATTCAGCTGGGCACACCACTGCGACTCAGTTTTGACGACATCATAGGCGATGAATCTGACTTTTACTACACCATAACCCATTATAATTATGACTGGACACCTTCGGTACTGGTCAAAAATGAATATATAGACGGTGTGGATGACGTGCGCATCATGAATTACACCAATTCGGTAAGCACCCTGCAACTCTATACCCATTATGAGTTAACAATCCCCAACCAGTATACCACAGCAATTACCAAAACCGGCAATTACCTGCTTGAAGTTTTTAATGCGGATGAGGAACTCATTTTTTCCCGAAAGTTTATGATTTACAGTCCGCTGGTTAGTGTTGGGGTTGAAGTTTTACGAAGCAGAAATCTTGAATTTATCAATCAAAAACAGGTGGTAAACTTTTTTGTAGACTCAGGTGACAATGTTTTGATTAACCCAAAAAACACGGTAAAAACTTTAATAATTCAGAATAACAATCTTAAAAATACGATCGGTAGCCTGAAGCCCCAATACAGTATAGGCAATCGCCTGGAGTACCGGTATAATGAAGAGGCTTCGTTCTTTGGCGGCAATGAGTTTTTTGATTACGACAACAAAAACATCAGGACAGCGACAAACCGAATCCGGTTTGTAGACCTTCAGGATTTATATCACAATTACCTCTACGGAAATGTCACCCGTGAAGATCAGGAATACACCTACAATCCGGATATCAACGGAAACTTCTTGATACGTACCATGCAGGGCTCAGACCCAAGGGTACATTCCGAATATGCCTGGATTCACTTCAGCTTAGATCATCCCCAGCGCCCGAAAGGCGAAGACATTTACATCTACGGAAACTTCAACAACTACGACCTGGAAGATGCCACCCGAATGTATTACAACGCTGATACAGGAAGGTATGAAACCGCGTTGCTGATGAAGCAGGGCTACTACAACTATAAATATGTAGTGGCAAAAAATGGAAAACGACTGGAAGAAAACCCTGTAAGCGGTGACTTTTGGCAAACCGAAAATGAATACGATGTTTTGGTTTATTACAGACCTCCTGGTGCGCGCTTTGATGAATTGATAGGTGTAGGCAATGCACTTTCTACCAGCATTTCAAATGTAAGGCGAGATTAATATCAAGAACTTCTTCTCTATTTGGGGATTTATGATAACTTCGTAATGATAGTTATCTAAAAATCTGTTATGGCGGTGCAAAAACCGGTTGAACAAAAGCCAAAAGTCCCCATTTATGACCGGGGAAATGAGTGCCTCAACTGCGGTCACCCGCTCGAACTAAGCGACCGCTACTGTTCGTATTGCGGCCAACTCAACTCACGGCAAAAGCTATCACTAGGCAACTATTTCAGGGAATTTGCAGGAAGTATTCTTAACTATGATTCGAGGTTTCGGTACACCATCAAAGACCTGTTATTTAAACCGGGAACCATTACGCGAGATTACGTAGACGGGAAGCGACTTACCTACGCCAATCCGTTTCGGTTTTACCTCAGTATAAGCATCCTTTTCTTTATCATTAGCGGTTTGCTCGACTTCTTTGAAAACACTGAAAATAATATAGATTCATTTGACTGGAATAATCTCACAACGGAAGCCCGGACAGATCTGCAGGAAATCCCTTTGGATTCCATAAGGTATTACATAGAAAAGGGAATTCAGCAAAAACAAGACACCACGCAAGCACTCCCGTTTGAATATCAAACCCCGGCTAGTCTGGATTCCATGGGTTTCTATCAGCGTACAAAAAGTAAAATTTCCCTTTTTAGAGCATTCAGTTCTTCCACCTCAATCACTCGGGCAGAGGAAGGTTTAGACAGTCTTCACTATCCAAAAACCCGAGGCAACATCTGGCTTTACAAAAAGAGCACTTCAGTCAATAAAATAATTGATGAGCCCTTTGAGTTTTACGAATATCTTGTTGAGAAGACTCCTTTTTTCATCTTTTTCTTCACACCCTTTTTCGCACTAGCATTTGTTCCCTTATATCTTAAGAAGGATTCCTATAAAGTTGCGTTGCAAGCAGTTAAGAACACTCACTATTCCTGGTTTAAAAAACTTTTGAAAATACCCTACCTCGGCTCTGCCGTAGCTCATCTATTAGCAAGCCTTAGAAGGTTTCTTTTCCCTTCAACCAGACACAATTATATTGAGCACGTCATTTTTATATTTCACATATTTTCCTTTATGTTTTTGGGAATGTTGCTGCTCGCCTTACCTGATTTTGTGATAGGCGCCAGCGTTCTGACTTCACTATTCCTGTTTTTAGTTTGTCCGTTTTACTTCTACAAAGCATTGCGGAATTTTTATAAAGAGCGACGCCTGCGAACGCTGCTGAAATTCTTTATCCTGAATTTTGTATTTTTAGTCCTGTCAACAATGAGTGTGATTATTTTCTTACTCATTACCGCCGCAACCTATTAATAATGGTAGAGCAAGTAACAAAAGGCATAAAAGTTTCGGTTGAAACCCATTTTGAAGGCGCATTTTCAAAAAACAGCGAGGTGTTTTATGCTTTTGGCTATACTATCACTATTACTAATAACAGCCGGGATACCGTAAAATTACTCAGCCGCTGCTGGACGATTTATGATTCGCTTAATGATATTGAGCAGGTCACAGGCGAGGGAGTAATTGGCAAAAAGCCCGTACTTCAACCCGGCGAACATCATCAGTATACTTCAGGCTGTTTGCTTAAGTCGCCCTTTGGAGCGATGAATGGTCATTACACCATGATAAACTTCAGTAGTTCTACGCAGTTTCAGGTAGGCATCCCCACCTTTAAGCTCAATTCAAAATTCAACCTTAACTAATTGTATTTTAAAGATCTACAAAGATCAGATTCAGTACACACATTCTTCACAATACTGTTAGCCTATTCTTAGGGCGTGGCTTTAGAATTTTGTACCTTTCGCGCCATTACAAAAAAATAATTCTTCTGACGAAAAAAATCAGAAGCCAATCCACATCTGTGGAGAAACCAAAAAAGAATTAAGCATGTCAACAGGATTTTTTGAAGTACCCGTAGCTATTAACGAGCCCGTAAAAACCTATGCTCCCGGCACACCGGAGCGCGACGCGGTTTTAAAAGCCTACAAAGAACTTTACAACAGTACCGTAAATGTACCTTTATACATAGACGGAAAAAAAATAGAAACCGGCAATACCAGCCCAATGTCGCCTCCACACGAGCACAAGCACAAACTGGGTGAATACCAGCTTGCCGAAAAAAAACATATTGAAGCTGCAATCGCCGCCGCTCTTGAAGCACGCAAAAAGTGGTCTCAAATGCCTTGGGAACACCGCGCAGGCATCTTTTTAAAAGCTGCCGAATTGATTCAGGGACCTTACCGTGCGAAGATCAATGCTGCTACTATGCTGGCACAATCTAAAAATATCTATCAGGCCGAAATTGATTCTGCCTGCGAGCTTATTGATTTCCTTCGTTTCAACGTACAGTATATGAGCGAAATCTACGCAGACCAGCCAGAGTCTACATCTGCTGCCTGGAACCGCGTAGAATATCGCCCACTTGAAGGTTTTGTTTACGCCGTTACTCCTTTTAATTTTACGGCTATCGCCGGAAATTTACCAGCCTCTGCCGCGCTTATGGGTAATACCGTAGTTTGGAAACCTAGTGACAGCCAGGTTTATTCTGCTCAGGTAATTATGGAAGTTTTTGAGGAAGCCGGAGTACCAGCAGGTGTAATCAATATGGTGATGGGTGATCCTGAAATGATCACCAATACCGTTCTGGACAGCCCTGATTTTGCCGGAATTCACTTTACCGGTTCTACAACCGTATTTAAAGGAATCTGGGCAAAAATTGGAGCTAACATTCATAACTACAAAACTTATCCACGCATCGTAGGCGAGACAGGTGGTAAAGACTTTATCCTTGCACATCCTACTGCTAATCCACAACAGGTAGCAACGGCTATTTCCCGAGGAGCTTTTGAATTTCAGGGGCAAAAATGTAGCGCGGCGAGCCGGGTGTACATTCCAAAATCAATGTGGTCTAAGGTGAAAGATTTGGTTGTTAAAGACATCAAATCCTTTAAAATGGGATCTCCCGAAGATATGAGCAACTTCATCACTGCCGTGATTCACGAAGGTTCATTTAACAAACTTGCTAAGTACATTGATCAGGCTAAAAAGGATTCAAATGCCGAAATTATTGCCGGAGGTAATTACGATAATTCGAAAGGATATTTCGTAGAGCCAACAGTAATTTTAACCACAGATCCTAAATATACTACGATGACTACTGAGCTTTTTGGCCCTGTAGTAACCGTTTATGTTTATGAGGATGAAAAGTGGAGTGAAACCTTAAAACTGGTTGATACCACAAGTGAATATGCATTAACCGGAGCTGTTTTGGCAGCAGATCGTTACGCAATTACCGAAGCTACTCAGGCATTACAAAATGCAGCCGGTAACTTCTACATCAACGATAAGCCTACAGGAGCTGTCGTTGGTCAACAGCCTTTTGGTGGTGCACGGGCATCAGGTACTAACGATAAAGCAGGTAGTGCTTTAAACCTGTTGCGTTGGGTTTCTCCTCGATTAATTAAGGAAACCTTTGTAACGCCTACAGACTACCGTTACCCGTTTTTAGGAGAGTAAATCACTGATTTATATACATTTAAAATGCCATCTTTGAAAGATGGCATTTTTTTCGAACTCTAATTGAATATTATCTAAATGTTATGCTAATGTAAATTTAATGTTACCAAATATTTTTTTAGTAACTTTACTTAATAAATAGAGGAATTATGAAGAATGATGAAAATAAGATGTACGTCCTGAAAGTGAAATATTCCGTTATTGACGTAACCAGGAAGAAACGAAATCGAAAAATAACCCGTAAAAAGGAAAAATTATATCTGGTACGCGACCCTGAAAGTATTGATGAAAAACTAAAGCAGCTTGAAGACAGCCTCCTTGAGATTGATCAACAGGAACGCACGACCCTCCTTAACCGCGCTCAGGATTTCCTGAGAAGTTTTGGAAACCGATGCAATCGTACCTATTATAATATGTTACGAACCTAAAAAAAGCGACTGAGAAGTCGCTTTTTTGTTTATCATCCTTTAAACTTCAAAGGTAAGTGCACCACCTTTTTAGTCTCAAAAAATTCCTCTTTAAAATAATCTGACAAATCGTAAATCTTTGCCGTTGTATATAAACTCAGTTCTTCGGTTAAATCTCCTCCTTTTAGATACAGAATACCGTTCTTCAGTTCGTGAGTGCTCTTTTTGGCAATTTTTCCTTTGGTCCAGTGCACAAAAGTTTCCATTTGCGCCACAGCCCTACTCACTATAAAATCATAACTGCCGGGTACATTCTCAACCCGATCATTGGTCGTTTGTACATTGGTTAATCCTAAACCTGCAACTACCTCATCAACTACCTTGATTTTTTTACCAATGCTGTCTACCAGATGAAATTGCGTCTCCGGAAACATAATAGCCAACGGCACTCCCGGAAAGCCTCCACCGGTACCCACATCAAGAACCTTGCTACCCGGATTAAAAGCCTGCACTTTTGCAATGCCCAAAGAATGCAAGACGTGCCGTAAATAAATCTCGTCGATATCTTTACGCGAAACCACGTTGATTTTCAGGTTCCAGTCCTGATAAAGCTCGTTGAGTTTTTCAAACTGAACAAGCTGATTTTCACTCAGATTAGGGAAATAGTGTTTTATAAGTTCCATAAATGCAAATTACGGCAACAAAATTAGGTTTTACTGCGTTAAATTGCGGTATTTGCAGGCCTTAAAAAGATATAAATCTTATTTTTGAGGTTGCGTTACAAACACCTCTGTTCTGGGGTTTTGCTAAGCATAATTTCTATGGAAAATATTAAAACAATAAAATTCTCAAGGGTTGATTCGGCTAAGTTCTTCCGCACCCTGAATAAGCGCGTAAACACTTACTTTAAAGAAAACAATGTAGAACGTACCGGTAACTGGAAACTATACCTGAAAACAGCAGTGATGTTTTCTCTGTTTCTGGCACCCTACTTTCTGATTCTTACGCTTAACCTTCCGGGCTGGGCGCAGCTCCTGCTCACTATTGTTATGGGCGTGGGAATGGCCGGTGTGGGAATGAATGTGATGCACGACGGGAATCACGGATCCTTTTCGAAGAAAAAGTGGGTAAACAAAATGATGGGAAGCAGCATTTACATTCTTGCCGGAAATGTGTATAACTGGCAGGTACAACACAATGTACTGCATCATACCTATACCAATATTCACGGGCACGATGAAGATCTGGAAGCAGGTCGTATTCTGCGCTTCTCCAAACACGCCCCGTGGTATAAACATCACCGTTTTCAACATTACTATTCTATTTTTCTTTACGGTTTGCTCACCTTCAACTGGGCGATTACTACCGATTTTCTTCAGATGAAACGCTATCTGAAACGTAAGTTGTCTTACGGTGAATTTCCAAATCCAAAAATTGAATGGACAAAACTGGTAATCACCAAACTCATTTATGTCGCAATCTGGATTGTGCTTCCGTTATTGATTTTAGATATCGCGTGGTGGAAAGTTCTAATCGGCTTTTTTGTGATGCACTACACCGCTGGGGTTATTCTTAGCGTGGTGTTTCAATTAGCACACGTTATTGATGAGGCTGATATGCCGCTACCTGACAAATCGGGCACTATGAAAAACACCTGGGCTATTCACCAGTTGTTTACCACTGTTAACTTTTCGACTAAAAACCGAATCGTAAACTGGTTTACAGGAGGGCTTAACCATCAGGTGGAGCACCATATTTTCCCGCACATCAGTCATATTCACTATACCAAGATTTCTAAAATTGTACGGGAAACCGCGCAGGAGTTTAACCTGCCTTACAATGAGTATAAAACTACACGTAAAGCGATTATTGCTCATTTTAAGTACTTAAAAGAAATGGGTGCGCAACCCAATTTACAATCTGCTTAATTTAATTTCTTAATGGAAACACTTACCAATCAACTATCTGACCGAATCAATAATTTGGCCGCATCTGCTACGCTTGCAATGGCCGCAAAAGCACGTGAACTGCGTGCGGAAGGAAAAGACATCATAGGCCTTAGCCTGGGTGAGCCTGACTTCAACACTCCAGATTTTATTAAAGATGCCGCTATACAAGCTATAAATGATAACTACAACTCCTACTCACCGGTTGACGGTTATGTAGAGCTTAAAGATGCGATCATTACTAAATTTAAAAGAGACAATAATCTTACCTACGATCGCAGTCAGATTGTGGTTTCAACCGGAGCCAAGCAGTCTTTATACAATATCGCACAGGTATGCATAAACCCGGGTGACGAAGTGATTTTACCCTGCCCGTATTGGGTAAGCTATGCAGATATCGTTCAACTGGCGGAAGGTGTTCCGGTAGAAGTACAAACTTCTATCGATACCAACTTTAAGATGACTCCTGAGCAGCTTGAGGCAGCGATTACCCCAAAGACCAAAATGCTTTGGTACAGTTCGCCCTGTAACCCTAGTGGTTCTATTTACAGCGAGAAGGAGCTTCGTGCTCTTGCAGATGTATTGCAAAAATACCCACACATCGTTGTGGTAAGTGACGAGATTTACGAGCACATCAATTATGTAGGCGGTCACGCCAGTATGGCTCAGTTTGAAGATATGTACGATCGTACGGTAACGGTTAACGGAGTTGCGAAAGCTTTTGCTATGACCGGATGGCGTATTGGGTACATTGGAGCCCCATCGTACATTGCCCGCGCCTGTAATAAAATTCAGGGGCAGGTAACCAGTGGTGCCAACTGTATTGCGCAGCGTGCCGTAATTACAGCCCTTGAAGCGCCTGTGAGCAAGATTCAATATATGGTTGATGAATTTAAAGAGCGTAGAAAGCTTATTTTAGATTTACTCAGCGATATTGAAGGTTTTGAATGCGTTGAGCCTGAAGGTGCTTTCTATGTATTTCCGAACATCACACACTTTATAGGCAAAACCCTAAACGGAAAGACGATTAACAATGCTTCAGACTTTGCAATTTATTTGCTGGAAGAAGCAAATGTTGCAACTGTAACCGGTGAAGCTTTTGGAAATCCCAACTGTATCCGTATTTCATACGCCGCAAGTCAGGATCAAATCAAAGAAGCTTTGGCCCGCATCAAGAAAGCGGTTTCTTAATTAGGAGCTATATAAAACAGAAAAAGCGACCTCAACGGGTCGCTTTTTTTATTGGCTAATTCAAATAGGTTTCGTTTACATTTTAGGAAGCAAAACGGTATCAATTACGTGGATCACTCCGTTAGACTGGTTTACATCAGCAATAGTTACGGTCGCAACATTACCTGCCTGATCTTTGATTTTTACCATATCTCCATCTAGCATTCCGTAAAGGGTTTGACCGTTAACGGTTGTCCATTCTGCCACTCCATTACCTGCCTTAATATCTGCAATAATATCGGCAGCACTGTTTTTTCCTGCAATAACGTGGTAGGTTAAAACACCTTGTAAGGCCTTCTTATTCTCAGGCTTCAATAAGCTGGCAACGGTACCATCAGGTAGTTTTTCAAAAGCAGCATTTGTAGGTGCTAAAACAGTGAAGGGTCCTTCGCTTTGTAGTGTTTCAACCAAATCTGCAGCCTGTACTGCGGCTACCAGAGTTGTATGATCTTTAGAGTTTACTGCATTCTCTACAATGTTCTTTGTAGGATACATTTCTGCCCCACCTACCATTTTGGTTTCCTGAGCAAAACCTGTTGAAGATACAGCGAGTGAGCAAGTCATTACTAAAGCTGCGAATACATTTTTGATTTTCATAGTGTAAGTTTTTTTTTTAGTTACACCTACACATACGTTGGTCAGGAAGCTGTTGGTTTTAGGATATTGGGCTTTAGCAAAATATTAACAAATTAGACCGTCTCCGTCCGCTTTGCCATTAGGTCTTTAATGATCATATCTGCGTGTACCCGTGTGTTTTCGATAAAGAGTTTGCTGGTACGCATCCCGCTGTTGATTACTCCGGCAACATAAACATTAGACAAGGGCGTTTCAAGCGTTTCGGGATGGTGAATGGGTTTTTTAGCATCTTCCTCGTCAATAGGCAGTCCCAGGTTTTCGAAAAGCGAATAATCTGGCGTATAGCCTATCATCGCGAGGACAAAATCATTTTCAATCTCAATCTCTCCATCGGGCGTGTTTAAAACAACCGAATAAGGTTTGATCTCCTTAACAGTTGTATTGAAATACGCCTTGATCGAACCTTCCTTGATTCGGTTTTCAATATTGGGTTTTATCCAGTATTTGGTCTTTTTGTAAATCTCGTCACCCCGAATGGCCATGGTGACCTCAGCTCCCTTATAATAGGTCTCAAGCGCCACATCACAAGCCGAATTTGCCGCACCAATCACCAGTATTTTCTGGTTGACATATGGATGCGGACTGTCGTAAAAATGTTTCACTTTGGGCAACTCCTCTCCCGGAATGTTGAGTTTACGAGCCGTATCGTAAAAACCGGTAGATACAATTACTGCTTCGGTTTTAAAATCTTCTTTTGGCGTTTTAATACGGTAAGAATCACCATCCTTCTCCATGTGTTCCACCGGACTGTACAGGCGTACGTTGAGCTTCCAGCTATCATAAACCCGGCGGTAATACTCTAAGGCTTCCTTACGGGTGGGCTTATCATTGTGCGCTACGAAAGGTACATCACCTATTTCCAGTAAGTTAGAGGTGGAGAAAAAGGTCATCTGCTCCGGGAAATTGTAAAGGGAATTTACCAGCACTCCTTTTTCCAAAACCAGATATTCAAGATTCGCCTTTTTTGCAGCAATGGCACAGGCCAGACCTATAGGGCCGGCTCCAATAATAATGAGATCGTACTTTTTCAAAACGCTTCCTTTTAGCTTAAAATGAAATCTGATAATCTTTGAATCAGACCTAATTTCTTTTTCTGTAAAGTTAACCGATACTAGCGATTACGCCAAAAGAACGGCGTTAACAGTATCAAAACAGTGAAGAGTTCAAGACGACCAATAAGCATCAAAAAGGCACACCACCACTTCCCGACTGCAGGAAGGGCATCAAAATTGTTCACCGGACTTAATATTCCAAATGCAGGTCCCACGTTACCTAAAGAGGAGGCGGAACCGCCCAGAGCTGTTGGAAAATCAAGACCCATAGAAGCCAGACCACAAGCACCGATGATCCAGGCTAAAAGATAGAGAATAAAAAAGCCTAGAATATTGAATACGATTTCTTTAGGCACCGCCTTACCATTATGGCGTACCGGTAAAATAGCATTCGGGTGCAGGGTGCGTTTAAACTCCAGCAGACCGTTACGAATGATCATTAAATGCCGCACCACTTTTATTCCACCCGAAGTAGAACCCGCCGAGCCTCCTAAAAACATCAATCCAAAGAAGATTATGGTGGCAAAAGGCGCCCACATTGTAAAATCTGCCGACACAAAACCCGTTGTGGTAATGACTGAAATTACCTGGAAGAGGCCATGCCTCAAAGCACTCTCGTACCTTCCTAAAACCATGGGATGGTCTATTGAAGAAGCACTTACGTCAGCCCTAAAAAGTATGATCGCCACAATAAGAACAGTGAAACCCAGAATAAATGAAAAGTAAAGTTTAAACTCTTCGTCCTTCCACACATTACGCAGCTTTCCTTTAAAGGCAAAATAACTCAACACGAAGTTTGTACCTGCCAGGAACATAAATACAATAATAATCCATTGTATGATGGGAGTATCATTCCAATACGCAACACTGGCATTTTTGGTACTAAAACCACCGGTAGAAAGCGTACTCATCGCATGGTTTATCGCATCAAGAAAAGACATCCCGGCAATTTTAAGCAGTATGGTTTCGGCAACGGTGTAGCCAAAATAAATCAGCCAAAGCCGCTTTGCTGTATCGGTAATACGCGGGTGTAGTTTATCCGCGTTGGGGCCCGGTGCTTCGGCAGCAAAGAGCTGCATCCCGCCAATTCCCAACAAAGGTAAGATTGCAATAGCCAAAACGATAATACCCATCCCTCCGATCCAGTGGGTGGTGCTGCGCCAAAACAGAATTCCGTTTGGGATGGCTTCTATATCATTTAAAATAGAAGCTCCTGTCGTGGTATAACCGCTTATGGTTTCAAAAAAGGCATTCGTGATAGAAGGTATAGAACCCGTAAATAAATAAGGAAGACAGCCACTCAGAGACATAAATATCCATCCAAACGTAACCACAATATAACCCTCCCGCTTTTGGATCTCCTTTTTGTGATCCCGGGTAAAAAACATAAACACCAATCCTACAAAAATAGTGATGAGTCCGGCTGAAATGATCCCCAGCGCTACCGATACATCATCGTAGAAATAGCCAATTATTGCTGATATAAGCATAAAGCCGCCATTAAAGAGCAGCAGTAAGCCCATCAGGTGAAAAATTATACGGTAGTTAAGTCTGACTCTGTTTGGCATTAGATAAACATACGTTCAACTTTGTTGATAGAGCGCAGCAGGCAGCATACCACAATGCGGTCACCCACCTGTATTTTATTTTCGCCCAAAGCAATGATTCCTACCCCATCACGTACAATACCACCTATGGTTGCTGATCTTGGGAAATCAATATCTTTTATACGCTTGCCTATAACTTTTGAATTGGGCTTGGCGATAAACTCAAGCAACTCTGCATTCATATTGTTGAGCTTGGTCATTGCGACCACATCACCTTTTCTGATGTATCTGAAAATATTATTTGCTGCAAGCAGCTTTTTATTGATCAGCGTATCAATGCCAATACTGTGCGAAAGCTGAAAATAATCCATATTCTCAACCAGCGCGATAGTTTTTTTAACGCCTTTTGATTTGGCCACGAGGCACGACATGATATTGGTCTCGCTGTTTCCGGTAACCGCGATAAAGGCATCCATATCGTAGATATTCTCCTCTTCGAGCAATTCTACATTTCTTCCGTCACCATTAATCACCAAAGCTTTTGGCAATTTTTCGGCAATATCAAAAGCCTTATCGTTGTCCTTTTCAACCAGCTTTACATTAAAACTTTCAGAACATAAATCACGAGCGGTTTTAAAGCCGATTTTACTTCCGCCCAAAATCATCACATTTTTAATATCCTCGTGTACCTTACCGGTAAGCTTGTATATTTCCTCAACCCCGCCTTTTACGGTCATAAAATACACCTGATCGCCTTCTTTGAAAATGGTATCTCCCCGGGGAATTAAGGTATATTGTGTGCCTTCGCGCTGAATGGCGATTGGCATAAAATGCAGTTCAGGAAAAATACGGGCTGCTTCCTTGACACTTTTACCTACAAAAGAAGCGGTACGACTCAGAGAAGTCCCAACCATCGTTAAAGCCCCCTCTTCAAACTCGTAACTATCATTAAAGGCAGACTGACTCAGCAGCAATTCAATTTCTGATGCGGCCAGACTTTCGGGTGAAATCAGTTCATCAATACCAAATTTTTTAAATCCGGCGACTTCCTGATTTTCTATAAATTCTGTATTGGATATTCGGGCAATGGTGCGCTTGGCTCCCATTTGCTTAGCCAGCACACAAACTGTAATATTAGTAGTCTCACTTGCTGTTACCGCAATAATAAGGTCTGTGCTGTCAATGCGGGCGTCTTTCAGCGTTTGTATTGAAGTGGAATCGCCGCGTATGGTTCTAATATCGAGATGCGTATCGGCATAGGCAATACTTTCCTTGTCGATGTCAATCAGGGTGATATCCTGAGATTCAAAAGAAAGAAGTTTTGCCAGGTGAAATCCAACTTCACCGGCACCAGCAATTACGATTTTCATAGTTCTCTTTAAAATCTAAAAAAATCCCGAAACACAAGCATTCATAGGGGCTGATGAGAAAGGATTACGATTAAGACCAGCAAGTTATTTTAACCGGCTAGTAAATAAAGTGTTGCAAAGATACATTATTCACAAGTATCGCCCGAAAAATTAAGAACTCTCCAACACCGCTCTTTCTTTAAAATCAAAAACTCAACGAGAGCATCTGATGACAAACACTATATTTGCTAAAAAATTAGCGATGAGCGGCAATATAAATCCTTACAAAAATTCTGACCAGACCAAGCGCCAACAGGTTGAAAAGATGTTTGATACCATTTCTGGTGAGTATGACGGTCTTAATCGGGTTATTTCTTTTGGTATTGATGTCAAATGGCGTAAAAAAGTAGTTAAACTTGTAGGTGACACGCAACCCGAACGCGTTCTGGATGTAGCCACAGGTACGGGAGACCTAGCCATTAACCTGGTTAAGACCGGAGCAAAAGAAATCATTGGTCTTGATATTTCTGCCGGAATGCTCAACGTGGGCAAAGCTAAAATCAAACAAAAAGGTCTTGATGCCCAGATCGAAATGGTGCAGGGCGATTCGGAAAACCTTCCGTTTGAAGAGAATCATTTTGATGCAATTACTGTCGCTTTCGGTATTCGGAATTTTGAAACCCTCGAAAAAGGCCTGGCCGAAATTCTACGCGTACTCAAACCCGGAGGAATTTTTGTCATTCTGGAAACTTCGGTGCCTACAAAAACACCTTTTAAACAGGGCTATAACCTGTATTCCCGAAGAATTCTGCCCCTTATAGGCCGTGTTTTTTCTAAAGATCGTGACGCTTATGCCTATTTGAGCGAAAGCGCATCGGTTTTCCCTTACGGAGAACGACTTAACAATATTTTGCGCAAAATTGGGTTTACTAATGTTGAAGATCACCCACAAACTTTTGGGGTGGCCACCATTTACACAGCATCAAAATAAATTTATGCGCAGGTTACTACTTTCAGCCTTCTTATTAATTTTCTTCGTACCATCGCTTCAGGCGCAGTTTCTTACGCGTGAGCGGGTACTTAACGATGAGAATTTTGATAAAAAACCCTGGAGCTGGGGCTATTACTTCGGCGTTAACCGCTACGATTTCAACTTTGACTATTACGAGCAGCGGCCCGATATTTTTGTGGAGCAAAGCTATGGCTTTAACGTAGGTCTGCTGGGCAACAAGCGCATCAATGATTATTTAGACCTACGCCTTGAACCCGGACTCGTCTACAACGGCCGAAACCTTATTTTTACTGACATTCCCGGAGAAGATAATGACCGCTTGCGCGAACTGAACTCCACCTACATTCACATTCCGTTACTTTTAAAGTTTTCAACCAAAAGGCTCAATAATTTCAAACCCTTTGTAGTGGGCGGCGTCAGTTACTCGTATAACCTTTCGAGCAACGAAAAAAACCCGGATGATAACAGTGCAGGGCAGTTTCGAATGACTAACAATACCTTTTATTATGAAGTAGGTTTTGGTATTGATTTATACCTGCCCTATTTTAAATTTTCACCCAGCATACGCGGCGTATTCGCATTAAGCGACGAGCTGGTACGCGACGAAGACCCTAACAGTCTGTATACTTCAAACATTGAAGTTATGCAGTCACGGGGTATCTTTTTAAATTTCACCTTTCAATAATGTGGCAAACCGATTTATATAGAGAGAAACACGGCTTTGTTTTTAATTACGGCAAAGACCTCCTGAGCATGCTCAATCCGCAGGCCGGCGAGCGCATTCTTGATCTGGGTTGCGGGACGGGCGAACTTACTGCGGCAATTGCAGAAAGTGGCGCCGAACTCGTGGGGCTCGATGCTTCAGAAAAAATGATTGAGGCGGCAAAGGCCAAATTTCCTAACATAAAATTCATTAAAGCCAAAGGAGAAAGTTTTATCGATTCGCAACCTTACGATGCGATTTTCAGCAACGCCACTTTGCATTGGATTTTGAATCCCGAAGCTGTAATTTCCTGCATGTATAGTAATCTCAAGCCAGACGGAAGACTGCTGCTTGAAATGGGTGGCAACGGCAACATCAGCAGCATTACTACCGCGCTGAGCACAACGCTTAAAGAACACGGTTACACGAAACAATCCCGAATCACAAATTGGTATTTCCCCAAGCTGGGTACGTATTGTCATTTTCTGGAGCAGCGCGGCTTTAAGGTCACCTTTGCACATCTTTATGACAGACCTACAAAACTTCAGGATCCTGAAAATGGAATCGTGGACTGGCTTGATATGTTTGGCGGAAAATATTTTAATGACATCCCGCAGGAAGAAGCTTTGAAAATAAAACAGCAGGTTCAGGAACAGTTGCGTCCCGTTCTTTTTAAAGACGGCCATTTTTATGCAGATTATAAGCGTCTGCGTATTTGCGCCATAAAGTAGGCTATCCGCTTCGCTTAAATTCACTTACCAAAATAGCACCTGCGACAGCTACATTGAGGCTTTCGGTTTCGTGGGTGCCGAAGCGTGGAATCGCGATTCTATGCTGAACCAGAGCTTCGACTTCTTTTGAAATGCCATTGGCTTCATTTCCCAAAATTAAAATTGCATCTTGAGGTAAAGTCTGCCCATAAACCGAAGCGCCGTCCATAAACGCACCATAGACCGGATGCTGTGCTGATCTAAGATAGTGCTCCAAATCTTTGTAGTTTACGGTAACCCGCGTTAAAGAACCCATCGTAGCCTGTACCACTTTTGGATTGTAGCAATCAACTGTCTGGTTTGAGCAAATCACGTTTTTAATTCCGTACCAGTCGCAATATCTGATTATGGTACCCAGATTGCCGGGATCACGCACCTCATCGAGAACAAGAGTAAGTCCCTGATTGAGCTCCTCGCCTGCTTCAGGAATATGAAATACCGCCAGAGCTTTCTGCGGAGTTTTTAAAAAACTGATTTTCTTGAGTTCACGATCGTCTACTTCAATTCGGGATTTTTCAGTCTCAAAATAACCGGGTAAGGCATAGAGACTATGCAGGCTTAAGCTCGAGTCTAAGAACTCTTCGATCCCCTTTAAACCCTCAACCACAAAAAGACCATGCTGTTGCCGGTACTTTTTTTGAGCCAGGCTCGTTATTAATTTTATTTGGCTTTTGCTAACCACGCCTAATGTGTATTTTTGGAGTTATTTTGAAAAAACGCCCTTGCAACAAATTCCCGCAAAAATAGGATTAATATTCATTCTTCTGCTTCTTTTAGCAGGTTGCAACGCCGTTAAACGAGTGCCCGAAGGGAAACTCCTGCTTACCGAAAATGAAATCATCGTCAACGACGAGCCTGAAGAGTCCTACTCCATCAACAACATACCGTACCAGCAGCCCAATACCCGCCTGCCTTTGTTGGGCTCTCCAATACGCCTGTACATTTATAACTGGGCGCGCCCCAATATCGATTCGATCATGCAGGCACGTTTTATTGATAATGAAAACCGACGGGAATTTTACACGGCCTGGCTTTCGCGAAAGCAGCTGGATAAATACATCGACTTCAGAGTGAATTTTAATGAGGTGCTTAAGAATTTTGGCGAGGAGCCCTCAATAATCTCTGAAAACCTGGTGAAGCGCTCGGCAAACCGCTTAACGGAATATTACAACAGTAAGGGCTGGTTTAGGGCCGAAACTACCTATAAGATTCAAGGCGACAGCACGGCTAAAAAAGGACAAGTAACCTATACCGTAAATACCGGCAAGCCCTATTATATAGATTCGCTGAAAACGTTTATAAAGTCTGCAGCGGCAGATTCCATTTATCGCAAACACACGGACGAGTCAGTTATCAAAACCGGAGCTCAGTATGAATTGCTCGATATCAATGCCGAAACTGCCCGTTTAACCGATTTGATGCGTAACAACGGTTTGTTTTATTTCGATCGGGAGTATATCAGTTTTATTGGAGATTCGGTCAATACCGATTATAAGGTGAATCTGGAATTATACATCAAAAACCGGGAAATACGCAGCAGAGACTCGGTTTATGAAGTACCCTTAAAAGTGCACCGCATCAGCCGGGTTAATGTGGTAACCGACTACGGGTTTTCGCTCCGCGATAACCGTATTCAGGACAGTACATCACTCAACGACTATCATTTATATGCCTACGACGAGATACGCTACAAACCTAAATACCTCACCGATGCTATTTTTGTTAAACCCGGCGACACCTACAGCGATGAGTCGCGCAACAAATCACTAATCCGGTTGAGCCAGCTGGGTACCTTCCGGTATCCCGATTTGCGCTATTCAGAAGACCCCAACGATCCTGAAGGCACTGATCTCATTGCAAATATTTACCTGACTCCGTTACCTAAGTTTAACCTGCGGGCAGATTTTGATGTTTCGACCTCAAACATTCAGCGTTTTGGTATCGCCGGTGGTGGTTCGCTACGCATACGTAATATTCTTGGCGGGATGGAAACCCTACAGATTTCGGGACGTGCGAGTATAGGAGATTCACGTACTGCTGCCGGGAGCAACAGTCCTGAGCTTTTTGATATTACCGAAATTGGCGCTGATGTCAGCCTGACTATCCCACGTATCTTTTTCCCCATTAATACGCCATTTATAACTCCGGATATGTCTCCTTCTACTAGCTTCACAACGGGTATAGGCATACAACAAAACATAGGTCTGGATAAACAAAATGTAACCGGCGGTATAAATTACAAGTGGTCTCCTACTTCAAAACTCAATTACCGCTTTGACCTTTTTGATATTCAATACATACGCAACCTAAACATTCCTAATTATTTCAGGGTTTATGAAAACTCGTATCAGGAGCTGAATGACATAGCCCAAAATTATCCGTCTCAAACACAGGACTACATCAATGAGAATGGAGATTTGACCATACCTGACGGTTCATTGTCATTCATTAGAGATGTAAGAAACCGAAATTTCACAGTAACCACGGCAGAATTTAATGATGTCATTAACATTGAAGACCGTCGCAGACGTCTTACTGAAGACAACCTCATTTTAGCAACCTCATTTACCTATTTTAGAAATACACGCGAGACGCTATTTGATGATGAGTTCTCCAGCTTCAGAGCAAAAATTGAGTTGGCAGGAAACACATTAAGTGCATTGAGTGATTTAATAGGGCTGCCTAAAAATGAAGATGGCTCGTCCCGGGTTTTAGGCGTGCGCTTCTCGCAATATATAAAGACCGAGCTTGACTTTATCAAACACTGGGATTTTGGCAATGATAACATACTTGCAGTACGAGCATATGGAGGAATCGCTATTCCCTATGGTAATTCGAATAGCATTCCGTTTATTCGCAGTTTTTTTGGCGGTGGATCTAACGATAACCGGGCCTGGCAGGCATTCCGTCTTGGACCGGGAAGCACAGACAGCCCCAATGATTTTAACGAGGCTAACATGAAACTGGCTTTTAACGTAGAACAACGCTTTAAGATATTTGGAGACCTGAAAGGAGCTGTATTTACCGATGTTGGAAACATCTGGAACGCACTCGACAATGTTGATGACCCGCAGGCTACATTTACTGGTTTTTCCAGTCTTCGTGATATTGCAGTTGGAACAGGTTTTGGCTTTAGATACGACTTTAGCTTTTTCGTAATTCGTTTTGATATAGGCTTTAAAACCTACGATCCTGCATTACCCCTCGGAGAGCGCTGGTTTAAAAACACCAACCTGAATAATGCGGTATTTAACGTAGGTATAAATTATCCTTTCTAAAATAGAATGGGATAACCCCTAATATTTTATTAATTTTGCACACTAATTAAGAAACCAAAATTTTATGAGTCATACGATCAAACCGGGAGTTGCAACCGGAAAAGAAGTTCAGGCAATTTTTAAACACGCTAAAGAAAACGGTTATGCACTACCCGCGGTAAACGTAATCGGCTCTAACACGATCAACGGAGTTTTAGAAACAGCTGCTAAATTGAATTCCCCCGTAATCCTTCAGTTTTCTAACGGTGGAGCTCAGTTTAATGCCGGCAAAGGATATTCTAACGAAAACCAGCAGGCGGCTATCGCAGGAGGTATTGCAGGGGCAAAACACGTTCACGAATTGGCAAAACGCTATGGTGCTACCGTAATTTTACACACAGACCACTGCGCAAAAAAACTACTTCCCTGGATTGACGGTTTACTCGATGCCTCTGAAGAATACTATAAAGAACACGGGCATTCCCTTTTCAGCTCTCATATGATTGACCTGAGTGAAGAACCTCTGGAAGAAAACATTGAGCTTTGCAAAAAGTATCTGGAGCGTATGAGCAAGATGGATATGACTCTAGAGATCGAACTGGGTATTACCGGTGGTGAAGAAGATGGGGTTGACAATTCTGACGTTGATGCTTCGAAATTGTATACACAGCCTGAAGAAGTTGCTTATGCTTACGAAGAGTTGAGCAAAGTGAGCGATCAGTTTACTATCGCTGCTGCTTTTGGTAACGTACACGGGGTTTACAAGCCTGGTAACGTAAAACTTACTCCAAAAATTCTTAAGAATTCTCAGGAATACATCACAAAAAAATACGGTGTTGAAGAGAATCATATTGATTTCGTTTTCCACGGAGGAAGTGGTTCTACTGTAGAAGAAATCCGTGAAGCTATTGGCTATGGTGTAATCAAGATGAACATTGATACCGATTTACAATGGGCTTTTACTGAAGGAATTCGCAAGTATTTTGACGCCAATGCAGATTACCTGCAGGCTCAAATAGGAAACCCTACCGGTGACGATAGTCCAAACAAGAAATATTACGATCCACGCGTTTGGTTACGCAAGGGAGAAGAGTCTTTTATCGCCCGTCTGGAACAGGCTTTTGAAGATCTGAACAACGTAAATACTTTATAATTTTCGCTCTGCGAAAAAAATCTCAAAAACCCCGGAGCGCGAATTCTGGGGTTTTTCACCCTTAAAAGCTGCACTATTAAGCAGTAAAATTCTAGGCTTAACTTAAAAAGCACACATTATATGGCTTGGTTTAAACGGAAAGAAAAAGGAATTCAAACGGCTACCGAAAATAAAAAAGACGTCCCTAAAGGTCTTTGGTACAAATCTCCTACCGGAAAAATTATCGACTCTGAGGAATTGGCTAAAAATTTCTACGTGAGTCCGGAAGATGACTATCACGTACGCATAGGCAGTGAGGAATATTTTTCGATCCTTTTTGACGAAGGCAAATACAAGGAACTTGACAAAAACCTGACTTCAAAAGATCCTTTGAATTTTGAAGACACTAAAAAATACGTTGACCGTCTTAAAGATGCCGAAAACAAAACCGGCCTGAAAGACGCTGTGCGCACCGCAGTAGGCAAAAGTATGGGCAAAGACCTCGTAGTTGCTGCGATGGATTTCAAATTTATTGGTGGTTCTATGGGTTCTGTTGTAGGCGAAAAAATTGCCCGTGCGGCAGATTATTCCCTTAAAAACAATGTGCCTTTACTCATCATTTCAAAATCTGGTGGTGCTCGTATGATGGAAGCTGCATTATCATTAATGCAACTTGCTAAAACCTCAGCTAAGCTGGCTCAACTTGCAGAAGCTAAAATACCTTACATCTCACTTTGTACAGATCCTACAACGGGTGGTACAACTGCATCTTTTGCAATGCTGGGAGACATTAATATTTCTGAACCCGGTGCTCTTATTGGGTTTGCAGGTCCGCGTGTGGTGCGCGATACAACCGGGCAGGAATTACCGGAAGATTTTCAAACAGCAGAATTTTTAAAGGAGCACGGTTTCCTTGATTTTATTGCACACCGTAAGGAATTGAAAGCAAAGGTAAACCTGTATCTCGATTTGATTTTAAATCAACCTGTTAGAAATTAATCAGGCCTTGATGACTTTATTTTTGAAAGTAAAAAACTCCTTTACTTATCAAAATTAATTGTATCTTTGCCGGCTCAACGGGAAAAGCCCGTTATACATAAAAACTATTTAAATAATATTGGCATGTATCTTACACAAGAAAAGAAAGATGAAATTTTCAGCACTTACGGTAAAGACAAGAACGATACCGGTTCTGCTGAAGGACAGATTGCGTTATTCACATACCGCATCAACCATTTAACCGGGCATTTAAAAAACAACCGTAAAGACTTTAACACAGAGCGTTCTTTGGTAAAGTTAGTAGGTAAGCGCAGAGCATTACTTGACTACTTAACCAAGAAAGATATCAACAGATATCGTGCTATCGTTAAGGAATTAGGTTTAAGAAAATAATTCTCGAAAAGGGGCTGTTTTACAGCCCCTTTTATTTTTACCTGTCTCGTTGTTTAAAACAGCAGACCCTATTTTAAAGCCGCTTAGCGGCAAAAGTCCCGAAAGGGCAAAGAAAGCTATCCTTGGGTTTTTCATTGGTCAAACACTACACACAACACAACAGACCTTGCCTTTAACCTTGATGGTTAACGGCTTATGTTTAACCGCATCCTGATTAGGATGCAGATGAAAAATCAAATTTATGATTCCAAAGACTTTTAAAGAGGTCATTGACCTTGGTGACGGTAGAGAAATCTCTATCGAAACCGGAAAACTTGCAAAACAGGCACACGGATCTGTAGTTGTACAATCAGGTAAATGTATGTTGCTGTGTACTGTAGTATCAAACTACCAGCAGAGTGATGTAGATTTTCTTCCATTGACGGTAGACTACCGTGAGAAGTTTGCTGCAGCCGGTCGTTATCCGGGAGGTTTCTTCAAGAGAGAGGCTCGTCCCAGCGATGGTGAAGTATTGACTATGCGTCTTGTTGACCGCGTTTTGCGTCCCCTGTTCCCAAAAGATTATCACGCAGAAACTCAGGTGATGATTCAGTTGATGTCTCACGATGAAGAGGTTATGCCAGATGCGATGGCAGGTCTCGCAGCTTCTGCAGCTATTCAACTTTCTGACTTCCCTTTTGAGTGCCCTATTTCTGAGGTACGCGTAGGTCGTGTAAACGGTGAGTTTATCATCAACCCATCACGCAAGCAATTGGAAGAATCTGATATCGACATGGTAATTGGTGCTTCTGCTGATTCTGTGATGATGGTTGAAGGTGAAATGAACGAAATTTCTGAAGAAGAAATGACCGAGGCTATCAAAGCCGCTCACGAGGCCATTAAAGTTCAGTGTGCTGCACAGGTACGCCTTGCGGAAGCATTCGGCAAAAAAGCAACCCGTGAGTACGAGCCTGAGCGCGAAGATGCAGATCTTGAGAAAAAGGTGCGTGATTTGGTATACGACAAAGTATATGAAGTTGCTAAAGCCGGTTCTGCAAAACACGAACGCAGTGCTGCATTCCAACAAATTAAAGAAGAAGTAACCGCAACCTTCTCTGAAGAAGAACTTGAAGATTTCGGTTCACTGGTTTCTAAATATTTCTATAAGGCCGAAAAAGCAGCAGTTAGAGACCTTACTCTTAACGAAGGACTTCGTTTAGACGGTCGTAAAACTACAGAGATACGTCCTATCTGGTGTGAGGTTGATTATTTACCGTCTGTACACGGTTCGTCAATTTTTACCCGTGGGGAAACTCAGGCTCTTGCGACGGTAACCCTAGGTACTTCAAGAGAAGCTAACCAGATTGACATGCCTTCTTTTGAGGGAGAAGAAAAATTCTATCTGCACTACAACTTCCCTCCTTTCTCAACCGGTGAAGCCCGCCCTATTCGCGGAACTTCACGTCGTGAGGTAGGTCACGGTAACCTGGCACAGCGTGCACTTAAAGGTATGGTACCAGCAGATTGCCCGTATACTGTACGTGTGGTATCAGAAGTATTGGAATCTAACGGTTCCTCTTCTATGGCAACCGTTTGTGCCGGTACAATGGCGCTTATGGATGCCGGTGTTCAGCTTAAGAAGCCTGTTTCCGGTATTGCAATGGGTCTTATTTCTGATGGAGAAAGTGGCAAATACGCAGTACTTTCAGACATTTTAGGTGATGAAGATCACTTAGGAGATATGGACTTTAAAGTAACCGGTACGGCAGATGGTATCACCGCTTGCCAGATGGATATTAAAGTAAAAGGTCTTTCTTACGAAATTCTTGTAAAAGCTTTAAAACAAGCTCGCGAAGGTCGTTTACACATCCTTGAAAAACTTACCGACACTATAGCAGAACCTCGCGAAGACGTGAAGGAATATGCTCCTAAAATGGTTACTACCCGTATTGCCAATGAATACATTGGTGCACTTATAGGACCTGGAGGTAAAGTTATTCAGGAATTGCAGAAAGAAACCAATACTACGATCGTTATTAATGAAGATCCGGTTACCGAAGAAGGTATCGTGGAAATTCTGGGTACCGGTCAGGAAGGAATCAACGCAGTTCTTGCTAAGATCGATTCAATAACCTTCAAGCCTGTGGTAGGTAACAGCTACAAAGTAAAAGTGATCAAGATGCTCGATTTTGGTGCTGTGGTAGAATATTTAGATGCTCCGGGTAACGAAGTATTGTTACACGTATCTGAATTAGCCTGGGAACGTACTGAGAACGTAAGTGACGTGGTGAATATGGGAGATGTATTTGAAGTGAAATACTTCGGTATCGACTCCAGAACTAAAAAAGAGAAAGTTTCGCGTAAGGCCCTGCTTGAAAAACCGGAAGGTTACAAAGAGCGTGCTCCACGTAGCGACAATAAAGATCGCGGATCTCGAGATAATAACAGAGGTGGTAGAGACAACCGCAACAGAGATCGCAGAAGAGACTAATTCAGTTTAATCTCAAAATTTAAAGGAGCCTAATGGCTCCTTTTTTTTGCACATACCTTTCTGATAACTAGAACAATATGCTCTAAAATAATATTAGTTAATTATCAATATTGCATTAATTCGAGTCAAAAAGCATGACTAACTGACATAACTACAGCATTTGGCAGAAAAACTGCCAAAATCGCAAGACACTTTCAAATATTAATCTTTAACATTTACTTAGCAATACCCGCTCAAGCCTTATAGAATAGGGGCCTCAGAAGAACTTATTTTATAAGGAACTATCTGACGCCGTTCTGGTTCTACTCTCGTATGGTCCTTGCACTATATAGAGCGAACTAATTAATAAAAACTTATCTAATGAAAGTATTAGTATTGGGTGCAGGCAACATGGGACTTACCTATGCAGAAGGAATGGCGACATCTCCATTCCTCGGAAAGCGTAAACTTATGATTTACGATGTCTCCCCACAAAAAACGGAAGCTCTTTCAACCATGGCGCAGTTTGATGCGTACGATAGTATTGAAGATTGTGTGCCACAGGCTGACGTTATCTTTTTGGCTGTTAAGCCTTATCACAAAGAGTCTCTCTTTGAATCTATAAAACCCTATATCAATCAGGAGCAAGTATTTGTTTCTTTGATGGCAGGAGTTACCATAGAAACGATTCAAAATGGATTAGGCATTAAAAAAGTAATACGTACGATGCCTAATTTACCCGCCAAAGTAGGTAAAGGTGTTACTTCTTTCACAGAATCTAAAGAAGTAAGTCGAATCGAATTACTTACGGTACGTAGTCTTCTGGACACAACAGGTGCGTCAATACATGTTGAAACCGAAAATTTCATTGATGCTTCAACCGGTATTTCTGGTAGTGGACCTGCATATATATTTTATTTTATGCAATCTATGCTTGAAGCAGCATTAAAAATGGGCTTCAGCAGCAACGATTCTAAAGTTTTAGTATCACAAACATTTGAAGGTGCTGTTGCATTATTCAATGATTCTGATCTGTCACCAGAAACCTGGATGGATCGTGTAGCTTCAAAGGGAGGAACTACCCGTGCTGCCTTAGATTCAATGGAAGATAATAACGTAAAAGAATTAATTAAAGAAGCTGCATATGCAGCGTTTAACCGCGCAACAGAACTCGGTAAAGAAAAATAAGATGAAGAAAAGAAAACGCGTAGTTATAAAAGTAGGAACTAACGTAATGACGAATAGGAACAACAGAATTGTTGGCCCCGTTCTTCACGAACTTGTAAGACAAATAGCAGAATTATATGAGAAAGGATATCAGCCCGTGCTGGTTTCTTCAGGTTCTGCGATTGCCGGTAAAGAGGTTTTAGGAGAATGCAACTCTGACGATCCTTCAACTCGAAGACAAATATTTTCTTCGGTAGGACAGCCGCGTATGATGCGTCACTACTATACACTATTTAATAGTTTTGGTATGCATTGCGCGCAATTACTGGCGACTAAAAGAGATTTCGCTCCAGGTAAGCATCGCGAAAACATGATTAATTGTTATGAGGGATTGCTATCTGAAGGTATTGTACCTATCGCTAATGAAGATGATGCTGTATCACTTACCATGTCTATGTTTACAGATAATGATGAGCTAGCAAGTCTTGTAGCTGAATTAATCGATGCGGATGCTCTTATCTTGCTTACAGATACAGATGGCTTGTACACAGGTCACCCTGATGATGACGATTCCGAAAAAATAAGTGAAGTACATCCTGAACAGAATGTTGAAAAATACGTTCAGGAAAACCGAAAAGCAGAAGGTGAAGGCCGTGGTGGTATGAAATCGAAATTAAAGATTGCCAAAGAAACTGCCCGCAAGAACATCACCTGCTACATAGCAAATGGTAAGCGACATAATGTTATTATCGATTTGCTGGAAGGTAAAGAGATTGGTACAAAATTCTCAGAGACCAAGTAAAATCTTTGGCTTAAACTAATCCGAAAAAAGAAGAATATGCAATTATTAAATACAGATATTAAAAATAAAGTTTTGGATTCTATGATCACTATAATTGGTCAGCGGAAAGCCGAAATTTTAGAAGCAAATAAAAAAGACCTTGAAGCTTTTAATCGTGATGATCAGGCTCTTTACGACCGATTAGTCGTAAATGACAAAAAGATTGAAGGTATGATTCAGGCGATTCAGGAAGTGCGTGATCAGGAGGATCCCGTAAGTCAGGAAATTTCAAACGTAACTTTAGACAGCGGTCTTAATATTGTGAATAAAACAGCGCCTTTTGGTACTATTTTGATCATTTATGAATCAAGACCTGACGTTACCATTGAAGCAGCCGTATTGGCCTTTAAAGCAAATAACAAAATCTTGCTTAAAGGTGGTAAGGAAGCCTATAACAGTAATGTTGTACTTGTAGATTGCTGGAAACAGGCATTACGCGAAAACAACCTGGATGAAGACTGGATCACAATGTTGCAGTTAAATCGCGAAGAGACACAGGAGTTCTTACGAAATCCGGATCAACCATTAGATCTTATCGTGCCACGCGGCGGCGAGCGTCTCATTGCTTTTGTTAAACAGCACGCTCAGTGTGCCGTCCTGGTGAGTGGTAGAGGAAATAATTTCCTATATGTTCACCCGGAAGCCGATTGGAAAAAGACAGTTGAAGTAATTATCAATGCGAAAACTGATAAAATCTCAGGTTGTAATGCGCTTGATAAGGTGCTTGTAGATAAAAACCTTCCTAGTTATGAATCAAGAATTCAGGAATTAAAAGATATTCTTGAAGCTAAAGGCGTGGAAGTCTTGGCTGATGCCAAATCTAAAGAGGTACTCAGCTCTAATACCGAAATTCCAAATGAGGATACCTGGTATGAAGAATTCCTGGCAATGAAAATTGTATTGGGAGCTGTTGACAATATCGACGAAGCTATTGCTAAGATTAATACCTATAGTGGTGGACACTCGAGTGCCATACTTACAGAGAACACAGAAGTAGCACAGTTTTTTATGGAAAATATTGACACTGCTGCTGTATATCACAATGCTTCAACCCGTTTTACAGACGGAGGTCAGATGGGTGTTGGCGCGGAATTAGCTATCAGTACAGATAAATTACATCATAGGGGACCTTTAGGTCTGAAGCAATTGGTGACAAATAAATACTATGTATATGGCGACGGTCACGTGCGTGTATAATTTTTAGAAATATTGCAAAATAAATAAGCCTTAAAATAGGTGTATATTATCAAAAGAGTCCGATTGTATCGGGCTCTTTTTGCGTTATAAACCACACATTACCATTCATAATACACTAAAAAATAGCCTGTTACAGTTTTTTCTTACAGGAATAAAGTTGTCTCATCGTCAAAATTGATTACTTTTACAGTTATAGGAATTGCCCCAAACTTCAATGAGTACATTTATAGATCGCTTATTTAACCATCGTGTTAAAAGTATCAATCAGGAGTTTTCTGTGGAAAATGAACACCCTGATTTTTTCAGTTACCTGCTTGGGCTAGGGACTGAAAGCGCGCGACTACTTATCTTGAAATCTAAGATTGAAAGTTTTCAATTCCCCGAAGAACCTTACCTAAAGAACTTATGTATTCTTCAGTTTTATCTGGATTTAGAGCGTTATCTGCTAATAAATGACTCCAGATTTATAAGTACCGAAGAGCAACTAAGAGCCGAAATTAAATTGAAGTTTCCCGAACATGGAAATTCAGATGCCTTTGCACCTTTATATCGCCAAGGAAAAGCTCAGGAAATTTGCCTTGCACAACTTTATATACTTATTATTCTTAAGAAATTTAGAGATGAGGATCCTGACCGCAAGGCAACTCAAATTCGAATTGAAGAATTAACCAAAAAGCTGCATAAGACCCCGAGCAACCAGACCTTGGTAGAGCAGATTAGTCTCTTTATAAGCATTAAAGAGGAATCTTTAGCCGTTCATAAGGAGTTTGGGCAGATCTTCGGGCAGGATTTTGTAGACTCTGTTTTTGCAGAAACGCAAAGCGATTTCAACATCTATTTTGAACGCATAGACGCGGTCTCCTGTATTTCAGATGTTATTCCACAATTGTTTTCCTCTTTATTAAGAGAAAATAATACTTCAACACTCTCTTTCCCAAATGTAACCGAAGAGCGTTCAGACCTTCCTATTGAGCCTGAAAAACCCGTTATCATTAATCAGGATGACGTACTCGAGAACTTATTAGATGGTTACTTACTATTTGATGAACACGGTACGATACTGCAATGCAATACACTTGGAGCTAAGATTTTTGAGCTTTCAAAAGAAGAGCTACTCAAACGGGATATTTTTGAACTATTTCCCGAATATGTCTCGCAAACCATAAGGCAGGATATTGCCCGACTTTATGAAAACTCCAAAAAAAGCGTCATCGGCCGCCGAATCGAAATCGATTTAATTGCGAAAAATGGGAAAAAAGAAACCTATGAGGTTTCCGCTAGTAACAATTACACAGCTCCCGTAGAAAGTTTCACGCTTTTACTGCGTAATATTTCTAAACGGAAAGACACGCTCAAAGCGCGCATCAGTGCCGAAAAAGCAGCAGAGGCTAAATCGACTTTTCTTTCTAATATGAGTCACGAAATACGAACACCACTTAACGTAATTCTGGGACTCTCTGAAATCATTTCTAAACACGGCATAGAAGACCCGGAAATTCTACAAAAAAACATTGAAGGAATTTCTTTTTCAGCCAAAAATTTATTGTCAATTGTTAATGACATTCTCGACTTTTCTAAAATTGAAGCCGGAAAACTATCGCTTCAGTCTATAGATTTTAATCTTCGGGAAGTAGTTTACAATCTGGCTAATGGGTTTGAAATTAAAGCCCGGGAGAAAGGGCTTTCCCTTTCGGCACATATTGACGAAGTGATACCTAATGTGGTAGTTGGTGATCAATTCAGACTTAATCAGATTCTTACCAACCTCATAGGAAATGCAATAAAATTTACACACCAGGGCTCTATCTCACTTAAGGTAGGACTCGATAGTGAAACGGATGAAGAACTACGCCTTAATTTTAAGGTTAAAGACACCGGGATAGGAATTCCTGAAGAGAAAATTCAAACGATTTTTGACAGTTTTTATCAGGTTGAAAGTCCGGAAAATGCCAAGATTAATGGAACCGGTTTGGGACTGGCGATTACCAAAGAATTGATAAATCTGAAAAAAGGAACGTTGACCGCGAGTAGCGAAGTAGGTAAAGGCTCTGAATTTTGCTTTAATGTGAGCTTTAAGAAGAGTAAACTGAAAAATCTTGATAACACTTCTCGTCCGAATCTTGCCAAAAATAAATCTCTTGAAGGCTTAAAAGTTCTTGTCGCCGAGGATAATAAGATGAATCAGTTTTACATCAAGCAATTGCTGAGCAGTCTGGGCGTTGAGGCTGATATTGCTGAAAATGGCGAACAAGCAGTAAAAATACACCAGAGTGGTAAGGTAGATTATGATCTGATTCTGATGGACATGCATATGCCCGTAATGAATGGTCTCGAAGCCATTGCTTCAATACGGCAGTCTAACAAAGACGCGATTAAAAAAGTACCCATCGTTGCCTGTTCTGCTGATGTTTTTCCTGAATCCCGAAAAAAAGCCATCAATGCCGGGATTGACTTTTATTTGACTAAACCCTTAAAAGAGGAAGCTTTAAAAGAAGTATTGTTTTGGCTTGTAGATGAGGATAAAAATAGTGAACCAGAAGTGGTACAAGAAAAATCCCCGTCAGGCTCTGATATCACGCAACAATCAAAATCTGTTGACATCGCGCATCTGCTTGATATTTTTGATAATGACAAAAAATTTGTAATCGCTCTCTTGGAAGTTTTTATCCAGGAAACTCCTGATGATCTTAAAAGTCTCCGCAAATGTGTAGAACAGGAGTATTATCTACAGGCCAGTACTACAGCACATAAGATGAAATCAAGTTTCATGAATCTGGGCATGACCAGACACGGCTATCATTTACAGCAGATAGAGAGCCTTATAAAGGACTCTTCAAAAGTAACAGAGGCCAAAAAGCACCTTAAGACTTTCGAAGATTTGTATACTCAAGCCCTGACGGAAGTAAATGTCAAACTTATTGAATTAAAAACGAAAAATAAATAAGTAATAATATTCTGATTTTCAGATTTATAGCAAAATATCAATACGCCTGACATCTCGTATTGTTAAATTTTTCTAAAAAAAATTCAATTCTGTTGTAACCTTTTCTTTGCTTGATACGTATAATGGGTATAATGCTCAATTAATACGTAAACGTCAATGAGACAACTCAAGATTACTAAACAGGTTACCAACAGGGAAACCGCTTCTTTAGACAAGTACCTTCAAGAAATAGGGAAAGTAGATCTTATTACAGCCGAAGACGAGGTAGAACTCGCTCAGCGCATCAAGGCCGGTGATCAACGTGCATTAGAAAAACTAACTAAAGCAAACTTGCGATTTGTGGTTTCGGTAGCAAAGCAATACCAGAATCAGGGTTTGACCTTACCTGATTTGATCAATGAAGGTAATTTGGGTTTAATTAAAGCTGCAAGACGTTTTGACGAGACCCGAGGTTTCAAATTTATCTCTTATGCGGTATGGTGGATCAGACAGTCTATCCTTCAGGCATTGGCAGAACAATCGCGTATTGTAAGACTTCCGCTTAACAAAATTGGTTCTATCAATAAAATCAATAAAACCTACGCCTTTTTAGAGCAGGCCAATCAAAGACCTCCAAGTCCTGAAGAGATCGCTAAAGAGCTTGACATGACCATTAACGATGTTAAGGAATCTTTGAAAAATGCCGGAAGACACGTAAGTATGGACGCTCCTTTAATAGATGGAGAAGATTCAAACCTGTATGATGTATTGCGTTCTGGCGAGTCGCCAAACCCCGATCGTGAGTTGATCACAGAATCACTTCGTACCGAAATAGAACGCGCTCTGGAGACGCTTACACCCCGTGAAGCTGATGTCGTTCGCTTATATTTCGGCCTTGGCAATCAACAACCTATGACTCTTGAAGAAATAGGAGAAACTTTTGAACTAACCCGCGAGCGCGTGCGTCAAATCAAAGAAAAAGCTATCCGTCGTTTGAAGCATACCTCACGTAGTAAAATTCTTAAAACTTATCTGGGCTAAGCGCTTTTTACAAGAATTCGTTAAAAATAAGGAGATAAGCAGGTTTTTTATTAAATTGCCTGCAACCCTAAAATAAAAATATTTAAAGCAACAACAGTTCATCATAACTGTTCGTTTTTTGATTGATGAATGAATCCCCGGCTGATTACCGGGGATTTTTTATTTCATAACTTTAGCTTATGTTTTATTATTTAATTTATCTCAGTGATTCTTCTAATTCAACTACACCAAATGCTATTCAAGATATTTTAGACAATGTTGCAGATTGGAATAAAGAATTGGATATTTCAGGGTTTCTAGTTTATCGAGATGGGAATTTTTTACAGCTTCTGGAAGGAAATAAAAACGAAGTTCTCGCATTATTTAGTAAAATAAAAAATGATAAAAGACATAAAAATGTCACCCAGATATTAGAAGATGAATCTGAGAATCGAATTTTTAGCGATTACGAATCTGGCTTTCTAGTGCCAAAAAACAAACTGGTTTTAGACAAACTGAATAATTATCTTTTAAATCTGAAACTTTTAGAAAATCAAAAAATCAACTCAACCATTTCTATTCTAGAGAATATTTTGGCCAAAATGCATTAATACTTTAAAACATATTAAATGAAACCTACATACCTAGCCCCTTCCCTACTCGCTGCAGATTTTGCAAACCTCGAGCGGGATATAAAAATGGTAAATGCCAGTGAAGCAGACTGGTTTCACGTAGATATTATGGATGGGGTTTTTGTGCCCAATATCTCTTTTGGAATGCCTGTTGTACAGGCTATTACCCGTCACGCTACCAAGGTCATTGATGTTCACCTGATGATTGTAGATCCCGATCGCTACATCCAGACTTTTGCTGATTTAGGTGCGACCCACCTTACGGTACACTATGAAGCCTGCACGCATTTACATCGAACGCTTCAGGCGATAAAAGCCGCAGGTATGAAAGCCGGTGTCGCTCTTAATCCTCATACACCCGTAGATCTTTTAAAAGACATTATTTCAGATATTGATATCGTGATCATTATGAGCGTAAACCCCGGTTTTGGGGGCCAAAGCTTTATAGAAAACACCTATAAAAAGATTAGATCCCTTAAAGAAATTATCATCACCCACAATGCCTCTACCCTAATTGAAATTGACGGCGGCGTGACCGATCAAAATGCGGCGAAACTAATAGATAGTGGTGCCGATGTTCTGGTTGCCGGAAGCTTTGTCTTCAAAGCTCAGGACCCTGTTGAAACCATCTCTCAGCTTAAGAAGCTTATTTCCTGACCTCTATCGCTCATCCCAAAAGGGCCTCGACGATTTTTCCGTTTAAAATTTTAAGATTAACTTACTGAATCTTAAGTCTTTTTAATTGAAAATCCTTGTTGCACCAGATTCCTTTAAAGAAAGTCTTAGCGCTTCTGAAGTAGCACGCGCTATTGCCTCAGGTATCGAAAGATGCTTACCACAGGCACAATGCAAACTACTCCCCTTCTCCGACGGCGGTGAGGGAGCCTTTGAGGTATTGGGTGCACTCAACCTTGGGAAGTGCATTGCTGTAGAAACTCAGGATCCCCTAGGCCGGGCACTTACAGCCCCTTATTTTGAATTTGCAGATTCAAAAACGGTATGGATTGAGCTTTCCCAGGCTTCAGGTCTTGCCCTGCTAAAACCCGAAGAACAAAACCCTTTAAACACCTCAACTTACGGTACCGGTTTACAAATACGTCACGCGCTTGAGCGGGGTAAAGAACATATAATTTTAGGCATAGGTGGCAGCGCGACTCATGATGTAGCTACGGGAATTTTTAATGCTTTGGGCGGAAAACTTCTGGATGCAAATGGAAATACACTTGATGCGAGCGGCGCTACACTTGAAAAGTGTAGAGCAATTAATGCCGAAAATCTCGTACCTGAATTAAAAAGCAGCCGATTTACTATTGCCTGTGATGTGCAAAACAAACTTACCGGAATACATGGTGCTGCATTTATCTATGCTGCGCAAAAAGGGGCTACGCCAGATATTATTGATCGGCTTGAACGCGCGACGGTTCGGTTTGGGACAATGCTGGAAAAAGAGACTGAGAAAAAAATTCTGGATCAGGAAGGTGGCGGTGCCGCCGGAGGTACGGCCGCAGGAATGCTTGCATTTACTGATGCAGAACTCAAAAATGGTTTTGATATTTTGGCAGAACTTACCGGACTTGAAGATCAAATAAAACAGGCAGACCTTATTATTACCGGTGAAGGGCGCACTGACGACCAGAGTACATTTGGCAAAGTACCTTTTAAGATTGCTGCCTTAGCACAAAAGCACCGAAAACCGGTATTGCTCTACTCGGGTGGTGTTACGGCTGATCCTCAGGTTTTAATGGACTGTGGTTTTACGGGAGCTTTTGCCATCAAAACCGAAGCTATGACTCTGGAGTACGCAAAGAAAAATGCAGCCCGGCTACTCAGTGATAAAGTTGCGCATACCCTTAAAGATTTTATTTGATATGGGTTTAGACCTTCTCTTTATTGGCATTGTTATTATTTGGATCATTATTGGCACCAGTTATTTGCGCTGGCATCCGTTTTTTGTGTTGCTTATAAGTGCTCTGGGACTGGCAATGCTGCTACAAACTCCTTTAATCGAAATCCCAAAAGTCATTTCTGTAGGTTTTGGAAACATGTTTCAAAACATAGGATTGCTTATTCTTTTTGGCTCTTTTATAGGCGCAGCGCTTGAAGCAACAAACGCGACTCAGGTTATCGCCCAGACTATTCTTAAGAAATTTCGCAGATTGCCGCTACCTTTTGTTGTAAGCGGATTGGGTTATATTGTTTCGATACCGGTTTTTTGTGATGCCGCATTTGTTATTTTGGCACCCTTGGCCAAAAAAATGGCGCTGGGAAATCGGCTTAAACGCAATGGTCTCACCATTGCGCTTTCAACCGGCTTGTTTTCTGCTCACGTCCTGGTGCCCCCCACCCCCGGACCTCTCGCAGCAGCTGCAAATTTACAGCTGAAAAATCTTTACGTACTTCTGCTTGGGGGTGGCTTCTTTGCTCTGATTCTTATGCTCATAGGGGGTTTCTATGCTTACTATTTGTTCCGGAAGGGAAAGTTTGAAGAAAGCTTAACAGAAATAGCAGCTCATACCACTCAGGAGCAGGAAACCCGTTCAAACTTAAATTTCAGTCTGGCTATTATTCCTCTCGCGTTACCCATTCTTCTTATGGCGTTTGCGGCATTTACTCCGTTTTTATCCGCAATAGCCGGTTTGTACTATGTGATTGTTGCCCTTGAATTTTTGGGTGACCCGGTTATCGCACTTTTAGTGGGTGTACTGACTGCTTTTTACCTGTGTTTCAAGCAAGACCTATCAATCAATGACGTTATTAAAAAAGGGATACAGCAGGCTGCACCTATACTATTGATTACCGCTATGGGAGGTGCGCTGGGAAGTGTAATCCAACAAGCTAACCTCACTCAGGGATTTGAGACTTTGCACTTTAATGCATCAATTGGTCTGGTGATTCCCTTTTTGCTTGCTGCAGTTCTCAAGTCTGCGCAGGGCTCATCAACAGTTGCGCTGATTACGGTCTCATCAATACTTTTGCCCCTGCTTCCTGCACTGGGTCTTGATTCAGAGACGGGAAAAGTCTGGGCCATATTAGCCATAGGAGCCGGATCTGTAACTGTTTCGCACGCCAATGATTCGTATTTCTGGATCGTAAGTCAGCTTGGGGAAATGAGTGTGAAAGAAGCCTATCGCACACATACTTTTGCTACCTTTTTACAAGGTGTTATCGGTTTTATTCTTTTGCTTTTGGCTTTTAATCTTCTAGGTGCATAGGAAGGAAAGAAAAAAAGGCAAACCAGCACTCAAATAATTAACCCGATACGCCCCCTACAGCTTACGAATTAATATAAATAGGAGTGTGATCTGCCATCCTTTTTTGAAATCACTTGACTGAAATTTTTCAAAGACTAATTATTTTTTCAGCCATTTCAAAGAACTAAAATACCAGGGATTATTTTATACGGAATTCCTCATTTTTTTCAAATTTTAACACATTAGCCTGCACTTTAACATTTCAGATTAAAAACTAAGCTCCTATAAAATTAAAGCCCGAAGCTTTAAAGCTTCGGGCCTCTCCCCCGAATTAAACAGCATTGGCTGCTACAATCTTAATTCTTCATTATCGTTTGACCACGATAAACTCAGATCTTCTATTTTCAGAATATTCCACTTCTGTACAATTAGCTCCTTTTTCGTTACAAATATTTATGGGACGGCTTTCGCCATAACCAATGGCACTTTCAATACGGTTTGCAGCAATTCCACGGCTTATAAGCCAGTCACGTGTGGCTTCTGCACGATTGGTTGACAATTCCTTATTAAAATAATCAGTACCTCGTTGATCTGTGTGTGACTCGATTTTTATAATCATATCAGGATACGCATTCATAACATCTACTACCTTTTGAAGCTGAATTGCCGCTACCGAATTGATATTGTATCGGTAATATTCAAAATAGATGGGATCAACCTTGATTTTTTCGACATCCCCATCTGTGGTAAATATTTCAGAGAGATCTTTGATTTTAAAATCGAGCAGCTTCATCGTTCTACCCGGTGTCACATCAGTATTTAAATTCAAACCATCTTTACTATAGCCTGCTTTGTGTGCCTCAATGGTATAGTTTGTTTCACAAAGAACTTCAAGCCGGTAAGCACCGTTTTCATCTGTTCGTACCTCACTAAATTTCTCATTTTCATTTATATATAGCGTAACGGTTGCATCTGCTAAGGGCTGCCGGGTTTCCAAATCGTAAACCGTTCCTGAAACAAATTGCTGGCAAAGCTCCAGATTGTAAGTAAACTCATAAATATCATCATCGCCTTTACCGCCTGCCCGATCCGATGAAAAATAACCCGTATTAGGTGTCTTACCTTCTACGTAGGCAAAATCATCTGCGTTGGTATTGATCACAGGACCCAAATTTATAGGAGTTCCATAAATACCGTCTTTATAAAAGGATTTGTACATATCAAGACCTCCAAAACCCACGTGGCCGGCAGAGCTGAAATACAAAACATCACCTTTAAAATAGGGAAAGAAATCATCTGTCGTACTGTTAAGTAACGGACCCAGATTTCTGGGTTTTGAAAACGTACCATCAGGATACACATCACACACATAAATGTCTGCCTTCCCGTAGCCTCCGGGCATATCTGAGGCAAAAAACAATTTTGACCCATCTTCAGTGAGGTATGGATGACCTGTAGAATACCCCTCAACATTAAAAGGAAGCAATTCTTTTACCGGCTTCTTTTTTGTAAGGTCAACCCGGTAAATTTTAAAATGATTGCGTTTATCTCCATCAAAGACCTTCTTTTTTCCACTTTGAAAACTGGAAGCATAATACATCGTTTTGCCATCTGCCGTGAAACATGCTGTAGCATCGTGATAAGGACTTTCAATCTGCTCATTAAATAATTGAGGATTTTGACCGGGGTTAGCTTCTGAAATCTGTAAACTGTATAAAGACAGGTAAGGCGTATAATCCCTGTCTGTGATTTCATTATCCGTTTTATTTCTTGATGACGAAAAAACAAATTGGTCTTCTAAAAAACTTCCACCAAAATCGGCATAAGCCGAATTAAATGCAGCATTCTTGACGGTATATAAGGTGTCATTCTTTATAAGTTCCTCAAAACGGTCGCGTTCTTCGTAATAAGCCGTCAGTTTTTCTTTAGTACTGTACTCTTTATAATAGCGTTCTACAATTGTATGCGCCTCATCATAACGTTTCAATCTTCTGAAAGAATCCAGATATTGATACCCCTGTCGCACGTTTAATTCGTGTGTTGGATCTTCGTACCACTTTTTATAAGCCTCGTTAGCTTTTTGATACTCCTTTAAATTGTAATACGTATCACCTATACGCATCCAGGTTAAAGTTGCTACATCTTTGGCCTCTGCAAGGTACTCCTCATAAGCTTTAGCCGCATCAACATACCTGAATGTGTCGTGCAACTGGTTTGCCTCTTCCAGCTTTTTTTGACTAAAACCGGCAGTACTTAAAATCAGGGTTAAAAAAAACAAATAGATCTTCATAGTCTGTCGTTTGGGTTTTAAAAGAATCTGGGTGAATAAGTGGCACCGCGTTTACGGGCCAAAGAAAATTTAATCAGCAACTCGTGACTACCGTCGTTATATTGATTAAAATCTGAGGTATTGTATTCATAGGCATAACCTATAAAAATCGAATCGGTAATTTGAAAACCGGCCAGCGCTCCTACCGAAGCATCCATACTATAAGCCAAACCCAGTGTTAGTTTCTCGTATAATAGAAAATTTGCAGAAAGATTAGTACGCAAGGGTGCCCCTTGCACGTAATCAAATAACACTGCGGGCTTAAACCTGGTTCTACTGCCGATGTCAAAAATATATCCACCGATTAAAAAAATACTCATCTCTTCGGTCTCCACACGGGTATCTTCCTCATCAAAATATTCCTGCGAAAAGAAATTAGGGGTAGATAACCCCAAATACCATTTATCAGTATACAGGTAGGTTCCGGCTCCCAAAACTCCCAAAAACTCGTTATCAATATTATTCATAAACGCGGGGTCATTTGGATTTTCGTAGATACCCTTGGTAAAATCAACATTGAGCACTCTAAAGCCTGCTTTGAGACCAAAAGCGAGATAGGTATCAACCCCAACCTGAAAGGAATAGGAAAAATTACCATCTATTTTCACATCTTCTATTGGCCCTAACACATCTCGGGTGATATTGAGTCCCAGCCCCACGTTATAAGTGACTGGACTCTCAAACCCCACATTATTAGTTTCCGGAGCCCCATCTATACCCGTAAGCTGTGCTTTATAGTCAGCTGTTATATTGAAATAATCAGTAGAACCCACATAAGCCGGATTAATAGTCATTGTATTGTACATATACTGCGTGTAGTTTGGGTTTTGCTGTGCGAAAACCTCAAAGACATAGCTGAAAAAAGCCAGTATTAGCAGTATGATGGTTTTAATTTTAAAAATCATAATTATCGCTTTTTGAAGTTTTTTAGTTTGCCAGATACAACCAACCTTTGAGTGTACGTCCTCCGTTTATCTCCAGTACATAATAATAAGTGCCACTAGGGAGACCTTTTGAGGTATTGAAACCTGTAGTTACGTTGGCAATACCATCCCAATCATTCTTGTAGTTTACACTTGAGAAAACCTTTTGCCCTACACGATTAAAAATCAATAAAGTATTTTCAGGATACTGCTCAAGACAGCGTATTTTAAACAAGTCATTTATATCGTCACCATTTGGTGAAAACTCATTAAAGACCATTAGACAATCCGGGTTAAGGTCAACTTCAGCTAGATTGTTATCAGCATCTAAATCCAGAGGGTAAGAATTAATAATACGCGCTCGATTCAGATAATTTTCGCCATCCTTTACGCGTGCCGAAACCGTCAATACGGCACTGTCGTTTGCTGCAAGTTCTGGTATTAGCCAAATTCCTGTAGAGGAGTTATAGGTTCCTATTGAAGTTTGGAAACTCACCAACTCCAGATCTGACGGAAGCTTGTCTTCAACCTCTATAAGACTGATACTCACAGAACCATTATTCTGAACGGTCACGGTATAAACCACGGTCTCACCTATTGCAGGCATATCGTTATCTACGGTTTTGGTAACTATTAAGTCTGAACAGGCTACCGGAATAACTTCTAGGGAAGCCGGAGTATCGAGAATACATCCTGCACCCGCTTCATAACTTACCGAAACGCTTTCATTACCCGGAATATCCCAAATCACGACCACAAAATTATCTGTGGCTGAACCTCCCGAAATCACATTACCTGATGCGGATACCTGCCAATTGTAGTTATTCATACCTGACTGCGTTGTATAGGTAACTTCGGCCCCGAGACAGGGAGCATTTACAGAAGCACTAATCGTTGGAGTAACCGGGTTAGTCAATGTAACTGTGACTGCGAAGCGAGCATCAACCTCAACTCCCAGTACTACCAAAGCGGCATAATAAATTTTTCCATCTTCCAGCAGGGTATCGTCTAGAAGCACATTACCTCCTGTTGCTGCATCATACCAGATTACGGTATCCTGATCGAGTTCCAAATCTGCTACCACAGCTGCTTCGCTAATACAGAAAGCCTGTTGCGGGTTTCCGGTTGCAATTGCAGTTTGAATCGTGAGTTCGTTTGTAGTAACATCAGAACTGGAATTTCCAAAATTATCAGTAGCCGTAGCCATCACATCGTAAGTGCCATCAGCAAGCGGACTCGGGATTGTCAGCGTCCAGGTGTTATCACCGTTGTCAACTAAATTTCCGTCACCTTCGGTATAAGTAACTCCGGCTACAACCACTACCAAATCATCAGCAGAGTCAGCAGTTCCGGTGATTGTTGGAGTGTTGTCATTCGTTACCAAAGGATCTACCGTTGGAACCGTAGGTGGCGTAGTATCAATCGTAAGTTCATCAACTGTAGCATCAGTTGAAACATTACTGACAGCATCAGTGGCTGTAGCTACTACATCGTAA